>JBCBBK010000011.1:0-214549 GCA_038531675.1 Cyanobacteria bacterium J06581_3
GACTCGTTATGAGTTTGCTGCTGGTTTGAATGCATGTTTGGACGTTGTGCTTCAGTTGATTGGTGATGGCGACCTGGAAGAGATTCGCCGCCTGCAAGAAGAGTTCGCTGCAGAGCTCGCAACAATTCGTGGCCGCGTAGACACACTAGAGACAGACGTAGCAGAGCTAGAGGCAAATCAGTTCTCTACGACTACTAAGCTGCGTGGCTTGTTTGACGCTCACTTGGTAGTGCCTTTCGGTGATGCGGACTTCGCGCTTGACACAGATGGCCTTACTGATGAAGAGATTCTTGTGCTCGGACCTACTCTCTTTGAAGATGTTGGTGGCGTGGCTACACCAGTTGATGGTACCGATGTGGATGGGACAGAGGTTTCTCTTGATGGTGACGAGGCCGACGCCACGTTTGAATATCGGGCTAGCTTGAACTTTGACACTAGCTTCACCGGTGAAGACAGACTGCGCTTGCGTTTGCGTGCTGGAGACAACGATGGTTCTTTGGCTAACTCTGTGAGTGGTTTGGCAAGTGCCGGTAGTGGTGGTGCTGGCGATAACGTAAAGCTGGATGACGTGTACTACAGTTTCCCCATTGGTAATCGCATTAGCGCTATCATCGCTGCGAACAGTGTGGTGACTGATGACTTTGTCACTAGCACCATTGTTCCATTCGATGGCCCTAGCGTTGCTGATGCCGGTGGCCCTCAGTTTTACGACCTATACGAGGGTGGTGACTTTGGTGCAGGTGTTAACTTCGCCTTCTCCGAGAATCTGATTCTTGACCTTGGCTATTCTTCTGAAGGCAGCAACACTAACACCAGCGACACTGGATTGTTTAACAACAATAGCTTCATTGCTCAGCTGAATTTCCTGACCGATGGCATCCTGGATGCGGCGATTACCTACATTGGTGCAGGTGATGCAGACTTCGGTGAGGCAGAAGACACCATCGCTGGCTTGATTAACCTCGATTTTGGTGGTTTCCAGGTAGGTGGTCACTACGCCAACACTAGCGTTGATGGCTTTAGTGATATTGACTCCTTCATGGGTGGTGTCTCATTCGCTGACTTCCTAGGGGCTGGCAACGAGTTTGGTATCTACGGTGGTATCGCTCCTGCCATTGAGCGTGACCCTGTATTGGTTGAGGCTTACTATGACATCAACGTAAATGAGTTCTTCAGCTTCACACCTGCCATCATTTACACCGATAACGATTCTGATGCAAGTGAAACTGACAACGTCTATGGCGCGGTTCGGGCTACTTTCTCGTTCTAAGCTTGATGATTGTTGAGTTTTGACTGATGGCTTAGGCCATAAATTTCACACCTAAAGCGGAGGGGACCTTGTCTTGCAGGGTCTCCTTTTTGTGTGCTTTTGTTTTGAGGTGCATATAGTCACAATCCCCACTGTAGAACCGGGATATAATAGACAGTGGCAGATAGCTATAGACCAAACATCCTCTAAAGTTCTTCTGCAGCTAAGACTTTTACAGGCAACTTTGTGGATCTATCTTGCAAAAGTGAGTACGCGCTGCTGGCGTTGATTGAGCTGAGCTTGCACCATAGTAAAGGGAACCCGCTACGCATTTGCCAGATTGCGGCAGAGCAGGGCATTCCTGATCGCTATTTGGAGCAGCTGCTGGCGACGCTGCGCAGAAATGGCTTTGTAAAAAGCCAGCGGGGGGCTAAAGGCGGATATTTGCTGACCCGTGAGCCCTGGAAAATAACCCTGCTGGATGTGGTGAGCTGCATTGAAGGCTTCGATGCTAAGGCAAAAGAGGTGAAGGCGACTAAGACTACCGAAGGCGCGGTGGTGAGCGATATTTGGCAAGAAGCCAGGCAGTCGGCGGAGGCAGTACTTGATGGCTACACATTGCAGGATTTGGTAGACAAGCGCAATGCGCGTCAGCAGGTGGATTTGATGTATTACATATAGGCTGTGAGACAGAGAAGAGATCCCTTATGAAAATTGCTAATAATATTACTCAGCTAATTGGCCGGACGCCGATGGTGCGACTAAATCGGATTCCGGAGGCGGAGGGCTGTGTGGCGCAGATTGTGGTGAAGCTGGAGGGGATGAATCCGTCGGCTTCGGTGAAGGACCGCATTGGCATTAGCATGATTGACGCGGCAGAAGCAGCGGGTGATATTACGCCGGGTAAAACGACGCTGGTAGAGCCGACTTCGGGCAATACAGGCATTGCGCTGGCGATGGCTGCTGCTGCTAAGGGCTACGACCTAGTGCTGACAATGCCAGAGACAATGAGCTCTGAACGGCGGGCGATGCTACAGGCCTTTGGGGCACAGCTGGAGCTGACGCCGGGGAATGAGGGGATGAGTGGCTGCATTCAGCGGGCAAAGGCGCTGGTAGAGGAACACCCTGATGCCTATATGCTGCAGCAGTTCGACAATCCGGCGAATCCGGCGGTGCATCGGCGGACCACGGCTGAGGAGATTTGGCAGGATACGGAAGGGCAGGCTGATTTTTTGGTGGCTGGTGTGGGTACTGGTGGCACAATTACCGGCGTGGGTGAGGTGATTAAGCAGCGGAAGCCGAGCTTTCAGGTGGTGGCGGTGGAGCCGGTGAATAGTTCTGTACTGGCGGGCGGGCGGCCAGGACCGCACAAGATTCAGGGCATTGGTGCGGGGTTTGTGCCGAAGGTGCTGAACCAGGATTTGATTGATGAGGTGGTGCCGGTGAGTGATGACGAGGCGATCGCATTTGGCAGACGCCTGGCCAAAGAAGAAGGCATCCTCTCTGGCATATCTAGCGGCGCGGCCCTATGTGCGGCAGTAAAACTTGCCAAACGACCTGAGAACGCTGACAAGCTGATCGTGATGATTCAGCCGAGCTTTGGCGAGCGCTATTTGAGTACGCCGCTGTTTCAAGATCCAGAGCCAGTGAGCTAGCTTGCGCGGGAGATAGCCGGTAAAATAACCCTATGGTAAACAAGACGCGCATCGACACGGACCACTACAAAACCCTGGGTGTGGCAGAGAGTGCGAGCCAGGCTCAGGTGAAGCAGGCCTACCGAAAGCTAGCTAAGCAGTTTCATCCCGATAGCCAGAATGAAGGGGCGACGACTGATAAGATTGCATCGGTAAATGCAGCCTATGAAGTATTGGGTGATGTGGCTGCGCGAGGTCGGTACGATGTGGAGCGGCAGCTGGCTGAGAAGGAGAGAGTGCGATCGCGCACTTCACGCACCGTTGACTCCCAAAATCAATACCGCAAACGCCGCAAAACACCCACAGACAGCACAACCATCGAACAGTGGCTACGCGGCGTATTTAACCCGATCGATCGACTGATTGGCAAAATTATTAAGCCTTTGAAAGCAGAAGTCAGGGCCCTATCGGCAGATCCCTTTGACGATGAGCTGATGGAAGCTTTTCAGGGCTATTTGGAAGAGTGCCAGGAGCATTTAGAGAAGGCCCAAAAGAAATTTAAGTCGATGCCAAATCCAGCAGGTGTCGCAGGCGGCGCAGCAAATATCTATCACTGTTTGAACCAGCTGGAAGATGGCATCGAAGAAATTGAGCGCTTTACCTATACCTATGACGACAGCTACTTGCATACAGGACAGGAGCTATTCCGCATTGCGACAGGGCTAAGAAAGGATGCAAAGGCAGAGATTAAGGCGGTGTTGTGATGTCTAGAGGTCCTTACGTTTATTCACAAAGCCCGTACTATAATGGTTCTTTCGTTTGCGAGTGCCTATTGCTTAGGCCTTTCCTGTTATGGCCCTTCCTATCGTTGCTATTATTGGTCGCCCTAACGTAGGGAAGTCTGCGCTGGTCAATCGCTTTGCCGGAGGACGGCAGTCGATTGTGTTCGACCAGCCTGGGGTGACGCGCGATCGCACCTATCAACCCGCCTTTTGGAAAGACCGTGAGTTCCTGGTCGTAGATACTGGTGGCCTGGTATTTGATGACGATACAGAATTTTTACCCTTTATTCGTGAGCAAGCCATGGCGGCGCTGAGCGAAGCGTCGGCAGCGGTGTTTGTGGTGGATGGGCAGTTTGGCCCAACAGAAGGCGATCAGGAAATTGCGTCTTGGATGCGATCACAAAACGTCCCCACCGTCTTAGCTGTCAACAAGTGCGAATCACCCGACGAAGGACTGATTCAAGCCGCTCAGTTTTGGGAACTGGGCCTGGGTGAACCTTACGCGGTGTCAGCCATCCACGGTAGTGGAACCGGCGAAATGCTCGACGCGCTAGTCGCACACCTGCCCCCGACCGAGGACATTGAAGAGGTAGAAGAATACCGAGTGGCCATTGTCGGCAGGCCCAACGTGGGTAAATCGAGCATGCTCAATGCCTTTGTAGGCGAGTCGCGCTCGATTGTGAGCCCGATTTCTGGAACGACTCGCGATTCGATTGATATGGTCGTGACCAGGGGAGAAGGCGACGAGCTAAAACGATATCGGCTGATTGACACAGCGGGCATTCGTAAAAAGAAAAATGTAAACTTTGGCCCAGAATTCTTTGGGATCAACCGGGCCTTTAAGGCGATTAAGCGAGCCGATGTGGTGCTGCTAGTCATTGACGCTCTCGACGGCGTGACCGAGCAGGACCAGAAGCTGGCCGGACGTATAGAAGACGAAGGCCGCGCCTGCGTGATTGTGGTCAATAAGTGGGACGCGATTGATAAAGATTCCCATACGATTTACGAATTTGACAAAAAAATTGAAGCGAAGATTCACTTCTTGGGCTGGGCAAAGCGGCTGTATGTAAGTGCGCTGACCGGACAGCGATTGCCGAATATTTTGGACGCGGTAGATGCATCAGTAGCAGAGCATCGCCGAAGGGTCAGTACTTCGGTAGTGAACGAAGTGTTAGAAGATGCCACCAGCTGGCATACGCCACCGACAACACGTCAGGGCCGTCAGGGCCGAATTTATTACGGGACGCAGGTAAAGGCACAGCCGCCAACGTTTGCAATGTTTGTGAACGATCCCAAGCTATTTGGCGAGAGCTATCGCCGGTATGTCGAAAAGCAGTTTCGTAAGAACCTGGGCTATGACGGTACGCCGATTCGCCTAGTGTGGCGCGGCAAGAGTGTGCGCGATGTGGAGAGAGGTCATAGCTCAAGCGCTGGGCCAAACCGGGCGACTAAGGTGAGATATTTGGGGTGACTACTCTACGAGAAGAGCAAGGCTCTACGGCTCAGCTCAGCCACCGGGATTGATCGTGTTTCGAGGGCTGAGCAGAGTCGAAGCCCGGCTGGATGGTCGGGCTATTAAAACGCGGGATAAGGGCGACTAGGGTTAATGGATTTATTGCGATCGCTGCCCATTGGGCTTTATTTAGAGCAGCCAGTGACCTGGCTACACCGCATTGACGCAAGGGTAAAAGTGGCCTGGCTGCTGAGCATTTTGCTAGCGCCGATTTTGGCCAGCTCGCCCTATCGGATTGCCATTGTGGCGTTTCTGATGCTGCTGACTGTGAGCGCCAGGATTCCGCTGCGAGTGTGGCGACAGCAAATGGGCTGGCTACTGCTGTTTGGAACGATGGTGACCTTGCTGCTGTTGGTACTACCCGATGGGATTGCGGTATCACAGCAGCCCAGATTGCCGACTGCTTCGATGCTGGCGCAGTGGCCGGAAGATCTAAGGGCGCCAGAAGTATTGCCAGCTGTCCCCCCCGCGTCTGACTATCGCTATGACATTGTGAACTGGCAGGTAGGTCGGCTGGGACGCTTAAACTTGGCACTGCATGTTACACAGCGATCGCTGCGAATCGCCATCAAAGTTGGCACGCTGGTCTTCACGCTAATTTATGCGACGACGCTGTTTTTACTGACCACCGCCCCCGAAGAGATTACCGAAGGCCTGGAAGACTTGATGCAGCCGCTGCGATGGACAGGGCTACCGATTACAGAGATTGCCCTAACGCTGACCCTGGCGCTGCGCTTTATTCCGTTAGTGCTTGAGGAAGTGCAAAACCTGGTGCGCTCTGTACGCACTAGGGCCATTAAGTGGCAAAAGCTGGGGGTGCGAGGCGCCATGCAGATCGCGCTGATGGTGTGCGAGCGCCTAGTGGCTAACTTATTGCTGCGAGCCTCTCAAATCGCCAGTGCAATGCAGGTGAGAGGGTTTACCAGCCCAGATAGCCATCGGGTGGTGTGGCACAGCCTGAAGCTGCACTGGTGGGACTGGCTAGTGCTGAGCGGGTTAGGTTTATTCTGGTGGAGTCGCATCGCTTACGGCGGCGTAGCTTGAGCCGAAGATGATAGATACAAGACCGAGCCTCGGAACAGGGCGTGACGGGTTAAGCCCTTGTCCGCGCTACTGTTGGCGTATGCTCCCCCTGTCTGAACGGTCGGGATCATCGATTTTTGAGGCGTTGTTTCAGCCCCAAACTGACCAGGCTGGACCGGCGGGGATCGCTACCTTGCTAGAGAGTCCTTATCAGCTGCCACCGGATTGCTTGCCTACGCAGGCGCAGGCGATCGCTCGTTATTCCATCTGTGCAGGTGCCCCTCGCCTGGTTCATGGGCAGTACCAACTATGGACGCCTGAACTCGGTAAAATCCTGCCTTTTTTACAGCGACTGATTCAGGTTGCGCCGCCTCTTGCCGACAGTGCTGAAGCACAGCCTCCGCCCCACCTCCCATTTTTAGGCGGCTATTTGGGCTGGCTAGGCTACGATTTGGCCTGGGAAATAGAACGCCTGCCCAAGTTGAAAGAAGATTACCTGCCTTTTCCGGTGGCCTACTGGTACGAGCCAGCCGCCTTTGCCGTGGTGGATCATCACACTCAGCAGCTGTGGCTAGCCGCTGAAGATATTGACATGCTCAATCATCTGGAGGTATTGAGCCAGAACGCTATCCCTGGTGATTGTGTTGTAGATTACAATCACTTTTCCTCTATATATATAGATAAAAAATATATAATAGAGGAAAATCAAAACAGTAAAAATAAATCGGGTGCTGTAGACATCGCTGACTTTACAGATCAGCTGGACTTTGAAACGGATCAGGCCACTTTTGAGCAGGCAGTACGGCAAGCGAAAGCGCACATTACGGCAGGAGATGTGTTTCAGGTCAATCACTCCCTTCGGTTTCGGGCGCAAACAACGACTGGCAGCTGGCAGATATACAAAAGGCTCCATGGGATTAATCCTTCACCCTTTGCAAGTTATTGGCATACGCCTTGGGGTATGGTGGTGAGCTGTTCGCCCGAGCGGCTGGTGCACTTGGCTGCGGGCATTGCAGGATCTAGACCGATTGCCGGGACTCGTCCGAGGGGGGAGAGTGCGATCGCTGATGAAGCCAACGCTCAAACCCTGGTAAGCGATCCCAAAGAGAAAGCTGAGCACATCATGCTAGTAGACCTAGAACGGAACGATTTGGGACGGGTTTGTGAGTGGGGTAGCGTACGTGTCGATGAGTTAATGACCATCGAGCGCTATAGCCATGTAATGCATCTGGTCAGCAACGTGGTTGGCAAACTCCGTCTGGATGCTTCACCAGCAGACTTAATTGCAGCTTTATTTCCGGGGGGGACAATTACCGGCTGCCCAAAGGTGCGCTGTATGGAAATTATTGAAACCCTAGAGCCTGTGAGACGCAGCTTATTTTATGGCTCTTGTGGTTACCTCGATCGGCGAGGACGGCTAGATTTAAATATTTTGATTCGGACATTGCTGATTAGTAATGAGACCAGTGCTTCGCTCAGCGATTCAGCTAGCCGTTCGACGGGAAAGATACAAGAGGACGCGATGACCGTGTGGGGACAAGTGGGTGCTGGCATCGTTGCCGACAGCGATCCAGAGCGCGAATGGCAAGAATCATTGCAAAAAGCCAGGGCTCAGCTACTGGCACTGGGCCTGTAGCGTCCAATCTTTTCTCCAATCAACCGCCGAATCGCTGTAAACTCAGACATATCGCAATTTTGCACCTGGCTCACAGCCTAAGCAAAAATTACAGCCTGCGTTCTACAACGCCATTTCATAAAAGCCATTTCATAAATCAAAATACTGCGCGAGCAGCAGAATACACCTGGCTGCTTGCCATACACGATGTTCTAGCAGTGCATCTCCCTCTTCCGAAGCCCACATGAGCAACGAAAACTATCTAAACCATCCGAATTTTGGCTTGCTATTTAGGGTTTGCCTGGTGGGCGAGGGCAAAGAGTTGTTTGCAACCCTTTATGCGCACCGCCTGTTTTTTATCGTGCGTAACGATACCAACGGTCTTTCGTTTGAGCCTTTGAGCCGTGTAGAAGCCAAGCAGATGATCGACCAGCGCCTGCGGATCATTCGCCGTATCGGCGAGCAGGAAGAGTACGATCGGCTGCAAAAGACCTATAAGCAAGCCTTTTAGAGACCTTGCGCTAGAAACAGTCAGCGTAAGTTGGCCAGGTAAGTTGGCCAATTGCGACATGGGCCCACCCACTCCGTCGCTACACGGTACTGCAAGCGATCAACCAGTAAGCATGAACCATGCCAGAACCTAACGCTCTTCTACGTACTGAGTTAGCGGGGCGACTAGCTGAGCTCACGCCGCGCATTCCTGAGTCTGTCCGGCTCATTGCTGTGAGCAAGACGTTCTCGCCCGAGGTAATTCGAGCTGCCTACGCCGAAGGCCTGCGTGATTTTGGTGAAAATAAAGTACAAGAAGCGCTTTCAAAACAGTCTGAGCTTGATGACTTGGTGGATGTGGTGTGGCACTTTATTGGCCACGTACAGTCAAACAAATCGCGTAAGGTGATTGAAAACTTTGACTGGATTCATTCGGTAGATAGCCTTAAGTTAGCGACCCGAATGGATCGCCAAGCCGCAGAGCTCAATCGTGCTCCTAAGTGCTGTTTGCAGGTGAAGGTGATGAGCGATCCCAGTAAGGATGGCTTTGAAGTTGACGAGCTCATGGCTGCACTGCCAGCACTCGATAAGCTCACTCATATCAGCATTTGTGGGCTGATGGTGATACTTCCCTACGGCCTGTCGGCAGCTGAAACGCAGGCGGGGTTTGCTACAGCAAAAAAACTTGCTGTGTCGATTTCTGATCGAGATTGGGTCAACCTAAAGATGAGCGAATTGTCGATGGGGATGTCGGGAGATTTTGAAGCAGCGATCGCCCAAGGGGCAACCCTAATTCGAATTGGCAGTGGTCTTTTTGGTCAACGATGATACTCTGAGTAAATATTTGAGCAACAAGTCTTAAATATTTGCCAAGAAAATACACACAAAAGACTTGACATAACGTAAAAAGCGTGGGGTAATGCATTTGAATCTAATTTACGGATTGGAGGAAACTACGTTGTAATTCCGATGATTCCTGGCAAGCAGCAAATTATGCATAGGGTTACTTGCTAATCACTTGTTAGTTTGAGCACACTTAAAGCCACGCCGGACCCTATCTAACCGAGCCAGCCAAAGGCAGCTATAGTTTTTGAGGATGTTCCTCTACGCTAGAACCCAGGTTGTAACAGCCATATTGGGAGCCACTTTTATGAAGCGCGTTTGGTAATGCATAGATTTGGTATCATCAATGGTCTCAATCTTCTAAAGTCTTCTATGCTCCTTTGCGTGTGTATTTGATAGGCGGAAGTAGGCAAAAAAGAATTGATTCGGAACATCCACTAGTTTATTGCTACAATCTGCGGCGATCGCTTTTTATGATCCCGTTGGTTTATGCCAAGTCGTTAGTCGTTAATGTCGTGATGGAGCGCAAGCTATGAGCGGTCTTTTTGGAAAGATCAAGGACTTTGTTGGATTGAACGATCCAGCTGATTATGAGTACGAGTACGAAGAAGTAGAAGGTGAAGAGTATCAGAACCTTTACGAAGAAGAGAGTGTAGAGCCTGAGGCGATCGCTGCGCCGATGCCCTCCCAAATGTCTACAGAGGAAGAGGCCCGCCCTGCTCGTCGACGTATCCGTGAGAGAGTTTTGTCAACCGATTCTGGAATGGTTTCAATGAATAACGTGATTGGGATGCCTGGTGCAATGAATGGAATGTCTGAAGTGTTGGTGATGGAGCCTCGCACTTTTGAGGAAATGCCTCAGGCTATTCAGGCTTTGCGTGAGCGCAAGTCCGTTGTGCTAAACCTGACCATTATGGATCCTGACCAGGCTCAGCGTGCGGTTGATTTCGTAGCTGGTGGTACCTATGCCATGGACGGTCACCAAGAGCGCATTGGTGAGAGCATTTTCCTCTTCACACCTAACTGTGTTCAGGTGAGTATGCCAACTGAAGGCGAAGACGGCTTCACTGGCCAAGAGCCTATGACTGCGCCTCGTCAGGCCGCACCTACCCCTGCATGGGCTACCGAGCAAATCGCTCGCATGGCATAGATTCTAGGACTTAGGTCAATAGCCTATGCTTCAAGACTGCTTCTAACGACTGCCTCCGCTGTGCGCCAAGTTCAGCGGAGGCATTGTTTTAGGTGCCCTCTCTCCCTCATCCGGTGGCTGAGCATAGCCAAAGCCCGGCGGCTGAGCGTAGTCGAAGCCCGGCGGCTGAGCGTAGTCGAAGCCCCATTCACGGTATGCTGTGAAGTGAAAATTATCAGAGTTCAGTTCATTGTCTGTAAGACTTGGCATCATTGGCGGCGGGGTAATGGGGGAGGCCCTATTGTCCCGCCTTCTTGCCCAAAAGCTATATTCCCCTGATGCTGTTTTGGTGGGTGAACCGGCTGCCGAGCGCCGTCAGGCCCTTTCGGACCAGTACGGGGTGCAGACGACGGGCAGTAACAAAGAGGTGATTGCGTCGAGTGAGACTATTTTGCTGGCGGTGAAGCCTCAGATTTTTAAGCTGGTTGCTAATGACTTCACGACGGCTCAAGGGGATGTCGGGCGCGATCGCCCGCCTTTGGTCATCTCTATACTGGCTGGGGTCACGCTCGCACAGCTAGAATCGGCGATGCCTGATTGGCCGGTAATTAGAACCATGCCCAATACGCCTGCAACGGTGGGCGCAGGGATGACGGCGATCGCGCTGGGCAGTCAGGCGACTGATGAGCATGGGCTGATCGCGACAGAAATGTTTGGCGCGGTAGGTGAAGTGGTACAGGTATCCGAAGGGATGCTAGATGCGGTAACGGGGCTGTCGGGATCGGGGCCTGGGTATATTGCAATTGTGATAGAGGCACTGGCGGATGGTGGTGTAGCAGCTGGACTGCCAAGGGCGATCGCCAGTCAGCTGGCAGCACAAACGGTGCTGGGTACTGCCAAGCTAGTGCAAGAAACAGGAATGCACCCAGCAGCGCTCAAAGACCGAGTCACCAGCCCGGGCGGAACGACCATTGCCGGGATTGCGCGGCTAGAAGAATCGGGTTTGCGCTCCGCGCTGATTGAAGCAGTCAGAACGGCAAGTGAGCGATCGCGTCAGCTAGGTCAGTCGTCTTAGTCAATCGTCTTAGTCAATCATCTTCTAGACTTATTTGAACAGACCTCTCGAACATTACAGACCCACGCTTACCCAAGACGCTTACCCATGCCTCCCGAAGATTCCTCTCCCTACGAAGATACTGACGCTACCAGTAGTGCCTCTTCAGATGGCTCAAACGAGTCTTCTGATACGCCTCCCGGCCCTTCAAGTCCCTTGGGACTTAGGCGCTCAGACCGCAGCCGTTCATCCTCAGGGTTAGAAGGCCTTTCTTCGAGGCGCTCATCAGCCAGCAGTTCTGCGGGCAGTTCTGCGGGCAGAACTACAGCCAGCTCTGCGGGCACTCGCTCTGCTGGGATCGATCAGCTGGTCCGCCAGGGCTTGCAAGATTTAGATCGTCAGCGGCAAGGGCTTCAGCGAGAGATTGAACAGCTAGAGCGTCGTAAAGAACGCTTAGAGGCTGAAATGCGCACCAGCTTTGCGGGTTCTTCTCAGGACATTGCCATTCGAGTTCAGGGATTTAAGGACTATTTGATTGGTAGCTTGCAGGATCTGGCCACTGCTGCCGAGCAGATTAACCTGGTGGCTCAGCCAACCGTAGAGCCGCCTGAGCCTGAGCGACCCCGTGCCAATGCATCTGCTGTAGATGAAGGGACGGGCGCGGTGTCGTTTGCTGCTCAGCGGTTTGCCCAGCAACGCGATCGCGTCCATAGCCTGCTCGATCAGTACCGTACCCGCCCAGACTATTACGGCCCGCCCTGGCAGCTGCGTCGGACCTTTGAGCCCATTCATGCTGAGCGCGTGTCCAGCTGGTTTTTCAATCAGGGAGGCAGAGGGGCTGTGAAGAGTATGAGCAGCCGGTTGCAGAATGTGCTGGTCGCTTCGGCGGCGATTTCTTGCCTGTATGCTATTTACGATCGCCGCCTGTGTGTGCTGGTGCTGGCAACCACACCAGAGCGGCTGGGTGAATGGCGACGGTGGTTGCAAGACTGCCTGGGGGTAGCACGGGCAGATTTTGGTACCAATCGCGGCATTATGTTGTTTGAGTCAGCAGAGCCGATGGCGCAGCGGGCAGAGAGATTGCTCGATACGGGACGGCTACCGTTTTTGATTATGGATGAGGCGGAAGACAAGGTGAGTTTGTCTTTGTTGCAGTATCCGCTGTGGTTGGGGTTTGCGCCCGATCCTGAGAATCCTTCTAACGATTACGATTATTACTAGGGTACGGACTACTAGAGATTCATTACCAGATCACTGGGAGATCATAGAGGCTGCTATGGGTTTATCGATTGCGATCGCGCTGCTGAGCTTACTGGCGGCTTATCTGCTGGGATCGATTCCAACGGGTTTCTTGCTTGTAAAAGCGCTCAAAGGTGTTGATATTCGCGAGTATGGTTCTGGTAATACGGGCGCAACCAACGTGTTCAGAATTTTGGGTAAAGGGGCGGCTGTTACGGCTTTGGTTGTTGATTTGTTGAAAGGCGTGCTGGCCGTTCGGCTGATGGCCTGGCTGACATTCACCTCAAACTTTTCGCCTTACACAACTAGCGAATTTCTAGACCCAGCTCAGGTAATGCTTTGGGGTTATGTGCTCTGCACACTGGCAGGTCTGCTGGCAATATTGGGGCACAGCAAGTCTGTTTGGTTGGGATTCACGGGTGGTAAGTCGGCTGCGACCGGCCTGGGCGTGCTCTTGGCGCTAGCCTGGCCAGTGGGGCTAGGTGTCGCTGTTGTGTTTGCAACGGCAGTGGGGCTCTCCAAGACTGTGTCTGTAGGATCTATTTCAGCGGCACTGTCTGCTTGCGTGTTTATGTTGCTGACACAGCAGCCACTGCCGTACATAGTGCTGGCATTTTTGGGTGGTTGCTATGTGGTGTATTTGCATCGCAGCAATATTGCTCGACTGATGTCGGGTACCGAGCCCAAAACGTTTGGCAATTGACCGCTTACTTTAGAGACAGCGCTATGTGTTGACAAGCTGCACGATGTTTTGCCAGAGCTGTTAGTATTTCCCTTGTAATAGTAGTAAGGAGCTCGCATGGTGGATAAACCTGTCATTCTGACCGTTGATGACGATCCGGCGGTACTCCAGTCGATTTCAAGAGATTTGCGATCGCACTACGGCGACAAATTTCGCATCGTCCGTGCTAATTCTGGCAATAAAGCGTTGGAAGTTACCGAACAGCTAAAGCTACGGGGTGATACCGTGGCGCTATTTTTGGCTGACCAGCGGATGCCAGGCATGAGCGGCGTTGAGTTTTTAGAGCAAGGCAGCGAGATTTTCCCGAAGGCTAAGCGTGCACTGCTGACAGCCTATGCTGATACAAATGCGGCAATTTCTGCCATTAACGATGCGCGGCTCGACTATTACTTGCTTAAGCCCTGGGACCCGCCAGAGGAAAAGCTGTATCCGGTGTTAGATGACCTGATTCAAGATTGGAAGGCTGGGTTCAAGCCGGAGTTTAAAGGGGTGAAGGTGATTAGCGATCGCTGGTCTCCCCTTTCCCACGACCTACGAGACTTTCTCGCGCGCAATCAAATCCCCTATCGCTGGCTCGATGTTGAAAACAGCAATGAAGCTCAGAAGCTCATTGAGTACGCCGACTCTGATAAAAACAGCGACTGCTTACCTCTAGTGATTACTGGCGATGGTAGCAAGCTGGTAAAGCCGAGCGTCACTGATCTCGCACAACAGGTAGGGCTACAAACAGAAGCGGCTAAGCCTTTTTACGACCTAGTGATTGTCGGTGGTGGCCCAGCCGGACTTGCTGCCGCAGTGTACGGTGCTTCCGAAGGTTTACGCACCGTGCTAATAGAGAAAGAAGCGCCTGGTGGTCAGGCGGGCACCAGCTCTCGGATTGAGAACTACTTGGGGTTTCCCGTTGGGCTAAGTGGCGACGATTTGGCGCGGCGAGCGGTTACCCAGGCGAAGCGCTTTGGGGTAGAAATTTTGACGCCGCAGTCGGCAACAGGCCTGCGAATTGAAAACGACTATCGTATCGTTACGCTCTCTGATGGGAAAGAGATTAGCTGCCATGCGCTGATTTTGGCGTTGGGTGTGTCTTGGAGACTGTTGAAAGTGCCAGGGGTCGATAAGTTTACAGGTGCGGGCGTGTACTACGGCGCGGCGAAGACGGAGGCACCGGCCTGCAAAGGCGAAGAAGTGTATGTGGTTGGCGGTGCAAACTCGGCAGGGCAGGCAGCGATGTATTTCTCTCAATACGCGCGTAAGGTGAACATGCTGGTGCGTGGTGAGTCACTGGTGAAGAGTATGTCGCAGTACCTGATTGAGCAGATTGATGGTACGGACAATATTGAGGTGATGCCGTTTCACAGTGTGAAAGAGGCACAGGGGGGCGATCGCTTAGAGAAGATTTTGGTAGAAGATTCCGAGACAGATGAGATAAAAGAATTACCCACAAACTATCTGTTTATCTTTATCGGTGCGACGCCGAGTACAGGTTGGTTAGGAGATACGGTGCAGCGCGATGAGCGCGGTTTCTTGTGTACGGGGCCAGATATTGAAGCAGAGAGAGGGTGGCCTTTGGAGCGCGATCGCTTCCTATTAGAAACAGATGTGCCCGGCATCTTTGCCGTGGGCGATGTTCGGCATGGCTCTGTAAAGCGGGTGGCATCGGGCGTGGGCGAAGGCTCTATCTGTGTGCAGTTTGTGCACAGACACTTGGCGAACGTGTAGATTGCTCGCTGAATGCCTGATTGTGATATTTCCTGGCAGAATAGAACTATAGGCTCTGAACGATAGTGCGATGATTGCTAGTCCAAAACGCCAGCAGATGACTGCCGAAGAATACCTGGAGTGGGAATCATGCCAGGAACTTCGCTACGAATACTGTGACGGTGAAGTATTCGCTATGTCAGGCGGGACTAAAGATCATGACAAAATCGCCTTTAATCTACGTCGGGCACTGAGCGATCGCGTCAATGAACAGAACTGTGACATGACTGGCTCAGACGTGAAAGTAATGGTGCAGCAAGGACGGTTCTATCGATATCCTGATCTGGTGGTCAGCTGTGACGAGAGAGACAAATCCAATGATACGTTCTACGAGTTTCCCAAGCTCATTGTAGAGGTGCTCTCTTCTAGTACTGAGGTGGTCGACCGCAATAAGAAATTTCAGGAATATATTGAAATCCCGACTTTGCAAGAATGCGTTCTCGTTAGTGCCAACCAGCTACAGGTGGAGTGCTTTCGCAGAGGGGAGGGGCGCATGTGGCTGTATTCTGCTTACAAAGCTGGAGAAATTGTCAGAATTGAAAGCATGGGCGTTGATTTCCCAATAGAGCAAATTTATCAGAACGTTCGGTTCACTCAGGCCATTGAATGAGCTTATGTCAGAAACTAAGACGATAGGATTTCAGGACTGTGAGACGGCGATCGCACTGCCAAAAGATGCGATCGCGCAGTTTTGCGCTCACTGGAAAGTGGACGAGCTTTACTTATTTGGTTCCATATTACGCAATGATTTTCACTCAGATAGTGATGTAGATACTATGGTTCGGCTTTCAACTGATGCTGAGGTTGGCTTATTTGAACTTGTCGCTATGAAGCGTGAGCTAGAAACTCTTTTCGAGAGAAAAGTGGATCTTCTAACAATAGACTCAATCGAAGCTAGCGATAATCCAATTCGCCGTCATGAGATATTGAGTACTGCAAGGCTTATCTATGCTACGCGATGACGCTTCACTAATAGATATCTACAACAGAATCAAGCAAATATTGACGTTTGCGGAAGGGCTTACGGCTGAGGCTTTAGCTAAAGACAAAATACGACTCGGTGCCATCCTTTACGATTTCATTGTGATTGGTGAGGCAACAAAGCGATTGTCCCCTCAATTTAGGGCAGAGCATCCAGAGATTCCCTGGAAGGATATGGCGGGCACACGAGATGTACTGGCTCACCAGTATGACAAAGTGGATGTTATACGGTTACGTAGATCAATAGAAGTAAGTTTGCCTGAGGCATTGGAGAAGATCACGTTGCTGTTACCAGAAGGCTACGTGGAAAGATAAACATAAAACTGTTTGGAGAACAGCACTATGCTTTGTTCAGAATTGCTGGCGCAGATGAAGCCATTTGATAAGCTGCCAAGTGAGCGGTTGGACTGGGTGTGCGATCGCGCTGAACTTATCCACCTATCTGCCGGTGAAGTTCTCGTTCACCAAGGAGACACATCCCTCGGTTTTTTCATTCAAGTCAGTGGCAAAATCACCGTCACCCAGAACACAAACGGCGCAGATATGCCTGTGGGCCACCACGAGAGCCCTTCTTTCTTTGGTGAAATTCAGGTCCTGACTGAAGACTTGGTGCCTGTTACATTAACTGCTGATACAAAAACAGAACTTTATCGATTAGACTGTCCCGATTTTCTCGACCTGGTCCACAGCTGCCGAGAGTTTGAAAGAGACATTTTTCGTACGGTGGGTCAACGGCTCAGAGGCCTCGAATCTTTCATCCGCACTCGTGAAAAAATGGCCGCCTTAGGTACATTGTCCGCAGGGTTAGCCCATGAGTTGAACAATCCCGCAGCAGCGCTGGTACGGGTGATGAAAGATATCAAGCCTGCAATGCTAGAGCTGCAGCGGATGAACCTGGTGTATGGGCAGCGGCAGCCGGATGAGGCGCATACTCAGCAGTGGACGGATGCAAGAGATCAGGGCTTTGAAGCGATCGCCACCCCAGACAACGACCCACTCGCCCAAGGAGACCAAGAAGACGCCCTCACCGACTGGCTAGAAGACTACGGCGTAGAAGATGCCTGGAAGCTTGCTGAACCCCTAGCCGCTGGCCACGTTGAGCCAGAAACACTCGACAGGCTCGTCGACTACTGGCGTAATGATGAAACCGAACTGCGCGATATGGGCATTCGCTGGCTTGCCCTTTCCTTCGATGTGATGGGGATGATTCGCAACGGGCTAGATGGTGCAGAGCGAATTTCTACGCTAGTGCAGTCCATGAAATCCTACTCGTATATGGATCAGGCTGCCCAGCAAAAGGTGGACATTCACGATGGCATAGAAGATACCCTGCGTCTGTTTGCCTTCAAGCTTAAAAAAGGCATTAAAGTACAGCGAAAGTACAACAAAGACTTGCCAACGATTATGGCCTTTGGCAGTGAGCTAAATCAGGTATGGACCAACCTAATCGACAATGCTATCGACGCTTTGAACGAAGGAATCTCGAGTGGAGAAGCACCTACCATCGTTATTCGAACCTGTAAAAAAGACAATGCCTTAATTGTAGAAATTGAAGACAATGGTCCAGGCATTCCATCTGAGGTAAAGAACAGAGTCTTGGAACCCTTCTTTACAACAAAGCCAATGGGCAAAGGCTCAGGATTGGGCCTAGATGTTGTCCGACGCGTGGTGCAGAACCGGCATCAGGGTAGCTTGCTAGTAGAATCTTCGCCAGGGAAGACACTGTTTTCCGTTCGGCTGCCGCTAAAAGCATGAATGCTTCAGAGCGTTAGCATTTACTCCGGTACTAGTTCGCTATTTACCTCATTAATGGAGCGACGGCGTAGTTCAACAGATTCCTCACGAGGCAATAGGTCAAACACTTCGCGAAGCTTGTCATCTACAGTTTCGTAGGCGACTTGGCCGATTTCATTGAATACGACATCTCCGGACTGATCAAAGACGACGGTGTGTGGGACGATGCCTTTGAAGTAGTAGCCTGGCTCTGTGGGTTCGTAACTATCTTTTACTGGGATGGAGTCGGCGGCGATCGCAATGAAATTCGCTGCTCGTCCATAGGGCGCTTGCAGCTGCGATACCACCGAAGAAAATGCCTTACTATCCCGACTGTCATCCACAAAGAAAAATAACAGCGTCGGCTTATCCTGCTTTAACGACTCAGCCAGCGTGAATTTTGGGGGCACAATTGAACCATCGCCCGCGTAAAGCGCAAAAATATTGCCGTCGTAATTATCGTCCGTCAGACCAGCTAGCGCAGGCGCATTCCACAAACCCAGCATAGTTACTATGCTTAGCAGCAGCAGACATAGCGTTATTCGGGATCTGCGAAAAAAGGAAACCAGCATAGCTCTCACATCATTCATGTCACGGCAATCAGTCCTCACATCATCACAGATGACGGGCCCAAGGTAGCCATTCTATGCTGACATGCCCACCCAAAGTGAGCCTATGTGCCCTGAAAACTACGAATAATCGTTTGCAGCGTCTCTTTATTTTCAGCATAGCGATCGGCGCTAGCCCAGCCAACAACCTGATAATAGCGACTATCGCCCTTCACCGTCGTATGCAGATAAACGATCGACATGCCATCCACTCGGCCCCGAATCTCGTATTGAACGGCAGGGCTTCCGTCGATTTGTCTTACGTCCGTTTGGGTGGCGCCTTCATACGCCGAGCCCATTTCCTCCTCAATTAGCCAGCGGTACTGCTCTGCGTTATCTTCCAACGAAAACTGATCAAGCACTGCGTCGCCTTCGGAAAGCACGCTGGCATACAGCTCCTCGGCAGGATAGCTCGCGTAAATGTCAGCACTGCCTCTCAAGGCGTCCCCAGCCGAAACCCAGTTTGCGGGAACCGTAATTTGGACATCGGTTTGCTGATTGGTGAGCAAAGACGGCTCATCAACTCGCCGATCGACCGTATCTATGGTTTCAACCGGGTCATCGGCTCGGGAAAAGCAGCTACCCAGTCCAAAAATTAGAGCACCTAGCACCCCCATCGTTAATAGAGTCCAGGTGAGTCGGCGATTGGGCCTTGGAAAGGAATATCCGTTTGAGCGCATTATTTCTATCTGGCGATACTATCTCTGGCCAGACTATGCTGGCTGATTTAGCCAAAGCATACCAGAGCTAACGGGCTAGCGAATATAACCACTAAAGAAATATTCGCCTATTCCCTTTATGCTAGATAGACAAACCTTGTAAAGAGTGGCCACTTTAAGCCCGCCCACTTATTATCCCTATGCTCAGAGCTGGAATCGTTGGGTTGCCCAACGTTGGAAAATCTACGTTATTCAACGCAGTCGTCGAAAACGCAAAGGCTCAGGCCGCTAACTTCCCCTTCTGCACCATCGAGCCCAATGTGGGCATTGTCGCGGTTCCTGATGCGCGGCTTCAAGTCCTGGCAGATATTTCCAGCTCCAAAGAAATTCTCCCAGCTAGGGTAGAGTTCGTCGATATTGCAGGCTTGGTGAAAGGGGCCAGCCAGGGTGAAGGCCTGGGCAATCAGTTCCTGGCGAATATTCGCGAAGTCGATGCCATTATCCACGTGGTGCGCTGTTTTGAAAATGATGACATTATTCACGTGTCGGGCTCTATTGGCCCCTTGCGTGATATTGAGGTAATCAACCTGGAGCTGGCGCTCTCGGATCTGTCACAGATTGAAAAGCGGATGGACCGAATTCGCAAACAGGCGCGCAATAACAAGGAAGCTGAAGCCGAGCTAGCCGTTTTAGAAAAAATTCGCCCGGTGCTAGATGAGGGTAAAGCGGCTCGCATGGTGGATTTAGACGACGACGAAGCGCTGCTAATTAAGGCACTAGGACTGCTGACGCGTAAGCCAGTTATCTATGCAGCCAACGTGTCAGAAGATGACCTAGCGGAAGGGAATAGCTGGGTAGAAGAAGTGCGTACCCATGCAATAGAAGAAGGTGCGCAGGTGGTGGTGGTCTCGGCGCAGGTAGAAGCCGAACTGCTAGAAATTCCAGAAGATGAGCGAGGGGACTTTTTAGAATCGCTGGGCGTACAAGAAGGCGGCCTACAGTCGCTGATTAGGGCGACTTACGACTTACTCGGATTGCGCACTTATTTTACAACTGGGCCGGAAGAGACCAGGGCCTGGACGATAAAAGCTGGAATGCTGGCGCCTCAAGCGGCGGGTGTTATCCACACTGACTTTGAGCGGGGCTTTATCCGTGCAGAAACGGTGAGTTATGACGATCTGGTGACAACGGGCTCTATGGGTGCAGCGAAGGAAAAGGGCCTGGTTCGTAGTGAAGGTAAGGAATACACGGTAAAAGAAGGCGATGTGATGCTTTTCCGCTTTAACGTGTAGATTTGATGTGCAGACCGATGAGTCTGTGGGTGCTTACCTTCCGAGATCTGGCCAAAATTTGGCCGAAATTTGGGTATACAAGGCAGGGCAACTACCATTTATTTCTTATTCAAAATATACCTGAGCGGGTTCGTAATCTTACGGAATCTTGTGGGTTAGGCTAGGCAGCGCGCTCAGATCGGATTAAAATCGGCCTGAGCCATCGGTGCGGCCCGGATTGTTTGAGTTCCTTTTCGTTGATTTTTTGTGGTTAACTGGTTTTCCAACTGGCTTTCTAAAGCCCCAAATTGGGCAGCGCTTTCTCTGCTGATGAATGTGCTGCTGTTTGTGAGTTTACTGGCGGTCTCTCAGGAGTCACCGGATAGAGTGGCATTGCAGGCTTCTGAAGTGCCTGGTGAGTTCTCTGGCCTGTCGCTGGAGGAAGATACGATTGCAGCGGATAGTGTGATCGCAAACGCAGCTATTTCTGATGGTGTAGAGCTCCCGCATCCCAGCGGTGGGCGTAAGCTGAGCTACGCGCAATGGCTGGAGGTACTGGCAGGCGATGCGAAGGCGATGGCCGCGAAAAACCCAGAGCATTTGACGGTGCTGCTGGGTGATTCGCTGAGTCTATGGTTCCCCGGTGAGCTAATGCCGGGGCGGCGGGTGTGGATTAATCAAAGCATTTCTGGGGAGAAGACTCAGGGCCTGCTGAATCGGCTTGACTATTTGGATGAGAATAAGGTCGAGGCGGTTTTTCTGATGATTGGGATCAATGACCTGATCTGGGGGAAGACGGATGAGGAGATTTTGAAAAATTATAAAGAAATCGTGCGGCGGCTGAATGAGAAGCACCCAGAGACTCAGATTGTGGTGCAGTCGATTTTGCCTCATGGTGGGGAGGCGTCTACCTGGGAGAGTCGCGATAAGCTGACGGCGCTGACGAGCGATCGCATTGTAAATATGAATAATGCGTTGAAGCAGATCGCTGATGAGAATGACGCGTACTATCTGGATCTGTACCCGATTTTTGTGACGGGGGATGGAAACTTGCGGAATGATTTGACGACGGATGGGCTGCATTTGAATCGGCAGGGGTATTTGGTGTGGCGCAGTGCGATCGCGCTATACGCACAATTGGAACTGCAATAAAGGCTGGGGTTCTTTGGGGACCTGGTTTTGGGTGTCTGGTTTCTTTAATAAATTGAGGGGTTGGGTTTCGGGGGACCTCTGCCCAACCTACAATGGTTTTTGTCGCTGTTGTGGGATACCTTTGCTTTTATGGATACCAAGGCTTTCAAGCGGGCGCTGAATCATTCGGAAAACTATTACCGGAATCAGGGTTTTGGCCAAAAGGAGGATGTTGCTGGGCAGATGCGCTCGGAGTACGAGAGCAGCCTGATTCAAAAAATTAGGGATCACAACAATTTGCTGGTAGAAGGTGATGTCACGATTCACCTGGCAGAATCATTTGGTTTTTGCTGGGGGGTAGAGCGGGCAGTTGCCATGGCCTACGAGGCAAGGCAGCATTTCCCTGAGCAGCGGCTGTGGATTACCAATGAAATCATTCACAACCCTGAAGTGAATGAGCAGCTAAAAGCCATGAATGTGCACTTCATTGAGCTGGTGGACGGCGAGAAGGATTTCTCGGGCGTAGGCGTAGGTGATGTGGTGATTCTGCCTGCTTTTGGCGCTAGCGTGCAGGAAATGAAGCTGCTGCATGACAAGGGCTGTACCATTGTCGATACAACCTGTCCCTGGGTTTCTAAGGTTTGGAATACCGTAGAAAAGCATAAAAAAAGAGACTTTACCTCAATTATTCACGGTAAGTACAAGCATGAGGAAACCGTGGCCACCAGTTCGTTTGCAGGGACGTATCTGGTCGTGCTGAATCTGGCTGAGGCAGATTACGTTGCGAACTATATCCTGAGTGGTGGAGACAGGGCCGAGTTTATGGCGAAGTTTGCGAATGCTCACTCTGAAGGGTTTGACCCTGAGAAAGATTTGGACGCGGTGGGCATCGCCAACCAAACAACGATGCTCAAAGGCGAAACTGAGCAGATCGGCAAGCTGTTTGAGCGAACGATGCTCAAAAAATATGGTCCGGTCGCGCTCAATGAGCACTTCCATAGCTTCAACACGATCTGCGACGCGACCCAAGAGCGGCAGGACGCCATGTTCAACCTGGTTGATGCTGATATTGATCTGATGGTGGTGATTGGTGGCTTTAACTCATCGAACACAACGCACTTGCAAGAGATTGCTGTGGAGCGAAATATTCCATCGTTTCATATTGACAGTGCTGCGCGTATTGGTCCGGGTAATCGGATTGAGCACAAACCCTTGCACGGGGAATCGCTGGTCGTAGAGACGGACTGGCTGGCCGAAGGTAAGCTTTCTGTTGGTGTGACTTCTGGGGCGTCTACACCTGACAAGGCGGTGCAGGAAGTGATTGAAAAGATATTTGCGATTAAAGCCCCGGTACCCGCTGGCGTGGCGTAGCGTCCGAAATTTACCGCTTGCGGGCTGTTGATGTGACGTATGTACTGCAAAGGGTATAAGGGTCGTTGTGCTATCTAATTTGCTTTGCTCGGAGTCGCGATCGCAACGCCATTCTCATATCACCTCGCTTCCCATCACATTTTATCCTCGCAAGCGAGAGTCTTTTTGGCATCTTGTAACATCGGTGGTGCTCATGTTTGGGGGCTATTTGAGGATCGCTAAATAACTACGCATCTGTGGCAAAAGCTTGAATCCCTAGATATGAATAGGCTTTACAAGCTGTCACCTCTCAGGCTCTCTCTTTTGAGAGGCAATATACTTCACCTGCGAGTCTGTATTGAAACAGTATCTCTTCCCTTTGAAAACCACTTACTCTGATGCGTAAGGAAAATTAATTAGTGCCTGTTGTTTGGAGTCAATTCCAATTCTCTGAAATTCGTTTTCATCAGTGCGTTGGGTAGTCTCTGAGAATGCTTGGTAGCTGCTATCCTGTTGCCCCCTCACTCAACTCAATAGACCGACTGCTATCAAAGCAATGCCCACACCCAAACACCCCAGCATGGTATAAAATGCCTGTTGCGCGTGGCGAGAGGCTCCCTTTGTGAGCTCTCCTTCAGTCTTTAGCGAGATAATGAACTGTTGCTTATTTTCACTAGGCCTACGGATAGCAAGCCCAGCGGTGGCGTCAGTGGCCATCCCAACAACTAAGGCTTCGCGGCCCAGGGGTAGAATAGATTCTTCGTATTTGTAACCCAGTGTCCGGCCCCTACCGTTGCGTTGCGTGTTGGTTGATAGCGAAAAGCCACCAAAACTAATTTTGCCAATGCCCTGCGTTTCGGGCCTAAACTCAGAGAGAATTTCAACGGTTTCTATATCAGCCTCTTCTGGATGAATTTCGATTTTTCCAGAGGTATCTACCAGCCAAAAAGGAGTAGATTGCTTATTTTGAGAGACGACTTCAGACCGGCGTTTGGTTTCTTTGACCGTTTTACCCTGATCGTCTTTACTCGTAACTACCTCTTCGTACTCACGGGTGACTTTAGTAGTGTAGTAGGCGCAGTCGACTTTCTTGACCTGGGACTGAATCGGGGCGTCACAGGCAATTTTTCCGTACACCTTAACGTAGTCTTGCCAGCTGCCTGCACCAATATCTGTCGCAACAGCGCTGGCAATTTGCTGCATATCATCGATGGTAGATAGGCGAGCTGAGCGCAGGCAGTCGAGTCTTTTCAGCTTGCCAAGCCGTACAAAGAACAAAACAATGCTTGCAATTAGAAAAAGGCCACCAACAATTGCCATGATTTTCCCTCTGATTACCTGTCGATAAACAAAGCTTACCCGTGGCGTCTTCAGATGGATATACCACCGTTGACAGTGTAGTAAAGCCGTTGCATTAGTACCTTTGTCGGTCGTAAGCGATACTCGATGGCTGCGTCGCCCTTGATGGTGTCGTTGCTGAGCTGCAAGAAGCGCCAGGATAGCCCATTGGTTACACAACCAAAAATCGGCAGCGGCGGCAGACCAGACTGTCTGTTGAACTGTTGGGCCGCGACCATTTGGGCAACGCAGCGACCTACGCCCTCACACATTGCAGACTGTTTGGCTTGTACTACAACCAAGACAGGCGCTTCGATAATTTCTAGCTCGTCGGAAAGGGTGATGAGGAAGTCGCATGGACCCTTTAGGTTTTCGATGGGTGATACGTCGAACTGGACGCCTGCGTGAATGCCTACGTGGTGAATTTGCCGGAGGGTTGCCAACACTGGTGCGATGACAAAGGCTGATTTTGCCTGGTCGGTCGGGTTGCGGCGAGCAATGTCAGCGTCACGGTCTAGCTGCTGTGTGAGGAAGGTGAGTGCTGGATCAGCATTGGCAGGGAGAGCCGGTAGCACTGTGGGGAAAACCAGGTCGCTTCCCAGGTATTTTAGGTCGAACTGTGTGACGGCAGTTTGGAGCGAGAATGTGGTGTAGGACATGGGTTGGGCATGGGGTAGAAACCAGTGGAAAAACCCAGACAGTTAGGGGCTTGTAATCTACTCATCACCGATTTAGTCGTACATTCCGCAGAGATGGATGAAGGGAAATTGATGAACGCGCTAGGCTAGTACGGCTACTTTTCTTTGCTTTTGCCCTTGTCTCCAAACCCAAATACTTCAAAACTGACGCGTTTCAATTTAACAAAACTGACCCGGAAGTTCGCGAACTCCATGGCGATCTTCAAGAATATGCCTCGGCTGTTTGCTCTGGTGTGGAGAGCGACCCCAGCAGCGCTTATTGTTAGCGTGGTGTTGACGCTAACAAGCTCTTTGTTACCTGCCGCTCAATTGTTGATCAGCAAGCTAATTGTGGATCAGGTGGTGCTGCTTGTAGAAGCCGGTGTCGCAATGGGCGTGATGGTACAAACGCTGCTGCCGCTGGTTGCGGGTGGGTTTGGACTGCTGGTGCTTCAGGCGATTTTGCAACAGTTAGATGCTTATACAACTCAGGTGATGAGCGATCGCTTCCTATTATTCGCCAACACCCAAATGCTAGAGCAGGCCACGCTATTAGACTTGGCTCACTACGAATCCCCAGAGTTCCACGACATTCTCAATAGAGCCCAACAGAGCGGCAGTAACTATCCTATGCGGGTGTTACGCACTACTTTGCGGTTGCTAGGACAGGTAACCCGGCTGTTTGGCCTGCTAGCCTTGTTATTGCGGTTTAACCCGCTGGTATTTGTTCTATTACTCCTTAGCGCCTTGCCCACTTTCTGGGCGGGGATTCGCTTCTCGGAGCGACGCTTTTGGATGACCCGTCGGCAGACCCCCAGTCGCCGCCTGGCCGATTACTTTGGGGCCGTGCTCACCGAGCCTAAGTATGTGAAGGAAGTCCGGCTGTTTAACCTAGGCGGCTACATGGTGGAGCAGTATCACAAGATTCGCGCTGACTTCAACGACGAGTCGAAGGTGCTGGCTCGCAAGCAGGGCATAGTGCAGGTGTCGATTGAGATGATTGCAGCGATCGCCTTTTACAGCGCCTATGCCCTAGTCCTTTGGGAAGCCCTCCTAGGTCAAGTTACGATTGGTGACCTCACCCTATATGCAGGCACATTTCAACAAGCCCAAAGTGCCACGCAGGGAATTTTGACCAGCATCGCCACGCTGTACGAGTTCAATTTGTATGTCTCCCAATATTTTGAATTTCTCGATTTGGCGCCCCAGATTACTAGCCCTCGCAAGCCCAAGGATTTCCCAACGCCGCTACGCGAAGGCTTGGTACTACAAGACGTTTACTTTACCTATCCTGGTAGCGACACGCCCACACTCAAAAATATCAACCTGAACGTAGGTGCCAGCGAATGCATTGCCCTGGTTGGCCTCAATGGCTCGGGAAAAACCACGCTGCTAAAGCTGCTCACTCGTTTATACGATATCGACCGAGGCTCGATTACCCTGGACGATATTCCGCTAAGCGCTTTTCGTCTGCGAGATTTGCGCCGCAACATAGGCGTGTTGTTTCAAGATTTTGCTCGCTATGCACTCTCTGCTCAAGACAACATCGGCTTTGGTGATTTGCCAAATAGAGACGATGCTGAGCAGGTGCTGCAAGCTGCCGAAGACGCGGGCGCGGAGCCGGTGATTAATGAGCTAGATGACGGTTACGATACGGTGCTTGGCAAGATGTTTACCGGCGGTGTGGATTTATCGGGCGGGCAGTGGCAGAAGATTGGCCTAGCGCGGGCATTTATGTCCCAGGCACAGGTGTTGATACTAGATGAGCCGACTGCTGCTGTGGATGCGATCGCCGAACACGACCTCTTCGAGCGCTTTCGTCAGCTCACTCACGGCAAAATGACTTTTCTAGTCAGCCACCGCTTTTCCACGGTTCGTATGGCGGATCGCATTGTTGTACTGGAGAACGGTGAGATTATCGAAAACGGCACCCACGATGAGCTGATGGACCAGGAAGGACGCTACGAGGAAATGTTCCGTTTGCAGGCAGAAAGCTACATGACAACGCCGTCAGTTTGAGCTGGCAACCCGCCTGTAAAAAGTACCTTCCGAGATACAAATGCCTCTGCAATTTGCTATAGGATAACGATAGGTCTTTTATCCCTACTAACTTGCAATGGACATTCGGTTTAAGCTTTGGCTTGGCGTTTTTGGCTCACTACTCACCCTCTGGCTCGCGGTGAACTTTTTGGTGTAGCTGCCAGTCTGAATAGAAACAACAAAAGGGGCGCTCGATATATTGAGCGCCCCTTTTGTTGTTTGTACCCATTTCCTATGCCGATGCAAATAGCGCTTCCCAGTTAATCACCGTAGGGCGATCGCCCTTATTCACAATCTCAAACGCCTTATTCTCCGCTGCGGCAATCTTTAAGCAAGCCACACAGGCCGCCGCCACATCAATCCGGCTACTCTGCCCGTTAATCGACTCACCCGTATCCACTACGACGCCCAGCTTACTATCTGTGCTGGCCTGAATCAGCGTATTGAAGTCGCGAGACGTATAAGGGCCATCCGTCAGCTGACCAGGGCGAATAATGGTGTAAGGCAGGCCCGAGCGCAAAATTGCGGTTTCTCCCTTGCCCTTAGCATCCAGCACGCCGTAGCCATTCAGAATGGTGTAGGGAAACTCGTCTTTACGAGTGACGCCGCATGAGGAGACAAAGACAAACCGCTGCAAGTCTTCAGGGGCTGCTTGTACCAGATTGCTAATGCCGATAGCATCCACCGCCTCTGGTGTATTGCGAGCATTGCTATTGCGAAAATCTTCGTCTAAATAGATTTTTGCCCAATTGATGGCTTGCTCTACAGGATTGCTGCCCAGGTCTACCTGGAAGTCCCAACGGGCTGAAGGTAGTGCGGTTGTGCCTGTCGCGCAGATTAAATGGGTGATGCCATCCGTAGCCGCTGATAGGGTTTCTGGCTGACGAATGTCGCCCACTGCAATATCCACTTTGCCATCGAACATGCCGGTAGCTTTGGTGGCGCTGCGAGTGAGCACACGCACCGAGTAGCCTGTTGCGACTAAATTTGCGACGACTAGCTGCCCTACTCCGCCGGTGGCTCCGGCCACCAGCACCAGTGAATTGTCAGCATCAGAATTCTCTGCATCAGAAGGGGTGTTCGCAGTCATGGAAATGCTCAGCGTAGTGTGTACTGTTTGTTATAGGAAAGGGATGTTTATGTGAAATGTTGGCTTAATTCGATGAGGCTTGAACATATTTTCCTACGCAACTGTTAAATTATCGTCATAAAGCTTAAAATCTTAGGGTTTGCTAATAGCTTGCTGATGAAATGCATGAGATGCACATAGGCAAGCGTGGAACCGTCAGTAACAGCGAATTATGCAGTTTTGATAACTGTCAGGATTTGTGATCGCGTTCCTTGTAAACAAACCATAATTGGCCCACCGTCTAAAGATGTTTCCTTACGACTGAGACTATGCTCAAGCAGCCATTACTATCCCGAATGTTCAAACCGTCGGGGACTGCTTCTAACGCTGACCAAGCACCTGCAACTAGCACGGCCTTATTAAATGAGCCTTCCGGAGAGGAGTTAGTAGCAGAGAACTCAGACTCTGCTACGCCTGAGCGGGTTGAGTCTGCCTTGGCGTCTGCTGTGGTACAGCTGGCAGAAAAAGCTACAGCTGCTGAGTCTACAGAAGATGGCCAAAAATCTGTTCGTAAAAAGTGGGTTAGTCTGCCTGCTAGGCCCGCGATTCTTCGCAAGAAGCGTTCTGCGATCGCACTTGGTGGCTTACTCCTCACAGCGGCTGGATTCGCCTTTATGCGGTTTGCGCCTGCCAGTGCAAGGGCAAGCCTAAAAGACAAGGTGCCAATGCTCAGCGAACGTGTTGTACCTCTTAGGGCCAATAGCGACCCTACGGCTGAGTCGTTGATTGATACCAGTAAGCTGTATCTGACAAATCAGATTTTGTATCGAAAGCTAGAGGCGATCGCGGGCGTTTCACTGGATGTGCCTAAGCCTACGATACCAACCCTACCTACCGCTGGCTCAGGCGGGCCTGCTAATAAGCCAGCAGCGTCAAAACCTTCAGGTGCTAAGCCAGAGGCTAGTGACCCCAACAGTAACAATGACGGGCAAAATACCCAGCAGACCGATGTAGAGCAGGCAGAGCGCGTAAAGGCTGATGCACCGCCTGCCCCTGCGATCGCACCCACAGAATTCTCTGGCATCACCATCGATAGCGTGTTAGAAATGCGCGTTGCCGTCGCCAAAGATGTGCCTGCTGTTGGCATTGCTACTTCCAGCAATGGCGTTATTACCGATTTGGATGGGAATGCGCTGAAGTCTCTGCCTGCTGAGCAAGGCATGATTGCCGAAATCGATGGCGGTATTGTGGTCGATGGTGAAAATATGCCTTCTGTGTTCTGGGTGTATCCAGAAGATGGGGGGTATGTGGCGGTGGGCGATCGCTGGTACAGAGGCCGCGTACTCGTAGCGCTGCGTGAGCGGGGACTCATCGCTGTGAACTACGTCCTGCTAGGCGACTACTTATACAGTGTCGTCGGTAGCGAAATGTCACCTGGCTGGGCGATAGAATCCTTGAAGGCGCAGGCTGTTGCGGCTCGCTCCTACGCGCTTACCCACAATATTCACCCCGCCAGCGAAGACTACTTTGACCTAGACAACACTCAGCGCTTTCAGGCGTATAAGGGCATTGGCCGCGAAGCGAACACCACGCAAGCCGCTGTGCAGGCCACTGCTGGTGAGTTTATCAGTCACGAAGGCGGTATTGTTGAATCTTTGTATGCGGCCTCGCAGGCGATTGTAGACGACGCTCATAAGGGTAGCGGTATGAGTCAGCTGGGTGCCAAGGATTTGGCCGAACAAGGTTACTCTTACCAAGAGATTTTGGCTCACTACTATCCAGGAACTGCGCTGGGCCGACTAGAGACTGACCCTGAGTAAAACTGTGCCTCAAAGTCACTCAAAGATGAAGTGACTTTGGGGGTTATCCACCCTTCGTAGGGGTACACTCCCTCCTGTCAATTTGAAAAATATTCTCTATTATTTACATACGTGGAGTTGGTGAATCCTTCTAAAGATTCCTCTGGGCTCTGCGACTGAAATGCTTTTGGATAGCGACATGGAAGCGACCGGGAATATCGCTGACTCTGAGAAAACGACATCACTTGAATCGCTAAGTCAGAACAATACCGCGATGAGTTACTTGTTCTGGTCAGCGGGCCTGTTTGGCGTGTGTGGCCTACACAGACTTTATAACGGCAAGATTATTTCGGGGCTACTGTGGATGTCTACGGTGGGTTTGTTCGGTATTGGGCAGTTTATAGACCTGGCCTACATTCCCGAAATGGCAGAGCACCGTGCTCGTGGGCGTCGCAACCGGCAGTATGGGTTAAACAATTTTGACAATGCGGAATTGACACAAGATGCAAAACCGCAGGCTTCGCCGCTAACGCTTCAGTTGCTAAAGCTTGCCAAGCGAAACAAAGGGCGACTAACTGTGACAGATTGTGTTTTGGAAACCGAAGCCCCTTTTGCAGATGTAGAAGCACAGCTGAGAGAACTGGTGAAGTCTGGCTACGCTCACGTGAGCAACGATGTGGAAACAGGCGTTGTTATCTATGAGATTCCAGAGCTGATTGTGTAAGAGACAGCGTCAGGCATAGACGTCAGGTGTGATTTTGTTTTTGGGTTTCAGTTCTGGGCCAAATAAACGCGCTTTTCTGTTTGTACCAGCCCTGTGAGGTATAAAACCCTTCCTTACCCGGTGCTGAAATCAAGCTCGTGAAAATGAATCCGTCTAGTTCGTCGCGCAGCTCAGCAAGGATAGTGCGACCGATTCCCCGCCCTTGGAAGGCGGGTAGTATTGCCAGGTCAACCACCATGGCATAGAACTCTCCATCGTCTAAGGTTCTGCCAAAGCCGACTAGCTGCTCTTCGGCGAAGGCAAACCGAACGTACGAACTGGCGTTGAATGCGCGGCGAAGTTTCTCGGGGTCGCGATACTCCCACTTTACGGATCTAAAAACGTTGGAAACCTGTGTCCAGTCGATGCCTTCTACGCTATCTCGGTAAGTGATATCCATCTATCGTTTGCTCGCTGCTAAAGCCCCGTAAATTTTATGGTATTTAGCTGCTGTCGATAGGCGATCGCTTAATTTTTCCTCATTTGAATGTTGGGCCTTGCGACTTGGTGCTGTTGATAGGCGATCGCGCCTAGTCTATCAATCCCTGTGCATGTAAGTATTCCAGCACTCTTTGATTGGCTGGAGCGCATTTTGTAATGTCGGCTGTGGTGAACCAGGCGATCGCATCGATCTCCGCCGAAGGCACAATCTCACCTTCGTACTCTGCCCAGAAGCATTTCATTTTCACCCGCGTGGGCGTAGTGAATCCATGGGCTTCCTCTTCTATGAGTATCGCTTCGCGCAACGTCTTTTCTACCAGTTCTACACTCATCTCTTCTTTTACTTCGCGAGCGATCGCTTCCCAATCAGATTCGCCTCGTTTCCTTTTACCCCCAGGCAAATAAAAGACAGTATTCCCTCTGGTTCTCGCGCACAGAACGCGTCTGTTCTCAACGCATAGCCAGGCAACAACATCAAGAACTTTATTTTTTGTCATGTTGCGGTTCGCCAATTAGTCAGTGCAGTCTTGGGAGCATTCACTCTTCTTTGTTGTGATAGGCAGTCAACCATTGTTGTTCTTCTTCAGACAGTTTTGGCGGTGGTGGCGCTTTGCTGTAATCAATCCGGCTGGCATAGCGGCCTTTTTGGTAAAGCGCGTCAAGCACCGCTTGAAGAGAAACGGTCACCGCTTCGTCTTCTGTTTGTAAAGGAATTGGCAAGTCTGGTAGCTTTTGCCACAGCTCAATCCCGTACAGTTCTGCCCTTGGCCGTTGCGAGCTACGACTAACCAAAATGCAATAGGCACTATCGTTTTTTCTCCCTACGATAGACATTTGTTTGCCTGCTCGCAACAAATCAATCTCGACGAGATGAGCGCTACTATTCAATATATTTTGTCGCTTCTTCTCGTAGCTAATTCTGCCAGTTCCAGCCGCTTTGTTCTTAGGAGATAGTATCTCTATCGCGGTGATAACTTTTTTGTTGTCAACATCACGTATTTCCAGGTAACGTTCTTTTACGGTAACTGGCATCGGAATTGTCACCTGTTGAGGCCTAATCTGCGTTGCGATGCCTGACTGATTCAAGTCAGATTGAGGGGAGTCATCGGTCGTAATAATTGCGTTAGGGATGCCAATCATCACACCATCCGAGCCATCGTCTTGATAAGTTCTTGTTTCTACTTCCACGTAGTACTGACTGGCTAGGTTTGCTTCAATCGCGTTAGCCAGCATGACGGCAAACTTACTATGAAAAGAAGACCAGGTAGCAGGCCTTTCTAAATAGGGGTCCATTCCGGGAAAGGGGGATGACATAGTAAGCACCCATAGCTCAACCATAGGTTTTCCATGGCTTTAGTATATACCGGGCGCTCATGACGACGTACCCTTGCACATAACTCATCGCAGACAGTAAGGTATGGCTGATCCTCAAAGCATCAGTTTGCAATTGCTCGATTTAACCCGTCAAGGAGAATCTAACTATGTCAACCGTTAACGGCGTCATGATGCAGCATTTTGAGTGGTACATCAGCCCGGAGCAAAACCTTTGGAATCAGGTGAGGGATCAGGCTAAATCGCTCGCTGACGCAGGCTTTACGGCGATGTGGTTGCCGCCTGCTTACAAAGGAATGGGTGGAACCCATGACGTAGGCTACGCAGTCTATGACATGTACGATTTGGGAGAGTTCGATCAGCAGGGAACGGTTCGCACCAAATACGGGACTCGTCAGGATTATCTTGAAGCGATCGCCTCTCTGCAAAATAATGGATTGCAGGTATATGGCGATGTGGTGCTGAACCATCGTATGGGCGCTGATGGCACAGAGGTGATGAAAGCGACGCCTTTTCATTCGGGCGATCGTATCCATCCCAAAGGCGGCATGCGAGACATTAGGGCCTATACCCATTTCCACTTTCCAGGCCGCAATAACCAGCACTCCGACTTCCAGTGGCACTGGTGGCACTTTGACGCCGTTGACTGGGACGATATCAGTAAAGAATCCAACACAATTTATCTGCTAGAAGGTAAGCAGTTTGACGACTATGTCGCGCTGGAAAATGGCAACTTTGCTTATCTGATGGGCGCGGATGTTGATTTTCAACATCAGGAAGTCCGCGATGAAGTAACCGCTTGGGGGAAGTGGTACCTGGATGAAACTGGCATTGATGGTATGCGTATCGACGCAATTAAGCACATTTCCTCCTGGTTTTTTCCGCAGTGGCTAGATGCATTGGAGCATCATGCTCAGAAAGACCTATTTGCGGTGGGCGAATATTGGTTCAATGACCTTGGTACGCTTCAGTGGTACGTGGACTCTGTGCAGGGCAAAATGTCCGTCTTCGATGTTCCGCTCCACTACAACTTTCACTACGCCAGCAAGGCCGGTGGACATTTTGACATGCGAAAACTGCTAGACGGCACCATGATGCAAACCCGTCCTACCCATGCAGTCACCTTTGTCGAAAACCACGATTCTCAGCCGTTGCAAGCGCTCGAAGCACCAGTTGAATCCTGGTTTAAGCCCTTGGCCTACGCCACTATTTTGCTGCGCGCGCAAGGCTATCCCTGTGTTTTCTATGCTGATTATTACGGCGCCGAGTATGAAGACTATGGCAAGGATGGCAATAAATACAAGATTACGATTCCGTCCGAACGCTGGTGGATTGACAAGTTCCTCTACGCCCGCAGGCACTATGCCTATGGCCCTCAGTATGACTATTTTGACCATTACAACTGCATCGGCTGGACCCGGCTAGGCGATGCAGAGCATCCTAAGGCCATGGCGGTGATTATGACGGATGGTGCGCTTGGCTGGAAGTGGATGGAAGTGGGTCGCCCTAATGCCAAGTTCACAGATATTACAGGCAAAATCGCTGACCCGGTGCACACCAACGAATGGGGATGGGGTGAGTTCCGCTGTCAAGGTGGCTCTGTTTCTGTGTGGGTTCAAGACGATGGGTAGAAATATCCTGAAGTTAGCCTAGAGAAGCTATGGCTTAATCCAATCCTTTGCTCTTTCTACGCTATCGAGCATGACCTGTGGCCCTTTTACCAACAGCAGATATAGGATTGCGCTTGTGGTTGTGAAGCTGATGGCGCAAATGGTCAGACCAGCAAGGCTAATTGCGCCGTCATCGTCTAGCAGGCCAAAGCCAGTGACGAAGATGCCGATGGCGGGAAGGGTGTTGGTAAGGGGGATAGGGATCATCATGGAGATGGACATGAGTGCGATCGCAACCCCAAGCACCATTTGACCCACTCGGCTGGTACACACAGGCGTCAGCCTGGGCCGCGCCACCAGCTCAATTTTCTGCAACCAGGGAATCCCTTTCCCAATCAACCCCTGAATTTTCTGCCGCTCAAACCCTTTCTTCCGAAATTTATCTGGCATCCACGGCTGCTCACGCCCGATTATCAACTGCACCGCCAGCAAAAACATCACAATGCCAAACGGCGTAGAATACCCTGGGGCCGGAATCGGTAGTGCCGATGGCAGCGACAGCAGCACAAACAAAAAGCCAAACGTCCGCTCACCCGCAATCTCTAAAATCTCGTTGAGCGTCACCTCCGTAGACCTCGTTACAGGCGCACTAGTCTGGCTGCTAAAACTTTCCACGGAGCCGTCAACAGGGTCAGTAACAGCCACACTAGCTGTATCGCTGAGAAAGTATTTTTGAAGCTCGACAGATAGCTTGGCCATGCAGAGGACTCGACGAAAGATATAAATGAGATCTATAGCAATATAGCAATCGGTGAGAGCTTGCAAACTGCTGTGATGATGCTATTCATCAAACATATCAATTTAAGGTAGTTTTACGAGGAGTCCAGGCGCGGCGATGTTGATTTCGTTGATGCAGCTTTGGAGTGCTTCGCGCACTTGAGACTCAGGGGCCGAACGTGAGTAGCCGAAGCAGAGATAAATAGCTTCATCTTGATGAACGGCAGGTTTTATGCGAGCACAAACTTCCTCAAATCCCAATACATCAATCAGCTTTAGAATAATTTGTTCAAGGCATATTGCCTTGCCCTGCAACCGAGCGTATATAGGCGATGGGATGGCAGGTAGCGCTTTAAAGCACCTTTTGTCACCGCTAAGTAATAGAAAGTCTGTGGTATTAGCAGTTGCAACTATCAGATCTGCCTCACCTGGGTCTATCTGTCTAAAGGGAGCTAATTGTTTGTATTCACTTGGAATATCTTTGTCGCTGGGTAGCTGGCGTGTGGGAATGGTTTGGCAATTGGAGAGGAAGGTGATCGCCTTTTCGAGCGTCTCCTGGGGGTATTCCTGACGGTTGAGCCTGCTCAATAGCATGAAACGAGCAGCGGGTAGCACCCGTAGTGAATCAGGAGCAAGGCCTAGAGTAGCGATCCCATCTTCAAATAGCTGAAATGCAACCAGCTTTAGCAAAATATCATTGTCAATGAAACCCGTCGTCACTTAGATGTCCTAAAAATTTGCCTCAGCCGTATTTGAATCTCTATCTCTCTTTGGCTGTAGCTTTGGCAAAGGGACCTAGCATTTTTCTCAGATATTCCTGAGAGTCTTCTCTGAGCAAATCCCAATCAATAGATTGAAACAGATATTGATTTATTTGCGTCGGCGCATTGGCATTGGGTTCCAAGATTTTAAGCGCCTTCATTCCCGTTGCCCAGGCGATACCTGAGTCTCTTTTTGTCTTTGCTCTTTGGGCGCGGTTCCAAGCAATATTTACAGCAATGACGCCAGGATCGTTTTGACTTTCCTGGGCAAACTGTTGGGCCTTAGTAGCTAAGACCTCACCCTTTAGGAATTTATTCCATACGTCGTAGCTAATGCCAGAACGTCCTAGCAGCAGCTCGGCAGCGGCTTGATTGGCTTCATTCTCTTCAGCATCGTCACTAGTGAGCTGAATTTCTTGATCGACAATGAGACCGTCTGTACTGAGATGGTTACACAGAATATGACCTAGCTCGTGAGCAATGATGAACAAGAGCCATGCAGGAGATCGATCTCTACGGCTAATGACAATGACAGGACGACCCTGGAAGGTTGTCACCATACCGTGAAAGCGCTGTAGGATAGAAGGGTATTGGGCAACGTGAACGACAGGAATGCCTTGCGACCAACAGAATTGAAGCAACCCGACGAGGTCTACGCTGGAGCGATCGCTTAAAATCTGCTGGCGAATTTGAGATACAGAAAGTTGAGTAATGTCTTGATAAGGTTGAGAGCAAGCGGCAGCAACAGTCTCTGCAACGCAGCTAGCAATCGATTCAGAGGCCCTTAGCTCAGCAAGGCAAGTCCCGTCTATGGTTTTAAACTTGGGCTGACCACTTGTGATGAAGCGGGGTGTTTCTTCTATGAGTAGAGAATCAATATCTAGATTGAGTCGCCTGGAGAGGTAGAGCGCACCTTGCGTGAAAACGCCGGGAGTTTGATCAACTTCGTCGGTCCACCAGTCAGGAAGGATGGTACTGCGTAGGTACTTTTTAGATAGGCCAAGCTTAGATAGGCGCTTGTAGAGTTCTGCCATTGTCAGTGGTGCAGAAGGCGCAGAGGGCACAGATATATGAGTCATGATAGCTACCTCCTTTTGCACAGAGTGGAACAATGGCTTGAGACTATGCCCAGAGAATAGCTTGTCCCACAGCATTTTTCAGTGAACAGATGTTCTATTATCGTACTGTATTACAAAGGAGACGTTTAGGTTGTTAAAGCTATATCTCGACTTTTTGATGAAATCGGCTTTGATAAACCCTGATGAGCTGGAAGAATACACAGCAAAGATGGCTGAAGAAGATGAGTTGCTGATGGCTGATGTTGAGCTGAATGAAGATTAACGGCTGGCGAGTTTATCTTTTGATTTCACTGATGGCCACTTCTTACAGCAAAAGAAGTCCAAGGCTCATGCAGCGCTTGGACTTCTCTCTTTAGTGAAGAGCAGACGCCATAGACATATCCTTCAACTGAGTTGGCTATCTAGCTCAGCAGAAAATGTAACCTAGTACTTGTAAGTCTCGCCTTTGAAGGGGCCTTCTACAGGTACATGGATGTAGTCAGCTTGCTCTTTGGTCAACGTGGTAATCGTACCGCCGAAGCCTTCGACCATGTAGCGAGCTACTTCTTCGTCCAGCTTCTTAGGCAGTAGCTTCACGCTCAGCGCACGTGCTTTCTCATCGTCGTTCATATCGGCAAACTTTTGCTGGTACAAGAAGATTTGAGCCAGGACCTGGTTGGCAAAGGAGCCGTCCATAATGCGAGAAGGGTGACCAGTGGCATTACCCAAGTTCACAAGGCGACCTTCAGACAACAGAATCAAAAAGTCCTTAGGATCGTCAGAGCGATAAACCTGGTGCACCTGAGGCTTCACCTCTTCCCAGCGCCATTCTTTACGCATGAAGGCGGTATCGATTTCGTTGTCGAAGTGGCCGATGTTGCACACAACAGCGCTAGGCTTGAGGCTGGCAAGAATGTTTTTGTCGCAAACGTTGTAGTTGCCAGTCGCAGTTACAACAAGGTCGATATTCGCGAGCAACTCTTTGTCGAGACTGTCTGCGGTACCATCGTTTTTACCGTTCTTGTAAGGAGAAACAACCTCAAAGCCGTCCATGCAAGCCTGCATTGCACAGATAGGGTCGACTTCAGCGACCTTGACAATCATGCCTTCCTGACGAAGAGAAGCAACAGAACCTTTGCCTACGTCGCCGTAACCAATAACAAGTGCTTTCTTACCAGCCATTAGGTGATCAGTGCCACGCTTGATGGCATCATTTAAACTGTGGCGGCAGCCGTACTTGTTGTCATTCTTGGTTTTAGTAACAGCGTCGTTGACGTTGATGGCGGGAACTTTTAGTTCGCCTTTCTCCAACATCTCGAATAAGCGGTGAACGCCTGTTGTTGTTTCTTCTGTGACACCGTGAATGCTATTGAGCATTTGAGGATAGGTCTCGTGGATGTAGCCGGTGAGGTCACCGCCGTCATCCAGGATCATGTTGGCGTCCCATAGCTCGCCTGCACCATCGCGGCAGGTTTGCTCCAGGCACCACATGTATTCTTCTTCAGTTTCGCCTTTCCAGGCAAAGACAGGAATGCCAGAAGCTGCGATCGCTGCCGCCGCATGGTCCTGCGTAGAAAAGATATTACAAGAAGACCAGCGCACCTCCGCGCCAAGCTCACACAGGGTTTCGATCAAAACCGCTGTCTGGATGGTCATGTGAATGCAGCCAATGATCTTTGCGCCGGCTAAGGGCTTGCTATCGCGATACTTGGCGCGAATAGTCATCAGGGCGGGCATTTCGCCTTCGGCGATGGCGATTTCTTTGCGGCCCCAGTTAGATAGGGTGATGTCGGCTACTTTGTAGTCGCGGTTAGCGGCAGGCGCGGTATCAGGGACTCGGGTACTGGTTGCAATCATATCTGTGCGTGAAGGGTGGGTGTTTTCTCTTTGCATAGCTTACCTGCAAAAAACTGAGGATGGACGTGTGATCGCCCCTCCAGGCCATACATTTCACCAATGCATATATATTCATGCTATGAATCAGCCTCTACAAAGCCTGTTATTCTGCCGTTCTGACAAAGGGTGCTAGGTCATCCCAAATGGCTGGAAACAGCGTGCGAATTTCATCGGCTTTGGCAATCGTCATGTCGCGGTAGTCAAACCCTGGGGCGACCGCTTCGCCTAGCAACCCGTACTCTCCCGATTCTAAAATAGCGGCTTTCCAATAGCCTTTGGGCACTAGCAGCTGAGGGACTTCGCCTTGGGCGCTCACCAGCCCCAGTTTCACCTTGCTCAGATTCCCATCCAGGTCCACCAGAAGGTAGGTAATCGGTGACCCTGCGTGAAAGTAGTGCATGATATCTGACTTATTTTGATGTAGGTGATCCACCGGGCGATCATCCGTCAGCAGGTAATAGATAGAGGTCATCACCGAGCGGGTGGTTCCTTCTCTCTCAGTATCGACGTCTTCAGCAGAGCGATATGTCTCTGAAAAGTAGCCGCCCTCTACATGTTCTATTAGTGACAGCTGCTCAATTAATTCTTGTTTGGTCATGATGTGTGTTCAGGCGTGAGCTGGCATAGAGCATATTACACACCAAACTGATGTGCCTTGACCTCTTCGCAAAATTGCCGCACTGCCCCAATTCCCTGCTCTCGCAAGTTGACGTAGGGTTTGGCAAAAGGTGGCTGCCATTCTGAAAGGCCGAGCAAGTCTGAAGTGACTAGCACCTGCCCATCGCAGGCGGGACCCGCGCCAATGCCAATGGTTGGAATGGTGAGCGACTGGCTAATTTTTTGGGCGAGGTCGCTAGGGATATGTTCTAGGACAATGGAAAATACACCTGCTTTTTCGAGGGCGATCGCCTCATCCATAATCCGCTTCGCATCTTCATCTGTTTTTCCCTGCTTGCGAAAGCTGCCAAACTGATACACGGACTGCGGCGTCAGGCCCACATGGCCCATGACTGGGATACCAGCTCGCACAACTTTGACAATAGTCTCCACCATGTCAGGGTAACCGCCTTCCATCTTCACCGCCTGAGCACCCGTTTCTTTGATGACGCGGCCAGCTGCCAAGAGCGCAGCAGAATGACTGGCATGATAGGTCAAAAAGGGAAGGTCGACCACAACAAGCTTTTGAGCGATCGCCCGACGTACCATCTTGGCATGGTGCAAAATCTCATCTAGCGTCAGCGGCAATGTTGTCTCGTGGCCCATTACCGGCATCGCCATCGAATCGCCTACCAGCACAATATCTGCGCCCGCCTGCTCAACTATCTGCGCCGACATGTAGTCCCAGGCAGTGAGCACTGCAATCGGCTTACCGTCCTGCTTCCACTGCACAAACTGATGCACATTGACAATCATTTCGGTTTTGCTCCACTGATGCTGAAGGGTTGTCGTCAGGTTCGTCAGATCCACACAACCCAAACATAACAACCCAGGTGCTCACCGATTAAGTAGGGATTCCCTCAGCGCAGTGACACAGCATCAAGAAGCTGGACGTTAAAACTAGTTAGCGCCCACAGCACTGACAATTGAACCATGGGGTGTCCCTCTGCCCGTTGTCCGGCTGACCCAAGCCAGCCCTTCAGTCGTTCCCACCCAAATTTTGTTGCCCGTATCCGGCGAAATAGAAAGAATATGCTCTGATGGCAAGCTCGGCACCTGACCTACAATCGCGCCGTTATAAGGATTGAGCTTATATAGACCATCGCGAGTCCCGACCCACAGGCTTTGGGTAGAATCGAACGCCAGCGCACTCACATTGCGCCCTCTTATCTGCGTCACCGAGCGCAGCAGCTGGCCCGTACGACTATCCACGACCAGTAGGCCAGTAGGCGTCCCGACCCAAATATTGCCCTGAGGCCCGACCGCCATTGCCTGTGCGGAGCGGCCCGGCAAATCTGTCACTTCATCGGTTACATATGCTGAAGCCGTATCTACCCTGACAAGTCCTTCTAACGTGCCAATCCACAAATTGCCATCAGGGGCCAGGCCGAGCGTATTGGCACTCACACCTGGCAAAGCTTGCAGCGTGGTCATTAGCAGACCCTCATCAGGGCTAATCATGGCCAGCCCTCGGTCGGTGCCTACCCACAGGAACCCGCGATTATCTACCAGCGTAGCCAGTACCCGGTTAGAGGGGAGCCGATAGTTCTGGGCTGTAATTTCATTGATTCTGGGTTCTACTCGCACTAGCCCTTCCGGCGTCCCCAGCCAGATACGCCCTACCTTATCCTGGCTCATCGCATCAATAAATCGGTTAGGGACCGACACTTCAGCAATCACTCGTCCGGTTTCAGGATTAATGCGAGATAACCCCTGATGGGACCCTACCCAAAGGCTACCGGTAAAGTCTTCTTGTAGCGCGCCGACCTGATAATCCTCGGCAATAGGATTTGACCTTTGAGACCTCTCAACGGTCAGTGGCCGTGAAGGTGTGCCAATGTTAGGCGATTGAACCTGTGCGTTTACCCGGTTACTGCTCTGAAGCTGAACCTGCCAGGGATTGCCGCCAACCATAGCGACTGCGCTCCACAGTAACGCAGCGCCAACCATATTCTTGAGCGCTGTTCTGGCAGCCTTTTTGGCAATTACGTTGGCACGACTCACAAAAATACCCCTTGAGACTTGAGTGCTATCTCCAAAGCTCTAAACAAAGAACGCTGATGGAATAGCTTGCCCCAAAGTACCCAAAGTACCTACAGGCACTAACTCGCTCTTGCTAACTCAAAGCCCAATTCTTAAATTCCTATAATGAGGGATGCATTTTTTGGTAAAGGCATTTATCTTTGACCAGAGGCAAATAAATTTGGCAATTCGCTGCAGCCGCATTTAGATGCTTTTTCGTGCTGACTACCGAAAAGTAATAAAAGCTTTAGCATTTTGTTTACAAAATGTTACGTACGATACTGCTTTTTGAAGATCGCTGAAACCTTCTGAAACCTTTCTATATCAGCGCTCATAAAAATTAATTATCTGACTATACAGAACTTCTAAAAGGAAACTTATCGGTGGCCTGATAGTATTCTGTAAAGCATAGGTTTATCTGAACAGCTCAGTTTTGAAAGCACCCAGACCTAATCGGTACGGTCGTTCTGTAGCTATGCAAAGGTCTTCTCATTCACTAGTGAGAACCTTCACGATAGTTACGAAGGCTGTTTGATCACGCTTCGAGCTTCCAAACAAACAAAGATCGCTTGTGAACTCATAGCTGGCCCTATTCTGTCGCCAGTGCCGAGTTGTAGGGCGTGGGTGTTTGGCTTTTTTCTATGGTTCTTATAGATTTAGGAGCCGCTAGACGAAAGGTGGAGTTCGGTTACATCTAGTTCGCTTAAGAGAAAAATAGACAGGAAATAGGGAAATATGTCCTACTCACAGACTCAGTCCAAGTCGGGCGCTGGCTATGATGCCGGTGTACAGGATTACCGACTGACTTACTACGCGCCAGACTACACGCCTAGAGATACAGATATTCTTGCGGCCTTTCGGATGACGCCTCAGCCCGGCGTACCGCCCGAAGAGTGCGCAGCAGCGGTTGCCGCAGAATCTTCCACGGGTACTTGGACGACTGTATGGACGGACCTTCTCACTGATATGGACCGCTACCGTGGTCGTTGCTACGATATCGAGCCCGTACCCGGCCAAGACAATGAGTACATCGCATACGTTGCCTACCCTCTCGACTTGTTCGAAGAAGGGTCTGTAACTAACCTGCTCACCTCCTTGGTTGGTAACGTATTCGGATTTAAAGCACTCAGAGCGCTGCGTCTAGAAGACCTTCGCATCCCAGTCGCTTACGTTAAGACGTTCCAAGGCCCTCCTCACGGTATTCAGGTTGAGCGCGATCGCCTCAACAAGTACGGTCGCCCCATGCTCGGCTGTACAATCAAGCCAAAGCTAGGCCTTTCTGCCAAAAACTATGGCCGCGCGGTTTACGAATGTCTCCGTGGTGGTCTTGACTTCACCAAAGACGACGAGAACATCAACTCTCAGCCTTTCCAGAGATGGCGCGACAGATTCTTGTTCGTCGCTGATGCAATTCACAAGTCTCAGGCAGAAACTGGCGAAATCAAAGGTCACTACCTGAACGTAACCGCTGCAACCTGCGAAGAAATGCTCAAGCGTGCAGAATACGCTAAAGAGCTCGATATGCCCATCGTCATGCACGACTTCTTGACGGGTGGCTTTACTGCCAACACTACCTTGGCGCACTGGTGCCGCGACAACGGCGTTCTCTTGCACATTCACCGTGCAATGCACGCGGTCATCGACCGTCAGAAGAACCACGGTATTCACTTCCGCGTATTGTCGAAGTGCTTGCGCCTATCCGGTGGTGACCACATTCACACCGGTACTGTTGTCGGTAAGCTCGAAGGCGACAGAGCCGGTACTTTGGGCTTTGTTGACCTGCTGCGTGAGAACTATATCGAGCAAGACAAGTCCCGTGGCGTTTACTTCACTCAGGACTGGGCGTCTATGCCTGGTGTAATGGCAGTTGCCTCCGGTGGTATTCACGTATGGCACATGCCTGCGCTGGTTGAAATCTTCGGCGACGACTCTGTGCTTCAGTTTGGTGGTGGTACCTTGGGTCACCCTTGGGGTAACGCGCCAGGTGCAACGGCTAACCGGGTTGCGCTTGAAGCTTGTGTGCAAGCTCGTAACGAAGGTCGTAACCTCGCTCGTGAGGGTGGCGACATCCTTCGTGAAGCTGGCAAGTGGTCTCCTGAGCTGGCTGCCGCACTTGATCTATGGAAAGAGATCAAGTTCGAGTTCGACACTGTTGACACACTCTAATTGGATTCAAACGTCCTTGAAAACGGTATGTAGCGGGTAGAACAGTTTCTCGTTCTGGCGCACTAGTACTTTAGGAAGGCGAGCCGGAGAGGCAAGCTTCTTAAAAGTGAGTGTTTGGACACAGTAGATTTATTGGGACACTGCAAAGGTGTCCCCTGCACATGGATCTCAAGCGAATTGCAAAAGATACCAATCAGGTACTTACGAGCTACCTTACTTATCAAGCCGTTCGCACTGTGCTCAGCCAATTACGAGAATCCAATCTACCCCTGTATTACCGATTCAATGAGTTTGCAAGCCGTGACAAGCTGCAAGACGGCGAAGCCTTTGTTTCTCAGCTGCTTCAAGAGCACACTGAGTTGGCCTTTAGAATCATGACCGTTCGTCAGCATTTAGCTGAAGAGATTGCAGAATTTCTTCCCGAGATGTTGACCTCGACTATTCAGCAGGCCAATATTGAGCATCGCAAAAAACAACTTGAGAAGATGACGCAGATGACATCAGAAGAGTTAGCCGCTAGCGTCGAGAAAAAAGAGTCTGATACTGATGCGCCCGAGGCTGATGTTGAAGATAACGGCAACGACACTGACAGCTCTAACTAAACAGTTCTGGCTAGATTGCTCTGAACTAGATAGTTCTGACTAAAGCACACGCTGCACGAGTCACCTACACATCGGCTTACCCAATTAGACCCTTAGAGGCCTTTTTCTAAGGTGTCATTGCAAGGTTTCTCCTTGCAATTTCTCGTACATTAATCACCTTTCAATCTCTGGAAATATCCCATGAAAACACTGCCTAAAGAGCGCCGGTACGAAACTCTCTCTTACCTGCCTCCTCTCACTGATTCTCAAATCGAAAAGCAGATTAACTACTGTCTGCAAATGGGCTATATCCCTGCTGTTGAGTTCAACGAAAACTCTGATCCTGAAGTGTACTACTGGACAATGTGGAAGCTGCCGCTGTTCGGTGCAAACAATACTCGCGCAGTCCTAGACGAAGTCCAGGCTTGCCGCTCTGAGTACGGCAACTGCTACATCCGTGTTGTTGGCTTTGACAATGTCAAGCAGTGTCAGGCGGTTAGCTTTATCGTGCACAAGCCCGGCAGCAACAGCGGCAGCAGCTTCCGCTACTAAGCTCTATAGTTGAGCAATCGTAAGGATTGTTTGGCTGCTTAAATGACTGCTGAAAGAAAGGGAAGGCCAGTTCGCTGGCCTTCTTTGCTGTTAATACTCGCTGACGGTACTAAAGGATGGCTCTCGTCCTTAGTCTTGCCAATTTAGTCTTGCCAATTTTGATATGACCTACACGTCGCTTTCTTTCAAGTCTCGCAATTGGGATAGAGCCAATGCCTTGAGTATTTGCGAATGAGCGCTGCTTCAGGAAATGAATTTTCGGCAGTGCGACCTCATACTCACTGCCTCTATTTTGTGTCGTTAGTGGAATGTATGTAACAAGTGCTCTAGGTGGCTCAGGATCTTCTCGGGAAACGATCACTACCGGTCGTGTTTTTGCGGCTAGGCCTAGATCGGCCAGCCAGACTTCACCTGGTTTTGGGTGCATCTAGCAAATCCATGACTTCCTGCTCAATCGAACGCGATCGCATAATGTCTAGGATGCCTTGATCTGCTAAGCCCATAAGCTCAGAGATGACCTGACGCATTTTCGCTGCAGTTTCAGGCTCCCACTCATGCAGCTTGGTATCGAGTTGCTTTGCTAAAATGTCCATTTTTGACAACTCATGTCTAGGGCATACTTGACCATCTTATACGATGGTTGTGTTTGGGGGCTTTAGGGATATCTCTGTCAGCAATATTTGCTAAGGACGGCGGCTTTTGAGTACAGGTTTTGAGCCATCTCCTTTTGATTTGCTGCTGGGTCGCGAACTACGCGTTGACGAAGTCTTTCCACCGGAAAATCGCCCATTGGAATTTCCCTGGCGGCCACTTCGGCCTCGGCCGCCACCACGGGAATTGTTTCGCCCATTCGGAATCGGTTCAGGCGGAATCGAAGGATCCGGCTCGTACCCTGGAATAATTTCTTTCGCAATATCTCTCTTCAGCAGTCGCTCAATTCCTCTGAGCAATTGCTTTTCATCTACGCATACCAGCGAAACTGCCTGCCCCTCATTCCCAGCTCGGCCAGTGCGCCCAATGCGATGCACGTAGTCTTCAGCAACATTCGGCAGCTCAAAATTCACCACATGCGGTAGCAAATCAATATCCAGACCACGGGCGGCAATGTCTGTTGCAACCAGTACTCGCACATCACCAGCCTTGAAGGCAGCAAGTGCTCTGGTACGTGCGCCTTGACTTTTGTTCCCGTGGATGGCGGCGGCGGTGAGGCCGTCTTTTTGCAGGTGCTTCGTCAGGCGATTGGCACCATGCTTGGTTCGGGTAAATACCAGGACCTGCTGCCAGTTACGAGACCCGATGATGAAGGAAAGCAGCTCGCTTTTGCGAACGCGGTCTACGGGATAGACGACCTGGTCTACGGTTTCGGCAGCGGAGTTTTGGCGGGCGACTTCGATGAGTTCGGGCGATCGCAAAAAACTATCCGCCAGCTTACGAATCGGCCTCGAAAAGGTTGCCGAAAACAGCAGCGTTTGACGATCTTCAGAGACCAGGGTCAAAATTTTGCGAATGTCATGGATAAAGCCCATATCCAGCATCCGGTCAGCTTCATCTAGCACCAGCACCTCTACCTGAGAGAGGTCTAGCGTTTGCTGATTGACATGGTCAAGCAGTCTGCCAGGGGTCGCTACTAAAATATCCACGCCCTGACGGAGCTTAGAAATTTGAGGGTTGATTTTCACCCCGCCAAAAATGACGGTAGAGCGAATCGGCAAATACTTGCTGTAGGTGTTGACGCTCTCGCCTACCTGCGCGGCTAGCTCACGCGTTGGGGTTACAATCAGCGCGCGAATCGGCCTGCGACTACCCGTGCTGCTACGAGCGGACCTGTTCTTTTTAAGAATGGGTTTATTGCCGTTTTGAGAGGACGCTGTTTGTTGCGTTTTGGGCGGCAGGTCTTGCGGCGGTAGGTCTGCGCACAGCTTTTGCAGCAGGGGCAGCGTGAAGCCTGCGGTTTTGCCTGTTCCGGTTTGGGCGCTGGCCATGACATCGCGGCCCGCCGTGACAACCGGAATAGACTGGCTTTGGATAGGAGTGGGCTCTGTGTAGCCCTGCTCAGCGATCGCACGCAAAATTTCGGCCCGCAGACCGAGTGATTCAAAAGACATAATCAAAAAATAGAATTGCTCTCAGGCAATCTTGAAGCGCCCTATCATTCGGCCTACGCAAACACAAGCGCAGTCGCCAAACCTAGCCCAAGAGCAATCATTTACAAGTATTCAAAAACCCCAAATGTTACGGCCCATACCCTACGAAAGGCTGACCCACTGTTAGGGGTACACATACGCAGACTAGATGCGTAGTCGAAAACTCATACTAGCAGACTTTCCTGTAATCAACTGTTACATGAGGAACAGGCTGACTCAACTTTTCCCGTCACTTTCAACGCCGTCATCCAGCCAGCTCACCAGGTCGGCGACTACTCGCTTAGCGTCCAAATCGTTGTGAGGTTCGTGGTAGCTGCCCGGGTAAATAGCCAGCGTTTTAGGACTCTGAATTTGCTGGAAAATTTTGCGGGTACCGTCTGGGGCGACGATGGGATCGGCTTCACCGTGGGTCAATAAAATTGGCAGAGTGAGCTGATCGATATGCTTTTTGACCCATTGGAGCGTGCTGAGTGTTTCGGTGCCCCATCTCAGGGTGACATAGGGATGGGTAAGCGGGTCGTGAGCAGTACGATTGGTGACTTCTTGGTCTCTAGAAAGGCCCTGGGCGTTCAGACTCATTTTGAGGCTAACTCTGGGTAGCCAGCCGGATAGCAAGCGGGCGATCGCAATCCGAAAGGAGCTAGCCGTGCTGTTGTTAGGCTGAATGGGTGGCGCGCTAACCACCAGCTTGCGAATATTCAAAGCCTGAAATTCGGCGGTTTGAGCTGCCCTCAGAACATAGTCCAATACAATCAGCCCGCCCAGACTATGACCCATCAAAAACAGCGGCGCTGTGGGTTCCTTCTTGCGCACCAGCTGTAAAAAGGCCTGTGTATTATCGCGATAGTCTTGCCAGCGGTCGATGTGGCCCCGTTGTCCCTCGGACTTACCATGGCCCTGATTATCAAACCCAAAGACGGCATAGCCTGCCTTAGTCAGGCCGCTGACGACCTCGCAGTACCGCCCCGAGTGCTCACCTAACCCGTGCACAAGTGCTAGCACACCTTTAATCGGAGCGGCAGGACCATTACTATCGGCAGCGCTGCTCGGATACCAGCTCTGGTAAAACAGCTGGAGGGACCTAGAGCCGTTGAATGTGCCTTGGGGATGGGTTTGGGTCGAGGTCATTGTGGCTGATGGGCCAAGCATGAGGATGAAAGGTAGCGTGTAATTAATCTACAAGATTTCGACTACAAGATCTCGACAGTGCCCTTTTGACCGTCGATGCGAACACGCTGGCCAGTTTGAAGTCGATGGGTCGCGTCAGAAACGTCCATAACTGCCGGAATGCCATATTCACGAGCGACAATGGCACCATGGGAAAGCTGCCCCCCTACTTCGGCAATCAAGCCGCCAATCCGGGCCAGTAGCGGCGACCAGCCAGCGTCGGTGTAGGGCACCACCAGTATGGTCTGACCATTAAGATCGGTTATAGCATCGGTGACCGTTTCTAGCACTTGCACCGTGCCTTCAACTTTACCGGCACTTGCGCCAATGCCTTGGAGTGTTCCGGATGCCATCGGCGACAAGGCGTCAGGTTCTGGGCTATCAAGCTGTGTGGGCTGGCCGTATACGAGGTAAGGTACCCGCTGCGTACGCTGGCGATTCCACTGGTGCTTTGCTACGTGAATTTTGAGTCGCAGCTCATTGACCGGCTGAGGCTGGCTTAGCTGTTGCTGTATCTCTGGCCAGGTAAGAAAGAAAATATCGCCTTGAGCTTCTAACCACGCCTCGCTGAGCCAGCGACTTTCGAGTTCCACAAAACAGGCGCGAAGCACCGCGAGCAGGCGATCGTATACTTCAGCGACCTGGCCTTTTAGGTTTAGCCTGGCCTGAACCTGTCGGGTTTTCCATCCGGCTGACTTTTTGTTTTTTTCGACGCCGGGTTGGGTTGCACGAGCCACATTAGAACCCTTGGCTGGACTGCCTTCGGTTGAATTGAGCAGGAATTGAGTGAATAGCTCCCGCACAGGTTGGGGCGATTCGCGCCAGGTAGGGACTGCAATATCGGTAGCGACCTCACTGAGATAGCCATACTGCTCGAGAAAGCGATCTAGCTGGTCAAATACGTGGTGGCCTTCTGGGTGCTCGGACAGGGCAGCAAACAGCTCGGCACTATTGTCTGGAGTGGTATTTTGTGAGGTGCGCAGTCCCAGATCTGGCAGCTGCGATGGCAACGCTTCGCCCATAGAGAATCGTAGCTGCACAGCCATTTGTTTAAGATCTTCAAGGGCTCGGACTTCAGGGTTCTGACTGCTGTCGAGCGTAGCGAGATCTACTTTCCAAAGGGCCTGTCTAATCGCCAGACTCAGGGGTGAGAGAATATTGAAATAGGTGGCTTCTTCGAACAGAGGCAGGATGCTTTCGATGCGCTCAGTAATGTCATGTTCAGATAGTTGGGCAATAGGGTTTTGTCGCCATTGCTCGAAGGCTGGCTGAAAGCGGGCCTGATTGGCTTTTGTGAACTGACCAGGCAGACCATTTTCCTGGCGGCCCAATCGCAACAGGCCGGGTACATTCCGCAGTGTGCTGAGCAGGGGCGGCTTTTGAAACTTCGCCCCTCGAGTCAAAAACTCTAAACTGTCCGGCGGTAGGCCCATTCGGGCAAACACATCACCCAGGAGCGTGGCATTAAAATAGGCCCGTCCGTAGTGCAGTGTGGCCGTTTCTTCAAAGGGCAGACCGTGGGCTCTTTCCTTTAGCACAGTGGTGAATAAGTCACCCCATACGCCACAGGTCACCGGCTGGTTAATCGACCAAGTTAGCGGGCGAATAACGCCTGGAATCACCTCAGCAGCGATTTTACGTGTCCAGATAGGTAGCAGCGTGGTGATTGGCCGACTCTGCAAGACCCAAAGCTGCTCGCCGTCATAGGTCCATTCAATGTCTTGGGGAACGCCGTGAAATTTGTTTTCAATGTGGCGAGCAAGATAGGCCACCTGCGCAATCAGCGATTTGGGGGCTTGGCCAATCCCTTTGACGGGTGGCTGGGCATCAGCGGGCATTTGCCAGCTGCTATCGTCTGGGAGCTCGCCAAGGGTGATTTGGTAGCGCTCGGGCGTGATTTGCCCAGACACCACCCGGCTCGCATCCCCTGGGAGTGCTTCGACTACCACGGTATCGCCCACGTGGGTGACCGGATCGCGGCTGAAGGCAACGCCTGAGAAAACGCCAAAAATATGAGGCTGTACCAGCACGTTCATGGTGCCATCGGGGATACCAAGATCTTCGCGGTAGCGGACGGCGGACGGTCTGTTGTAAGCGTTCAAACAGATGGTGATGGCTTGATCTAGCGCTTCTGGACTGGTGATTTCGGTGACGGAGACGTACTGGCCTGCGGCTGAGGCGGCGAGGGTATCTTCGCCGACGGCTGAGGAGCGGGCAACAACGGTGATGCCGTCGCGCTTTTTGTTCTGAGCTTGATGGCGGTTTTTCTTTGCCAGGGCGCTGGTTTTTCTTTTTTGACTGTTTTCTCGCCTACTTTTGGGATTACGAGCTTCGCGCGAGTTCGACTGGCGCGGCTTAAGCGTAGCGTTTGGGAATACGGTCGCGAGCAGCATCGACGGGTCGTCACCGGCTGCCAGCACATAGCCAGGGGCGACGGGGTAGCCCCATGCCTTGAGCTGAGAAAGGGTGGCAGCTTTGGTGCCCACCTTGGCCGGGTCGAGGCGATCGCTCAAAGTAGCCAATGCGCGATCGCCCTGAAAAAACCGAAACATTCGCCGCGACTCCCCGCTACTTCCCCTTGCCGATAGCTCCAAATCATCAGGAATCTTGTGGTATATCCAGCCCACCACCCCAGACAGACAGGCCACCGCCGCTATCCGTGCCCCGTCTGCCGGGTGGCAAAGCGCCGTTAATACCGGCATCAGCACCAGCACAAACAGCTTTCCTTGCTGTCGCATTCGCAATACAGTAAATCCCACCGCGCTGATCAGCAGTGTCAGCCCCGCCACTAGCGGATCGTACGCAAAAAATCCCCAGGCGATATTTGTTGTGCCAGCCCCCTGACTGCCCCAGTAGCGGCCCATTACCAAAAAAATCAGCGACATCACCGGCCACACACCGTTATCCGGACCAAAAAAGTACCGGGCCAGCAGCACCGCAAAGATGCCCTTCGCTGCTTCCACAAGGACAGCAAGTACGCCCACGAAAGTGCCACCGTGGTAAAAGGCGGCTGAGACACTGACATTTCCGGTACCTATCTTCCGAAGCCGCTTACCGGTGAAAAGGTGAACAATCCAGCCGATGATGGGTAGCCCACCCAGAATGGGAATCAGGGTGAAAATGAGAAAGACCCCAGGGACTTGGTCTAAAGAAATCGGTTGCACTGGTGAGGGGGCCTAGAAGGTAACTTGCTTATAGCAATCTTAATGCGCTTAGGCGCTAAACGAGACCGACTTACCTGCGGTAAGGCTTTGCTCAATCTCCAGCAAACGTGCCACGCGATCATCGGTAGAAGGATGCGTAGAAAAGAGGCTTCTGAACATCTGCTGGGGAAGCGCGTTAATAATCAGCAGCGGCTCGAAGGCAGGATTTGCGTTCATCGGCATCCGCTGGGCGCTAGCTTCTAGTCGCTTCAGGGCACTGGCCAAGGCACGAGGATTACCGGTGAGTTTGGCCGCACCTGCATCGGCGGAGAACTCGCGGGTGCGGGAGATACCCATTTGTATTATCGTTGCTGCCATGGGCGCGAGGAAGATGGTGGCCATCATAGCCAGCGGGTTAGCGCCCTGGCCGTCGCGGTTGCGGCCACCGCCGAAAAACATGCTGTACTGAAGCATTTGGGCAAGGAAGGCGATCGCGCCCCCAATCGTCGCCGCCACTGCTTGCGTCAGCGTATCGCGATTGATAATGTGCGTCAGCTCATGGGCCAACACCCCTTCCAGCTCTTCTTCAGAGAGCGCTTTTACAATCCCTTCTGTCACGGCCACTGCTGCATGCTCAGGATCGCGGCCTGTGGCAAATGCATTCGCTGCTGCGCCAGGCACCACATACACGCCGGGCATGGGAATTTCTGCCTTAGCTGCCAGCTTTTCCACCATGTTGTAGATGGCGGGCGCTTGCTCACGGCTTACCGGCTGAGCGCGGTAAGCATTCAGCGCAATTTTATCGGAGTAGAACCATGAGCCAAAGTTACTAATTGCCGCGAAGCCCAGTCCCATGAGGGCTCCAGACGGTCCGTTGATGGCGTAGCCGATAGCGACCAGCAGGCCCGAAAGCAGACCTAACAATGCGACAGTTTTAAATTGGCCCATGGTTCGTGTCCTCAGGTGTCAAATCTATAGCTGTCATTTTACAGAGACGAGATGGGGTATTGTCTTCTACCTTGAGGATAGAAAATATTAAGGATTTGCCTTCATGAATCAGCTTGTTCCTGAAAAGTCAGTGAGACATTCTTTCCTATCGCCCGCCCGTGGTTTGAGAGCGATGTTAGCAACCTTGCTGTTTTTAGCGGGTGCTAGCTTACCTGTTGCGGCGCAATCCAAGCTCTCCACTGTTACTCAGCAGGGTCATGGCGAAGGTCAGTTCTCTGAATCGGCACAGGCCTCTGTGCTCTCAGCGCTTTCAGAAATCGAGCTTCAGCAAATGGTGGCAGAAGTAATAGCGGCGGAAACCGAGGATTGGAGCGTGGCTGAGAAAGCAGCGCTGAAAGCATTAGAGTCGCTGAATTTGAAGGATAATGAGCTGGCGGCGATCGCAACCCTCTCCGCAAGCGAGCTGGACACGCGAATGAAGACAGACAAAAAGCTGAGTAAGCTAAGCGCTGCCGGTATATCGAGCGAGCAGGCGCTGAAGCTAGCCCCGATGCTGTTGCTCAGTCGCTACTTGCTCAACATCGGTAGAGCTGCGATGTGGGGCGGTGTGGTGTCGGCCATTCGCGCAGCAGATTTTGACTACCGGGCCATGACATCAGCACTGACTTCTGGGGATACGCGTCAGTTTATGTCTCTGCTACAAGAAGGGTTACGCGGGCAGACATCGTTTACGAATATGGTGGGAACAGCGGCGAACTTTGCCTGTGGGTCGGCCACGCTAGAGACCACACCACGGATGTGCGATCGCTTTGCTGATGGCTTAGGTAAAATCTTTCGCCGGGTTAATCGTACTCGCCAAACCCGCTCCATTGCTGAAGGCTCTGTTAGAAACGCTGAAGGCTCCGTTCGTAAAGCGGGTGTGCTGCCGCAGCGCGCTAAGCTATAGCTATGACCCACAAGCGCTGCACGGCCTGTAGCACCCTGCTAAAAAAAGTATGGCGTCCAAACAAGAGCGAACTAGCCAGTCACAGCCTGCATCGCATCCGTCAATATGGCGGAAACGCTTGCGTCGCAACATTTTGTGGCTGAGCCTACTAGCATTCGTGTGGTTCATCTGTAGTGCGCCCGCTGTCGCTGGCCCGCTTACCGACCGTCAGCAAACCTTTCCAAACTGGGAGACCAAGCCTTCAGTGGGCGTCTCGGAGGGTGACTTGTACTATCCCCAGTGGATGGCCGGGCGCTGGCGCATGACCTCCACGCTCATAGACATGGTTGCGCCGTTGGCCCCAGAGATTGTGACGCCTGGATTTGAAGGCAATCGGCAGTTTCTGCACAAGGCGATTCCGGCAGAAATCCGCTTCGTGCCCAAGTCAATTGCAAAAGGGAGCTTTCTAAATCAGCCACTGTTCAATGACGACGAAGATGAAGTCCGCATTGTCTCGGATCGGGCCTTCAATGGATTGAGCCTAGCGCGAGCGTATCTGGGCGATGAGTGGGTACAGGCAGTAAAAGTAGACCCGGACGATCCGAATCGTCAGGTGACCTTTCTCAAAGACAATCAGCAGTTAATTTCGACGGTGACAGGCCGAACGGTAGAAACGCCAAACGCCGGTTCGTTTGCCACCACAGAAGTGTTTCAGCAATACTTTCGCAATGCCAAGGCTGCGGACGATACGCCTGCGACCTATCTAAACGAGGTGGAAAACACGACGGTTTATCGCAAGCGCTCGGATGCGAACTTTCCGATTGTGGCCGACCAAATTACCGCGATTTATCTCTCTCCTCAAGACCCCAATTACTTCAAAGCAAAAGACAAACCCGTAGCACTCTATCGCTACCAGCTATCGTTCTCCCCGCGCCCCTAACCAGCATCTGTCATTTCCCTTTCAATAGCTGAGCGTAGCCGAGCCTGCCAGGCTGAGCATAGCCAAAGCCTATCGACGTCGACGAGGCCGATATCCACCATCACGGGGATAGTCGTTTCTGTTGTAGCCGCCGTCGTTGTAGCCACCGTCCCGATACTGACCGTCGTCGTAGCCGCGATCACGATATGAGCCGCCATCGTTATATTGGCCGTCGCGATACCTGCCATCGTCAGGTGGATTACGATTGTATCCACGCTCGTCGTAAGGCGGTCGTTCATCGTAGTAGGGCCGATCTCCGTAAGGCTGTTGGCCATAGGGTTGTTGCCCGTAAGGTTGTTGTTGGCCATAGGGTTGCTGCCCGTAAGGCTGTTGGCCGTAGGGCTGCTGACCATAGGGATCGCGGTAGTAATCCTGCTGGTAGTCTGGAGGCGGATTACCCAGCATCGTATTTTCTACGTGCATTTTTAGCTGCTGCGACATCCGCCGAATGCCCTGCCGCTCGTCCTGGCGAATGAAGGGCAAAAACACTTTTGAGAGAATGCCAGAGAACAGTTCGCGATGGATGTAGTGAGTACGTCCAGGCACATTTTCCCTTAGCTCAAAAATGTGCTCTGTCCGTAAGCCTGGAATGGTAGAAACCCAGCGAAGCATGTAGGGCGGACGCACCATAGTGATTAGGGGCTGAAACTCGGTTTCCTCATCGCCTTCTAGCCGCTGCATAGCCAGAAAGATTTCGTTTCCCTGCCGTAGCCGCAGGCCAGGGTCGCAGTCGTACAAAAACGTATTCCAAAAGCGCCACTGGTCTTTGCGAACAAGGGCGTCCCATACCAAACCTTGGGGGGCGTTGATGTCGAGTTCAGCGTAGAGAGAAGGCATGGGGAAAGGATGAATGATGAACGATGAAGGACGAACGGGTGCCTGGTTAGCAGGATAGACGATGAATGGTAGTGACGGTGTGAGCTTTATGCTTTTCCAAGTTTATCCGGTATAAGCCCATGAAAAAGAGATACCCTTTTACTCATCATTCACTCTTCCTATTTCCATACTTCCCCCTATGGTCAGTCTGACGCCGAATCCTAGTTACAGTCTTACGCTTCGCATTAAACTGCCCAATCAGATCAGTCAGCTGTCGGCAGTGATAGAGGCGATCGCCCGTGCAGAAGGCAATCTGGGCAACATCGACGTCGTCGAAAAAAGCCGTGAGCACATTATTCGCGAAATTTCGGTAGATGCGTCGAGCACTGAGGCCGCTGGCAATATTGAGCAGACAGTGCGATCGCTCCCCCACATAGAAGTACTCGCCGTGTACGACCGTACCTTTGCGCTACACCGAGGCGGCAAGCTGCGCGTAGAAGCCAAAATTCCCCTGCGCGAGCAAGATGACCTGGCTATGGCCTATACGCCAGGCGTCGGCAGAGTTTGCGTAGAAATTGCCAAAAACCCTGAAGCCGTTTACGACTACACCATTAAAGGAAATACAGTGGCGATTGTCAGCGACGGCAGCGCAGTGCTAGGTCTCGGGAACTTGGGCGCAGAAGGCTCCATGCCCGTCATGGAAGGTAAAGCCATGCTGTTCAAAGAATTCGCAGGCCTTGACGCCTTCCCTATATGCCTGAACACGCAGGATACCGAAGAGATTATCGAGACCGTACAGCGGATTGCTCCTGTCTTTGGTGCGGTGAACCTGGAAGATATTAGTGCGCCACGCTGCTTTGAGATTGAAAAGCGGCTACAAGAATCATTGGATATTCCAATCTTTCACGATGATCAGCACGGCACGGCCATTGTGAGCTTTGCGGCGCTGACGAACTCACTGAAGGTTGTGGGTAAAGAACTCGGTGATATTCGATTAGTCATCAACGGTGCGGGTGCGGCAGGGCTGTCGATGGGACGCCTGTTTAAGAAGGCGGGGTTGCAGCAGCTGGTGATTTGCGATTCTAAGGGGATTATTGGAGGCGATCGCTCCAACCTCACTCCAGCCAAGCAAGAATTTGCCGTAGCCGAGTCCGGCACCCTCGCCGACGCTATGAAAGGCGCAGACGTATTTATGGGCGTGAGCGCACCAGGCGTCGTCAACGTGGACATGGTGAAGTCGATGGCAGCGCAACCTATCGTGTTCGCCATGGCCAATCCCGTACCCGAAATTCAACCCGAGCTGGTGAAAGATATCGTGGCGGTAATGGCCACCGGGCGTAGCGATTACCCAAACCAAATTAATAATGTGCTCGCGTTTCCTGGGGTGATTCGCGGCGCAGTGGATTGCCGGGCGCAGGCAATTACGACGGAGATGTTTTTGGCGGCTGGGGGCGCGATCGCTGCCCTCATCCCCGATCCTGACCTCACCCCAAACAACATTATGCCGTCCGTCTTCGACCCCCGCGTTGCACCTGCCGTCGCCGCCGCCGTCAAGGAAGTCGCCCGCAACGCAGGCATCGCCAGAAAGTGACTTCGGCTCCGCTCAGCCACCGGATTATTTCCTGCGAAAAGGCTGAGCAGAGTCGAAGCCTGAATCCCTACCCGAAGGCTGAGCGGAGTCGAAGCCTGATTGTAATAGACTGACCGATAGCTCTTTTACCCCAAATAAAAACAATGCTAAACGAAGCCGCCAAAAAAACCATGCTCCGCAAAATCCCCCACGGGCTATACATCTGCGGAGTCAAAGACGGAGACGACGTTAACGGATTCACCGCCAGCTGGGTTATGCAGGGCTCCTTCGAGCCCCCACTCGTCATTACCTGCATCAAATCAGACTCCAGCTCTCACGCCATGGTGAAATCCAGCGAAGTCTTTGCGCTCAGCGTTTTAGAAGCAGGCCAAAAAGACGTTGCCCAAAACTTCTTTAAGCCCATTCGCCGCGCAGGCAACAAGTTTGAAGATATTGAATTCTACCCGGGCGAAGAAACCGGCTGTCCTATCATTAAAGACTCTCTTGGCTACGTAGAATGTCGCGTGGTTGGTAGTGTAGAAAAAGGCGATCACACTGTATTTGTCGGCGAAGTTGTTGGTGCAGGCGAACACCGCGAAGGCAAGCCGCTGCTGCTTGAAGATACTGGCTGGAACTATGGCGGTTAGATAGCTCTGTTAAGTAACCAATGATCAAGAAAGTCGTTGTTTCAGGCACTCTTCGTTAGACTATAAGCTAACGAAGAGTGCAGACCTCAGCTTTTGCTATGACGCCGCCAGTTGCTATAACCAATACGCCTACCGTAGAAGCGTCCTCTAAAGATCGTGTCTCCGACGAGCACGTACTGATAGACGAGCTAGCCGAAGAGAGTGCAGCGCAGCTACCGAGCGACCTATATAGCGATGAACCTCCATTGGAAACTACCTTACATTTGCGGCAGATGATGTTACTGCTCAACTGCCTGGACTGGATTTGGAAAGACCGTGAGGACTATTTTGCAGCAGGCAACCTGACGGTCTACTACAGTCCCCGTAAACGTAAAGACGAAGACTTCAGAGGACCAGATTTTTTTGTCGCACTAGATACTCAACCGCACCCACGAAAAAGCTGGATGGTGTGGGAAGAAGACGGAAAATATCCAAACGTCATCGTAGAGCTACTATCTGACTCTACCGCCGATGTAGATCGCGATTTGAAAAAACGTCTATATGCCGAGACCTTTCGTACCCCTGAGTACTTCTGGTTCGACCCAGATCCAGAAAGCCTGGAGTTCAAAGGATTTGCCCTAGTACGGGGTAAGTATCAACCGATAGACACTACAAAAGAAGGATGGTTATGGAGCGAGCAGCTTCAGCTACATCTAGGCGTTTATGATAGTCAGCTCAGATTCTTCGAGCCTAACGGCGATTTAGTGCCAACGCCTGACGAGGCTGCTATCTTAGCCGTAGAAAAAACGGTAGCGGCTGAGGAGACAGCAGCAACGGCAGAAAAAGCCCTAATCTCAGAGCAGCAAAACTCGGCTAAGCTAGCAGAGAAACTTCGCGAGCTAGGTATCGACCCAGATACTATTTGAGAAGAGTCGAAACACTATGCTGAGCATTGCGCCAGCAGGAATCCACGCCATCATTTCTTGTCTGTGAAGCGTTTTATAACGAAAGCAACTTAATCATAGGATGTGAACAACTCTTCAGAGAGTAATTTTCCAGTGCTGCTTCACATACCAGAATCGAGCAGAGCGATGATCTTTTCGATGAAGGTGTGGGCCTTTCGCTGCCAACACCACTGAGGTAAGAGTGTTATCGGTGGTGACTTTAGCTTTAAACAGTGAAGCACATTTTATTAGAACATACAGTTCAGCGGCTAATAGACGAACACCTTCTGCATATAGCGTTTCTAGCTGCTCAGTCGTATTGACACCGTAGGTCCACAAATCTTCTACACCATTCGAGGCCTGAGCACCTGCTGCAAAAATACGCCGTCCACACTGCTGGCGGCAGCGCTCTAGAACACTCATCGTTAGCTTAGACATTTGAATAAACTGTAGGGCACTACTGGGATTAGCGCCATCTTGCGGAATGTTGCTGACTCTAACACTGAGTAAGTACTGTGTGCGGTTCACGCTAGACCACAAAGCCAATAAAATAGCTTTGATCACGGCTTCGGTTTTAATGCTAAGCGTAGACATCAAAATCGCTACTGGAATCTGACGAATTGATTTAGACTCCACGGACTGAACACTAGGGTGTCCGTTGCGCGAGCAGTAGTCCGAACCATTGCTTTTCATCGGTCAATTGTTCGATGACGTTGAGTTTGTGCTTACGGAGCGATCGCGCCATTCCCTCCAAGCTAAATTTACGAGAGATTTCGCTCAAAATGCGATCGCCTTTTTCAAACTCAACCGTCAGCCCCAACGACACTAGCCTTACCGTCTGTATTTCCTTGCTCTCCAAGTACATTTCTATCTGATTCTCTTTTTTGTTGTAGTACGCCACATGAAAAAAGTTGTTCAGGTCAAAGTCACCTTCAAATCGTTGGTTTAAATGACGCAGCATATTAAGGTTAAAAGCAGCCGTGATGCCCTGCGAATCGTTGTAGGCAGCTTCTAAGATAGAACTCTCTTTTTGCAGGTCTAGTCCCAACAAAAAATAATCTCCTACTTCTAGGGTTTGGCTAATCAGATCTAAAAAAGCAGCACATTCAGCCGGACGCAGATTGCCAATAGTGCTCCCGATAAATCCAATCATCCGAGCTGGTAATTGCTTGTCAGGGAGCGATGCTAATGCCGGTTCGTAAGTGCTCGCAAATGCATGAACAGAGAGACGAGGATACTCGTGCAGCAGTTTATTGGCTGTCTCACTCAGCATGGTGTCGCTAACATCCACAGGCAGATAGCGCAGAGGGTAGTGAGCCGCCTGATAGGCATCTAGTAAAATGCGGGTTTTGGTAGAGCTGCCACTGCCGAGTTCTACAATTTCGCAGGGGCCTGTTTTTTGAGCGATCGCCCCCGAAAACGCCTTTAGTATTGCCGTCTCCGTCCGCGTTGGATAATACTCTGGCAGTTCGCAAATCGCCTCAAAAAGCTGCGAGCCCTTTTCATCATAAAAATACTTCGGCGGTAGAGACTTCGGCTCGGCAGTTAGGCCTGCTATTACGTCTTGTCCTGTATCGTCTGTGGACTTCGAGCGACTCATCAAATTGCGAATGACCAGTCTTGGCTCACTCACCGGCGATGCACTGTCTGATGATGTATTCACAAGTTTCCTCACTTCAGTTCTTAGCTTACGCAGCGCAGCGAAAGCCTGCAAATAGCTCTCGGCGATATGGGTGATACCAGTTACGAAAGCTGGGCCGTCTTACCCAGCGTGGTGTCATCCAGCTACCGCCTCTAAGCACCCGATGCTCACTGTCAAAGTAAGCTTGAGAATAACCTTCGTAAGGGAAAGCCGTAAATTTGGGATACGGAGAGAACCAGCTGCTGGTCCATTCCCACACGGTTCCTACGCTGCGCTCTATCGTGCCAAAAGCCTTCTCCCATTCCGATTCTGTTGGCAGCCGCTTGCCTACAAACCGGGCATAGGCATCTGCTTCGTACCAGCTCACCCCAACCACTGGCTGGCTATCGTCATCCCAACAGTACAAAGGAGAAGTAACGCCAACCGATTGCAGCCATTCCCAACCTTCTTTGGACCACCACTTATCGCAGGTGTAGCCGCCAGCCGATACAAACTGCTGGTAGTCTCTACCGCTCACAGGTCTGGCATCTATCCAATAGCGAGCTAACGAAACTCGATGAGCAGGACGTTCGTTATCGATTGCATTAACGGCATCGCTACCCTGAACAAACGCCCCTGGCTGAATCAGAATCATCTCGGAACGATCGCCTTTGACAGGTTTGTCTTTTGCAGGCGCTAGCTGGGACAGCGGTTCGCCGAGTCGATGCATCGCTAGCACCATGGAAATGGTTTCGGCGTGCTGCGCTTCGTGCTGAATTAGCCAGTGCCAGAGCTTTTCTTTATCCTGGCTAGTGGGAGGGTGAGTGTTTAGATACTGAAGAGTATGCGATCGCACTACATCCAAGTAAGCCAAAATCTCACCTAGCGACGGTAAATTCTGCCGCTGCGCCTTAGGTAATCCATCGGCTGCGAACAGCTGCTGATAAGTGCCGTGAGCAGGCAATAACTCTGCCAAGTGCCCAGCAATCCAGAGCGATTCGGTATAGGCAATATGGCCCAGATGCCACCCTATCGGACTAAAGGCCGGGTGAGCCTGCCGAGAGAAAAATCGCGGCTCAACACCAGTCGCTAAAGCTAGCGTTTGACGACGGCACTCTATAAGAGACGCTGAAATAGAACAGGGGGCAAGAGAAAGTCGCAAGGGAGATATGTAGATGAGACGACAGGCCAGCCTTTCGATCTCAACAGTCAGCTGCGACTATGCAATCGTGGCGTAGGTTTTAATAGTTAGTTCGCTATCTATACTAACCAGTTCACTTTGATTGTAGGGTTGCCAGTCGTCTTCAAAAAGCCCTTCGGAGGTGAGGATAATAGAATCTGGAAAGCGCTTGGAATTTTTGAGTAGATAAAAGGAAGGTGCCTTTTGCTGATTGTCGTAGCGTAGGGCAATTAGCCGCCGAGGTGTGGACAATATAATATTGGCGGCAACTCTTACGCCTGCTGCATTGGCCATCTGAGCAATCTTTTTGATGGTTTGATGTAGCGCTTCAGCAAGATCAATACCCGGCTGCGTTTCTAGATTATGAACGAGCAGCGCGAAGATATGCTCTGAATCGGTCAGGCCTTCAATCATTTTGTAGGCCTTGTCGCACAGCTGTTCACGCAGGGGACGATGCAGCGTATCAAAGAAATTTTCGATCAGGCCATTGTGCACAAACAGCATGTCCTGGTAGGTAAAAGGCTGGCAGTTGCTGATATCTACGGGCATTTTGGCGGTGGCGCTACGCAGATTGACTACGAAGCTGCGAGCCTGAATGTACCGACAAAGGTCGCCCAGGCTACGGTCGTTCCACATCGGCAGCACATTGCGATACACAAACGCTTTGCTGTCTGCCTCGCTATGCCAGCCCAGGCCAAAACCGTCACCGTTTAGCACAGCCGCGTCAAGTTCTTTTGGCTTGTAGCTCTGTACCAGCATGGCGTGCTCGGGCTTTAGCACCAGCTGGTCAAGGGAAATCTGCGGACCCAAGTATCCTAAAATTCGACACATGTATAGAGTCCTATTTGAGTTGTAAGGCTAGAACAATTTAGCACTCGATATTGCCAAATATATCCATCCGGCGATGAACGCTACGCCGCCTAGCGGGGTAACCGGGCCGAGGGCTTTGATACCGCCCAGGCTGAGACCATAGAGACTGCCTGAAAATAAAACCACGCCTGCAACGAAGCACCAGCCGGTAATCGTCAGGCCTTTTACCTCAGGGTATTGAGCAATCAGTAGTGCGACGGCTAGCAGCGCGATCGCATGATACATCTGGTACCTCACGCCCGTCTCGAAGCTACCGAGTGCTGTTTCGGTGAGCTTTCCTTTGAGTGCGTGGGCGCCGAACGCACCGCCTGCGACAGAAAGGGCTCCAAGGATGGAGGCGATCGCTAAAAACAAACGAGCCATATATAACTCCAGCTAAACCCGGCCTAAAACCTGGCAAAAAGAACTGCTTATAGGGTAAAGCAATACATAATCACACCGGCTTCATCGATATCAAAGTCCGCATTCATCGGCCCGGCCCACTCGTTCAAACACTGCTGCGCTTCGGCTAGCGATACCTGGGCTAGCATGGCGAACTGAATGGCGTTAATCTTACCATCATTGGCCTTGAGTGCCTTGTAAAACAGCGCTTGTAGCCGTTTGGAATAGGCTAGCTTTCGTTCTCGCTCCAAAGAGCCCATCATCCACGCGGCCCCTAACGTCGTAGGCAGTCCAAGCAGCAACCCGGCGGTGATAGTCTCTCTTTTATTTTGACGTTGCGGATTCTTATCTAGTGCGGTTTCTACGGCACGGCCCAAGCACAAAAATCCCAATAGCAGACCAAAGGTAGAAAGTCCTAAACCGACAATCCGTTTTGAAGAAGCCCGTTTTGAAGAAGCCCGTTTTGAAGAAGCCATAATATTGAAGGGGGTGGCAGTAAAAGTAGTTGTTAGCTACCTGGGAAGAGATACACCAGAGTGCCCTCGGTGGTGACATCAAAATCGGCATTTAGCAATTTTGATTGATTATTTAAAAATATCTCTGCTTCATCCAGAGAGATGTCGGCAGCGATCGCATATTGAAGTGGCGTAAACCGGCCCTGCTTCTCGGCGATTAAGAGATATAGCGTTCGGCGTAACTCATGTTCATACGCCGCAAATGCCCTATTTCGATGGAGTCGATTCATCCGATGGCTAGAAGAAACCATCAGCCCACCCGCCGTTAGCGGTGGGACACCCAGCAGCACCATCCCTAAGGCAGCACTACGCTTAGGCTCTGAGCTATCCCAATCGAAAGCGAGCAGGACAAGGGCCAATAGAAAGAAACCACCCACTGATATCAGTGCGTAGCCTAGCCAACGCTTCACCAAGTCACTCAGGCGATCACTGTGATCACGTGGCATCCTCTTTTCTCCGCCCGGCGCTTCTATCAAAGACATCATGAATATCAAGAACTTTTCTGCATACTGATACAGGCTCAATATTCAAAAAATCCGAATAAGGGGATTAATTCGGTCGTATTATTTCTTCCAGCGCTATGTTTACTCTGCGCGGGTCGCTTCTAACAGTCTAGAAAAGTAAAAGGGAGCTTTGTTGAGCGATCGCCGCCCGATCTCCCAGCCATTCGCTTCTAGGGCCTTCACCACATCAGACTCCCTGTGCAGATAGGCGCGGGTCGCCTTACTAGGGCCAGGGAAAAAGTCGCCCACCTTTTTTAGGGTGGCGTAAAAGCAGGTTTTGGGTGCAAAGCTGATGATGATGCGATCGCTCGCCAGCGAACTAAGATGCTTGACCATATTGTCCGCCTTTTCCTGCGGATAGTGAATTAGCACATCCAGGCACACCACCGTGTGGTATTCACCCTCAATTGCTTCTAGGTCTTTCGCCTCGAACTCAGGCATTTTGTCCGCGCTTAGCTCATCACCCAGCGCAGCCTTAGCCCGAACTTCCGCCTCCCCGGCCATCTTTTCAGAAATGTCGCTGGCGTATACCTTTGCGCCCATTTTGGCGAGCGGGATGCTGAGGCTGCCGACCCCACAGCCCGCGTCACACACGGTAATGTTTTCAATATCATCGTCTTCAGCGAACCATTCGAGCACGTTATCAATGGTTTTTTGGTGGCCAGTGCGGATGTTGGCCTGCACCTTATTGACCTCACCATCGCCATAAATACGCTGCCAGCGGTCGAAGCCGGTCGCGTTGAAATAGTCGCGAACAACTGTCTTGTCGTCCACTGTCTGATTATTTAAGGTGGAAGGGTTCATAGCCGCTGGTAGTAAACGTATCTTACGCAGAGGGCCATCTTAGTAAAGAAAGCCCAGTTCAACAGTAGTCCGTCAAAAGCGATGCATGACAAACTGAGCCCTGATTCTATTACGTTTGGCACCCGTAAAACCAGACGATATAAGGCAGAATAGGCAGCCGTGAGCCAAGCTAATGCTGACCATTCTACGTAGGCAAGTCATACAGCGAATAGCTGCTATGGTCATCCTCGGCGCTCTCTTCAGGCATCAACTGAGTGAGTGAAAGAAATGCGCTCAGCGGCTGTGGGCTAGTTTTGTCAGCTGTTTCTGTGTCAGGCTGATTGACTAAAACACCAGTCCTTAACGTATTGGGCAACACATGACTAGATGACTTGCCCACACCATTGGTTATATGGCTGGTCGCATTGCCTGTGCCCTCTGTCCCATTGCCATTGGCTTGGGCATTAGGGTCTGCAACGGTCCAGCGCTCAGCGGGCAATTCGCTCAGCGGAGTGTGGTACATCTCTTCAAACTCATGAATTTCTTGCGCCAGTTCAGCAATCCGCAATGACTTTTCGGTATCAGAAGGTTCTGGCAGCCGTCGGGAGCCATCGGTACGCAATTTATTATCTAGCAACCGGCGCTCATCGTCGGTCATCGACAGTATGATTTGCGCTACTGATTCTACTAAACGCTGATTCATCGCTTTTTCTACTGGGATGAGCTTCGGCTTCTCAATCTAGCTCTTTTCTATCTAGCTCTTAGAGCTTGCTATTTATTCTGGCTGGTTGCACCTTGCTGTCTCCAACACTTTACAAGGCAAGGTACCCCGAACAGAATGAATTATGCATTTGTTCGTCAGTTCATCAGACAGGGCAACTATGGAAAGCATCAGCGAGCAAGAACTATGTCTTGCAAGATTCTTACCTGATGGAACAAATTCGTGCTTCACGAAAAACCAACAAGCAAAGGACGGGATATCGTCCAACCTCACAAGAAATGTCCGAAATTTTGTCGATACAGTCAGGTCAGATGGCTGAATCTATAGACACAATCGCTGCCAAACCAGCTGGTCTTCAGCATTCTGAGACCAACGGATAAGCGAGGCAGAAGAACCAACAGATAGCACAGGCGCTCCGATAGCTTTCCTCGGCGCCAGGGTGACCAGCGCGATCGCTGCCTCCACACTACAAATCCCCCACTTCACCAAGTTCTTCGCCCCCTCAATCAGCGGCAGCGTTGTCCCCGACAGTGTGCCATCGGCGAGCCTGGCAGTCCCATTCACTACCTCAATTTCACGACTATCCCAGGGATACTTACCGTCGGGTAAGCCCAACGGCGATAGCGCATCGCTCACCAGAAACAAGCCGCCCAGCCGAGTATCGGCGCTGCCTCGGCTGACCCTTAGCAGCAAGTCCAGCATGGTTCGGCAAATGTGCTGACCATCGGCAATAAATCCGCAGTATACGCGCGAGTCTGTCAATGCTGCGCCGAGCAGGCCGGGCTCTCGGTGATGCAGGCCTGGCATTGCGTTGAACGAGTGGGTGACCATGGTTGCCCCCTGAGCAAATGCGTCGTTTGCCTGCTGTGCGGTGGCGAGGGAATGGCCCAGGCTGACGGTTATATTGTGCGATCGCAGCCATTCAATCACCCGCTCTTCTGCCAGCTCCGGCGCCAGCGTCATAATGCTTACCGTGTCTGCAAATTTTCCTATCACCGCCTTCATATTCTCTAGCGTCAGCGGCTGCAGGTACTTAGCCGGATGCGCCCCCCGCTTCGCTTCGTTCAAAAAAGGGCCCTCCAAATGAGTCCCCAGGATTCTGGCACGGCCCTTTTTACTGTTTTGATCAGACTGTTTATAGGCAGCGATCGCCGCCAAACTACCCTGAAAATTCTCAATCGAAGTCGTCACCAATGTCGGGCAAAAGCTATCGACACCTTGCTGCCACAGCAGCTCGCAAATCTTTGCCAGCGTCTCCAAATCTTCCGACCGTAAATCAGGAAATGCTAATCCCAACGCGCCATTTATTTGTAGATCTACCGCGCCTAACGTAATCCAATCTCCAGCGACATCCAGCACTGCGCCTTGGGTTTCTGCCATGCCTTCTTGGTCTACAGCGGCTAAAGCGCAAACTTTTCCATCTTGTATCGAGATTTGATACAGTCCTGGCCGCTGGGGCAAACGAGCATTGAGAATGACAGTACTATCAGACATGGCTTCACCCTAACGGTTCTCACAAGTATCCTTAAGCGTATGACACCCCCTCCCCCCAATGGCCAGCAGGATGGTTCCCCAAACCAGAAGAACGGCCAGCTTGATGTTGGCATCATCATGGGTAGTGACTCTGACTTGCCAACCATGATGGATGCGATCGCCATTTGCGAAGACTTTGGCATCCCCCACGAAGTCGCCATCGTATCGGCACATCGCACCCCCCAGCGCATGATCAACTACGCCAGCACAGCCCACAAAAAAGGGCTCAAAGTAATCATTGCAGGCGCAGGTGGCGCAGCCCACTTACCAGGCATGGTCGCAGCCCTGAGCCCGCTTCCCGTCATCGGCGTCCCCATCAAAACCAGCACCCTTTCTGGCATCGACTCGCTCTACTCCATCGTCCAAATGCCCAGAGGCATTCCGGTTGCCACCGTTGCCATTGGCAATGCCAAAAACGCAGGCCTCCTCGCTGTACAAATGCTCGCAGCCTACGACCCAGACTTACAGACCAAAATCCTCCACTACCGGCAGGATCTCAAGACCATGGTGAGCGATAAGCAAAACCAGCTCTCTGCCTTAGGAGCTCGCCAGTATCTCAAGCACATGATCAATACCTAAAAGACGAAGGTGTAGAGACGAGTCAAATGCGCTTGAAATCAAGAAAAATTGATGTTGAGAAATGATACGAACTACGCAATTAGAAGACAAAAACAAGACGCTTTGTTAACTTTCTCTAAATCAACCGTACAAAAGGATTGGAAGTGTACCCAGTCCTTTATTAAAAGTATCAGGTGATACAGAACAACCTGCTACAACTTGGTGGAATAGGTGCCATCAGTTTGACAGGTGCATGATAGGGCGGGCAGTCAACAGACGCTTTGACGACTACCCACGCCTTGAAGCCATGGATTACTGTCGAAATTGCGTTAGGAACGCCAGGCAAAAATGTCTAATTTTACAATGAGAAAGAGAAACCAGGCGAGGCGGGCACCCTCGCCCTGGGCTATGAATGTGCCGCCCTTTACCGACATGGCTAAGCGGGCACTAACCCGTGCGTTTGGTCGTCGGTTTTCATGGGGTTGGGTAGCTTGTGTGCCTTTGGCGATGGTTATCGTCACAACTTGGGGATTAGCGGCTCACGCTCAAGATGAGCCCGCTCTGACGCCAGATGCTGTGAAGTCAATTCTGGACAACGTCTGGATTTTAATTGCGGCTATCTTAGTCATCTTTATGAACGCTGGCTTCGGGATGCTGGAAACCGGCTTCTGTCGTCAAAAGAATGCTGTTAATATTCTGACCAAGAACCTGATTGTGTTTGCCTTGGCGACACTCTCCTTTTGGGCATTGGGATATGCACTCGCGTTCGGAGACGGCGGTGGATTTATTGGCCTTAGTGGATTCTTTCTGGCAGGCACAGACGCCGCTGCTGAATCGGAAGCCATCATGGCTGGCGAAGCAAGCGGTCTCATTACGCCCGTATTCTTCCTGTTCCAGGCTGCGTTTGCAGGAACAGCTGCAACCATCGTTTCTGGAGCAGTTGCTGAAAGAGTTAAGTTCTCCAGCTTTATTATCTTCAGCATTCTGCTAACTGCGATTTGCTATCCCATCACGACTCACTGGGTCTGGTCTGGTAGCGGCTTGCTAGAAGACCTCAGCTTTATCGGTGAAGGCATCCGATTCAATGACTTTGCGGGTTCTACTGTTGTTCACTCTGTCGGTGGTTGGGCTGCGCTGATGGGCGCCATTTTCCTTGGCCCCCGCATTGGTAAGTACCAAAACGGCGCTGTAAATGCGATCCCTGGTCACAACATGAGTATCGCAACGCTGGGTTGCTTGATCTTGTGGATTGGCTGGTTTGGCTTTAACCCAGGTTCTCAGCTAGCGGCTGATCTGCCTGTGGTGCAAATTGCCCTCGTTACTAACCTCGCGGCAGCAGCAGGTGGTGTGGCAGCGACCTTCACAGCCTGGGCACTGAGCGGCAAGCCAGACCTTTCTATGGTGATTAACGGTATCTTGGCTGGCCTGGTTGGCATCACGGCTGGTTGCGATGGCATTGGATACTGGGGCGCGGTTATCGTCGGCTTGATTGCAGGTGCACTGGTTGTGTTCTCCGTCGGATTCTTTGACAGCATCAAAATCGACGATCCCGTTGGTGCAACGTCTGTTCACCTAGTTTGCGGCATCTGGGGTACGCTGGCAGTCGGTCTGTTCAACACAGAGGCTGGCCTCTTCTACGGCGGTGGTCCTCAGCAGCTGATGGCTCAGATTGTTGGCATCGTAGCCATTGGTCTGTTTACCGTTGTTGTGACCTCCATTTTGTGGGTCATCATCAAATCCCTCATTGGTCTTCGTGTTTCTTCTGAAGAAGAACTCAAGGGCCTGGATATTGGCGAGCACGGTATGGAAGCCTACAGCGGTTTCCTTAAGGACACGAGTGACATGGGCGGTATTATCTAGACCCATGTGACGCTAGCGCGTTCTTAATCAGCACAGAAGCGCCCCAGAGATGTGGATACATCGGGGCGCTTTTTTAGCGCTCATTGCTTTGGCTCATCTCTTTGGTTCATTGCTTTGGCTCATTTCTTTTGATGAACTTGTGTCACGCTGCTCCTAGCTGTCCTGGTATGGTGGCGATATAACACTCTCTCAAAATATCCCCTTCAAAATATTTCAGAGCATGGCTCTCTTTACGACTGACTGACTAACGCAACGCAAACAACTGCATGGGTAATCCAACTTCCATCGTGGAAGAACTGTTTGAAGCGCTCCCGACGCTGCGCTCTCAGATGTACTTCAAAACATCACTCACAGCCCTTTCCCATGCTGTGGAAGATCAGGTGCTGTCAGGTTCAGAAAATCAACCGCTGATTATTGCTAGCTTTCAGCAGGATCGATTCTATCGACAAGAGGCTCACCGCTATGTACGCATCGGTGAAGTCAGCGACCAGGTTTACGTTTTATCGGCGAGCGATACTCAGTTTAACAAGCCACTGAGTCAGCCAGAGAGTCTACGCGGCAATAGCTATGAAAAAATAGAGTTCGATGATGAAGATGCACTCACTGAGGAGTGGCATCTGGTGGTGGTCGGCGAGCGCTATAGCGCTGCGCTTATTTGTCGTGAGCACCAGCCGGCGACTGTAAAAACCAGAGGCATTGTTAATCCAAAAGAGTCAACGACCGCGCACCTGGATCAAACGCGTCGGTTCGAGGGGATTTGGACGCTCGATCGGCAGGTAAGCTTATGGGCAGCTGATTTTTTGCTAAATCGCATTCAGGACTATCGACCTGAACTGGCCAAAAAAATCCAGCGGGCTCGCGATCGCTTCATTCCCGACGTATTGGGCAGCGATCTGGAAGTAGAAAAAGACCCCTTCGCGCAGCGGCTAATCACCTACTTGCAGGCCGGTCAATACAAGCAGCTAAAGGCCTATAAAGCGATCGCCCTCCAAGAGCAACGCGCCCGCCTGGTCAATTCGATTACCGCCGCTATTCGCAAGTCACTTAATCCGTCCGAGATATTTGCGATCGCCGCCGCCGAACTCGGCAGTGTCCTAGACGTTAGCCGCTGCATCATCTATCGCTGCACCGACACCGAGCCTGACGCCACCATCCATCACGAATACCGCCAACCCCACATCAACTCCCTAGAAGGGGCCACCTGGCCTCTCAAAAATAATCCGATTTACCAGTGGGTCAAGCAGCAGCGCAGCACGCTGGCTATCGATGATGTCAATCAGCCTAGCGCTAACCCTCAAACAGATAATTCAGGAAGCAGCGGACCTGCTATCAGCGAGCCTGTCACACTAGATCTCTCAACCTCCCATACCCGGCTCCGTCGCTGGCAAATCCGTAGCTGTCTGCTGGTGCCGCTGATTCACAAAAGCCGACTGCTGGGCATGATCGAGCTGCACCTGGAAGGCAGCCCCGTGCATCACTGGAATGAAGATGAAATTCGGCTGACCGAGGCGATCGCCAACCAGCTCAGCATTGCCCTGATCCAGGCCGAAGCCTACGCCCACCTCGAGGATTTTAATCAGCAGCTTGCCGACCTGGAGCGCACCCGTAGCAACCTAATTGCTATCACTGGCCACGAACTACGTACACCCCTGTCCACCATTCGCGTGTGCCTTGAGAGCCTGCTTACCGAACCCGATATGCCCGCCGACCTACAACAGGTCATGCTCGACACCGCACTCACAGACGCCGAGCGCATGCGTAAACTCGTACAGGACTTCCTGACGCTTTCGCGCCTCGAAAGTCAGCGCGTAGAGTGGAACCTAGAATCCCTATCCCTAGAAGAATGCGTTGCCTTAGCACTCAGCAGTCTGCGCTGGCAAAACTCCGCAGATACGGCTCCTGCGATGCAAATCGAAACCGACCTGCCAGACAACCTGCCCTTCATTCGCGCCGACGGCGAGTGGATCGTCGAAGTGCTCTCCAAGCTATTAGATAATGCCTGCAAATTCACAGAAGCCAATGGGCAAATCACCATCAGCGCCCACCTCGTTGATCGTAAAACCGTCGAAGTCACTGTGGCCGATTCCGGTCGAGGCATCGAAGCAGACCGACTAAAAACCGTCTTTGAGCGCTTTTATCAAGAAGAAGGTGCCCTGCGGCGCTCTGTAGGCGGGGTTGGACTGGGACTTGCTATATGTCAGCAAATTATCGAAGGGCTCAGCGGTAAAATCTGGGCCACCTCTAGCGGCAAGGATCAGGGCACTCAAATTCACTTCACCCTACCAGCTGTCCCTAAAACGGCCCGCTACGGAACCACCCAGCGCATTGGCAGAAGCCGAAAGAAAGCAGCTACAAAGGCTGGGAAAGCCGCCCGATAGAGTTAAAGAACTGTTACGCTTCTCGCAATACAGGTTAATGACCACAGGCGACAATGATACGATTTTGTTCATCAAGGTTGAGAGATATCATCCATGGCACTAACTGGTTCAATGCCTAAATTTGGAGGCAGCACCGGCGGTCTTCTAACCAAGGCTTTTGTTGAAGAAAAATACGCAATTACCTGGACGTCTGAAAAGGAGCAGGTTTTTGAAATGCCCACAGGCGGCGCTGCCGTTATGAACGAAGGTGAAAACCTTCTGGAGCTTGCTCGTAAAGAGCAGTGCTTGGCACTTGGTAAGCAGCTTAAAACTAAGTTCAAGCCCAAGATCACCGACTACAAAATCTATCGCATTTTGCCTAACGGTGAAACAACCTTTCTACATCCCGCAGATGGCAAATTCCCCGAGAAGGTGAACGAAGGTCGAGGCTTCGCTGGCAAGAAAGATCGTCGCATTGGCGAGAACCCCAACCCAGCAACGATTAAGTTCAGCGGACAAGAAACGTTTGAAACCGACTGAAGTTAACTCAGTATGATGTCAAGAAAATCAGTTGACGTCGTCCCTGGCGCTTCACGCACCGGGTCCGTTATATCAGGGTCCGTTATATTTAAAGCGAAAGAGCAGTCACTATTTGAGACTGCTCTTTCGCTTTTTTGGAGCTCACTCTGTTCTGAGATAACTTCTGAGCTATTTTTCCATTGCGCTTCACATCATGATTTTTCCAGACTTTGAAACGTTTAAGGCCATTGCGAAACAAGGCAACTTCGTCCCGGTGTATCAGGAATGGGTTGCGGATCTCGATACGCCAGTTTCGGCCTGGTACAAAGTCTGCGCGGGTCAGCCCTATAGCTTTTTACTAGAGTCGGTAGAAGGCGGTGAGACCCTGGGGCGTTACAGCTTCTTGGGCTGCGACCCGCTGTGGGTGCTGGAATCTGAAGGGAATAAAACCACACAAACCTATCGCGATGCGAGTCAGGAAATACTAGAGGGAAATCCCTTTGACGTCTTACAAGATTGCCTGAAGACCCTGAAGCCCGTGCGCTTACCGCAGCTGCCGCCTGGCATCGGTGGACTGTTTGGGTTTTGGGGCTATGAGCTGATTAAGTGGATTGAACCGACGGTCACTACCCACGAACGCAGTGAGCAAGACTTGCCAGATGGGCTATGGATGCAGGTAGACAATCTGCTGATTTTTGACCAGGTGAAGCGGAAGGTGTGGGCGATCGCCTACGCAGACCTGCGTGATGAGTCTGTGGACTTGCGAGCTGCTTATGATGCGGCGTGCGATCGCGTTAAAAACCTAGTCGCCAAACTCCGCGCTCCCCTCTCAGAAAAAGACACCCTGCTACAGTGGACCTCCCCAGAAGCCAGCACCGCGCCACCGTTGGCATACACCAGCAACCGCACCCCCGAAGAGTTCTGCGCCAGCGTAGAAAAAGCCAAAGCCCACATCCGCGCCGGAGACATCTTCCAGGTCGTCATTTCCCAGCGACTACAGACCAGCTACGACGGTGCCCCTTTTGACCTGTACCGCTCCCTGCGACTGGTCAACCCTTCCCCTTACATGTGCTACTTCAACTTCAACGGCTGGCAGCTCATCGGTTCTAGCCCAGAAGTGATGGTAAAAGCCACCCAGACAGGCGAAGGCAGACCCATGCAGGCAACCCTACGCCCCATTGCAGGCACCCGCCCCAGAGGGAAAACCCCTGCCGAAGACGCCGAATACGCCGCAGACTTACTAGCCGACCCCAAAGAGATTGCCGAACACGTCATGCTTGTCGACCTGGGCCGTAATGATTTAGGCCGCGTATGCACCAGCGGCACCGTAGAAGTTGATACGCTCATGGTCATAGAAAACTACTCTCACGTGATGCACATCGTTAGCAACGTGGTCGGCGACCTAGCACCCGACAAAACAGCCTGGGACCTGCTCAAAGCCAGCTTTCCGGCGGGCACCGTCAGCGGCGCCCCAAAAATCCGCGCCATGCAAATCATCAACGAACTAGAGCCCGACTACCGAGGTCCCTACTCCGGCGTGTATGGCTACTACGACTTTGAAGGCCAGTTGAATAGTGCCATCACCATCCGCACCATGGTCGTTCAGTCTGCCGAAGACGGTAGCCAGACGATTAGTGTGCAAGCTGGCGCTGGCCTAGTGGCAGACTCGGTCCCTGAAAGTGAATTTCAAGAGACCTTGAACAAAGCAAAAGGAATGTTGGAAGCTGTCCGGTGCTTGAAAGAGTAAATCATCAATGCTGTTTAGATCCAGATGGAGATTTCTTAGACAAATTAGGCAAGCTAGGCTTCCGCCGCCACAAAAGCAGCAGATGAACTGCTTTTCTCTCCAGTGGATACGTATGACATTGGTGAATTAAAAGAGGACGGTGCGACCATTGCGTATACCTGCTTACGCAGTGATGGCTCAATTGTCTCCCAATTTGTTATCGCATTAAGACTCTGAGTAATCTTTGCAACTTCAATCAGCTCAGAGGCAATCTTGTAATCTTTGGATTGCTGCAACCAAACTAAAACATCAGCTAAGTGCCAGAGCATAGGATGGCCGCTGTGCACGGGCGGTGGGCTATCAAAAGAATCTATCATCAGCTTACGAACGTTTTGACGACTACAACCCACTAGTTTTGCAATATCTGTGAGCCCTGATAGGTCTGGCTGGGCTTCGCATAATCTAGCATCAGGAATGCTCTCTAAAACATTCGAGATTGCGCTACCAATAGCATCTTGTGCAGATTCTGCCTCACGAATAAACATAAGTGCTATTTGGCCTTTGCGACCTACACCGACTAAGGCATCATCGCATCCATTGTTAAATAGAGCTTCTTCATAGATGGCAGGGTCTTCATCCTTACACCCAAGCAGAAAACTCAAAGTAAAATCGTACTCTTTCATAAGTCTGCTCCAAGTGACTACTCATCTTTGGGATGGATACAGCCATCCACCACTCTTCGAATCATTTTTGCGTGGTTGTAAGTATTTCTGGGTGTGCTGTAAATGCTCTGAAAACAAAATCTGCCTAATCGACAATCTTTAGTATTTTTAGGACAGCACAGCTTGCCCCAACAGTGGGCGCCACCAACCTTAATAACCCATCCTTCCTTTTCTGCATACCTCAGAGCTTTCTCAACTTCTTTGTTAGGGTGAGCTTTTCTAGCCATGTTGCTTTTTTCATATCTACTTCCATTGGCTCTGATGCATGAAACCAAGCAATATCCTTTCAGTTGTCAACTGACAACTTGCTACTAACATAGTATCCTGATTGTCAATTGACAACTAAAAAGAGTACTTTATTCAAAATATTAGCCGCTCATTTCATTGCGTTGCTTGCTTCCGCATCGCCTCGATAATCTGGCCGTTCGCTTTGGGAAATGGATACTCGTCGATTTCGTCGAGGGTGACCCACTTTATTTCATCGCACTCAATAGGCTGAGGCTCGCCGCTAAGGTGCTTACAGTTGAATACATTTAGGGTGACTTTAAAGTGGGTGTAGGCGTGATCAATAGTGATGAGCTTAGTGCCAACTTCGATTTCAATGCCTAGCTCTTCTTTGATTTCGCGCTTTACGCAGTCTTCCTGGCTTTCGCCCGGCTCGATTTTGCCCCCCGGAAATTCCCATAGGCCACCAAGCAGGCCTTCTTGCTTACGACGATCAATCAATATTTTGCCTTCGCTATCGGTGATGACGGCGACGCCAATTTGTTTGTGGGGGAGGGGCTTGCGAGATTCTGTCATGGGAAAGTCGGTGACTGCATTTTGATTGTACGCTGCGCAGTGGGGTTGCCAGGGGCAAAGCAGGCAGGCTGGGTTGTGGCGAGTGCACAGGGTCGCGCCCAAGTCCATAATCGCCTGGTTGAAGTCTCTTGGATACTGTGGATCTAATACCTGCTCGGAGATAGTCCACAGCTGATTCAATGCCTTGTTGGGAACGAAAGGAAAGGCAACCAGGCGAGCGAGGACGCGTTTTACGTTGCCGTCAAGAATTGGTGTAGGTAGGTTGAATGCCGCGCTGAGGATGCCGCCTGCGGTGGTGCGGCCGATGCCTTTGAGGGCGATCGCACCCTCCAGCGTATCTGGAAACACCCCACCCAACTCACTCACCACCTGCTGAGCCGCCTTATGCAAATTCCGCGCTCTGGCGTAATACCCTAGCCCTTCCCACAGCTTCAATACCTGTTGCTGCTCCGCAATAGCCAGATCTTCTACCGTTGGAAAGGCCTTCAGCCATCGCTCGTAGTAAGGCAGCACCGTTTTCACCTGGGTCTGCTGAAGCATAATCTCCGAGATCCAAATTTCATAGGGATCACGGGTTTGTCTCCAGGGTAGGTCACGACCCTGGACGCCATACCAGCACAGCAAGGAAGCCCGTAAAGAAACCACCACGTCTTCAGATACAACAAAACTCAGTGGAGATGACTCCACTGAGCTGGAAAGGTTGTTTTTTAGGCTTTGCTGGGCTTTTTCAGCCTGACCGTTAGCCTGATTGTGACCCACAACAGGTTACTGATCGTCAGAGTCAGTAGGCTCTTCATCGAAGAAGTTAGTGCTAAAGCGCTCCTCAAACGCCAGACGCTGCTCCGCGCCGCGTAGGAAATAGCCGCTCATCATCGCAGAGGCCAGCAGGCGACCCAGGTTCTCGCGGTTGGTGGTCACAGAAACATCAAACTGGCCAGAGGGTAAGCCGCCAAGCAGGCCAATAACGTTGTGCTCCATCACCTGCATCACATCCGAAGAGTCAGGGCGAGAAAGTTGTGTGATGGTGTCAGGATCCATCGTTTTGACGTACTTGAGAAGAGAATTTTCTGTCACAGACTTTGAAGACTCTGAAAACTCAGGAAGTTGGCCGGTGATTTCATCCATTCTGATACCTTCTATGAACGACTAGAATGCGATTCTAATAAGGTTTTTCGCTCTGTGTGTTTCGTATGCTTACTGTAGCAAGCAATCTGAACCCTATGTAGGGGAGAAACCGAAAGGGAAAACCGAACAGGCACAACGTACCCGAATTAGTACGGTCAGTAACTTTACGGACTGGCTGATTTATAGACTTACACTACGTCCGTCACCTTTCTACCTCGACTGTCGAGCAATTCACTACCAGGTAGGATCGACCAGTAGGTTAATGTCTATATGCTCTGGGCTCTTTGGAACCGCTGTCAAGCAAGCGAGCACCACTTCATCAGAACCTGTCATTTCGACTTCGCAAGCATGACAAGAGCCCATCAGGCAACCTGTAGAAACATGCACCCCCGCACGAGCAGCCACTGTTAGCAAAGGTTCCCCGGGCATAGCTTCCACAATTGCATTATCGGGTAAGAAGCGAACACTTACAGTCATACAAGGCACCGTTTGAAGGTTAATTCTGGCTTAGATTCTGGTTTACTTGAGCATAGCGACCAGTGTAGTGTGGGCATCGGCAGCGTCTTTTAGCTCGTGATCGAAGATGACTCTTACGGGTCGCGTTTCGCCTTCTACTTCGGCGGAGAGGTCCATGCCCTTGTGGTCTATCGACTGGAGGGTGGCGGCAGTGGCCGATGCCTGGTTGCCATAGCGCTGGGCATAGGTGAGTACGGCTTCCGCGTGATCTCGGTTCATATGCTTACAAATGCGATCGCTCACCTTGCTATCGATCACTTCAGGCTTCTTTTCTGACATAGCTTCCTAGTTGAGTATTTCTCTGGATATTTCTCTGGCCGTGTTCTCTGGCCGTATATTTTGACATATAGTAGCAGGACGATTTCTGCTGCCACTATTCTGGCATATTCTCTTTTCCCAAATGACCGCCAGCTCCACGTCCTCTCACGATCATCCCTGGCCCAATGGCTACCTGTTCGAGAGCCCAGGCGCACACCTTACCTACAGAATCGTCGGCCCCTGCTGCCGCCTATACGACCGTGAGCAACTGCCTTGGCCATGCTGTCGCATTCAGTGGCACAGCAAAGAACCCAGCTGGCGACGAATTGGCAAGCGCTTTATTGTCGACCTCTCGACGCGCAGGCATCCTTCCTACTGCGTCGAAATTGTGGGACAAAGCTATCGTAGCGAGCCTATTGTGATGACGCTCTATCCGGTGACGCTATCTGCCAAACTACAAAACTGGTGGCACACCAAACGAGTCAGCTAGTGCGGAGCAGCGAGTGTGAGCTAGCCAGTGTGAGTCAGCGAGTGTGAGCTAGCCAGTGCAAATCAGCTAATTCAGCCCAAACTCGTCGTCGATTTGTTCGGGCACGGCGACGTCACAGCCCTGGCGATACTCTATGCCCGCCCAGGTAATAACGCCACACAGACTTGCCTCAGAAAAGTCTGCATCAAAAAACAGCGTATCGCGCAGATCCGAGCCATTGAGAATGGTTCGAGTCAGTATGGGTTGTCTTATGTAAGAATCTCGCAGGTCTGTGTCGACCATGGAAGTATCGCTGAGATCGGTATGGTCAAAAATGGCATATCGCAAATCCGCCCCATCTAAAGAAGCCTCTTGTAGGCTGGCATAACCCAAATTCACATCAATCAGGTTGGCATCTTGCAGCTGGGCACCGTCCAGATTGGCATAGTAAAAGTTAGCACCTTCCAGGTCAGCGCCTACTAGGTTGGCATCCTTCAGATTGAGCCTACGAAAATCGGCCTCATGGAGGTCACAACCCGGACAGGCGTTGGTTTCAATCAATTGCCGGATATCGTCTTCATCGGCAGCTTGCGCAGACGATGCGCTCAACACAGTCCCTACCAGAAGTGTGCCGACCATGAAAGCGACCCTTTGATGATCGCACTTACGAATTAAATCCATTATTCCTATATACATGAAACAGAGCGACTTCCAAGGCTTTTCCCCATGGTGTCATTACACCCGGAAACATGGCAAGCGACCTCTGAGAATTATCAATGAACTAACCAAGAAATCTCAATGAAATCTTCAGTGAAATCTTGGTGTAGTTTGCCCCCAAAACAAACGCATGTCGGTGACATTTGCAGTCCTACACGAAAGCGCTACTCACACAGCCGTTTTACGTAAGGCACTGACGATCAAATGAAACTTGTTTTAATGTGATTTAGCTAATTTCACGGGTAATCTAAGAACTAGTTAAATCAATAAAACTTTAAGTGTTAGCTGGTTGTACGCATAGCTAATAACTGAAAAAGTTTCCCTAATGTCAGGTGCGCCATGCAGACGCTGTCGCCGACCATGTGAAATCTACTATAAAGGACATGCAGAAGATGAAATCACTCCAACTCACGCTTGCCGCTCTGGCTACCGCTGCGATCGCCGCTACCGCACCCGTAGCCCTTGCTCAAATGGAGGACATGCCAGCAGAGCAAATGCCCGTGAGTGAGCCAACCCTCCCATCAGATACCCCTGTACAAAATACACCCGTGCCTACTCAGGCCAATTCATCACTGTTTGGGATGAATGAAACCAGTCAAGATCCCTACATTTTGGTCGCTCAGCCCACCAGCCGCCTGGGCGGTCGCCAGCGCTACGGCCTGATGATCATCGAGCAAAAGCGCGAAGAGCCCCTATGCTACAGCACCACAGGGTCTAGCCCTACGCAGGTCGACATCCTTCTGCTCAACTTCGATTTCTCTGGTATTTGTGGCAAAAGTACAGATACCAACGGCTACCTAATCCGCGCCGCAGGCGAAGACCTTGCCTTTGACCCTGTTATCGAAAACGAAGACGGTGTGCTGGTACTTTATGCCAGCCCTCGCCGTTCCGCACCAGAAGGTGCTGAGCGATTTGTCATTGGCCAAACCGACGGCATTGCAGCCAACGGGTTCACTCAAATCTTTATGAAGCCCGGCTGGCGCTTGACCCGTCAGACTTACAACGATAGCGTTACTGGCCGCACCTACATTGCTAACGATCTAACGCTGGCGGCCCTGAGTGGACAAGATGTTGCCATCGAGCCTGGCGGTGGTGATCAGTCTGGTGGTGGCGTGACAACTCCCCCCCCAAGCGGTGCGCCTGCATTCCCCGATGTCGTCGGTGACACCTACGCTAGCGAAATCAACCGGGCCGTTCAGCTTGGCTTTATCGACGGCTTTGCCGAAGATAGAACCTTCCGCCCACAGGCATCACTCACCCGCGAGCAGCTTGTCTCTATTGTGGTAGAAGGCCTGGAGGTGGCACCCCAGGGGAGCGTCAGCAGCAATCCTTTCCCAGATGTACCTTCTGACCGCTGGAGTGCAGCCAAAATTAAGACCGCTCAGGACCTGGGCATTGTCACTGGCTATGAAAACGGCACGTTCCGTCCCACGCAGGAAGTGACTCGCGCTGAGCTGATTGCTATCATGCGTCGCGCTGCTGAGTACAAAAACAGCACCACGACGCTCGTGGCCAACCAAACCGGCGATAGCTTCACTGATATCAACGGTCACTGGGCAGAAGACACCATCTCGGGTCTCTCTGAATTCTGTGGCGTGGCCTCCCCGCTTAACGAGGTTGGGAATAACTTCTATCCTAACCAGGCTGCTAAGCGTAACTACGCTGCTGCGGCTATGGTACGCCTGCTGGACTGCTCGCAGACTACTACTGCGCAGTAAGCTCAGCAGCCATCAGTTCAAGTTTGTTTTGTCGTGAGTAAGTAGCTCCAGAGGTCTCAGCTGATTCGTTCGGCTGGGGCCTTTTCTTTTTTGCTTTTGTGCCCTTAGCGCCTTTACGCTTTGGTGCCGCGTAATATGCCATAGCGGATGAGGCCACGATTGAAGCCTGTTGTCATCAGGGCGATCGCAGCTGTCCCTCGAATCGTCTCTGACCCAGCCCGCAAGATGCCCGCCACCACGTTCAGATCCATCGCCGAGCGCACCACATCCTGCCAGAAAAACTCCACCTGTCGCGACCAGTCAGCCAGCTGAATATCTGCAAAGCCCACGGATTTAGCCAGGTCACTGTAGCTATCTAGCGAGATCACGTAGGGCAAATGGTACAGGTCGTACAGCATATCCAGATGATTTTGCTCACTGCTGGTCAGTGGGCCCGCTAACGTATTCGTCGCCCGGTGGCACCAGGTCGCCATCAAAAACGTACCGCCCGGCTTTAGCAATCGGTAGCACTCTTGCAAAAAGCCCTGCTTATCTGGCATGTGCTCACCACTCTCCATCGACCAAATGAAATCAAATGAATTATCGGGGAAAGGGGTCGATAGCGCATTCGTGACCTGAAACTGCACAGCAGGCTCGGTCGCCTCGTCAAAATTTTCCCAGGCCTGTAGGGTAATGTTTTGCTCAGCGGCGCGTTCTCCGGCTCGCTTGGCCTGCACTGGGCTAAGGGTAATGCCTACGGCCTGCGCGTCAAACTTTTTGGCCAGGTACAGCGTGCTGCCACCAATACCGCAGCCCACATCAAGGATGGTCTCAGCTGAAGACACATTGGCCCAGTTCAGGAGCTCTTCCATCAGGTCAATTTGTGCCTGCCTGCGGTCTTTACGGTGCTGACCATCGTGACCGTAATAGCCGTGGTGCATATGCTCACCCCAGGTGTCCTCCCACAGCGGCGACGAGGTGTCGTAAAACTGCTGAATTCTTTGTGCGAGGGGCGTTGTTTTGGTCATGGTGAGGGGCCGCTATTAGGGGAGGATCGACAATATTCTAGCGATAAGCAGCTGGCACTTCATCCCGCTTGATGAAAGGATATCTTTGGTTATATTGACTTCACTGCTCACTTCCAGCGCACCGTACCTTTCTATGATGACCGTCCCTAGAACCATTTGCATTGGCTTCCTTGCCTTGATTGCGGTAGGCATGCTGCTGCTAATGCTTCCTTTTGCTACGGCTAGCGGTGAGTGGAACAATCCGCTGGTCGCACTATTTACCGCAACGTCTGCGGTGTGCGTAACTGGGCTGATTGTCGTGGATACGGGAAGCTACTTTTCGTCGTTTGGCCAAGGCATTGTACTGACGCTCATTCAGCTGGGTGGTTTGGGCTACATGACTGCGACCACGCTGTTGCTGCTGCTGATTGGCCGTCGGCTGTGTTTGAAAGATCGTCTGGCTATTCAGCAGGCAATGGACACCAGCGAGCTAGCAAATGTGAACGCATTGGTGGTTTCGATTATTTCTATGACGTTCATTTTTGAGCTGACGGGTGCATTTTGCCTGATGCCGACGTTTACAGAAGAATTTGGAACGGGCCGGGCACTGTGGCTATCTATTTTTCATAGCATTAGCGCCTTCAACAATGCGGGCTTTAGCCTGTTCTCCGATAGTTTGGTGCGATATGCCGAAAGCACCTGGCCAATGGCGGTTATATCGGCGCTGATTATTCTGGGGGGCATTGGCTATCAGGTGATTATGGAATGGTTTATGTGGGCCAGAGCGCGGATTACCCGGAAAAAGGAACACAACACCTTTTCACTTCACTTCAAAATTGTGACGAGCACGACGCTGATTTTGCTAGCGGTCGGGACGCTGGGCTTTTTACTGATTGAATACGACAATCCGGCAACGCTAGCGGACAAAAGCTTCGGAGCAAAGGTCTTGTTAGCTGGGTTTCAATCGGTGGTGATGCGGACAGCTGGGTTCAATTCTATTGATATTGGCGCGATGGAGACCAGTGCATTGTTTGTTGCGATCGCCCTTATGTTTGTCGGCGCTAGCCCCGGCAGTACCGGCGGCGGCATCAAAACCACCACCGTCCGCATTTTGCTCATGAGTACCAAAGCCGCCCTCCAAGGCAAAGAGGAGGTCACCAGCTACCAAAGGCAGATTCCCACAGCGCGCATTCTCAAAGCGCTTGCCGTCGTGGTTGCCTCTGCTATCAGCGTGGTGATCATCACCACCTGCATCTCCGTTAGCGATCCAAATCTCACCTTTATCAGAATCTTGTTCGAGGCAGTGTCAGCATTCGCTACCGTCGGGCTCTCCACCGGCATCACCGCTGATCTTTCTATCATGGGTCAAATATTTATCATCATCACCATGTACATCGGCAGAGTTGGCATTCTTTTGCTAATGTCTGCCCTGCTAGGCGACCCTAGCCCTAGCGTCATCCGCTATCCTGAAGAGGACTTACTGACCGGCTAATTCGATCTTAGGCCTCAGATTAAAGATACATTTCATGGGTTGAGTGCTCCTTTGGTCAAATATGTTTGTCAGCAAAAGTGGTAGAATCGGACAAAGACTCAGCCGACTAGAATTAGAAGCTAAGATACTAGAGTCACATACGGTAGTTGGCTAAGACAACTATGGAAACAGCACAGCTCAGAAACCAAATCCAAAACCACGCTGCTCAGCTTTCTGAAGCTAGATTAAAAATTGCATTAGAGTTTCTATCTTATTTAGTCAATAAAGAGAATCTAGAAGATGAAGCCACTCAGGAGCTTCTAGACATCCACAATTTTGAGAAAGAACTCCTAGAAGCAGAGAAACAGGCCGATGCAGGAGAGCTTACAGACTGGCGCTCGATTAGGAATGATGTTTTCTAATAGCACTACGAAAAAGCGATATCTCAAAACGGCAGCTTAGAATCCTATATCCTGTAGCTCATATCTTTGGTGCCTTATACAGTTCGGTTGACTAAGAAAGCTAGCAAATTCTACGGCTCTGCCGACAAGGTGTTAGCGACCAAGCTTGCTCGCTGCTTCGAAGTTCTAGAACAAACACCTCTCAGCCATCCCAACATAAAGCCATTAAAGGGAAAGTTGAAAGGCCGCTATCGGTATCGAATAGGAAACTATCGGGTTATTTACAGGGTAAATGATCAATCTGTTGAGGTTGAAGTCCTACAGATTGGCCCTCGTGGTGATGCATACAAATAAAGACAGACAGGGAGAGCCTAATTAGAAGCTCTCCCTGTTTGTCTTTATTTCAGCAAACGGAATTCAAAAGGTAATATCAGCAGCTGTGCTGATCCTGCTTAACCTTCAGTTGCTAACTCAGTGCTACCTCGACGGCGACCGCCTGTCAGGCTGTTAAACAGCATTACGCCGATCGCCTTCACCAGATTGCCTTCTAGCTCCTTGAACAGCTCCATGTTGATACCAAAGGCATCATTGGCCTCTTCTACGATGGCATCTGCCGTTGCATCATCTACAGGGGCCTCGCCCAATGAAGCGCGATAGTTGTTCTTAAAGGCTTTCTCGTCTTCGATAGTGGGAAACTCATAGAACGCAACACCGTCGCTACCCGACAGGTTCATGGCTCGCTGTGAGATGTTCTTGAGAATTTGACCGCCAGAGAGATCGCCTAGGTAACGCGTGTAGGAGTGACCAACTAGTAGCTCAGGCTTAGTTGCCGAAATCTCACGAATGCGGTCAACGTAGCGCTTGCCGCCCTTGCTGAGCACGATTTCGTCACGCCAGTTAGGACCATAGTAAAAGGCCAAATCTTCTTCCAAGCTCTGCTTGCGATTGAGCTCAGGGAAGTAGATTTTGGAAACGATTGGGTGGTCTTTATGCTTTTCCAGCTCTTCTTCCATCGCGCAGTAGATGAAGTAGAAGTTACCCACAAGCTTACGGTAAGACTTTTTCTCCACCACACCACGTAAGAAGCATCGAACGAATCCGACGTTTTCGGCCATAGTGTGAGCTTTTTTAGTGCCCTCACGGAGCTGGGTCGCTAAATTGTTGCTCATGAGTGTTATTTCAAGTATTGATTAGTTTAAAGCTTAGAATGAGCCTCTATCCTAAGAAAGATTTCGCAACATTTTGTCACGGATGTAAGCATTATCACAGTTTTACTTTTGAGGAGCTCGAGCTTGCGCCGAAAGTAAGACCAGTATGCGCTCAATCATTTTCAGCCTCTTTTGCTCGTATATGTAGCAGTGCCTTCTCTAGGAAATTCTAGAGAAGGCACTATCGCTCCATAACCTGCTGTGATTTAAATATCGAGATCGGTCATGTTCAAGCGGGGGCCGTGGGTTTCAATGAACTCACGGCGGGGGGCAACGCGATCGCCCATCAGCACTGTAAAGATCCGGTCCGCTTCCGCCGCGTCCTCAATCTCTACCCGCTTCAGCGTACGAGACTCGGGGTTCATGGTGGTATCCCACAGCTGCTGCGGCATCATTTCACCCAGGCCCTTGAATCGCTGAATGTTGTACTTAGCGTTGTCGGGCAGGGCTGCGATCCCATCTGCCAGCTCTTTTTCGCTGTAGCAGTAGGTGTGGTTCTTACCCCGCTCCAGCTTGTACAGCGGCGGACAGGCGATGTAGATGTAGCCCTGATCGACTAGGTCACGCTGATAGCGGTAGAAGAAGGTAAGCAGCAGGGTGCGAATGTGCGCGCCGTCCACATCAGCATCAGTCATCAGGCAAATGCGGTGGTAACGCAGGTTATCCGGCGCAAAATCTTCGCCTTTGATGCCGAGGCCCAGCGCGGTAATCAGCGACTGCACTTCGTTGTTCTTGTAGATTTTGGAGTCGTCGGTTTTCTCAATATTGAGAATTTTGCCTCGCAGGGGCAGGATGGCCTGGAAGCGGCGATCGCGCCCTTGCTTGGCACTACCCCCCGCAGAATCTCCCTCCACAATGAAGATCTCCGACTCACTCGGGTCGCGCGATGCACAGTCTGACAGCTTACCAGGCAGCGTCGAAGACTCTAGCACCGACTTACGACGCACCAGGTCGCGGGCTTTCTTCGCTGCTTCAGCCGCGTTAAAGGCCTGAATGGCTTTTTCCAAAATGGCGTCAGCCACATTGGGGTTGAAGTCCAGGTACTCTGTCAGCGCTTCGCCAACCAAAGAGTCAACGATGCCGCGAACTTCGGTGTTCCCCAGCTTAGTCTTGGTCTGACCTTCAAATTCTGGCTCGGGCACCTTCACAGACACTACAGCCGTCAGGCCTTCACGAATGTTCTCCCCGGCCATGTTCGACTCGCCATCTTTGCGCTTTTTGCGCTTGCGAGCAATCACGTTCATGGTACGGGTTAACACGGCCTTCAGGCCTTCCAGGTGCGTACCGCCATCAATGGTGCGAATGTTGTTCGCAAAGCCCATCAAATTGTCAGAAAAAGCATCGCCACACCACTGCAAAGCAGCTTCTACCTGGACGCCGTTTTTGTCCGCATTTACATAGATAACGTCGGGATGCAGCGGCTCTTTACCATCGTTGATGTACTCGACGTATTCCTTAATACCGCCTTCGTAGCAGTAGTGAGCCACCCGGGGCTCGTCTGCCTTCATCAGCTCTAGGCGATAGTCGGTAAAGGTAATGTCTACACCTGCATTCAGGTAAGCCAGCTCGCGCAGACGTCTTGCTATGGTGTCGTAGTCAAATTCTACGGTGTGGGTAAAGATAGTGGCATCGGGCTTAAAGACAACCTGGGTACCAGTTTTGCTGCTCCCTTTTTCGGTTTTGAGCGTGCCGATTGGATTGCCTTGCTCAAACCGCTGAGTATGTACTTTGCCTTCGCGCCATACGGTCACTTCGACCCATTCAGAAAGCGCGTTTACTACCGAAACGCCCACACCGTGGAGACCACCAGAGACTTTGTAGCCGCTGTCGCCACCGAACTTGCCCCCTGCGTGGAGGACCGTTAGCACGGTTTCTAGCGCAGACTTGCCGGTGGTGGGATGTACATCTGTAGGAATGCCTCGACCGTCATCAGTTACGGTGACTGAGCCATCTAGATTTAACGCGGCGGTAATGTGCTTACAGTGGCCGGCTAGGGCTTCGTCTACAGAGTTGTCAACGACTTCGTACACCAGGTGATGGAGTCCCCTGGGGCCGGTGCTGCCGATGTACATGCCCGGACGCTTACGAACAGGTTCAAGTCCTTCTAAGACTTGAATTTGCTGAGCGCCGTAGTTATTCGCCATGCAATTTTTCTCCTGAAGTCAATAGTGGCGGATTGCCTGAGTTGTTACCGAGGGCTTTACGTTAAGCGTTAGCCCGTTTTTTATAGGGTTTCTAGCCAGGTTTTCGCTAAGACCACTCTTCTTCTAAGTTTGGGTTTAGTGTCTTTTAGATTTGGGACCAAGCTTTTTTCGCTTCTGAGGCCGTTTTGCGCCATCAAAATGATAATGTGTCTACGGATTCTAACACAAAGGCGTTAAAAGCGATTTTAGAGCTATCTGAGCGCGATTCTAAAATAAGGGTCATAGTGCCCTTTTTTGGTGCTCTTTAATTGACCGGTATCCGTATCTTTCGTTATCCTTTTCGTGAATAGTTTTTTTGTACTACTCCAAGCCTTCTCTGATTATAGTCGTTGGACCGACCGCTTCGGGAAAATCTGGGCTGGCAATGGCGTTAGCTGAGCGCAGTTTAAAAGGTGAGCTGAACGTACCGTGTCCGCTGGCGATTTTGAGCGCAGACTCGCGGCAGGTGTATCGGGAATTCGATATTGGCACGGCGAAGCCTTCTGCAGTAGAGCAGCGAAAAGTGCCCCACTACTTTATAGATATCTGCGAGCCGACTGAGACGCTGACCGTGGCTCGCTATCAGCAGCAGGTGCAGGCAAAAATCGCACAAATGCATGAAAGCGCTCAGCAGCCCATGCTAGTGGGGGGAACCGGGCTGTATGTAAATGCGATCGCCAAAGGCCTAAAAATTCCAAAGGTGCCGCCCCATCGTAAATTGCGATCGCAGCTCACCAACCTGGGTCAACCATTTTGCTACTCACTACTCCAGCAGGTAGATGTTGAGGCCACACAGCGAATCCACCCAAACGATCAGGTGCGGACCCTGCGAGCATTAGAGGTGTATTACGTCACAGGCAAAAGCATTTCGAGTCAGCAGGGAGAAGATCCGCCGAGCTATCCGATCTTATATATAGGGCTGAGGTGCGAACCGGATGTATTGCGATCGCGCATCACCCAGCGCACCCATCAAATGATCGATCAGGGCCTAAAAGCCGAAGTCATCACCATCAAAGAGAAATACGGCCCAGACTTGCCCCTGCTCAAAACCCTGGGCTACGCCGAAATCATGCAGCACTTGGCTGGAGAAATCCCGTTAGAATCAGCCACCGAGCTGATTATTCAACACACCTGCCAGTTCGCCAAACGGCAGCGAACCTGGTTTCAAAAGGAACCTCGTATCGAATGGTTTACCGCAGGCGACCCGGCATTGGTCGAGCAGGTATCCGCGCGCGTGGAGGCTTTCTGGCAAAGCATTAGGTAGGCTGGCACTACAGCTCCTCTGTCTCTAGCTCAGGAATCACCACTTCTGGCACCACCACAGATTCCTGCCGTTTCAAAGGCTGCATCTCCTCATTCTTAGCGGGCACCAGCTCTTTCTCCCGCTCTTGTGTCTTCTGCCTTTCCTCTAGCTTCAGCGGCAGTCGCATGGGCTCTGGCGTCGCGGCTACTTTCGTCTTCGGCAAGCTGCGTTCCAAATCACCCAGCGGGCGAGGAATCACCATCACCGAATTCAGCTCACCGATGCGTTCGGCCTCATTCATGCCCGCTTCGACAGCGATCGCTACATTAGACAATGACCCCTGAATAATAATTGTGCACAGCCCTTCCCCAATCGTCTCGTGGGAGAGCAGCGTAATTTCTGCCGACTTGGTCATCGCATCCGCCGCGCCTACCATTGCCGGGAATCCACGCGTTTCTAGCAAGCCAATGGCACTGCCGCCCATCATCGAGCCTGCCCCTTCCAAATCTTCCATCCGCGCTGCAATCGGTAGCACCGCTTCCAAATTGGCCGGTGGTCTGGGAATTAATGTTGCCGACACAAACTGGCCAAACTGCTTAGCGGTTTGCTCACCGGCATGAACCGCCATCCGCACGTCGGCCACACCGCCGCGTACAATCGCCGTACAGTGGCCACCCCCCGTTTTCTCGTAACCGACCAGATACACATTCGACGACTTCATCATGGCGTCAGCCGTACCAATAATCGCCGGAAAGCTAGTGGTAGAAACCAGTCCAAGCGCCGTATCCCGAAGCCAGTTTTGGCGAGGCGCTTTTTTAGCCTTCATTCTGGCCGCTTGATTCGGTGCAACTGGAGTAGCGTCTGACTGCATGGGGAGCCTCTAAAGTGGCCGAGCCGGCACGGCCAAGCCGAAAAGATTTAGGTCACCCGGTTAGGAAACAACGTGGAGAGTAGCTGACTTACCTGGTCTTTGCCGTACACGCGGTTGTTGGTATTGACGCTTAAAGCAGAACTGTTTTGCACAGAACCACCTTGTACAGAACCATTCTGCGCTAAACGGTTGTTTCCATAGCCGTTATTCAATTGTAAGGCATTGTTTTGAGTTGACGGATCAACATACTGACCGTTCTGACCGCTCAAATCCGGTGTTTCTATAGCTTTTGGCCCAACAGGCGACGGTTCAACGAAAGTATTTACAAAAGTATCGTTTTCTTGCTGCGACGTTACCTGGTTGCTGCTTGCAGCATAGCTAGGCGAACCGTTCGACGCACCGTTGAATGAATAGCTAGTGAATGAATACTTGGAAGCCGAGACAGAAGACGCCGAAACCGCTGGACTAACAGGTGAAGCAGCTGGCGCTAGCGCACTCTGAACCAGCGCATTAGGAGGCACCAGCTGATCCGCCGATACTTGTGGATTTACCAGTGTGCTACCTGGGCTAATGCAGGCATTAGGACCGATATCTCCCTTTCCAACAACCAGTACGTTCGCACCCAGATTTGCCCCCGGACCGATGGTCAGCACACCTTGGCGAGACTGAATGCAAACGCCACCTGCTAGGCAAGCGCCTGAGGCAATCACAACGCGACTGCCAGGTGCGGCCTGCAAAACAACCCCCGGTGCAATCATGGCACCGTCGCCTACACTCACATCGCCCATCACGCAGTAGTGAGTGTGGCTCACTAAGCGCGGGGCTCTATTGTCAAGAGAAGTTGACGGTTGCATACAATCACGTCCGGCAGGATGTTAGCTAATGACTAGCTATTGAAAGAGTAGGACGCCGAGCTACGGACGCTGAATGGTGGTTTCTAATACACGGCGCTTGGCTTCGGTATCTGTACCAATGAGGCGAACATACTCCCCCTGATGCTGTGCCAGCTGCTTACCCAGTTCAGAAATCGCTTCAGCCGGACGGCGGGCCGCGATCGCACTCCCCGTTTTCCAAATGCCACTGCGATACCGACGCTTATCAGCAAACTCAATCGAAATCTTGTGACCTTGATTTACCAGCTGCGTGATTTGATCTAGCACTGCCGATTCCATACCACCATTTTGGCCACCTTGATCGTAGTTGCCAGTCTGCGTGTTGTAGCTGCCCGACTGTCCGTTGCTGTTGTACCCACCAGACTGACCATAGCTGCTGGGCTGACCTCTAAAAGAGGGATCGTCGTAGTGAGGTGGGTTCCCATTGATAGGGTCACGACGGCCAGCAGAAGAACCTCTCCCTTGAGCTGGCTTTTGACCAGGCCGTTGTACCGTAAGCTCCGACACTCGGCGCTTAGCGTTAGTATCAGTCGCAATCAGGCGAACATAGTCGTTGCTATGCTGGGCCAGCTGCTTACCAATTTCAGAAATCGCTTCAGCCGGACGACGCGCATTGATCGAAGGTCCCGTCTTCCAAATGCCGCTACGGTAACGACGCTTATCGGCGAACTCCAGCGACAGCTTGAGGCCCTGGTTCACAAGCTGAGTAATCTGGCTGGTCACCGAGTTATCCATGCTACCTGGCTGACCGCCGTTGGGCTGCCCCCGGAACGCAGGATCATCGTAGTGAGGTGGGTTCGCATTGATAGGATCGCGAGCGGCTTCTCTACCATCCTGATTTTCACTACCTTGCTGGCCAGATTGCTTTTGTCCTGGCTTTTGAATGGTGGTAGAAGATCCCCGAGTTTTCTGCTGTGAGTTCACGCTAAAGATGCGAACGTACTTGTCGGCGTTCTGACGGAGGAAGCTCTGTAGCTTGCTAATAGCCGAAGATTCACTGCTGGCACTAATCGAAGGCGCAGTCTGCCAGATGCCGCTACGGTAACGACGCTTATCGGCAAATTCGATACCAACTTTACCGCCGCCGCGAATGATTTGGCTGACCGCTTGAGCGGCTTCGTCACCAACGTTGCCGCCCGACGAAGAAGACTGACTGTAGCCACCACTAGAGGGAGCCTGGCTGGCAGAAGAACCGCCGGACTGACCTGCGTTAGGCACTGAACGAGCCGCTACCTCTACGGGCTTGCCGTCAGCTCTTTGGATGGTTGTCGTTGCAGTACGGCTCTTAGACTGCGCGTTGATACCGAACATGCGAATGTACTCGCCGCTGTGCTCGTCCAGGCAGTGCTCTAGCTTTGCAAACACTTCTCTTTCGTTGCGCGATTCAATCGGTGAGCACACCTTCCACACATTGCTGCGATAGTGGCGAGGCCCAGCGTGCTCTGTCCCAATTTGGTAGCCCGCATTCAACAGATTACGAACTTCCTGCGCAACGCCAGAATCGAGCCCGCCGCTACTTTGATTGGAACCACCGCTGTTGCCGTAGGATTGGCTGCCGCTGTAGCCACCACCAGAACTTGAGCGCCCTACAGGCTTATCACCGGGGCGTTGAACCGTCACCATCCCAATGCGTTGCTTAGCTTTGGGGTCAATGCCAAACATGCGAACGTACTCGCCCTGGTGCTCAGCCAAACATCTTTCTAGGCCTTCAAATACAGCCTGCTCTCGGGTGTCTTTAATGGGGGTGCAGGTTTCCCATACGCCGCTGCGATAGCGCCGCTTGTCGGCATGTTCCATCCCGACGCGGTAGCCCTGGGCCAGATACTGGCGGACCTGTTGAACAACATCAGGGGAGAGTCTTTGGGCTTGCATATTTGCTCCTTCAGTAACGGATGAGAATTGACTAGATTGACCAGATGTTCGACCAGCACGACTGGCCATTTTGAAAGTTGATGAGGAATTTGACCGGACATTTGACCGGGAATTCGGAGTGCCATTGGAGACACTGTTAGTAGCACTGTGAACAGACACTAAACGAGAGCGACTAGACGTCTGAGAGGAGGAAGAAGAAGACACACGGCCCGGGAACGGGTGACCCATACCAAGGACCTCCTGAACAAAGGCCAGATCTTCGGCACGTACCTTGGGCAGCTGATCGGCCTGATGCTGAGCGTTGATGACCGCGCCAGCAGGTACACAGCGACCTGGTGGAATTTCTACATCTTGAATCAGCGCATGGGCCAGCACAATGCAGCCATCGCCCAGGCGAGCATTAAAGACCGTAGACCTAAAGCCAACAAAACAGCCCTTGCCGATAAAGGCCGGACTGTGAATAAGTGACTTGTGCGCGATCGCACTCCCCGTGCCGACATATGCCGAATAAGCTTCCCCACCCGCACCTGTTGTCACCTGCGGACCAGCGATCGCCTCTACGACCACACCGGGCAACAGCCGCACCGCCTCATCAACGCACACAGAAGCGCCTTTCTCTGCGGTAATGGCACTGCCAGGGGCTACGCTCGCCGATGAACGCACTTGCACATCGCCTTCTATCAAGCAAAACTCGTGCACATTCGCGGTCGAACTTACCTGGGGACTAGCCGACAGACTCAACATCGTCTCACCTAAAATCCTCTCGTTTGTCGTAAAGCAGACCAGTATCGAGACTAACGGTATCGACAATGGCAATAATGGCAGCATCCACCGGCTTGTTTTGGTAGCGCTGCTGCTGCCGGGCACCACTGCCACGGCTTACCAGCACCCATTCACCCACCCCGGCACCGACCACATCTGCGGCAACTTCGTACTCAGATTGGAGGTCACCGGCCTCATCAATCAGCTGAATCACCAGCAGCTTGACTCCCATCAGGCTTTCATCCTTGACGGTGCTGACAACCGTTCCCCTCACCTTTGCTAAGCGCATAGAGCTTGTCTATTTCTATTCATTCAAAAACACCCTTAACTCAAAAGCGCTGTTGTTTATTTTGTTGACGACTTATCCATCAACTATCTGTCATGGACAACTATCTGCCGTAGGGACGAATACCGCTGACACTCTCGCGGAACTGCTCTACAGCTTCGGTGTAGCGAATTGGTAGTACAAACTCCAGGTTCTCGTGGGGACGCGCAATGATGTGAGTAGAGAGCACTTGACCGCCATTTACACGCTTGACGTTCTCAACGCCTGCGGCCACAGAAGCCTGCACTTCCGATACATCGCCGCGAACAATAACGGTGACTCGACCGCTACCGATTTTCTCGTAGCCAACCAGGGTAACGCGAGCGGCTTTCACCATCGCATCAGCCGCTTCAACCACTGCGGGGAAACCCAACGTTTCCACCATACCTACTGCAATTGCCATAATCTTTTCCTAAAAATTGCCTAAACGATCAACTAAAATAGCCGCCACCGCATCCAAGAGAGGTTGTGCGACCGTGCGCTCAATCGACATAAAACTGACACCAAAGCTAGTCCACATCAGCGCCAGCACGCTGGCTTAGCTGCTTACACCGCCAAGCCAACATCTCTCACGTAAAATCTTCGCTAAGAGCGGAACTGTTCCACCGCCTCGGTATAGCGAATTGGCAGCACAAACTCCAGGTTCTCGTGGGGACGCGCGATGATATGAGTAGAGAGCACCTCACCACCGTTTACACGCTTAACGGACTCTACGCCCGCAGACACAGACGCCTGAACCTCAGAAACGTCGCCACGAACAATAACGGTGACTCGGCCACTACCAATTTTTTCGTAGCCAACTAGGGTAACGCGAGCGGCTTTCACCATCGCATCAGCCGCTTCAACAACTGCGGGGAAGCCCTTGGTCTCAATCATTCCAACAGCGATAGGCATTAATCGAAATCTCCTAAATTAATAGAAGCTATTACAGGGCGAACTTTTGATAGAAAACCTTCGCTTGATTAGGGAGATCCCAACAGGCAGTGCGTGCAAAATCAGCTGTTTCTACTTTTTAAAATTCTTTTAATCTTGCCTGAATAACTTCTGTGCGTCATAACTCAGAATAAAATGGCGTCGCCCCTTTGACAATATAAGTCTCAATGATTGTCTCTAATAGTGAGTATCACCAAAACTTATGAAGCGTCGATTATCTTTTAAGGGTTATTCCAGGTAGTCGCTCAAAGCCGTTGACAGCGCAGGTAGCGCGATCCCCTGGTGTGTTTTTGGCCAAAAAACAGATGGGTGAGATCACCGAAAGGCAAATTGCTGGGCTGTTTGCAGAACTTGACAAACGGTCGAAATCACTCTGACGAAAAATAAATAATTTGAAGCGCATTGGCTCCATACAACTGAGTCTAGACGATCTACAGTCAGGTACTATAGAAGGGTTGTCGGAGACTGTTTATACTTTCTTAATCTCTTACGCTGGCCCATTCTTGGGACTCTTTTTGTCCTTCTTGCTGCCGATCTAAAGCAGTCGCAAAAGCACTCATTAAGGTTAATAAATTTGACTGTCTGTCTTCTTTTTACTGCGCTTTTGGTTTCATCTGACGTGCTTGCTCCGCTGTGTTTGAAAAGTCTTTAATACGTGTTTGTAATGCAGTTTTTAATTCAGTGGAGTTGGTTAATTCCAATCTATGGGCTAGTGGGTGCCTTACTTGCGCTTCCTTGGGCAACCCGGCTGATTCGGCAAAGTGGTCCTCGCCCGGCGATGTACGTCAATGTTTTGATGACAGCGATCGCCACCCTTCACGGTTCTTTGTTACTGCAAGCTATATGGAATAACGGCACTCAGGTCGTCAGCTTCGAATGGCTAAAAGTAGCCGGGCTCAACCTATCGGCCTCTCTCGATCTATCTACCACCAACCTGATTTTTCTGGAACTGACAGCAGGTCTGAGCTTACTCGCTCAAATTTACGGCATGGGCTACCTGGAAAAAGACTGGGCGCTAGCGCGGTTCTTTGCCCTGATGGGATTTTTTGAAGGGGCGATTAGTGGCGTTATTTTAAGTAGCTCCCTATTTTCTAGCTACTTTTTACTAGAGATGCTGACGGTATCTACCTATCTACTGGTCGGATTCTGGTACGCACAGCCTCTGGTGATTACCGCTGCGAGAGATGCTTTTTTGACCAAGCGCGTGGGGGATGTGCTGCTATTTATGGGGCTGATTGCCCTGAGTACCTACGCAGGTAGCCTCAAATTTGACGATCTCTACATTTGGGTCAAGGACGCTGACATTACGCCCATTGCTGCGACGCTGATGGGACTGGCGCTCATTGCCGGACCGACGGGCAAGTGCGCTCAATTTCCCTTACACCTGTGGCTAGACGAAGCAATGGAAGGCCCCAGTCCGGCCTCGATTATGCGCAATTCGGTGGTGGTGACCTGTGGCGCCTTCGTGCTGATTAAAATTCAGCCGGTGGTGGTGCTCTCACCTATCACGCTGGACGTGCTGATTGCCATTGGCGCGATTACAGCGATTGGTGGTTCGCTCGTCGCCTTGGCTCAAATCGACTTTAAGCGCACATTTTCTTATTCCACTAGTGCCTACATTGGCCTTGTGTTTATCGCGGTGGGCACAGAGTGGCCAGGGGTGGCATTTTTGTTGCTTTTCACCCATGCGGTGGCCCGGGCGCTGATTTTCATGAGCATTGGTGCGATTGTATTTAGCACCAATAACCAGGACCTTACGGAGCTAGGGGGAATATGGTCGCGCATGCCTGCGACCACCATCACCTACCTCACTGGCGCTCTAGGCCTGACGGGGGTGTTGCCTTTTGGCTGTTTTTGGTCTTTCTCTCTGGGAATCGAGTTCCTATGGGGCGAGCATCCGATACTGGTAGGCGTGTTTTTGCTGGTGAACTTTTTAACGGCGCTCAACCTGATTCGCGTATTTCGCCTGGTGTTTTTGGGTCAGCCACAGGATAAGACCCGGCGAACCCCAGAGGTGGCCTGGTTAATGGCCGTGCCCATGATGACGCTGTCTGTTTTTGTGCTGCTAGTGCCTTTTATCATGCAGCGGATGTCTTTGCTGCCACCGATGGAGTATTTCAACGTGCCAGCGATCGCACTGCTAGTGTTTTCAGGCTTACTCGGTGCAGGACTCGGCTTTTATTTGCCACTCAACCGCGCCTGGTCTCGCTCTAGTATCAAGCAGCTGCGCTGGATTCAAGACTTGCTGGGTAATGACTTCTACACCGAAAAACTCTACGAGGGTACGGTGGTGCGACTGGTGTCTACGCTATCGATCGCCAGCAACTGGTTTGATCGCTACGTCGTAGATGGCGCGGTAAACCTGGTGGGTGCGGCTTCTTTGCTCAGTGGCGAAGGGCTGAAGTACAGCTCATCGGGGCGATCGCAAAACTATATTCTGACCATCGTCACCGGCGTTGGTCTGCTAGTACTGATGACAACCTGGGCGAGGTGGTAAACAACAGCTGTGATACTAAGCGCACTCATACTGATTCCGCTGGTGGGCGCCTTGCTCATTGGCCTGCTGCCCAAAACGCTAGAAACTAACCAAATCCGCCGGAGTGCGCTAATCGTGCTGGGCATAAACCTGGCGGTCACCCTCTGGCTGATACTTCAGTTTGATATCAGCAATTCAGGCTTTCAGTTTGTCGAAGACATCGACTGGATAGAGCCGTTGGGCCTGAGCTATTCGTTAGGTGTCGATGGCATTGCCTTACCGCTGGTGGCAATTAATAGCTTCCTCTGCTTTTTATCGGTGTACATCAGCGCCCAGATAAAGCGGCCAAGACTGTATTACGCCATGCTGCTGCTAATTGCTAGTGCGGTAGCAGGTGCGTTTTTAGCTCGCAATTTACTGCTGTTTTTCTTGTTCTACGAGCTTGAGCTGATTCCGCTGTACTTGCTGATTGCGATTTGGGGAGGCGCGCGGCGCGGCTATGCAGCAACCAAATTTTTAATCTACACGGCGTTTTCTGGGGTGCTGATTCTGGGCGCATTCCTGGGACTAGCTATTCTCTCTGACACCGGATCTTTTGCGTACAATCCGGCCCTGGTGCAGGGGCTGACCATCACGCAGCAAACGCTGCTAATGGGCGTATTGCTCATTGGATTTGGCATCAAAATTCCGCTGGTGCCGTTTCACACCTGGCTGCCCGATGCCCATGTGGAAGCGTCTACGCCGATATCGGTGCTGCTAGCAGGTGTGCTACTAAAGCTGGGAACCTATGGCATTTTGCGCTTTTGTGTAGGGCTATTTCCAGAGGCATGGGTCGCGGTGGCACCGCTGCTGGCCTGGTGGGCGGTGGTGAGCGTGCTGTACGGGTCGCTGGCCGCGATCGCCCAAACCGACATGAAAAAAATGGTCGCTTACAGCTCCGTCGGGCATATGGGCTACATTCTGCTGGCCGCCTCAGCGGCAACGCCGCTCAGCATCCTGGGCACCGTGATGCAAATGGTCAGCCACGGGCTGATTTCAGCGCTGATGTTTTTACTAGTGGGCGTCGTTTACAAAAAAACCGGCACCCGCGATCTAACGATTTTGAGGGGTTTGCTCGCGCCCGAGCGCGGTTTACCCTTTATCGGCTCGCTGATGGTACTTGGGGCCATGGCCAGTGCCGGAATCCCAGGCATGGTGGGCTTTATCTCAGAGTTCATTGTGTTCCGAGGCAGCTTTGAGCGCTACGCGCCACAAACCCTGCTGTGCATGGTGGGTTCTGGCCTGACGGCGGTCTATTTTCTGCTGATGATCAACCGGGTGTTTTTCGGGCGGCTGACCGCAGCCCCCAATGATAAAGGCGGCTCAATAGAGGTGACCTTACCTAAGGTGAGTTGGCGCGATCGCACCCCTGCGTTGGTACTAGTGCTCATCATCTTCGCCTTTGGCTTGCAGCCTGAATGGATGACCCGCTGGATTGCCACCACCACCACCACCTTCATGCCCAATGCCATCAGAGCCTCGGAAGCTGTCTCTGTGCTACAGCCCACCCCCGACAAAACACACCCAAACGAAGCCAACCTAAACCAAGCAAGTTCAGGTAAAGATTTCGATAAAGGTTTAGAAAAAAGTCCCGAAAAAATCGCACTGTTGAGCCTACTTCACCCAGTATTAGTAGATAGTTCAACCGTCACTCCTGTTATTAGGCCATCCACCGACAATCTGGCCCTTGTTCGCACTTCGTCTATCAACTGATTTGATTGGTTGTTCTATGTACTTTCGCTATGACTACAACATCCGCCACCGTTCAACTTCAGCCAGTCCCTGTCTACTCTTCGGCAGAGTACGTTAACCGGCTTCTTTCAGGCGGCACCTTACTGCCCAATACGCCGGAGAATTTACAGGAAGTTGTGGGTGTACTAAAGGCCTACGGCATTGTTTTAGATGCCTACGCCATCAACTTGCAGCATATTGCCAACACCCAGTTCCTAAACCTGGTCCCCATCTTCAAATACTTCGATGGGGAAATTACGCCTGGGAAAGTCCTGAAGCATCTTTGGCATGACCGCATCAACTACGAATACGCCGAGTATGTTATGCGCACCATGATGTGGCACGGCGGCGGCGGCCTCGATAGCTTTCTCGATTCCGATGATTTTTGGGCCTGCTGTAGCCCAGCGATTCAGGCCAAGGCCAGACGCAACCCCATCTTGTTTGTCTTCAACAAAATATTTCCTGAATACTTACCAGAGCAGGTTCGGCAGCTCGCATACTACTCAGGACTAGGGCAGTTTTGGCGGGTCATGAGCGATATTTTCATCAACCTGTCCGACAATTACGATGCAGGCAACCTCAAAAGCATCGACGATGTCATTGAGTTTATTAAGGCTGGACTTGTTGCCGATGCAGCGCGGCCCATCACCTACGCAGTCACCATCGGCGGCCACGAGTACGACATCATTCCCAAATCAGTTGGCCTCACGTTTCTGCCCGATACAGCGGTGCCCTACGTAGAGTCTATTTTCTTTCGAGGAACGCCTTTCTTTGGCACGGTCTCTTACAACGCTCAGGCCCACCAAATTCCTATCGATCAAGGGCAGTTTGGCTACGGCGCACTTTTTGCCGACCCGCTGCCCATTGGTGGGGCGGGCATTCCACCCACCCTGCTGATGCAGGACATGCGCCACTACGTACCCGACTATCTCAGCAAGCTTTACGAAAAATCGGCACGTGGGCAAGATGACGTGCGCGTTCAGCTCTCTCAAAGCTTTCAAAAATCGATGTTCTGCGTCACTGAGGCCGCTGTTAGGGGCCTCATGCCGTTTCCTGCCGATACGCAAGACCCCAAAGAACAGGTGCTGAACCGCGACTATCTCAGTGGCTGGATGAAGCGTCTAACCACCTCCAGATTAGATATCGTGCAAGACGTCTAAACCAATAATGGCCTGACAATAATGGCCTGCAGAGCACTCAGAAGTGTAATACGGGACACAACAAGATACCGTGTAGGACACTTATGCTGTATTGAATTGGAGATACAAAAGCAGGCAATAGACGAACAGGCGACAATCTACCTTTTGGAAGGCCTTAATATAACGAAGAATAGAGTATTAATTAAATATTAAGAAACGCGCTATATGATTATGGATGGACGTTAGTTCCACCAAGGAATATCAGCTATGAGCCCAAATCTGATGAGACTAGCCTGGTCTGTAGTTGATCAAACAGTTATACCTCAGCGTCAGAGCCTAACACTGGGCGAGCAAATCAAAGCCGTTCTTAGCGAAATAGACAACCGGGCCGTGCTTTCTCCTCACGAACGCCAGCAAATTCACCAGTATTTAGTATCACGCCAGCATCTGCTGCAAGCGCTTTACCAGTAGGCTCGTTTCAGTTACAGCAGCGTTCCATCCACGATACGACGGATAAGCTCAGTAACCTCAGCAGCCATTAAGGCATCTACAAATCGTGCTTCCTGATTGCCATCGCCGGTCGCCTGGGCCGCAATCAAGGTAAAGGCAAACGAGTACTGCTGATAGCTGGCACTTGGATCGGTAGAGCCCAGTCGAGGCAGGCTAAACTGCACCAGGGCCGAATACGTTAGCTCTGTGCGATCGCGCTGATCGCTGCGCCCAAACCCACTTTTCGACACAATCACTGGCGCTTTCACATCACGCGTCAGCCCCAAAGTTTCCAAAGCTACCTCCGCATACCGGGCGGTGTCTACGCCCATCGCACGCAGCACGCTTTCCACACTATGCCCCTGTACGTTTGGCAAAATCGCCCGGCGTGGCAAGCGCCAGTGCCAGCTGGCCATCGTGAGTAATCGGGTCAGGTCGTAAGTAGAAACCAGGTTCTGACCCCGATGGGCTTCACCGGGTGATTTCAGCAATACGCGCTTCTTAGCGCTGTCCCACAGCTCGGGCACCTGGATAAAGGGCACTTCACCATAGCGACCTTGAAATGAAAGCTGGGCATTACCGGTCATTTGCCTTGTCCACTTTTCTAGGTCACCGGGCGTATTGAAATGCTTGAACATCGCCGCTAGCGAATTAGACGTAGAGATGCGGTTGTCGTAAGACATAATGCCAGCAGCCAGCTCGTTAAACGGATAGCCTCCTTGACTGCCCGCCTGGCGCACTCGGCAGCGATCGATATCCACTGTCGGCGCGAGTCCATTCACCCGATCGATCAAGTTCAGCAGCGGAATAAACTTGGTCGAGCTCCACATTTGCCGATTGATAAACGCGTCGCGGCCCAGCCAGCGAGATTTCAGCTCGCCCGCTTCGGTCGTGGCCAGACACAGACAGCCCGAAAGAATATTAGGCGATAGAAAGTCTAAAGCACCCGCGTCTATCATGGGCCTTTGCCCTCTGCTGGGGTAGGGTGCGGCGTTTTCGAGCATGCCTGTGGGCGGCAGTGGAATAGCACTGGGAGACTGCAGACGAAGGGGTGCATAAGAAATTTGATTTCGGTAGGGCGATCGCTCGATTCCGATATCCAAAAAAGCAAGTTTCTCAGCATCAAATCCCGTTTCCTGTTTCAGAAAGCTATCGAAAATTGACTTTCTGTCCTGCGTCAGGCCAGGAAAAGATTTTCTCAACTCTTTGACAGGGACTCCCAGCACAGCGCACAGCAGCGCAGCCACTTCACCTCGGGTCATCGCCTGCTGAGGGCGTAGGGGTCTGGGTTCTGGCAGCGATTCTAAAAGGCCTACCGCCAGGGCGCTGGCAACGGCATCTTGTCCGTAGGTCGGAATGTCGCTGCTATCACTAAACGCCGCGAGCATTTGCTGGCGCAGAGCCGCAGACGCCTGTTCCGCTTCAGGAGAACTCACTGCCTCAGTGGCTTGGCTAGCAGTCATACCAGCCGTCAGCACGACCAGCGCCTGCACTCTAGAAATCGTCAGTCTGGGGCGGAAGCGATCGCCTGCGTAGCCGCTAAATAGCCCCCGCTCGCTGGTCCAAGCGATCGCCCCACTTGCCCAGTACTCAGGCAGCACATCAGTAAACGTCTTTGCTGACTGCTTCACCGGCAAAGATCCAAACACCCGCTGCATCAGCGCAGCAAATTCAGCACGGCTGACCGTAGCCTCTGGTCGAAATGTCCCGTTGGGATAGCCTTGAATCACCTCGCGCTTGGCGAGCGCCACAATACATTGACTGGCCCAATGCTGAGAAATATCCGAAAACATAAGCTGTGAGCCCGGCAGTATCGCCCATCATTATCCTATTGCTCGCCCCTTGCCGTCCGATGGGTCTGTGCCAACCGCTGCACCTGTCCTATGAACATTCCAAAGTTTTGACCACAAAACCAGAAATATTGTCGTAGGCTCGAAGAAGGCCGTTCTCGACTTCTCTTCTTTTTTCATCTTCTATGAGTCAGCTTGCACCTGCACCCACTAATCCTAAAAATAATCGGTCTGACCCGTCTGTGATTGGCCAGACCGTGGTGCTCGATGTAGAAGGCATGATGTGCGCGAGCTGTGTAAATACCGTAGAAAAAAAGCTGGCTCAGTGTGAAGGCGTGGTAGAAGCTACCGTGAATTTGGTTACCGAAGTAGCGGCCGTTACCTGCACCCCTGAGGTGAATGCCCAGGCGATCGCCCACACCCTCAGCCAGGCAGGCTATCCCAGCAAGGTCCGGCAGCAGGCCAACGACACAGGCCCTGCCGGCCTGAACGCCGAAATGGACTGGCTAGCGCGCAAAGAAGCCGAACAAACCCATCAAACCCGGCAGCTGGCGATCGCCACCACTCTGCTTTTCTTTTCGACCCTGGGTCATCTGCAGCATCTCAGCATCGCCAACAGTCCGCTGATTCGTCCGCTGACCACCTTGCCTGTGATCAACGACCTGTGGTTTCACGGCACCCTGGCAACGCTCACGCTGGTATTTCCCGCCCGCCAAATCTTGATAGAAGGCTTCCAGGGGATTCGCCGGGGCTCGCCCAATATGAACACGTTGGTAAGCCTAGGCGCACTCAGCGCATTCATTACTAGCCTGGCCGCGCTGGTATTTCCCGCCCTCGGTTGGGCGTGCTTCTTTGATGAGCCGGTGATGCTGCTGAGCTTTATTTTGATTGGGCGCACCCTGGAACAACGAGCTCAGTTTAGGGCGGCCAGCTCACTGCGATCGCTCATCGCCCTACAGCCCGCCCAAGCCCGTTTAACCGCTCCACCGCATCAGCAAAAAGACACGCCTGCGACATCAGATCGCTCATCAGCACCAGACGACGACGTTCAAATTCCGGTCAGTCAGGTTCAGGTCGGTGAATGGCTGCGGGTGCTGCCGGGTGAAAAGGTGCCTGTCGATGGCGTCATTGCAACCGGGAAAACCACCTTAGACGAATCCATGCTGACCGGTGAATCTATGCCCGTGGTGCGATCGCCCGGAGAAGCGGTCGCCGCAGGCACGCTTAACCAATCTGGCATGATCACCCTACAAGTTTCCCGGACGGGTACGAATACAACCCTGGGGCAAATGATTCAGCTGGTAGAAACGGCCCAGACACGGAAAGCGCCTATTCAGGGCATCGCCGATGTGATCTCTGGCTATTTCACCTACGGCGTCCTTACCTGCGCGGCCCTCACCTTTTGCTTCTGGTACTTCGTTGGTGCGCCGCTGTGGCCAGAGGTGGCTAGTGCTGCGATGGCGCCCATGCATCACAGCATGGGCGCAGGCATGCATCACGCGGCTATAGCCACAGCGAACGGGCAAAATCAGCTACTCGATCAGTCTTTACGGGTGCTGGTTAGCTTGAAATTGGCGATCGCAGTCGTGGTCATAGCCTGTCCCTGCGCCCTTGGACTAGCAACACCCACCGCAATTTTAGTCGGCTCTGGGATCGGCGCACAGCAGGGATTACTCATTCGCGGTGGCGATATTTTGGAAGCCGCTCATCACCTAGACACCCTGGTCTTCGACAAGACAGGTACGCTGACCACCGGCTCACCCCAAGTGACAGACTGTCTGAGCCTGAGTCCAGATATATCTGATATGCAGCTTTTGCAAATCGCAGCCACCGTCGAGGGCGGGACACAGCACCCACTGGCGATCGCGATTCAAACTGCCGCCAGCGAGCAGAGCCTGCCAACCCTACCAGCCGACAACTTCTACACCAAAGCGGGTTTCGGCATCAGCGCGACTCTCAATAATAGTCAACAAGACAGTAAGCAATCCAACCTGGTACGGGTGAGCATCGGCAACTCAGCCTGGATGCAGCAAAACGAGTGCAAAATTGATAGCCAAACGAGTGAAACCGCCGAAGCCTTTGCCAAAGAGGGCAAAACAGTCGTTTTTGCAGCTCAAAACCAGCAGCTCATCGGATTGATCGGCATTAGTGATAGGCTCCGCCCGGAAGCCGCCGACACCATCCGACAATTGCAGGCGATGGGTCTGAACGTGCAGATACTCAGTGGGGATCGGCAGGCGGCGGCGACGGCGATCGCCACTCAGCTAAACCTCTCGCCTGCGCAGGTGCAGGCAGACGTCTCCCCCGAAGGGAAAGTTACCGCTATTCAGAAGCTACAGGCGGAAGGTCATCGGGTCGGGCTAGTCGGCGATGGCATCAACGACGCGCCCGCACTGGTGCAGGCAGATGTCGGTATTGCGCTCAACTCTGGCACCGAGGTGGCAATGGAAACCGCCGATATTGTGCTGATGGGAAATTCGCTAGGGGACGCGATCACCGCCATTCATCTCAGCCGTCGCACCTTCAACAAAATCCGGCAAAATCTGGCCTGGGCCTTTACCTACAACCTGATCTGCATTCCGCTAGCAGCCGGTGCCTTTCTACCAGCCTTTGGGCTTTCGCTTAGCCCAGGATTCGCAGGTGGATTGATGGCGCTCAGCTCGGTTACTGTCGTTCTCAACTCACTGCTGTTACGCCTGGAATTGCCATAAATCAGGTGGTAACGCCGCGCTGGCCCCACGCCATCAAAAAGCGCTGCATGCAACGGAGTGCATACAGCGCTTCTTACTGTGACTAGACACTTGCTTTAAACCTGTAAAGAGCAACTAACCTTGCTTTTTCCAATTCGCACTGTGAGGAATACAAATCAGATTCTCACCGTGGCTTTGAATCATGCCGCCCTGGCGCAGCTTGCCCATCAGCCGGGTTACCGTTACCCGTGTTGAGCCAATCGCACTGCCAATTTGAGCATGTGTCAGCGGAAACGGCAAATAATAACCCTGCTCGCAATGTTCACCATGCTCATCAATCAGCAACGTCAAAAAGCCCAGCAGTCGGTCAATGGTTCGCCGTTGCCCCAAGGTGCTCAGCCATAGCAGCTTACGCTGATGCTGACGGCGAAAAGCATCGAGCACTTCCTTTTGGAAATGAGGCCAGGTATCTAGATCGTTCCAATACAGCCAGATCACAGTCGTCTGGTCGACATGGGCAAAGCTTTGAAGCGTAAAAGGTGGCTGCGCAACCACCTCAAAGGGTTGACCTGCACCCACAAAGCCCAAAAAGGCTTCTTCGGAAGCAACCAATGGCATACGAGCAGCGCTTTTTTTCTTGATCGCACTCACCTGGGCATTACCCAACAGGCGAACAGACCCCTTTTGCACAAGATACAGAAGACCAGGGCGAGCCGGAATCTTCTCATCTTTATTAAAGGTACGACAGCGATAATGCTCACTAGCCCAGTCAGAAATTCGTTGCCAGGCCAAAAACGGACGGGCGTTATCTGTTTGAGGAGAAGACATGTGTGCACTAATGGAATTGTGTTTAACCGTTGTAGATAGTGTCATCTAAAAGGAATGAATAATGACGATCGATATGAATTTAGGATTAGCAAGTAAGCGGAGTCGGAGCGAATGTCTACGTGCTTACACGGAGAACCGAACGCTTACTTTGCCACTAATCGGGGCGAAGATCAGTGTAGTCTCGAAGACTGCCGACATGAGGGACATTCAGCGGCTGGCAAATCTTACAGGCGTCTGGGTAAAAACACTGTAATTACCCCACACAAGGCTGAGTGCTAACGTCTCGAATACTGTTAGTACATTAATATAAATTGTTGTATTTTGTATGCGTAAATTCCCTTCTTTATCACTACTTCAGCATTTACCGAAAGTATCCGAGTAAAAATATTGAATGACCCACGTAAAAACCACGATCACTTAGTCTGTCAAGAGGCTCAAACCCCTCAATACCCAGTCAAGATAATTGGAATCAAAAGCATCTTGCTCTATTGGTTAAACTGCTTTTTATCCAGTGAGTATAAAGAAAAAAGAAAGAGCTTCACAGACTTTTCACATAACAGCAAAGAATTTAGTGACTCATGCACACAAGCAGATGAGCATGTAAAGACATCTACTAATGTTGACTGGTCAAAAATTCCGCTTCAAAAGCGTCCTACAGAAAATTCAGTTCTATATACCTCGGCACTTCCACAGATATTTTCCATAGACAACGTGTCTCTTACAGCCACGTCGCAAAAAGTAAAACCACAGCAAATAGTAAATCAGTTAAATCAATTTCAAAGACAGTCGTCTAAGCAATATTTGAGCGCTGAAGAGTCTATTCTTCATTTTTTATCTACGCTTTGGCAGGCATTCGAAATAAGTGGCGATCGCGCTGGATGGATCTCATTTCGGCTTTCTGAAAACGGAATTACAAAATGGCTAGAACACATCATACAAAATGACCCAGTGTGCGAAACACACCATACATTAGTTATTCATCAACTATCAGCGAACTATCCAATATCCCCTTCTGCTTCAGGGTCCCAGAAAAAGCCACCTAAAAAGCCACAGAAAAGCAGGAATATCCGTAGCCCATTTATAGAAACAGGCGCTCACCATCAGCAACTTTGGCAGGCTCAACACACCTATGCCCGCTGCTGCTCATTTATACATCGGGGTACACATGGGGGAGCACGTACTGCTCACTACGCAAGTGAGTCTATTCACGCAGACGAAACACCCGCTGGCCTAAACCAGCGGCGACGCTCACCATCAAGTCAGCAGCTCGTTCAGCAGCTTGTCGAAATCAGCGATGATATGTTTTGGATTCCTTATCGGTATCCCTCAAAACAATATCTATTGCTTTTGAAGTCTACGACCAAGCTATGTCAAGCATTTGAGCGATTTCAAAGAGAGGATTTACCCGGATTTTCTCACGATGGCTATTCGGAGCAGCTACACTCACACGCCCCTCCAGTGATTACTCACCTTGGCCTAGTCGTTGCCACTCGAAATATACTGAAACCCCTACTGCAAAGCGTCTTTCAGATTGTTGCACCAGAGGTACTATAAACACTGCAAACAGCATGTGCGCAGACCTTATGGCAGGGTGAATGTGCCAGTCAGGCACATCTGCTAAAAATGTCCTTGCTGGATGACAAATCAGAATCCATCCTCTATATTTAGGAAGTGTGAGGAGCGAACACGAAAAAAGCACCGAGACGAAACACGGCCAGTCGTCGGTGCTTTTTTTGTTTTAAATCAGCAGACAAGCAAGACAGCAGACAAGCAAGACAGCCAGGTAAGGAAGAGCAGCAAGAGAAAAGCGAGAAAGAGGCCTTTGCAGTGCGCTTCATTCTGACCAGCTCTCCTGACAAATCGCTATTTGACAGGCATTGACGGGACTTTCACAGTTATTTTGCACATCTTCGTGCTAGCCTATCGGCTATGAACGGACGAGGATATCAAAGGAGAATCAGCTATCGCCTGCTCTTGATGACACTGTGGGTGTCATTGCTGGTATTTGCCGTTGAGCTAATTGCCGGTTGGATTAGCCATACACTATGTCTATTAGCGCTCTCGTTACACACGCTCATTGATATTTTTAGTACCACACTTAGCCTAGTAGCCGTGGCGTCTCCTCAGCGTACGCTTGGCAAAGAGATATGGGGCCATGGACGAGGAGAAGCGGCAGGCGCACTGGTGCTTTCAGCAATTCTAGGATTCGCTGGAATTTCCATTGGCTTGGTGGCTTTCGACCAGCTACGACTATGGTTACAAACCCAGGAAGGTGCCTTTTCGGCCTTTATTACAATGCCGTTGATGATACTCGTCGGCGTGATGATGGCTGCGATGGTGAGCACGGCGCTGCTCACATCCAGACAAAGCAAACGCAACAGCAGTGTCGCTCTGCGGCTAAATGCCGAGCATATTTTGAACAGTGTCTGGATAAATGGCGCACTGCTGCTAGGGCTAGCTGCTATATGGGGAGGCTACCGCTGGCTCGATCCGGTGTTGGGAATTGTGGTAGTTGTGCTCGCTAGTCGCCGCCTGTGGACGGTGTTATACAAACAGCTACCGATGCTGCTAAAACCAACGGCGATCGCACCCGAAGCCATTTCTCGCATCGTTTGCCAAATAGAGGGCATTACCCGCTGCACCCGCATCCTTTCACGGGGGATGGTGGGTCGTCAGGTGTGGATTGAGCTACATATTGTGCTGCACCCAGAATATATGACCATTGCCAGCAGCGTTGGAGAAAAGATAGAGCGATCGCTCAGGGAGCACTACGGCCCAGTTCGTGCCCAAATTTGGCTAGACAACACCCATCCCCAAACAGCTCGCAACGACACGCCGTCGATTCAGCGACACTCCGACCCCATCGGCCCCAAGTAACGAATTAAATAAGGAGAGAACACCTCATAAATCAACGTCAGCGGCTTACCGTGGTGCCAAAAAAGGTAATGTCGTCCCCAAAAAGGTCCCTTTTGCGCGAAGGCCGCTTCTAGCGCTAGCGAATGGCCAAACTCAATCCCCTGAATGTCGCGATACAGCTCTGTTCTTAGCTTTGCCAGGCTGGCCCAAATCGGCAGCGAGCGATTTTCCAGATACTCATCAACGTGGCTAGCTTCCCACCAGGAGGCCGCATAGGCCAAGCGCTGCCCAGACGCTGTCCGCAGCCAAACCTGCCGCCGCAAGTGAGGGCCTGGCACCTGAGCAATCGGCCCCGGCGCGGCATCACCGCCAGCGGCAACCGGAGACATATCAATGACATCCACCTCGGTCGGCTCGCGGGTCAACAGCTGCAAATGCCGAGTAGGAGAGCCGTCGCCCAGCATCAAAATCTGCCAGGCCGGTGAAAGCTGATCGTGAGGAAGGCCCTGCTGTACAACTGCATTACCACCCTTCCATAGCGGTTGTAGCCTATGCCAGCTGGCAGCTTCAGACGCGGGCAAGACAGAGGCAGAAGCAGAGGTCAAAGCATTCACCGAAGCATTCACAAAACTTTACGATTTCTTTCATCATAACGAAATAAGTGAAAGCACTGCAAAAAGTTGCTGTCCGCGCGGCAGCTTTAAAACAGGCTCACCGTTGCAGACATCTGGTCTGCAACGGTGAGCCTGTTTTAAAGCATGCGGATGGCGAGACTCGAACTCGCAAGGCGTGAGCCACACGCCCCTCAAGCGTGCGTGTCTACCAATTCCACCACATCCGCAAATGTTATGGCTTTAAACAATACGCCATAATGAGCACTTTGCTACAGCTTTTCTGCTGACTGCGTTCCTTTGCAGCGCTTTCGCCTCCGGCCCAGTCAGCTCAAATGTTCAATTATGAAGGTGAGACCAACCCTGCGTGATACGATCATCTTCTTAATAACTTCAGCGAAAAGATGCTGGCGGCCTGATGAGTTTTTCAAAAATTTTAATTGCCAATCGCGGTGAAATTGCGCTGCGCATTATTCGCACTTGCGAGGAGATGGGCATCTCCACTGTTGCAGTCCATTCCACCGTTGATCGCAGCGCCCTTCACGTACAACTCGCCGACGAAGCCGTCTGTATCGGTGAAGCCTCCAGCAGCAAGAGCTACCTGAACATTCCAAATATTATTTCAGCCGCGCTCACCCACGGCGCCACTGCTATTCATCCCGGCTATGGTTTCTTAGCAGAGAATGCTCGCTTCGCTGAGATCTGCGCGGACCATAACCTTACGTTCATTGGGCCCACCGCAGCAGCGATGCTGGCGATGGGTGACAAATCTACCGCTAAAGCCACGATGCAGCGGGTAAAAGTGCCAACGGTACCTGGTAGTGAAGGCCTGTTGGCCAGTCAGGAAGAAGCCACCAAGCTAGCCGCCGAGATTGGCTATCCGGTCATTATAAAAGCCACTGCGGGCGGCGGTGGACGCGGCATGCGCTTAGTCCGAGAACCCGACGAGCTCGGCAAAATGTTTTTGGCGGCCCAGGGGGAGGCAGAGGCCTCTTTTGGCAACCCTGGCGTCTATTTGGAAAAGTTTGTTGAGAACCCGCGCCATATTGAGTTTCAAATCATTGCCGACAGCCATGGCAATGTTGTCCACCTGGGCGAGCGTGACTGTTCTATTCAACGCCGCCATCAAAAGCTGCTAGAAGAAGCTCCCAGCGCGGCTTTAGACGCAGACCTACGGCAGCAGATGGGAGCCGCCGCCGTGCGCGCGGCGCAGTCTATTAACTATGTCGGGGCAGGTACGGTGGAGTTTTTGGTAGACCAGAATGGCGATTTTTATTTCATGGAGATGAATACGCGCATTCAAGTCGAGCACCCGGTGACAGAGATGGTGACAGGGATTGATTTGATTGCCGAGCAAATTAGAGTGGCTCAGGGTGATCGCCTATCATTCACTCAGGCAGACATTCAGCTTCGGGGGCATGCGATTGAATGTCGCATCAATGCCGAAGATCCAGACCATAACTTCAGGCCTAACCCAGGCAAAATCAGTGGCTATTTGGCCCCCGGGGGTTTGGGCGTTCGGATGGACTCCCATGTGTATACCGACTACGAAATCCCGCCCTATTACGACTCTTTGATTGGCAAGCTAATCGTTTGGGGACCCGATAGAGGCACAGCGATTCGCCGCATGCGAAGAGCGCTACGCGAGTGCGCCATTACCGGGCTACCAACCACAATTGGATTTCACCAGCGGGTGATGGAACATCCAAAGTTTATAAAAGGAGAGGTGTACACCGACTTCGTGCCCAACATGCTTGCAGCGATGGCGTAGGGCCCTACAGGAAATCGCTACACCCAGGTACCAACCCTAAGCAGCAAAGCCTTCTTCCCCATCAAAATCTTCGTCATCGAAGCGCATGCGATAAATTTCGACTAGGGCAGCACCTTCAACTTTTATCGCTAGATTCACCAGTCGCGTCAGCAGAGGGCGAGACGAAACCCTGCCTGTCAAAATGACCACGCATCCCCGCTGTCGAACTTTAAGCTGGCCAATGCCTTCAGTCACGCTTTCACCAAAGCATTGTTCCACCCGGCGGGCCAATCCGTTATAGTCGTACTCGCCCTGGAGGCCAATCCGCTCCGGCGGGCTCGCGCCAAACCCTCTGAACAACGAGGAAGACTGTAACAGAGAAGACTCGGTTACCGCCCCAAACGGCTTGTGTACCGCCGGAATTAATACTACTGAAGATTCACCTAATACACCCACGAGCCCACATCTCCCACATCCAAACAGTCAATTTTTGAGCAGTCTTGCACTATCAGCGCAGTTGAAACTGCATCCCTCATCCTGCATTCTCCCAGTATCGCCAGATAAAGAGTCCGACATGCCCATAGTGGTCACTACTTGAGTTGTCTACTACGGGGGACGTTTCCTTATTCACGGACATTGAGGTGAATACGCCAAAGCTTTACGACTCTTTACAAACCTTTTCAGTACACAGAAGTGCTGTTTGTGTGCCGCTTCTTCATAGTTAACAAAGATTATATAAACAATACAAGGGTAATTGCGTATAAGTTGATACTTCGTACCAGTTAGCCCTCTAAAAGCCCAGTATATTTTCTGAGTTTTATTTTTTCTTGGGCAATGAATAAAGAATTGGATAAATTTTAGATGAAGTGCCCAAGCTGAGAACAGGGCTTACAACAGAATCGACGGCGGCCAAAGCTGTGTTCGCTATGCATTCGCAATATGTTCGCAATATGTTTACGCTGTGCTCACTCAATGACTTCTCAGGGCTATCGTCATGAATTCTGCATGACTTTTTGCAACAATACGACCGCATAGGCCGCAATCCCCTCCTCACGGCCCATGGGCCCTAGCTTTTCGTGAGTCGTTGCTTTTATTCCTATCTGGTCTGAGTCGAGGGCGAGTGTGGTTGCCAGGCGATCGCGCATTGCGTGAATATACGGCTTGAGCTTAGGCTGCTCCGCAATTACCACGCTGTCGATATTACTGACACACCAGCCGCGATCACCCACGAGCTGATTTACCTCGGCAAGCAGCTTTTGGCTATCGGCCCCCGCCCACTTTGGGTCACTAGGCGGAAAGTACAGGCCAATATCGCCCAGACTCAGGGCACCTAACATCGCATCCATAATCGAGTGGGTCAGCGCATCGGCATCGCTATGGCCTAGCAGGCCCTTGGTGTGCGGAATATCGATGCCACCCAAAATTAGCTTGCGCCCCTCTTGCAGTCGGTGAACATCGTAGCCATTCCCGATCCGGATACTCATCAGCCTTGCCTTATTGTTCTATTGGGTATATTCACTGTTCATCTTCCCACTGCGCAAACAGATCTGGGCGGCGTGATTGGGTTCGCTCAATCTGTTGCTGCTTTCGCCACTGGGCGATCGCACCATGATTTCCTGACATCAGCACCTCCGGCACGCCCCACGCTCGAAACTGAGCAGGCCGCGTGTACTGCGGATAGTCTAGCAGTGGCGTTTCAAAGCTCTCGTGCTGTAGCGATTCCGACTTACCCACCGTCCCTGGCAGCAGCCGAATCACCCCGTTCAACAGGGTCAACGCTGGAATTTCTCCCCCTGTGAGCACAAAGTCACCCAGGGAAACCTCCCGAGTCACCAGATTCAGCACTCGTTCGTCGACCCCTTCGTAGTGACCGCAAATCATCACCAGCTGGTCATACTCGGTTGCTAGCGACTTAAACAGTGTTTGGTCCATTGTTTGCCCCTGTGGAGTCATTAGCATCACCTCACGGCGAGGGTGCTGCGGCAAGGACTCAATAGCGGCAAAAATCGGTTCAGGCTTCATCACCATCCCGACACCGCCGCCGTAGGGAATGTCGTCTACCTTGTGGTGCTTATCGGTGGTGAAATCGCGTGGATTGGTAATGTGCACAGATGCGATTTCACGCGCTAGGGCTTTGCCAATCAGGCTGGACGCTAGCGGTGAGCTAAAAAAGTCTGGGAACAGGCTGACAATGTCAAACCTCAGAGAATTACTTGGAGGGTTACTCGACGGAATAGGAGAATCCATAGATAAGGAAAGCACGTAAGACCTCGATCTTACGTGCTCACGTTAATCATTTGCTTTAACCCTGGACTAATCAACCTGGGAGGCTAGCCTCAACAGGCGATTGGATAGGTCTGCTTGCATTCGCTTGTTATCTAACGTTCTAGCCAGCGCGAGGGCTCGACGGAAGGCATCCTCAGCTGCAGCCACTTCACCCTGATCGAGATAAATCTCACCCATTGTCTTCAGCGTTAGCAGCCGCTGCCAGTCGTCGCCCGTGCGCTGAGTCAGGGCAATGCGATCGCTCAAATACTCGCCCAGCACCGTCGGCTCATTACGAGTGCGGTAAATCTGAATCAGTCCATCAAGCGCACGCAGCTGCAAATAAGGATCGTCAATATCACGCGCGACAGACAGCCCCAATCGGTAGGCCCCGATAGCCTGGAGCTCTTGCCCAGCCGCCAAATACACATCGCCCAAATTACTGTCCGTATTGGACTGCCCGGCATAGTCGCGGGCGCGGGCGCGGTAGTTCGCCGCCACCTCGTAATATTTTCTGGCATCGTTGATTTGCCCCTGGGCCGCCGCGATTAGTCCCAAATTACTCAGCGAAAGACCAATGCCGCGATTACTCTCAATATCTTCTGAAATTGTGAGTCCTTCCAAAAAGGCAGCGTGAGCCGTGTCCAAATCGCCTACTTGCAGGCGAATCGTGCCCAGGTTGTTGAGCGCTAGCACCTGATCGCTAAAGTTGGCTTCACTACGGGCGATCGCCAGCTGCCGCCGCACCACGTCTTCGGCATCGTCATACTGGCCCAGGCTGCTATACACCCGCAACAGTTGACCATAGGCCTGACCCATACCGTCAAAGTCACCCAAATAATGATAGGCATTTGCCGCCTCATGGAGCGCAACAATAGCCGCCTCGTCGTCGCCGATGGAAAGCTGATACTGACCCACCAACAAAAATTCGTCGGCCACATCGCGCTGCTGCCGTCTCAATTCTGTCGGCGGGGTATGCAGCTGCTCGGTCAGGCTCTGCGCTGCACTCACCGGCGCACTCATTGCCCCCAATAGCAGCACCGCCGGCAACACCCAATTTGCAAAAGCGCCCTCCTTCTGCTGACGATCCCTGCTGTGAAAACCCATGAATTTATCCCTTGCGATGGGACTAAGATACCCAAGTTGATTCATGGGCAATTCACAATTGTTACCGCAGCGGTACCAAGGCCCAAAGCTATGGCGACAAATCTACTTCATCAAATTCGATAGTCATCAGGCCTGCTTCATCAGGGGAGGCCACCACGGGCGGCGTCTGATCCAGATAAATAGCGCGCATATCCGCAGGGATAGCTCGCTCTAACGACTGATAGGCCAGCTGCCTTTCGGCGCGAATATCTTGAGGGGCGACGCGCTCGCCTTCCGCTTGTAAATAGGCCGAGATACGAGTGTCACTCCATTCAAAGGTTTCAGCCATCACAATCATCAGGCGATGCTTGGGCATCAGGTTCTCCATTGCCCTTTCGGTGTAGCACCACAGCGGCGGTGGCGCGTCTTTTAGCACGTAGTGAATAGACTCTACGTCCGGCAGTTTGATTTGGTTGATGTGCGCAGCGGTCAGGTTGATTAGCCAGCCCTGTAAAGAGAATTCTGAGCTCTCTGAGCCCTCTGGGCCCTTTGAGTCTTTTGAGTCAGCGTTCGCATCGGATTCTGTGAGCTCTGATGGTTGGATAGGGCTCTGCTCAGGGCCCTTCGGTTTGAACGGTGCCAGGTCAATGCCGCCTAACTCGTTCAGAATATGCCGCCAGGTAAGTGCAAATAAATAGTCGGCCTGAACAGGAGAGCGGGCCGAGTGACGGATCAGGGAATACACGACCGGCGAGTAGCGGCAAAACAGGGCTGTAAAGTACTTTCCTTCTGTGGGCGATCGCTGTAGGCTACTCACCAGCGCATAGTCGCTCTGATGAATCAAAGGCTTAACCAAATCGTGATCGCATTCAGGGAAGGTAGGAATTTGCACAGGGCCTTTTAGACTGAACAGAAGAGGACTGAAAGGAGCGTAGCGTAATATCAGCTTTTATTGAACTGACGCCCACCATCATTCCCAGAAACTCTCAGAAAGTCTCTGGTATGTCAACCGAGTCCCCCAACGAGTTGATAGACAAATTGATAAACTGGAGTGACTAACCCCTCACAATCACAACGTCACCTTTTCTTGCACCTTTATGATCTCCTTTCTCCCTAGCACTTATTCTGCCATCGGCAGTATTTTCCAGGGACTGCCTTTGGATACGCTGGTCTCAACCCAAGGCATTATGGTGATGCTGCTGGTGGCCTACGCAGGGGCTATGTGGGCTTTTTTAAGCAGCGCTCCCAAAGTACATACGGTAATGGTGTCGGATTTGGAAATGGCGCAGCGCTTTTATGAAGGCGTGCTGGGCCTGTCGGCAGCGGACGTGCCCTTACACTACTACTACAACTATGAGCAAACGTTGGGAACTGGTGGAATGGACCCTATGTTTGGAACGAGATTTGGCGGAGGAATGGGTTCCCCAGGCGGAGAGTACAGTGCGCCAGAGGGGCTTTGGTATCAGCTGAAGAAAAATATGCAGCTGCACGTAGTGGGCGGCGCGAGCTTGGGAAATCGCGATCGCCAGCGCCACGTATGTTTTGATCACGACTGTCTGGAATATCTACTTATGCAGGTGCAAACCAGAGGCATTCGCCATAAGCTGCGGCGCGATCGCCCACTCAACTTCCTGGTCAAAGACCTCGACGGCAAAGTCATCGAGATGGCCGAGGTAGAAAGCTAGCCGGTAAGTTCTGAGCGTGAGTTAGGCCATTTCGCTGGCACAATTAAGAAAGTGATTTTACGGAGACTGCCATGACAGCCTCGATACATCCCCCGCTGCTGTTTAATTTTCTGGCACGATTTCAGTCACCGGGCCCTGAGATTGTCAGCCTTGGGCCAGTTACCCTGCGCTGGTACGGTCTGCTCATTGCCTCAGCGGTTCTGATCGGCGTTGTGCTTTCTCAATACCTGGCTAAACGACGGGGCGTGGACCCCGAAAAAGTGGGCGATATGGTGATTTGGCTAGTACTAGCAGCAATCCCCTGCGCTCGGCTGTACTACGTTCTGTTCGAGTGGCCGTCCTACGCCTCTCGGCCAGGCGACATTCTGGCTATTTGGAAGGGCGGCATTGCCATCCATGGCGCGGTCATTGGCGGAACGCTCGCAACCTACTTGTTTGCAAAGTTCAATCGCCTATCCTTCTGGCAGCTAGCTGACCTGATTGCCCCCTCCCTGATTCTGGGTCAGGGCATCGGTCGGTGGGGCAATTTCTTTAACTCCGAAGCATTCGGGAGACCCACCGATCTGCCTTGGAAGCTATACATTCCCTTAGCCAATCGCCCAGCCGACCTGCGTGAGTTTGAGTACTTTCACCCCACGTTTCTGTACGAGTCGGTGTGGAACTTCGGTGTCTTAGCACTGCTGCTCGGGCTATTTTTCTGGGGACTCAAACATCCCAATAAGCTCAGAGCAGGCACGCTCTTCCTGGTATACCTGATTGCCTACAGCGCTGGCAGGCTATGGATCGAAGGATTGCGAATTGACAGCCTCATGTTTGGACCCATTCGAATGGCCCAATTCATCAGTCTAGTCGGCATGACCTTAGGCTCAATTGGCCTGATCTGGACCTATGGACGAGGCAAGCGCTTGCCTGATACAGCCCAGCCCGAAGAACGGCGCAACTTGGAGAAGCTCTAGTGTGCTCTGATGCGTGTGGGCACTACACCTGGGTCAGGGATCCCACAAAGGAACGACACAGTAGTGTCGCTGTGCCAAAGAAAAAGCCCCGAAGGACATAAAGACCTTTGGGGCTTGGAATCAGGGTGCATCTACATACCAAGATGCAGCATTTTCCGAGCACATCCCGAGTTTTAGACTGACCTTTATTTACTCTTCAAACAAGTCCTACAGATGATAGTGAGTTGATGAATATTAGGAAGACATATCAACTTTAATTCAATTTAACTTATTGACAACTTGCTAACCCTTAGTCTTTTTAAGACCCGATGATATGGTTGTTTCCATGAATTTGCAGAAACTTACAAACGAAATATTACCAGCGGTTTATATCGTTGGGGCTGGGCCAGGTGATCCGGACTTGCTAACAGTAAAAGCCCAAAAACTTATTGAGCAAGCGGACGTTTTGATCTACGCCAATTCGCTGGTACCGACTCAGATACTCTCCGCCATTCGGCCTAGTGCCGAACAAATTGCCACGGCAAATATGACCCTAGAAGATATCGTTCCGCTGATGATTGAACGCGTGCGCGAGGGTAAATCAGTCGTGAGGCTACATTCTGGCGATCCAAGCCTATACAGTGCGATTCACGAGCAGATGCTGCGGCTGAGTGAAGCTGATGTCCCCTTTGAAGTGATTCCGGGCATCAGTGCGTTTCAAGCAGCAGCAGCCAAGCTACAGGTAGAGCTAACCATTCCTGCCCAGGTGCAAAGCATCATCTTGACGAGAATCAGCGGACGTACTCAGGTCCCCGAAACCGAAGAACTGGCCGGGCTCGCAGCGCACAAGACCAGTCTTTGCCTATATTTGAGTGCGCGGCACGTGAGTGACGCGCAGGCTCAGCTCATGGCCCATTACCCCACAGACACGCCCGTTGCGATTTGCTTTCGGGTGGGCTGGCCCGACGAAAAGATTTGGGTGGTGCCGCTTTCGCAAATGGCTGCGGTGAGTGAAGCGGAAAATTTGGTGCGGACCACGCTCTATATTATTTCTCCGGCACTGGCCAATAGAGCAGGCATGTCGTCGGCTGATGAAGACAAAGAGGTGCGATCGCGCCTCTACAATCCAACCCACACCCACCTCTTCAGGCCCCCAGCCCCCAAACCCCCAGACCCCAAACCCCCAGACCCCAGACTCCAAGACCCCAGACCCCAAGACCGGTCTACAGATCTTGAAAAAGAACAGGAGTGTGCAAAACGATGAGCTATTTGATTGCAGTGCTGGGCGATCGCATCAAAGCAGAAGAAGCCTACAGCGCCCTAGAAGACGCCAGAATCACCATGAAAAACGTCGATATTCTGGGGCCAGGATTCAAATCTGCCGATGAGTACGGACTCATAGACCCCAAAGAAGAAGCCTGGAAACAAGTCAAACGCATGGCCACCTGGATTATGCCTTTTGGCTTTGTCGGCGGCTTTGCCTTCAATGCAATTACGGGGCTCGATACTTTTCCCTGGGCGGGTACGCTGGGCAACCAAATCATTGGTGGCATACTGGGCGCGGGTGCGGGCGCGATGGGCAGCTTTTTCATCGGTGGTGGGACGGGGATGAGCGGGGATGTGGTTTCTTATCGCAACCGACTCAACGCCGGGAAGTACCTGATTGTAGTTAAGGGCTCAGATGGGTTGATTGCCCAGGCAAGCCGGATTATTCGGACCTTTCGCCCAGAAAACATTCAAGGATACGCAGAACCGGAATCTTAAAGCGGTATGATACATGCAAACTCGTAATGAGTATGAGTTGCTGCCATTAGCGTCACTGCATTTTCAACCCTTAAGTACCGTCAAGTTATGAGTGTTGCATCCTCCTCTGCCAATATTTCAGTCTCTTCTGTATCTGGCCTACCCGTGTCTGGCCTACAGTCTGCTAATCCGCTGCTGATTGGTCATGGGCTTCCCCCATTTCGTAACATTCAGCCTGAGCATGTGGTCCCTGGCATTCATCAGCTGCTAGAGACCTTAGAAGCGCAGCTAGTACAGCTAGAGCGATCGCTCAGCAATCCGTCCAATAATCTGTCAAATCCCTCACCCCCCACCTGGGCAACTCTCATCGAACCGTTGACCAAAATCAACGAGCGCTTAGGCTGGAGCTGGGGCATCATCAGCCATCTGATGGGGGTCAAAAATAGCCCAGAACTGCGCGAAGCCTACGAAAGCGTACAGCCGCTATTGGTTCAATTTGCCAATCGCATCGGTCAAAGCCAGGCGATTTACGCTGGACTCCAGCAAATTCGAAATAGCCAGGAATGGCCTCAGCTAGACACTGCTCAGCAGCGCATTGTAGAAGCTGCCCTGCGCGATGCTCAGCTATCTGGCGTAGGGCTCTCTGGCGAGGACAAAGACACCTTCAATCACATTCAGCAATCCCTGGCAGAACTATCCACTCAGTTTTCTAACCATGTACTCGATGCCACCAAGGCCTTTAGCCTGACGCTCACAACGCCAGAGGAAATTGCTGGATTGCCCCCCAGTTTGCTCAGCCTGGCGGCCCAGTCATACCGCGCTGCCCAGGCAGACGAATCAGAAAAGAACGCACCAGAAGAAGCTCCAACGGCCAATGCCGAAACGGGCCCCTGGCGGATCACGCTCGACATGCCTAGCTACATCCCTTTCTTGCGTCATAGTCAGCGACGCGACTTGCGCGAGCAGCTGTACCGAGCCTCTATGACAAAGGCCTCCAGCGGAGAGTTAGACAATCGCCCACTAATTGAGGAAATTCTGAAACTGCGTCGCCAGCAAGCTGAGCTGCTTGGATTCAAGAATTACGCAGAGCTAAGCCTGGCTCGCAAGATGGCCCCTAGCGTAGCGGCGGTAGAGGCACTGATGGAAGAGCTGCGAGTGGCAAGCTACGATGCGGCGAAACGAGAGCTAGCGGAGATTAGGGCATTTGCTAAGGCGCGCTCAACAGACAGTGCCGATATCGACTCAGATATAAATCCAGACATAAAACAGTGGGATGTGCCGTTTTGGACCGAGCGCATGCGCGAAGAGCAGTTTGATTTAAACGACGAAGCGCTGCGGCCTTACTTCCCACTTCCCAAAGTGCTTGAAGGTCTGTTTGGCCTGGCAGAGCGGTTGTTTGGTATTACGATTAGCGCTGCTGACAATCAGGCTCCGGTATGGCACAAAGATGTGCGCTATTTTCGGGTTGCTGATAGCGATACGCAGAGTGCGATCGCTCACTTTTACCTGGACCCATACAGCAGACCCGCCGAGAAGCGAGGCGGCGCATGGATGGATGAATGCATTGTCCGTGCCAAAGTGACCGATAGCGACAAGAACTCAACAATTCGCCTCCCTGTGGCCTACCTGGTGTGTAACCAGTCACCGCCGATAGACGATAAACCCAGCCTGATGACCTTCCGCGAAGTAGAAACCCTGTTCCATGAGTTTGGCCATGGATTGCAGCACATGCTTACGGCGGTAGACTACCCTGGCGCGGCGGGCATCAACAATGTGGAATGGGACGCGGTAGAGCTGCCCAGCCAGTTTATGGAGAACTGGTGCTACGAGCGCGATACGCTTTTTGGTATGGCGCAGCATTACCAAACCGGTGAGCCCCTGCCCGAAGCAGACTATCAAAAGCTGCTGGCCGCTCGGCACTTTATGACGGGAAATGCCATCTTGCGGCAGGTAAATTTTGGCTGGACGGATATTGCCCTGCATGCAGACTACACGCCGGGCGGGAAAGAAACGGTGTGGGATGTGCGCGATCGCATTGCGAAAGAAGCCACCGTGCTGCCCCCCCTGCCGGAAGACGCCTTTCTGTGCAGCTTTGGCCATATCTTCTCCGGTGGATACGCGGCGGGCTACTACAGCTATTTTTGGGCAGAAGTACTCAGTGCAGACGCCTTCTCGGCCTTTGAAGAGGCTGGCCTAGATGACAAGCAACAGATGGGTCAAATTGGGCGACGCTTTAGAAACACGGTCCTGGCACTTGGGGGCAGCCGTCATCCGATGGATGTCTTTACGGCCTTTAGAGGGCGTGAGCCCAGTACGCAGGCATTACTGAGACACCGGGGACTGGAGGCTGCTTAGTCCAGGCGCCGCACGCCAATTGCCATACTCAGAACCTTAGAATCAAGCTGTGATTTCAGTCAGTCTTTAGATAGAGATTGATCACTGTTGCTACAGTTAACAATTCGGCTCTCAAAAAGCTTAGAAGGCTCTGTCTACAAGCCTTCTAAGCTTTTTAAATTATGAGAATAAATAGCTTTCTTTAGAGAGAGCTGATTTTTCAGCTGTTGGGAATCGTATTTACACGGAACCACATATCAACACAGGTTGTTAAATTTGAGCAGAAGAAATTAAGCAACACATCCTTTATTGTTTGCTCCGATGGAATTAGGTGCCATCACTCTGGATATGCAGCAATCACACGCACAGTCAAACTTGAAGACAGCAATTCTTTGGCGCGATAGCAACGCCTCGCAGCAGCCCTCGAAACGGTTCCTCGATCAATCCTCAAAGCAGCCGCTAGAGAGACCGTTAAATGGGCTAGTCAATACCTTGCTTGAGCAGCAGTACCGAACACTCTCGTTTACGGACCGGACCCAGGCAGCAGAAGCAGTTGCAACCTACGAGGCTGATTTGCTCCTGATAGACTTGCCAACGGTTGGCCTGCAAGGCTACGACCTTTGTAGAGTTTTAAGAAAGCAGCTCACGACCAAGTATTTGCCGATTGTGTTTATTGGCGTGAGCGCCAATCGGCAAGAGCGCCTCGAAGCACTGCGCTGTGGCAGTAGTGAATATTTATCGCTCCCTATCTCCGCAGAGGAATGCTGGCTGAGCCTACGCCCTCATCTGGAGTCTTACCAGCGGGTGCGTCAGCTACAAACAGAGCGATTGAATCTGAGTGCGAAAGTAGGGCACTACAGCCATCTCTTAGCTCAGCACGCAAAGATCAAGGCATCTTTGGCCGAAGAAAATCAGGCGCTGCAAGCGTTAGCTTTTATCGATGGCTTGACGCAAGTCGGCAATCGACGTCAGTTTGATCACAGCATCGCGCAGCTGTGGGAGGCTGCGGGCCACCAAGGCAGTCCGCTGTCTTTGATCATGTGCGACATCGACTATTTTAAGCAATACAATGACACCTATGGCCATTTGGCGGGGGATGATTGTTTACGCTCGGTGGCAACAGCTTTGACGGCAGGGACGCAACGCTGTGTGCAGCCAGGCGATGTGCAAGTTGCTCGCTACGGCGGCGAAGAGTTTGCAATTCTGCTACCTTACATCAGCCACAAAAAGGCACAACAGGTCGCTCGCTCTGTTCAGTTTGCTGTGGCCAGTCAGCGAATTCCCCACAGCACCTCTTTGGTTAAGTCCCACGTCAGTATCAGTGTGGGGGTACATACATTGGTTCCTGGCGGTCGGGCTCGCACCTGCGAGCGCTTGGTTCATGGTGCGGACAGGGCGCTTTACGCAGCTAAGCTGCGCGGACGCGATCGCATCGTAGCAACGACTCCACTAGAAACAACAGCAGATCGCTCATTGGGACCTGTGCTAAAGCCGTTAGCCTCAGGCCACTCTAGCAGGCGAGACACGAAACCTGCGCGGTTTTCTATTCGGCTAAGCGGCCATGTTGCCTGATTTTGCTAATTTTGCCCGCAAAGTGGGCACTTGCCGTTGAAAGTGAGTACCTACCGTTGGGTGCTTGCGGTCGGCATTTGCAATAGCGATCACAACTACCATTAGACTAAGAGCGTTATCTATTGCAGGCTTACGCAGAGGAGAGCTCGTTTTGACTAATGGTGACTCTGTAGCAAACGCATCTGCAAAATCTCAGGCCAAATCCCAGACTATCTCTCGCCAGGAGTTGAGGGAACTGGTGCGATCGCAGCTCCAGGCCCTGCTGGAGCAAGATAACTTTCGAGGTGCAAAGGCTCTGCTGGTGCCTGTGCAGCCTGCCGATATCGCCGAAGCCATTGAAGGGCTGCCAGAGACGATGCAGGCGATCGCCTTTCGTCTACTTTCTAAAAATGAAGCCATCGAAGTCTACGAAAACCTCGACTCTCCGGTACAGCAAGCGCTGATCGAAGATTTTAAGCGGCAAGACCTGATCGACATTGTCGACAAAATGTCTCCTGACGACCGAGCCAGACTCTTCGACGAGCTACCCGCCAAAGTCGTTCGCCGACTGCTAGAGCAGCTGAGCCTGCAAGAACGCAAGGCTACGGCCTTATTACTGGGCTACGAAGCGGAGACCGCTGGCCGCATCATGACGCCAGAATACGTCGCCCTCAAAGAAAACTGGACCGTAGAACGAGCACTCAACCATATTCGCGCCCAGGCCGACTTGAGTGAAACGGTCTACTACCTATTTGTCACCAACTTTGCCCGGCAGCTCACTGGCATTCTCTCTTTGCGACAGCTCGTCATCGGCCAGGCAGAGCAAACCATTGGCGAAATTATGACCCGCGAGGTCGTGTCGGCCCAAACCAGCGACGACCAGGAAGAAGTCGCCCGAATGATTCAGCGCTACGATTTTATCGCGGTGCCAGTGGTTGATACCGAAAATCGACTCGTTGGCATTATTACGGTCGATGATGTGATCGATATTTTGGAAGAAGAGGCCACCGAGGATATCTATAACCTGGGCGGCGTGCAGTCGGGCGGCGAAAACTATTTTCAGAGCAACTTGCTAGATGTGGCCAGAAAGCGAGTGGTCTGGCTATCTATTCCGCTATGCACCAACACCATCACCGCAGGCATCATCGTTGCGGCTCAAGGCAACATCTTGAAAGTCGCGGCCCTCGCAGCGTTCATTCCTCTATTAATCGGCAGTGGCGGCAATGTGGGCGCACAGTCTTCTACGGTGGTGATTCGCGGGCTCAATACCGACGAACTCAACATTAGAGATGCCGCCAAAGTCATTATCAGAGAAGCGACAGCGGGCGCTTTTTTAGGGCTGATGCTCTCGGTTGCTGTCACGCTTTGGGCTTACTTTGTACTCTCTAACACGCTGCCAGTGTCGCTTACGGTGGGCCTGTCACTGTTAGGTATTTCTGTGTTGGCCTCTAGCGCTGGGGCTGGGCTACCCTTCCTTTTCCAATCGATTGGGCTCGATCCAGCGCTGATGTCGGCTCCATTTATTACCACCATTGTCGATGTCCTCGGCGTTCTGATCTATATCAATTTGGCTCGCTCCATTATCGGCACTTGGGGAATCATTCCATAGCGGTTCCATGATTGTTTAGAATGGACGTAATTGATCGGTGTGTTTGCACTGGCAAATAGGGAAACTGTGCTCCAAAAATTCAAACAAGATATCAAAAATGATTTGATTGCCGGTTTGGTCGTGGTTATTCCTTTGGCTACCACGATTTGGCTGACATTGAACGTTGCCAACTGGGTGATTCGCTTCATCACGCGCTTTCCCAAACAGCTCAATCCCTTTACTGGGCTCAATCCCTTTCTGGTTGCGTTGATCAACTTGGGAATTGGGTTTTCAGTGCCGCTACTGGCGCTGTTGCTGATTGGGCTGATGGCCCGTAACTTTGCAGGGCGCTGGCTGCTGGATTTGGGCGATCGCATTGTCCAGTCCATTCCCCTGGCAGGTTCGGTTTACAAAACCATTCAGCAGCTATTACAAACCGTCTTCCAAGACTCTAAGAGTCGCTTTCGCCGGGTGGTACTCATTGAATATCCGCGTCGGGGGCTGTGGGCGATCGCCTTCGTCACTGGTGCAGCCGTCACCAGCACCCCGACTAAAATGCTCAGTGTCTTCATCCCCACGACCCCAAACCCCACTAGTGGCTGGTACTCCGTCGTTTCCGAAGACGATATCCTCAACCTATCCATCTCAGTAGAAGACGCCTTCAAAGTCCTGCTTTCTGGCGGTATCGTCGGCCCTAACCTGGCCGCAGAAATCCCGCCGCATCGGATTGGCGATGGGCTTACCGATAGCGGCAACGCCCTTCCCGATGGCACCCAGACAGACGCCAATGATTCGGCGGCAGGCTCACTAAAGGCTGATAAAATAGCTGAGCCCAAGCTTGATGGTATTGCATGAAGGCACGCACGATTGCCCGTGAACTCTCCCTAATTGGGATTAGTCAGATCAGTGACAGTCTTTCTGAGGGAACCAGAAGAAGCAGAGGAGACGCAAGAACCTCTGAGCCCGCAACCCTCAATCAGCAGCTAACTGACAATCCTGCCCCCGAGCAAATAGATGCCTTTTTGCGGAAAGTGCTGGCAACATTGGGCAATGATGCACAAGAGATGATTGAGACCGCAGAAGGCGAACTGCAGCGCGCCGAGCGGCTGATGCTCGAAAGTGAAACCCGAACCGTGGAATCTGATGAGGTGCGCGATCGCATTTTGCCAGCTATCCCGCTGGTAGAAGCTGCCATTAACCGGATTGGCGGCCTGTTTGAGCAACTGATGTTTGTGCAGCAGCAAAACCGTAAAGACATGATTGCGGCCAAAGAAGCCCTGCAAAAAGCGGCCAACAGCATTGAAGCAGCAGACCGGCTGATGGAGAACCATGAGCAAAAGATTGTGGATATCGGGGTGGTGCGATCGCAAATTGCAGACGCCATCAGCACCGTCAAAACTGCCTTAGTCGGCGTCAAAAAAGCCCTCGTCCCCGAGCATCTATCCAAACTCATCAGCCAGGAAAACATCCGCACCTACGCCAACACCCTGTTCTATAACTGGGTGCGCTACTGGCGCGACATCGACATCCAGCTCGACAACGCCATGGAAAAGTGGAACGTCCGTCGCCTAGCCAGGGTCGACCGCGATATTTTGCGACTAGCGATGATCGAAATTGTCCATATGGATGTGCCGATCAAAGTCGCCATTGATGAAGCCGTAGAAATGGCCAAACGCTACAGCGATGAAGAGGGCTATCGCTTTATTAATGGGGTACTTCGCCGCACGACTGATAAGCTAGAGACTGCAGAATAAGTCCGCCAAGCGCCAAAGATTAAGTAAAGACAGGCGCCTTTGGATAACGGTCAGTCCAAGTAGTGAGTTTAGGGTAAATGGCAGCTTTTAACTGGTTCGAGCGCAGCTATGAGGAACCAAAAGAAGACGCAAACGGCGCTGAAAAAGTTGACGGCGAAGCCAGTAAAGATGCTGCGCCAGCTAACCCTGAAGACTACCTGAACTGGGCCAAAGCTGCCTACCAAAACATTCAAGCCCGACAGGCCACCGAAGAAACGTCTGAAGAGGACCCTGAAGTCAGCGATAGTGATGATGTCTCTGACGACACTACTGGCAGACAGTCTGATACCGACCAATCTGATACTGAAGACGCAACAGCAACGGAAGAACCGACCGCTGACACGAGTGAATCAGAAGAGACAGTCGTAACCGCTGAATCTGACGAATCTCAAGAAGACTCTCCAGCAGACGAGTCCACACCTGAAGAGTCCTCCATCGCCGAAAGTACAGACGCCGAGAGTACAGGGACAGCTGCTGCTGGCGCCTTTTGGGCAAAAGCAGAGCAGGCCAAAGCTGAACGAGAAGCGCGACTACAGCGACTAGAAGCCGAGGCCATTGTAGAGCCAGAACCAGAACCAGAACCGGCCCCTACCGAGCCTAAATTTGTCCCTCTCGACCTCGATCTCGACGAAGCTTTCCTGTGGTCTGCCGAAGTCCTCGCCTCCCAAGGCCGTCGCCCCGACGAAATCTCTCTAGAAGAAATCACCTGGCTTAATAAGCTGCGTCAGGGTCTAGACAAAACTCGGCGCGGCCTGGTTAATCAGCTAAAATCCATCGTCGGACAGGGTCCGCTCAACGATGAAGCCGTCGATGAAATTGAAGCTCTTTTACTCCAGGCAGACGTTGGCGTCGCGGCCACAGACAAAATCATTTCCGCCCTACAAAGCAAGCTCAGAGAAGAAACCCTCCCACCAGAGCAGGCCATCAGCTACCTGAAAAAGCTGCTACGCGATATGCTCGAGGCACCCTTGCAGGGTAAACACAACCTCACCTTCGCCCCCGAAAAAGGGAAGTTCAGCATCTGGCTCATGACCGGCGTCAACGGCGCAGGCAAAACCACCACCATCGGCAAACTCGCCCACATCGCCACCAAGTCAGACTTTAAGTGCCTGATTGGCGCTGCCGACACCTTCCGCGCCGCCGCCGTAGAGCAGGTAAAAGTATGGGGAGCCCGCAGCGGCGTAGAAGTGATTGCCAACCCTGGACAAAACACCGATCCGGCCTCCGTTGTATTCGATGCCATTAGCGCGGCCAAATCCAGGGACACAGAGCTGCTGCTGATCGACACCGCAGGCCGCCTGCAAAACAAAAAGAACCTGATGGACGAACTCTCCAAAGTTCGCAAAATCATCGATAAAAAATCACCTGACGCCAACGTAGAATCCCTACTCGTCCTCGACGCGACACTGGGCCAAAATGGCCTACGTCAGGCCCAAGTCTTCGCAGAAGCCGCTCAGCTCAGCGGCGTCGTCCTTACCAAGCTAGACGGCACAGCCCGAGGCGGCGTTGCCCTTGCCGTGGTAGAGCAGCTTGGCCTACCCATCCGCTTCATCGGCGCGGGCGAAGGAATTGAAGACCTGCGCCCCTTCTCCAGCTACGAATTCATTGAAGCCCTACTGAGCGGTTGAGAACTACATTGTTAGAATACTTTCATGGTTAATTAGCAAAACCTTCAAGACTCATGAGTCAAACACTAACTGTAGAAATCAGTGAGCAAGCTTTTGTCGCTATCAAACAGCAAGCTGAAGAGTCTGGCGTTGCACCGGCATACTTAGCAGCACTGATGCTGGAACAGAATCTGACGAATGCCTCGAACTCTACTACCAAGTCCACCGAAAGCGTTGCCGTTCAAGCGGATTTTGAGCAGTACTTTGGCTCACTGCCCGTAGAACAGAGTTTAGGTGCGGATAACGAAAGCATAGATGCGGATTTAGCCAAAGAGTATTCTGGCGGCCTTGATATAAGTACATGCTTCTAGATACTTCTGGATTGCTTTGCTTACACTACGCTGCTGAACCGTTTCATGAGCAAGCCGTCACCGCATACAAAGAGGCTACATATTTGATGACACATAGCTATGTTTTAGCCGAGTATATTGCCTTAGCAAATGCGAGAAGATTTCCACGCTCATCAGCCCTCGGCTTTATCAACGCTCTGATAAATAATCCCGAAATAGAAATTATTTGGATTGATAAAGCTCTACACCAGTCAGCCTTCCAGCTATTGCTGGATAGACAAGATAAAGACTACTCGCTGTGTGATGCCGTAAGTTTCCGGCTGATGAGTCAGTACAAAATACTTGAAGCGCTAACGACTGATAAGCATTTTGAGCAGGAAGGATTTGTGCGACGGTTGAACCGTTGAAGGGCAACAGCAACTAAAACACTTGATTCCATTCGTAGATGGTGTATTCAGTCCAAATGCCATTCTGGTAGTACGGATCGCCTTCTACTAGCTGACGCACAGCGTCTTCGCTGTCAGCTTCATAGGTGCCAAATACCTTTGTGTTGTCAGTTGTTGGCCCTAGCGCGGTTAGAATTCCTTTTTCCTTTTGCTCGGTCAGCCCAGCGAGGTGAGCTTCGCGGTAGGGGGTGCGCTTCTCCAGCGCGTCCTCACAGTAGCTACCCCACATCACAAACTTTGCCATAGCCGTCCTTATAAATTAGCGATTTTAGATTGGTGGTTCAAACCTCATCAAATCACACAATCTCAAACTCTGTGCCATAGGTTTGTAAAAGGTCGCAGGTGGTATGGTCCACCACGTTGGTATCGCTAAGCTCCAAGTTGTAGAAGTTGACCGTATCCGCATCAAAATAAGGCCCCGCATGCCAGGTGCCTATCTCTAGCTTGACAAAGCAGTTCCCTGGAATCTCGAAGACTTCGATATCTGCTAGGGCGGGCTGCGGTACATCACTCGGCGGGGCAACACCCAAAAACCAGGTCTTACCTTCTAGCGACCCCAGGCATTGCGTACAGATGCCGTGCCGGGTAATGGTATGAAATCGTCGGCCTCTTTGGGTCAGCGACATGATGTAAAAGCGAGGTGTTCCGCCCGACAGATCAAGCTGAGCGTCCTGCACATTGAAGGCCACAGTGTCAGACTGCGGCAAGATCAGCTGGCCAAAGGGTCGAAACGCTTCAACGCTGATAGGGTTTGCGGCAATAGATTGAGTTGTACGAATTGCAGATGCAGTCATGGCCGCCTTGAACTTTAGAACTCTTCAGAACTATAGCTATATTTTAAGTTTCCGGGCGTCGCTACAAATGCGCTCGGCGGTATTATTTTATGGAGTACGGCCTAGGCCCGAAGCCCAGGTGATGTCTGCTCATCACTATTTTCTTACCACCGCGATCGCATATGGATGACAAATTGATGCTGATGATTCCGGGACCCACACCGGTTCCCGAAAAAGTTCTGCTGGCGATGGCAAAGCATCCCATTGGCCACCGCAGCGGCGAATTTAGTCAGCTGATCGCAGAGACCAATGAAAATTTGAAATGGCTGTTTCAGACCAAGAATAACGTGATGACCCTGGCCGCTAGCGGTACAGGCACAGTGGAAGCATCGATTATTAACTTTTTGAGTGCGGGCGATCGCATCCTGGTGGGCAGTAACGGCAAATTTGGCGACAGATGGGCGCAAATCGCCACTGCCTATGGGCTGGACGTCACCACCATCAAATCCGAATGGGGCACGCCGCTAAATCCAGACGACTTTGCCAAAGAGCTACAGGCCGACAGCGGGAAAAAGATCAAAGCGGTGATGATCACCCACAGCGAAACCTCCACAGGCGTGCTCAACGATCTCGAAGCAATCAACAAGCTGGTAAAAGACCACGGCGAAGCGCTGATCATTGTCGATGCGGTAACCAGCCTAGGCTCTTACAATATTCCAGTCGATGAATGGGGCATTGACGTTATCGCCTCTGGCTCCCAAAAAGGCTTCATGCTGCCTCCTGGTCTGGGCTTTGTCACCGCCAGCGACAAGGCATGGGAAGCGTACAAAACGGCAACGCTGCCCAAGTTCTATCTGGACCTGGGTAAGTACAACAAATCCGCAGACAAAAGTAGCACCCCCTTCACGCCCCCAGTTAATCTCTACTTCGGCATGAAAGTCGCCCTGGAGATGATGAAGGCAGAAGGCCTGGAGAATATCTTTGCAAGACACGCGCGTCTTAAAGAAGCGTCGCGAGCAGCGATGAAAGCGATGGGCTTGCCTTTGTTTGCACCCGACACGCATGCGAGTCCGGCGGTGACTTCTGTGGTGCCCGACGGGATTGACGTAGAAAAGATTCGCTCTGTGATGAAGAATCGATTCGATATTGCCTTAGCGGGTGGTCAGGACCATATGAAGGGAAAAATGTTTCGTATGGGACATCTGGGCTTTGTGAGCGATCGCGACGTTCTCTGTGCAATTAGTGCACTAGAGACTACGCTAACAGAGCTAGGGCACAAGCCATCTGCAAGCGGTGTAACCGCTGCGAGTGCTTGCTTGTAACAACAATTCACCGCTCCCGAACCAGACCCAAGCTGCTGTAAAGTGTCATAAATCAAAACTACTTGATTTTATCGACTCTTTACAGAAGTAAGTCGTTAGCTTTGTCGGAAAAAGGCTATTGCTCCTGTAATAGTAGACATGGTCTTGCATCACAGCCTTAATCCGAAGAGACTTAGCAACATAAAAAGCTGCAGCAAAAGGCATATTGATAGGGAGTAATACAGTGAACAAGAAAGCAAAGATCTTTGTCGCTGGGCATAGGGGCCTGGTTGGCAGCGCAATCGTCCGTAGGCTAAAGGCAGAGGGATATCGCAATCTGCTGCTGGCGACCAGGCAACAGCTAGACCTATGTAATCAAGCCGCTGTAGAAGACTTTTTTGCAGCGCAGCAGCCAGACTATGTGTTTTTGGCAGCGGCAAAGGTCGGCGGTATTCAGGCCAACAACACCTACCGGGCAGAGTTTTTGTACGACAACTTGATGATGGAGGCGAATGTGATTCATAGCGCCTACCGTCACGATGTTACCAAGCTATTGTTCCTGGGCTCTTCGTGCATTTATCCCAAGCTTTGCCCGCAGCCCATGAAAGAAGAATACTTGCTGACAGGCGCCTTGGAGCCGACCAATGAACCCTACGCGCTGGCGAAAATTGCAGGACTAAAGCTGTGCGAGAACTACCGTAGGCAGTACGGCGTTAACTTTATCTCAGCGATGCCAACCAACCTATATGGCATCAACGACAATTTTGATCTGGCTAATTCTCATGTTTTGCCCGCACTGATGAGAAAGTTTTACGAGGCCAAAATGTCCAATGCCAAATCAGTCACGGTGTGGGGAACGGGCAAACCCCTGAGAGAATTTCTGTATGTGGACGATTTGGCTGAGGCGCTTCTGTATTTGATGCGTCACTATGACCATGGTGAGTTCGTCAATGTCGGCACCGGAGACGAAGTCTCTATCAAAGAGCTGGCCTTGACGATTAAGGACGTAGTCGGGTTTGAAGGCGATATGAACTTTGACATTTCTAAGCCAGATGGAACGCCGCGAAAACTGCTGGATGTATCAAGGCTAAACGACGCGGGCTGGCAATCAAAGGTCCCCCTCAAGCTGGGCATTGAAAAGACCTACGCCTGGTTCCTGGACAATTATGGAACAGTCAGAGGACAGCAGGCTGCTTAAGCAACTGCCTTGCTCAACACTCAGGCCATTTCCATCCAGTCAAAAATTCTCTCAAGCTGTCGCAGGCTTAGTACGCCCTGCTGCCATAGCACCATCGGCAAGGGCGCAGGATCTTGCTGGCAGTGCTGCAAGGCCAGCTTAATTGAGGCTTTGGGTACAGACAGCTCCTCTTGAAGGAAAAGTACCAGCTTTGTGTAGTCAGTCGGAATCATTAGAGGTCGTAAAGGTCAATTGAAGAGAGCATTCGAGCGCATCAGAGCTATTCATTAGCCTTATATAAGCTGGCAAATAGAGAACGCCGAAGCCATTAAGCCCAAATTCTTAAGCTCAAGTTCTGCTCGTAAGCACGAATTTTTTAAAATATGTGCTTTTGGTTACGTAATTCTACGGTAATTCGAGTAAAAGCGCCTGCGCCGGAAGAAGGGCTTAATTTTTTCTTAACTATTTCTAGGGAGAGACAGGGCTGAGGGTGACTGTATCACCTGGCTGTAGACCAATCTCGGCAGCGCGGCCACTGCGCAGTTCAATCACCTGATCGACAAGGGCTTGCTCTGGACCATAGGACGGGCACGGTAAATTAGCACAGGGCGGTACTTCGGCTGCGATCTCGATCACCTCAGAATTCCGTAAAAACACCATATCCAACGGGACGGGAACATCTTTCATCCAGAATCGGGCGCGGCGCGGTTGAGGGAATGGAAAGAGCATGCCCCGGTTATCGGGCAGCTGAGAGCGAAACATTAGCCCAAGGGACTGCTGCTGCGGGGTTTCAGCTATTTCCAGCTCGATACTTTCGCCATTCATCGTTGCAATCGCACTCACCGGCAGCAGCTGTCCGGGCCCGTTCAACGTAATTTCAGGTGCTTCAGCCTCCACAGCAAGCTCACCGTCCTCAAGACTCGGAACATCTGGCGAAGAACAGCTACTGACAAACATCGCTACCAGAAGAATAAGCGGCAAAGTGGCAGAGCGTAACAGCCCCTGCCAGAAAAAATTAGGACGCAAAAAACGAGAGCGTCGATCAGCATAAACAGACATCTCAAATACCTTCACTTCGGTTATGGGTTTCTTTTGCTAAGTTTCTCTTAGTACATAGCCAACGCTGCGCACCGTTTGAATCAATCGTTTTTCGTTCTCGCCGTCTATTTTTAGTCGCAAATAGCGGATGTACACCTCTATCACATTAGACTCGCCGATAAAGTCGTAGCCCCACACGCTTTCTAGAATCTGCTTGCGGGTCAGCACCTCGCGAGGATGCTCCATCAAATACTTCAATAGTTCAAATTCTTTGGTGGTGAGCTCTATCACCCGATTGTTACGGGTTACCTGCCGCGCGGCAATGTCGAGCACCATATCAGCAAAGCGCAGCTGTCCGCCAGTATCTACACTCGGCTTCAAGTAGGCGTTTACCAGCCGAATAAAATCGTCGCTGCGGTAGGGAGTCAAAAAGTAGTCGTCGGCCCCTGCATCCAGGCAAGCGATGCGATCGCTCAGCTCATCGTGGGACATCATCAGTAAAATCGGCACCTTATTTTGCTCGGCTCGTAGCTGACGGCATAGGTCTAGGCCAGACTCTTCGTCTAGCCGCCTGGCCACCACAATCAAAGCAGGCGATCGCTCCCTGGCACGCATTAAGCCCAAACGCAGGTTGGGCACCTCTATAGGCAAATACCCAGCCTCGTGCAAATCTACGCTGATCACATGGGATTTGCTTTCGTCATTTTCTACCACCAGCACCGGAGAGAGCGTCGGTAGTTCACGGCGTGGTTCGCCGGTTGTTCCATCACCAGCCAGATTGGAGGTAGTCATGAGCAGCGCCCCAGCGTCATCCCGCTTAGGGTAGCTCTACCGAAGTCGGCTTGGCAATGTGGGGAAGCCCCCAGCCCAGCTTTTCGCGCAGTACCCGAAAAAACTCGGGCGGTTGGAGTCGAATAAATTTGGCAGGGTAGGGCGATCGCTCTAGCATCACATAGTCGCTAGGCACCACGTAGCAACCCGCGTTGCCATCTACAGTGAGCACCAGCGGCTCAGAATTAGCCGAAGTAATCACCACCGGCTCAGAATCAGGAAACACCAAACTCCGCGATGCCAGCGAATGCGGACAGATCGGAATCAGCTGCAACACCGAAACGCCTGGCACAATCACCGGCCCACCAGCTGAGAGTGAATAGGCCGTCGACCCAGTTGGCGTAGAAATAATAATGCCATCCGCTGCAATATCGACCGGCGCGTGGCAGCCAACCTGCACCTCGAAGTGGCACATACTTGTCAGGGGCTGCCGCTGAATCACCAGCTCGTTCATGCATAGCACTTCCCAGCTCAGCGACTTTTCGCTATACAGCCGGACCATCACCATGGCACGCTCTTCCAGATGGCAATTGCCCGCAATCACCTGCTCGATGGCATCATCGAGCTGATTGAGATAAATCTCTGTCAAAAAACCCATATGGCCCGTATTAACGGCCAGCAGAGGAATGCCCTTAGGGGCCAGCTGCCGAAAGGCAGATAGCACAGTGCCATCGCCCCCAAAAACCACCGCAAAGTCCATGTCTTGGTCAAACCCTGGCGGCACCAAACTTTCGACCGGCGTATGGCACACGGGTTTGCCTGGCTGCGAGTATCCCAAAATACCAGCGACGCCTGTTGCAAACTGAACCTGATAACCACGGGCCGCTATCTCGGCCCCTAGCTTTTTAGCTGCGCTGGTCGCAACGGGCTTGATATCGTTGTAAATAATGCCAACCTTAGGCACAGCAAGTTCGGGAGTTGGATGAAGGAATTACCTTCTAGGCTACCGTCTTTGGCGATACCTTGAATAGAGGGCGTTATTTTTTGAGGTGCTAAGTCTGCGTGAGTTCAAGTCAAGACCTACCGGAAACAACGGCCTATGTCCGCATTACCTATCAGTCCTGGCAAAAGGGTCAGATTGAAGGTGAAGTCAGCGCTAATGAGTTTGAATGGCAGTTTCGCTGGCGCTTTCGTATCGGTCAGCTAACGGTAGAACCCTCATTAGGACGTGCCCTAATTCAAGAGCCACTCGGGCGATTTTTAGAGCAGTTTGACTATCAGCTGGAGCCAGGGGGGGATTATTCGTTCACGATTCGAGCGGATCTGTGAGCGACTAGTCTTCTCCAGACAGTCTCTTCAGGTATCGCTCCACCAGCAAAATGGCCACAATGTCGTCAATGGGTCTTGGAATGCTGCGCAGGCTTTGGGGGAGGAGCTTGCTCACCCCTTTTGGGGGGTACATCTGCCAGTAGCGATCGCGCGCCTCTAACGAGCTATATCGCTCATCTACCAGGGTCACTCTAGGAGGGTTCGGCAGGGCCAATATTGCCTGCTTCCACTGAGCAGCGCCTGTTTGGTCCCCCATTACAATCGACGAGATAGCATAGGACTCTCTTAGCGACTGAATTTTAGCGCTCACAGCGTCTACCGCGACCACTTCGTGCCAGTGCAGCACTCGGTCGAGCCCGACAACCGCCAAGCCGCACTTGGCACGGCCCGGGTCAAACCCCAGTAGTGTGGGTCCGGCTAATGTGGGTAGTTCAGAAGGCAAATCAGGGTTAGAGAAAGTCACACCGAAAAAATCACTTCAAATAAGTCCGCTCAAATCAGTCCGCACGGGCCATCGCGCGATCATTGCTCATATCTACGATAGACGCATTATCCCTCATTAAAAGGAAAAACAATATTTGAGACTTTCTTGATGAAAAGGATGATTTTTGCACCATTCTTTGTTAAGAATACGACTTAGCCCAGAGATGAGCTTAGAGATGCCATAACAGACTGCGATCGCGCAGAGTCTGGCAGTGTTATCCTAAAAGCAGTACACCCGTACGCACTACTGGTGCGTCGCCTTGCGTGCACGTCAAAAGAGTCGAACTCTCAAATTTTAAATCGTTCGGAGGCGCAACCGATGTGCCTCTACTGCCAGGCTTTACCGTCATTTCTGGCCCGAATGGTTCTGGGAAATCGAATATTCTCGATTCGCTGCTATTTTGCTTAGGCTTGGCCAGCTCTAGAGGTATGCGCGCAGAGCGCCTCCCTGACCTAGTCAATCAAAATCAGGCAAAGCGTCGGTCTACCGTCGAAACTATTGTGACGGCGACCTTTGATATTACAGACGTCGCCGACAAGCTCATCCAAAAAGACGCAGACGGCAACGAAATCGAAGCAGACGACGAGTCGTCTGAAAAAGAGACTGCAACAGCAACATTCAACGGGACAGCCGCCGCCGACCAAGCGCCTTTGCTAGAAGCTGAAGTCATTGAATCAGAAACGCTAGAAGCAGATAATTCCCAAGCATTCGATGCCTCAGGGCTAGAGATAGAAGTACTGGCAGCTAGCAACAACGGCTCTGGCAGTAACGGCTCCAATGGGAACGGGGCACATGAAAACGGGACACATGGGAACGGGACTCAGCTGGCCGCACAAAATGGACAGGCCCAGACCAGCGTCGAGCAAAACGGCAACGGTCAGACTAACGGCCAGAACGGAAATGGCCATGACGCACAGGCCCTAGAACAGTCTCCAGATCTTCCTCAAGAGTGGAAGGTTACCCGGCGGCTCAGAGTCACCGCCCAGGGCACCTACACCTCCAACTACTACATCAACGGCGACCCCTGCACCCTCAACGAGCTGCATGAGCAGCTACAGCGCTTCCGCATCTATCCCGAAGGCTACAACGTCGTATTGCAGGGAGACGTCACCAGCATTATTTCGATGAATGCCCGCGAACGGCGAGAAATTATCGATGAGCTAGCAGGTGTGGCGTCGTTTGACCGCAAAATCAATCAGGCCAAGTCGAAGCTAGACGTGGTGAAAGAGCGTGAAGAGCGCTTTCGGATCGTTGAAACAGAGCTGACCGACCAGCTAGAACGGCTGGATCAAGACCGTAAAAAGGCTGAGAAATACCAGCAGCTAAAAGCCACTTTGCAAGAGAAGCAAAAGTGGGAAGGGGTGATGCAATGGCAAAACAACAAAAAGCAAGCGGAAAAGCTCCAGGCCCAAATTGAGAACGGTCACGAAGAAGGTAAAGAAATTGAGGCAAAAATCACTGCTTTAGACGAGCAGATGGAGAAAACAGCAGCTGAGTTAGCAGTGCTAAACAGTAAGGTAAAAGCCCTGGGGGAAGAGGAGTACTTGGCATTGCAGGCAAAACTGGCGACCCAGGAAGCCGAGCTGCGCCAGCTGGGGCGCCAGGAAGAAGCGTTAGGAAATACAACGCGTGAAATGTCGGCGCAGCTGACCACGATTCAGGCGGCTATCCAGGAGAACGAAGCAGCCCTACAGACAGTGGGTAGCCAAATTAAGACGCTGACAGATGAGGAGTTGACGCAGCTGAGTACTGCTCGCGATCAGGCAGCAGCAGCATTGGAGGCAAAGCGGGAAGAGACGAATGCGATCGCTGGCAAATCCCAAGCCTGGATACAGCAGCAAACCAACCTCCGCCACCAGCTAGAAAATTTGTTGGGAAACCTGGAGCCGCAGCGAGCCGAACAAGTACGCCTGCAAGAGCGAATTAACCAGCTAGAAGCCCAGAAGAAAAGTCAGCAAGAGGCGCTGGCAGAGCTGGAATCAGGCTACTCTCCGAGAAGAGCAAAGCTCTACGACTCCGCTCAGCCAACGGGGGAGAAATCTGACGGCACAGAAAATTCAAAGGGCCAGGCGCAGATCCAGGCTTTGGCACAGCAGGTAGCTGACATTGAGGCGGAGCTGCAAACCCAGACGCAAACGCTGAATCGACTGCTACAAGAACAGCGCGAGAAGCAGCGCGAGCTAGACAAGCTAGAGGCCCAGGAACAGGCGATTAAAGAGTCTCAGGGAACCCAAGCGACTGAAGCACTCAAGCGGAGCGGACTGAAGGGACTGTGTGGCATGGTCGCGGAGCTAGGCCGGGTCGATTCGGCCTATCAGCTAGCGCTAGAGATTGCCGCTGGTGGCCGCATGAGTCAGATGGTAGTAGAAGATGATCGCGTCGGTGCCAGGGCAATTGACTTGCTGAAGCAGAAGCGAGCCGGACGAGCCACCTTTTTGCCCTTAAACAAGATTCGGGTACCGAACTTCAAGCCCGTCGATACGTGGAACCGGCCTGATGGCTTTATTGACTACGCAGTGAATCTGATTACCTGCGATGACAAGTATGCCGACGTGTTTGCCTATGTGTTTGGCAGTACGGTCGTGTTCGAGACGCTGGCCGAGGCTCGCCGCAATATGGGCCGCTACCGCATCGTCACCCTGGACGGGGAGCTGCTGGAATCGAGTGGTGCCATGACCGGGGGTAGCCTGCGCAATCGGGGACGGCTGCACTTTGGGACGGTGTCGGCAGGGGAATCGCAGGAGGCCAAAGAATTGCGCGATCGCCTCGCTGAAATCAGCACCATCCTTATCCGCTGCGAGCAAAAAGTAAACCAGCTAACCATGAAGGCCAAGGACAAATCCAAGGCCTTGATAGAAGCCCGCCAAAACTACCGCGAGTACGAGCTAAAAGCCAGCCAGGCAGAAACCCAACGCAAAGCCCTAGAACAGCGACTAAACCAGGCAAAAGCCCAGCTAAACCGCGCCGACCAGGAATATGCCGAAGCAAAGAAGCGACTCGCCGACCTACAAAAAGATCTGCCTGCCCAAGAAGCCGCCCTCGCCGCGAAGCGCACCGAACTTGCCGAGCTAGAAAAAGAGCAAAGTCACAGCGAGTGGCAGCAGGCCCAGGGTGCAGTTCGCGCCTTTGAGCAGCAGCTAAACGAGCAGCAGCAAGCGCTCAGAGGTGCAGAGAAGAAACTGCAAGACCTAACCGTTAATCAGCAACGACTACAAGAGAAAATTCAGGCAGGTAATGAGCAGGTCGAAGCGCTGCGCCAGCAACAGCAGCAGCAGATTAATCAGCAGAGTGAGCTGGCAAAACAGCAGCAGATACTGAATGAGACGATTGCGCAGACAAAGAGTGCGATCGCCGTCCTAGACGACAAGCTCAAGCAAGAGAAAAACGCCCGTGATACCGTAGAACGCCAGTACAAAACCGAGCAAAACCAGCAGCAGCAAAACCAGTGGCAGCTACAAAAGCTCCAGGAAACTCAAACTCTGCGTCAGCAGCAGCTTCACGACCTGCAAGCCACCATTGAGCGTGACGCTCACGAGCTACCTGACCCACTACCCGAAATCCCCGAAGGACTCACCCTCGAAGAGCTCAACAAATCGCTCAAATCTTTGCAGCGCCGCATAGAAGCCCTAGAGCCCGTCAACATGCTGGCCCTCGAGGAATATGAAAGAACGCTCGAGCGCCTGCAAGAGCTGACCGAAAAGCTCACTACCCTCGAAGAAGAGCGCACCGAACTGCTCCTACGCATCGAAAACTTCACCACCCTGCGCAAAGAAGCCTTCAAAGAAGCCTTCGACGCCGTCAATGCTAACTTTCAGACCATCTTTGAAGAGCTTTCTGACGGCGATGGACACCTTCAGCTCGACGATGCCGACAATCCATTTGCCGGTGGCCTCACCCTAGTCGCCCACCCCAAGGGCAAACAGGTGCGCCGTCTGGCCTCCATGTCCGGGGGTGAAAAATCCCTCACAGCTCTCAGCTTTATCTTTGCGCTTCAGCGCTATCGCCCCTCACCGTTCTACGCCTTTGACGAGGTCGATATGTTCCTCGACGGTGCCAACGTCGAAAAGCTCTCCAAAATGATTCAGCACCAGGCGCAGCAGGCCCAGTTCATCGTCGTCAGCCTCCGTCGCCCAATGATTGAAGCCGCCCAGCGAACCATCGGGGTTACCCAGGCACGGGGCGCGTATACGCAGGTGCTAGGTATTGACCTGGCGAAGGCGACCTAGTAAGCAAGCTTCGACCAGTAGGGACGCTGCACCAGAAACAACCTGGTTCGGCATTCCCCAGCAGGAAAGGTTATGCAATTCGATACAATAGGCATCTAATACGGTATAGTCCCTCAAGCTGCCGTAACATTTTTTAATTGGGCTAGCCACTCATAGGCCCAGCTAACGGGCACCTTCTGAACCGCCATGACTTTTGAACAAAGCCGACTCCGCTCTGACATCGTAGGCACCCAGGTCATCACCCGCAGTACGGGTCGGCGACTAGGGGTCATCAGTCAGCTGTGGGTAGATATGGATCGCCTCGAGGTGATTGCTGTCGGCCTGCAAGAAAATATGCTCTCGAAGGTGATCGCCAGCAATGAGAGGACTATGCTGCTCAGCGATATTCGGCAAATGGGCGACGTCATTTTGGTAGATGACGACACCGTGCTAGACGGCGAAATTAGCACCCTGCAATTCAGCAGTATGGTGAACAGCGAAGTCATCACCGAATCTGGCGAAGTGCTGGGACGCGTACGTGGATTTAAGTTCGATGTCATCACTGGAAAGCTTGAGACACTGGTAGTCGCCTCCCTGGGACTGCCTCAAATTCCCGACCAGGTCGTGAGCACCTACGAGCTACCCGTCGAAGAAATTGTCAGCACAGGCCCTGATCGCATCATTGTATTTGAAGGTAGCGAAGAGAAGCTAACCCAGCTCAGTATGGGCCTGCTAGAGCGTTTGGGTCTGGGTAGTCCGCCGTGGGAACGAGGCCTGAGTGATGGCTACGTTATGCCCGTATCAGCCTCCAATCAACTCCCCTCTGGAATCAAAAACGAAGCTCGCCGCGAGGATAGTCGCAGCCGTCCGGCAGTAGAAGAACGCTGGCGCGAGCAGGCACCGCCTCAAAGAGAGATTCGGAGGGAGGTCCAAAGAGATGTCCAGAGAGATGTCCAGAGAGATGTCCAGAGAGATGTCCAAAGAGCACCCGCCCCTCAGCAAAGCAACCAGCAGGACAATCGCCAAAGACCCGCACCTACACCGCCTCCTATCAGCCCCCCGAAGGACGAAGCCGACTTGAGCGAAGATCTGTGGGGTGAGCCAGTCAAAGAGGAAGAACTGATTGAAGCGAAACCCTTGAACATTCCAAAGAAAAAGGTGATGGAATACGAAGAGGAAGATTACTAAACCAGTTGGATGACGTATGTAGACGCATCAGTAGAATGTGTAGTCATTGAGTAATAGGCAAGAAGGGTTGTGGCAGCGCCAGGTTCAGAACTAGATTCCAAGCTTACGCAGCTTTCTGTCATGGGCTTACCCATGCACAAAAGCTCAGACTACGTGCAATGGCTCAACCAGCGAATTGAGCAACATAAAGGCACCCATGTGATTACGCTCAATGCCGAAATGTGCATGCAGGCACAGGAAAATGAGCAGCTACACCGATTTATAGAAGGCGCGGATTTGATTGCGCCAGACGGGTCAGGTATTGAGCTGTTTTTTCGCTTCTTAAAGCGTCAGTCTGTACAGCGCTACCCGGGCATTGAGCTAGCAGCTGATTTACTCGATAGCTTATGGCCTAACGCGAAGGTCGCTTTCTATGGTGGAAAGCCAGAGGTGGTGACAGCAGCAGCAGACTATTGGAGAAAGCGATCGCCCAACCTAAACCTAGTAATTGTGCAGCACGGCTATGCAAAAGGCGATGATCTCGACGTTTTTTTGCAACAGCTAGAGGCGCAGCAGCCTGACCTGGTATATGTTGGGCTGGGTGTCCCCCGTCAGGAATTTTGGATTGCTGAGCACCGGCACCTATGCCCCCATGCTGTATGGATTGGCGTTGGAGGTAGCTACGACATTTGGTCAGGCACCAAAGAGAGAGCACCAAAGTGGATGCGGCAGGTGCATCTAGAGTGGCTGTATCGTTTGTACCAAGAGCCCTGGCGGTGGCGACGGATGTTGGCACTGCCTCATTTTGTCTGGGCGTCCTTCTGGCACGAACTAAAGGTACGAAATTAAAAACCGTTCTGAAACAACAGCTAGCATCGGGTAAACCGTGGTAGTCGTTATAACTAGTGATGGGACAGTAAGCAAAGTATGAAGCGGCGTTGGTTTTTGGCAGGACTGGCTTTGCCGGTCGTTGTAGCAGGATGTCAGAGTGTGCTGGGCAGAAGCAACACTCAGCAGAACAGTGCTGCAACCGTGGAAGCAGAACCGACTAAAGTCAGCAGAAACAACAAGACGCTTGTGATGGCAACTACGGCCAACTATCCGCCTTACCAACAGCGTCTAGAAAGTAGCACAGAAGACACCGAAGACGCTGAAATCGTCGGATTTGATATCGACCTAGCGCAGCTAATCGCCGAACGCCTTGATAGAAAGCTAACGATTGTCGATGTTGAGTTCGATACTCTGATCTCAGCGGTAACCAACGAAGAAGTAGATATTGCGATGGCGGCACTGGCCCCCAATCGTAGCCGTAAGCAAAGAGTAGATTTTTCCAATATTTACTATCGCTCTCGTCACGCATTAATTTCATTAGATGGCTACCTGCGCGGTGATGATCTTAACTACCAGACCATCGGCGTGCTGGCTGACAGCGTACAGGCTCGGTTTGCCGATAATTTGACTAACGAAATATCGAGTCTGGATATAGTGCCCTATCGGACTCTGGACGCGGTTTTTGAGGCACTCGATGTCGGCGAGATTGAAGCTGCCTTTGTAGAAGCAAACATTGCAGAAAGCTACTTGCCTCAGTATCCAGAATTTGCAGCTCGGATTATGCCGTCTGATGAGCCCAGTGGTAGCGCGATCGCACTCGCCAAAAACTCCCCACTTCGCAGCCCAATCAATGCGGCAATTGCGGACATCAAAGCCAGCGGGGAAATGGACAGACTCATTGCTCAGTGGTTTGACTAGAGGAAAACACTGTAAAGCCACTGGCCGTTTGCGTAATAAGACAGAACATTTATGAAAAGCTTACGTTTCTGGGCCTTAACGCTATGAATGAATGGCAATTAAAGGAATGATGAAGGGAATCTTGAGTCCATCAGGCCGCTGATCCGGTTTCTCCTTTTCTTCATCATCATTCATGATTTCTATTCTCTCGCCCAAAGCTCATAGAAAATCAGCTGGAAAATCAGCCCCTGGCAAGCAGCAAAAAAGAGTACAGCAGACTGCTGAAGCAGAAAGAGCACGCCTGGAAAGAGCGCACCTAGAGCGAGCCGCCCAAAAACCATTACAGCAAGCGCCACAGCCCGCTACACACCCACCAGCGCCTGGCACTTCCCCTATCATCAGCATCAGCCAGGTCAGTAAGACCTACGCCAACGGAACGCCTGCGCTCACAGGCATCAACCTGGGCCTGAATAAAGGCGACTTTCTCTTCATCACCGGACCTTCTGGCGCAGGCAAATCCACACTCCTCAAAATGCTCTACGGCCAAGAGCGCCCCACCTCTGGCCAAATTCACATCAACGGCCAAGAAATTAGTCACCTCAAGGGCAATCGCCTCGCCATGCTACGCCGTCGCATCGGCGTTGTCTTCCAAGACTACAAGCTCATCCCCCGCCGCACCGTCGCTGAGAACGTAGCCTTCGTCCTCCACGCCCAAGGCTACAGCCGCAAAGAGATTGAGCGCCGTCTGCCGCTAACCCTAAAAATGGTAGGCCTGCAAAATAAAGCCGACCGATTTCCTTCCCAGCTCTCAGGTGGCGAACAGCAAAGGGCCAGCATTGCCCGCGCTGTGGTAGGCACCCCGCCTTTACTACTAGCAGACGAGCCCACCGGCAACCTGGATGGCGACAACGCGCGTCAGGTCTTCAACATTTTGCGCAAGCTAAATAGCATTGGCATTACGGTAGTAGTCACCACCCACAACGAAATGATCGTGCGCCAGCTAGACTACCCCGTCGTTCAAATCCGCGACAGCCGTCTGTATAACATTCGTTAGGTTACATCTCACATCTGTTAGCGGATACAATAGCAAGCAGCTGTAGCCATGGAGATGTAGATGAACGCCTACAAAGTCGAAGCGACATTAACCCAAGACGGCACGTTTGTTCTAGAAGGACTCCCTTTCCGCTCCGGGGAAGATGTCGAGATCATCGTTCTGCAAAAAACTCATGAATCTTGGCACAGCAAAAAGACTGACGAAGAATATCCCCTGCAAGGAACAGTAATACGATACGAAGACCCTTTTGAACCAGCAGTAAGCCCAGCAGAATGGGATGCCTTGCAGTGATTGTGCTCGATACTCATATCTGGATTTGGTGGATCACCCAAAGCCCGAAGCTTACCGACCAGATGCAGGTAGCCATCAATAACAATCGCTCAGAAGGGTTGGGTGTTAGCATTTTTTCGTGCTGGGAAGTAGCCAAGCTCGTTGAAAAGCAAAAGTTAGAGCTATCGCTACCTATTAACGATTGGATTCGTACAGCACTGCAATATCCAAATGTACGGCTACTAGATCTAACAATTCCCATCATCGTTAAATCCACTAAACTGGAGGGGTTTCACAAAGACCCAGCAGACCAAATCATCGTGGCTACTGCACAAATACACGATTGTCCATTGCTCACTATCGATAGAAAAATTGCTGCCTATAGCGACGTGGAAACGGTAGATCTTGAATCTGAATAGTCGGTGCGCGGTTCTTGAAGTGAGGCACGCAATAATCACTCGCTCAAATTCGCACCCTTGAACTACTAGAGGTAGGTAGGTCGTTTCTTATCAGCAGAAGATAGAAAGGCACACAGTTGAATCTACCTTAACGGCAGATGGCACAGCAATACTAAACGATTTGCCATTTCAATCTAGAGATACGCTAAAGATTACGGTTGTTAGGCAAGTTCATGACGATCAGCCTTTTTTATCAAAAGACAAACCTAAAAACTGGGAAAACGCAAATCCTGCTCAAGCAAATGATGTCTTTAAAACATCCGTTGTTGAATTGAAATCATAGAGACCGATAGACAGATTTAAGCCTCAGCGTCGCCTACTATCGACTTCATGCTTTCTAGCGCGCCGGGGATGCTGCGCGGGTCAAGGAACATTACTTTGCTGCTGCCGCTTTCGCCAATTTGACGGCTCATTTCTAGATAGTCTTGAGCCAGGATGAATTGTAAGGCTTCGCGGGCATTAGGGTCAGTCTTCATGCGCTCGGCGATCACGTCCAAAGCTTCTGCGGTGGCTTTGGCCTTAAGCACCAGCTCTTGGCGCTCTGCCTGGGCCTTGAGCACGATGGACTGCTGCTCGGCCTGGGCATCTAGCACGACGGCTTTTTTACGCGCTTCAGCGTCTAGCACTGCAGATTCGGCACGGCCTCTGGCGGAGTTGATAGAAGCGTCGCGCTCGCCTTCGGAGGTGAGGACGTCGGCCCGCTTTTGCCGCTCGGCGGTCATTTGCAGCTCCATAGAGTCTAGGACGGCCTTGGATGGGGAGATGTCGCGTAGCTCTACGCGGGTGACTTTGACGCCCCAGGGGTCGGTGGAGATGTCGAGCTCACGCAGTAGCAATTCGTTGATCTCAGCGCGGGCCGTAAAGGTTTCGTCGAGCTCTAGCTTGCCGATTTCGGCGCGGATTTGGGTGAGTACCAGGTTCACCATTGCGGCCTGCAAGTTTTCGACTTTGTAGTAAGCCTTTTCCATATCTACGATGCGCCAGTACACGACCGCGTCAACGCTAATTGAAACGTTGTCGCGGGTGATGCACTGCTGAGGGGGCACGTCTAGCACCTTTTCGCGCACGGTCGCTTTGTACACCATACGATCGACAAAGGGAAGAGTGAAGTTCAGCCCAGGGGTAAGTTTTTTGCCGTTGTAACGTCCGAGGGTTTCGACGAGAGCCTCGTCGCTTTGGTTGATAATTCGCACGGACTTACTGGCAACGACACCACCACCCAGGGCTAAGAATAGCAGTAAGGCAAAAGGGTTCATAAGTGGGCTCCTTTACTGAGAACGATGGCTCGAAAACTGCGGCTATTGAAAACTGCGGCTATTGAAAACTGCGGCTATTGAAAACTGCTTAGCGGTATCACAATTAACGTATTACCCTTGCGTTCTACCACAAATACCTCTTCGTTGGGCTCGATAGAGACGTCTTGGTCCTGACACCGCGCTTGCCAGGAGTTGCCATCGTAGATGACTCGGCCTGTTTGCCCTGGGGCGATCGCTGTCGTAGTACGCGCTTCGGTCGCCTCTCGCAAAGCAGGCGCAGTATGGTTTGGAATGAATCGCTTGAGCGCCCAGAAAGTGAGAAAGGAGAGCACCATCCACAGTGCAATTTGGTAGTTAACGCTAGTGACAACAAAGGACAGTAAGGCCACCATAAAAGCGCTTACGCCAAATGCTGACTCAATAAACGCGGTCGGCAGCAGCAGCTCCATCAGGCAGAGTACTACGCCGATAATCACCCAGATTAAAGCAGGAGTCATAAAAATGAAGACTAGTCCCAACGGGATAGCGATCGTGCATACAGTCACATCTTTCTACACTAAGGCAGTGACCCGCTAACTGCTCCATAAATAGAAATGGTTCTTTAGAAACAGAACGCGCTTAGCCGTTTAGTGGAGCCTTTTTCAGAGAAACTTTCGCAAACTTTAGAATTTAGGCTTGCACAAAAACCCTTTTCCCTTACCATAGACCTAATTTAACGGCAATACCCTACACGCAAATTTAGACACCTATATGAACGGCGACCCGAGCAACTATCCCTTCAGACAATACGTTTGGGCCTTGGGCCATGGTACTAACAAAGTACCGATTGGCGAGCTAATAGACAATCGTTATCAGGTCATTGCGCCTTCTATCTGGCTAGATACCAAGCCACAGCAGTCGCCAAAGGTGCCCGAGCCAGTCCCCAGCTTTGCGGTGCCTTACCTGAAGGCATATCCTCACCAGCTGAATTTGCCTGGGGTGTACGGCATTTGCCATCAAACGTCTGGAGAGGCGGTACTGCTGCTGAGCAATGTGCCTGTGGACCGCCAGGGGCAATTGATGCCTGCGATCGCCAAAGCCTGGCCCCATGCAACCGCGTTCCGACAGGCCTACTGGCTGTGGCAAATGATCAGCCTGTGGACACCCCTGCAGTCCTTTGGCGCAGCAGCTAGCCTGCTGAAAAAAAGCAATATCAGAGTCGAAGACTGGCGAGTACGGCTGATTGGCCTATCGACGAATCCGGCACAGCCTAGTCTGGTAGATTTGGCCGCTGCCTGGGAGAGCACTTATCTGCCTGCTGCACAGCCCAGTGTGGGCGACATGCTGAAGTCGGTCTGCCATCGGCTACGCGCCCCATCGCCGGACTTTTCGGCAATCAAAGAGCAGGTGAACGCTCAGCTGCTAAGAGAAGCCGCCGGGAGCACCATGGAATTTCAGGTAGCAGGTGCAACCAGTACTGGGCCAAGCATGGTCCGCAATGAGGATGCCTGCTACCCTAGCCGCGCCGAGCTAAAGCGCACGGGCACCGCAGATCTTCCCCTGTTGCCGCGACTGGCGATTGTGTGTGATGGCGTAGGGGGCCATGAGGGCGGTGAGGTGGCGAGCCAGCAGCTGGTGCGATCGCTGCAGCTGCAGCTTCGCGGACTGCTAGCAGAAGCCATGGAACAGCCCAAAGCCATTCCCCCCTACGTCATTATCGACCAGATCGAAGCCTCGATCCGCGTCGCCAACAACCTGATCGCCGAGCAAAATGACAAGCAGGGCCGCGCCGATCGCCAGCGCATGGGCACCACCCTGGTGATGGCGCTGGTGCTACCGCAGCGAGTAGATACCCCAGACGGCCCCACCGAAGTTAACGAGCTATACCTTACCCATGTTGGCGACAGCCGCGCCTACTGGATCACACCCAATCGCTGTCAGCAGCTAACGGTAGACGACGACATTGCCGGCAAAGAAGTGAGCGAGGGCCACAGCTTCTATGCCACGGCTAGCCAAAGGCCAAATGCCCATGCGCTTAGTCAGGCGGTAGGGGTACTGGCATACGATCAGTTGCGACCCCATACTCAGCGCTTCTTGTTTGAATCTGGTGGGGTGCTGATGCTGTGCTCCGATGGATTGAGTGACAATCACCAGGTAGAGGCGTCCTGGGAGAACTATGTTGGGCTGATTATGAAGCAAATTGTGCCGCTAGATGCTGCGGTAGATTCGTGGATAGAGCTGGCTAACCAAAAGAACGGCCATGACAATGTGGCCGTGGTGCTCATGAACGCGATGATGACCAAGGCCGCTGACGCGCACGGATTTACAGAAGAGGTGGAATATAGAAAATCGCAGCAGAGAGAAGTGGTGATGAGTGCGGCAGGCAGCAGCAGCGCCCTAGCTAGAACCAGTACAGCGGCAGGCCAAGGGAGTGTCACGGGTGGCGCTCAAGGTGGCGGCCAGCGCACTGCCGTGCTGGATGCGCCGAATACCCCAGCCGCGATGACGCCCGCATCTAGGGCGCTGCTGTACGGCGAGGATGAAGACGACGATGCCCCGCTGACCCCGGAGGAAATGGCTGAGTTTAGCCAGGAAGATGAGGAAAATAGCGCTAAGTCTGGGCGCTGGGTGACGCTAGCGTTGGCGCTGATTGTGACGGCTGTGGTGGGGGCGGGCGGCTTTTTGCTGTGGCAAGCTGTGGAGCCTAATACTCGCCAATTGCCAACGACACCACCAGAGTTGTCTGAGGAGTTCGAGGGCTGATATGAGAGAATAGGAATCTGTTCGTTTTATATTCCCGAGTTATGAAAGTTGGCGATCGCGTGCGTGTAAAAGCGCCTCTCACCCTGTTTAATCATCCTAAGCACCGTAATCAGCCTCACAACGTGGAAGGCATGGAAGGCGTGATTTCCGCCATTTTGACTGACTACGAAGGCCGTCCGATCAGTCCGAATTATCAGGTGGTGGCATCCTTTGAAGTAGAAGGTGCAAAGCGCCCGTTTAAGGCGCATTTACATGAGGATGAGTTGGAAGTAATTTCGTAGCAGCTGGCCCGACTAGCTAGCCCGATTAGCTGGCCCGATTAGCTGGCCCGATTAGCTAGGTTGATGGGTGGGGCGGACCAAGATGTCGTTAACCTCCACATGGTCTGGCTGAGCGATCGCATAAGCGACTGCATTTGCAATATCTTCGGCCTGAAGCACAGGAAACTGACCATAGGTTTTCTGTGCTTTTTCAGCGCTTTGGTAATATTTTTCGGCAAATTCAGTTTCTACAATGCCGGGGCTGACAGAGGAGATACGGATGGGGCTACTATTTGCTCGCAGCTCTCGGCGGAGGGTTTCGGTAAGCGATCGCACCGCAAACTTCGTCGCCGAATACATGCCCGTAATCGCTGGAACTCTGTGCCCAGACATGGAGTTGATGTGTACGATATGTCCCTTTTGGGCAGACGTCATTAGGCTCAAGGCCTCGCGGGTACAAATGCACAGGGCCAGTACGTTTACATCTAGCATTTCCTTCCACGCTTCGGTGCTACCGGTACTAAGCGGTTCCTTATGACCCAGGCCCGCGTTATTAACCAGCACATCTAACCGACCCCAGCGCGATTGAACCGCTGCAAAAAAGTTAAGGATGGCTGACTCGTCGCGCAGATCGACAGACTGGGTAAATACATCGGTCCCATGTTGGGATAGTGCTTTGGCAGCGGCAGTAAGCCGGGACTGGCGGCGAGCGCATAGGGCCAGGTTATAGCCTGCCTGGGCAAGGTGATGTGCGATCGCAAGCCCTATACCACTCGAAGCCCCCGTAATCATCGCTACCGGTCTATCTACAGACGTACTTTGCACAGCAGTCTGCGGATTTGATACAGGATTTGTCATCGTGATTGCGAGGTTAGTGCTAGATTATATGAGAAGATTATTACAACCTTTTAAGCAATTTTTTTGGAGAAGCGAAAAAAATGGACATCCGTATTTTGCTTGTGATTTCCCCCCTACTGATTGCCGCTGGGTGGGCAGGCTTTAACATTTTTAGAGCTGCTCTGGGTCAGGTTCAAGATCTGCTGAACAAAAATAACGCTGCGTAGGTCCGGTTTCACTGCTTGAAACTGTTACAGGTTCAACTCCCTGTCTCTAGTTATCCGATCAGCATTGGTCACTTGAAGGTACCAAGTGACCAATTCACAAAGCATTAGTTTTCACAAGCAGCTGTCATAACGAGTCAGCTCATCCTGAGCTACAGAATTCTTCCGAAGATAGTGTGTCTATCTTCGGAATTTTTGTTTATGCTTTGACCTGCTTTCTTGCCTGCACGATCAATTCAACCATGGTAATTCAGCCATGGTTAATGCCTGACTCGAGAGCACACCACCGGCCTGCGTTTATCACTGTGTTTTTTTGATACCCTTAGCTCAGGTCGACTTTACCCAGACAACAATGCCCCGTTCGATTAAAGCTCATCCGAACTGTTTCGATACCCTCCGGATTGCGATTAAGCGAAACGGGTTTCAAACGCAGCGCGCCCTATCTGAACGGGCCGGATATTCACTGGCGACGGTCAAGAAGTTTTTGGGCGGCAAGCCGGTTGACTATGCCACGTTCACAGAGCTGTGTGACGTGCTCAATCTGGACTGGGAAGAGATCGCAGATTTAGGCATTGCTCCACAAGCCGATAAAGCCAGCAAAGCCGCTCAGCCCGCGTCATCCTCATCAAAGTCTCCCCAAATCAAATGGTCTCAGGACTGGGGCGGGGCGGTCGATGTCTCTGTGTTTTATGGGCGTGAGGCGGAGCTGAAGACCCTAGAAGCATGGATTGTGAGCGATCGCTGCCGCTTAATCGCGCTTTGTGGCCTTGGCGGTATGGGTAAAACCGCACTCACCGCCAAACTTGCCCACCGCGTTGAAGATCAGTTTGACTACCTGATTTGGCGGAGCTTAAAAAACGCACCCTCAGTACAGGACACCGTCGCTAGCCTGCTGAACTTTTTTCTGGAGCAGCCAGAGATGGGCTTGCCCAGAAATGAGGCAACCGATACGGTAGATGCTCAGCTGCGGCAGCTGATAAATTGCATGCGCGCCCATCGCTGCCTGGTTGTACTAGACAATATAGAATCGCTGTTTGAAGAAGGTGATACGGCAGCGCTTGGGCAAAGCCCATCCCAGGGAAGCGCGCGACATTCCGCAGGCACCTATCGCACAGGCTACGAAGGCTACAGCCATCTATTCAAGACAATCGGAGAGACCACCCACAACAGCTGCCTGCTGATCACCACCCGCGAACTGCCCAAAGAAATTACGACCCAGGCAGGTGATACGTTACCCACACGCTACTTTCAGCTGTCGGGGTTGCCCAGCGCCGATGGCCAGGCCATGCTACAGGCCCTTGGTGAGTTCACTGGCTCTACGAGCGACTGGGAAACGCTGATTCAGGCATACAGTGGCAATCCGCTCGCGCTTAAAATGATCGCGTCTGCCGTCAGAGACTATTTTGAAGGGAGTCTTGCCGATTTTCTCTTGGCTGCTCAACAAGACTCTCTGATTCTGGGTGATGTAAAACAGCTTCTAGCTAGGCAGGTAAGCCAGCTAACGCCCCTGGAAGAAGAGATCATGTACTGGCTGGCAATCAACAGAGAGCCTGTTCCCTGGCAAACAATTCAGTCCGACCTGGTTAAAACCGTTCCCCTAAACAAAGTTCTACAGGCGATTGATTCATTAGAACGACGCTCTCTTTTAGAGCGAAAAAAGTCCAAAATTACCCAGCAGGCGGTGATTATGGAATTTTTTACAGATGAAATGATTACCCGAGTCAGCGAGGAAGTGTTGTCGCAGAAGAGAGCATTGTTGCGATCGCACGCCCTCGTAAAAGCCAGCAGCCGCGATTACATCACTCAGGCCCAAACGCGACTCATTTTGCAGCCCGTTGCGGACAGGTTGACTGCAGAGCGACCGGACGTTCAGGCCTTAGCAACAACCCTGATGGAAAGTCTCTCCCACGAGCGCAACCAGCCCGCCACAGAAAGTGGCTATGTCGGTGGCAACGTCATAACACTGTTGCGTCATTTGAATGTTGACTTGCATGGCTACGATTTTTCTGAGTTAACCCTTTGGCAAGCTCGCTTGCAGGGCCTGAATTTACACGATGTCAGCTTTGCAGGTTCAGATCTCTCCAATTCTGTTTTCAATCAGCCCTTCGGCAGCATTCGCACGATGGCTTTTAGCCCCAAAAAAGAGCCTGCAGAAGCGGCAACGACAGAGATTTTGGCAACAGGCGATACGAATGGTGAAATCTGGCTTTGGCAGACGACGCTGTCCTCCGCGCAAAGCAGCAGAGATATTGGTGCTCATGTCTCTACGCTCAAAGGACATGAGAACTGGGTGTGTGCGATCGCCTTTAGTCCAGACGGTAAATGGCTACTCAGTGGCGGTGCGGATAGGATGATTAAGCTGTGGAACGTGGAGACGAGCGAATGCGTTAAAACGCTTTCAGGGCACGGTAACTGGGTGATGTCTGTGGTGTTTAGCCCCGATGGAAAAACACTGGCAAGCGCAAGCGCAGACCGGACCATAAAGCTGTGGGATATGAGTACAGGTGAATGCCTGCAAACCCTAGAAGGGCATCAACACGGCGTTTGGTCGGCGGCCTTTAGCCCCGATGGAAAAACACTGGCGAGTGCGAGCGCAGACCGGACTATAAAGCTATGGGATGTGAGCACAGGTGAGTGTGTAAACACGTTAGCAGGCCACGAGCATGGCGTCTGGTCAGTGGCTTTTAGCCCCGATGGAAAAACATTGGCCAGTGGTAGCGCGGACCAAACAGTACGGCTGTGGGTGTCAAAAACAGGGAAGTGTGACCAGGTTCTAAAGGGCCATCGTAACTGGGTGTGGATGGTAGCCTTTAGCCCGGACGGAAAAACATTGGCGAGCGGTAGCGCGGACCAAACAGTTCGGCTTTGGGCGCTAAAAGAGACCAAGCGCGATGCAAGTAACGCCAAGGCGGGTAAAGCGGCGGCGGATAAGGTCGAAATGGGCCAGTGCCTACGCATATTAACCGGACACAGTAACTGGGTGTGGTCGGTGGCCTTTAGCTCGGATGGCAACTATCTCACTAGCGGCAGTGAAGATAGAACAATGCGACTGTGGAACATCAGTAGCGGTCAGTGCCTGAAACAATTACAGGGTAACAGTAACTGGGTGTGGTCGGTGGCCTTTAGCTCGGATGGAAAGACATTGGCAAGTGGGCAGGGCGATCGCCTTGTTCATCTATGGGATACCAATTCTCAGACCCCTTTAGAAACGTTATCCGGGGCGCAGAAAGCAATCTGGTCAGTGGCCTTTAGCCCGGACGATCGCTGGGTTGCCTGCGGGAACGAAGAGGGCAAAGTAAACCTGTGGGATATTTCTGTTGCCAAGAATCGAAAAACGCATCGCCTGGCCGGGCATACCAAATCCATTTGGTCAGTAGCGTTCGATCCTAAAGGCAAAACACTGGCCAGCGGCAGCGCCGATCACAGCATTAAGCTTTGGGACATACACACAAAAAGATGCGCTCAAACCCTCACAGGGCACAAGCATTGGGTGTGTTCAGTAGCGTATCACCCCGAGCGAAATCTGTTAGCCAGTGGCTCTTACGATCGCACTATTAAGCTTTGGGACTTGGACACTGGCGAGTGCACAGAAACCTGGACAGGCCATACCAGCGGCCTTTGGTGTATTGCTTTCTCGCCAAAAGGAGACTTTTTGGCCAGTAGCAGTATCGATCAAACCATCAGGCTTTGGAATGTTGACAGCGGAGAATGCGAGAAAGTCTTAACAGGCCACGAAAACTGGGTCATGGCGGTTGCGGTGAGTCCGGACGGTCGGTGGGTGGCCAGTGGGAGCGCTGACCACACGCTCAGGCTTTGGGATACTCGCAGCGGTAAGCTGGTGCATACGCTAAAAGGCCATTCCAACAGCGTATGGTCAGTAGCTTTTAGCCCCGATGGGCAGCTGCTAGCCAGCGGTAGTGACGACAAAACTATTAAACTGTGGTCTGTAGACGCCGGAACCTGTTTGAACACGCTCAAAAACAAAGAACCCTATGAAGGATTAGATATTACGGGCGTTGTTGGGCTGACCAAGTCTGAAATATCAACGCTAGAGCAGCTAGGTGCAGTGGCCCATTAAGCAGAGTTATCGACATGACAGAAACATCAACTACCCCCTCGCTCCAAAGTAATCGGCTAGTGCCTAGCGTGCAGCATCGGAGTGCGCCACTGCCCCGGATGCTTCTAACGCTGGCCGTTATCTCAATTATTTTACTGACGCTGGTGGGCGGTAGTTTGTTTTTCTTTCCTCAGTTGATTCAGCCTCGTTGGCTTTGGTCGCTAGCGCCGTTTAATACCAGATTTTTAGGCGCTATTTATCTCTCTGCGCTGGTGGGCCTAGCTAGCATGGTCCTAGCCAGGAGAGCGGCGCTTACCCGTCTGATCGTTCCGATGACATGGGTATTTACGACTGTTGTTTTGATAGTGTCTTGCCTACAGCTGCAGCAGTTTACGGCGACGCGACGCGCCACCGATATTTGGTTTTGGCTGTATATCATCGACTGCCTTGGCGCTACCTATTACCTGGGCTATTACCAGCAGCACACTTACGAGGGATTGCGCCGACTCTCTAGGCCCTGGTCTGTTGGATTGGGGTTGCAGGCAGGATTTTTGGGCGCGTACGGACTGGGGCTGTTCCTCATGCCAGCGGCTATCGGCAGCTGGTGGCCTTGGCCTTTAGATCCGTTTCATTCTCAGCTGTACAGCTCTATTTTCTTGACCGGTGCGGTGGGGGCTGCGCTCCTATCCTATCGGGCGACGGCGATCGCACTCAAAGCCTTAGGTGCCGTGCAGGTCACATTCAGCGTCTTTGTTCTATTGGGCGTTTGGATAGTGGATAGCGCGGCGAACAGGATTGACTGGAGCGCTGGGGGGAACTGGGTTTGGGTGGGTGCGATCACGCTACTTGGTCTGGCTGGCGTAGGCTTAATTCAGCAATCCTCACAGCTGAAAAACGCGTCGGACCATCCTTAATTTTCGATTAGGCCAGGAATCTACTAGCAGAAGCAGAAACGGCAAAGTCCTGACTGTCAGCTAAACAGGCTTTGCAAATAGCCTCTATGTGTCGATAGTCGGTGCCACAGCACCCTCCTAATACGGTCAGGTTGGGCAGTTGCTGCATTAACGCCAGGTACTGTGCACCCAGTTCTGTCGGATTGCCAGCGTCTAACACCGCTGCCTCATCTAGTTCAGCATGACTTTTTCGAGAAGCATTGGCGCGGATACCGTAAATTCTATTCGTCCAGGCTTCACCTGAAGCCAAGACTGCTTCAAAGTGAGTGGGATGCGCGCAGTTGATCATGTAGTAGTCGGGTGCGTAATTGGTCGCTTTATCAACCTGTTCTATGGCGTCTTTCAGGGACTGCCCAGACGGTAAACAGCCATTGGTTTCTACAGTAAAGGATATGGCTAACGGTAACCCTGCTGCCTGAGCCGCTCGGGCAATGCCGATCGCTTCTTCCGCATAGGTTATGGTCATTGCGCCGATCATATCTGCCCCGCTCGCTTTCAATGTGGCAATCTGGGGGGCATGGTAATGCTGGGCCGTTTTAGCATCCATTACAAGACTAAAGCTGTAGCCGTCACCTCTAGGACCGATGCAGCCGCTGATGACGATAGGTGAGTGCTCAGCATCCTGGCGAATATCTGCAAGTAGCGCGATCGCATTGCTATTGATCAGTTCTAAGGCAACTTCGCTATAGCCTAGGCGATCGCCCCAGTCGCTGCTTGCGCGCCAGGTAGGACTCTCTAGCACCAGGCCGACGTCGTATTTTTTGGCGATCGCCACATACTTTTCATAATATCGACGTAGTAACGCTGTTCCTACCGCATCTTTTAACAGTACGAATGCTGCAAACTCAGGCAGATGAACGCCCTGTTGAAAAATCAGCTCGGTTTCTAGGCCGCCATCGGTGATGAATATTTTGGGTTGCGTTTCCCGTGCCAGCTGAGGCAAGTAGCGCCTGTAGTAATGCATCATCTATCTAAATTTGCCTCCAAAGTTTCTTTTGTAGTAGATATGTGAGACTTAAAAGAAAGAGAGTTTTCTCTTGGGACAGGGTGAGGGTAACAGAAATAGAAAATAGAAAATGAAAAAAGGGAAGCGCAGGTTTAGTCATAGCTAGCGGGCTAAACCTGCCTATCACCTGATCATCAACTATGCTGAACACGCACGTTTCAGCTACGGTCCAACACTTCCTGACGGCGCTCTGCGACTGAGGGCGAGCGATCGACTTCTTCCTCGATAGCCTCAGCTGCTGCTGGCCAAGGTGTCTCAGAATTCACAGTGTTGTCAGCGGTTGCATCCTGTGGCTCTGTCCATTCAGACGCTTGCGCAGGGGCCTGGCCATAAGGATAGTAAGTTTCCTCGCTCGCTTCGCCTTTGTTACGAGCATCGAATTCACTCAAGCGCAGCGTATGCACCTTGAACTCAGACTTGTTACGAGCATCAAACTCCTCTAGGCGTAGTGTATGAACTTTAAATTCAGACTTGTTGCGAGCGTCAAATTCCTCTAGGCGTAGCGTGTGTACCTTGAACTCAGACTTGTTACGAGTGTCAAACTCCTCTAGGCGTAGCGTGTGTACCTTAAAATCGTCGTCAACTTGGGGTAGTGCTGTCGCCTCGGTAGCCATGGCACCGGCTGCGAGCATGATGGAGAAAGCAGAGAAGATAAAGCGTTTCATGTGAGTACCTCAGTTTTTTGGTGAGCTGTTTTCGGTGAGCCGCAGAACATTTGTTTGCTGCTCTATGTCCCTATTAGAAAGCTCCAGAGGCTACGATCAAGGCTACGAAAAGGCTAACTTATGGCTAACTTATGAACGGTCCTTTTGCATTCTTCAATAAAGCCTTACACACAGGGCTGTTTGAGCCTTCAGACAGCTGATAACATAGGGCTCTCTTAGTAAGTCTTCCTAGCGAGCCTGTGAATCATGCCTTCAGCCCTTCTTAGCAACCGTTATAAAGTGTTGAGTGTTTTGGGCGATGGTGGCTTTGGCAAAACCTTTCTGGTCGAAGATACACAAATGCCGTCAAACCGGCGCTGCGTTCTGAAGCAGCTAAAACCTGTCCACGGTGAAAGTGGTGAAACTACCGAACTGCGTCAACTCGTTCAAGATCGATTTCAACGAGAAGCCGCCACGCTAGAACTACTAGGTGAGGCCCACCCACAAATTCCCTGCCTGTACGCATATTTTCTAGAAGCTGAGCAGTTTTATCTGGTGCAGGAGTGGATTGAGGGCCAGACGGTGGCCGAGAAGGTGCGGCAGGAAGGCCCCCAGCGTGAGCACACTGTGCAGGCGATGATGGTTGATTTGTTGGGTGCGATCGCCTTCATCCACAGCAAAGCCATCGTCCACCGCGATATCAAACCCGATAACATCATTCTCCGAGCTCAAAGCGACAAACCTGTCCTCATCGACTTTGGCGCAGTCAAGGAAACGATGAATACGGTTATGAGTAGTCAAGCCGACAGCACTCGCTCTATTGTGGTGGGCACACCGGGCTACATGCCTGCCGAACAGCTCGCCGGCAGGCCCGTCTACGCTAGTGATATCTACAGCCTGGGCATGACAGCCATCTACATGCTAACCGGAAAATATCCTCAAGAAATGGCCAGCGATCCGGCCTCTGGTCGACTGCTGTGGAGGGAGCACGCACCTCACATTACGCCCGGCTTCGCAGACTTGTTAGATATCAGTATCCACACCAACAGTCACAGCCGCTTCCCCACTGCCCAGGCAATGCAGTCTGCCTTAGGCGCACTCGCTCAAACCGAGACGGTCGTATCTCCAATGGTCGCTGCGCCTATCAACGCACCTGTCCCTCATGATTCTGCGCCTTATACTCCCGCCCTTCAAAGCACAGCGATCGCACCTCATCACACAATCAACCAGTCCCAACCTACGCTCACCGATGGCAGGCCCACCGCCTCCACCAAAAGCCCCTTTATCATTGGTGGCATTGTTGGCCTTAGCGCCCTCATCGGTTCTGTGATTGTGGTGAATAATCTACCAGAGACAGCAGATTTGACCACAGGCTCATCAATCACAGAATCTGTTCCAGACGCTATCACAGAAAATACGGCAGAATTATTGCCACCAGACGACGTTCCCCTACTAGAAAGCTCTCCTGATGCGCCGCTGCCGCCTGAAATAACAGAACCTGAGACAATCGAATCCGCTTTGGCAACAGAGCCTCAAAATTCTGCGCCTGTTTGGGAGTTTATGGGTAATGCTGCAACGGGCGAAGCACTCTCTGTTAATGTCAGCAGTATTCGCCCCTCAGGCTCTGGCATCGACTTTGAATACAGCATTGGCAATGAGATAATACTGGCTAGCGCCGACTGTATCACTAACCGCTGGTATGCAGACGCGTACGGCTGGTACTCTCCCCAAAGCAATGCGACCCAATCAATGATGAACTTTGTTTGTCAATAGAATCGCACGGTCTATGAATGTTCCTCAGCTTCTGCGCAAAAAGACCAGTACAGCGGCCTTGGCATTGCTAACAATGACAGTCGCAGGTTGTACGCTGCAAGGCCCATCACTTCCCCCAGAGGCTGTCACAACACAACAGCCAGTCAATAACAACTCGCCTGAATCGGCTCAAGGTGAGAATAGCAGCAGTCTGTTTCGCTTCCATCATGATTCAACAACTTTGGAAGGCCTTTTGGCCCAACAAAATCTTCTCGGTACGATGACCGAATGGAAAGGACAAATGCTGCTCGTTTCTATAGATGAGACTCAATCCCCTCAGAGCTTTCGCAGCTACTCACTTGATTCTATTTACCAGGACAGTAATCAAAATGGGGTTCAAGACCCTGATGATCTGGGTTTCTTCAATCCGGCTTCTACTGTCAAAGTTCCTATCGCTTCCTTGGTGCTAGAGACACTAGCTCAGCAGGGATTAACTCGTCAGGCAGAGTATCGACAGGCAGCCACCAGACGCTGGTATAGCTTTGAAGATGACATTCGCCGAGCCTTGGTGATCTCAGATAACGAAGCAACAAACCGGCTGATTCGGTGGCTAGGCTTCGACGAGATAAACAAAAGACTGGCAGAAAAGGGCTTCTCTCACATAGTTATCAATCGATTAATGCTCGACAGAGGAACCTTGATCCCCTCACCAGCCTTCGAGATACGTTTCAATGAAGAGATTATTCAAAAAGCTGAGCAGCCGGTAACCATAGAGGCGACTTGCTATGAAACAAAGGACAAAGTAGGTAACTGTGCAAGTGCGCATGATTTGTTGCAAGGACTCATTCAGCTCAATCAACCGGATTACTTCAATTTGGATATGGGGTTTGAACTCTCTTCGGCCGATCGAGAATGGCTGCAAACTGTTATGTCACGGACGCCGAAAGAAGAAGGCTTTGACTATGCAGATGACTACTGTCGCTTTTTGACGGAAGTCGAGAATCGTTGGGCTAGCAACAGTGGAAAGATGCTGAGTAAATGCGGCGTTTCTCTATTTACAAACACATATACCGATCTGAGCTACATAGAAACCGATGCAGGAGAGAAATACTACCTGCTATTGTCGTTGAGTCCACCGCGCCGGACTTCTGAGCTTACTATCATTCGCTATATGAACCAGGTCGCCAGCACTGTGTTATCGGCACCGCTATAGCGTTTGTCACTTGACTGAGGTACATTTTTTTGTCTGAAAGCCTTATGTATCATCAGGTCAAGTGACCCGCGTTTCTCGAATGCATCCGAGAAACGCTATATCATCCGAGAAACGCTATATAGGGAAGGAAAGGCAGCGGCTCGCGAATCAAGTTTTGTGCATGGGCATCCTAGAGGCACTATATGTAGTGCATCGCCATGCTTCGCAGCTTTCGCCAACCCAGTCGCAAGAAATCGCCCCTGACAGCTAAGCCGCTTAGAAACCCTGGGCAATCGCTAGACGAAGCAATCAATCAGCTGCTGGATGAAGATGGTCTTACGATGATAGTCACAGCAGCTGCTTGTCTCTCGATGATTGTTTCTGAGTGGTGGCGCTGGTATGCCAACGTACCGCCGAAGCCTGTTCATATAACCATTTTCTATTGACCATGTCATCATTGGCGAAAATGGCATTTTCACCATCGAGACTAAAACCTATCGCAAGCCTACAAAAGGTAGAGCCAACATTCACTTCGATGGTGAATCCATCACAGCCAACGGTTACAAGCTTGACCGCAATCCTGTTGTTCGATCACTCGCACAAGCCGGATGGCTTAGTACCCCTGCTGGATAGAAATGAGCGTCCCTGTTGTGCAAGCGCCTGTTAAATCTGTGCCGGTGGTAACCGCGCCCTGCAAGTCCGCACACAGTAAATTTGCCCGTGCTAGCGATGCACCTGTGAAGTCTGCTGCCTGTAAATTTGCTTCTTCTAGGTTTGCTTCGGTCAGTGTTGCCCCGTGCAAATCCGAACGTGATAGGTCGGCTTCGCGCAAGTTACAGTCGCTCAGGTTCGCCCCGCGCAGGTCAGCCCCGCGAATATCCGCACCCTTTAGGTTGCAGCCCATTAGGGTCGCCCCACTCAAAAAAGCCCCGGTAAGGCTAGCACCTAACAGGTTGGCGCCCATCAGGTTCGCGCCGCGCAGGTTCGCACCGCGCAGGTCGGCCCCGGTCAAATTACACTGCATCAGGTTGGCGCCCCACAGGTTCGCTCGCAAGTCAGCCCCGGATAAATCTGCGCCAACGAAGTTAGTGCCTTCTAGATGTGCTCTGTTCAGGCTCGCCTTGCTCAGGTCTGTTCCCGACAGTATCGCGCCTGTCAAATGCACCCCAGCCAGGTCTGCGCCAGATAGCTCAGCATCGTCCAATTTTACACCCGATAGATGCTTAAGTTCGCCAGCACGCAATGCTTTGAGGTCAATATCGTTGCTCATGGGTGTAAATTTGTCGAGGCAAGTGCGCTAAGGAACAGGTGAACTTTACTAAAGGGGGTACTAAGAGAGCGTTACTGAGAGGGAGTCGCTTCTGATACAGAAAAAGCAGGCCATGCTTCGGTCACTTCTGGGTTGATCAAGCCCGTGCTGAGTGTCATTTTCAAGGGGATAGTCGGTAAGCTTAGCCCCTGCTGCAAGCCTGTTACCAAAAAGCTTAAAATTTCGAGTAGCTTAGGGTCCCAGCGATCGCCCCCTTGCGCCTTACAGCTCGCAAACGCCTCAGTGACATGCCGCCACTCGTTCTCCGGCGCTGGGCTAGGCGCAGTTGGGTTATCAGGGGTTGCGTTCGCACCCTGGCTTTCTTCGTGGCGGCGACGGGCCACCTCATGCTGAAACGCAGCCACCAATCCTAGAATTCTCGACTCGACGGGGATTTTGTCACCCTCTAGTCCGGCGGGCTGTCCGGTACCGTTCCACCATTCGTGCTGGTGGGAAATAATTTGGGCGATCGCTCTTAGCCTGGGCAATATTCTCAGCGTCTGTGCCCCCTGATTAAGCGGACAGCTGTCGCCTTCGCCTTCCATCACATCGTCGTCCAGCTGAGCGGGCGCGATCCGGTGTAGCAAGCTCGCCAGTCGCAAGCGCTGCATTTGCCAGACGGGCAGATCCAAGAACTGACCCATCATCTCGGCTAGGGAAGCCACTTCTGCAGCGCCCAGTGGATTGCTAGGGTCGGCCAGGTCGGCCAGCTGGGCCATTCGTAAATAGGCCTGTAGCTCGTTAGAAACCAGATTTTGGCTCAGAGAATCGGCAAACTTGAAGGTTTCGGTTTCGCTTACCTGGCGATCACCCCCTTTCAAATAATCCACCACTCGCATGACTACATTGCCCACCTCACCGGTCTTAGTGGCTGCCTCGCTGTCAATGTCGGCCAGGCGCTTTTGCAAATCAGCTTGCAGGTCCTTATCGTACTGACCAATATGGCCAGCGGTGATAGCAATGGTCTGGCCCACTAGGGCCGGGTCAAACGTCCAAAACCCATAAAACTTACGCTCTAGGTCGTTCTCCGGTCTGCCATTAGGACCATACTCTTCGTCGGTTAGCTCCTGACATAGCACCATCGCACTGTAGGTAGAGCCCATAATCATCAGGTGCCATTCTTCGGCAACAGGATCGTCCGTTTTAAGATCGACTAGTGTCACATTGTCCCGATGCCCCGTGGGATGGTCACGAAACCCAGCTTCCGGCGCGGCTAGGATGACAATTCTATCGGCGGTATCGGCAATCTCTCCGTAGCGGTCGGCCTCTTGCAGATACCACTTACCCTTTTGGAAAGCCGTCACCATCAGCGGAGAGGTTTTAGTCGCCAACACCGCATCCTCTAGCGCGTGACACAGTGCCACCAGCGTATTTTTGTAATACACCCCAAAGTTCAGCGGCGTCCGACCGGTGCTATCAGTCTCACTATCAGAGAGCTTGGTGCTTTGGCGATCGCGGACAAGTTTATGAAGAATGGAGCCGGGCAACATGTTGCTACTAAAACCTTACTTAATAAAGAGAATTCATGGAACAAGTAGGCGAGAAATTAAAACTGACTAAGAACAAAGCGAATCACTTCCTGATAGCCTGTCTAAGATGATACCTCAGCCAAGGCACGTACTGGTGGCCTAACGGGCGCACTCAGAGCCTCAGCAAGGGGCGCTTTTCCTAACCGCCGTTCCAAAATAGCCATGACCTCACGGCCAAAGTCATTGGGGTTAGTTCGCATGGCTTCTAGGCACACATCCCCAAAAAACTCACCCAGCTTGCCCGGATTCCACAGCAGCTTGAGGGCGACCCAAGGCAGATAAATCGCCAGGGGATTGTAGCCTCGCTTCAAAATGTTGTTTTTAAACGCGTATTCTTCCAGGTGGGTATGGGGCTGCAATCCGATAAAGAAGATGGCAGGCTCCACCTTGTCTGCACCAAAAATTTGCTCTAGCTCCCGATGGTAGGCAATCGTCTGGCAAATAGTCTCATCCCGCTCGTCAATGACATTGAACGAATAGTTCACCGATACGTAATCATCAAAACCGGCCGCCACCAGGTCCCGGCAGTTCTGGAGCACCGTTTTTAGGTTGTAGCCCATACGCATTTTTCGTACCAGCTCTTGGGAGCCGCTGGTGATGCCAATTTCAAAGTAGTTCATACCTGTGGCCACCATTAGCTCACACAGCCGAGGCGTCAGGTTATCGGCTCGGATGTAGGCTGCCCAGTTGATGTCAGTCATGCCAGAGGCCTGAATCTTCTCTAATAGCTCAATGGCATCGTCCATGTAGCGTCGCGCTGGAATAAACTGCGCGTCGGTAAACCAAAACTTACGAATGCCCCGGTCGTACAGCTGGCGCATTTCCTTCACCACTTCGTCAGCGGGGTTAATGCGCACCTGCTTGCCTTCAACCACGGTATACACGCAGTAGCAGCAGTTGTGCGGGCAGCCACGCTTAGTCTGTACGCCAATGTAAAAGTCCTGCTCCTGTAAGTAGTATTCAAACTCGGGCCACATAGCCTGAATGTAGTCGTAGTCGCAGGCGGTTTTTTCGATTGGGGTTGGCTGCTCGTGAATGAGGCGATCGCGGGGCGTTTCCCCTACCACGTAGCAGCGCTCACCGCTAAAATCTTCGCCGCGCAGCAGCTTTTCCATCAGTGTTTCGCCTTCGCCGACCGACACAATGGCGCCTTCTGGCAACATCTGTGGCATCTGCTCATAAAACACGCTCACCGCACCCCCACCGACGACCACCTTAGCGTCAGGGTGGTGCCTTCTAGCGCGCTTTAGGCCACGCTTTACCAGCTTCTCGTTGCGTCGTAGCTCCGCTAGGTAGGTCGCGGTCATCCGCGCACCGCCCAGTGCTCCCCGAAGTCGCACGAGAGGGTTCGGCGCATAGGCAAACTCAAACGCATTTTGCAATGGGTTACCCCCTCTACCCCCCACTGGTGCGTAAATTTGAATATCGCGCCAGGAAAAAACCAGAATCGTCGGTTTAAATGCATCGATTCGGTGGTCAAGGACGGCTGTAAAGTCCAGCGGAGGTACCGTCCCCATATCAAAAATTTGCTGTTCTACGTCGGCAAAGCACTTGTGGACATGGTCGGCCAAATACACGACCCCAATCGGAAAGATAGGGTTGCACGGAAGGCGAACATAAAGAACGCGCTGGTCTTTGATTTGAGACTCGTTCATAGCGCTACGGAGCAAAGGGCTCTCATGTTTTTCATATATCTTTACGATAGCACTGACGCCACGGCACCGCCGCTATTGACAAAAACTTTTATAACGCTTTGTAGCTTTATGTGAGGAAACATTTCCAGAAAGATTTGAAGGTTGCCACTATGGATAGAGAAAAAACGTGCCTCCCAAAGGCACAATTAAGGAACCGTTAGCTACATTTGATGATACACACACGTCGATGTGCAAGCGCAATTCGGTAGCCGTGAAAGCCCTGAATCTAGCGTGATCCCAGATAATGCAATGCTTGGTAGTCGTTTTTACAGCCGCTACTTTTCCCAGGTGTTAGCCTTGCTCAGTGTGAAGTGTTGAAACACAATCTTTCCTCGTCTTTGAAATCATGGCTCAAATTTTAGACCCAACTCCTTCTGGTGAATCTGCGGCCATTCTTTGCTGCTATGTAAACGTCACCAGTAAGATCCAAGTTGCTCGGGTAACCAACATTCCTGACTGGTACTTTGAGCGGGTCGTTTTTCCCGGTCAGCGACTAATGTTTGAAGCACCTTCTCTGGCTAACCTCGAGATTCACACAGGTATGATGGCCAGCTCCATCTTGTCAGATACAATTCCCTGCCTGCGCCTGGCGATAGAATCCGCCGGTGGCAACGAAGGTGACGCGTCCGGTACCGGTAGCTCAGACACTCGCTCAAACCCTTCAGCAGGGACTCAAACTGTCCCTGCTGGTGTCGGTGTCGATTAGTGGATTTACCCTCTTTTATTTGGCTATGGCGAATTGCTGCCTGGTCTATGGGGCTCTCGCTAACGGCCTACGGACTTTTGGCAGTCAGTGGTGGAACGCTTTATTTCTCCAGGTCCCATGGTCGCACTGGCCCGCCCTGGCTGCGCCCTGTGCACTTTTCCCTGGGTGGCATTATGGTTGGGCTGGTGCTGCTGCTGCTGAGCATTGGAATTATCGGCACGCTGGGCGAGTATGGCAATCTGGGACATTCTGTTCATTTGCCAGCGGGCATTCTTGTCGTCTCTTTAACCCTGGCATCCGCCTGGAGCGCTACAAGGATTAGTCCTGCTAGGCCATGGGCCCGTAAGCTTCACCTGTCGCTTAATGGCGTTTTGTTTCTGTCGTTTGTTACTGTCACCGCCACCGGGTGGAGCGTTGTCCAGAAATATTTATGACTGCTGATTCTGTGACTGCTAATACTGCTGATGTAGAACCCTCACTGCCATCGTCTCTTCCCGAGTCTGATCGGTTCAACATTTCTCCCTTAGTTAAGCTCACCTTACTTTCCTTTTATGTGGCGCTGCTGATTCCCTTGCCCTTTTTGGCTGCCGCAACCCATGCCAGCGTTTCTCCTGCGCTACTTTCTGTGGGTGCGGTCCTGGGTGGAGTTGTTCTGTATGGTGTTTTGTGTGAACGGGTTGAGGTTGATGAGTTAGGGATTGCGGTGACCTACCCTGGCTGGGTACAAGCCTTCGGGCGTAAGGGCTGGTCGTTAAGATGGGATGACATTGCTGCGCTCAAGCCACGGTCTACAGGGCAGGGGGGCATTGTCTACTACTTTTTGAATCAGACAAAGGAACGAGCTTACTTGCTGCCTGTTCGGGTGGTGGGGTTCGCCCGGCTAGTGCGCTATGTAGAAGCCAAAACCAACATTGATACGCGCGATGTCAAGCCGCTGGCACAACCCTGGATGTATTGGATTTTGCTAGGGCTTAGCGCGGTGCTGTTACTAGTTGATATATGGACGATTACTGCTGCTGGTAGCCTGGTTAGTTCATAATGGCCCGGTTCGTGATGACGTTTGAGCAGGTGACGATGAGGGCTACAACAGGCGTCATTGAAGTCCTTAAGAATCTAAGCTTTGCGGTAGAGCCAGGGGATTTTGTTGCCCTGGTGGGTCCATCTGGATCGGGGAAAACCAGCTTGCTGCGGCTAATGAACCGGCTGGCTGAGGCCAGCAGCGGGCAAATTACGCTGAATGGTCGAAATATTCGTGAGCTGCCGGTGGTGTCTGTACGGCGACAGGTGGCGCTGGTTAATCAAGAAAGTCGGCTGCTGGGCATGACGGTGAAAGAGACGTTAGGCTATCCGCTCCGGCTGAGGAAAAAGAGCGAGTCTGAGATTGCTGATGCGATCGCCACCTGGGCAGAAAAGCTAAAGATTCCGACTGACTGGATGGCGCGCACTACCGTGAATTTGTCCCTGGGACAGCGGCAGAGAGTGGCGATCGCCCGCGCCCTAATTAATGAGCCCAAACTTCTATTACTCGATGAACCGACCTCTGCCCAAGACGTTGGCTACAGTGATTTTTTAATGGATTGCCTGTCGCAATGGACCGCTCAGAAGCTATTTTCGGTAGTCATGGCCAATCATCAGATAGCGCTATTTCCAGGACGCGCGACTCGGCTGTGGCACATAGAAGCAGGCAGGCTTGTAAATGACAAACCGGCCAAAGATGTGAACTGGGCAAGCCTACGTCAGGCGTTGGTAGCCGCCGAACAACGGGCTCAAGAAGAGTGGAGCTAGGGCCTATGCCAACCGAGAGTGGGCGATCACATCCGCCTCTATCGGTATGGGCATTGCCGAACGGGCCCGCAGTCGATATCCCACGTTTCTCACTGTCTGAATTAGGTCTGGATGCCTAGGATCTTGCTCAATTTTCTTGCGCAGCGACAGCACATGAGTGTCTACCGTGCGGGGATTGTCAATGGCGTCTGGCCATGCGCGACGCAGCAAATCGATGCGACTGAGCGGCTCGCCTTCTGCCTGGGCCAAAATATACAACAGGCTGAATTCCTGGGGTGTCAGATCGATAAAAGCACTCTTGTAGCGCACCCGTCTTTGCACCAGGTCAATATGTAAATCGCCGTAGTCAATAGCCAGCGGCGTAGTGATATGACGGCTCCGACGCGTCAGCGCATCAATCCTGGCCAAAAACTCCTGCATCCCAAAAGGCTTGTTCAAATAGTCGTCAGCCCCTGCCCTAAGTCCTGCAACAACATCTGCTTCGCTAGTACGCGCCGACAGCATCAGAATCAGCGGATAGCCCTGGTTACGCAGCCAGTGACATAGCTGCAGGCCTTGGCCTCCGGCAAATTCGGCTTCTAATACCACCAGCTGTGGCTGCCGCGATTGAAAGCTGTCTCTGGCCGAGATCATGTCGTTACACTGAAACACACGATACCCAGCTTGTTGTAAGTTCCAGCTCAGCAGCGATCGCAAATTCAGGTTGCTCTCAATAACTTGAATGCTAAGACGAGGGTTGTTTTGAACGGACGGGCTGGCGTTGTCGTTCACGGCACACTTGGCACACTAAATGCGGCTTGATTACATGGCTTCTAATGTAAAAGACCGTAACAGAGTGGTCTTGGCGAGTTCTGTAATGCAGGTTACGGTAACTTAACCTTGCAAAGAAAGCATCAGTTCTATGGGTTTACTTCAATAGATGAAGTTTCACCTGTTATTCACCTGTTAATATAAGCTTAGGGAATACATGCAGACATCTTAACTATTACGCGTCTGACGTAGCCCACAAGCCAAATCCATAGCCCTGTAGTAACACACAGCCCAATAGATACAGCTAAAAGACAACCGCCCCGAGCAGTTAGAGTTTGTTGTTGCTTCCCTAAGGACTATCTTGTTCATTATTGTCGTTTACATGCAGGGACGTGCTGTTACACGCCTTCGTAATCGCCCCTAAGATGGATGTAGATACCTTAGCTAGCCCCCTAAATTGTCAGTAACTGAGTGAGGCCACCCGACACATGCTTCAGGACGCTAGAGTTATTCGTTACTATCAGCGGATAACCGATACCCTCGTAGACTACTGGAACAAAGGTTATCGTACCGATGAGCTACGGCTTTATCTTGAAGGGTACGTGACCTCCTTACGCCATTCCGGCGCGATCGAGTCTTACCTTATCAACAAGCTAGAGCAAGAATCGCTCCGCTTTTTGTACGACACTTCCAACTTCATTGTTGCTCAGCCAGAGGTTGAAACCGACTACTACTAGCTTGAGTATCAGCAACAATAAATAAACAAAAGAGCCAGTAGCATCCAGCTGTTGGCTCTTTTGCTTGGCACTTTTTAGTGTGTTGCTTTAGTAAGGTGACGCTACGAAAGCACACGGTAAGCGCGAGCGCCTACGACGCCAAGGCGACTTCCACCATCTCTTGCAGTTTGCCATCCTCATACATCTTGATCACAATGTCAGAGCCACCAACAAACTCGCCATCGATGTACACCTGGGGAATCGTTGGCCAGTTGGAATATTCCTTGATGCCCTGACGAATATCAGGATTGGCCAGTACATCTAGCGTCTCGTAGGGAGCGCCCAGCATATTCAAAATCTGCACGACGTTATTTGAAAAGCCACACTGTGGCATCAGCTTAGTGCCTTTCATAAACACCATGACCTTGTTCTGCTCTACTAAGCTGTCAATCTTTGCCTTGGTTTCTGGAGACATCACTATCCTAAAAAATCAGATGGTTTACGAATGAAAAGGAAACGATAAGATACTTTGCTTTGTATATGTCTGTTTGGCACAAACTTCTTGGCACAAACTCTGGAAAGAGCGAAAACCGAACCCTAAGCGGAGTCGAAGGGTGGCCGGAATATGCCTGAGTTCTTCGGCTAGGTTGTGACTTCGACTCCGCTCAGCCAGCGAAAAGTACCGATTTAGAATGTTTAGGTCAAACAAATAATTCTACTGTTAGCAGACAAAGTGCTCAAAGCAATAAAGCCCCTTTTTGCCATTGTAAGCGCTACCAGTTCTGATGAGCCTAAGCAAAATCTAAGGGTTTGCGGCTAAGGGTTGGCTGCGTCACCCATGGGCCGAGGCTTTATCGGTCGACAAGGCGTTCCCATACATATTTGCCTTGCAGGCATAGAGCGCATAACGCTGCTACGGGCAGCAATAACCGCGTTTGCGCCAATTTTGACCCCTGCTGCTACAAAGCAATCAGCCGCCACCCAGGCACCGTTCCCTATCACTACCTCACCTGTAACTAACTCAAAGCGCGGGTCAGAAATGTCGTGGCTGCCCGTACAGAGGTAGCTTTTTTGCGAAACGACGCAGTGACGGCCTACTTTTATAGGGGCTAGGCTGTAGAATACGACATCGTCACCAACCCAGCTGTAGTCGCCAATTTCAATATTCCACGGATAGGTAAAGCGGGCCGTCGGCCGAATGTAAACGCCCTCGCCAATGCTTGCACCAAAGCAGCGTAGTAGCCAGCGGCGAAATCCGTGGGCAAAGTGCGGCGATAGTGGAAAGCAAATACTTTGAATCAGCCACCAGCTCAGCATCGCTAGCCGGGAGCCGCCAGCGTCATAACCCGGTTGATGGTAGCGTCGCAGGTCTACAAATGGCGCTTCAGTAAAGCAGTCTTCAACAGATGGGCCTTCTAAGGCCCGTGCCTCGGACTCGTCGAACAACACACTCACTGGCTCAACTCGCTTGCTTTACAGGGGTTTCTACAGATTTTTTGGAGGCGCTGGCAGAGGGTGATGGGGAAGCTGCGATCGCCTGCGTATCCCCCTCCACTTTATTCAATCGCCCACCAAACTTCAGCTCATACAGCTTCACACCAATCTGATACTCGTACTGGCTGAGCAATCTGCCATAGACATAGCCCGCATAGCCATCCAAAAAGCCCAGCTGTATGAAGTAGAACAGCACGAATCGCAAGAAGGGCTTGAAGGGTAGTCGCACCCAGATTTTTTTCAGGAAGCGCTTACGCTGAACCGCATCGCCAAATAAGTTGGCGCCAATGGTGCCGTCTTCTTCCATGCCGTTTAGCATATTGTAGTGCACCCGCGCCTCCCAGTTAGAGTAGCGATTGTGACGTGCCAGCCAGTGATACAAATCACGAAAATCTTCGTGGAGCATGTCCTCTTCGAGGTAGCCCACCTTCGCTTGCGGGATCATCACATGCTCGTGGACTTCGTTGTCGCCTGTGTTGCGAATGTCTTCGGTGTTGAGGTTTTCGTAGCGGCCTTTGGCATGGCGGAACAGGCGCAGGTTCCAGTCGGGGTACTTACCGCCGTGGCGAATCCATTTGCCCAGGAAAAACACCCGACGGTTGATGTAGTAGCCATCAAGGTCGGGATTTTTGATTTTCTCGGCGATCTCGGCCCAGGATTCGGGGGTGATGCGCTCGTCGCAATCCACAATCAGCACCCATTCATTACGGAAGGGCAGGTTCTCTAGTGACCAGTTTTTCTTTTTGGGCCAGCGACCGTTGAAGTCGAACTGTACGACGTTCGCGCCCAGACTTTCGGCGATTTCGACGGAGCGGTCATCGCTGTGAGAGTCCACCACAAAAACTTCATCGGCCTGGGCCAGGCTGGCCAGACATGCTGGGAGATTTTCTTCCTCGTTTTTCGCTGGAATCAGAACTGAGACGGGAATGGATGCAGCTGTCATGGTTTGGTGGGAAAGGGTTTACAAGAAGAAAGTGACGAGAGCAGTTCAGGTAACAGAATGCTCTGTTGTAGAGTCTGCTATTGAGGCTTCAGTAGATTTTTCGGTGACGGGCGATCGCGCTGATATCACCTGCCCTGGCATCATCTGCTGCCCCATGTGACGAACCACGCTACCCAAATAGGCTATTTGACCGTAGGCATAGGCAAAATTCTCAAACCTTAATGAAGGAGAGCGGCTATATTTCACCATTTTTACCAGGCCGCGTAGCAGTCGTTCGCCCCCGTGCCGGAGCTGTTTTGGTCCAGTGTTGCCGCTGACCTGCTCGCGGTAGCTTTCGCTAATGCCCTGCCACCAGCTGCGGCTGAGGAACCAGCCTGGCTTTGTGCGCTCGGGTGCTACGTTGTGGGCGGCTAGGGCTTCTGGTATGTAGGCCACCTGCTGCTGACGGTTTAGCGCCAGGCGGGTGAGGTGCTGTTCTTCGTTAGAGAGCAGATTTTTGCCGACTCGGCCCAGGTTGGTATCAAAACCACCTACCGCATTCAGGAATGATTTGCGCACAGCGTAGTTTAGCCCGCGTGGGGTCAGCGAAGGCTGCTGAATATATGTCAGCTCATCGCCTAGGTCGTATGCACCGAGTCCGCTGGCCAAATCCTCAGAGAGCCAGCGGGGTGGTTGAATCCCCGGTGGCCAAATCAAGGTAACTTTGCCACCGGCGATCGCAATATTCTCATTCGATTCAAACGCGCCGAGCAACGCTGCTAGCCAGCCCGTACTCGCTTCTGCATCATCATCTAGGTAGGCAATAATGTTACCTTTAGCAGCCTGTGCGCCGCAGTTGCGAGCGACCGATAGGCCCAAGGTAGATTCGTAAATATATCGAAAATTTGGGTGGTTTTGTCTTGCTTGGGCGATCGCCGCAGTTCCATCCGTGGAAGCGTTATCTACCACAATGATTTCGTAGCTATTGGGGCCGCGCTTACCCATGTTCTGGGCTAGCAGACTATCGATAGCCGCACCCAAATACTCCTCGCGGTTGTGTGTACAGATAATGGCTGAAATAAGCGGGGCTGCCATAGCAAATAATTGCAAAAGGTAATTGTAAAGAACACCATAAAAAGCGGTACCAGAGCCTACAGCGTAGTCGATACCTTTTCCGGCGGGTGTGCGGGTGCATCAAAGATGGCTGCATCAAGCTTGCTATACCAAGATTGCCCTGTACAGACGCCGCGTTCTCTTAAAAGTCAGCGATAATAGAAGACGGTGTCTCTTACCTACATATAAGCCTATGTGAACTTTCACAACGTCAAGGTTCAGTGATCTCTCAGTGATTTCATGTAAAAGAGCCATAAAAACTTCACTTGCGAGCCTGGAGATGAACCTAGAGATGAAAAAAGAGTCCACACGGCACAGTGACCTGGCCAATGATCTGGCCAATGATCTGGCCAATGACCTGGCCAGTATTGAGCTGGCTCCCTTGATTGACCATACGCTGCTAGCCCCTGCTGCGACGGCAGAGCATATTCGGCAGCTATGTGAGCAGGCAGACCTCTATCAGTTTGCCGCTGTGTGCCTGTATCCGGTACATGTACCCTTAGCGGTAGAGCTACTGTATGGGAAGCGGCCTAAGGTGTGCACAGTGATCGGCTTTCCCAGCGGAGCGACCACGTCCAAAACCAAGCTGTATGAGGCTCAAGAAGCTGCTGAAAATGGTGCACAGGAGCTAGACGTGGTGATTAATCTTGGCTGGCTAAAAGAAGGTGATTCCGATCGGCTGCACAAAGAGATTGCCAGCATTGTGGAGCTGACAGGGTTGGATGTAAAGGCCATTTTGGAAACGACGATTCTCACGAATGCGGAAAAGCGACTGGCGGCGGAGGTGTGCCTGGATGCGGGTGTGAAATTTTTGAAGACGAGTACGGGCTGGCAGGGCGGCGCAACGGTGGAGGATGTCAAGCTGCTGCGGCAAATTGCAGGTGGACGCATCGGCATAAAGGCCTCAGGCGGTATTCGAACGCCCGAGGCGGCTATTCGACTGGTTGAAGCAGGGGCTAGTCGGCTAGGTACCTCACGCGGCCCAGAAATTCTGACGCTTCAGGCTGAGGCGATTGAATAAATGAATGCAAAGCAACGCACCTACAGAGCGACAGGCATCAACCTGAAGGGCATGCCGATGGGTGAATCGGACCGGCTGGTGACGGTGCTGACCAAGGAGCATGGGCTGGTGAGGGCGATCGCCCCAGGAGCCCGCAAGCACAAGTCGAGGCTGGCAGGGCGTTCGGGCCTGTTTGTCGTCAACGATGGGCTCTTCACTCGGGGCAAATCTATCGATAAGCTGATTCAGGCAGAAACGCTCAAGTCTTTTCCGAGGCTCAGCCGCGATTTGGCCAAGCTCACAGCTAGCCAGTACCTAGCCGAAGTGGCGTTGGCCCAGGCACTGACTAACCAGCCCCAGGAAGAACTCTACTATTTGCTAGTGGAGCATTTGGGACGAATAGAGGCCGCAGACAAACCGAATGTACTCGCCTGCCTGGCTCAGGCGACCTTTCATTTATTGGCTTTGGCAGGGGTTGCCCCGGAAGTATTTCGCTGCTGCTTATCTAGGGAGCCGCTGACGATTGAGTTGGGCAACCCTGACTGGCAGGTGGGCTTTAGCATTTCGTCTGGTGGGGCGGTTGCCCCGGAGGAGATTGCACGGTTGGAGCGCGATCGCCTTGCGGCCATAAAGCGTCGCCTGCACGAGCGAAATCGTGACCTGGTGACTGCTGACAGACCTTTGGTGGCTGAAAGTGCAGGAACCTATCCAGGCAGCACAAAAAAAGACGGTTCTGACTCGGCGGGCGATGAAACCACCATCGAGAGTTCGCCACAAACGCCGCCGCTGAGCCCATCGCTGCAAAAACAGTTCCGTGGCTTGCAAACCAAAGTGCCCAAAGACGTCGCCCGCGAGCTAGGCATCGTGACCTATCTGAGCGCAGCCGAACTGGCCCTGATGCAGCAGCTCAGCAAACCTGAATTGGTATTAACCGCCGCATCGGCCAGATCTACCCAACACTTTACCCAGCAAGAGAGATCACTATTGGGCTCAAAATCAGGCACAATAAAGCAAGTCGCGACTCAGGCTGGTTTTTCTACTGGCTCTGGCCCTCACCTCATGTGGCGACATATCGAAAAAGCTTTGCGTCAGTACGTTCAATATCAGTTTGATCGTCCGATTCGCTCCGCAGCGCTAATTGATACTTGCCTGTGAACACTTGCCTGTGAACACCTGCCTGTGCTCCCTGTCTTTGATCTCCTCACCGCCTTAACCCCGTTCCCCCATGCGAGCAGAGTCTGCGTCCGATACCGACAGTTCTAAACAAGACAGTTCTAAGCAGCGGGTGAACCTAGAAAAGGCAACCCTCGAAAAAACGCTGGTCAACCAGGCCGCGTCAGTTGTCGATAGCTCAGAAGTGACGGCGGCCAATGGCCTCTGGCCGGTTTTTCGTAACCGCAATTTCCTGACGTTGTGGAGCGGTCAGGTCTTCTCGCAAATGGCCGACAAAATTTATCTGGTGTTGATGATTGCGATTATCTCTGATACTTACAAAGCCGCCGATCAAACGATCAGCGGCTGGGTATCTGCCATTATGATTGCCTTCACTATTCCAGCGGTTTTATTTGGCTCGCTAGCAGGCGTATATGTTGATCGCTGGCGTAAGAAGCCCGTGCTGGTGCTAACTAATCTACTGCGGGGTTTGTTAGTGGCTATCTTGCCTGTGTTGCTCTGGGTTACGGCTGGGTGGGATGTTGCGGGCCTGCCGGTCGGCTTTTTCATCTTACTAGCCGTTACCTTTGTGATCTCTACGCTGACTCAATTTTTTGCGCCAGCCGAGCAAGCGGCAATCCCTTTGATCGTGAAGGAGTCCAATCTGCTGCCTGCGAACTCGCTATACACCACCACCATGATGGCGTCAGTCATTATTGGCTTTGCAGTGGGCGAGCCTTTGCTAGCAGTGGCAGACGGACTGTTGGCCCCGATAGATCAGGGGACCGGTGTGGGTAAATCGGTGCTGGTGGGGGCGAGCTATGCGATCGCAGGCATTCTGCTCCTGTTCATCACAACCAAAGAAGTAAAAGCCGACACGCCTACTCAAACCAAGGCCTGGGAAGATATTAAAGACGGTCTTAAATACTTGCAAAAGCAGGTGCAGGTTCGCAGCGCCCTGATTCAGCTGATTGTCCTATTCTCAGTGTTTGCCGCGCTCGCAGTACTGGCGGTGCGTTTAGCTGAAGTGATTCCAACTATCAAGTCATCTCAATTTGGCTTTTTGCTTGCGGCAGGCGGTGTTGGCTTGGCCATCGGTGCGGTGGCGATTGGTCAGTTTGGCCAGCGTTTTTCTAGATCGCAGCTGGGGTTGGCCGGTTCGCTGGGAATGGCAGCTATGCTCACAGGGTTATCACTAGCACCCCAACAGTTATGGCCTAGCTTGTTGTTAATTGGCGGGCTGGGGATCTTTGGCGCCATGGTCGGTATCCCGATGCAGACGACCATTCAGGAAAAAACACCTGAAGACATGCGTGGCAAAGTCTTTGGGCTTCAAAATAATGTTGTTAATATCGCCCTGAGTTTGCCGTTGGCACTAGCCGGGATCGCCGAAACGTTTCTGGGGCTAAGGGCTGTGTTTGGACTACTGGCCATGCTAGTGGCGGTCGGTGGCTTTGTTACCTGGTCGCTGGTTAAATCCGCGCTCAACGAGGGCGCAGACGAGATAGTGATTACACCGTAGCGATATACTACAAGTAGCCAATTTGACGGCTATGCTCTCCCCAAAAAGCTGGTAAAAGCGCTTCAACTTGTAAATGCATATTGCGTGGCTTGGTAAAAAATCCCCCTTTTGTGGCAACGTCACCTATGGTCGAGAAATTACAAATGCTCTGTTAGATCGTGGACACCGAGTAACGTTTTTGCACTTTGCCCAATCTGATGAAGCCGCAGACGATCCCTCTGGCTATGAAGAGGTGTCTCTACCCTTTATTTTTAAGTCGCAAATGCTAACGATCCCAGCCCTAGGTTCAGCTCGTCGACTATCTGAAGCACTGCAAAAGCTCAATCCAGATGTGGTCCACGCGTCGCTCATTCTCTCTCCGCTCGATTTAAAGCTGCCAGAGATCTGCCAGGAACTGGGTATTCCCCTAGTGGCGACCTTTCATCCGGCGTTCGACGAAAAACGTCGAAATTTTTCTTCTAGCACGCAGCATCTGGCCTATCAGGTGTATGCCCCGCGCCTGGCCAACTATGACAAGGTGATTGTCTTTTCCCAAATTCAGAGAAACCTGCTGCGCAAGCTAGGTGTGCCTGCCGACCGGGTGGTAGTGATTCCCAATGGTGTTGATGTATCTCGCTATGCGCCAGGACCGTCGAGCATTAAGGCAGAACTACAGGCCAGGCAGCTATATGTATACCAGGGGCGGCTGTCGCCAGAAAAAAATGTCGAGTCTTTGCTCAAAGGCTGGCGCGCTTCCAAGATGGGCATGCACGACAAACTGGTGATTGTGGGGAGCGGACCGTTAGAGTCTTCACTGAAGGCTTTTTATGCAGATAGCAGTGTTGTGTGGCTGGGCTTTGTGGCCAATGAAGATCGTCGGATTGAAATTTTGCGCGGTGCGGACTGCTTTATTTTGCCGTCGTTGGTAGAGGGACTATCGCTGTCGCTGTTGGAGGCCATGGCCTGTGGCACGGCCTGCGTGGCAACCGATGCAGGTGCTGATGGCGAGGTGCTCGATCAGGGTGCTGGGGTTATTCTGAATACGCAAAAGGTGTCTAGCCAGATGCAAACGTTATTTCCGCTGTTTCGCGAACATCCGGAGATGATGGCAATGCTGGGTGAAAAGGCCCGCGCTCGCGTGCTGGAGCGCTATACGCTGAACCGGAATATCACACAGCTAGAGCAGATGTACAAGGCGATCGCCCCCCTCGCGTCAGACCGCTTACCTTCCACGCCTCCCGATCCTTCACCAAACCCCTACTTTCTGACCAAAGGAGCCTAGCACCATGACGGTAGGACTGCCCTTCGACTTAAAAACACAGCTGAGTGATAGCGATGCGGATAATTTTGCGATTACCTTTGCACCGTTAAACCTCCACCAGGCGTATGCCCAGGCAGATGATGGGGCAAATGGTGCGATCGCACTTTTCAGCGGCATGGTGCGCAACCAAACCGACGGCCTTCCCGTCGTCGCGCTAGAGTACCAGGCCTACGAACCCATGGCCCTCACCGTGTTCAAGCAAATTGCTGCCGAAATTCGCAAGCAGTGGCCCGACATCACCCACGTGGTCATCCACCACCGGACCGGCAAACTCACCGTCGGTGAAATCAGCGTCCTCGTCGCCGTTGGCAGTCCCCACCGCTCAGAAGCTTTCGCCGCCTGTCAATACGCCATCGACACGCTGAAGCACAACGCCCCCATCTGGAAAAAAGAGCACTGGAAAGATGGCTCTACCAGCTGGGTCAGTATCGGTTCCTGTGAAGAGCAAAATTGAGGGGCCTACGCATCAGTAGCTTCAGCAAGAAAGAAAGTAGGTGTGAGGACTCTGTTAGCTTTGGCGTACGAACGGTAGCTGGTTAGAGAAACAAGGTATATTAATTTACTACATTTTCTTCCTGCTGTGCTTAGGTGGTTCGGATGGATACCTGAGCCGATAGAACGGATGAGAATAGACAGTTCCTGACAGCGCACTATCGATGGTTTCCCATAGTATTTCAGAACTCAAAGCTGCCTATGCATCGCGGCTCAGAAAAGAAGGTCAGAGCGTTTCTGTAGATGTTGCAGTTGGCGTCTTACCTGACGGTGAAATAGGTCAGCAAAATACGGTCGATATCTTGACCGATCATGAAATTATCTTCTGTACCCTGGCGTTGGATGATCGAAATGCGATCGCACTCAAATCGAAACTAACTTTCTATGGTAGGTTTTCACCTAGCTGGAAGAAGGTCGTTGTCACACAACAAATCATCGACGCATCGGCAGCGAATCTGTTGGCCAACTCTGATATTAAGCTGGTTGTTATGTCAGTTTCCGCGATCGCCGAAGCCCAAACATCTACCACGCCGTTAAAGATAAAACTTCGGGGCTCTTCACTGTCTTCGAGGTCGACAGCTTCAGTTTCACAATCTCCGGAAACCTCCTCAAAAAAGGAATCTGCTGAGCAAGTACTGTACCGCTATCCAGATATCAATAGTGTCGAAGGCGGTGATGGTATTAATGCTTTTGTGATTGCGCTTACCACAGTCATACTGATAGGAATGATAGGCGTTTATTTCACCTGGGAGGAGCCGCCTGCCGACGATTCGGCGCAGCGAAGTGCGACACAGCACATGCGGGCAAGCAGCCTCATGAAAGATCAAACAGTCTCATGACGAGATGGCAGAAGAGAGAAGAGAGCCGCTTTGATTATTTTGGGCTGGTGCGATCGCCTTTAGCTTACTTTGCCTGGCGTCTATCACTGAGCCTAGCTGCTGGGCAAAGCGAGAGCTTTTATTCAGCATGGTCTGCACTGCTTCAATCTCCAAAACCAAGACTTCCATGTCTTCCGCTGCGGTTACCGTCATGGGGTTGGGCTCATTGGTCAGCAGCGCTGAGTAGCCAAAAAAGTCGCTGCGGGTCAGCTCGGCAATAGTGTATTTTTTGCCTTTGCTATCCTGAGTTGTGGCGATCGCACTTCCAGCCAGCACAAAGTGTAGCTTTACCCCGTTCTGTCCTTGATAAATCACTGACTCCCCGCGCCCAAAGTGCATCAGCTGTGCCTGTGGGGCAATTTCCTCTAGTACGTTGTCGGACACCATAGCCAAGCTTGGCAGTGATTTCATGTAGCCAGCCAGCCGCCTGAGGGGTTCGTCATCGGCGACCTTTGGTATGTGATGATGATATACATCGCGAATCGGAAACGGAATAGAGAGTCCATTACGCCTGGCCGCATACCAAACCCGCGTTACAAAAGCATCACGAATAGTGGGCACCTTCGCATAGCTCTCTAAAAACAACAGTACGTTGTAGCCAATTGAGCTGTCGTCGTATGAAATGGTTTGCACAATTGGCGTAGGATCGCGAAGCACCCCGGGCGTATCAAGGGCTGCTTCGCGCATGACCCTTTTTACCTTGTTAGGCGGGTCGCCGTAGGAAAACCCTAAGCCAACAACCTCGCGATGCTGAGGCGCAGGCTTGTTGTAGTTACGAATCACGGCTAGCGCTAGCGCCGAGTTTGGCACAATTAGCTGGTTCAGGTTACGCGTCTGAATATGTACAGAGCGCCAGTTCACCTCAATGACCTTGCCGATTTGTCCGTCAATCTCTAGCCAGTCGCCAATATCGAAGGGCCGCTCGAACAGGAGCGCAACACCCGAAAACAGGTTACCCAGCGTATCCTGCAAGGCAAAACCAAGTACGATACCGGTGACGCCCAGGGCTGTAAATACACCTGCCAGGTTGATATCAAAGACCGCTTTAAGCACGATGGCGATACCCACCGCGATCAGAATGGTACGCACCAGATCGCGGAATAGCTTGGGCATATCCCGCTGCCACGTACCCGGCTTGGCCCCAGTAAACAGCAGCACATTTACAAATGAGAGTGCCGCGACAATGAGCGAAATCCAGGCCAGCGTTTCTACCACCTGAATGGGGCGATCGCCCTCTGGTAGCTCAACGACTCGGGTGAGCAAAAAGAACAGCGCCGCCGACGGAATGACCCATACGCGAATTTCTTCGACCACCTTCACCATCGGATGGTTGCGTGTACGCATCTGCAGTGCTAGCTCAGCGAGGCCAACCATCAGCAGCGGAAACAGCACAATTAAGCCAATTCCCCAGGGAAGCCATTGTTCTGAGAGTGATATGCCCATAGATCAGTCTTCTTCTTTTTGCTAAACCTTCACGCCCTTAGAGCCTTTTACGCCTAAAGCTTTACACGCAACACGCTAATTTTGTCGGTGCCTCGTATGTCAACTTCACCTGCAGGCTCAAATTCATAGAGATCAACCAGGCTATTTGCCACTGGCTTACTGACAAAAATGCTGTTGGGCGCTGCTGCTGACTGTACGTAGTGAGCCATAACAACTGTATCGCCCCATATATCGTAAATTAGCCGCTGACTACCGACGGTCCCGGCCATCACGCTGCCAGAGTGCACCCCTACTCGCATCTGCAAATCTGTATCGTACTCTCGATTCACCTGGCTAACGATCCGCATTGCCTCGATAGCAAAGTCTATGACTCGCTTGGTTTGGTCAAGGCGGGCAACAGAAAGCCCACTGACCGCCAGATATTCACTGCCAGTGGTTTTAATTTTCTCGATGCCATGCTGCTCTGTCGCATCGTCCATTGCGCTGACAATCTCATTTAAAATCTCAATGGCTTTTTTAGGCTTTAGCTCTTCGGTCAGCCGTTGAAAGTTCAGTACATTGGCAAACAATATCGCAACGCTTTCTGCTTCATCTGATATGTGTTTCTCGCCTCGCTTTAGCCGCTTAGCCACTGACTCTGGAAACATATTGAGCAGCAGTGACTCGGTTTCCTGGGTCTTTTGGAAGACGAGTTCGCTGGTTTTACGGTTCTTTTTCACCATGTGGTTGAAGGCTTTGGCTAGCTCACCGAGTTCGTCACTAGCCAAAACAGGTACAGTGACCTCCTTATGGCCTTTTGCCAACTTGCGAAAGCCGTCGCCCAGTAGAGTGACAGGCTTGAGGAATGATTTCGCCAGCCACAGTGAGGCCAGGGTGATTAAAAAAACTGCGATCGCCGACGCAATCAGCACATTCTGAGCAAACTTTGTAATCGGTGTAAAGATTTCTGCCTCGTCAATCTCAGAAATAATCGCCCAGTCGACCCCTCGAATATTCAGCGGCGCATAGGCGCTGATGACCCGTTCACCTACATAGTTCACAACGGTTTCAACCCCATCTCTGCCCTCCAGGGCCTGTTTGACCGCGTCACTAGTTGCAGGCTGGTTCAGTACCGATGTGTTCAATGACTCGATAGCCTCAATGGTTGCTGGATCGACCTGCTGCCGAGTCAACGCGGCAAAATATTCTTCAGGCGATTCGATCAGCAGTCTGGAGTCCGAGCGCAATGTTTGATCCGCGCCTACGAGAAAAGTCTCACCCGTCTCACCTAGACCTTCTTCGGACCAGTTGCCATCACTGGTCATCACTTCGTTTACTTCATCGACCGATACCTGAATAGCCAGCACACCTACTAGCTCTGTCCCGTCGTACAAAGGCGTGGCCATAAAAGCAGCTGGTTCTTCATAGGAAGGTGTATAAGCCGCAAAGTCACTTAGCGCGATGTAGCTACTGTTTTGCTTTTGCGCATCTCTGTAAGCGTTTGCCAGGCTAGAGCGTGCATATGGACCAATCCGTAAGCTCGTGGCAAAATCGACTTCCTTGAATACTGAATACACAATATTGCCATCGTTGTCGATCAAAAATAGATCGTAGTATCCAAATTCTTCGACAATATCTCTAAAAATAGGATGGTAACGCTCGTGCAGCGTGCTGTATTGGGTTCCATCGTCCGCATCGTCAAGTTTCTCTTTTTCTCCAACTGGATTTGGATTGCTAACGATGTACTGAGTTTGCAAGTAGCGTGCCAGTGTAGAAGCTGGTAAAAAGGTATCGGCATCAACAGACGCACTGGTGTTCTCTGCTAATCTAGAGGCAAATTCGTCTCGGTAGTACTGGCGAATATTGCCAGAAGTCGCTGCTGCTTCAGTATCGGCAGCCTCGGCAAGCACTGTGGAAAAAGCTGTAGAAAATTCCTTCATCGCCGTGATGGTACTTGGGCTATGGCCAACAACCTGTACTTCGTTGCGCAATGAGCGGAAGTAGTTTTCAATTTGGCTAGCTTTGGAGGCGCGTACGCTTACTAGCTGATTGACGACGGTACTCCGAATAGCGTTTCTGCCGCTGCGATAGCCTTCATAGGCAATAACTGCAATAGAGCCGACACTAACAGCCAACAGCATGGACATTAGTTTCGACTGAATGCTTAACCGATTAAAACCTCGCACACAAACCTCTTACCGCTATAGATAGATACTATAAATTACGCAGGCTTTGACTAGTAAGGAAGTAGGGAGTGGGGAAAAGTTCATAAAAGCTACCCCCTACTCCCTACCCCCTGCCTCCCTAACTTCTACTGTTGACACCGCACTAATCCTAGTGGGCCAGATATTTCCGGCAGCTCTCCGGCACTAGCCTCAGCTCTCCACTCAGCACCTTGGTGGTCTCTATCCAGAAAGCTTGGGTGATACGATCACCTTCTACCAATTCAAACGTCTTATTCAGCTCGTAAAATCTGGCCTGAGCAAACTGCGCCCGAAACAGCTGGATTAGCTCATGCTTAGACTTGTCGTTGTAAGTAAAGATGTTGTCCAGGCAGGTGATGTACTCAATGCCTACCAGGGTGGCCTGGATTTCTTCTTGTAGCTCCCTGGCGACTGCCGCTGCGCTGGTTTCGCCAAACTCAATGCCGCCGCCCAAGAAGCGATGGAACATTTCCTTCGTGGTCGGATCTTTACCGCGACTCACAAAGATATGACCTTCGTGTTCTATCAGGGCGAGGGCAATAGGGCGAATACGTTTGGGCATGTCTACTCTGGGAAAGCGGCTTCAGGATTTTCTCTGGGCACAGGCCAGTCTTCGTTTTCGCCGCCGATGACGATTTGGCGAATTTCCACGTAGTCCTGGCTGAACTGACGCATGGTATTAATCAGTACGTCTAGCGCCAGCGCATCGCTGGTACCCAGGTCAAACCAGCAGCGGCTCCAGACCCCTTTGAACTCTACTTCGGCCATATTGTGCATGAGGGAGAGCAGCGATCGCTCCGATTCGTCCTCATCGTAGTTAAAGTAGCTAATATCTACGCCGGTATCTTGCACCTGCAAGTTTTCGGCATTAAAGCCGCCCAGCTTGCCGATAAAAAACCAGGAGTTAAAAATTTCTTCTACATACTGCTGTTCGGCAATCGATGGTACGGTATCGAACTCCAGCCATATCCACAAATTGAAAAAATCACACTCACGGAACTGAACGTCCATAGTCAACCGCCTCACACCAACACTCACTATACAATGCTTCACCTGCGCGATATCGGCTATCACCCTACAGCCACGCCTGTTCCTATCCTCCACGGCATCAGCTTTGATTTAGCACCCAAGCAGCTGGGTTTGATCATTGGACCCAGTGGCTCGGGCAAAAGCACATTATTAGAACTGCTGTCGGGGCTGGCAACGCCAACGAGTGGCAAAATTTTGTGGCGTGAGCAGGCCCTACAGCCCGAGGCCCTACAGCAGCTAGCCGGACTGGTGTTTCAGTTTCCAGAGCGCCACTTTTGCGGACACAATCTATTTGAAGAACTACGACTGGGCCATCCGGAGCTAAGCTCAGACCGTGTACACGAAGCCTTAGCGTCTGTAGGGCTAGGCGATTTGCCGCTTCAGGCCTCGCCCCAACAGCTTAGCGGTGGTCAGCAGCGTCGATTGGCCCTGGCAGTGCAGCTCATTCGTCAGCCCTACTTACTCTTACTCGATGAGCCTACAGCTGGGCTGGACTGGTCAATGCGCCAGCAGCTGGTCAGTCTGCTTGCTAAGCTCAAACAGCAGTGGAGTTTGCTAATTGTCTCCCACGATGCGGAAGATCTAATCGACATTGCAGACCACTGTTGGACCATTGACCACGGGCTGCTAAGTAGCGCTGACTTGGATGCCTTTCGGCAGCGACACCCCAGTGCCGTCAGTTCATAGTTTTTCCTTTTACTTTTAGACTATGCCCGATACTCTTCCACGCCATTTTGATCTCTGGGAAAGCAGCCTGAACTGGCAGCCAACAGAAGCTCAGCAAGCGCTGTTCCAGCTGCTGTATGAGCAGATTCTGGTGGGTAATCAACAGCTCAATCTCACGCGAATTACGCAGCCAGATGATTTTTGGGAAAAGCACCTTTGGGACTCGCTTAGTGGTGTCGCCCCCTGGCTAGGCGATGTATCTGAACATGACGATCCGCTTAGAATTGTTGATATCGGTACGGGGGGTGGGTTTCCAGGCGTACCTGCTGCGATCGCCCTATCTCCAGACAATCTTGCCAAAACGCCTGTCGAACTGACCCTGGTCGACTCTACCCGTAAGAAAATTCAGTTTCTGCAAACGCTGTGCGAGTCGCTGGGCTTGCCTGCCATTTGCCTATCTACCCGCGCCGAGCAAATGGGCCAAGACAGGTTCTATAGAGGGCGCTACGACCTGGCGCTGATTCGAGCGGTGGGTAGCGCCGCAACCTGCGCTGAGTACGTGATGCCCTTACTAAAAGTGGGCGGACAGGCGGTTTTGTATCGGGGGCAGTGGAGCACCGACGAAACTGAATCGCTGATGCCGATTATCGATTTGCTCGGCGGTGAACTCACCGACTTGCAGGACTGGAAGACGCCGATTACTGAGGGAAGCCGACACTGTCTGTTCATTCACAAGGAATACCCCACGCCCAATGATTTTCCTAGAGCTGTCGGTGTTCCTGGTAAGTCACCTCTGACGTAGGCTTAGCCCTGATTTTTAATGGTCATCACTTCGACGACTTTCAGCGCCAGCTCATCCGGAATTTGCAGGAGCTGACGCAGGTCATCTATAAACGCTTGCTCTTCTCTAGAGACGGTGCCGTCGGCAAACACTAGATCAACTGCGATCGCAAAAGCAGTCGGCGCTAATTTTGGCGGTAGGGCGTCTTTGGCGCTCTGGATGAGCTCATTCGGTCCGTGTTTTTTTAAGCCTTCTAGCAAATACGCTTTCACGCGGCCCAGGCTCTCTTCTGTTGCATCTTGAAACAGCTGCATCCGGCAAAGGCGCATGTCCATTTCAGCTTCTTCAGCTTCGGACAGGTAGCCGTCTGAGGCGATTGCCACCAAACAAATCGCTGCAAAGGCTTCTGCTGAATTCATTGCCATTTTGTTATTCGACTCAGCTTGAAAAACCTGAAAGATGCCCATACCTTCTCTACCTTTGCGGCTTGTAGCGCGATCGCGTCCTCACCATTGTGGCCAAACCCGCACCGTTTCTATCAAAGAAATGTGCGATAAACCCCGAAGAATAGACAAGATAGGCATGACTATGTAGCAAAAAGGAGGAGAACCAAATGGCCTCCTCCTCATTTACCGATAGTTAATCGTAACAAACATTACCTAGACTGCCAGCTGTCTTCTGGCAGACAGCTGCTACACGCTCTGACGCATTTCAGTCTCTAGCTGCTGAAGCAACACATCATTACCTGCTGCTTTGGCAACTTCAATGCGATGAGCCAAAGAGCGAGCAATACTGTCTTTGTGCAGTCTGCTAGATTCGCTCAGCAGCTTACGGCGAGCTTGCGCAGCAGGGCTAGTGCCTGTGAGCTTACTGCGCAGGTTAGCCAAGTTTAGGCCCTGGTCGGCTGCATTTGCTGGGCGATTGCTGGCAGCTACGTCTGCTGTTTCAGCTGCGACAATAGGCTGAACTTGCCCATAGCGATTGGTTTGGTAGGCGACGCCTCTGTATGTCAGGTGCTCCGCTGGCTGGGGAATAGGCACATGGCGAACGTAGGTGTAAGCCGCTTGGTGTCCTCTATACTGACAGGTAACGTCACTTTCAGTCACCTCTAGCATAGGTGGGTTGTAATCGTATTCAATACCGCGATAGGTGAGTTTCACTGTTTTCGTTCCTCAAAGAATTAGTGGTCAGACTTTGATGGGAACGCGTTCCTTCAGAGAAGTGGGAATGGCCCGTCTCTTACTTCCGTCTCAGGTCCTAAACCAAGAAAACTTGAGATGAACGTAATCCAATCATTTCTGTATCTATTGTTACAGTACCCTTTTCAAATGACAACCCATCATGACATTCGGTAATCCACTCATTTTTTTATAAAATAGGAGATATAGAGCCAGTTACAGCTAGTAGATACCCGCAGCAGCAGAAAAAAATTTTAATAATTATTTACTCGTATCAAAAAAACGCCGCTCTGATTGATTTTCATGAAATGCACCGTCAACCGGCGATCGCAGTTTTCTGCGAGTCATCGCTACTGGCTAGAAGACCTCAGCGCTGAAGAAAACCAGCATCTGTTTGGAAAATGCACCCGGCAGAAGGGTCACGGCCACAACTACGAACTCTACGTCTCAATGGAAAGCGAGCTAGACGACTATGGGATGGTGATAAACCTAACTGAAGCCAGAGACATCATCCATAGAGAAATCGTGGAACCTTTGGACTTTTCCTTCCTCAATGACACCTGGGATGAATTTAAGACGACGCTGCCCACCACTGAGCATATGGCGCGAGTCATCTGGCAGCGGCTGTCGCCTTATTTGCCCCTGAGCAATATTCAGCTATTTGAAACGCCCGAGCTTTGGGCCGATTATAAAGACAACGGACAAGGACATGGAATGGAAGCTTATCTTACGGTCTCTTCTCACTTCAGTGCGGCCCATGTACTGGCATTGCCGCACTTGAGCTATGAGGAGAACTGCGAGATTTTTGGCAAGTGCGCCAGGCCCAATGGGCATGGTCACAACTATCGGCTAGAAATTACGGTCAAGGGCACGATTGACGAACGTACAGGGATGATTGTGGACTTGGTAAAGCTGAAAGATGCGATCGCTGAACACATTACCGAACCGTTCGATCACACCTTTTTGAACAAGGATATCGCCCACTTTGCCTCAGTGGTGCCTACCGCAGAAAACATCGTGATTCACATCAGTGACCTTTTGCAGCAGCCCATACGGTCCATCGGGGCTAGCCTACACAAGGTAAAACTGATTGAGAGCCCTAACAACTCAGCAGAAATTGTCGTGAACGTTGCTGATGAAGCCTTCCAACAAGCAGCCACATCACAGCTCAGTACACAACCACTTGCGGCTGTCTAAGTTAAGAATGGGGATTAAATAACTTGACCGGCTAGCCCAGCTGCCCTACTCTTCGAGAAGAGCAAAGCTCTACGACTCCGCTCAGGGCGCGGTTGCTGTAACTGTCGCTGGCTGAGCGGAGTCGAAGCCACAACCTACCGGCTTCTAGATGCAACTTTTATTTAATTGCCGATCCTTAGTGAGTCGGCACATACGATAGCTAGAGATAGCAAAAAGCCCCCTGCCGAGGATCTTCGGCAGGGGGCTTTTAATAGTGACCAATCAACTATGCAATGCTAGCCATTTTCACATCGTTCGTTGCCAGCAGGTTCTGCAGCTCTTCAGAGTCCACAGTCTCTTTGTCAACCAGCATGTCTGCTAGCTTGTCGAGGATGTGACGGTTCTCTTCCAAGGTTTGCTTGCAGCGGGCGTAGGCTTCATCTACAAGTGATCGCACTTCCGCATCAATGGAAGCCGCCGTCTTCTCAGAAAAGTCGCGCTCGCTGGCAATATCGCGGCCCAGGAAAGGATTGCCTTGCTGGCGACCAAGGGCTACAGGGCCGAGCTTGTCACTCATCCCAAAGCGAGTCACCATCTGGCGAGCGGTCTTTGCAACCTGCTGAAGGTCGTTGGAAGCACCAGTGGTAACTTCCTCATCGCCGAAGACGATCTCTTCGGCCAGGCGACCACCCAGGGCAACAGCCATCTGATTCTGTAAGTAAGAACGAGAATACAGACCAGACTCCAGGCGTTCTTCGCTAGGGGTGAACCAAGTCAAACCACCAGCACGTCCGCGAGGGATGATGCTGATTTTTTGAACGGGGTCGTAGTCAGGCATGAGAGCACCGACCAGGGCATGACCCGCTTCGTGGTAAGCCACCAGCACTTTGCGCTTCTCGCTCATCACGCGGTCTTTTTTCTCAGGGCCAGCGAGGACGCGGTCAATCGCATCATTCACTTCGTCCATGGCAATCTCAGTGAGATTGCGACGAGCCGCCAAAATCGCTGCTTCGTTCAGTAGGTTAGACAAATCGGCACCGGTAAATCCAGGTGTCCGGCGAGCAATTTTCTCCAGATCTACATCCTGAGAGAAAGTCTTGCCGCGAGAGTGTACGTTCAAAATTTCCAAACGACCTGCGTAGTCGGGGCGATCTACTACCACCTGACGGTCGAAGCGACCGGGGCGCAGTAGGGCTGCGTCTAGTACATCAGGGCGGTTAGTGGCCGCAATGATGATAATGCCAGTGTTACCTTCAAAGCCGTCCATTTCGGTCAGCAGCTGGTTGAGCGTTTGCTCACGCTCGTCATTACCACCGCCGAGGCCTGCGCCACGCTGGCGACCCACTGCGTCAATCTCGTCAATAAAGACGATACAAGGCGCGTTGGATTTGGCTTGCTCGAACAGATCGCGAACGCGGGAGGCACCCACACCGACGAACATTTCAACAAACTCAGAACCAGAGATAGAGAAGAAGGGCACGCCTGCTTCACCTGCAACGGCCTTGGCCAGAAGCGTTTTACCTGTACCTGGAGGGCCGACTAGTAGAACGCCCTTAGGAATTTTTGCACCGATGGCTGTGAAGCGGTCGGCATTTTTCAAAAAGTCTACGACTTCGGTAAGCTCTAGCTTGGCCTGGTCGATACCGGCGACGTCGCCAAAGGTGACCTGCGTTTGAGGCTCCATTTGGACTCGCGCTTTGGACTTACCAAAGTTCATTGCCTGTGAACCAGGACCATTGGATGCCCGGCGGAACAGGAAGAAGAGCGCAACGAGTAGTAGAACCGGCAGAATCAGCGCGCTGAAGACTCTAACGAGCGGGTTCTCTTCTTGGGTGGCCTGAACAGAGATATCAACATCGTTAGTCGTGAGCAAATCTACCAGACCAGGGTCTCTGGGTAGATTGACAACGATGCGACCGGTTGGGTTGCTGGGGTCAGAAAACTCAGCTTTAGCCTGGTCGGACGTAATGGCAACACTTTCGATGTTGCCTTGCTCGACTTCGGAAATAAACTTGCTATAGCGCCAAGCGGTTTTCTCGGCGCGGGGTTGTTCAAAAAATGTGGTTGCCAATACGATGACAACGACGACGAGTAATACGTAAAGACCCGCGTTTCTCCAGCGCTTATTCACCGGGGGAAGCCTCCTTAATAGTGGGTGAGGATGCCTAGTCTTAAAGCAAAAGCTTCAAATGTCAGCGTTATTCCTTTGTTGTGAACTTATGTTAACTCATTTTCAGGAACCTTTACAGCAAAGCGAGCAACCTTGCGCTTCCAAGCCTGAAGGGTTTGCAAGTATTCTAGCGATCCTTTCTGAGCTTGTGTTAACTAAAACCTGAGTTGCTAAAGGGTCTGGCCTACAAATGCTTAGCGATCATTCGCTGTCTGCTGAATCTGTTGCAGTAAACTTCTGAGTTTATGGTGGTGTGGATCGAACGAAATTTGCTGCGTACCCTGTAAGACGGTGTGAATAGGGAGCAGCTCGACGACGCAGTTGCTGTAGGCGATCGCTTCAAAGCTTCGCAGTCTTGCAGGCGTCCACTTCTGTGTATTGACCGTCGTGCCCTGCCTAGTCAACAGCTGCCACATCCGCTCTCTCATTAATCCTGGCAGGCACTCATAACCAGCTTGAGTACTTACAGGTGTCCACCACTGCCCAGCAGCCCATCCCCACAAATTGCCAGTGGTCGTTTCTAAGGCATGCCCATCCAAACTGGTCAAGATAGCTTCTTGCGCGCCATGGGCCTGGGCCTGCTGACGGGCCAGCTGGCAGGCCAAGTAGTTGCCGGTTTTGTGCGCAGGTAAGCTGCGCGTATAGGTTGGCGGTGCAATCCAGCAGGTGATGCCTAATTGCTGCTGACGAGAAAGCTGAGGAGGCAACGAGCGGCCTGTAATCCATTCTTTGCCGTCTGGAAATAGGGTAATGCGTAGGATGGGGTAGTGTTTTTTTAGCTGCTCGGCACCTTTGTATATAGCGGGCCAGTTGGGCGATCGCCATTGGAATGCCTTGATAGAGTGGATTAGGCGATCACAGTGAGCCTGCCATTGAGATCGCGGGTCTTCCAAACAGTTTGCATAGACCCGTAGCGTTGTGAAAACGCTCGCCCCGAAGCGCAATCCGGGGTCGTCCAGTAGCTTCTCTACAGAGCTGCCAGTGGTCAAACTATCTGTAATCAACGCGCCGTTGTACCAGTGCATATTGGCCAGTCCGTGCCGGACAGCTATCTCAATCGTGCTAACCAGAATACTGACCAGACCGCTCAAAGACCGCGCATGATCCGTCAGAGGTGACTTGCAACCCCACCAGCGGAGACTCAGGGTTTCGGCACCTTTGACCGCGCAAGTGACGGCAGTAATAACAAGTAGACGGTGGACCCAAGACTTCTCCTCTGGCCATGCTGTTGTCTTCATTCACGGCGGCAGGATTGACTCTCTTTTTCGGTGGAAGCTGCATTAGCTCCTTTTGAGTAAGCCCCCGAATCACTAGCTGGTCACCCTGCCAGCTGGCTTCTACGATGCCTGTGTCAGCCAGCTGCACCCACCGGGGATCGCCTTCCAGGCTAGCCGGTAGCCGTAGCTGAATACCGCCAGGTTCAGCATTCACTTCCCCCTCGTACAGCAAATTTCCTGGCGGGGCAGGCTGCCAAAATTCAGAAGCGAGAGGCAGCTCAATCGTTTGGTCCGGCGTGGGTAAGTGCAGCTGATACCTGGCCTGCAAATCGTCCAGGCTGGCTAGGTCAGTCAGCTGCTGCACGCCACCATGGACGAAAATGACATGCTGCGGACGCAAATTATGAATCAGCTGAGTGGTGCCTACCCCATCACAGTGATTCGTCAGCATGTAGTGTTCTAGCTTTGGTGCCAGAATCGTGGCCAGCTCACCTAGCCAGTCGAACTGGTGATAGCGCGTATCGAGCTGGCTTTGCCAAAGGGCAATATTGTCCACATCTGGCGTAAAAACAGTCCAGTAACTGCCATCTGCCTGACAGTACAGACTAGGGTGAGTGGCCGGATGCACAATAAATACGGCTGAATCTGAGGCGGCTGTTGTGCGATCGCCTGTTTCAAGTTCGCTCGCTTCCAGTTCTCTGGTTTCCAGTTCTCCCAGCCGTCTGACCCGGGGCAGTACGCGCTCGTCCCAAAACAGGGGCTGATGCTGAGCAAAGTTTTGTACGGTCGCCGGTAGTGCACTCAAGCAGCCCAGATAGGCATCACAGCTGGCGGCAACGAGTGGATCGACCCAGATATCTATGGGTTGTCCGGTGAAGTGATGGTGACTGCGTAAGAGCATCAGCAGCTCTTGGCCGAGCCCCAGCAGCGGGACTGGGAAAATCGCCCGGCCCTGGTTTGCTAGCGCCTCTCCGAGTCGCTCAACTACATAGTTCTCTTGCTGCTTGCGATGAGGGTGACGCTCTGTACCGTAGCTGCCTTCTACAATCAGCACGTTAGGCTTCAGATTACGGAGCTCTGCAAGGGGCATTCCATCAACCAGCCGCCCGTTCGATAAAAAGCAATCCCCACTGTAGAACACGCTGTAGGAACGCTGTGCAGTTTGGTAGGTTAGCAAAAAGCAGGCAGCGCCAGGCATATGTCCGGCGGGCCATAGCTGAACTGACAGCCCTGGGGCAATTTCGGTTTCGGTGCGCCAGGGCAGGGCGCGGCAAAAGTGAGTGTCTTCTTGCTGGGGCCAGTTCAGTGGCAGCAGCTTGGCAGTAACGGCGCTGCTAAAGATTGGTAGCTGGGGGAAGGCGCGGTGAAGTGGCAGCAGGCCCCGAATGTGATCGGTATGTGCGTGACTGCAAAAGACGAAGTCAGCTGGCTGCTGAAGTAGCTCACTAATATCAGTTAGGCCACAGTCGAGCAAAATAGAATAGGGGCCTATCTGAATGTTCAGACAAACCCCTTCATCTTCGTAGCCGACGCTGTAGGGCAGGCAAGACAGCTCAGTCACAACGCTTTAACCTTTTGAACCTCTTTAGTGGTTATCTGTTTGGCCCAGTTGATTTGGCCCAGTTGATTGACCTAGTGTGCAGAGCCGTTGCCATGGTAGTTCTCAGAATCGTAAAACCCGTTGCGTGTACCAAAAAATAGGCAGGCAGCACTGAATAGCCCTGTGAGTACAAAGAGTACTAGCTTAATATCCATGAGTTCAATAGAGCCCAGCCTTTAACAGACCCAAGCTTACAGAGAATACGTCACTCAGGATCCTAACAACTCCATTTGGCACAATCGCTAATTCTTAATGGTTTATGACAAATACCTTTGACGGAGAAAAAATAGCTGATGTCGAATCGTCGCGACTACGACTAATTGTGCCTGACTGGTGCGATCGCCCTTCTGTTGAAGTCGCTCCTGAGCTAATTGGCTGCTATCTGATGCGGCAGCTCCAAAAGGGACCGCTGATTCGCAGCGTGATAGTAGAGACTGAAGCCTATTCCCCAGGTGACCCGGCCTGCCACGCCTACAGCGGAAAAAGCAAACGCAATGCCGCAATGTTCGGCCCGCCAGGTCACAGCTACGTGTATTTAATTTATGGGATGTACCACTGCTTGAATGTGGTGACCGAGTCGGTTGGGACAGGCAGTGCGGTCCTGATTCGCGCGCTGGAATTAAGCGCTATACCACCTCAGCTGGATCCCAAATACACAGCAAAGCCCCACCGCATTGCGGCAGGGCCAGGAAAGCTGTGTAGAGCGTTGGATATTGATCGTCGGTTAGATGGGGTGGCCTACCACCCAAACAGTGGACTGTGGCTGGCACATTCCCCTAAGCCAGTTCCTGCGACGCAGCGGGTTCAGACCACTCGAATTGGGATTACCAAAGCCGCTGACAGGCCATGGCGCTGGTACCTGGGCAGCAGTAAATCTGTTTCCAAGCGGTAGCGAAGTGTAGCTGAAGCTGCGTCTACAGCAGCAGTTCCTTGCCCGCATTGGTAAATTTCACAGCTTCTACGTTCCAATTGGGGTTGTTGAGAAGGGTTTCTTCAACGCCGCCGAAGAGCGATCGCTGCTCACAGCTAGAGAGTGACACAAACTGCCGCTCCGAGCCAGGTTCTAGGCGCATATCGACAATTGCCGTGCTGCCGTCAACCTGGACCTGATAGCCAGCCAGCTTAAAAGCATTGAGCTGAGTATCGCCCACAACCTTGCCCACCGCTTCGTCCATTGCTACGCTGCGAGGCACTTCTACAGCCTGCTCAACAAAGCCATTGCACTGATCGTCAATGGTGTACACCGACACAGTCACCATTTCATCTGAAGCGTCAGGCTGCTTAAGATCGGCGTTGCTCCCGTCAGGCTGTGCTTCTACAGGCTCAGTCTTGTCAGGGGCTTCGACCGGAGGAGGCGTGGTTTGTTTGGGGATGACGGTTTCGGGCGTTGCCGTGGGTGCTGGCTCTTCCACCACCTGATCGGAAGAGGGCGCACAGCCCGATACAGCTAGGGTTAACGCCAGCACCAGGCCCGCTGCGTAGGGTTGGTTAAGCTTGCGAGGTGCAAGCTGGACAATACGAGTTTGAATATGTTCTGGCAACCGAACCATCTGACGAAATACTGAGTACAGCACTATATAAAGGTATCCCTATCCTACAAAACAGACGACCGACCTGCGCTAATTATATGTGCCAATTTACAAAGCCTTTGGCCGTTAATTAGCCAGGTTTGGGGTCGATAACAAAAATACGGAGGAAAACATTCGTATCGTTAGCAGATACGGGCGCGGGTCATAATGACGGCGATAGATGAGCTATTTGTTCCAGTCGGCCTATTGCCATCGATTGAGTCTATTTAACCCAAATTGAACAAGGTTCAAATCAACTAAAGTTCAAATCAGATAACTCGTTAAGTCCCCGTTCGTTCTTACTCGCGATTTTATCCGTAGGTTCTTATACACAGGTCATGTCCAGTTTTCCGTGGAATCGTCGCCACATTGTGTCACTTGCCGACTTTACCCTGGCAGAATACGAGAGTGTGCTACAGACAGCGCTGAGCTTTCAGGGCGTGTTGTCTCGGCGCACCAAAAAGGTGCCAACGCTGCAGGGGCAGGTGGTTGCCAATCTTTTTTTTGAGCCATCGACTCGTACCCGCAGTAGCTTCGAGCTAGCGGCCAAACGGCTGTCGGCAGATACGCTTAACTTCTCGCCCAGTAGCTCTTCTCTTTCTAAAGGGGAGACAATTTTGGATACCGCCAAGACCTATTTGGCGATGGGCACTGACCTGATGGTGATTCGTCATGGGGGGTCGGGGGTGCCTGCAACTATTGCGCAGGAAATGGATCGGTTGGGATCGGGTGTGGGTGTGCTGAACGCGGGCGACGGTCAGCATGAGCATCCGTCTCAGGCGCTGCTGGATTTGCTGACTATTTGTAATACGTTGAACCCGGAGCAGCCGACCATTCAGGACTTGCGGGGCAAGAAAATTGCGATTGTGGGCGATATTTTGCACTCGCGGGTGGCCAGGTCTAACCTGTGGAGCCTAACGGGCTGTGGCGCGCAGGTTCACCTGGCGGCGCCACCGACGCTGCTACCCAAAGCTTTTATAGAGGCTTTTTCGACGCCAATACAAACTGAGAGCGGTCGGCTGAGCCGCAATGTGTTTGTGCACTGGCAGCTGGAGCCTGCGCTGAAGAATGCCGACTTTGTGATGGCGCTGCGGTTGCAGAAAGAACGAATGAGCGCTCATTTGCTGCCGAGCCTGAGGGAGTACCATCAGCGCTTTGGGATTACGCGCGATCGCCTCAAACACTGCTCACCCAACGTCAAAATTTTGCACCCTGGCCCTACCAATCGGGGCGTGGAGATCACCTCCGATGTGATGGACGATCCCCAGCTCAGCCTGGTGTCGCGTCAGGTGGCTAGCGGGGTAGCTGTGCGGATGGCGCTGCTGTATCTGATGGGGGGCGCGAAGAAGGGTCCGGTTCCATCAGGTTCGTCCTAAGATTCGTGAATGAGCTGTGTAGCCTGAGGATGCTGTTCTCGGCGCTTTCGTTGTCTGGGCTGTAGCGGCTGAAAAGGAAAATGGTTTCGTCACCGTAGCCAATAAAAGTGGCGATCGCAGAACTCAACTCATTGGGCCTATCCGCCAGCCAAATCACTAGCGCATCCTGATCATCAATCTCTACACTGGTGTAGCGGCTAACCGCTGCCCCTTCGTCAATAAAGCTATCGATATTGGCATCCACCAAAGGCCCTGGAGGCGCAGCAACCCGAAAAACCTGCGTTTCAACCAGAATCTCCTGAGGCTCTGTCGGCGGTGCTGGTAGAGCCGAGCCATCGTTAGCTACATCAGGCGCGGTCTCAACGATAGACACCTCACCCGATTCGCTAACCGATACCTGCCAACTGACGGGATGGTCAATAGAAATTTCACCATCTGAATAGTTGGCTGTTTCGGCCAGCTCACGCTCTGTCAGCTCATTTTCTATTTCCGCTGCTTCTAGCTCGGCATTTGCAGCCGGAACAGCGGCACTGGCTCCGGCGCTGCATAGGGCCAGCAGCAACGACAGCAACACACCGCCTGCCACGGAAGCGCTCACCACAGACACGCTCAAAGAAGACGCGCTGGAGAACAGTCGGCTAGATGCATGCACTGTAGACATTGCTAAAACCTCGGTCGGCTTGGAAAACTAGACTATAAAGTAGAGCCTTGTGTGTATTTCGGGCGCATTGTATGTGCCACTGTGTTTTCGTCATGTAGCAACGAATGCGGTAGGTTTATTCATCGGCTTGTTATATTTTTGTTAAGATGAGCGGATATTATAGCCGTTGCAAAGACTCGCTCATTCCCAACTGCTACTACGGAGACGCTTATGCTGCGCCTAGAGAACATCGGCAAAATCTACCCCACTGGGGAAGTCCTGAAGGATGTGAACTGGGAGGTCAAGGCAGGTGAGCGCGTCGGTTTGGTAGGGGTGAATGGTGCAGGAAAATCTACCCAGCTCAAAATTATTCAGGGTGAGGTAGAGCCCACCACAGGCGCGATTATCCGCCCTAGCGGCATGCACATTGCCGCGCTGAACCAAGAGTTTGAGGTCGATCCCAGGCGCACGGTCAGAGAAGAGTTCTGGACGGTGTTTACCGAAGCGAACCAAATTCAGCAAGCACTGGCAGACATCCCGATTCAGATGGAGTCAGCCAATCCCGACCAGCTAGAGAAATTAATCAACAAGCTAGATAAGAAGCAGCGTCAGTTTGAAGCGCTTGACGGCTACGGGCTAGAATCCAGAATTGAAAAGATATTGCCGGAGATGGGCTTTGACAGCGATGCCGGAGAGCGGCTGGTGAGTTCGTACAGTGGCGGCTGGCAAATGCGGATGGGCCTGGGCAAAGTGCTGCTGCAATCACCCGATTTATTGCTGCTAGACGAGCCGACGAACCACCTAGATTTGGAGACCATTGAGTGGCTGGAGACCTACTTGAAGGGGCTGACGATCCCGATGGTAATTGTCTCCCACGACAGAGAATTTTTGGACCGGCTGTGTACTTCTATTGTCGAAACCGAGCGTGGCGTGTCGACGACCTACCTGGGTAACTACAGCGCCTACTTGGCCCAAAAGGCCGAAACTCAGGCTGCTCAGCTCAGTACCTTTGAGCGTCAACAGAAGGAGCTGGCCAAGCAGCAGGCCTTTGTAGAAAAGTTTAGAGCCAGTGCTACGCGATCTACCCAGGCAAAAAGTAGAGAAAAGCTGCTGGCTAAGGTAGATCGCGTAGAAGCACCAACCGCTGACCTGCGCGGCCTGCAGTTTCAGTTTCAGCCTGCGCCGCGCAGTGGCCGAGAGGTGGTCACTATTGAGGATATGACCCATAGTTACGATGACAAGATTTTGTTTTTGGGGGCGTCGCTAGAGATTGAAAGGGGCGATCGCATCGCATTTGTAGGACCCAATGGCGCTGGCAAGTCGACCCTGCTAAGGCTAATTACCGGCAGCGAAACGCCCGACGACGGCAAGGTGACTCAAGGCTCTCACAACGTGCTGCCTGGCTACTTTGAGCAAAATCAGGCCGAAGCGCTAGACCTATCCAAAACCGTGATGGAAACTATTCACGACGAAGTCCCTGACTGGAAAAATGAGGAAGTCCGTACGCTGCTGGGCCGATTCCTGTTTAGCGGGGATTCGGCATTCAAGAAAGTAGAGGCGCTGAGCGGGGGCGAAAAGGCTCGCCTGGCCCTGGCCAAAATGCTCTTGCAGCCTGCGAACCTGCTAATACTAGACGAGCCGACGAACCACTTGGATATTCCAGCCAAGGAAATGCTGGAGAATGCGCTGAAGAACTACGACGGCACTGCGCTGATTGTGTCCCATGATCGCTATTTTGTTTCGCAGGTGGCCAACAAAATTGTAGAAATTAGAGACGGTGAGCTGCGACTGTACCAGGGCGACTATCACTACTATCTGGACAAGATTGAAGAGGAAAAAGAGCGTGCTAGGCTCGAAAAAATAGAAGCTGAGAAAGCCGCAAAGGCACAGGCAAAAAGACAAAAGCAGCAAGAAAAACAGCGCCAGAAGCGGGCTGCTCAAACAGCCGGTAAGAGCTCCTAGCATGTGGCCTGCGACCAAGCACTGCTGACACACTTGTAACGTTCTTGTAACGCGTCTGGAGTGGCGGCGCTTTGTTTTTGGGAAGGACTCGTGTTAAATAATTAAGTAAATATACTCTTACTCTTGTTAGCCGTGATAGAGCAGTCTACACACGCTTTTTTAACCACATCTAAGGCTCAGCATCACAAAAATAAAAACACCGATTAAAAACCTTAAGTTCTAGAGAACCTAAAAGAAAGAACGCTAGGCTGATGTTTCTTCGATAGGAAGTCGGCTCTTATTGAGAGCAAACGGCTTCGTACTATCCCAATGCGCCGGTCGCATAGGCATACTAATGCTTCGTTTTAACCTAGCAATGGCCAGTAGATGATGGCCCGCTAATGGCCCGCTAACAGCCAAAGAGACGAACGAGGTAAGTACTGCGTGAACAATATCCGAGCGAGCGACATTTCAGTCTTCTTTTCTTCTTTCAATGTTGTCGAAGCAGTGCGGCTATCTAGTTAACTAGCCGCGACTAACCCAGCGGATTAACCGTGGCGCTTAGTGGCACTTCGACTTTTGAATTATTTCCATTTTTTCAGTCGTTAGAGGTTTTTGGTATGGCAGACTCGCCTATTTCTCCAATGGTGCTTGTGATCCTTGATGGATGGGGCTGCCGAGATGATAACCATGGCAATGCAGTCAATCAGGCTAAGACCCCAATTATGGACAGCCTGTGGGATAGCTATCCCAGAGCAAAGATCAATACTTCAGGTAGACACGTAGGCTTGCCTGACGGGCAAATGGGTAACTCAGAAGTGGGGCACCTGAATATTGGTGCTGGGCGAGTCGTCCCTCAGGAGCTGGTTCGGATCTCTGACGCGGTAGAAGATAAGTCCATTCAGGAGAATCTGGACCTGCTGAAGGTGTGCCAAAAGGTGGCCTATACCAACAGCACGCTGCACCTTGTAGGCCTTTGCTCGGACGGTGGGGTTCACGCTCACCTGAACCATCTGATCGGCCTGCTGGAAATGGCCAAGGCTCAGGGCCTGAGTGATGTGTGCATCCATGCTATTACCGACGGTCGCGATACTAAGCCAACAGACGGCGAGTTTGCTTTGCAGAAGCTACAAAATGCCATCGAGGAGATTGGCGTCGGCCGCATCGTGACGCTTAGCGGTCGCTACTTTGCGATGGACCGTGACAATCGCTGGGATCGCATCGAGAAAGTGTACCGAGTGATGACCGACGAGGGAGAAGGCACGGGCCAGTCCGCGCTTGAGGCGCTGAAGGCATCCTATGAAGCGGACATTGGTGATGAGTTTGTAGAGCCTGTGCGTTTGGCTCCAGGCGTCGTGAAGGCTGATGATGGTGTCATCTTTTTTAACTTCCGTCCTGATCGGTCTAGGCAACTGACCCAGGCGTTTGTAAAGCGAGAATTTGCAGGGTTTGATCGCGATCCCATTTTGCCGCTGATGTTTGTGACAATGACCCAGTACGATCCTTCGCTGCCTGTGGGTGTTGCGTTCAAGCCACAGAGTCTGCAAAACATTTTGGGAGAGGTAGTCTCTGACCATGGGTTGAGGCAGTTTCGGACGGCTGAAACGGAAAAGTACGCCCACGTGACTTATTTCTTTAATGGAGGCCTGGAAGATCCGTTCCCTGGGGAAGACCGGGAACTGGTGCCTAGCCCGATGGTGGCCACCTACGACAAAGACCCGAAAATGTCGGCTAAAAAGGTGACGAATACCGCGATTGCAGCCATTGACAAGCGGATCTATTCCCTGATGGTTATGAACTATGCCAACCCAGATATGGTGGGCCATACAGGCAACATGGACGCCACTATCGAAGCATTGGAAGCGGTTGATCACGAACTAGGTCGCCTGATTGCAGCCATTGGCCGGGCCGGTGGCACCGCGCTGATTATTGCGGACCATGGCAACGCTGAATACATGCATGATGACCAGGGCAGGCCGTGGACGGCGCATACGACTAACCCGGTACCGTTCATTTTAATTGAAGGCGAAGGGCTGAAAATTCCGGGTCACGGCTGCGAGGTTGCGCTGCGACAAGAGGAGGGATGTTTGGCGGATGTCGCGCCGACGATTCTGCAAATATTACAGCTGCCGGTACCTGCTGAAATGAACGGGCAGTCGATGATTGTACAGTCGGAAACGGAGTACAAGAAGAGTAGAACGCCTGTGAGAGTGTCTCTGAAGCGGTAGATGAAACGTTGGCGGCGTTGAGTTAGACTAGGTTAACTGAAGATTATTTTGAACCTTGTAAAAGGTTGGGCGAAGGAGCTGTTATGCCGATAGTAACGATTGTAAAAGTGATTTGGGCGATCGCAGCCGTTGGCGTTTGTATATTGGTACTGCTGCACAGTCCGAAGGGCGACGGCTTGGGTGCGTTAGGCGGTCAGGCGCAGCTGTTTACCAGTACCAAGAGCGCAGAAGATACGCTAAACCGGGCGACCTGGTTACTATTGATTGTCTTTATGGTGCTGACGGTGGTGCTGAGCGGTGGCTGGCTAGGTCAGGCTGGTTAGAAACGTTAGCATCTGTCTGACTAATAGCTGTCTTGGCGAAAGTGCCCAATCGCAAGGTGCCCAACCGTAAAATACACAGTCGTAACGTGAGTTAAGCCCTGCCTTGTTGGTAGGGCTTATTTATTAAGAGAATGCCTATTTGCCAACTTTGTCGTCGCGATTGCCCCAAGCTCACCGAGCATCACCTCACACCACGCCAGCACACCAAACGCAAAAATAAGCGCCACCGTCAGGATTTAGGCCCCACTATAGATATCTGCTCGCCCTGCCATAAGCAGATCCATGCCTTATTTACCAACAAAGAACTGGCCGCCGATTTACATTCCGTCGACTTATTGAAATCGCACCCGGCAATGGAAAAGTTCTTGAAATGGATCGTCAAACAAGATCCTAATAAGAAGGTGAGAACGCATAGGTAAGCCCTCTTTGACAAGAGGGCTTACCCAACAGATTCACTAGGAATAAAAGTGTGTACGCTTTCTTAATATTTGTTAATATAATTTTTGTGAAGCGAGCTCTCACACTTTCCTTAGCTTTTAAAAGCAGACTGTCTAGTCACGCAGGCTGCGATCGCAATCCTAACGCTTGAGAGCGTCAGTAAACTCGCTAAGTTGGATGATGCGCAAGTATGATCGCTGCGTTTTGCCATCAATGCGCTGATCAAAAAAACTATCCGCACCGCTTAGCATCATTCATTGCTGCTAGTTTTTGTTGCCATGACAGAAAAAACGCAGAAAAATCTCTGTTTCTCTGTGCTTGTCTCTTTGTGGCCGCAGGTGCATTCTCAATGTTGAGTCACCAGCAGATATATCACTAGTGCTATGAAAGAGTTAGCTGATGTCTTGCGTCATCGGTCTGATGCCATCATCGAGGTATGGGGCAGGGACGTTCGTCGCAATATCAAAAATCAATACCCGATTGAGATGACCTACGAGGCGATTCGTAGTCGTCTGCCGCTGATTATTGAGGCGATCGCCACAGGTATGTCAAGCGATTTGTCTAGCCCAGTAAGTGCTCAGGTGAACTTACGTGCTTGTGAGGAATCAGGCACTTATGAGGAATCAGGCGGTTTTCAGAAAGAATCAGGCATTGCAGCCCTGGCTAAACCTTCCGAGCGGCTCACCATTCCGGTCAAGCTAGGTTTTGACATTGCCGAGATGTTGCGAGAATTTGCCATACTGCGAACCCTCCTTTTGATCGCTGTAAAATGCGACTTTGGCGCAGAGGACGCTACCAGCTCTATTCTGGCTGTAAAAAAGATAGATCAGGTGCTAAATAGCATCGCTACACAGGCCGTGCAGGACAACACTGACTATCAGCTAGAGCGCGTAGAGCCTATGCACCGCGAGCTGCTTGCTAGCAATCAGGAGCTAATTCGACTCGTTCAGACCCAAAAGGACAATGCTTCGCACCTAGCCCACGAGCTGAAGAATCCGCTTCACGCCATTATTTCATTCTCTTCAATTTTACTGCGAAAAAAACAAAAAGAGTTGGCAGCCGCCTCTTCTCAGGCCAGTGATCAGGCCAATGAAATTAAACAGATAGAGAGAATTTTCGAAAACGGGCAACGCATGTCTGCGCTGATAACAAATATGTTGGAGGCTTCTCGCCAGGAGTACCAAAATCTTTCTTTGAATGTCGAGGTTGTCGAGGTTGCCCAGCTGATAGATAGAGTGGTGGAGTCTTTGGAGGCGGAGGCCCGTAAGAAAAATATTTCACTGACCAGAGAGCGATCGCTAACCCTGTCAAACATCAGCACAGATAGCCTGCGCCTGCAGCAAATTATCGTCAACCTGGTAAGCAACGCAATTCGCTATACCGATGAGGGCACCGTTACCGTCCGTTGCTACATCGTCGATGACAGTCACTGGGCTATTGCTGTACGCGATACTGGCAGAGGCATCGGCCCAACTCAACAAGAAGAAATTTTTGCGCCCTACGTGAGAGTGGGTTCTACGGCTTCCCATGTCCCTGAAAGCACAGGCTTGGGGCTCACGATTGTGAGCAAGCTTGTAGATCTGCTACAAGGCAAAATCGAATTGGTTTCAGAGTTGGGAAAAGGGTCTACTTTTACCGTTACATTACCGGTAGATTACGCCACCGACAGATGTTGAGCAAACAGATCTCTTGAGGATTCTCTACGGCTTTATTTTGCTTGTTCAAACATTCAGGATGTATTTACTTGAAACGAAACCGCATCATCAATGGCAGATGGTCTGATGATTGCGCCGCATCCGCCAGGACCTGAGTATCGATCACCTCGATAGTAGAAGGCGTGTAAAACATATAGTCGAGCTTGTACTCGGGCGCATCCGAAGGAAAGGTGGCTGCTGCTTTGTCCCAGATGCTCTGCGATGGGTCGGGCTCTGCGGCAGGTTTTAGTATCTCAGAGGCCAGCATTTCTTTGATGGAGAACTGGGTTTCCTGATGGGTTTCGCCAGTAGTTGCCACAAAGCTAGGTCGGTTAGTCGCACTGTTGAAGTCGCCAGTGACGATAACTGGGAGGGTTTGGGCATAGTCTTCGGCGAGCGATCGCACAAACTGCGTTTGCTTGATTCGAGTCGGCTCATCAAATGCTTCGAGGTGCACGCTAATGACAATGACAGGCTGGCCGTCGAGGCTAATTTGCGATACCTGAGCTAACCTGTCCAGGTAGAACTTGTTGTAGAAGAACGGCTGATCGGGTACTCGCTCTAGCACAATACGGCGGTTCCTTTCGATAGGGTAGCGGCTTATAGTTGCCTGCCCAGACAGAATTTTGCCGAAATGAGCAGAGGGTGGCCAGTAGGGAAAGGGCAGGTACTGCTTGTCCCAATTGATGGCGATCGCACTTGCACTCATCTCCAAACTAGCTGCCAATGTCGCTACTTGGTCTATTTCGTAGGAACGCTTGGCATTAATATCTATTTCCTGTAGGGCTACAATGTCCGGCTTTACAGCGCCGAGGGCGGCGATCACCTGCTGCTGATTTTTGACGAAAAACGACCGCTCAGGCTTGTTGAGGGTATTGTTTGCCAGCCCAGAGAGGTAGCCGATGTTGTAGCTCACAATGGTATAGCTACTTTGAACAGCAGGCGCAGGCGCATCGTAGCGGGTTACGGTCGCGTAGCGATCTTTGCTGAGCGTACCTGCACTGGCCCACACGTAAAAGAGTGCGATCGCCACCGTCGGCAGCCCCACTAACAAACCCAACCATTTCAAAACCGTCTTCATCTATTCACTCCTTTACCCATGCTCATCAACCTATATCACTGGCCTGTTTCACTGGCCTATCTCACCAACCTATCTTGATAGGATCGCGCACCACGGGTAATCTGTGTACACGCTTAACGTAAACATTCAACGTCGAATCTGTAGGTAAAACTTAATGTCCGTCAAAAATATAATCTTCTACGGATTCTTAGGGTTCATCCCTGTTTCCATCATCGGCCACTTCCTGGGATGGAGCGATTTGATTATATTTGTAACGGCGGGCCTGGCGATTATTCCCCTCGCCGGATGGATGGGCACCGCCACCGAAGAAATTGCCGTCGTCCTTGGCCCATCCCTAGGGGGCCTGATGAACGCCACCTTTGGTAACGCCACGGAGCTAATTATCGCCATCTTCGCTCTGCGCGCTGGCCTGGTTAACGTTGTAAAGTCCAGCATTACTGGCTCTATTCTCGGAAACCTGCTACTGGTCATGGGCCTTTCTATGCTGCTCGGCGGCCTCAAATTTAAAGAACAGACCTTTCAGCCCACCATCGCCCGGCTCAACGCCTCAGCAATGAACTTAGCGGTCATCGCCATCTTGCTCCCCACCGCTGTAGACTTTACCTCCAGCGGCATCGAAGAGCCCATTCTGCAAAAGCTCTCCATCGCTGTCGCCGTCGTCCTGATGCTGGTGTACGGCCTCACGCTGTTATTTTCGATGAAAACCCACTCCTACCTATACGACGTCGGCGTAGCCGCAGAAGGCGACGAAATCTCTACCCTGGCAGACCCCGATGAAGTCGGCCCAAAAGCAGACGCTAAAACAGAGCCAGAAGAACACCACGACACTCCCAACCTGCCACTCTGGGCGGGTGTACTGCTAGGGGCCACCCTTGCCGTCGCGGTCGAGTCAGAATTCCTAGTTAGCACCTTGGAGGTCGCTTCCCAACAGCTGGGGTTTTCCGAACTGTTCACGGGCGTCATTATCCTACCTATCATTGGCAACGCTGCCGAACACGCCACCGCTGTGACAGTTGCGCTCAAAAACAAAATGGACCTTTCTGTTAGCGTGGCTGTGGGCTCAAGCCTACAGATTGCGCTCTTTGTAGGCCCCTTGCTCGTCATTATTGGTGCGTTTATGGGTCAGCCCATGGATTTAGATTTCAACAACTTTGAGCTACTTTCTGTTGTTGTTGCTGTGTTAGTGGCAAACTCTATCAGCAGCGATGGTAAGTCTAACTGGTTAGAAGGGACATTATTGCTGGCGACTTATGCAGTTATCGGACTGTCGTTTTACTTTCATCCTGTGATTGAGGGTCTGGGATAGGCGCTAAAACCGATACTCCTCACCCTCTATCCATAAACTTCTAAGCACGCTAGTCCCTTGCCCATCCACCTTCACATCCACCACAAAAGCCTCATTGGACCCGCGCACGTTGGCAATATTGCGATTGATGTCGTTTCGCTGAGCTTCTGGCATGTAATAGGTCTCTAGGCCATATCTTACGCTGTTATAGCGGGAATGCCCTTGTAGTGCTACCTGATTCTCTTTTAGGAGTTTGGGCTGTTCCAGGCTAACCGCAACCGGCTGCCAGGGGGGCGGCGCTGCGTTGTCTGACGCTGTGATGTCTGCTGCGGTGGCAGAGGTCTCTTCTAGGGTCACATAAAAAGGCCGAGGCCGACCATCCCCTATCTGCGAAAAAACAGAGTCGCCACCTGGCAGTTCTCTCAGTAGACTGATGTCAGAAATCTCGTAGCTTAGCGTTTGTGAATACCCTCTAAAGATGTCATAGGGGTCAACAGGTGCGGTTTGTATCGTTACCGTTTTGCCGGTGGTGTAGGTCAGCGCGCTTTTGAACGGGACGGCCACAATGAGTGCCGATTGGAGGGCGATCGCTGCCCAAAATCGCCAGGCAGGCAGGCGTATCTGGGATTTTTCTGCTGTGGGCCGATTTGCCACGGGCTGGTTCGCAGGCATTGTATTACTCATTATGTATTCTCCATTTCTGTTGTAGTTGCCTGTGTGTTGTGCGGCATTTTCTTCTCGAACCACAGCCCAGCTACTATGACAACAACGCCGCAAATTGCCAGCACCAGCGCCTTTAGCGTTAGCCCCGTGTCGTACTCAAACACGCGAGTCATCAGACTAATAACCACAATGCCCATCCCGCCCCAAAAGCGATGACGAATGCCAGCACTCATGCCATCGTGTACCATCGCAAAGCCAACAAAGAACAACATTAAGTTGATTAAAATGAGTCCGACAATTGAGGCCACTGCCCAGGCAGTCGCGAGCGTCGACCCTTCTACAAAGAGGGCTGCACCCTGACTGTGACAGAATACGGCTATCCCCATCAAAGCCAACAAGCCTAAAAAGACAGGGGTTCTCATCCAAAGCGATTTGGGCTCCGGTCGTCTGCGCGATCGCAGCCACCACTGCCAGACGCCGTACAGCGCGATCGCCCACAGTACCCCGATTGCCAGACCAAACGATCGGGCCATAGAACCGCTGTAGTCTTCTGCGGATCCATAGGGATACCACACACCTTCAAACGAATAGATGTAGAGAGCGATACTCATAAACCAAATTGCCAGGGATTGACCGACGGACTGGAAAGGACCACGCCCTGTTTCATCAATTTCTACAGGACCATCGGCACCCAGCCGCTGGTACAGCGGCGATCGCGTTGCCGATACTTCTGCCGATAGGGCTGCCATCTGTACATTGGGCCAGGTCCAAAACTGCCGATGATACACCCATAGCAAAGCGGGTATTAGCACCATGACCAGTGTCCACCAGCTACCCTGCCAGTGCACCAGCGCACTGCCCGGCGTCAGTAGCATTGCAATTAGGCCAATGCCCCACATCGCGTAGATTAAGCGCGATCGCAGCTGATGGGCCAGTGGCAGATATAGCGGGGTTACCAGCAATGGTAAGTATATTTGCAGCATCTGAACCCAACTATCTCCACCAGCCCAGTCCCAGGATCGGGAGCCTATGAACACTTCCCAATGGCTCATCCCCAGCAAAAGGCAGGACAAAAAGCCCAGGGATGTTAGCCGCAAGCCATAAGCCATTGCCAATGTGCCAAGTCCCCACACCAGGTAGAGGCTAGAGAGTGATCCGCCCTGGTGAAACATTTGCGACATCAGTGCTAGGTTGGCTCCTAGCAGCAGCGATCCAGTGAGCAGTAAACCATGCCCCAGGCGCTGTAGACCGGGCTGATCCTGAGGACGTCGCCACAGGTAAAACCCAGTTGTGTTGGTGGCGACGAAGGCACTAAAAATGATGACCATGCGGAGCGATCGCGGCCAAACTTGCCAGTTAGCAGCCACCAGCGTGATCGCCCCTAACCCCAGCAGAATGCCACCGAGCCCCAGCAGAACCGAAATAAACCGACTGCTGCTATCCGAATCGATAGCGTCAAACTGATATCGCTCGGCCAGCTGTTCATACAGAGGGTTTCCAATCAGCCCCTCCTCGCGCCATCGGGCCGACTCATCCCGCAGCCGCCGCCGAAAATCTTCTTTACGCATTACTTTCTATCCATTGCGCGCCACTGAAAACAGTCTTTCAGCAGCCTGATGGGTCGATTCTAACGGCGTAAAGTGGCACCCGGGAAGAGACTTCTTTTGATCAATGTCAAAGCGGCTTTATCAAAGCGGCTTTCAACGTCCCGACGACTACGCCCCACTTAACCCAATCAAAAATCCTATAAAGGCGGCGATCCCTAAAACAATGAGCCCTGCAATAGTCCAGTTTTTCTGATGCGTTTTGAACTGTTCAATACTGGCCCACCGCCGACTTTTCCAGGCCCACTCATTTCCCTTAACGCCCAACACACCTGCCATTGCCCATCCAATAACCGTTACCCATGCATAAGGAATAATAAACGGAATAAAACAAATCAGGCCAATCCAAACCTTGTTCCCAGCACTCCAGAATCCCCCCAGCAAAAATGCCCCCCAGTTCCATCCTTTTATTGCATCAGGGATAGCGATCACGCTATCAAATATTCTGCCTGACCCAGAGTTATTGACGACGTCTCCTGTAACAGGCTCTGATGAAAAGCCATCGCGACGAACAGACTGTGCAGATGCAAAATACTCGCCAGATGCAGCGCGTTGAGTCGGCGCAGAATACTCACCAGATACTGACTGCTGAACAGTGGCTGCTTGTTGTGTTGGTGCAGATTGCTGAGTGGGCGCAGCGTATTGGTCGGTGTCTGAGCGCTGGGTAGCGCTGATAGCGGGGCTCGAAAAGGTCATAGGGTCGGTGTTGACGACCGTTTCGGATGAAGGGTTGACAGCGTCCGATGGGGTTGGTGTGCTTACCGAGGTCGGCGCGATACTGAGCGCCGATGCCAATGCTTGTTGCGCTTCGTCAGCAGATTGAAACCGCTGATTGGGCGTCGGAGAAAGCATCCGGTTGAGCACCTGGGCAAAGGCAGGCGTGACCTGTACTTGCTCTTCCCAGTTCCATTTCAGGGTGTATTGGTCTAGCAGCTGATTGGGCTGTTTGCCGGTCATCAGCACGATGGCGGTCACGGCAAGTGCGTATAGGTCGCTGTGGGGAGCTACGATGCCCAGGCGAATTTGTTCATCTGGGGAATAGCCTGTTTTGCCAATAATGGTGGCCCGAGGCGTCGTGGCCGCACTCACCATCGTCGCATTGAGAATGGTCTGCTTCGCCGCGCCTAGGTCAATCAAAATAGGCAGGTCAGTTTTCGTACTAAGGATGATGTTATCGGGCGAAATATCTCTGTGAATGACACCCTGACCGTGAAGATAAGTAAGTACGGGCAACAGAGCTCTGAGTAAACTCACAACTTCTGTTTCACGGAAGGTCTTGCGGTTGCGAATGCGCTCGTTTATCAACGCTTCGTAGGTTTGCCCTTCAATAAAATCTTCAACCAGAAACAGGCGAGAATCTTCTTGAAAAATCTCCCAAAACTTAGGAATTTGAGGATGTTGTAGTTGATATAGGGTGACGGCTTCTCGGCGAAACAGCTCAACGGATTTATCGAGCGTTGCGGTTCCCTGATTAGACGGTAAAAATTCTTTGAGTACTAGGCGCTCATCAAATCTACCGGTATCTTCTACCAGATACGTGCGGCCAAATCCCCCTTCGCCCAAGACTTTTTGAATCACGTAGCGATCGCGCAATTTTTTCCCAGGGTGTAGCGTAACGACTCCCCTAAATGTGCTCGCCGCCGCATCCGTCAATGGCTCACCGCACACCCCACAAAAATTAGAGCCCTCAGGATTCGGGTGTCCTTGCCGACAGGAAAGTGAGCTCATAAGACTGACGAGTTTTGTGCGTAGTTGTGTAGTTTATGCTTCAAGGCCACACTAGTCGATTATCAATATTTTTGATTCGGTTTGGGAGTTATTTTAGGAAAATTTGTAATGCTACAGACGTTAGGTGAGTGAGTTGTCACAATATATCTATTGAAAATAGTCAGATATGCCATGATAAGAAGATAGGTAAATTAGGCTTCAGACAATGAGTAAAGCTGAAGAGATGGAAAAAACAGAACAGCAGCAACCCGTCACAGCAGCAGAATCACAGGCTATTTATCATAGTCAGAATACAGATACTGAAGAGCCGTACTCTGCTTTCTGCAAAATCGTGTCAGCGCACCCTGAGGCATTCAGCGTTGTATTAACATACAACCCCCAGGATAATGACGAAAAAGCCCTATTGGGAACGTCTTCCTCCAGTGCTGTCTTTCAGCCTATAAATCTGTCGATGGATGATTCCGAAGAGCCTTCGCAAACACTCTTGAATGAGCTAAGCAAACTATCTTCAGATATAAAGACTATCGATGCTCGTATTAAAGAGCGTCAGGCCGTTACGCAACAGTTGACGGAAGATACTCATCAAATACTGTCTGAGCTGGCTGAGACAATAGCAACCCTATGAGCGTGCTCGATACTCTGAAAGGTTTTGCTGTCGACCTTTTCAATTTGAACAAGAGAGTAGACAAGAATTCTGAAGACATCGCAGAACTACGGCGGAACATGAAGACCTTATCGGGCTTTTCACAAAAAATAGCCAATGTCGTCAAATACAATCAAACAAAGGCCGAGTTTACCGAGAAGCAGGCAGATAGCAAGTACGAAAAGTTAGTTCTACAGCTCAAAGTAGAACTACTAGAACTGGAAAGGCGACTAAACACACCAACGATTGGAAACTCCGTTCTACTTAGCCAAGATGATGCTCCTGATTCAGACACTGAACTGCCACCTAGCTCTGAGTCCTAGAAACTACTTTTCGCTTTCATTCACTTTGCCAAAGCGGCGATCGCGTTTCTGAAACGCCTTCATCGCCTCGTGAAATTCTGCCGTGTCAAAGTCAGGCCACAGCGTATCGGTAATGTAAAACTCTGAGTAGGCCAGCTGCCACAGCAGAAAATTACTAATTCGCATTTCGCCGCTGGTGCGAATCAGCAAATCTGGGTCACTGATGTTGGAGGTGTATAGATGGCGGCTAAATAGAGATTCGTCGATGTCTTCGGGCTGGAGGGTGCCTGCTTTTACCTGGGCGGAGATCGCCCGGCAGGCCTGCAAAATCTCCTGCCGCCCGCCATAGTTCGTCGCCACCGAAAAGCGAATGCCCTGATTGCCTGCGGTCATGCTTACCGCCCGATCAATCTCCTGTTGCAACGTCTCGGGCAGCGCCGCCAGGTTCCCTACAAACTCAATGCGCACATCCTCTTCCATCATTTCTTTCAACTCCTGACGCAGCACCCGCTCAAACAGCGTCATTAGGAAATCGACTTCTCGCGTGGGCCGTCCCCAATTTTCTGTTGAAAATGCATAGGCCGTCAGTGCACCTATGCCCCAGTCGCGGCAGCAGCGCAGCAGCTTTTTTAGGGTATCGACACCCTTCCGGTGGCCCATAATGCGTGGCAACCCCCGCCGCTTTGCCCACCGGCCATTGCCATCCATAATCACCGCGACATGGGTAGGCATTCGTGTCGTATCCAAATCCTCCGGTAGGTCTGTCGTCATCGTAGAGGGTTCAAACGTAGAGACACCAGTGTTAGCGGTCATTTCTTTTCCTGAGGATTGGGGCTAGGTAGCTTGCGCTTGAGCAAACTCAAAAGGTTGATTCCCTTAATGCTGAGCCGTCGACCCAGACTCCGAAGCTGAGGTGCAACGGTATCACCATCGGTCGCGGGTGAAAACTTTTCAAGCAGCAGTTCTCTCAGTTTACTGCTGGTCAGGGGCCGATTTAACAAGCCTTTTTCCGCGACCGAAATAGAGCCGGTCTCTTCGGAGACCACGACACAAATGCACTGCTCTACCCGTTCGGTAATCCCCATCGCAGCCCGGTGCCGAGTACCCAGCTGCCGCGACGCATCCCGCTCTGAAATTGGCAGAATCACGCCTGCTGCTAGCACCCTGGGACCCCGAATCAGCACTGCACCGTCGTGTAGCAGGGTCGTGGTCTGAAAAATGGTTTGCAGCAGCTCGCGCGATAGCTCGGCATTTAGCTTCACCCCAGGCACCGAAAAATCGCTTTCTTCAATCGGCTCGTCAGTTTCCAAAATCATCAGTGCACCGGTCCGGTTCTGCGACAGCCCCTTGACTGCTTCTACCAGTTCATCGATGACGCTATTTGCGGGCGAGAGGTTCTTTTCGTGTCCGGTAAATAGCTGAATCAGCTCGCCTCTGCCCAGCAGCTCTAGCAGCCGCCGGAAATCGGCTACCAGCATAATCGCTAGGGCGACAGACGCGCCCAGCAAAATCTTCTCCATCAAAAAATGCAGCACCACAAGGTTCAGCACGCCGCTCAGTAGCGTGGCTGCCATCAAAATCATCAGTCCTTGTACCATCCACATCGTGCGGCGATCGCGAATCACCGATAGCACCATGTAAACCAGCACAAAAACTAAACCAATATCAATGATGGTGAGATACAAAAGTCAGGCCTTTTTCACCGTGATCGACGTCTAATCTTTTTGTGTATACTACCCCCCTGCTGCCGCTGCGAAATGCTTAATATCACAGCGAGCAGGCTACTTCTGGGACGTTGACTGGGTCTTTAATGCATCGGGCAACCGATCGTGACGCACCAAATCTTCGTAGGTTTCCCGCTGCAAAATTAAATCCGCCTGCCCATTGTTCACCAGCACCGCCGCCGGACGAGGCACTCGGTTGTAGTTTGACGACATGCTGTAGTTGTATGCCCCCGTGGCGGGCACCACCACAATTTCGCCAGACTCCAGCGTGGGCAAGCTCGCCCCGTGAATCACGACATCGCCCGACTCACAGTGCTTACCAGCTAGCGTCACCGTTTCGCTGAGCGGTGCCGACATTTTACTCGCCGCTAGCACCCGGTACACCGATTCGTAGGTGATGGGCCGAGGATTATCAGACATGCCACCGTCTACCGAGACATAGGTGCGAATGCCAGGTACCGTCTTTTGGCCGCCCACGGTGTAGGCCGTTACGCAGGCTGTGCCCACCATCGAGCGACCTGGTTCACACAGCAGTTTAGGTAGAGCAATTCCCTTCGACTCACAGGCACGCACCATGCTTTTGCACACTGTTTTGGCCCACTTGTCGATACTTGGCGGATCGTCCGATTCGGTGTAGCGAATGCCCAGACCACCGCCAATATCGATTTCCTTAATCTCAATACCGTACTGGCTCGCGGTTTGGAACCACTTCATCATCACCTCTGCCAAATCCTCATGGGGCTGAAGCTCAAATATCTGCGAGCCGATATGAGCATGTAGGCCAATGCAGTTGATGTGGCTAGTCTGCTTCGCGATAAAGTCAAAGACCTCCTCTAGCTGGTCGGGGTCGAACCCAAATTTACTATCTATGTGGCCAGTCTGAATATACTCGTGCGTGTGGCACTCAATCCCTGGGGTCAGTCGCAGCAAAATGGTGGCCGTTTTGCTGCTGTCAGTGGCTAGCTGCTCCAGGGTTCTGAGCTCGTGCCAGTTGTCGACTACGATCCGCGCGTCCGCATCCAGGCCAAGGGACAGCTCTGCTGTAGACTTGTTATTGCCGTGAAAGTACAGCATATTGCCCGTTGCACCTGCGGCAATGGCCGTTTGCAGCTCGCCACCAGAGACCACGTCAATGGCAATGCCTTCTTGAGTAGCGATCGCACATACCGCCAAACAGTTCCATGCCTTTGAGGCATATACAATCAGCGACTCACCGGGATAATGCCGCTCGAATGACTGCTTGTACTGACGGCAGGCTGTGCGTAGCGTTTGCTCATCTAATATGTAGAGAGGCGAGCCAAATTCCTGTACCAGCTCAATCACGTCACAGCCCCCGACCACCAAATGATCTTTTTCATTCACCGCCGTGCCCAGCGGTAACAGGCTTTGATTCGGAGAGCTATCAGTGCCTGCGGGTGTCAGATATTGCAGGCTAGAGGCCGACTCGCTGGATGTGGCGTCAGGTGATTTGGGAACAGCTGAGACAGTGGAAACCATAGAGCAGTGAAAAGGTAGGGTACGCAGTAGAAACTAATTTAATCAGCTGTTATCAAGTGTACAATTGGCCGTCTCTTTGTTGCAGAGCTTGTAACATCCCAACTCACTAGGTTTATTGCAATTGGCGTTTGTAGCCTGTTTGCCCTTAATAGAAGCTGACCTGCCAGCGGTGCTTGCCCTCGACCAGCGCTGTCTGGGTGGGCTATGGACGCGCTCTGGCTATCAAAAAGAACTGGGCAGTGACTGTAGTGACCTGGTTGTGCTGGTGAGTGCCCCAAATGCTGAGGTTATTCAGGCCCGACGGCAGCTGGCAGCTAGCGAGTATGGGGAAGACTTTGCTGCCAAAGCGCCTGATGCGGTGGCTGATGCGATGACTGATGAGATAAAGGTGCGATCGCACCTCACGCTTCTGGGCAGCGGCTGCCTGTGGGCAGTCTTGGAAGAAGCCCATATTACGACACTAGCAATTGATCCCCAGTATCAAGGACAAAAGCTAGGGCTGCTGCTGCTGAGCGAGCTGTTGCTGTGCGCGCTAGCTAGAGGTCTGACCCGCGCCACGCTGGAAGTAAGAGCGTCTAATCAGAAGGCATTACAGCTGTATCAAAAATTTCACTTCAAAGAAGCTGGCCAACGTAAAAAGTACTATGCCGATGGTGAAAGCGCTCGCATACTATGGCGCAGTGGCCTGCAAACCCAGGATTGCAAGCAGCAAGTAAAACGACATCAAGCTGCTGCTATGTCTGCACTTCATCATAAATCGGGACTCACTTTTCTTAACGCGTGATCCAGGTGCTTGGCGCCTTCCGCCGACTGCAAAAGATATCTTAATGATGAGTTTGTATCCGCACTCTGCAGAGATGTTTAGTAGAAACGCTGGCTAATTTCTGTCCATGGTGCGAGGTTTTTGAGACCAAAAGGTCTTCATTTTGTATCGAATTATCACATTCCAAATTATTGAAAGAGAGATTAATCCGTTTTTGTAATACCCACCTATCTAGTTACGCAAAGGTAGTGAACACCGTCCCCTCTCTACGAAATTTTGCTGTGTTAGAATCAACCGTAACCAGCCCACAGCAGGTGATGGAAAACCGCCATGTTTGAACGCTTTACAGAAAAGGCCATTAAGGTCATCATGCTCGCTCAAGAAGAGGCCCGCAGACTTGGCCACAACTTCGTGGGTACAGAGCAAATTTTACTCGGACTAATCGGCGAAGGCACGGGCGTCGCTGCGAAGGTCTTAAAATCAATGGGCGTTAATCTCAAAGACGCTCGTATAGAAGTTGAAAAAATTATCGGTCGTGGCTCTGGTTTTGTTGCCGTAGAAATTCCCTTTACCCCCAGAGCCAAGCGCGTTTTAGAGCTATCGCTCGAAGAGGCGCGTCAGCTGGGCCACAACTACATTGGCACAGAGCATCTACTACTCGGCCTCATTCGCGAAGGCGAAGGGGTTGCCGCCAGAGTGTTAGAAAATCTCGGTGTGGATCTATCTAAGGTGCGCACTCAGGTGATTCGGATGCTTGGCGAGACCGCTGAAGTTTCTGGCAGTAGCGGCAGTCAGGGCCGTACAAAAACCCCTACCCTCGATGAGTTTGGCGCTAACCTGACGCAGATGGCTGCCGATGGCAAGCTCGATCCGGTCGTGGGTCGTCAGAAGGAAATTGAGCGCGTCATTCAGATTTTGGGCCGTCGCACGAAGAACAATCCCGTTCTGATTGGTGAGCCTGGTGTGGGTAAGACGGCGATCGCAGAAGGCCTTGCCCAGCGCATTGGCAATAACGATGTCCCCGACATCCTTGAAGACAAGCGCGTCGTTACCCTCGATATTGGTTTGCTAGTAGCAGGCACCAAGTATCGTGGTGAGTTTGAAGAACGCCTGAAAAAGATCATGGATGAGATTCGCTCTGCTGCGAACGTGATTTTGGTGATTGACGAGGTACATACCCTCATTGGTGCAGGTGCGGCTGAAGGCGCTATTGACGCGGCGAACATCTTGAAGCCAGCACTGGCTAGAGGCGAGCTGCAATGTATTGGTGCCACCACGCTAGATGAGTACCGCAAGCACATTGAGCGCGACGCGGCCCTAGAGCGTCGTTTCCAGCCTGTAATGGTGGGTGAGCCCAGTGTCGAAGAAACGATCGAGATTCTGCATGGATTGCGCGACAGATATGAGCAGCACCACAAGCTGAAGATTTTGGACGAAGCTTTGGACGCGGCGGCTGAGCTGTCTGATCGGTATATTAGCGATCGCTACCTCCCCGACAAGGCCATTGACCTGATTGACGAAGCGGGTTCACGGGTTCGCCTGTTGAACTCTCAGCTACCCGCAGCTGCTAAGGACTTAGATAAAGAGCTACGCCAGGTCCTGAAAGATAAAGACAATGCGGTCCGTTCCCAGGACTTTGATAAGGCGGGTGAGTTGCGTGATCGCGAAATGGAAATAAAAGCCGAAATTCGCACCATCGCCCAAACCAAAAAAGAAGAAGACGCGGCTACAGAGACCAAGGAAAATTCTCCACAGGTTACCGAAGAGGACATCGCGCACATTGTGGCTTCCTGGACTGGCGTCCCCGTCCAAAAGCTCACAGAAAGCGAGTCCGAAAAGCTACTGCACATGGAAGACGTGCTGCACCAGCGACTAATCGGTCAAGACGAAGCCGTCAAAGCGATTTCTCGTGCTATCCGTCGGGCGCGTGTGGGCCTCAAAAACCCCAACCGTCCCATTGCTAGCTTCGTATTCTCTGGTCCAACAGGTGTGGGTAAAACCGAGCTTGCCAAGTCACTGGCTACCTACTTCTTCGGCGCAGAAGAGGCGATGATTCGCCTGGACATGTCCGAATTTATGGAGCGCCATACAGTGTCTAAGCTGATTGGTTCGCCTCCAGGCTACGTCGGCTACAACGAAGGCGGCCAGCTCACCGAAGCCGTCCGCCGTCGCCCCTACACCGTCGTCCTGTTTGACGAGATTGAAAAGGCCCACCCCGATGTATTCAACATGTTGCTGCAAATTTTGGAAGACGGTCGCCTGACTGACGCCAAAGGCCGCACCGTGGACTTTAAGAATACTCTACTGATTTTGACCAGTAACATTGGCTCCAAAGTCATCGAGAAAGGTGGCGGTGGCCTTGGCTTCGAGCTAGAAGCCGACCAGGCAGAATCGCAGTACAACCGCATTCGCTCCCTGGTAAATGAAGAGCTAAAGCAGTACTTCCGCCCAGAGTTCTTGAACCGTTTGGACGAAATCATCGTCTTCCGTCAGCTCACAAAGGACGAGGTCAAAGAAATCTCCGTTATCTTGCTCAAGGAGGTGTTCAGCCGCTTAGGCGAGCAGGGCATCACCCTAGAAGTGACCGAGAAGTTCAAAGATCGCCTGGTGGAAGAGGGCTACAACCCCAGCTACGGTGCGAGGCCGCTGCGTAGAGCGATTATGCGCCTGCTAGAAGATAGCCTGGCAGAAGAAATCCTCTCCGGTCGCATAAAGGATGGCGATACCGCTGTCGTTGATATCGGTGAAGACTCTAAGGTCGTGGTTACCTCATCCAAAACCGAGGAAACGCGCGAGCTTGCTGCCGCTACCGACTAGGTGCGAGACAAGCTAACTAGCTAAACCGAAAAAAGCCGCTCAGAACGCAATGTCTGAGCGGCTTTTTCATTGCAGCATAACTGTTTCTCTCGAAATATGCCCTTTAAAACAGCCGCACCAGTTTCAAGAAGTTTTGTAAATAGACGTAACGCTGTCTTGCGCTGGCTATCAATCAAAAACAATAATTAAGGAGCGGCTGTCAGTGGTACGAGTTTCTTGTGCATTTCCCAGCTTTGCAAAATCTTAGGAATATATAGCGGTAGAGTTGCGATGATTGGTGGGATATTCGAGACGATTGGTAAAACGCTAGGCATTGGTCAGGAAAAGTATTTCCTGGAGCTAGACGATGCTGCCGAAGCAAGCGTAGAGAAAATCAAGAAATCTGCCACGCAGGCTGTGGAATCGGCGGTTGAAACGGCAAAGGATGTTTCTGCCGACGTTGTAGACAAAGCTCAGGATTTGGCTGGTGATGTGTCAGGGTCGGCTGAATCGACTGCTAAGAACGCCGCGAATAAGGCGAAGGCAAATGTGAAGGCTGCAGCGAGCCAGACAAAGGAAGCCGCTGATGAAGCTGTAGGTAAGACAAAAGCCGCTACCAAGAAAGCGGTAAAAGAAGCTAAGTCTGATGCAGCTGATAAAAAGCCAACTTTTGGCAAAAAGTCGAGTAAAAAGGCACCGCTTGCGACAGGTGGTGCACCTGACGTAGAAAAGGACAAGAGCTCGCAGCCTGCTGCGCCTGCTGCTGCGGATCCTGAGGAACTTATTATTGCTGCGATCGCCGCCACTGCCGATGGTAAAGCCCTAGACAGTCAGGGCAACGTCGTTGAAAAAGCAACCGGCTTTGCTGATACTTATCTGATGCCCCGTACGGGTGGCCGTCGTCGCCCCGGCCCTAGCCTGTCAGGATTTAAAGGCATGGCAAAGGAAGTTAACCCTCGTCTGAAAGGCTAAGAGGCCAAAGTTCTCAATGGCCAAAGCCATAGAGCAGTCCAATTTTTATAGGTCAATGAAAGGCTGGGGAGAAATATTCCCAGTCTTTTTCTTTGTGAGCGTTGGATTGTAACAATCCCGTAACAAGACGCACTCATGAACAGCCTCTTTCGCACATAAGCAGATCGTCAGAGGCTGAAAAAATCTCCTGAAATCTAGGCATAACAAAGGCCTCACAATATCCACTGCTTTGTAAACCTGTTTGCAACATTTCGTTACATATGCTATGGTAGGGACATACCGACAGACAAAAGTGTTTATTTCTTACTGCTCTTGCCTGTCATATACATATTCACTTTCACCCCGCAATCATTCAATGGTTTCTACAACTACTACACTACAAAGAAGCGAGAATGCTTCGATGTGGGAGCAGTTCTGTCAGTGGGTTACTAGCACCGACAACCGCCTCTATGTAGGTTGGTTCGGCGTGTTGATGATCCCGACACTACTCGCTGCTACAGCATGTTTCGTAATTGCGTTCATCGCAGCGCCACCCGTCGACATCGACGGCATCCGTGAGCCGGTTGCAGGTTCCTTGATGTACGGTAACAACATCATCTCTGGTGCTGTTGTTCCTTCTTCCAATGCGATTGGTCTACACTTCTACCCCATTTGGGAAGCTGCTTCACTCGATGAGTGGCTTTACAATGGCGGTCCTTACCAGCTGGTAATCTTCCACTTCCTCATCGGCGTATTTTGCTACATGGGTCGTGAGTGGGAACTTTCCTACCGCCTCG
>JBCBBK010000012.1:0-196502 GCA_038531675.1 Cyanobacteria bacterium J06581_3
GACCCCTCTCAGCTGCCGGTCTATGAAACCGCGCTTACGTCCGCCTCATTACAAGGCGTCGCGCTCAGGGTCTTTGCAATGATGACGCTGCTAACGACGATTAAAGCCCGCGTCGATAGCGCTAAAGCAGCCGGTTACGAGGCCCTGTGTGCGCCCCAACTGCTCGGCTTCAAGCTGCTCTATCAAGCCTTACTTACGAATGGCTTTGAGGCCAATCCGCCACCGACGGTAGAGGCAGAGGCTCCGAAAAAACGAGGGCGAACCAAGCAATCGCCGCCTAAAAATTTACTCGACCGACTCCAGCGACATGAAGCGGCTGTACTTGCCTTCATGAATGACTTTCGCGTGCCCTTTGACAACAATCAGGCTGAACGCGATGTCCGCATGATGAAACTTAAGCAGAAGATCTCAGGCTGTTTTCGCTCTGCTGAGGGTGCTCGCCAGTTCTGTCGCATTCGTGGCTACATTTCGACCTTACGAAAGCAGCGGATAACCGTTCTCGATGCTTTGAAAAGCACTTTTATCGGTACGCCAATTCTTCCAGCATTTCAGCCTGAGTAGTTACCACTAGTGGATGAAAAGCAGTGCGCTACGATAGCAGAATCTGCATTTCAGAAGGGAATTAAGGTTAATGACAGTTGCCAAAGATAGGCAAACAGCCAAACCCATGACCTTGGAAGAGTACCTCGATTACGACGATGGTACAGATAAGCGGTACGAACTCATTGATGGGATTTTGGCTGACGTGGGTTCAGAAAGCGACGTGAATGTCATGATCGGAACTTTTCTGATCGTCGTTTTTTCTCAGCTTATGCCTCATCGGCTTATTCGTCGCGGAAGTGAACTCGAAGTCTCGGGTGAACGAGCAAATACACGAATTCCAGATTTAATCGTGCTTACCCATGGGGGGCTAGCTGCGCTGCCGCGTGATAAAAGATCGCTTATCACACTTAATATGCCTGCCCCTTTGCTAGTCGTAGAAGTCGTATCAAGCAGTGACACAGATAGGCAATCACGAGATCGTGACTATACCCAAAAAAGAGAGGAATATGAAAAAAGAGGAATCTTAGAGTACTGGATTATTGATCCGATTGCAGAGGTTGTTCTAGTGTTGTCTTTGAATGGAGACAGCTATCAAGAACAGGCTTTTACAGAAGATGCAAAAATAGTTTCGCCTATTTTACCCAAGCTAGATCTCCAGGTTCGCCAGCTATTGAACGCAGATGCGTGAGAACGTATTTTAAGGTTAAAAGAGAAAATGTGTTCATAGATAGATGCGTTTCGCCTGATTAATCGCAAGTATTGGGTTGAACAGTACCTTTTGAAACTTCCTTGGATATTTTAGAGCAGGTTACGAGTGCGATCGCGCAGTTTGGCTATTGGAGTATTGCCTTCCTGATGCTGCTGGAAAACGTAATTCCGCCGATTCCATCGGAGCTGATTATGCCGCTAGCAGGGTTTGCAGTGGCCAGGGGTGAAATGAATTTTGTCAATGCGATCGCCGCTGGCACTTTTGGTTCAGTGCTAGGTGGCCTTGTTTGGTACTACGTTGGCAAACTTTTGGGGTTGGAGCGAACCTGCACGCTCGCTGATCGCTATGGAAAATGGTTGGGCATTTCTAGTAAGGAGGTCAGAACCACGCAAAGATGGTTTGTGCAGAAGGGGGGGCTGTGGGCAATAGGATTGGGCCGTCTGGTTCCTGGTATTCGCACCTATATCTCTGTCCCTGCTGGAATTGCAGATATGCAAATGTTCAGCTTTTTGCTGTATTCCACTATAGGATCGCTGGCCTGGATTAGCTTTTTGACCGTAGCAGGCTTCTGGCTAGGTGCCAGCTATGAAAAAGTAGGTCAGTTTCTGGGTCCGGTTAGTAAGTTCGTGCTGGGAGGAATTGCGATCGCCCTCCTCAGTAGAGCGATCTACACATGGGTCAACCGACGCAATCAATAACGCACAAACTCGGAACAAGCTAAGCGCAGTCAAATCACCGTCAGCTCTCTACCCAGTCTACGTGAGCCAGTCCGTCGGGATTCACCGTCAGTTCTTCTCTGTGCAGCGTTTGCTGAACATTTACGATATCTTCAACCACTTGTTTTTTAATAGAGACATTTTGATAAGGAACTACCTGGCGACAAACTTTTGTACGCTCTTCGTATATACCCATGTTGATTGAGCCATCTTCAGCAACTTCAGCATCATCGAAGTCTATTTTAGTCTCTCCTCCGTAGATAGATTCTATTTCGATGACGATTTTCTCTTTCTGAACAGGAATATCTTCATTAGTCGTCTCGGTCATAATGCGTTTGGAGATTTTGACCTCGCCTGTTTTTACACGCTGCTTGTGAGTAGACAGGCGCTCTTCGTACAGAGAGACAGAAACTGGCTCAGGCACATGGGCGTGATCAGTAGTTTTTTCTGTAGGCCTTTCTATAGAGACCTGAGCATCAAAGGTTTGAGTATTTTCCTGGGAGCCGTCACGGTAGGTGGCTAGTCGACCAATATCTTCACTATCGAGATCGCGAACGTAAAGGACATTAGCGTCTGTTGTTCTGGCACAGCTACGGACTGATAGCAGCACCTGCTTTGTTCCATGCAGGTCCACAACCAGATACCTGAGCAGGGCCGAATCGTCGATCAACAGGTCTTTCACCTTGCCCACGTCCTGATTCTCGGCGCTGTATACGCTCATACCCTTCAGGTCACTGCCGTTGAAATAGATGTCTTGATAGTTTGGGTAGCGATCACTAATCCTATATAGAGCCATAGCCGCTCTTCCAAAGAAAATACATAACTACTAAGCACTATGACTGTTCATAGATGTTAATCCTTCAGTCAGAAGAGATAAATAACACGGAAAACAACATTGCATCAAAACTTCCGACTGACTTCGCCATAAAATAGATCCGCCTATTGCCGCAGATTAGGCTATTTCTTTCGACGGTCGTAAGATAACTTTTCTCGCTATATGTTAGTTCTATGCAAAGTGAAATCGCTGATCTTTTACGACTTAGTCGCTTCTTCTGACAATTAAGGTAGAAAACAAATTGCAAGAGCGACGTAGTAGCTGCGGCTCGTATCACTTTCATAAGCAATTTACCCAAGGACAGAACATGACTTACACAGAAAGAAACGTAAATCCTGGAATGCGCACAGCACCCACGCCTATATCCCCAATAGCTGAATACCATGACACCGTACGTTGGGGACCCATTTTTGCCGGGATTGTCGTTTCCATTGTCGCGCAGCTCATGCTAAGTGCCCTGGGTGCCACTATCGGAGGATTTGCAGCAGGCGAAGCAGCACCAGGCACAATTGGCGCGGGTCTTGGCATTTGGGCTGTCATTAGCTTACTGGTCTCTTTGTTCTTAGGGGGCTGGACGATGGCCTCTTCATGCGGGCCCATGAATAATAAAACCGCGATGCTCAATGCAACTATTATGTGGGCGACAACGCTGGTCATTAGCGGCTGGTTGCTCGCCAGCGGTGTATCCGGCACATTCGGCATCGCCGCCGCTAATGCTGGCGACGTTGTCAATCAGGTTACTCAAGCTAGTGGCATTGCTTTGCCTACTCAGGCAGAAGTTAGCGAGGCTATTCCCAACGTAACCCCCACCGAAGCAGACAGCTATGCCGCGACTGCGTCTAAAGCCGGTCTATCTTTCCTAATCGGCACGTTGCTCGGTCTAGTCGCAGCACTATTCGGTTCTTCAACAGGTGCCAAAAAGCCAAAAGCAGTTGTCCGATAAAACTAACTTGGGAACAAGCCCATTCAGAGGCCTAAAATCTCCAAACAGGTTCTAAGTAAAAAAGGGAGAGTGGTATTCCTCATCGAACGCCGCTCTCCCTTTTTTCTCTCTTTTGACGATTCAATCTGTGTGCATTTCTCGAAAGATTCTAGAGAACATGCCTTTTTGGGTACGATAGCGTCTTTCTTTTTCATGAGGAAATGTCACAACAAGATCCCTAAGCTTTAGATATGAGAAAGGCGATAAGCCTTAAGTAAATGATCACAACGGAGAAACAACATGGCGCTCTCAAGCCTTAAAAATACATACCCCGATTACCGGAATACTTTTAGCAACAACAACCTTAGCCATCTAGACGACTACAGCGTATACGCACAGGGCGAAGATAAAGTAGGCACAGTAGAGGACGGGCTCTTTGACGACACAACAGGTCAGTTCCGTTACCTGATTGTAGATACAGGCATTTGGATCTTCGGGAAAAAGGTACTACTGCCCGTGGGTAAAGCCCAGTTCGACAATGAGCAAAGACGAGTATATGTGCACGGACTCACCAAAGAACAGGTAGAGAAACTTCCTGAGTACGATGGTAACACCGTAGACTACAACTACGAAGAGCGCGTAAGAGGCGTCTACCGTGAGAACAGCGCGGCGCAAAGCGCTCCGGTAGAAGGTCAGGCTTACACTCCAGAGACCTATGACTACGACTATGATAAGGAGCTGTATACTGCACCTGAAACCGTCGACAAGAACCAGCCCATTCGCCTTTACGAAGAGCGACTAATTGCTGACAAAAACCGGGTAAAAGCGGGGAGCGTTGCCGTTGGGAAACGGGTAGAAACGGAAACTGCTGAAGTTTCTATTCCTGTAGAGAAAGAGCGTGTTGTTATTGAGCGAACCACGCCAGCAACCACAACAGCAACAGCTACTGACCACAACTTTACTGATGGTGAGGTTGCACGTGTAGAGGTTTTTGAAGAGAAAGCAGCCGTAAGTAAAGAAGCGTTTGTTCGTGAAGAAGTCAGCGTACGCAAAGAGACCGAACAAGAAATGGTTAGCGAACGCGCTACCGTCCGTCGTGAAGAGCTAGACGTCGACACGAGCAAAGACGTCCAAGTGGTAGATCGCTAAATTTTGCCGAGCTCAACACTGAGTCACTAGACACAAAATAGCAACTCACTAACGGAATACGTACACAAAGCGGTCTCCCAATAGCTGGGAGACCGCTTTGCTAATGGCTCAATGCACATTCTCGATGTTACTCAGTCCGCTGAAACACTCAAGGCTTTGTACCAGGCGGCATAAGGCGTATTCTTTACTTTATGGCGATTATAATCAGGTGACCCATCGCTCCACCATACGGGGCCGCGTTCTCCCAGGGCTACTTTGGCTGTGTTGACTTGTGCTCTTGTGATCGCTAGTTTTTCGCTATCATCTTGCTGTTTAGCTTGTTTGACCTACCGCCTCGCATCCATTAGTTGCTTTACCCATTGCTGTCGGGTCGGCTCATCTAGCGCTGGGTTAGTACAGCGCCATAGGGTTTCTTTTACAACAAAGTAGCGCCCATCTGGCGTCTTTGGATACTTCATAGAAGAAGAATAGAAAATAGTATTAAACAAAGGGCCATGCTTTCTTGTACAACAAGCTTAGCAAGGCCCAATCATTGAAGCTAGTAGAGTAGTTCAGAACTACTCTGACTCGGGTGCACGAACGACTGACTCAAACTCTATTTTACGGTGGGTGCCGTTACAAAAGGGTTGAGTCGTCGATGCACCACAGCGACATAGTGGCACCATTTCCTTTTCGATAGTGAACTCCTTGCCTTCGGCATCCACAAGCGTAAAGGGCCCTTTCACCAGGTAAGGGCCGCTGTCTTTGATAGTGATGTTTGTACTATCAGCCATAGAATTTTCCTCTCAATTAAGTCGAATAACGTCCAAAAGTATCCTTGCCCGACTGGGTGTGAAATAGCTTAAAGACCACTTACTATATAGTTATCATAACTTTGCCTCGTCTGGCTGTTTGGACCAATACGCCCGTTTACTCTCTTTCTCCAGAGATCCTCATCAAGAATCTCTTAAAGAAAAATCTACAGAAGAAAAACCTCCTTCTATCGATATAGACAATTGTCACTGATGAGGGATGTGACTAACACAAAAGTTGTTGTACACATTATGAATGTAGAGAAAAACCAGAAATTATTTTATGAGCACTAGTGCTTCAAGCACATCCAAACTGACAGTAGAGGCCAGTGAAGCGCCGACTGGCAGCATGGGGCAGAAGCTGTTAATAAGCGGTAACGCTATGGCACTGCGTCTGTGGGACGAAGCGCCTGAAGACGGCCAACAGAAATCCACCGCTGCCCGTAATTACGAGACCCTTGGCTATGTACTAGAAGGCAAAGCTGAGCTGACCATTGAGGGAAAGACGGTTGTGCTAGAGCCTGGAATATCCTGGGCAGTCCCAGAGGGAAAAGAGCACACTTACAAGATTATAGAACCCTTTCGAGCGGTGGAAGCGACTCATCCATCAGCTAGAGGTGACGGCTAAGTCGTTTACAACAAATCTGGTTGCGGCAATGGAAGAAAGCGATCGCTACGGCAGCTTAAAAAACAACAATCAGACAACCGAAGACATCGCGCAAATTGTGAACACGACCTGCAACGGCCAAATAGACACATTGTTTATGACGCAAAACAGTTCTGCCTGGGGCACGTTTGACCTACGCTATCCAGTCATGGTAGAAGCCGAAGCCGTCACCGTCTAGATAATAGCTGAAGCCTGCGGCTATTATCTACAGGCCATCTGCAGGCAGCATTTACAGTACACTCAAGGCACCTTCTACTTTTACAGGAGGTGCCTTTGAAATGGAGAATCCATTGCCCTCTTCTGCTGACCCGCCTACCGATCTATTCTCTCTGATAGAGCCTGCAAGCCCGCCGCGACCCATCGTTGCGAACCTACCCCATAGTGGGCTGCTGGTACCGCCCCATATCGCTACCACTTTTACACAGCAGCAGCGCAACACCCTACCTAACTCAGACTGGCATCTACAGTTGCTGTACGATTTTTTGCCAGCGCTGGGCATTACCGTTATGCAGGCAAACTACAGCCGCTATGTGGTCGATCTGAACCGGGCATTAAAACCGCCCCTATTTGGCTCATTTTGGTCGGCAGTCGTCCCAAAACAAACAGCTTTCAGTCAGCCAATATATGAGCAGCTGCCAACAGAAGCTGAAGTGCAAGAACGTATAGACACCTACTACACGCCCTATCATCAAACACTAACCGACCTGCTCAATACCAAAATTAAACAGCACGGCAAAGTCTATCTGCTCGATTTACACAGTTTCATGGGACTGATTACCGATGATATTTGTTTGGGCAATGCCAAAGGAGAAACCTGCGGAGAACTGCTCATCAAAAGTGTAGAAGAGGCCCTGATAAAACAACAGTATCAGGTCGTTAGAAACAAAGTCTTTACCGGCGGCTACATTACTCGCCACTACGGCAACTATCCTGACGTAGAAGCCTTGCAAGTCGAGCTACGCTACACAAATTATTTGCCAGACGACCAGCTGGAGATTGAAACGATTCCACAGTGGGAGGGCGAAAAGTTCACCCAAGCCAAAGGCAAACTGGACCAGGCCTTTCAGGAGATAGTAGAAGGTCTTCTTACAAAGACCAAAACGCAGCTTTAATCAGGCGATATACTCCACCAGGACAGTTTCTCCTGAATCACGATTATCCTGCATGGCTTCGTCTGTCTCGGAAGTATTATTTGAAGTATTGCCTGAAGTGCGACTGGGCGTAGCGAAATTTAGGTCTGGACGGTGCCTTCCAGCTGCTGCATCGCAAAATATAGCCCTAGCACAGCCAGTCCCATCCAGGGCGCTACGCCTAAGCCCATCAGCATGGGCAGAAGACTGACGGTAGAAAGCTGAGAGAACAAGTCACTTAGACTCGTGTTTTCTAACGGCTCACCCGGTAGATAGCGCCGGTAGTACCGGTACCAGTCTTGTAGTTGTTCAAACCCCAGCTCTGAAAAGAAGGTGTACTCTGGAATTTGAGTGGCGATCGCCGGAATAATAAAGCGTAAAACCAGCCCAGCAACAGCAGCAACTAACAAAAGAACAATAGGAACAGCAATTGATCTGAGGATAGAGCCCCTTTTTAGCTGCTGAACCAATCGATTAATCACTGTTGCAAATACAATTGCCGCAAATAGCAGCAACAAAACCTGCCGTAATGACCATAGCAAGCACAATCAAAACGACTAGTCCGACAAGGCCTGCCAACTTCCCAAACTTCATGCTTGCCGTTTCCCTTCAAACTGTTCCACAAAAGACACTATTCACCGGCACCTCATCTATCAACAGCAGGAGGGAGCCTATACCCACACGATCTATCAGAAGGACGCCAATCTATGCTCGGGAAGCGCTCAATAGAAACAACCCAATAAAAAACTCTTCTACCCAAAGGTAGAAGAGCCTGTCAATGCAGTATTTATAGAGGAGATAGGCAAATGTACTTTTGAAAACGGTGTCAAGCGCCTTACAAAATAGGCCCAGTTGTATTCGCCGCGATTACCAATAGTGAAAGGCAACCCACCATGAGGCTAGACACAACGGCTGATTTTGCAAACTGTTCTACGGAAAAAGAAAACATTGGCATTCCCTTTAGTTGAAAAATGATGTTTACACAGAAAAGAAGTGCTTGCCTAGTAGCCCAAAGCACTTTCTTACTATGCAGTCTGCGACAGGAAAACACACTTGTATTTCTACTCACCCAGTAGGCACAAAGCGGGCCTTTGTCAGTGCTTTCTCCGTAGTTCTGATGATCCTGTATGTCCTTACGGCTAAGCAGAAAGCCGTGACTGACGCTTAGTAAGAATAGATAAAACAATTTCCATTGTTTGGCGAAGATGACTAGTCCCACTAGGTAGCTGAGATATCGGATCGATAGGGCCCGTTGGCCCGTTGTGAGTCACGGGCCCTAGCGAGATAAGCTGTACCCGGCCTTCCGAGCGAGCGACATTCCATTCTGACCAGGTAAGCATCGGCCAGCGCTTCGGAAACATCACAGCACCGATTTTCGCCAGTAGGTCGCGATCGCCTCGCAAATGATAAATCTGATCAATCTCAGAAACACCGTTATTGCCACTGACCACACCTGCTAGCGAAATCACCTCAATGGGCGCATCTAGCGCGTACTTCAGGTAGGTGACCGCGCCTAGCGCCACCTGCGCACCACCGCTGTAGCCCAGTAGTGTAATCGGTACGCCCGGCCGGTAGCCGCGCTGCCGCAAACTGTTCAAAATCACCTGCGCTGTCCCCCGGTTGAAAACCGGACCATAGCGATTATCGGTAGATACGGCTACTTGAAACGTATTGCGCAAATTCACAAAGATGTCGAAGGGGCTACTAGGATTAGCCGCTTCTAGCCGATTGACCCAGCGCCAAAAAGTTGCAAATGGCCGCTGAATCGTCAACGGCCGATTCAGCGCAGAATAGGCCATGATGTCTTGAATAAAAACCATGTCCTCAGGCAGTGAGGCTGACAGCGTGTCCAAAAAGTTCTGAACCCGCTGGGGATAGTCCGCGCAGCTTTGCGAAATCCCATCCAGATAAATAACGTAGCGACTAGGCGCAATCGGATTTTTTGAAAGGGCCTCGGCCCCCTGAGCGGTTAATCCACTGGCCGGAGCGCTCAGGTGCTCTGGAAATTTACAAGGGATGTGGGTTTCTATACCGTCACCGTACCAGCCTGCCCACCAGCCCAGCGCTTCAAAGGGCGACAGCAGTCCAGCAATTAGCAAGGCAATCAGCCCCACACGGGCTAAATCAACCACCGCGCTCAGCAGCTTACTGTTAAAGACCAAATACCACGCTAGCCACCGCTCATTCATGGGTGAAAGCAGCACAATGGCGCCAACAGCCAGCAAAATGACTGCCCCTAGTTTAATAACGCGACTCCCCATACCCCTCACAGCAGCTGGACAAAACAAGCGCCAAAAACGCTTAAATGTAATCTTAGAACTGCTTGTGTAATAGTTGAACCTGACTTGGGCCACCCCTTAGAAATTACCTTGAAATTACTTCTGGGAATCACTATTTAGGCGGATGCAAAGAGCTGCTCAGGCCTTCTTTCTCTTTCATAGCGCTGCCGACCTCTACAGGCAGGCCACGCCCTGAGCGCAACCCAACATAGAGTTCTTCGGCCAGGCGAACACGATTGGTAATCAGCTGTTCGCCCGCTGCCCAGTTCGTAATCCACTGGCCCAGCGAGGCAATGGGCTGACCAACCGTCTTTTGCAAAAGCTGCAGCATCACCCAGCCTGAAGCCGCACTTGCAAACGCCTCCCATAGGCCGAGCGTGGTGATTGACTCTAGGCCAACGACAACTGCTAGCAACGTCCAGATAGAAAGGATGACGAAAATAGCGCTGCCGAAGTAGGGAATGACCACCAGCAGGCCCAGCATCAGTGGCGCATAGCTAAACCCAAGGGTTTTGATGACGGCCAAAAACGATAGATAGCCTTCTAGAAAAGTATTGACAATTGCCCAGATGCTAAGCACCCAGAACCCATAGCCAACCACAAAAAATAAGGCTGATATCACCAAACTCAGAGCAAAGCGTAGAGGCCGTACCTGATTGACAAACAGCACCACGATTTGGCTAAGTGATTGGGCTAATCCGGCAACGAATACGATAGAGAGTGCAACAATCAGGCTATGGGGTTGGTTTTGCAGAGTTTGGAAGGTATCTGCCTGAAGTGCGATCGCACCCCTGATCAATTCCCATAAATGATCGAATGCATCCCTAGCAGCCGGTAATCGAGACAAAGAATGGCTCAGATGAGCGCTAGCCGTACCGATCATTTCTTTGGTAACTAAGATATTGAAGGCGCTAAAAGCGCTAATGTTGACCATGCCTGATTACACGCAGCAGCTGTTAGAACCAGCCCAGAATAACGAACTTTCAAATAGTGAACTTTCAAATAGTATAGTCACCTGCTGGGCACATATGACTGAGTAAGCAGACGTATGCGGTAGATGGTCTTCGGCAGTCTTGGATTACCCACTAAGTCGCTGAACTTCGGAAAATTAGGTCAAAACATCGAGTCTACTTTTGCTGATATCAGCCAGTGAGGGGGCTTTTTGTGTGCCGCCAGAAAGATCTTGAAGCGAAGCGCCCAAAGCAAAGTGAACGCACAGGTGAGCACAGTTTTGGTAACGCTTATTCCGCAACGGTTACCTTCGCTGCACAGGCGATCGCCCTTTCTCTGGCCTCATCTGTCGTGCTTCCCGTCGCCAGGGCTACCCCCATCCGCCGATTTTTATACGCCTTGGGCTTGCCAAACAGCCTCAGCTGGCTAGCGGGTACCATCAGCGCCTCAGCCATGCCCTTAAACTTCGGCGTATCCATGGCTGCATTTGCCAAAATCACCGCTGAAGCCCCTGGGCGAATCAGCTCAATGTCACCTATTGGCAATCCCAAAATCGCCCGCACATGCAGCGCAAATTCCGACTGGTTTTGACTCACCATAGTCACCATGCCGGTATCGTGCGGCCTAGGACTAACCTCACTGAAATACACCGTTTGCGACCCGTCTACTGCACCTGCAATAAATAGCTCCACACCAAACAGGCCCCAACCGCCCAGTGCCGCAGTCACCTCCTGCGCCATCTCCTGGCAAACCTCTAGCGTCTCTGGCTGCAACGCGCAAGGCTGCCACGATTCGCGATAGTCGCCATCTGCCTGCACATGGCCAATGGGCAGACAAAAGTGCACCCCATCCGCCGCCTGCACCGTCAGCAGCGTAATTTCTGTCTCGAACTTCACAAAGCCTTCTACAATTACGCGAGCTTCTTTCCCACGTCCCGCCTCGAAAGCATAGGTCCAGGCCGCTTCAATCTCATCTTCTGTGCGAACACTGCTTTGCCCCTTGCCAGAGGAACTCATCACCGGCTTCACCACGCAGGGCAAGCCGATTTCCGTGACCGCCTGACGATATTCTTGAGCGCTAGAAGCAAAGCGAAAAGGCGAGGTCCGCAGGCCCAACTCTTCGGCTGCCAGGCGGCGAATGCCTTCTCTGTCCATGGTGAGATTGGTGGCTTTGGCGGTGGGGATAACGCGCCAGCCCTGTTTTTCTAAGGCAATCAGGGTGTGGGTGGCGATCGCTTCCACCTCCGGCACAATCAGGTCCGGCTTCACATCCTCTACCAAGGCTTCTAGGGCCTTCCCATCAAGCATGTTTGCTACGTAGCTGCGATGGGCAAACTGCATTGCTGGCGCATTTTCATATGCGTCCACAGCAATCACTTCTACCCCCAACCGCATCGCTTCTAGCACAACCTCACGGCCCAGCTCGCCAGCCCCCAGCAGCAGCAGCCGTTTTGCCTGGACACTAAGCGGTGCACCCCAGCACTCGTTCTGGACTTCATTTTGAAAGTTTGTAGCAGCCATAGCAAAAGACGGGTCGTAAAAACGGCGTGAAGAACCTCTTCTACATAGTCTCAAACTGGGGACAACTTCAGGAGCTTACCAAAGGCGACGCATAGTACGCGCAGTGCTAATTGGCAAGTGAGTGACCACTCGATATGTATAACCAACCAGGGCTTGCAATGTAATTTTATGAACAAAATATGGGCAGTCTAGGGTCGAAATTCGGATTATTTCCGTACTTTTCCAAAAGTTGATATTCCCTCGATATCTCGCAGAACATTTTCGTCACATTTACCGGGCAAGGCGCAGTCGTGAACAGACTCAAGTCACTATTTTCTAAAAAATCGTCAGGGGTTGGTATCGAACTTACGCCTGAGCGCATCAACGTTGTACGCCTCAAAAAGCAGGGGCAAAAGCTGAAGCTGCAAACGCTGGCAACTGCTGAAGTGCCAGAAGGCGTCTTTGAAGAAGGCCAAATCGTCGATAGCCCGACCATGGCCGAAATTATTCAATCCACCCTGGCCGAAAATAAAATCAAGGTTACTCAGGCCTCCACCGCTGTCCCTGGACGCGCTGTCACTCGGGTCATCCTGGTTCCTTCCGAACTCGACGACGACGAACTGCGCGAGATGGTGCTCAACCAGGAGGCCAGCCTATACCTGCCCTTCCCCCGCGATGAAGCGGATGTGGACTATCAAAAGGTGGGCTACGTCATCGACGAAGACGGCATCGAAAAGGTCCGTGTGCTGCTCGTCGCCGTGAAAAGAGACATTACCGATAGCTATACCGAAACCTTTGCTCAAGCAGGATTGAGTCTGAACGTGCTCGAAACTAGCAGCTTTGCACTCATTCGCACCATTCGCGAGCAGCTGCGACAGTTCACCTCACAAGAAGCCGTCGCCATTGTCGATATCCAGTTCGAGAGTACAGAAATCTCGATTGTGGTAGATGGAACGCCGCATTTCTCACGGACGGTGCCGTTGGGAACCTCACAAATTCAAACGGCGCTGAGCCGGGCGATGAATCTGCCTCCGTCTAGAAATGCCGAGCTGCTTCAGGGGATGTCGATTCCCCCTGGCCCCATTTCCGGCGGGCCCAAAGGCGGCATGAACCCAGGTACCGCTGCCATGCTGCGTGTGGTTGGCGAGCTATCGGACGAGCTGCGTCGCTCTATCGACTTCTACCTAAATCAAGGAGAGGACATGGAAGTGGCTCAGCTACTGCTAGCGGGTCCTGGTGGGGCCATCGGCAACCTCGATGAGTTCTTTTCCCAACGACTGGGGCTGCCTGCCAGCGTTATCGACCCGGTAGATTCGCTGGCGATTGAGACCGATGAAGAAATGTCGCTCGCTGAGCGTTCTGGATTGGCAACTGCACTGGGCCTTGGCCTCCGTGAAGTGTAGACGAAGTTTTAAGGAGAAAGGTTTAGAGAAAATGCAGTTTAGAAAGGAGGGCTCTTAGGTCATGTACAGCATCGATATCAACTTTTTGAATGACCGCAGCGATCGCCCAGTAGATGCGATCGCCGTCGTCGATAAGCCAAAAGCCGCCCCGGGCCGAAAGCTCCCAATCCTTGCAGGCCTGGCCTGCGGACTGGTCGCGGTCGGCACAGTAGGCGGCGGCTGGCTCGTGCTCAATAAACAGCAGGACACGCTCACCGCACAGTCACAAGCACTAGATTCGCAGCTGGCCGAGCTTCAGCAAAAAATCTCCCAAATCGACACCGTCCGCCAGCAAACAGACGCCATTAACACCGAAATCCAGGCGCTGGCAGGCGTGTTTGAGCGCATCCGTCCCTGGTCGGCCATTGTGCGCGATATGCAGGCCCGCATTCCCTCTAGAACTCAGCTGTCCAAGGTGGTTCAAACCGCAGCGGCAGAAGGTGGTTCTGCGGCAGGTGGCATTGAGCTAGGTGGTAACGCCTGTTCATTCGATGATGTCAACGACTTTATGCTGACGCTAAAGCAGTCGCCTTTTTTAGAAGGTGAGTCGTTGCAAATTACTAACGCCGCGCTAGGTTCCGATGTGCCAGGACGCTGCCCAGGCGCTGCAGCTGGCGAAGAGTCGGCACGGCTAGTAACCTACACCATTACTGCCGACATCAAAAGCCTGCCGGCAAGCGCCCTGCTCGATGAGCTAAACCGCCAGCAAGAGTCCACCGGCCTGGCCGCTCGTATCCGTGCCCTTCAAACTACAGGAGCAATTGAATAATGGCTGCCCTTGGAGATTTCGCTCCCCCGGGAGATGAAGAATTTTTAGACGAACCGACCAACCCGGTCGTATTTGGCGTAGAGTTTACGCCGATGATTATAGGCATTTTGCTAGCGCTTGTTGGGATTGGCGGCGCAGGCTTTCTGTTTGTGAAGCAGGTACAGCCAGTAATTGCACGAAACGAAGCGCTGCGCACCGAGATTACCACCAAGGAAAGCCAGCTGGTTTCGCAAGCTCAGCAGCTAGAAGACATCGCCAAAATAGAGGCTGAATTAGAAGTGGCGATGCAAAGACGGCGCAATGTCTACACGCTCTTTGCGAATGAGAAGACGATGGACACACTGCTGCTGGATATTAACCAGCGGATTGAAAGTAGCAACGCCGCTTTGAGCGGGGTAAAGAATCAGGTGCGCGAGCGGGGTATTCCCCCCATTGTGCTAGAAGCGCAGCTCGAATCTTTTTCACCGGGTGAAAAGGTCGTGATTTCCGATAGCTCTTTGGGCGCTGAAATTAATGGCAAGCTACGCCGTGAGGTTTATGACATCAAGTTTTCGGGCGATTATGCCCAAACGCAGAGCGTCCTGCGCAACCTGGAACGCCTGGAGCCGTTGCTGATGGTCCGCGACTTTAGCATCAATTCAGGGGAAACAGTTGAGGAAACCATCATCGGCTCAGATGGACAGGTGACTCGCCGACCGAAGGCAAAGCTAAATACGTCGTTTCAAATCGATGCGCTGATGCCTACGGCTAACGCCGATGTGCCGCCGGAAATTGCTGCGCCTGCTGCCGAGCCCGCCGCCGAGCCCGCCGCCGAATAAGCTCGCTGAATCAGCGAGAGCGTCCGACCTGGGCCACTTTTTTGTCTGTTAAAACCCACATTTACCGCTATTTCTAACTCAAGGAGTGAAGCTCTGTGAAACGTCGTCTAAATTTCAAAAGCCTAATGTTGGGAGGTGCTTTAGCCGCGATACTCCCAGGGAGTGGCTTCACCATCGCAGGCCCTCTATCTGTGTCTTCGGGTGCGATCGCTGCCACCACCGTCGAAGGCATCGCTCTGCGCAAAACCAGTGAGGGCTTAGCACTCACCCTCGAAACTTCTGGTGATACGCCTCAAATCGTCACCGCTCGCAACGGCAAAGTGCTGCAGGCCGACATCGCCCACGCACAGCTAGATTTGGCCGAAGGTGAGAGCTTCAGCAGGAAGAATCCTGCACCTGGCATCGAATCTGTAGAGCTAGAAGCGATTGGTCGCGATCGCGTCCGCCTAACGGTAAACGGCGAAGACCGTGCGCCTATCAGCGAAATTGAGAAAAATGACGAAGCCGATACGCTGCTAATCTCTCTAGATACCAGCGCAAATGCAAAAGCTTCCCCTTCTAAGCTACCGGATTCTATTGAGACAATTCCAGGGGAAGTAACGGAGACACCAGCTGTCGCAGAAGAGCCTGTAGAAATTGCTCAAGTGGAGCAAAGCGAAGATACACCAGATGTACTGGTCCCTAACCCCGAAGTCATTATCGATGGCGCACCCATCAGTGCCCCTTCTTTGAACCCCGCACCTCCTTTCTTGCCTCGCGCCGTTGCACCCCCTGTTGGCGACATTTCCGTATCAGATATTGATTCTAATTTGGATATTATTGACCTTGGCACCGCCGAGCGAGTTCCTCGCCTGGTACTCCGAGATGCGTCCGCCCGCGAAGTCCTATCCCTACTTGCTCGCGCAGCAGGGCTCAATTTGGCTTTTACAAGCGCTGACCCAGGTGGTGCTGAAGTAGATGCTCGGGTGTCATTGGATATTGAAAATGAGCCTGTGCAGAATGTTTTCAACTACGTACTACAGCTGTCTGGACTAGAAGCCAACAAAGTTGGACGGACTATTTTCGTCGGCCCTCGCCTGCCAAACAGCGCTCGCAATGTACTAGTTCGCAGCGTTCGCCTCAATCAAATTAACGTTGGCAATGCTGTCAACTTCCTCGTTTCGATGGGTGCCGAAAGTACAGTTTCTAGCGAAAGCTCGACCACTAGCGTAAACGCTGTAGAGGTTGGCGGCGGTACTAACGTCAGTGAAGCTACTACCACGCAGTCTACGCTGGCCAACCAGCGTGTAGACTTTACAGACTCTGACCCTTTGCTACGTGGCTTGCAAATTATTGGTGACGAGCGGACCAACTCGCTGACTTTGATTGGAACACCTCGCCAGATTGAAATTGCCACCGCGCAAATTGTTCAACTGGATGTCCGCCGTCGTCAGGTCGCGATTAATCTACGGGTAATTGACGTGAATCTGGGCGCAACAGATAGCTTCTCCTCTAGCTTTGCGTTTGGCACTGGGACAACCGAATTAGGCTTTAATTCTTCAGGCGATCCCAATACAGGTGTCATTGACTTTGGCTCAAATATTTTAGGAAGCTTAGCCTCTGGATTCTTACCTCGCCTTGAATTGGCTGTGTCCAACGACCAAGCAAAAATTGTGACCGATCCGACCCTGGTGGTGCAAGAGGGACAAACCGCTGCGGTTCAACTCACTCAAGAAGTCGTAACTAACGTAACTACCGATGTTCAGGTGACGGATGGTGTAGTTGTTACAACTACAAACTTTGAAACAGAGGACGCTGGATTGAACTTACAGGTTCAAATCGACCGCATTGACGACAACGGTTTTGTAAATCTGGCAGTTGCACCTTCAATCTCAGCGCCATCTGGTACGTTCAGAACAGGAGATGGCGTTGAAGAAATTGCTGTGCTGCTGGCACGCCGTCAGTTGACCTCTGGCCAAGTGCGTGTGCGAGATGGGCAAACGCTTGTACTCTCTGGAATTATTCAAGAGAGCGATCGCACGACAATCTCCAAAGTCCCCATCTTGGGCGATATTCCTTTGCTAGGTGCATTGTTTAGAAGCACAAACGAAGTCAACGAACGGCGTGAGCTAGTTGTGTTGCTAACGCCTGAAGTAATCGACGACTCCGACCAAAGCGTCTTTGGCTATCGCTATACGCCGGGTGAAGACGTACAGCAGCTACTTGAAGATCGCCGCGCTCAGTAGTCTTTTAGCGACGCATTACCTCTAAGGTACATTCGTCAAAGCTACTATTAAAGCCATCACTTCTCTTTTTGAGTAAGTGATGGCTTTTTTGTCAAGTCAGAATTTCTGATTTTTTGCCTTGAAATGATGAACTTTCTTGAAAAACCCTGAAATACGTACAAATTCAAGGTTTCCTCTGTTCAGATTGCGCACGTACCCCTTAGAATGGGGCAGTAAATTTTATGAGGTTTCAGGGGTTTCAGCGGTTGCTGTCTCCGTCTGATTTTTCCAAGCCTCACCTAAACTTTAAATTTGCCATCGGGCAATGCTGCAGTCCACTTAACTCAATTAACCCAATCATCCTCCAAGGAGATAAGCATGAATAAAGGTGAACTCGTTGATACCGTTGCAGAAAAGTCATCTGTGACCAAGAAGCAAGCTGACGCCGTGATTTCGGCGGCTGTAGAGTCCATTATGGAAGCGGTTGCGAAAGGTGAAAAAGTGACGCTGGTGGGCTTTGGCTCTTTTGAGCCCCGCGCTCGTAAAGAGCGTGAGGGTCGCAACCCCAAAACTGGCGACACGATGGTGATTCCGGCAACTACTGTGCCTGCGTTCTCTGCTGGTAAGCAGTTCAAGGAAATGGTGTCTGGGAAGAAAAAGAAGAAGTAAATTCTTTTGATAACCTGGCATTTTGTATGACTAGACCAGTTCATGGGGGTAATTTGGCCTGGGCCGCTGGGCTTGCTGGCTGCAACCCCAATGAGCTAATAGATTTTTCAGCTAGCATCAGCCCGCTCGGGCCACCTCTTTCGGTAGAAGAGGCGGTTCGGGCGGATTTTTTGTCTGTAATTGCTTATCCGAACCCGGCCTATGGTGAGTTACGAGGGGCGATCGCTCACCACCATCACATACCGCCATCCCTTGTGCTGCCGGGCAACGGTGCTGCCGAACTTTTGAACTGGGCGGCTCGTGACCTGGCGGGGCTATCACGGTGCTTTTGCCTATCGCCTGGGTTCAGCGACTACGACCGGGCGCTTCAAGCGTTCAACGGTCAGCTGACGCCCGTAGCATTATTTAACGAAGCAGGTGAGTACAACAATGACTGGGAAGCTTTATTAGAATCGAACCTGGACAATTGTGGGCTTTTGTTAAACAATCCACACAATCCTACGGGTGCATTATTTTCTAAAGAGCGGGTGCGATCGCTGCTCAGCAAATTTGCCCTAGTCGTTGTAGACGAAGCCTTTATGGACTTTTTGCCAGCTGACTATGAACAAAGCGTGATTGACTGGGTCAGTGAGTCTGCAAACTTGGTGGTCATTCGTTCGCTCACCAAGTTTTACAGCATGCCTGGGTTGCGGCTAGGGTATGCCATTGCCCACCCAAATCGGTTGGCCCGATGGCAGCAATGGCGCGATGCCTGGCCGGTGAATACGCTAGCGGCAACAGCAGGCATTGCGGCACTTAAGGATGTGTCTTTTCAGCAAAGAACCTGGCAGTGGCTGAGTTCTGAAAATGACTTTTTATATCAGAGATTGCAGACATTTCCTCAGCTGAAGCCTCTGCCGAGCTGCGTCAATTTCTTTTTGGTTCGCAGTGCAGTGTCGGCGACAGATTTGCAGGTGCAGCTACTGCAGCAATATCGGATTTATATTCGTGACTGTGTGAGCTTTTCGGGATTAGGCGATCACTATTTTCGGGTGGCTATAAAATCTCGTGAAGACAACCAGCGTTTGCTCACAGCACTTGCGGACGTACTGCCGACCATGACGGAGGTAGGCTGTGCCAGCTGATTACGATTTGGTGGTACTGGGCGGAACCGTGGAAGGGCGTGACGCAGCCCTGTGCGCAACAGGCTACGGTGCCAGAGTAGCTCTGATAGAGCCCCCCGACTTATTTCACAACCGGCAGCAAGCCAAGTATCTACTCAAAGGACTTGAGCAGATAGCGGCGGGGCAAGCACAGCAGCACGTTCAGCAGTGGTTTTACTCAGAGGAGCGCTCTAGTCAGTCTGTGGAGTTGCTGGACTGGGCTGCACTGGTGGAGTGGAGTGCGATCGCAGCCAAAACCCAGCAGCCTGAATATTCACTCCTTTCGCTCAGCGCTAGCGGTGTTGATGTTATCTATGCGATGCCCGAGCGGCTGTCCCAAGGGCTAATTGTGACCGCTGGAGGGCGCCATCTCAAAACTCGGTCCGTGCTGGCGGCTTTCGGGACGGTGCCCTTACCTACGGTCGAGCCGCATGCTTTCAGCGGTTCTGCTATTACGGGTGTAGAGAGCTTGCTAAACAGGAAGGTACTGCCTGAACAGGTGTTTGTTTGGGGTGACGGGTTAGTGGCGATCGCCTGGGCTGAGGCTTTAAGCACGTTAGGTGTGCAGGTAACGCTGGTAGCGGTTAGGTTGCTGCGCGAGGAGGATGCGGATATACGAGGGTGGGTGCGATCGCATCTCATCGCCACAGGCATTCGATTGGCAACCCTCTCAGAGCTGGTGGGCAACGGCCTCTCTGCCGCTGAAAAACAAACCTTAGCCAATCAATCTCTGTTCCTCAGTGCGACCCAACTAGCACTGACGCTACCTGAATTTGTCTATCATCGAGCGAACCAATATCCAGACGCCGACGAGCAACAGGATATGCGGAAGTATTTACTATCGAATCAATATTTACAAACAGCCCATGCTCGTGTGTTTGCCTGTGGCTCATGCCTACACAGCCAGGCTATCAGCGATCGCACAGCACGATACGAAGCACAAGTGGCCACATGGAATGCACTGTTCATAAAGAACAAAAAGATCGATGACAGCTCAACCCCTCAAAGCTACAACCGAATTGCTAGAGCAGGCAAAACGCCACGCTTTGCCATAGAAGGACGCAGTCCCACAGATGGCTACACCATATGGAGCGCAAGTAGCGCAAACAGTGCTGACTTACGCCGAGTGAGTCCATCGCCTAGCTACTGCAAGCTAATTTGCAAACATAATCGACTACAAAGCATCCACCTATTCGGTGATGGCGCAAGCGAGCTGATTGAGGCACTTGCATTAACCCTGGGTAAACCCATCAGGTACATGTCAGGTAAAGCGAAAGGGCTACCAATGCAAGCTAGTGCAGACTGTTTGACTGACTTAGTAAGAACAGCAGCGAGTCAGGCCATTCAAAGTCAGTGGCAGCCTGGCCAGTGGCGAAGAGACTGGGCTGAAAACTGGTTCAACTGGCGACGTAGTCGGTAGCGTTTAGTCTCTCCTGGCAATGTAAATAGGCTATTCTTGGTGCCTGCTGCTTACGGCTTCATCGGCGATAAATTAGACGAGATAGAGCACGACGAGGCTCTAAAGTCGTAAAACAGCCTAGCAAAGAGCTAGGGATTCGAGTGGTCAGTAAGCTAAGTACCTTTTCGTTGACGATATCTGCTGACGTATCACTAGGAAAGTTTACGAAGATAGTACCTGCTGTGAAGTCTTTCGGCCATCCGCGAGGATCTGCAAAGCCCCGGTCACGAGTAATAATAATTGCGTCATCGGCTGTTGCAACTTTCACAACTTCAGAATCAGGACATCCTCGAAGCCCAATGTCTCTGACATCCTTAGCAACAAATCCTATTGCTAAGATTTGAGATAGAAGTGAGCGAGGCATATTTTCATCAATAAGAAAATTCAAGCGTCAGGCCCTTATTGCTGTGACCTGAGTTTTTTGAACAAGCTCTGCCGCATAAGCAAGCGCAGCTTCAATCTGGGCTCTAGTCAGCTCATATTCTCTAACAACATCTTCTTTCTCCATGTCTCCGGCTAAAGACCCCAACACTAAGAACACGGGGACTCGCGTGCCTGTAATCACAGGTGCGCCATGGTGAATTTCGGGGTCGACATTGATGTAAGGAGCAATTTCCATAATCGTTTTGAGTATTGTTACTACTTACTTTAGTGTCTGGGTTGGCATGGTGCCCAGATACAAGTCAGGATAGCAACTTCAGGATGCTCTTTATACTTGCCTTCTTTATTCCTCTGCATTCGATAATTTTCAGCCTCGTGAAGTCATATTCAGGCTTGAGCGTATCTTCTATACTGAATAGTTATATGCGGGCAATGGTTACTGCTTCAGGCTGGTCTTGATACTTTCCTTTGCGGGTTTCGTAGCTAACTTGACAAGGCTCCCCTTCCAAAAATAGGAGCTGCACAACGCCTTCGTTCGCATAGATGCGGCAGTCGGCGCTAGATGAATTCGAGAATTCTAGCGTTAGGTGACCGCGCCAGCCTGCTTCGGCTGGGGTCAGGTTGGCAATGATGCCACAGCGAGCATAGGTACTTTTGCCAATGCAGATGGTGGTGATGTTATCTGGCATCTCTAGCTTTTCGAGGGCGACGCCCAAACCGTAAGAGTGGGCAGGCAGTATAAAGTAGCTGCCGTTGTCGTCTTGCTTTAGCTCGGTGGGTTCCAGGTTGCCAGGATTGAAGTTTTTGGGGTCAATGACGGTGCCAGGGACGTGGCGGAAAATGCGAAATTCGTTGGGTGACAGGCGAATGTCGTAGCCGTAGGAGGAAAGGCCGTAGCTAATGACGGGAGTCTCATGGCTGTGTGTAGAGAGCTGCGCGCGCCGAATAAGGGAGGCTTCAAAAGGGGCAATCAGGCCCTGGCTCGCGGCTTTTTTGATCCAGGCGTCGTTTTTAATCATGACTGTATTACGATATTCTGCGCTTATACGATGTAGTTACGGCGAAACTGAGTGACCTGATCGGCGACATCTAGCAAAGACTCGGGCATTTGAGGGCCAGTGAAAATTATTTCCACATGGGAGGGGCGGTCCCTAATCAGCGTGAGCACCTCGTTTTCTGAGATTAGCCCAAAGTCGATAGCCAGACTCAGCTCATCTAACACTATCAAGCCATATACGCCGCCTCTTACCGCAAGCTGAGTGTGCGTCCACAGTTCTTGTACAGCAGCTCTAGTAGCATCGTCTACATTAGGGTCTTTGATGCAAGTTGGGCTACCACAGCGCACCCAGTCTAAGTTTTGCCCCATGCTCATAGGATTTTCTGGCCCCTGCCCAATACCGCCTTTCAGGAACTGCACGACTAAAACAGGCAGGCCCTGCTCAGCGACGCGCATGGCCTGCACCATCACGTTGGTAAAAAAGGTGCGATGCTTCGAGGTAAAAACCTGAACAGTGCCTTCAATTGTGCTGAGTAAGGGATGCCGCTGAATCGTTGGGACGGGCGCTGGGCTCGCATCGAGCGGAGTGGGGAGGGCGTCGGGCAAAACTCTGAGCTGGGAAACCATAAAGCTGGGGGATGGTTTGTTCTGGGTCAGTCGCGGTATTGGCTTTTGGCGCTACAGATAGCGTTTTTAATCTTTCTGTGGCGCTGTGGCCAACCAAATATAGCGTAGTTGGTGCATCCCACATAGGACCTCGCGCTACACATTAAGTCACGAAGTCGGACAATCTGAAAGACACCATTGCGAATGCTATATGCTGCTTTTGTTGTGTTGTTTTGAACCCTTAGAATTTATGGCCTGGCAACGTCCCGATAATAGAGCGCCCGACCAACTGCGTCCAATTCGGTTTGAGCGCGGCTTTACAAAATACGCGGCGGGCTCCGTGCTGGCGCATTGTGGGAATACCAGGGTGCTGTGCACGGTCTCGGTAGAAGAGTCGGTGCCTCGCTTTTTGAAGGGGTCGGGGAAGGGATGGCTGACGGCGGAATACAGGATGCTGCCGGGCGCAACGCACACCCGTAAGTCCCGTGAGTTTATGAAGCTGTCGGGGCGCACCCAGGAGATTCAGCGGCTGATTGGGCGGAGCCTGCGGGCGGCGGTGGATTTGGAGGCCATTGGTGAGCGAACGCTGACTGTGGATGCGGATGTGATTCAGGCGGACGGGGGAACGCGGACGACGTCTATTACTGGGGCGTATATGGCGTTAGAAGATGCGATCGCACACCTCCTTTCCAGCGGCGAGCTCACCGCTTCTCCCCTACGCCACCAAATCGCCGCTATTTCTGTGGGCTTGCTAGAAGGAGAGCCCTTCCTGGACCTAAACTATCCAGAAGACTTTGCCGCTGATATTGACTTTAATGTGGTGATGAATGAAAAGCAGGAATTTATTGAAGTGCAGGGCACCGCAGAAGCCGGTAGCTTCACACGCTCACAGCTAAATGCCATGCTCGACTATGCAGAAAAGGGAATTAGCGAGCTGATGCAGCTACAGAAGGCGGCTTTGAGTTAGCGTTAGCCATGCTTAGCTGGCTTAGCAGCGTTAAGACTAAAGGTAGGGGGTGGGGCTTCGGCTACGCTCAGCCGCCGGGAGGATGGGGCGATGCCCTGAGCGGAGTCGAAGGGGATAACAGCCAAGAACCTACGCAAAGAACGTTGGTATAACGTGCCAGAAATGTTACATTTCGTGATAGTCCGCGCTAAAGCTGGCCTTCACTGCTATTTCACTTCTGGTACGTTTTTAGACTATGGCGAAAGATCTTCGAGACTTTTTGAAAACAGTGAAGGCACGGGGCCAGCTGCGAACGGTATCGACCCAGGTAGATCCGAATTTAGAGATTGCAGAAATTGCTAATCGGCTGCTGCAAGCGGGTGGCCCGGCGGTAATGTTCGACAATGTGAAGGGCTCACCGCATCCGGTTGTAGTGAACCTGCTGGGCACCGTAGAGCGCGTGTGCTGGGCGATGGGCATGGAGCATCCACAAGAACTAGAGGTGCTGGGTAAAAAGCTAGGGATGCTTCAGCAGCCAAAGCCGCCAAAGAAGGTCTCTCAGGCAATTGATTTGGGTAAGGTACTGTTTGATGTGGTGAAGGCCAAGCCGTCTCGGAGCTGGCTACCGGCTTGCCAGCAGGTGGTAAAGCTAGACGACAATGTGGACCTGACGCAGATTCCGATGATTCGCCCCTATCCAAAGGATGGCGGCAGCGTTGTGACGCTGGGCCTGGTAATTACCAAGGATTGCGAGACGGGTGTGCCGAATGTGGGGGTGTATCGCCTACAGTTGCAAAGTAAGAACACCATGACGGTGCAGTGGCTGTCGGTGCGCGGTGGGGCCAGGCACCTGCGGAAGGCAGCGGAGCGGGGGAAGAATTTGGAGATTGCGATCGCTATCGGCGTAGACCCGCTCATTATTCTGGCCGCTGCGACCCCGATTCCGGTAGACCTTTCTGAGTGGCTATTTGCCGGGCTGTACGGTGGGAAAGGCGTTGCGCTAGCGAAGTGTAAAACCGTTGACCTGGAAGTCCCTGCCATGTCGGAGTTTGTGCTAGAAGGGACGATTACGCCTGGTGAGACAGCAATAGATGGACCCTTTGGCGATCATATGGGCTATTACGGGGGCGTTACCGACGATGCACCGTTGATTCGATTCCACTGCATGACGCATCGCAAAGCGCCGGTGTACCTCACCACCTTTAGCGGTCGCCCACCCAAGGAAGAAGCGATGATGGCGATCGCTCTTAACCGCATCTACACGCCAATTCTCCGCCAGCAGGTCACCGAAATTGTCGACTTTTTCCTACCTATGGAGGCGCTCAGCTACAAAGCCGCCATTATTTCGATTGACAAGTCTTATCCTGGCCAGGCTCGCCGCGCTGCCATGGCCTTTTGGACGGCGCTACCACAGTTCACCTACACCAAATTCGTGATCGTGGTGGATAAAGACATCAACATTCGCGATCCGCGTCAGGTTGTGTGGGCGGTCACCTCCAAAGTAGACCCGATTCGAGATGTGTTCATTCTGCCGGATAGTCCCTTTGACTCGCTGGACTTTGCCAATGAGCGTTTGGGCCTTGGCAGCCGTATGGGCATTGATGCCACCACAAAGGTCGCGCCCGAAACCGCTCATGAATGGGGCGAACAGCTAGAATCTGACCCAATTATGGCTGAACTAGTCACCCGCCGATGGAAGGAGTACGGCCTAGACGATATCAATTTGGGCGAGGCAGATGCGAACGTGTTTGGGTACGACATTCGGTAGATGAGCCCGGTAGATGAGCCCGGTAGATGAGCCCGGTAGATGAGCCAGCTATTGAAGCATCACGCTCATCACCAAAGCTCAAACGATTCCAAAATAGTTTCTAGCACGGCTTCTTGATAGATTTCGCCTGAGGGTCCTGTGTTAGTGGTAAACACCACAGTGGCAGCTTCTCCGGGAATGGGCAGGCTCAGATGCACCAGATCGTTCTCGGCGTAAGTTTCGTGCATGTAAGCGGCACCGCTGGGCATTGCGGTCAGTCCTAGATAGAGCCCCTGTCCAGAAGCTATCTGGGCTCGAATAGTCTCTTCGGTAACAGTGCTGTTAATGAGGGCTACCGACACACCATATGGGCGCAGATTATGGGCAGGCCTGGGTACAAAGCTGCACTGAACGCTGGCATAGGTGCTGGGCGGAAGAACTTCGAGAACTGAACCACTCCGCATCGTTTCGTAGTTCTCTGGAATCTCGAAGCTGACCCGCCAGTCTGGGACTTCGACCGTACGACGTTGTCTGGCAGGGGCTTCTATGGGCACATTGCACTGAGCGATCGCGACTGTAGGGCTAAGGACAACTAAGGGAAACGTGATCGCGCCAGCCAACGTCAGAAATGGTAGGGAATTGGGGCTCATAGATCTAACTAGTATGAAGATGCTGACTAGCATTTAGTCTTTTACGTATTGATTGTATAGATTGTGACGTAGATCATATCTAGAAAATTTCTTTTACTTTGTAAAAAGTACCTTTTTGAGCAGCTGTTTGCTCATGCCTATTCATATTTCGACAGCAGTGCCAGGCTAGCGATGCCAAGTCAGCATTGGCGTTGCAAGCTAGGTTCAAGTCTCGATGAAATCTGTTTACAGGCAAATGACGAGCATCGCCTAAATACGCGATTGGTAGACGTATTCTCTTAAAGGCGTACCATGGACCCAAAAATTATTTTCTATATAGCCTTTGGGCTGGCGCTGCTAGGTCTGACCTGATTGCCAGACCTCAAAGGGTCTCGTTTTATTAACGTTCCACTGCTTTATTTTTTGCTAGCGGTGCTGCTATTTAGCCAGTTTCGATTTCACACCTGGCAGACAGCTTTATGGACTCGCGTTTCCATTTGTGTACCTGGCAATTCGGATGTCGGATCATGATGGCTTGGGCAGCTGGCTAGCCAGCTGGGCGGCTGATGATTTTACCTATCGGGTGGTTATGGGTGTAGCGGTTGGTATTGGCGTGGGCTGGCTACTCAGCCATTACGTGTTTTGCCTAATAGTGGCAAACAGCGCCGCCAACGCCGAAAGCAGCTGATTCGATAAACAGTACTTATTTAGACGAATGTCTCTAACCTTAGAAAAGGCAGCATTAGCCCAGGCGTCCTCGAGCCAATGATTGATTTTGCTCGAGGCTTAGCTGCAAGTCGGAAAGTTGATTGAGCTGGGCCTTAATCGCGGTAGCTTTTTTCTTGGCATCTACCTTGCGCTGCAGTGCAGCTCTGGCCAAGTCCTCTCGCTGTTGGCTCAGTGCCTTTTGCGCGACCCGATGCCAGCTGAAGGCGTCTTTTGCAGCGGTTTCGTACTGGGGTACCAGCGTCTGCGTAGCGATGGCAATATTACCCAGCGCTTCCTGAAACAGCCGTAGCGTTTTTTCAGGCGATTCTTCTTGAGCGGCCTGCCGGGCCAAATCGCCTGCCTGGGGTAGCTTTATCTGATCTAACCTGAGTCCAAAATTAGCCAGCTGAAGGCACTCGCTTCTACCGGTTTTGCACCAGTTGGCAAAGTGTTCGCAGTTGTTAAAAAATAAGTCGTATTGCCGTTCACCCAGGCGACTTTCGGCCCGCTCTACCACGACATCGGCAATAAATGACGTTGCTTGGGACTTGGTGTATACGGTTTGCCCTCGGGCAAAGGTTGACTTGCTGGTGCGAGCGATCGCAGCCTCACCTAGCTTGCTGTAGTGAATAACACTGCCATCGCCGCAGTCAATCCCGTGGTGCTCGTAAGGAATACCGACGACTTCTCGATACACATATACCTGATCGCCTCGGGCCATTGCTTGCTATCCGTTGCTTACGCCATGCTGATGATCAAAACCTAGCACGAGGGCAATAAGCATCACCAGGGCGGGAGTGGGGGGTTACTTTTACCCGGCAGTCTTTGCTTTGGCAGCTTCCTGCTTGGCAAGCAGGACCTGAATAGATGAAAGGCCTTTACTTTGCTGGGTGACGTTAATTTGAATATTGGGGCCAGAGCGAGCTAAGCGAATGACTAGGCCGTCTTGAACGGGTTTGCTGTCAATGCGGGCTCCGGCTAGGTAAGTGCCATTTGTGCCAATGTTATGAATCTCCCAGCCCTTAGCACCCTGGCGTAGCTCTACATGGTGCCGAGAAACGACCGCGCTGTACAAAACAACGTCGTTGTCTACAGAGCGGCCAATGCGAACCACCGATTCTTCTTCAAACGACCAGCTCTGAACAGGCGTTTTGTCGATAGGATGCAGCAACGACAAAGTGATGATGTTATTCAATGCGGGCACAGCGCAGCACCAAGATGGATGAAGGACAAGTCACACACATCAAAGCGGCTGCAAGCGCTAGCGGCTAATACAGGTGTAATAACCTTAGCTGGCTAGCTCGAAAATGAAGCTGACTTTGTCGCCTTTGCCAAAGGCAATGCGATCGCCTGGTCGCAACCTGTGGCGGTTACCCACAGGAAGCGGCAAACCATTAATGTAAGTCCCGTTCGAGCTGCCGACATCTTCGAGATAGTAGGCATCGCCTTCTACACGGATATTGGCATGCACTCTAGAGACAATCTCCGAATCTGGGAAGCCAGAAACATCGATATCAGGCGGTGTGTGATCATTAGGTTTCCCAATCCGCACGATGGATAGCCCCCGAGGGATCTCGATTAGGCTATTGGTTTGCACTTGCTTTAGTCGTACTGTTGTGACCTGTAACTGAGTGGCTGACGAACGACGAGGATTTGAGGGCGCTGAAGCTGCAACAGGCTCTGGCGTAAGGGGTTGAGGAATCGCCTGTTCAGGCTCTGTTGAGGGTACAGGGATTACAGGGGGTGAAACTGGCGGTTCTGAAACTTGAGGTGCAGAGGTCGCTGGATCAAAAGCCACCGGCTCTGAAACAACCGGCTCTGAGACAACCGGCTCTGAGACAACTGGCTCTGAGATAACTGGCTCCGAAATAACCGGCGCTGAAATAACCGGCGCTGAAATAACTGGTTCTGAGGCAACTGGTTCTGAAACAACTGGCTCCGAAGCAACCGGCGCTGAGGCAGGCGATTCAAAAACCAGAGGTTCTGAAGCGACAGGCGCTGAGGCAGGCGATTCGAAAACCAGAGGCTCTGAAGTTGACGGCTCGGAAATGAAGGGAGCCGATTCTGCTTCTACGGGGTTAACCGTATTTTGACTTTCTTCGCCTACTTGTGTTGCAGCCGTTTCTTCTACCTCAGGCGAGGCCCCCACATTGCCATAGCCAGGCACTGCTGATATCTCGGTGCCTGCGGTTGTGCTGGGTTGATGAGTAGACTGGCCACCAGAAGACGTTGCACCAATCGGCTCGGGTTCAATGAGTGGATCTGGCGCAACGAGGTCCGGCAAATCCATACTCGGGTCGCTGTTTTGTCCCAGAAAGTTTTGAGTTTTGAGCGTGGAGCTTGCCCCTGCTTCGGCAGCCCCCCCAGAGGAGCCTTCAGCCATGGGGGCAGAGGTGGGCGCTGCACTTGCCGATAGGTCGACCTCCCGCAGATCGCTGCCACATTGACCGCAGAAACTAGCATCTGCCTGAATAGAGGCACCGCAGTTAGGACAGTTCGCTAGCGTGGGCAAAGGCGTGTAGCAGGCTTCGCATTGGAGGGCGCCGTCGGGGTTTTGGTGGTTGCAGTTGGGGCAGTTGATCATGACGGGAAGGGTGACTGGTGCTGTGATTTTACTATCAACAGTCGTAACCAGAGAAATTCCGCTTTGTTACGAATATTTCTGTTACGAATATTTTTGCTCAATTTCGTAATGGCCTATTTGTACTGGCTGGGAATACCCTGGCCAGCGGCTTCGTCCAGCAGCCAGTGAGGGCCGTTAGAAGGCTGGATTAGTTTGCTGGGATAGTCTTTGGGATCGGCATCGGGCGAAAAGACCTGAGAGAGGGCTTGCTGCTTGTTCTCGCCTGCGACGAGGAAAACCACTTTGCGACCCTGGGTGATAAAAGGATAGGTGAATGTAATACGCGGATCGCCGTTATGATTGCCGACGGTAATAAGCTGATCGGTCACGCTTAGGGCATCGGTATGAGGGAACAGGGAAGCGGTGTGGCCATCGTCGCCCATGCCCTGAAGAACGAAGTCAATGGCAGGAAATTCGCCATCTTTGAGCTGGAAAAAGTCTTTGAGCGTTTTCTCGTACTCATTTGCATCTTTGGCCGGATCGCCTGCGCTGGTAGGCATGGGGAAAATGTTACTGGCGGGAATGGGAACGTGGGATAGCCAGGTTTCGTGGGTCATGCGGACGTTGCTTTTTTCGTGGTCGTGGGGGACGTAGCGTTCGTCGCCCCAAAAGATGTAGAGCTTATCCCAGGGTAGGTTAGCTTCTGTGAGGGAGGCGTAGAGAGGTTTGGGGGTGCTGCCACCGGAGAGGGCAAGGGTCGCTTTGCCGCGAGCGGCGATCGCACTTTCGATGGTCTCTAACATCAGTTCGCGAGCACGGGTCACGAGCGCTGGTTTATCGGCTAGGATTTCGACGGTGGGGGCCATAATGACTCAAACTCTTCTTAAATTAAATAGTATTGATGGCAGCTTAAGGGTAAGTCCGCTATGTTCTCGGTTGTGTTGCCTTGTTTTAATGAATCGCGCCATGGCTACCTGTCAAAGATTTTGAGAAACCTCTGTGAGCAGGCGGGTGAAAAGCAGCTGATTGCGGTGATAAGCCCCAGTACAGACGGTACGCTATCTGTTCTAAAGCAGTTTCCGCTAGTGGAAATAATTGAATCTGACGCGACCAATCGGGCACAGCGGCTGACGGTTGGAATAGAAGCGAGTAAAGGAGAGTGGGTACTGCTGCATCACCCAGCGACCTTATTGCCAGAGCGAAAGGCGCTGATAATCGCTGAAAAAGCCCTGATAGAAGACAACGCAACCTGGGGCGGGTTTGAACACAGCTTTGACTGGGACCATTGGCTGCTGCGGTTTACCTCCTGGTATTCTACTCGCGTGCGATCGCGTCAAGGCATCTTATATTTAGACCACTGCATTTTTGCCAAAAGGCAGGCCCTGCTGGACATTGGTGGCGTACCGGATATGGACATTTTTGAAGATACAGCCCTGAGCCTGGCGCTGGCACGAAAAGGAAGCCCGGCGATCGCATCAGCCAAAATCACCACATCCGCACGGCGGTTTAGGCAACGCGGCATTTACCGGCAGGCACTGCTCAATCAGCTGCTAAAGGGAATGTACTACGCCAAACTAAACCCAAAGCAAATGAACTGGCTATACGAGCGCAAAAGTCAGATCAATGTTGGGTACGATGACTAGCATCCAATTACGTATCGGCCCTAGTGGTTAGTCGCCAATTCATCAACTTTGCTTTATTCTTGTTGAGAAATCGTATCGAGAAATCGTACTGATCTTGACTAAACAAAGGAGCAAAATGGTGTAATGACAGCTACACCTTGCTAAATTCTTATGACATCTTCTCCACCGCCCAAAGATATTGCTATCCCTTCCCCGCTTGCGGCCATTTCTTTGAAACTGGTCGGTGCGATTACGATACTGGCAGCACTAATCGACTTTTTGACGTTGCTATTTCCACCTAATTTCAGCAATCGGGCCTGGCTACTAACGACGGTGACCAGTCTGGTCGATAGAGGTATCGTGCCGTTAGTTGGCATTGCACTCCTGTTTACAGGATTTTGGATAGATAGCAATATCGGTCGGTCGGCTCGGCGCAGCAGTCTGGCGCTAGATGCTCGGTTTTGGACTTGCCTGCTCTCTTGTTTACTAGGTCTGATCTTTTTGATCACAACGGTGGCCCATCCTAATAATGTGCGCTTACAAAGTCGTGATGCGCTCAGCCAGGTAGACCAGGATGCAGAAGAAGCCACTGCCGAATTACAAGGACGACTGAGCGCGGACCTGGCACAGCGCAGGGCACAGCTAGATGCACTCTTGCAAGATGAAGACCAACTGCAAGCTGCAATTGAAAGTGGAACTTTGGACGAAGCGCAGCTGGCTCAAATTGAGCGCTTTCGCAGTAACCCACAGGAGCTAGAAAGCTTTTTGACCAGTCAGGCAACTGAGGCAGAAGAGCAAATTAAAATCCGTATCGGTGAGCAGCAAAAAGAAACCACAGAACAGCTGAGGTCGGAAGCGCTAAAAGCAACGGTCCGGGTTACGCTTAGCAGCTTGTTACTGGCGATTGGCTATACCTTTATCGGTTGGGCCGGCCTAAGACGACTACTGGCAATGGTTAGTTAAATATCGAGAACCACACGGTTTATAGGTACTGATTATAAGTACTAAATTCAAGACATATCTCTTGTATGCCAGGCGTTACAAGGGATATGTTTTTGCAGCTCAGAATAAAGTTAAACCCGTTAAGCCCTGGTTCGGTTGCTTGGTTGCGTGGCTAGCTCCGATGGCTGACAGTAAGACGGTAAATCGGCAGCAGCTTCTAGCGCCCTATAAAGCGTTAACGCGCACGGCAAATGGTCTTGTAACGCCTGTTGAGCTGTTTGTATAGAGAAGTGCCTTGTCAGTGAGTGCAATTGGCTAGGCTGGTATACCGCAGGGCACGACAGGTGCAACGACAGGTGCAGTTTTTTACACAGCCGTGTGAGAACAAATTTTTCACTATCGCGAAAGCTATCGACACTAAACAGAAAGCATCGCGCAGCGTTTTGCTGATAAAAGCTGAAGATAGCACTGTTGTAAACTAGCCAGGCAGTAATAGCAAGTTGAGGATTCTGAGCGATCGCAATATCGCCTCGCTCCGTCAAAGACTGCACCACTTCCCAGGGTTTACGGTACACAAAAACAAACTTAGCGTCAGGAATCTGGCGATACCAAAAGTTCAAAAATAAAGCCGTTCTGGGATCTTTCCATCCCCAGACTGATGGTTTGTTGCATGTCAGCGCCTTTTTTTGTTGGCGTCTTTCTTTCAGCTGGTACAGCCGCCTCGCCCTATCTTTGAATCGCGGTGCGACGTCTACCTGGCGTGGCACTGCCCATCCATCTTTATGAATCCCTTGCGCCTCTAAAATATCGCAGTGTAGCGAACACACCTCAACATCTTCAAAATGACCCATTCGGTTGCCATTCCCAGGGCCAATCAGATGCTTACCAATATCTACACCAGCAGCCTGCAACATTGATGCCGTCAGAGATGTTCCAGAGCGATGCATACCCGCAACAAGTAGAGGCTGGCATGCTTCTTTTAACATTCTTTTCTTGGCAGAATTCCTATAGAGGTGCTCAGAGGGATTCTGACTAAGTGACTGATTAGACATTTCACACGGTCACAATGGCATCGGCAATGGGTTTGCCCAATAGCTTACGCAGCATTGGCCGCTTTGCAAACATCCGCTGATTGATAGAAAGCATCCAGTTGGGACGTAGATAGTATTTCCATCGGGTTTTGGCAACCAGTGGCCTCATTTCAGGGTAGTCAGCGACTAGAGAGTGTACGAGCTCGATCAGATGGGGCTGATGATAAATAGGCGGATTTGGCCAAGTGTGATGTAAAAAGTATGGAAGCGCCTGCTCATCTAATGGATGGGCTTTTACCCAAAAGTTATAGTTTTTATCGAGCGTATCGTAGCTCAGGCCCATCTTGATCACGGCCAGCGACAGGCTGACCTGTTCACGAAAGTAAAGGTTGTCTTCCATTACTTTCGATGCGTTGATTTGGTTGAAGCAATCAAGCCAGGTATCGAATAAGTCTTTGGCAAGCCGCGTATCTACAGCGACAAAGCCAGAATTAAAATAGGGCGGCTGTAGTTCGTCGGAAAACAGCGGGTACATGTTGTTTTCTGGAGAGGAAAGACCAACCGCTTGATAGACCTGCTTCCAGTTTTTGCCAGTGGCCAAAAAAGTGGGGGCCGCATTAAAAGGTGCCGAAAATCGACGATTGCCCACAAAGTCTTTGAGACACAGCAAATCTGAATCTAGGAAGACTGTTTTCTCCATGCGCGTGGGCAGGTTGAAGCAATAGATTTTATTGGTGAGCAGATCGCCTTTGCGATCGCCCGCAATCGGATTTTCAAAGTATTCGACCCGCACACCCATCTTGTCTAGCAGGCAATAGGTCACCGGACTAAGATCACCTCGTTTGCCACCGGGCTTAGGAACAGCGGCAATCAGCTCATACTCACAGCGCAAAAATCGCTTTAAGGAAGCCACCAGCAACAACGAGAGCCCTTCCAGAACACCCTTTTGACAAACGAACGTAAAGGCGTAGCTTTTGGGCCCAGCGTTAGGTAGCTCGCTAGTAGGGATAGCCTGAAATTGAGCGCGTGGAGTCAGAGAATCTGAGGTCATAGAAAAAGTTAGGCCAAGTGCTGGACTAGCATTACAAAGACAATTATTTAGAACAATCTGTAGCTTTTGGTGTGATGCATCAGTACGTTTGCTACAACAAGAGCACAGCTAGGGAACCAGCACTAAATCCGGCTCTTGTTGAGTGGATTGTTGATCGGACTGCTCCGCAACAGGGTCAGCCTTCGGCTTGGGGTAATAATCGGTGCGCTTATTCCGATGGGGAAAGGCCGTAGTTGGCGTTGGCAATTCTAAAAATGGGCACAGCTTTTCCCATCCTTCACCGCCAACAATATTCATCTCTAACAAGTCCCCAGGTCTGTCCTTGAAGTAGCGACGAACATCCGCATGGTAGCGATGGTAAGCGTCTACAAACTTTTCACGGTCAAAGGTAACACTCTCATAGATGTGCATACGTCGCAGAATCGCAATGTCTTTATCTGTTGCGGGATACTTGGTATAGATGAATTCTGCTGACGCTAGCCAAGAGTCTAGGTCTCGGGTAGCCAACACAAATTTAGAATCGGGATATTTAAAGTCTAGATACTTGTAGTAAACAACACATCCTGCATCTGAAGCCGCTTGAAGCCCTTGGAGATCTTCGTATCTGGGATTATGCTTGACTGCTGTGTAGCCCAAAAGCTTGACTGCCTCACAAAAAGTGGTTGTTCCGGTACGAGGTAGGCCAATGTCCCAAACGCGGTATTTGATGTCAGTCATAATTAAAAAAGATATCGCTACAAGAGAAGCGGAACTGACCTTAGTAATCACTAGATGCTGTTGTCCTTATCACCGTGATTGCTCTGATTTTTGGAGAATACTTTTACACTCACACTGCAATTGACAATAGCCGTATCCAAGAAAAGTTGTTTTTAACTACAAATCAGGAACGCTAAAGAAGCACTGGATTTTTGCCGTGCCAACTCCGAATCCGTTGGGACTTAACTTAGCGAAGCCACCATCATTTATGTCCAAACCTGCACTCAACACCAGCTTTCTGAAAAATTTGAGTAACACCCATCGCTTGTTCGCATTGGTGTGGGAAGCATCCCCTCAATGGTTATTAGCTATGGTGCTGATCACTGTTATGGGCTCGCTTTTGCCGATTGGCTTGCTTTATACCAACAAACTTATTATTGACTGGATAACAAGCAATGCTGGAGCGCTAAAAAGCAGTCATCACAATGCATGGATGCCGATTATTATTTTCATTTCAGCACGGTTGGGGCTATCTGTTGCACGGCTAGCATTGGGTGAGGCGCGACCATTTGTATCTCAGCTCTTAGGGGACAAGCTCTCCTTGAGCGCAACACAAAAGCTGTTGTATCAAGCTATCCGTTTAGATCTTAATCATTTTGAATCACCTGCTTTTTACGATGCGCTGAACCGGGCAACGCAAAGCGGTACCAGCTACCCTGTGCGATCGCTCGACTACGCCACTAGCCTGGCAGGCCAAATGATTAACCTAGCTGGGCTGATTGTTTTACTTATGCAGTTTAGCCCAATCATTTTGGCCCTATTGATGCTGGCAACGCTGCCTCTGTTGCACAAGGGCGTGAGTTTCTCTAAAAAGCAGTTCATGCTCAATCGTAAAAATACGTTTGAGGGTCGTTTGGCTGCCTACTTCCAAGGGCTGCTCACACAGCAGCGCTATGCAAAAGAGATTAGGTTGTTCAATCTGGGCGAGCAAATCGTATCTCAATGGCAGCAAACGTACAAGCAGTATAAGCAAGAAGTAGAACAAATGGCACGTAAGCAGGCGATCGGTCGCTTTTGCATCGGCGTGGTGCCCAACATTTGCTTCTATGCAGCCTATGGCTGGATTGTAGTGAGAACGGTACAAGGACAAATCACGCTAGGTGATTTTGTCATGTACAGCGGTGCTTTTGGTCAAGCACAGTCACTGTCAACAGGCTGCGTACAAAATTTAGCCAAAACGTACGATGCCAATTTACACACGTCTCAATTTTTTGAGTTTTTGGCGCTACAGCCCCGTATCATCAGTCCGGCCGCCCCGAAGGCTTTCCCTGCAGCCATCAAGCAAGGAATCGCGCTTCGTCAAGTAGGATTCGCTTATCCAACCAACCAACAGTCTACAAAAGATAAACAACCTCAGCACGCTGTGTTTAAGAATGTCAGCTTTGAGGTGCATCCGGGTGAAAGCATTGCCGTTGTCGGCATAAATGGTGCCGGAAAAACTACGCTTGTAAAGCTGTTAACCCGCCTGTACGAGCCTACTACAGGAGAAATTACTATCGATGGCATTCCTCTTTCAGAGTTTGACCTAAAGGAACTGCGGCAAAATATCGCCGTCCTGTTTCAAGATTTTGCTCAGTATAAGCTGAGTATTCAAGAGAATATTGGGTTTGGCGACATAGAAAACTGGCATGACGGAAACAAGGCTCAAAAAGCAGCCCAAAAAGCAGGTATTTCTGCATTTATTGAGCGCCTCGACCAGCAATACGACACGAAGCTAGGCAACTTATTTCCCCATGGACGCGAGCTGTCGGGTGGTCAATGGCAAAAGATTGGTCTATCGCGAGCGTTTATGAGTAACGCGCAGATTTTGATTTTGGATGAGCCGACTTCGGCTATGGACGCGATCGCTGAGTTTGACCTGTACCAAAGATTTAGAGAGCTTACCCGCGATAAAATCACCTTCTTCATCAGCCACCGATTCTCATCGGTCAGACTGGCCGATCGAATTTTGGTGTTAGACCAAGGTCAAATCGCAGAACTAGGCACCCACGAAGAACTCTTAGACCAGGCAGGGTTATACGCCAAAATGTTTGGGCTACAGGCTTCTGGATATGCAGCCTAACGGCCTGCGTTTAACAGAATTTGGCGGAACAAATCAGCTCAGTGCTGTCATCATGGCCTGCTGGGCAACGGTTTGGTAAAGCGTTTTGAAATGGTCGGACACGATTTGTGCCTCACTCGCCGCCAAGGGCATATCGCCAATCACATCTAAAACGGTCTGCTCGGCGGGCGTAATCACAATTAGCGATGGATCAATCGGATCGTCGTACTGCCAGAATCGGTTGAGATTCACTGAAGACGAGAAGCCCTTAGACGTGTTTGTCGTGGGCTCTAATGGCTGTGCAGCCTCAGGCATAGCAGTCACTTCAGACGGTGCGCTAGTGTCTTGCCCTTCGACAGGCTGCTCGCCGATGGACTGCTGTCTGTGCTGACGTAGGGCTTCTAGGATTTGCTCTTTGGTACGGCCTCGCAGTTGGAACAGCACGAAGGGATCTTCTCGAAAGAAGTCGCCAAGCTGGTAATAAACAGCAGCAATGTGCTTGCAGGGATTTTTGGGATCGGGGCAGCTGCACTTGGACTTAACATCGGCCAGGGTAAAGGGAAAAAGGCTGAGGCCGTTAGATGTAAAGACAGCCTCGATAGAGTCGGGCATTTCGCCCGCCAGCAGCTGAGCGGAGTAAAGTGCCTTTTCGCCCAGGGTGTTAATTACAAAGCCCCAGTCTTCGTCGGTAAAGCGCTCTATCCCAATGGAAAGCTGATAGGGTTCGCTAGCGGTGCCCTGCACGGTAGCGTGGACTTTAGAATCTTTGAATTCCAGGCTAAGGATGTTGCCCTGACGGGCGTAGTTGCGGCCTCTTTCCAGTCGCTTTTTGAAGCGGTATGAGTTGAGCAGATCTACCCATTGCTGAACCCACCAAGCGTCTTCCTGGCTTGCTGGGGGTTGGGTTACGCTATAGGTCATGAAGGTGTGTCAATGATGTTTAGGCTCTCATACTACTAAAAGATCGCTCAAAAGATCGCTGGCGACTACTTCCGTAAGACATTTACTGTAGCTTTGTGTCAGTCTCGTAAATACTTGGCAGGTGGCTCAGCGTATGGCTAGCGTATAGGTGACTACCACGCCAGACTCCTTCCATCGTAGAATCTCTCTATCGACATGGACTACCGCATCTCTGTAGTCTATGTCGATAGAGTAGAGTTAGTGGCTCAACCGCTTGGTGAGTTGACTTGGAGAGGTCTATCTTAGAATCTATCTAGAATCCAATCTTCGAGAGTTCAGTAATCGCCGGAGATAACGCCTATCTATGAAAAATATTTCTGCGGAGGGGAAGTTGGGGGTGCTTGTGCGATCGCACCCTTGGGAAACCACACCTCTAGGCGCGATGACTAGCTGGCCAGAGAGCCTAAAGACTGCTGTTAATATCTGCCTAGACTCCTACTTTCCCATGGCTATATGGTGGGGCAGAGATTTTCGGATGATTTATAACGATGCGTTTGTCCCTGTGATGGGCGATCGCCATCCTCAGGCAATTGGGCAACCGGCTCAGGCTGTCTTTCCAGAGAGCTGGCACATTATTGGACCGCAGCTCAACAGCATATTTGAAACGAAAAGCGCGGACCGTCAGGAAGATCTGTTAATTCCAGCGTTGCGTGCTGGCTACATCGAGGAGTCTTACTACACCTATTCGTATAGTCCGCTGCTGCTGGCAAATGGCGAAGTGGGGGGCGTTTTTACCACCCTGAACGAAACGACAAAGCAAATTTTGAGTGAGCGCCGACTGGAGACAACCACAGCATTGGCGGCAAAGCCTTGTGAAGGCAAAACCGCAGAAGAGGTTTACCAGTCAATTATTAGCACTTTGGCAGATAATCCGGCGGATCTTCCCTTTGCTGCTATTTACAGGCTTAATCTGGCCAAAACACAGGCGGTACTTTGTGAAAGGACACCCGCTGATATTGGTGACATTTGGCTACCGGCAGTGATGGACTGGCGTCAGCAAGATCCCTGGAAGATTGAGTCAGTTTTGTATTACAAGCAGGCGATGCTTGTAGAAAATTTGCCTGAGCTATTTGGCACGGTGCCTGAAGGTGTGTTTTCCTTGCCCGTGCGCAGTGCCAAGGTCATGCCCCTATTTACATCGACTCAGGGAAGCGATCGCACAATCGTTAAGCGTTCTGTTACTGGCCTGCTGATACTGGGCGTGAATCCTGCACGTCAGCTAGATCGTGAGTACGAGACCTTTTATGAGCTAGTGACTGTGCATGTTGCCGGTTTGATTAGCTGCATTAGCAATCAGGATACGGCTCAGGCACTTAGGCTGAGTGAAGATCGGCTAAGTAGCTTTGTAGAGTCGAATGTTATGGGCATTTTGTTTGCTGATACTAATGGTAATATCGACAATGCGAACGATGAGTTTTTGAGGATTGTTGGCTACTCGAGAGAGGACCTGGCAACGGGCAACCTTCGCTGGTCAGAGATGACGCCACCGGAGTATTTTTCGGCAGACGCTCAGGGTATTGCAGAAGCACAAGAGACCGGCTCTTGTAAGCCTTATGAAAAGGAATATATTCGTAAAGACGGTAGCCGGGTGCCGGTGATAGTAGGCTACACCTTGCTGGGCGAAGGGCGCACAGGATCTGTTGCTTTTATTTTAGATGTGAGCGATCGCAAACAAATTGAGGAAGCCCTCGAAGAGAGAGAAACTGAACTGCAAATAGTGACCGATACGGTCCCGGTGATGATTTCGTTTGTCGATGCACAGGAGCGCTACCGGTTTAACAATCGCGAATACGAACGGGCCTTTGGACAGACGGCCTCAGAAATATACGGGAAGTCTGTTCGTGAGCTGGTTGGGGAGAGCGCCTATAAAAAAGTTGCTCCCTACATACAGCAGGTGCTGACGGGCAAACAGGCCGCCTATGAAGGCTGGCTAACGCTGCCAGGTCAGCAGGCACCCCGCTGCTACAGCATGACCTACATTCCTCGGTTCAATAAGGCGAGGAGCGTTGATGGCTTTGTCACTATGATTAGCGACGTGAGCGATCGCAAGCGAATTGAAGCCGAAAGAGAAGAACTACTGAGCCGAGAGCATGCTGCTCGCGAGGCGGCCGAACGGGCAAGCCGCACTAAGGACGATTTCTTGGCGGTAGTCTCTCACGAGCTGCGTACGCCGATGAACTCTATTCTTGGCTGGTCACAGATACTGGGGCGAGGCACCCTCGCGCCCCAAAAAACGACCCGCGCACTACAGGCAATTGAGCGTAACGCTCAATCGCAAATGCGGCTAATAGATGACCTGCTAGATATATCGCGCATACTACGCGGCAAAATGAGCCTGGATAGAAAAACAGTTGACCTGCAAGATGTGATTGTGGCCGCTCTAGAAACTGTTGAACTAGCGGCAGAAGCCAAGGATATTACGATTGAGACGACGCTTGCCGAGTGCTGTGTAAACGGCGATGCAGGACGATTACAACAGATTATATGGAACCTGCTTTCCAATGCAATTAAGTTTACGCCTGAAGGTGGCAGCATACAGGTGCGGCTGCGCAAGCAGGGGGCTCAGGCTGAAGTTGTTGTTTCTGATACGGGCAAGGGCATTCCTGCCGATTTTTTGCCCTATGTATTTGAGCATTTTCGTCAGGAAGACTATTCGGTCACTAGACGGTTTGGGGGGCTAGGATTAGGCCTAGCGATTACACGGCAGCTGGTAGAACTTCATGGTGGCAGTATCCATGTGGATAGCGAAGGAGAAGGTAAGGGGACTACTTTCACGGTAGAGGTGCCTCTGGCTAGCACCTTTACTCACGAAGTTGCGACAGAGCCCCCTGCAACAGGTTCAGCCGACCTGCGAGGGGTGAACGTTTTGTTAGTAGATGACAACCCAGACTCGTTAGCCATTGCAGCGTTTTCGCTGGAGGCAGCGGGCGCAACGGTGACGACGGCGACATCTGGCGCTGAAGCACTCTTAGCCATTCACCAGCAGGTGCCTCAGGTAATGGTCAGTGACATTGGTATGCCAGAAATGGATGGCTATCAGCTGATAGCACAGGTGCGATCACTACCGCCAGAATCGGGGGGTGATGTGGCAGCGATCGCGCTCACCGCCTACGCAGGCGAACTCGATTTCAAGCGAGCCCTGACAGCTGGTTTTCAGCGGCATCTGACTAAGCCGATTAGCCCAAAAGCACTGGTTGAATCGATTCTTCAGCTGCTGTAAGTCACTCTGTAAGCTTATGCCATCATGCAGCTCATCTTTTGTAAGTCCAAAACTTCGTTGAGTGTGGCTTCGTCCATAAGGTCGTGTTCGAGGACGAGCTGGCGGAGGGGTTTGCCGGTTTCGAGGGATTCTTTGGCGATCGCAGCCGCATTCAAATACCCAATATGCGTATTCAGCGCAGTCACGAGTGCAAGACTTCCTTCTGCATAGTCCATACAGCGCTCAGGAAAGGCTGTAATCCCTTGCAAACACTTTTCATCCAAGGCCTTTACGGTGTTTCCGAGAATCTCAATGCTGTGGATCAGGTCATAGGCGATGAGCGGCATCATCACGTTGAGCTCTAGCTGACCAGCTTGGGCGGCAAGGGCGATCGCCTGGTCATAACCCATCACCTGAAAGCACACCATGGAGGTCATCTCAGCCATTACCGGGTTGTACTTACCTGGCATAATTGATGAGCCTGGCTGCACGGCGGGCAGCTGAATCTCTTTGAGCCCTGTTTTTGGCCCAGAGTCCAACAACCTTAGATCGTGAGAGATTTTCACCAGATCCTGAGCTAGGTTGCGAAGGGTGCTGCTAAGGGCAACGAAGGGGGCCATGCTTTGCATCGCGGCCATCAGGTGAGGGGCGCTGGTGATGGGTTGCTTCAGCGAGTCGGAGAGAATTTCGCAAACGCGAAGGCGGTACTTCGGATGGGTGTTTAGCCCGGTGCCGGTAGCGCTACCGCCAATGCCCAGAACAGCCAGCTCGGCAGCAGCGGCTCGAATGCGATCTTCGTGGCTAGAGAGGATGTGTTCCCAGGCGCAGAAGCCTTCGCCAAGGCGAACGGGGACGGCGTCTTGCATGTGAGTCCGGCCCGAGCGCACAACATCTTCAAATTCGGTGGCTTTGATGCTGAGGGTAGTGATGATGCTCTCTAGCGCGGGATAGAGGGCATGCTCTAAAGCCAGGATGCCGCCGACGCGAATGGCGGTAGGGATGACGTCGTTAGTGGACTGACCGTAGTTAACATGGTCGTTTGGGCTGACGCGGCTGTAATTGCCCTTTTCGTCGCCGAGGATTTCGAGGGCGCGGTTGGCGAGCACTTCGTTGACGTTCATGTGGTGGGAGGTGCCTGCGCCTGCCTGGTATACGTCTACAACGAACTGATCGCGCAGGTCGCCTTTAAGGATTTCGAGGGTGGCCTGGACGATGGCGTCGCCGATTTCGGTGGGGATGCAGTCGAGTTCTTTGTTGGCGATCGCAGTGGCTTGTTTGATGAGCAAGCAAGCATCTACGTAAGTTGGCAGGGGCTTGATGCCACTGATAGGAAAGTTTTGAATGGCCCTAAGTGTCTGAATTCCGTAATAGGCATTGCTCGGAATTTCGAGTTCGCCCATGGAGTCTTTCTCGATACGAACGGATGCTGAGCCAATCATGACGAATGCCTACCTTTTGTAGATTCTGATGTGAGCAGAATGAGCAAGATTCTCAAGTAATGACAAGGGCTTGCCATAATTGTTTGCAAATTGCAGACTTCAATTTTAGTCTTTCCCTGTAGGTGTTGGGAAACTAGCCTCAGAAATACGAACGTTTGAGTACATATAATCACAAAAGCACGCACTCACTATACTCAGCGAGTGCGTGCTTTAAGCTGACAAGGCTCAGTTTTTTAAAGTGATCCTTCGAAATTGACTTTGCTCATTTTTCACAAGCTGTCTCTACGAGTGTTAATCAGCATATGATCTAGAGTAACTATCTAATCAGTTTCTTAACACGTTGGAGCAGCCTACCTTTGTTCCTTCTCACAAAAGTAGGGTTGATCATTTGCTTTGTATCTGTGCAAAAAACCGATTTTCCAGAAATTCTAGAAATATCCCTGGCTTGCCGCTCACTACTCTCTATAAACAAAAGACTTTCGGTTTCCGTATAAGCCTTAGCCTTATGTGTAGCGTAACAATTTGCTTCGATCCTAGCCTGCTTACTCGGTAAATCTAACATAATCAACTTTCCATATTCAATATTATGCTGGCTCAACCATTCTTCAGTATGCTCTCTGTACTTTTCTAATCTGTTGGTTACAATGTGGCCAAGCTTCACTGTTGGGATTATGCAAGGTTCAACTGAGCGAAGAAAGTGAATATAGTTTTCTGCATCATCGTTTTCACTTTCGCTAGGATTTCTGCACAAAACGCCATCTAGATCAACACATGACCTTGTAATTAGCCCATGATGCATCAAGTTCCACTCAAACAATCTAGGTAGTGGGCAGACCTCGTAGTAAATATCGACTAAATCTTTAGACTCTGGAAGTACAAAAGCAGCAGCATAGAAAATATCTCTATCGTCGTATCTTTGCTCAATTCGAGTCTTTATTTCCTTAATTGATCTACCAGAAAAGATACTATCTTCTAAAACTAGAACTCTTTTACACTCAGAAAAGGTTTTGGCTTTGCCTCTTAGTCTGAATCCGGTTTCAAACAGGCGACCTTCCAAAAAACCTTCCAAATCGGTCAATAAGCAATTGAGATGAAGCGACAGCATATTCGCAGCCAGGAGACCACTCCTAGGCATGCCAACTACTAAATCAATATTGGGTGGATTCTTACCCAAATTATTGACAATACATCTATTAAGATCCTCAATCGAACGATAATGGTAGTTCATGGACTTATAGGGCAAGGAAATTTCAGCCAAAGACGGAAGCAAACAATCAGAAAACGGCAACTTAGCGACAATCATATTACTTGATTTTTTCGAGATCAGGAGTTGAGCAATTACGGCCAAAGTTAAAACAAACTTGCGCCTGCCAGAAAGTTTTGTTCTACTTCGCCTGCATCAAAAGCTTGATTATACACAGCGACTAAATCCAGCGAACCCAGCCAGGCCCGTTGGCCATTGAGTTCTGCGCCTAGGGCGAACTTATAATTGCTATCCCAATTGCTCAGGTCTCCTGCGATTGTATCGCTTCCCACCAGCTGATTATCCACGTACATGCGGGCATCACCATCAGCCTCACGGGTATATACCACGTGGGTCATCTCGGTAGTCGCCTGCCCTCCAACAGAAGTAAGTGATGGCCTCGAACCGTTACGTCCGGTTACCGTCGTTCTGAGTCTGCCGTTGTATTCATTGCCCTGTTGACCCAAGGTAAAGTTACGTCTAGAGGTGCTCGCAGACAGCGTGGCAATTCTAGCAGGTCCGCTCTGAGTTGAGTTCTCAGGTGCAACCCAAGCTTCTATGGTAATCTCGCCAGTACCGGTAATACCATTGGTTAGCTTAGTGGCCGCCTGCTGAGACACAATCAAACTGGGCGCATCAATATTGAGCACCCCGGCTCCCCAACTAACACCAGTAAGATCATCGATGGTAAGGTCCAAGGCAGTGCCGACGCCAGAAACATCGAACACTGTATTGCCACTACCTTCGTCAAAGGTGTACAGGCTCAGTAAGCCATCTTCTACTCTAGTGTTTTCACCCGTGTTTTCACCCGCAGCATTTACGGTGACGTTCACACTGCCAGTAACAGTGTCTTCGCCATCCGTCACACTGTAGGTAAATTGATCCGTCCCAACAAAGTCGGCAGCAGGTGTGTACACTACCTGATTATTTACGATCGCTGCGGTCCCATTCTGCGCAGAGGAAACAGCCGTTAGACTCAAGGGGTCGCCATCTGCGTCTGTATCATTGGCTAAAACATCAATCGTCTTTTGCGTATTTTCAGTCAGGGTAGCGGTGTCCGCATTGGCCACAGGCGCAATGTTCGCAGCTGCGGTAACAGAAACACTGACCGTTGCGCTGTCCGTGCCGCCGTTGCCATCAGAAACGCTGTAGGTAAATTGAGCATTCCCGACAAAGTCAATAGCGGGTGTGTACACTACCTGGTTGTTTACGATCGCTGCGGTCCCATTCTGCGCAGAGGAAACAGCCGTCAGACTCAAGGAGTCGCCATCTGCGTCTGTATCATTGGCCAGAACATCAATCGTCTTTTGCGTATTTTCAGTCAGGGTAGCGGTGTCCGCATTGGCCACAGGCGCGGTGTTCTCTTCAACTACTGGCGGTTCAACTACTGGCGGTTGCGAACCAGAAGCCCCATCAGCACCAGCTCGGAAGTTTTGCAAAACTTCAGCTGCATCGAAAGCCTGATTGTACACAGCGACGAGATCGAGCGTTCCTAACCAGTCCCGAGAGCCCGCCAGCTCATTTCCCAAGGCAAACTGATAGCTGTCGTTCCAGTTGGACAAATCACCTTCGATAGTTTCAGACTTTGCCAGCTCGTTGTTTAAATAGAGGAAGGTATCACCATCAGCTTCTCGGGTGTACACCACATGGGTTAGCGCAGTGGTCACCATGCTGCCAGGAGAGGAAACCGACTTGCCCGCACCATTTTTACCGGTCGAGGTCGTCCGAAAGCGGACGTTGTAATCGTCGCCTTGCTGACCCAAGGTAAAGTTACGGTTTGATGAGTTAGAAGAAAGCGTGGCGATTCTGGCCGGGCCGCTTTGGCTGGTGTTAGCTGACGCAATCCAGGCTTCAATGGTGATTTCTTGGGTTGCCTGAATACCATCGGTAAGCTTCGTCGCTGCCACCTGAGAGGCAATTAGGCTTGGGTCGTTAAGTGTGAGGGTACCGTCGCCCCATTGTACGCCTGTCACATCATCGATTTTTAGGTTGAGGGCTGTGCCAACACCAGAAACATCGAACACTGTATTGCCTGTCCCTTCACTAAAGGTATATAGGCTCAGCAACCCATCTTCGACTCGGTTGCCTGGCTCTGGCTCTGGCTCTGGCTCTGGCTCTGGGTCAGGACCTGACACGCTCACCTGTACTTCAGCAGTTTTCAGCTTGCCACTGCCGTTTTCTATCGTATAGGTAAAGCTATCAACTCCAGTGAAATTTGAATTTGCGGTGTAGGTAAGCAGGTCGTCAGTGACATCTCTAGGGGTGCCATTTTCATTTACCTCGACGGTGCCGTTGGCGGGCGTACCAAGCGCTGACAAGGTAAAAGGTTCAGAGATAGTATCATTGCCAAATACATCGATCGTGACAGCGATGCCTGCTTTCGCAATCGCACTATCGTCTTCTGCTTCAAAAGGCAACGGAGTCACTGGAGGAGTTCCTCCGCCAAGATGGGTGTCGATGGCATCGAACCACTTCAGAGCCATTTTGGCTTCACCATTAACATTGGGGTGAACCCCATCATAGGTATCTACAGCAGCATTAAAGCCTGTATTTTGGTTGACCAAAATAACCGGAGATCCTGGCTGAGTCTTCTCAGTAACCACCGCTGGAATCAAAGCATTGAGATCGTCAACCTTTTCATCTCTAGAAGCAGATGCACTGGAAATCACCTGAGCGAGAAAAACAACAACATTTGGATTGTCTTGTCGAAGAATATCAATAACTTGCTTCAGCTCATCAGCAGTACTCTCTGGGGTGTCGTTTTGAAAGGCGTCGTTTGAGCCCAGATGAATGAGCGCAATGTCAGGGGTGTAGCCCAGAAGCCAGTCTGCAAGCTTTCCTTCATTAGCTTTGTTGACTTTTCCATTGATGATTTCGTCGGTTCGCCATCCCCAGTGACCTTCATGGTCAGGATCAAAGGTTGAATCAGGAAAATCTTTATTGTTTTTATTTTTATTTTCTGATCCAACAAAATCAACGTTGTAGCCAGCCTGTGTCAATAAATTCCAAAGGTCTCTTCTGTAAGAGTTGCGCCCATTGTCTGCTTGAGTGATGGAGTCTCCTATCGTGGCAATTTTTAGGGGAGTATTCATGTTGATTCAGCCAATGGATTTATAAAAGATGTTTTACACAAAGTTTGAGTAGGCACCGTTATAGCTTTCTGGAACATCTCTTGTTAAAAGAGACACTACGCAAAAAAAGAGATTTACTCAACTTTAGTAAAATGCGACCCGAAACCTTCCTTAGAGAGAGATCAATGTCTCAAGAAAGCAGTAAAACAAAACAGCTTAGCCTATAGCTTATTAGCTGACTACGGCTGCTTACGATTTTTCTTGATTATATAGCGCTAGCGTTTACAGCTGTTGCGATTGTTCTCGAATAGTTTAAAGATTGGGTGCATCTTCTATTGCATTGTGTAAAGATAACGCGCAAGGTTAAAAGAACATTAGACAACAATAAAGGCTTTGGCGGATGAATACGCTTTGCCCCCGCTGCACTCGGCGCCTTAGAACCATGCAGAGGCTTAAGTTATGAGGCCACTCTTCGTCGAAATAGCTGGTTTGCATCTAATGGTTGTTAACAGCAAGACTTACTAGAAGACCTATTGGACTTTTCTGAGAGCCATACATACTCCTATTTCATTCTCTGCCACAGGCACATATGCCTATGAGGCGAAGAGCTTAACGTCTGGTCATCGCTGGTGCCGCTCGCTCTCTATTTGCTTAAGCTATTCGCTAAAGGGTGATGGCATAGGCTGCTTTTCTCCTGCCCATGCCATGAACATTGCCCCATCAAAAGCTACTGAACATACTCAGGCAGAGACTTTTGATAGGTTTCAGCATGCTTTTACAGGTGCGTTTGTCATGCAGGATTTTGGCCTTGGGGAAAACGAATGGGCATACTGAGTGCGGCCTAGCTGGCACATTGAAGGGGCCAGCTAACCCTTGGTCACTATCAATGAGCAGCAGTGGTTAATTCTTTCACAGGTTCTAATAGTTTTGCACCTGATTCATCGGGTTTGATGCAAACCGTTCAGGCGCTAATGAAGAAGGGCTTTGCGCTTCATAGCACAGGCAACTATAGCGATGCATTAAAAACCTTTGACCAGGCAATTAACCAGGACAAAAAAAATGCAAAAGCCTGGTATTGCCGCGCCCAGGCTCATATGAAGCTGCAGTCTTACGAGGCAGCCCTCAGAGACTTTCGCAGAGCGCTGCGGCTAGAGCCTACCGATGCCAAAGCCTGGCACGGTCAGGGCGTCGCCAAAGCGAAGCTGACTCTTTATCCTTCGGCGGTAGATAGCTTTGACCATGCCATTGAATGCGACCCAGACAATCCAAAGATCTGGTACAACCGGGGCCGGGCGCTGCTGAAGCTAACGCAGTTTACTGACGCACTTGAAAGCTTTGACCGGGCGATCGCCCTTGACAGTAGCAAGTATCACACCTGGTACAATCGGGCACTGGCCCAGGCTGGACTGGAGCAGATTCAACCAGCCATAGATAGCCTGACGCGGGTCACCCAGCTTAAGTCAGACTGCCACTATGCCTGGAACTATCGCGGCACACTGCTCAACCGAGTGTTCAAACATCAGGAAGCACTAGATAGCTTTTGGGAATCGCTAAAACACCAGGTGCCCAACGCCAACGCCTGGTATGGAATTGCCTCTAGCTACGCACTGCTGGATAACCCTGAAGCCGCCGCCATTCACCTGCGGCAGGCCATTCAGCTCAACCCCAGCATCTATAGCCTAATGGCTCGCAATGACGTCAGCTTCGAGACCGTTCGCAGCCATCCAAAGATGGCTCAGATATTGCGCGACTAGTGCGCTCCACATCTACTATAGAAGGCGTAAGCATTAGAAACACCGCCGCGCGCCGATGGCAAGAGTGCCCACGCTAAAATTTGACCGGGGAACGCTGGTGCTGCATCCGCCACCAAGGGGGAAAGCCTGGATCGATTACGCAGTCTGGGATGACCGGATTGAGCGCTTTCGGGTACCGGCAGATCAGTATCGGCATTTGGTGACGGCGCTAAGAGAAGAGGGCGTGCGCTTTGAAGATAAGGTGCAGACGTTTGAGCCATTGGATTTGCAGGATAATTTGACGCTGACGCCCTATGTCCATCAGCAAGAGGCTTTGGATGCCTGGAAAAAGGGCGATCGCAGAGGCGTAGTAGTACTACCCACGGCAGCGGGCAAAACATACCTGGCGCAGATGGTGATGGCGGCGACGCCCAGGCGAACGTTGATTACGGTGCCGACGCTGGATTTGATGCATCAGTGGTATGCGGATTTGGAGGCGGCGTTTCCAGGGGTGGAAGTAGGTCTGTTAGGGGGTGGGTCGCGCGATCGCACCCCAATTCTGGTTGCCACTTACGACAGCGCTTCTATTTACGCCGAGGATCTCGGTAGCCAGTACGCCTTACTCATTTGCGACGAATGTCACCATTTGCCCAGCGACTTCCATCGCAGCATTGCCGAATATTCTATTTCGCCCTATCGACTGGGCCTGACGGCAACGCCAGAAAGAACAGATGGGCGGCATGAGGATCTCGATACGCTACTGGGTCCGGTAGTATATCGGCGCACATCCGAAGAGCTATCGGGGACGGCGTTGGCGCCTTACCAGGTGGTGCAGCTGAAGGTGCAGTTAAGTCAGGAGGAGCGCGATCGCTACGACGAATTACAGGCACGGCGCAACGACTTTTTGAAGGCCTCTAACATCTGGCTGAGCAGTGCCCAGGGCTGGCAGCGATTTGTGCAGGCCAGCGCCCAGTCGGCAGCAGGTAGAAGGGCCATGCTGGCCCATCGAGAGTCCAAAAATATTGCTTTGGGCACAGCAGGCAAACTGTCAATTTTACAAAAGCTACTGGCTCAGCACTACCCTGAGCGAACGATTATCTTCACCAATGACAATGCAACAGTGTACAAAATTTCCCAGGACTTTTTGATTCCGGCGATTACCCACCAAACGCCGGTCAAAGAACGTCATGCGATTTTGACTAAGTTTCGCGGCGGTGACTACAGCACCATTGTGGTATCCCATGTGCTGAACGAAGGCGTCGATGTGCCCGATGCGCGGATTGCCATTTTGCTATCGGGGACGGGCTCCACCCGAGAGTACATTCAGCGGCTAGGTAGAGTGTTGCGAAAGGGAAGCCATGGCAAAGTGGCGTTGCTGTATGAGGTGATCGCTGAGCAGACAAGTGAAGAAGGGGTATCGCGACGCAGACACCAGCAGCCGAAGCGCCCGCCGCAACCGGAAAAAGAGAATCGTCAGCTGTCTTTGGTGCCCGATGCATCGGGGCAGTCAAAGAAGAAAAAGAGAAAGAAAGAGAGAACTCCCTACAACAAAGAACGCCCAGCTAAAGAGATTTTACCCATAGCAGCAGAAGAGCCTGGTGACTGGCCTGAATGACCGTTCGTTCCAGTGACTAGTTCCATTCATACTGTATGTTCTGGCTGTCAGTCGTTTTGTAAAAGGCATCTATGTGCTCAGCGGACAAAATATTTCGCCACTTTTGCTTGAGCTGAATACCGTGTGATTCTTGAGTGGTCTCGGGGGCGATCACCACTGTCCCAGACTCACGCTGCTTTGCTTTCGTTGAGCCGCGAGTGCCTCCATTCCCTGAGATAACGTGATTTTCGTGGTTGCGATAGTCGAGCATTGAGGGCTCGAAAGGAATCCCCAGCCAGTCACAAAGCGATTGGGCATTACTTTCTGGTTCGGTAGCAAATTCCTCGTATCGCAGCCGTTTGGGCGGGGTACCGAACTGGGTAGAAAACTGATCGAAGAAGCGCCGTTCGTTATTAACACGCGCCTGCCACATTTTGCCAAATCGCTGACCAAATTCTGTTGCACTCAGGCCCTGATATTCTTTTCGTCTGCCATAAGAGGCCATTACAGCTCGACCATCTCGAATCAGATGAAGCAGGTAAGGTTCCACTAGGCCCTGCTGAAATTCCCTGGCTGCTAGCTTCTTCTCTAGCCAGTAAACGGTTTTAGTCGAGTCCACAATCACCTGCTCTTCTATTCTAGAGCCAATGAGCGTGTAGGGATTAAATACCTGGTCAACTTTAAGCATCCCTCGAACGGTCTTTTCAACCTTCAAAGGAATATACTTGTGCAGTCGCTGTTCTGAAAGGCCACCACACAGTAATTGATAGTCAGCAGCAGAGAACCGTTCATTCCAAAAGCTGCAATGGCCATTACACAGGGAGCAAACAGGCTTTCCCCTACGATAAAAGTCGGGTAAGTTGCTGATTTCTCCGACCGCACGGCACTGCGAGTGTCCGCCTAGTACCAGCGTCAGTAGCGTAGACCCGCAGTGGGCAGTGCCCATGATAAAGAGGACTTTTTTCTTCATTGTTTGGCCTACGACTAATCCAGATGTGCTTTTTCAATGTTTCCCTAACTATGCACCTTTGTCTGACATTATTTCAGTTCTCTTGCTTTTGCGCCCTTTCGTTGATCTAACTTACTGAGCAACCAGCTCTTTGAACCAGTCGTCGCTCCAGATCGCTTCAAAGATTTCGTCGGCGAGGGCTTCTTGCTTGTAGCTAGGTTCCAGGCGGACGGCTTGCTGAAGGTTTTCAAGGGCGAGGTCGTTTTCGCGCTGGAGGGCGTAGCAAAGGGCTCGGTTGTAGTAGGCTTTGGCATATTTGGGGTTGGCCGCGATCGCCTTGTCAAAGCTGTTGAGGGCATCGCGATCGCGTCCCAACCGCATCAGCACATACCCCTTATTATCCCAGGCCTTCGCCAGGTTTGGCTTGAACCTAATCGCCTTTTCAAAAGAAGCCACTGCCTCTTCGTAGCGCTCTAGCTCGGTGAGCGCCAGACCTCTATTCAGCCAGGCCACGGCATCGTTGGCCTGCAATTTTACCGCCTGATCGAACGATTCAAAGGCTTTGTCGTGGGCCTGCAAAATGCCATAGGCTACGCCGCGATTGACCCAGGCCTCGTGGTATTCGGGGTTAATATCCAGGGCACGGTCAAAAGCAGCGATCGCCTCTTCCCGTTTCCGCAAACGACTCAGCACCATTCCCTTATTCAGCCAAGCCTTGGCGTCGGTCGGCATCGCTTCAATGACTGTATCAAAGGACTCCAGCGCCGTCTGGTACTGACGCAGCTCCCTGAGTAATAGTCCACTTTGATACCAGGCGTCTGTGTTCTCAGGCGTCAGCTCAGTCACTTTTTGCAGAGACGCTAAGGCATCTTCCTTTCGCTCCAGCGCTGTCAGTACACGGCCTCGATTAAACCATAATTCAGCGTTAGAAGGCTGTACTTCCAGGGCGCGGTCATAGGCAGTCAAGGCCGCTTCGTACTGCTTATTTTCTAGCTGCTGATTGCCTGCTTCTATAAACTCGTCAACGGTTAAAAACAGCTCAGGGCGATTGTCCTTTAGTCGCTTGATTTGTTCAGTCAGATCGGCTAGCTGAGACTGGGCGCTGCTCATGAAGGAGTTGGCCACGTACTCTGGGGTGACCTGACCCAGCTCCTTCATAATCTGTTGCTTCTCGGCTTTTGCCTCGGATTCAAGCGCAGACAGTTTGGACTGAATCTCTTCTTTGACTTCGGAGACTTCAGCGATCGCGCTTTCTTGCTTTTCACTCATCCTCGCTTGCAGCATATCGAGCGTCTGGCCAAACTTCTCTTCTATTTGCCCTAGTCGCTGCTGCGCGGACTGCTGGCGTTCTGTTGCAGATTGGGCCAGCTCACCAATTTGCTCTCCTAGCCTTGAATCAAAGCTATTGAGCTTTTCGATAATGATGTCTTTACGACCCAGTACCGTGTTGCGAACGCCCACCAGCTCGTTACTAAAGCTACTTTCCACTTCAGAAAGAGAACTTAGCAGCTGCTCACGTTCGTTGCCAATACTCGATTGTAGCGCTTCCACTTCGCGAGTGAACTCTTCTTGTAACTGTTGAACAATAGTTAGCGTTTCACTTCGTTGGTCGCCTAAATCAGTTTGTAGGGCGGCAACTTGCTCACTAAAATTGCGTGCTGTTTCGCTGAGTTCGGTGAATAGCTCGCTTTTGCGCGTACTGACGTCGTTGCCCAGGTTAGAAAGCTGAGCGCGGAAGCCGTCGGCAGTTGCTTGCAGCTGCATAATGGTGTGCTTACGCTCGTCACCAATGCCTGCCTGCGCGTCAGAAATTTGATTTTTAAATTCGTTGGCAACGCGGTCCATGTCGCCAAGGATAGTGCCCTTACGGCCTTCTACATCTGCCTTGAGCGTCGCGAACTGGACGAGGAAGCCATCGGCAGACTGGCGCAGGCTTTGCATCATGTCCGCTTTGCGATTTTCCACGGCGCTGCGAATGGCCTCAAACTCCTGCTGAAGCTCTTCGGTAGACTTTTGAATATTCTGTAGGGCCAAGTCTCTATGCCCAAGGGCACTGGCCTGAATTTCTTCAAGTTCGCCGATCGCCGTCGCTTCAGAGGTTTTAAGATTTTCAACAGAGGCCTCACGCTGCCGTTCGATTTTGGCGCGAGCGGTGTTTTCTACTTCGCTCAGTTTTGGACCAAAATCGTTGCTGAGCTTGGAGAGTGAGGACAGGACGCGCTCTTGCTCGGCGACGGTCTGAGCCTGCAAGCTGCCCATCTGGTCAGAAAGAACAGATTCCTTACGCTCAATTTCATCAAAGAAGGCGACTTTGCGGCGCTGGGTTTCTTCTTTGATCACGCCGACGTGACGAGCAAACTCGGCTTCGGAGGTGGTGAAGCGCTGTAGCAGCTGCTGCCGTTCGGCTTCAGCTTCGCTCTGAAGTCCGTCTAATCTTTGTTTTGTCTGATTTCGCAATCCGTTAGCGACTTCGTTGAAGTCTGCAACCGTTGCTTCTAGCTTGCCATTGATATCTTCGAGCTGTTGCTCCCAGTTGCGTGCAGTCTGCACCTTGAATTCGCTCAGCTCTTCGACCAGTTTGTACAGCACGTCCCTTTGCGCTGCGACTTCTCGTTGAAAATTGCTAGAGCGCCCTTGAAGATCCCCTGACAGATCGTCTGCTTCAGCCAGCACCCTATTCAGGCTGCGAGTGGCATTGTGCACTTTGTTTTCCAGCTCGGTCATTTCGTTGAGCTGGGTGCGAACAATGGTGGCGACTTCGTTGACCACAGAACGCCGGTAAAACCACAGCATGACAATGCCCGTGCCCACCATCAAAATCAGGACCCCTAGCATCAGAGTCACAAGGTTCGTCAGCGTTTCTTCGGTGGCAGGTGCTTCAGCAGTAGGTGTTGAGGGCTCTGTTGTACTGGCAGGCGCTGTACTGGCAGGCGCTGTACTGGCAGGCGCTGTACTGGCAGGCGCTGTACTGGCAGGCGCGGGAGGTGACGGTTCTGGCGTAGTGGGTGCAGATTGGGTCGGCGCGGATGGGCTAGCCGGGGGAGCCGTCTGGGCCTGGGCAAGGCGAGGGGCAGCTATGGCATTGGCCGCTATGGAACTTATGCAAAGCACAAGCGAGCTTGCCAGCAGTCGTTTGCTAGCAAGCTTGAACTGCCCATCTTTTTGATTTCTTTGCTGCCTGGCCTGCATGGGTGACCCCTTACTGTGGCTGCCGTTCATGGCTTTATACTGCACATTCTACCTGAACCGACAGGTTAGCAGATTCTTGGCTGTACTATTTAACGGAATAGGCGTTAGCGGAATAGAAGTACTGGAATCTGGCTGTTTCTGAGAAGTTGAATAGTGGTACTGCCAATAATGAGGTGGCGGATACGGCGATGCCCATAGGCACCCATCATCAGCAAACTAATTTTATTGTGTTCTACGGAGCGGGCAATCTCCTTTTCAGCATCGCCAGTCAGCAGATGGGTGGTGATGGCGAGTCCCGCCTGCTGTAGTTTTGACTGGGCCTGGGCAAGGGCTTGTTCGGGCGCGGCTTTTTTAGCCGAAGCTCGCTTCGCGTCTGCTTCCGATTTGGCTACGGTTACCAGGTGAATCTCAATATCCTTAAAACCTGAAGCATGGTCTATCAAAAATTCCAAGATCCGATTACCCGTGGGACTGCCGTCGTAAGCTAATAGGATTCGCTCAATGGGCACAAAGTTTTGAGGGGTCACCAGGCATGGCTTGGTGCTACTGCGAACGATGCGATCAATATTGGCGCCTAAATGCCCCGAAGCAAAGTCGGCGGCTTCGCCCCGTTTCCCGAGGACGACCATATCGGCTTCTGCCTCAAAGTCGTGAAAGCAGTCTACTAAAAACCCGGTCGGGTTGAGCAGCTCTACGTCGTTGAGACCTTCTGCCTTGAGTATTTGATCAGCGTTTTGTAGAATCAGCCGCGTTCTTTGCTTGTTGAGCTTGGCCTTCTCGTGCTCTAGGCTAACAAGCTCATTCATCAGCTGATCGGATGCACCAAGACCAAGGCTACCGCTAAGGTTGCCGGTAGAAACGGCCTTTTGGCGAATATCTGTGACGTACAGCACCTTGGCGTAGGATTGAAACCGACGGGCAAACCAGGCTCCGTAGCGATAGATGCCATCTGCAAAAGCAGACCCATCGGAGCATAGAAGAATTGTTTTCATGGTGAGCGTTTTATCCTTTTGATGATTCGACCTCTTACACATCCGCGACGAGTTCTTCTTCTGTAGCCAGGCGATTGAGCAGCGTCGAGCTAGCTTCGTTGAGCCCAATGACATCTACCTCAACACCGTTACGGCGAAATTTTTGGACGGTTTTGTCGAGGACTTCTACGGCCCCCTGGTCCCACAGATGAGCATTCGTAAGATCGATGGTGACGCGCTCAACCGGCTCAGCGAAGTTGAAGGAGGTAGCGAACTCGTCGCGAGAAACGAAGAAGATTTGCCCAGATATTTTATAGATGCGACGAGCCCCATCTTCTACAAGCACCTTATCGACAAACACAAGCTTGGCGACTTTTCGAGAGAAAAATACGGTGCTCATCACAATGCCAATGCCCACACCGAGCGCAAAATTACGGGTAAAGATGATGACAAACATCGTCGTTAGCATGACGACAACTTCAGTGCGCGGCACGCGGCGCATATTGGTAAACGAAGACCAGCGAAAGGTGCCGATAGAAACCATGATCATGACGGCGACCAAAACGGCCATAGGCATTTGCCTAACCCAATCTTGCAGGAACAGAATGGAAACCAGTAAAAAGATGCCAGCGGTGAGGGTAGAGAGCCGACCGCGACCGCCAGACTGAACGTTGATAACGGACTGACCAATCATGCCGCATCCGGCCATCCCCCCGAAGAAAGCAGTGACAATATTGGCAATGCCCTGTCCTTTGGCTTCTCTGGTTTTGTCACTGGGCGTGTCTGTGAGGTCATCCACCAAAGAGGCTGTGAGAAAGGAGGCCAGCAAGCCCACAATCGCGAGGGTGATGGAGTAGGGGAAGATAATTTGTAAGGTTTCGAGCGTGAAGGGCACCTGAGGGATAGCAAATGCAGGGGGGGCGGTTGGGAGTGCGCCCTGTTGACCCACGGTGGGAACATCGAGCTTGAGGGTAATGGTCGCAACAGTCATCACAGCCAGGGCGACCAGGGGAGAAGGCACGGCCTTGGTAAAGCGCGGCAGAATGTAGATAATGCCGAGCGATAGCGCTGTGATGACATAAACCGTGTAGGGTACGTCTGTCAGCTGTGGCAGCTGGGCTCGGAAAATCAAGATGGCTAGCGCATTGATGTAGCCAATCATGACGGCGCGGGGCACAAATTTCATTTGGCGCCCCAGCTTGAGCAATCCGAAAATCACCTGAATGATGCCCGTTAGGAAGGTCGCAGCCAGCAGGTATTGCAGTCCGTGCTCGGCGACCAGGTCGATCATGAGCAGGGCCATAGCACCAGTCGCAGCTGAAATAGAGCCGGGTCTGCCACCCAGAAAGGCGGTGATAACAGCGATGATAAACGAAGCGTAGAGGCCTACTTTGGGGTCGACGCCTGCGATGATAGAAAATGCGATCGCTTCTGGAATAAGTGCTAACCCAACGACTGCCCCAGACAGGATGTCGGCCTTTGGGTTAACCAGCCATTCCCGTTTTAGGGTGCGCAAATTGAAAGAGCGGGGGATAGAATTGCGAATGTTCAAGGGATCTCCGTAAGCCTTGGAAGAATCTGGCGGGCCAGAAATCTGACGGATTAAAGCTGTGGGAAAGCGTCGCAGAGCAGCGCAGATTTACTTGGCTTAATATTTCTTTAATCTATGATTATCTAAAGGCAAATTGGCAGCGGTGTCTAGGGGTGACTTGGGGGCGACTTGGGGGGGTGACTTGTATGGCCATTTGTGAGCCTATCTGTATAGCCTACGCGGATAAGCGTGACGCAGCGAATGCACGTAGGCGTACTATATATAGAAGATAAAAAAATTGTCCATGGCAGACGTTTCGATTGCCCAGCATTATCACCAGCGTACGAAGTACGATCCTGAAACGCTGGCGACCAAAAGTAAGGGCCCTGGCGGCGGACTGAACTGGGATACGCAGCCACTGCCCTACAAAGACTACCAGATCGGCCATGTTACCGATCTCAAGCCCTATCTAGAGAAGGCATCGGCAGCTGCCGATGCTAACTGGCGCTGGTGGCAGCGCCTTTCGCGACTGCTGATAGATAGCTATGGCCTGACGGCGAAGGTAATGACCTACTCAGGGGAGCCGATTTACCTGCGCTCTGCGCCGTCGGCGGGAGGGCTGTATCCGGCGGAGATGTATCTGGTCTCGCGGGGGACGTCGCTGCTGCCAGCAGGATTGTACAACTATCAGGTGCGGACCCATTCACTGGTGCGCTTTTGGGACGATCACCCCTGGCAGGCGCTGCAGGCAGGCTGCTTTTGGCATCCGTCGCTAGAGAGCACACAGCTGGCGCTGGTGGTGACGACGGTGTTTCAGCGCTCGGCCTGGCGCTATCAGGACCGAGCCTATCGCCGAGTGTTTTTGGACTCGGGGCACTTGCTGGGGAATTTGGAGGTGGCGGGGACGCTGTGCGACTATCGGCCTCACCTGATTGGGGGCTTTGCGGATGAGCAAATTAACCAGCTGCTGTATTTGGATGGTGTGGAGGAAAGTGCGATCGCCCTCCTAGCACTCGCCGATTTGTTTCAGGTAGACCAAAATCTTTCTCCTGCCCGTAGCGCGCTGCCTAGCTCTATCCATACGGACATTGTCGCCATGCCCGACGGTGAGCTACTGCACTATCTGCACGAGCACACGCTAATTACAGCCGAGTCTGGCTTTGGGCAGCAGCAGCAGAGCACATCGAGTGAGGTGCCGCGACCCAGTCAGGCTGCAGCTGCATCAGAAGAGACCGCTGAGCCGACGCCCGAACAGGCGCAAACGGACGAGCAGGCGGGGGATAAATACAAATTTCCATTTGGAATTACAGTATCGACCAAAACACAGCCGATTCCGTGGGGCGATCGCCTCGAAGCACTAGAAGATACCCTGCTTACCCGCCGCTCAACCCGTCGCTATTCCAGAGCGCCCTTAGACCGCGCCGACTTATTCGCACTTCTGGACTTTACGTACCACGCAGAACACTACTTGCTGCAAGATTTTGACCAGCAGCCAGACTACTTCGATCTGAGCCTGATTGAAACGTTTGTCGCCATTTCCAATGTGGATGGACTAGAGCCTGGCTGCTATTACTACGCACCTCAGGCAGAGGAGCTGCGGCAGATTCGGTTCAACCAGTTCCACAAGGAGCTGCACTTTTTGTGTTTGGGTCAGGATTTGGGTCGCGATGCCGGGGCAGTCATTTTCCATACGGCGAATTTAGAAGCCGCTGTTGCCAAGTACGGGGACCGGGCATATCGCTATTTGCATATGGACGCAGGGCATTTGGGCCAGCGGATTAATTTGGCGGCTACCCGCAGAAAAATTGGGGTCAGCGGCATTGCGGGCTTTTTTGACGATCAGGTGAATGAGCTGCTGAGCATCCCGGCAGAAGAAGCAGTGCTGTACATCACGACAGTAGGGATGAAGCCGACTCGATAAAGATATTGATATCAGAAGGTATTGATATTAGATTCAGTCGCGTTTTCTGTGACTTTGCGGGCGATCGCCGAGACATCCTCATCGCCGTAGCCCTCTGCCATTAGCTGCTTTTCTATATGCTCTACATAGGTTGCAACAGGCAGGGGCAGCTCTAATTCTTTGGCAGTTTGGAGCGCGATCGCCAAGTCCTTCTGATGCAGCCGCACCCGAAAGCCCAACGGATACTCATGACTGATCATATTGCCCGACCGATTCGTTAGCCCCCAAGAACCTGCCGCACCGCTACCCACCGCCTGTACCACTTTCTCCATATCCAGCCCCGCCTTCATCCCCAGTGCCATTCCTTCAGCGACAGACCAATAGGTACCAGCAACGATGATTTGATTAATTGCCTTGGTAGTTTGCCCTGCGCCAATCGGGCCAACGTGGGTTAGAGTGCTCCCCATCGCACTCAGCACAGGCCTTGCTCTTTCCACATCTGCCGAGTCGCCGCCAATCATAATAGAAAGCGTCCCTTTCTGTGCCCCTTCAGAGCCACCAGAAACCGGTGCGTCAATCATCGAAATCTCTTTAGCTGCTAGCTGCTGAGCAATTTGACGGGTAATCTCTGGGCTAATCGTCGACATATCGACGAGCAGTGCACCCGGACGAGCACTGTGAATAATGCCTTGCTCGCCTAGCACGACGGCTTCTACATCTGGGCTGTCACTCACACAGGTAATGACAATTTCAGCGCGCTTGGCAGCGGCCCTAGGCGTATCACAATTGGTAGCCCCTGCCTCCACTACAGGCGTAGCTTTACTTTGTGTACGGTTATATACCGCCACCGAATGTCCTGCCTTTAATAGATTGAGCACCATCGGCGCGCCCATTGTGCCAAGTCCAATAAATGCAACGTTCATAAGCCCCAGGAAAAAGGTAAACAACTACATTGTTACTGAAAAGGGTTGCGTTAACGCTGCAACCACACATGAAAAAATCCCCGGTAATACCAGGGATTTTTTAAATCGTTATTGTCGTTGGCCGAATGGTTGGCCTTGGCTTTTCACCTTTCTAACAAGAAAGATGATGCAAGATTACTCAGCCGCACAGGGATCAGCTGCGCAAGGATCAGCCGCGCAAGGATCAGCTGCGCAAGGATCAGCTGCGCAAGGATCAGCCGCACAAGGATCGGCTTCTACATCAGACTCAACGGCTTCTACATCAGTTTCAACTTCAGCAGGCTCGCCACAGCTGGTGAGCGTGGTCATACCAAAAACGGAAGCAGCAGCGAGTGCAGCAAGATACTTAACTTTCATTTCGTACTCCTAGGGATAAATAAAGGACGGTTATTGCGCCAACGCAGTAACCAAATAATTGATTGCGCCCTTAACCTAATCGTTACAATTACGCACTGTCAACACCTCGAAAATGCGCGAAACTGCTAAATCACTGAGATACAAGGTCTTTAAGCTTTATTACGCTTCTGTCATTTTTCTGCAATGTTAGTTGTGTCTATAACTTAGAGCGCCAAAATATTCACTGTAAAAGTTACGCGACATCGAGCGAGACATCAACTAACGATATCTCAGGCCTCGGTGCAAGACATTCACGACACAGAAAGCATTCTCAAAGGTCCTGCAAGTGCTGCTTCAAGCGAAATAGATTAGCTGTTTGCCCCAAATTCAACGGGAGCAAAGAAATCCCTTCTAAGCGAGACTGCACCCAGCCTTCCCCCCACTGCCACTCGTGGTAGCCATCTATACTGCCACTCAGCAAAAAACGCACCCCCGCCGGGGCTAGTAGATCTACCTTATGAGTGGTTGTGACAGGCCCCAGCCCAGTCTCAAAAGACTGCCCTGCGCTAAGCAAAAGCTGACTGCTGTCTGGAAATTTTATTCGCTGGGGCCAGAGCCACTGCTTTAGCTGTGATCGCTCCAGCAGGCTATTACCAATTTGTTCAGCGCTGGCCGCAATTTCTATGCGAAGGTCGCTTTGCTGGTAGGTACCAAACATACAGTAAGGAAAGGGTCCTAGATAAAACAACCTGCTAGGCTAGCTGACGGAAACTTGCTCTGGCTGGAGAGTCGCCTCTGCTGGCAACTCCAAACAATATCCGGCACCATAGACAGTTTTGATGTACTGCGGATGACGGGGATCGGGCTCTAGCTTCGTGCGCAGATGACGGATATGAACGCGAATGGTTTCGATATCGTCGTTTGGGTCATATCCCCATACTTCCTTGAGAATTTCGCTAGGGGAAACGGTTTGTCCATGACGCTGCAATAAACAATGCAGTAGCTCAAACTCCAAATGAGTCAGCTTGACCGTTTTATCTAGCCAGATAGCTTCAAATCTTTCGGGAACCAACGTTAGCGGACCGTAGCTCAAAATTTCGCTGTGCTTGGCCGCCTGAGGAATCCGATCGGTTCTTCTAAGTAGCGCACGTACACGGGCCAGCATCTCTTCAAGCTCGAAGGGCTTGGTCATGTAGTCGTCCGCGCCAGCGTTAAACCCGTCTACCTTATTCTGGGTTTCGCCTAGCGCTGTGAGCATCAGGACCGGAATATCTGCGGTGCGATCATCCCTTCTAAGCCGCTGACACACTGTAAAGCCATCGACCTTGGGTAGCATCAAATCCAGCATGATTAGGTCAGGAACCATCTGAACAGCAAGGGCCTGACCTTTGATTCCATCGCTCGCCTGACTGATATCGTAACCAGCCATTTCAAGGTTAATGGAAACAAGCTCTACGATGGCTGGATCATCATCAATGACGAGTATACGAGGCATGTTATGAAGGGGTGTTTCTATAAGTTAAGGCTACCACTTCTATCCTGAGTAGTGGTTACATATACTCACTACTTTTAACAAAAAGAATGGTTACAACAGTCAAACTGTGCAAAATCGCGAAGCAACTTTGCAAACATTGTAATTATGTTACGTTGTCGTTGACAATGCTTCAAGCTTTAAAGGACCTGACTTAGGGTTTAAGCCATGAGGGGTTTAAGCCATGAGGGGTTTAAGCCGTGAAGGATTATAAGCTATGGAGCCGACACAAGCAGTGAGGCTCTGCGTAGATCTTTTAGACATGGGCACAGATGCAGTGACTCTGTAGCCAACGACCGTATTAGAGATTAAAACTCCCCAGGTAGGATTCGAACCTACGACCAATCGATTAACAGTCGACCGCTCTACCACTGAGCTACTGAGGAATGGGACTTACATAGTACATAAGGCAGTGTTGCTTTGGCAAGAAGGTTTTTGGGTGGCTGCTTTACAGCTGCGAGCACCTGATACTTCTGGCTTAACCGAGCTGGAAGCAGGTGGCTGTGACCCTTGAATGTCTCTTCGCCATGTACTTGTGAGCCTATGCATTATACCCACAACGTATCCCGATCGCGGGACTAATTTTTAGCTTTTGCGGCGATGCCAGTCTCTCGAGTAATACAGAGCTACTCAGCCTGGCCAAATCTCATTCTGGTGAGTCGTGCCTGCACATCAGGATTGAGGTTAGCAAAGACTCGCCCGGACCGTTTTTTCTTTGCTTTTTGGCGGCGCTGGACCTGGCGGCTGGCACTGATAACTTCGTTTTGCAGCTGGAGGGCAGAGATAGCTTCTGCACCATAGCCGACCACGGTTTGGCGGTGTACGTTGTCGGAGGTGGCCACAATCAACCGCAGCGTAAACTTGCGGGCGTCGTTGCGAAACTTGGCACAGGCTCTTTCTATATAGCTATCGGCGGTTTGTCCAAATCCGGTGTAGTGGACGGACAGGTGGTTGGTAATTTTTTCGGCAGTTGCGGGGGTGCGCTGTTCGTAGGCGTCGAAGACCGCCCAGGTTTCATACTCCTGGTAGGCGCTGTAGTTGGCCAAAGCGCCAATCAAGGCTTCACGGGCGGCATCGAGCCCTTTTGTATGGTTGATTTCGATCAGGTTTGCCCAGGCGCCAACTATGTTATAGCCATCGACTAGCAAAATAGCCTGAGAAGGTTTGCTTGCCATGGCAACACTACAGGAGACTTTGTGAACTTCTCTTAATAATAGAGGATCTCTGAGGAACTGCTGTATAAGCGGCTTCGGTTCTATGCTTTCTTCTCGATTTCTATCTATAGAGTAAGGAACCTACAGACTGGGGAGCAAGTTACCGTAGGTAGCTACTTGTAATTTTTTGCTTGAGCCGTTGCGGGTCGCCGCGATCGCTCACTTTTCCATCTTCTATCAGGAAGGCGCGATCGCAATAGTCCAACTCTGCCAGTCGATGGGTCACCCACAGCGCTGTTAGGCCACGACTTTTGACCAGGGCCTGGACCTGCCGCACCAAGTCAATCTGACTGTCAGGATCGAGCAGAGCGGTGGGTTCGTCGAGTAGTAGGACCTGGCAGTGCTGGGCGATCGCCCCTGCGATCGCCACCCGTTGCTTTTGGCCACCGCTAAGCGCATAAATGGGCCGCCGCTGAAAGTGCAGTAAGTTCACCGCGTCTAGGGCTTCTTCTACTCGGCTGCGAACTTGCGCAGCCGACAGCTTTTCTTTTACCAGGCCAAAGGCGACATCGGCCCCAACGGTCGGCATCACCAGCTGGTGGTCGGGGTTTTGAAACACAAAGCCAACAGGCCCAGTGGTTTCGATACTGCCTGTCTGCTGCGGCAGTAGGCCTGCTAGCAGCTTTAGTAAGGTGGACTTACCGCTGCCGTTATTGCCCAGCAGCATGCAAAACTCGCCCGGTTCGATGGTTAGCGAACAGTGGCTGAGCACAGAAGCACCCGACGGCCAGTAGAAGCTGAGGTCTTTGATAGCGATCACAGATGATGGCCCAAGGTCTGCGCTTGCACCTTCTATTGCTTTAGCGTCTGTTTCAAGAGTGCTTTTAGACTCTACAGACTCGCGTTCTGCGGCAGAATCAGCTGGAGGCATAAAGAAATTACTCAGAGGAATTACTCACCTGCCAGGGCAAAGAAACCAGGCGCACGGCCACCACCCGCGCCACCCGCGCCAGACTTTTCGTACACCTGAACGGCGGCTAGTTCGCTAACTGCGATCGCAATTTTCTTATCGGTAACCTTGTCACAGGTCAGCTCCAGCATGACCGGATTTCCAGAAGAGAGCGCATCACTAACCTGCTTGTAAGCAGCGTCTGCTTGCTCCTTGTCCTCCTTTTGTACGGTGAGTGGAAGAGCCGTATGCTTAAGCGCGAGTTCAACTATATACATAGAATATTTAGCGTGAGGGGTGACTCTGTACGAGTCAGCATTTGTTTAGGACGCCCTCTAGTATAGCGATAGCGGCTACAGCCTGATAAGGAGCTTGCTTTTTACGCTTTATAGCAGTAGGTAAATGCCTTGATTACCAAAAGACAGACCGTTCTCAATCGACTTATCGAATTGATTAACAAAGTCCTGAAAAGCCCTACTGCCAATAGTTTGGCCACCGTGAAACCGTCCAAGAAAGCCGTGTAAATGTGCCAAAAGCAGGTTTTTTCGGAGAAGTCACCCTATAATAATGAGAACTAGGGTAAAGATTAGTAAACAAGCCTTATTATTTTGTGATGTGAGTGTTATCGCTCACGTTCATGCAAGAGGCCTGTACGTCTTTGCCTGTCCTCATAACATTATCCACTTTTGGAGAACTGTATTAAATGACTATAGCAATGGGACAAGCGCCCGCCGCGCGGGGACGGTTTGACGTCCTCGACGACTGGCTAAAGCGCGACCGATTTGTCTTTGTTGGCTGGTCCGGCTTGCTTCTATTCCCCTGCGCCTTCATGGCGGTAGGTGGATGGATGACCGGCACCACCTTCGTGACGTCGTGGTACACCCACGGCCTCGCTAGCAGCTACCTGGAAGGCTGTAACTTCCTCACCGTAGCTGTCTCTACCCCCGCCGATAGCATGGGCCATTCCCTACTGCTGCTGTGGGGCCCCGAAGCCCAAGGTTCGTTCGTCCGCTGGTGCCAGATTGGTGGCCTGTGGTCATTCGTGGCCCTGCACGGTGCGTTCGGCCTGATTGGCTTCATGCTGCGCCAGTTCGAGATTTCTCGCCTGGTGGGCATTCGCCCTTACAACGCAATCGCCTTCAGTGGCCCGATTGCGGTGTTCGTCTCTGTATTCTTGATGTACCCGTTGGGTCAGTCGAGTTGGTTCTTCGCGCCTAGCTTCGGTGTGGCCGCGATTTTCCGCTTCCTGCTGTTCTTGCAGGGCTTCCACAACTGGACGCTGAACCCGTTCCACATGATGGGCGTGGCCGGCATCCTGGGTGGTGCGCTGCTATGTGCGATTCACGGTGCGACCGTGGAGAACACGCTGTTCCAGGACAACGAGAATGCGAACACGTTCCGCGCGTTTGAGCCGACTCAGTCCGAGGAGACGTATTCGATGGTGACCGCAAACCGATTCTGGTCTCAGATCTTCGGTATTGCGTTCAGCAACAAGCGCTGGTTGCACTTCTTCATGCTGTTCGTCCCTGTGACGGGCCTATGGATGAGTTCGATTGGTATTGTAGGTTTGGCATTGAACCTACGTGCTTATGACTTTGTGAGCCAGGAAATCCGCGCTGCGGAAGACCCTGAGTTCGAGACCTTCTACACCAAGAACATCTTGTTGAACGAAGGTATTCGTGCGTGGTTGAGTCCTCAGGACCAGCCCCATGAGAAATTTGTATTCCCTGAAGAGGTACTCCCCCGTGGTAACGCTCTCTAATAACGGCTTCGTTGGCGGTGGCCGCGACCAGCCCTCTACCGGCTATGCCTGGTGGTCTGGTAACGCCCGCCTCATCGATTTGTCCGGTAAGCTGCTGGGTGCTCACGTCGCCCACGCAGGTCTAATCGTATTGTGGACTGGTGCGATGACTTTGTTTGAAGTCTCTCACTACATTCCTGAAAAGCCCATGTATGAGCAAGGCTGCATTCTGCTGCCTCACCTCGCGACGTTGGGTTGGGGCGTAGGCCCCGGTGGTGAAGTAATCAACCTGTTTCCCTACTTCGTTGTAGGTGTGCTTCACCTAATCTCTTCTGCGGTTCTTGGTTTAGGCGGCGTTTATCACGCACTCCGTGGCCCTGAGACGCTCGAAGAGTACTCCAGCTTCTTTAGTCAGGACTGGAAAGACAAGAACCAGATGACCAACATCATCGGTTATCACCTCATCCTTTTGGGCTTGGGTGCGTTCTTGCTTGTCATCAAAGCCTGCTTCCTCGGTGGCGTTTATGACACCTGGGCACCAGGCGGTGGCGACGTTCGTGTCATCACGAACCCCACGCTTAACCCTGCTGTTATCTTTGGCTATCTCACCACGTCTCCATTCGGTGGCGAAGGTTGGATTGTCGGCGTTAACAACATGGAAGACATCATCGGTGGTCATATTTGGATTGGCCTAATCTGCATCTCCGGTGGCGTATTCCACATTCTGACCAAGCCCTTTGGCTGGGCACGTCGCGCCCTGATTTGGAACGGTGAGGCATACCTCTCCTACTCCATCGGTGCTGTGTCCCTGATGGCCTTCATCTGTGCTTGTTACGTGTGGTTTAACAACACTGCTTACCCCAGTGAGTTCTACGGCCCAACCAACGCTGAAGCTTCTCAGGCTCAGGCCATGACCTTCCTGGTTCGTGACCAACGCTTGGGTGCCAACATTGGTTCCGCTCAGGGTCCTACTGGCCTAGGTAAGTACCTGATGCGCTCCCCAACTGGAGAGATCATCTTCGGTGGTGAGACCATGCGCTTCTGGGACTTTGACGGTCCTTGGCTTGCGCCTTTGCGTGGCACTAACGGTCTCGATCTTGATAAGCTCAAGAACGACATCCAGCCATGGCAGGTACGACGCGCTGCTGAGTACATGACTCACGCGCCCAACGCTTCCATTAACTCTGTAGGCGGCATTATTACAGAAGTTAACTCCGTTAACTTTGTGAACCCCCGTCAGTGGTTGGCTTCCTTCCACTTCGTAATGGCCTTCTTCTTCTTGGTAGGTCACCTATGGCATGCGGGCCGCGCTCGCGCCGCTGAAGGTGGTTTCGAGAAAGGTTTGGACCGCGAGTCAGAGCCAGTATTGGCAATGCCTGATCTGGACTAGTTGATTGGTTGCACCTAGTTGATTACTTAGGTGCGATTAGTTGAATAGTTAGGTTAGTAGAAAGCCCCTCACCACAATGGTGAGGGGCTTTCGTTTTTGTGAGTAAAGGGTGGGTGGCGCACTATGTCGGACCCACCTCCCCCTGCGGGTACTCCTCCCGAGAGGAGATTTGCTTTAGGCGGTAAGCGAAGTTTACTGACTCCGAGCCATGATTGCTATTGATCCTGTCAGTATTTTTTGCTCAGCCACTTTTGTTTAGCGTCGTGCGCGACGGTTTTACCCACCGACAACCTAATCAGCCTATTAATACTGTCGCCATTGTCCTCTTGTGCAGGGGGTGTGGGGGCGTTGAGGCCCCCACGAATAGAGGGGTCTAGGGGAGGCAATCCCCTGATCTTGACGCCTTGGGTTTTGTTTTTTACCTCCACTGATAAAATCAAGCACAAGCCATCCCAGTGCACCATGATCAATACCCCCTACTATCTCCTTCGCTCCAAATCTACCGGCAAATACCTCGTCGCTCGCCCCCCAGTTGAAGGCACCCACCCCGAACAACCCACCGATCCCTTCCTACTGCTATTCATCGCTGACTTCGATGCCCTCAGCTACCTCAACACCCACGCAGGCGACCACGCCGCCCAATTTTCCACAGAGTACTGCGATCGCACCCAAATCAAAAAAATATGCGATCGCTGGAGCTACAAAGGCATCGGAATCGTCAACGATCCGCTAGTTCCGCGTATAGAGTTTCTGAGTCTCTAGAAATAATGCTCACCTCTAAAATTCATCTTTTAAGCATATCGGTATCGGTTCTTCTGACAGGATGCCAACAACGACCAGCAACCAACTGCGCTGGGAAAATAATATATGCAGCCCCGGATGGAAAATCACACGACATTTACTCTATCGATCCAGATGGAACAAATTTACAGCGCTTAACAGACAATGACACTTTTGACGGCACTCCTGTTATCTCACCCCAACAAGACAAAATCGCATTTAGTTCTTACGACGGAGAGAACAGTAGTCTACGCATCATGAATGTAGACGGAACCTCTAAAGTAAAAGTTATTGACTCAAAGAATTTCCTTTCGTTTCCCTTGTGGTCACATAGGGAGAATAGTTTCGTTTTTCTACAGAACGAAGGTAGCAACTTAAGAGAGTTGAAAGAACTTAGCTTAGACACGCCAGAAGCTGTCAAAGCCATCCAGCTCGACTTTCCCGATTCCTTTACTGCTCATAGCTTAAGTCGCTCTCCAAATGGAAAATTTGTTGCATTTGGTAGCCTTACTGCATGGAGAGGTGGGACTCACGTTCACGTAATTGATTTGAGCACTCAGACGATCACTAACCTTACTCAACAAATAGGAATAGCCTCAGACCCACACTGGTCGCCTGATGGGACCAGCCTCGTTTTCGTTGGAGCACAGCAGGAGCCTATCCTGGAAGGCGGGATGAGTGAAATTTACACTATGCACAGAAGCGGAGCTGATCTAAAAGCCATAGATGTAGACTTACGTGGTCAGAAGAGTCAGCCTGTGTGGTCGCCTGATGGTGCAAGTATTGCGTTCATCAACGCTAGAAATGCCATTTATTCCGTCAATTTGGATGGCAGTGACCTCAAAAAGCTGACCGACTTAGATGATGGTTCTAATTCCCAAGTTTCTGTTTATGAAGCAGATTTAGATTGGCAAGCCATTCCTTGTAGCTCTATAGCGACAAGGACTCAATCCAATCGCCTAATCCATTGAGAATAAGCTGTACCCCAATCGCCATAACAAATAGCCCAAGCAAACGACTAAGCGCCTGAATACCGCCAGCCCCCATCCATTTGAGCAGTAGGGTGGAAGAGCGCAGCGAGAGATAAATGATTAAGCCAATAAGGGCGATCGCAACAGCAACTGCTAGTAAATTCCACGCTGTTGCCACTGCCTCATAGCCACGACTCGCCTCTGCCGCCAATCCCAATGCAACCGCGATCGCACCAGGCCCAGCCAACATTGGAATCGTCATTGGCATAAACGAAATATCTTTATGCTGCGCTACCTTTTGCGTCGCATCCTGGTTCTCCAACTCGCCCATCTTGGACTCTGCATTCATGGTGTGCCAAGCCGCATGAAACACCACAATACCCCCGGCAATTCGCACCACCTCCAGCGAAATTCCGAAGAACCGAAGCAAGCCGCCACCCACAAGGAGAAAAAACACCAGTAAAAAAATGACATTCAGTGCGATCCGGCGGGCGTAGTTGCGTCGCAAAGACTCAGGAACCCCCGCCGTGAGCACCAAAAAAATAGGCACACCGCCAATCGGGTCAATCACTGGAAACAGCGCTGCAATACTTCCCAGCGCGAAATCAGCAAAATCTTTAATCGTCACCAAGCTGGCCTCTAGATGCAAATTACTCTCACAGTACCGTAAGCCATCTGACGCGCCAGCGCCTCTGCTATCCGAGTTGTTTGACTAATGGATCGCTAAGATTGCTAGTTATTGCCAGCTAACGTGCGAAGCATGGTGAAGGAAACGCCACCAGTGCGATTAGTTAGCTCAGAACCGGTCACGTTGACAAATCCCATTCTCTTGTAAAGTCTCAACGCCGGATTATCTGCTCGAATGCTCAAGCTCACAGCTGGGAATTTGGGTTCAGCGAGTTTCAACAGCTCTGACAGCAGCGCTGTCCCTATGCCTTTACCCCGTGCTTCGGGAATAACTGCGATCGCCAACTCCGGCACATCATCAGCCACAAAGCCGTAACCGTAGTCATCCTTGGACCAGAGCCTTACCCAGGCAGAACCAATCGGCACGAAATTTTGCTCCGCGATGACGCCGAGGTCACCGGCACGTCCCCACCCAGCTACATATCGAGCCAAATCCGGATTTGCCTTCACCTCTGCTACAGACAATTCATGCGCTGCGTACATCAACATTGTCCAAAGCATGTGCTCGTCTTCGTCTTGGAGTATGCGAATCGACAAAGTCATAGCAACCTATCTAACGATAAACATCGCGACGATGACCCACTCTGCGTACGATGACTGTTTTCGTTTCTTTATCAGCAGAATACAAAACTCGATAATCACCAACTCTCAGCTTAAACAAACTGCTAAATTCACCACTCAAAGCCAGGTGTGGTAATGATTCAAAATTATCTACTAGCCGACGTATTTTTCGCAAAATGCGCTCTCGAACCTTGGAAGTTAGGTGCTTAAGATCAGCACGAGCAACATTAGTAAATTGAACTTTATAGCTCATTCCAGTTGAACCCTAGCTCTTCTGCAACCGCACTTGCCGAGTTACATTCGTCAAAATTATTCTGTTGCATGGCTTCACGAAGCTTGGCAACGAATTCAGGTCGAATCTGCTTGCCAAAGTCCGGATCAATAAGGTCGGTATCGACTAATAGCGATTTCAGTGTTTCAGATACCGTTTCTTTTATAAGTAGCTTCAGTTCTCCCACAGTCAGACTGCTGACCTTTGCCGAGTCCTGTTCTTCCACAGTTATGTCCTGTTCTTTCACAGTCAGGTCGGAAGCTTGCATACGCTTTTATCCAAAAAATATCGGGTTCTTTTTCTATTTTATTTCTAATATAGAAAGTAATTTTAACGAAGATAGCTTAAACATAGCTGCTTAGTAACGTCGGCCTTCGCGGTAAACGTACATGTTGATAGCTGCGATCGCAAAACAAATCATAAAAATCATCAGCCGAATCCCATATATCGGCTCGTTAATCAGCCGACCATCCGCAAACAGCGGCGTCAGCGACGGCTCTAACTTTGCCAGCGCAAACCCGGTTATGAATGCAGTAATAGTGGACATCGCCTGCGAAAACTTCTTAATTTCCTGACTCGTACTGGGTGAAATTAAAAAGCCCACCAGCCAGCCCGTTGCCCAGCCCGCCGTGCCAACCAGCACCGTCTGTGCAAAGCCCTCATCACCCAGCTCCGTGTGCACCGTTCGCGCAATCCATAGCACCACACCAAACACCACAAACCCAATCAGCAAGCTGGCAAAAGAACGCGCCTGATTCATAGATCGTTTGCCCATCAAATCACCATTTGCCAGCTCACGCTATCCGGTCCGACTGTCTTCTAATTTAGCCGGGACAGCTTAATCCTGGGATCTACCATCGTTAGTGCCAGATCAGCAAGCAAATTACCTACAATCAGCATCGTCGCGCCAATGACCAGACTCGCCATCGTTAAAAATAAATCCTTCTGCTGTACTGCCTCCAGCGTCAGTCGCCCAAGCCCTGGCCAGCTAAAGTAATTTTCAATAATAAAAGAACCGCTCAAAAGGTTCGAGAACTCAAACCCCAAAATCGTAATCAACGGGTTAATGGCATTACGCAGCGCGTGCACATAAATCACCCGATTTTCCGGCAGTCCTTTTGCTCTGGCTGTCTGAATATAGTCCTGACGTAGTACATCTAGCAGCTGACCGCGCATCAGCCTTTGCAAGCCTGCAAAGCTGGTAATGCTCAGCGCCAGCGTCGGTAAAATCAAATGCCAGGCAACATCTAGCACCTGTCCAAACCACGTCAAATCGTCATGGTATAAACTCGTCCGACCGCCAACTGGAAATAATGGCGTTAACCTCTGAGCAAGAAATAGCAGCAGCAGACCAGTGATAATGGTTGGAATCCCCTGACCGCCGTAGCTAAACAGACGTATAAAACGGTCGATAAAGCGGTTTTGATTGACGGCGCCGATAATGCCCAGGGGAATCGCGATCGCCCACGTCACAAAAATTGAAGCAGCCGACAGCAAAATCGTATTCGGCACCCGCTCCCATAGCAGTTCCAAAGCGGGTCTGTTGTAGGCAAAGCTAATGCCAAAGTCAAATTCTGTCAGTACCTGCTTCAGCCAGAAAAAATACTGCGTCCAAAGGGGACGATCTAAACCGTAACGTTCTCTTAGGCCAGCAATAGTGTCCGCAGACATCTCACTTTGTTGAAAAGGCGTTAAAAAATCGCCCGGTGCTAGCTGCACAATCCAGAAGCTCAGCAGACTGGTCAAAAACAGCGTCAGCACCCCTTGCAGCACCCGCTTCGTGATGTAGCGTACCGTCTCACTCAAAACAAAGTCTCGCACGAACATACCGGTTCTTGCGGGTAAAGAAAGCTTTTGGGGAGATGAAGTCATAGCATTCTTTTAGCGTCTGGTAGGCCTTTATTCTGAACAGTTCTCAAAAACAGAAACTGGCCTTGAAGTCAGTATAGTAATACGTTTAGCGCGGATTTGGCAGGATTCCCTAGTATCAGTTCAACAGGCATCAGACCAATCGGTGCTCGGGTCAGTAAGTAATCAGGCCTTGGACCGGCACATGACCCGGCAGCTTCTCTCGTCCCTTGAGTGCTTCTAACTCAATAACCACTACAAACCCTGCGACTGTAGCCCCTGCTTTTTGCACCAGCGAAGCCGCCGCCGCGCCGGTTCCCCCCGTCGCTAGCAGATCATCTATGATCACAACCCGAGCCCCCGGCGCGAAGGCATCCTGATGCACATCTAGCTGGTCTTCACCGTATTCCAGGCTGTAGGACACACTATGCACGGCCCTTGGTAGCTTACCCGCCTTCCGAATCGGCACGAATCCTTTGCCTAGCTGCTGGGCTACTGGCATGCCAAAAATGAACCCTCGCGACTCGATGCCCGCGATGCAGTCAGGATTCAGCGCTTGGGTGCGATCGCTCAGCTCACTAACGGTGTGGGCAAGTCCATCGGAGTCTTGCAGCAGCGTTGTAATGTCTCGAAACACAATGCCTGGCTTTGGAAAATCAGGAATATCGGTAATCAGGGCTTTTAGATCCATTGCAATGCGAACCGGCTGCTCTATAAGGGATGATGTGTCAGGGGCTATCTTACCACTAGCGTCTGGTCATTACCGTTTGGCTATTACCGCCCAGAAGAGTTAAGTTCGGCTGTGCTGTCGAACCAACCTTTACGCCAGAAATAGAAAGAGAGCCCGGCTGCAACTGTTAGCATGACGCCCCAGCAAAACGGATAGCCCCAGTAAGCGTTTAGCTCTGGCATATTCCAAGGGGATGCTGCTGGATTGAAATTCATACCGTATACACCGACGATGAACGTCAGCGGAATAAAGATGGCCGAAATGACGGTGAGTGTTTTCATCACCTCGTTCATGCGATTGCTCACAGAAGAGAGATACACGTCCATCAGGTTGGCGGTGAGTTCTCGGTAGGTTTCAACAATATCGAGCACTTGTACAACATGGTCGTAGCAGTCTTGTAGATACACAACAACCTCGGGCTTGATGAGCGCGTTGCCATCACGAATGATTTGATTAAGCGCGTTGCGCTGAGGCCAGATAGAACGACGTAGGCTCATGAGTTCTCGGCGTACTTTGTATATCTTTTGCACAGTTTGCCGGGTTGGATTGAAAATCACTTCGTCTTCTAGGGACTCTATATATTCGCCATAGTCTTCTAACACTGGGAAGTAGGCATCTATTACTGCATCTAGCAGTGCGTAGGCCAGATAGTCTGCGCCCTCGTTGCGAATCAGGCCGTGGCCAGCGCGAATGCGGTTGCGTACCGGGTCCAGGCAGTCGTGCTGTAGTTCTTCTTGTACTGTTAGCAAATAGTTGTGCCCGAGTACAAAGCTCAGTTGCTCACTGGTGAATCGGCTGGCGCTCTCCCCTGCATCGGGATCGACTATCACCATACGAGCAATAATCAGCAGCTGATCTTCGTAGAACTCTACTTTGGGTCTTTGGGGTACGTTTACGACGTCTTCTAGCACGAGCGGATGCAGACGAAAGACTTGGCCCAATCGGTTGAGCACGTCTTCGTTACCCAACCCTTGCAGATCTATCCAGGAGATGGAGGCTGTATGTAGGTGAGCCGCTGCTTCTTCAGGTGAGTGCAGCTGTTTTCTTGTTGCTTTGCTGTGATCGTAATCAATCAGCATGATCTCGGTGGGTTCGGCATCGTCATCAATTACCAGCGTGCCGGGTGCCATGCCTACATCGTCATAGTGATAGTCCCAGTGCCGACGCTCGTCTTCTTCTAGCTGCTTTCCAATTTGGCTGAGGCGGCTGGTCCACTTTTCTTGTTGAAGATTTTTCATCTGACTTTTAGCAAGCTCGCATAACGCTAGACGACTACAAAATACAGCACTGGGCTGATGAGTAAAGACAGTCGACGATCGCCGACCCGTTTGAGCTATTATGTTTCCGTCTTTATCCGCACCAACTATCTTTGGATTCTCTGTCCTTTCAGCTCTGCACACTATCGACCTCACCTCATCGACATGATTGCTAGTTCAAAGTCAGAGTCAAACGATACATCTGGGCCAGGCAAATCTACTAAACCCGTTGTACCAACGCCCGCAACCGTTGCACACCTTGTAGAGCCCAGACAGCCTTGCCGGGTGACGGTCACAGCGCCAGGGTGGCATGGTGCGAAGGCAGCTGCGATCGCGGCTGGATGCTCTAGCGTTTCCGACATGATCGAAAAGCTAGGACGCGGCGAACTCGCCATCATTACCAACGACGCCATCGAATCGAGCCCTTCCGAGGTGATTGTAGCGCCACCGATTTTGCCCGCAACTGCGATGCCAAGTCAGCCGCAGTCTGTCCCTGGCTCACCACAGCACGTTCATTACCATGGCGTTGTCCCCTCTCCCGTTGACGTAGAGGAAAGTGACGAAAAGCCACGTTCTTTGGTGCAGACGGTGATTACGGGTGTTTGCGCAGTTGTGATTGTTGGTTCCACGCTTTACGCTGCTGATCGCGTCCTTAGTATGACTTCTGGTTTGTTCGGGGGGCTATTTACTGAACAAAGTAGCGCTGCCGATAGGGGGTCTTCACCTGCAACAGGTGATTTTGTCGCTGGATACCGGGTGAGTGATGAGTATGGAATACGTCCGTTTCATCCAGTAACAGGCGTACCTAACTCACCGCATAACGGTGTGGATTTGGCTATGCCGATTGGTACGCCGATATACGCGGTGGGCAAAGCGGGCGACACTGTACAGGTGAAGTGCTGGCAGGATACTGGTGGCGGTGGCTATGTGGTGGACCAAACTGCTGAATCTTACCTGGGGTATGTGTTTCAGTCTTTGCACATGTCGGGGACGGGATGTAAGGCAGGGGAGGCGAAAGCGGGAGATGCGATCGCCTATTCTGGCAACAGCGGCATCGGCACTGGTGCCCACTACGACTTTCGGGTCAAGATAGATGGTGCATACGTTCCGCCCGAGCGAAAATACTTAGAGTCTGCTGTGACCGGTGAACCGCCTCAGGATTAGGGTGAGGTATGCTGAAGAGAGTGTCTAGAGCTTGTACGCGATGGTCTATACAAAACAGAAGTTTCTGAGCTTTGAAGATTACCTGGCCTATGACGATGGGACTGATAACTTGTATGAGCTATTTAACGGAGAGCTGATTGCTTTGGCACCGGAATCTGGCGAGAACGTCAAAATTGCCGCTTCACTATATGCAGCATTCTTAGCAATCGTAGGACTAGAACGAGTAAAGTATCACGGTCTAGAAGTAGAGGTTAATGGAGAGCCTAAAAATCGCTATCCAGATTTAACGATTCTTCGAGAAGAGCACGATGCTCTACTGCGCACAAGAAATACCATACACCTGCATATGCCACCGCCGTTGTTGGTTGTAGAAGTGGTGAGTCCTGGCAATATTCAGCGCGACCGTGACTATATTGCCAAACGCGGACAGTACGAAGATATCGGCATTGGAGAATACTGGATTGTTGATCCAGCCTTAAAACAAGTGACCGTTCTAGAAATGAAAGAAGGTGCCTACGAGGAAGTGGGTATCTTTATGGGTGCTCAGCAAGTTATTAGTCCTACGTTTCCTACCCTAGTGCTGACGGCTAAAGCTGTTTTAACTGCTAAAGCCTCGTAGTTGATACTTTAAATCGAAGACAAATTTACGTTGCCGCCGCAAATGAGCACACCTACTTTCTCTTTTGGTGCAGGCTGATAGCGTCCTGAAATGAGCGCTGCGATGGGCACCACGCCTGCGGGTTCTGCGATAACTCTCAGCTCATCCCACAACAGTTTCTGTGCCTGGACAATAGAGTCTTCGTCTACCAGTACTGTCCGGTCTACGTACTGTTGCGCGACTGGGAACATCAGCTCACCCACCTCACGAGAGCCTAGCGCATCGGCGGCAATTCCCCCGACTTCTACGGTTGTACGTTTCCCTGCGGCTAATGAATCGTGCAGTGTCGGTGCCCGCTCAGGCTCTATGCTTACTACTTTGCAGCGGCCCTGGTACCAGGCCGCGATTCCGGCGATCAGGCCACCGCCGCCTACAGATACCAGCACCGTATCTAGCTCAGGTGCTTGCGTCTCAAACTCTAGCCCTACGGTGCCTTGTCCGGCAATCACTTCCCACTGGTTGAAAGCGTGAACGATCAGACTGCCCGTTTGTTCGGCGCGTGTGTTGCTTTTTGCAAGCGCCTCGAAGTAATCGCATCCTTCTATTATCACGTTGGCTCCGTAGCCTTTGATGCGATCTACCTTTGCTGCTGAAGAGATTGTGGGCACAAAGATTTCTGCGTTCAAGCCTAGCTTTTGAGCGGCGTATGCAACCGCCGCACCGTGGTTACCACCTGACGCGGCGATGACACCAGCCTGCGAAGATTCGTTGAGTAAAATTCTGTTGAAAGCGCCTCTTGTCTTGAACGACCCTGCGTGTTGCATCAGCTCCAGCTTGAGCGTAAGCAGGTTGCTGATACCAAATGCACCCTGCTTTAGCGTGATGGTTGGCGTTTTGCGGATATTCGGAGAAATGCGGTCGTAGGCTTCGACGATGAGTGGCTTGAAGTCTTGGGGATTCATGTTTACTTTCAATGTAAAAGGCCTTCAGGTGATGAACCTGAAGGCCTTGCGTTTTGTTTACAACCGGTCTCTAGGTTAGGCGGGTGCCGTTATCTGTCATCACGGTCAGGGTTTTGGCGTACTCCTGTAGCTCTACGGAAACAGGGGCGATGTTCCAAATTTGGTCGCAATACTCTTGGATAGAGCGATCGCTCGAGAACTTACCCATCCGCGCCGCATTCAAAATAGACATGCGAACCCAGTTATCTTGATCCTTGTAGGCTTCACTAACTTGCTTTTGGCAATCAACATAGGCCTGATAGTCTGCAAGCACCATAAAGCGATCCTGATTCAACAGATTATCGATCAACGGCTCGAACATTTTGGTGTCACCACTAGAGAACACGCCAGATCCGATTAGATCGATAACCGTACGCAAGTCTTCATTCTCCTCATAGTACTTACGAGGCGTGTATCCATCTGCTTTTAGCTTGGCGACTTCGTCTGCCTTCAGGCCAAACAAGAAGAAATTGTCGTCGCCGACTTCTTCGCGAATTTCTACGTTGGCACCGTCAAGGGTTCCAATCGTCAGCGCACCATTCATCGCAAACTTCATGTTGCCAGTACCCGAAGCCTCAAACCCAGCTGTTGAAATCTGCTCGGAGAGGTCGGACGCGGGATAGATGGGCTGAGCGTTGGTGACGTTGTAGTTGGGATAGAACACCACCTTCAGCTGGTCGCGTACGTCAGGGTCACGGTTGACCACACGCCCCACAGAAGTGATTAGCTTGATGATCCGCTTGGCCATGAAGTAGCCAGGCGCTGCCTTACCCGCAAAGATAAAGGTGCGTGGCGTGATGCTCATGCCAGGGTTGTTCTTGATTTGGTTGTACAGCGAGATGATGTGCAGTGCGTTGAGCTGCTGGCGCTTGTACTCGTGGATTCGCTTGATTTGCACGTCGAACATAGAGGTTGCGCTGACTTTTACGCCAGTCGCTCTCTCGATCCGAACGGCCAAGGCTTCTTTGTTTGCCTGTTTGATTTGTCGCCATTCGGTGCGGAAGCCAGGATCGTCTGCAAAGGCTTCTAGCTTTTTCAGCTGGTACAGGTCGGTGGGCCATTCGGTGCCGATGCGCTGGTTGATAAGCCTAGTTAGCTTAGGATTGCTAAGCACCATCCAGCGGCGAGGCGTGACGCCGTTGGTTTTGTTGATGAACTTCTCAGGGAAGAGCTGATAGAAGTCGTTGAGAACGGTTTCTTTGAGCAGCTCTGTGTGTAGGGCGGCTACGCCGTTGATGGCGTGGCTACCGACGCAGGCCAGGTTTGCCATTCGTACGTAGCGACCACCGGTTTCGTCAATCAGCGACATTCGTGACAGACGGTCGTTGTCTTGACCAAACTTGATGCGGACATCTTCTAGGAATAGACGGTTAATCTCGAAGATGATCTCCAGATGGCGGGGCAGTAAGGAACCGAAGAGATCGATCGGCCAGCGTTCCAATGCTTCTGGGAGAAGAGTGTGGTTAGTGTAGGCCAGTGACTTTTGGGTGATCTCCCAGGCGTCGTCCCAAGCAAATTCGTGAATGTCTATTAGCAGACGCATGAGTTCGGCAACGGCAATCGCAGGGTGCGTATCGTTCAATTGCAGCGTGAACTTCTCAGGGAATTTCTCTAGGGGAATGCCGTCGCGCTTCATGATGCGGATCATGTCTTGCAGGGAGCAAGATACGAAGAAGTACTGCTGCTCCAGGCGCAATTGCTTACCTTCGAGGTGCTCGTCGTTGGGGTAGAGCACTTTGGAGATGTTCTCGGACACGATTTTGGAGTTAACCGCACCGGAGTAGTCGCCCTGGTTGAAGGCCTCGAAGTCGAAAGCATCTGGGGATTCGGCTTTCCACAGACGTAGGGTGTTGGCAGTGTTGACCTTGTAGCCAAGGATGGGGGTGTCGTAGGGGACGCCTTTGACAACGCGATCGCTGACCCACTCCACCCGGTAATTGCCCTGTACGTCAGAATAAGCCTTGGTGTGGCCACCTAGCTTCACTTCAGCCGACCACTCGGGGCGAGCAATTTCCCAGGGGTTGCCGTTGGCTAGCCACTTATCGGTTTCTTCCACCTGCCAGCCGTCTTTTAGCGCCTGCTTGAAGATGCCGAACTCGTAGCGAATGCCGTAGCCCATGGACGGGATTTCGAGCGTTGCCATCGAATCCAGATAGCAGGCTGCCAGGCGACCCAGGCCACCGTTGCCCAGGCCAGGCTCCTGCTCTTGGGCCATGATTTCTGACAGGCTCAGGCCCAGGTCGGCCATGGCTTCTTCGATAGCGTTGTACAGGCCCAGGTTGATGAGATTGTTACCCAGGTAAGGCCCCATTAGGAATTCGGCAGACAGATAGACCGCTGTGCGGGCCTGCTGTTCGCGGTAGGCGCTGGCGGTGCTAAGCCAGTGGTGCAGCATGCGATCGCGCACCGTATAGGCCAGCGCCATGTAATAGTCCTGCAACGAAGCAATCTCTGGCGATTTACCCTGTACATAGAATAAATTATCCAGAAAAGCCCGCTTTAGCGTTTCAGGCGTTAGCCCTGTACGGTCGTCTTCCACACGAACGGTGGGATGTGTAGGCAGCTGGTTGATTTCTTTAGATTGCATAAGTCACAGGAGAAGTACAAAGTCTGAGGAAGGGGCCGTAGGACACCCTTTATACAGCGCTTACGAGTGGAGGCGTTTGTGACGCAGTTCCCTCGTAAATAGAGAGTTGATTTAGGTCGTTGAGAGAGACAGCTCGATTATTTTCCCGCTAAATTTTTCTGTTCATACAAGGGTATAGCCTGATTTGGGACTTGGCCCTCAAGCTATATAAAGTCATAAGATAATATTTTGCAATCGTAGTGCGCAATACAGAGATGGGGATGCGATCGCTATCATTTACAGGATTTGGCAAGGGTTGTGGCTGCAAGTATAAAAAGAAGCCCGTCAGCATAAGTAAATACTGACGGGCTTCTTTTTTACATAAAAGCAGGCAGAATGCTAGACCTTCTTCAGCCAGCTAAACATCGCCCGCAGGTCCTTACCGACTTCCTCAATCGGATGCTCCGATTCAATCCGACGAGTTGCATTAAAGCCCGCATTGCCAGACTGCGCCTCTAGCACAAACTCACGCGCGAACTGACCGGTCTGAATTTCCTTCAGAATCTGCTTCATCGCGGCCTTAGTATCCGCAGTAATCACGCGAGGTCCCCGAGTATAGTCGCCGTACTCAGCAGTATTAGAAATGCTGTCGCGCATCTTAGCCAGGCCACCTTCTACAACCAAGTCCACAATCAGCTTCACCTCATGCAAACACTCAAAGTAGGCGAGTTCCGGCTGATAGCCCGCTTCTACTAGCGTTTCAAACCCGGCTTTGATCAGCTCGCTGAGGCCGCCGCAAAGGACCGCCTGCTCACCGAAAAGGTCTGTCTCAGTTTCTTCGCGGAAGGTGGTTTCCAAAACACCTGCGCGAGTGCCGCCAATGCCCTTGGTGTAGGCCATCGCAATGTCGCGGGCCTGGCCAGAGGCATCTTGATACACCGCGAACAGCGCAGGGACACCTTGACCTTGCTCATAGGTACGGCGCACGAGGTGACCAGGACCCTTGGGTGCGGCCATGACGACATCCACATCCTTTGGCGGAATGATTTGTGCGAAGTTGATGTTAAATCCGTGGGCGAAGGCAAGAACGTTGCCCTCTTCTAATCCTGGTTCGATGCTTTCTTTGTAAACGCTGCGCTGAATTTCGTCGGGCAGCAGAATCATGATGAAGTCGGCTGCTTTGGCCGCGTCGGCGACGGATTTTACGGTGAGGCCTTCAGCTTCGGCCTTTGGCTTGGAGCGGCTACCTTCGTACAGGCCGACAATGACGTTGACGCCGCTGTCTTTGAGGTTGAGGGCGTGGGCGTGGCCTTGCGAGCCGTAGCCGATGATGGCCACCGTTTTGCTATTAAGCAAATCTAGGTTGGCATCGCTGTCGTAATACATTTTGGCCATTGGGAACCGTCTCCTTAACTGCGGTGTCTTCAGACTTCTCTGCCCGAAGGGGGATGAATTGGGGTCAGCGTTTGATTTTATCAAACTATGCTGCTTGCATAGGCATCAGAATCCGCTGAGTTTTACATTAACGAATGCTAACCTTAAGGCAGTTTGAGCCTGCCGTTATGTACTCACCCGAGCCACCGCTATCCCCAAAGGAAACGCTGCCAACCATGTATGATCTTCCCAGCGAAGATCCAGAGGAGCCTGGATTGCCGGACGAATTTCATCTTTTTCAGCCACAGTTACTGCGAGAAACTTGCAAGCCGAAGACCTATCCGTCTAGTCAGGTGTTTGTAGGCGCTGACTTAAACCTTTACTACGACGGTCGCAATACGAGCTGGCATAAGCGTCCGGACTGGTTTGTGGTGTTGGGCGTAGAGCGTGCTAATGAGCAAGCTGACTTACGGCGAAGCTACGTTATATGGCAGGAGCTGGTGAGTCCTTTTTTGGTGGTAGAACTGCTTTCACCGGGCACTGAGGCGGAAGATTTGGGGCAAACGCTACGAGAAGTGAATCAGCCGCCGACAAAATGGCAGGTGTATGAGCAGATTCTGCGCGTTCCTTACTACGCTGTTTTTGATCGATATGGCAACAATTTTCGACTGTTTCAGCTTGTGGGCACTCGCTATGAAGAGCAAATTCTGAGCGATCGCGACTACTGGTTTGAAGAGCTAGCTTTGGGGTTGGGCGTGTGGCAAGGAGAGTACAAAGATGTGCGAGGGCAGTGGCTGCGCTGGAAAACCAGGGATGGGCAGTGGGTGCCTACTGATGGTGAAAGAGCTGAGAAATTGGCGGAAAGGCTGAGATCGCTAGGCATCAATCCGGAAGATGTATGAGAGATTCTGATACTCGCTGAAGCTGATATATTATTTGGGCGAGTGTTCTTAAAAGACAACAAGCTGAAGATGCTTGTGTGAGCGTTAACCAAAGGTCCCTGTTCGCCCATCTTTAGAACGCTGAGCGTTCCGTCTTTGCGAGTTCTGTTGGCTACCATTTCGCGAAGACTGTTGACGACTTCTTTGGTCGTTTCGCGATTTAGGTTGAGCCGCCGGGGCAGGCGGAGCATTCAGCTTACGGGCAATCATCATCAAGTTGCTGCTGAACTCTCTGGCGGCAGTGCTGTTTTTATAAAACAGAATCGCACTGCTGTTTCCAGAATGAATCACCATCCACTTTTGCTTGCATAAGAAAAATGCAACAACAATCCCGATACCAATAAGCGCCATGAACATCCCAACTGCGCTCCCGCTAAAGGTGAAATAGTTTCCAAAGAAGATGATAGCCAACGATATCAGCCACCAGAGTCGTCCTTCTATCACTTCGACAGTGCCTAATCGCCGCTCACGTGACTAACATCAGCGCTTGAAAATACGAAAGATGACGTATCGATACAGCTTTTATATCGCTATGCACAGATATCCTATGGTTTTAGATCTACGCTCTATTGAACGTTTGGGGGTTAACTAAGCAGCGATGAAACTTGCAGCCATTGATATCGGCACCAATTCCATCCATATGATTGTGGTCAATGTGCTGCAGCGCCGCAATTTTGAGGTGATCGAACGGGTCAAGGAAATGGCCAAGCTGGGGCGGGGCGTTTTTAAGACCAATCGCCTGAGCGATCGCGCCTACAAAACGGGCATAGAAACCATAGAACGCTATGTACAGCTAGCCGATCGCCTGGGGGTCGACGACATTATCACCGCTGCAACTAGCGCTACCCGCGAAGCCCAAAATGGAGAAGCCTTCTTAAAAGAGGTCTATCAACGGACCAAAATCAGGCCGCGCATTATCTCGGGTAAAGAGGAGGCGCGGCTGATTTTTTTGGCGGTGAGAAATGCGATCGCGCTCAAAAAAGACGAAAACGCTCTCGTTATCGACATTGGCGGGGGTAGCACCGAAGCTGTTGTAGGCAATCGCGAGGATGTTCTTTTTGGCACCAGCATGAAGCTAGGCGTCCTCCGACTGCTGGATATGGTCGAAGACGATGGACCCATTGGTAAAGAGGCCAGAGGCATACTGACCGCTCATATTGAGTTTTTGGCCAAGGGCGCGATCGCTACCGCCAAACAACAGAACTTTACTCGAGTTATCGGCACCTCTGGCTCTATTAGGACCCTGGGCGAAGCCGCCTACCTGGCCCACCATGATAGCAACCTGCAGTCAGTCAATGCCGAAGTCGTCCCGCTCAAACATCTCGAAGACATTACCGAACAGCTCGTAGCGCTTAAGGCGAGCAAGCGCGACAAAATAGATGGGATCAACGCCAAGCGCAGCGATGCCATTCACCTGGGTGGCATTGTGCTCACACAGCTTCTCAAAATGGCAGAGGTAACCGAACTTACCCTGTGTGACGCTTCCCTCCGCGAAGGCCTGATTTTAGACTACATAGAGCGCCATGGAGAAAAGATTGCTGCCTTCCCAGTACAAGACGATTTGCGTCATCGCAAAGCTGCCCAGCTTGTGCAAAAGTATGGCGCAGACTGGGAGAGTAATTGCCATATTGCCAAACTCGCCCTACAGCTGTTCGACCAAACCGAGCCACTGCATCAGCTGAGTGATTCGGAACGAGAGATTTTAGAATACGCAGCGCTGCTACACGATATCGGTCAGTACCTGTCTTTGCAGAGCTATCACAAAAGCTCGCGCTATATCCTCAAAAGAGCCGACCCACGGGGGTTTACCGACAACGAAATGCTGCTGATTGGCCACGTGATTCGCTACCATCGAAAGGCTCACCCCAAATCCAAACATAAACAGTTTGATAGGCTATCGAAAGAACAACAGACTATTGTTTGGGTATTAGCAGGCATCCTACGGATTGCCGTCAATTTAGATAAGACAAAAGATCAACAGATTGAATCTCTTAGCTGCAAACTTTCAGAAAAAGAGATTGAGATAGTTGTGGAAGGGTCACAAAAGCAGGGCGTAAACGTGTGGGCTGCAATGGGCGATCGCCACGTCTTAGAAAAGGCCTTAGAACGCAGTGTCAATATTGTCTCAAGCTCGTGAGAGAACGTCCTAAAGACCATCAGGGTATCCATTGGATACGATCACGACATACCTGTGCCCTTAGAGATAAACTCAGCGTGTTCTCAACTGATACGATGCTTTTCTCGCTAAAGTTAGGAAAGCCTGATCTGCATACAGGAATAGTTTTTCGATGTCCTTTTTGCTGATTCTAGTCTCGGTGATTTGACAAGAGCGAATCTATGATGCCGATTGCGCCTATTCGTAAAGAGCTTGTTTTAGTTGGCGGTGGCCATAGCCACGCGCTAGTGCTGCGCAAGATAGCCATGCACCCCTGGCCCGAATCGGTTAGCCTTACGCTCATTACGAATTTGGCCGATACCCCCTACTCGGGAATGCTACCGTGCCACATTTCTGGCCTGTACGACTTTGATACCGCCCATATTGACCTGCGCCCGCTTACCCGCTTTGCCAACTGTCGGCTGATTATGGATCAGATGGTTGGCCTTGACCCCCAGCGGCGCAAAGTCATATGCCGAGATCATCCGCCTATCGCCTACGACGTGCTTTCTATTGATATTGGCAGCACACCGACCAAAGCTCAGGTTCCTGGCGCCGCTCAACATGCCATTCCTGCCAAGCCAGTCCCTGCGTTACTGCAAGCCTGGCACAACTACCTACAGCAGCTAGAGCGCTCACTCGAACAAAATCCGCAGGCCGCCGCGACTATCAGTATCGTCGGTGGCGGCGTTGGCGGTGTCGAAATGGCCTTTGCGATGCAAACGCGGCTGATCGCACTGGTGGGCCGGTATAGTGTCACGCCAGAGACGCAAGTGGCCGTTCATATTTTCCAGCGGGGCGCTCATTTGGCCAAAGGAAGGAACCAGCGGACCCAAAGGCTTGTGGAGCAGATGTGCCAGAAGCGCAACATTCGCGTGCATACCGAGCAAACGGTTGCGCACGTCACAGCAGACGGCCTGCGAACACACAGTGGGCTGGTCGTGAAGTGCGATCGCACTTTTTGGGTTACCAACGCCGCCGCCCCTCCCTGGCTAACCAATAGCGGCCTATCACTCACCGCAGACGGCTTCATTGCCATCAAAGACACCCTGCAAACCCGCAGTCATGCCAACGTATTCGCCGCTGGTGATGTCGCCACTATGGTCAACCATCCTCGCCCCAAAGCAGGGGTATTTGCCGTACGTCAGGGCCCACCGCTCTACAAAAACTTGAAGCGCTATGTCACCGGGCGATCGCTCAAAGCCTTCCATCCCCAAACGCGTTATCTCAATATCATCGATACCGACCCTAAAACCGCCATCGCCTCCTGGGGGCCCTTCTCGATTCATTCCCGGTGGTGTCGCCAGTGGAAAGATCGTATTGATCGCAAGTTCATGGGCCTGTTTTCCGACTTCCCAGCCATGGACAGCACTGAGAACAGAGCGAATCGGGTTGTTCGCGGACTTGAGCAGTACGGACTTAAGCAAGCTGCCTTACCAAAGTCCTCGCGCCTGTCTAACTCGATGGGGCCACCGCTGCCCACCATGCACTGCGCAGGCTGTGGCTCCAAGGTGAGCAGCAGAGTACTCACTCGCGCGTTGGCTCGGGTGAAGGCCGATTCGCCCGGGAATGCCGACTGGCCCCACCGCCACAATATTTACGCCGGACTCGACGCCCCAGACGACGCCGCCATCGTGCAAATTCCCAAAGGCAAGCTGTCTGTGCATACCGTCGATCACTTCCGTGCCATTGTCAAAGACCCGTTCATTTTCGGTCAAATCTGCGTCAACCACTGCCTGGGCGATCTGTTTGCCATGGGTGCAACAAGCCACAACGTACTTGCCATTGTTACCGTGCCCTACGGCACCGACACCGCCCAAGAAGAAACCCTCTATCAGCTGATGTCCGGCGCCACCGTCGCCCTATCCGATGCCAAAACGTTTTTGGTAGGTGGCCACACCACCGAAGGCCCAGAGCTTTCCCTGGGCTTTGCCTGCAACGGCTGGATTGACCCCGACCAGACCTGGCGCAAAGGCGGCATGCAGCCTGGTCAGTCGCTAATACTCACCAAGGCGCTGGGTACTGGTGCTCTGTTTGCCGCTGACCAGCAACGACAGGCCAAGGGGCGGTGGATAGAAACCGCGATCGCCAGCATGCTACAGTCCAACCGCAACGCTGCCGAATGCTTCAAGCAGTACAACGCCACTGCCTGTACAGATATCACCGGCTTTGGCCTAGCTGGTCACCTGCTAGAAATGATCGAAGCCTCCAACGTTGACGTTGCTTTGGACCTGAGCAAAATCGCTCATCTTCCCGGCGTGGATCATACGCTTGAGCGCAATATCACCAGCTCTTTGCACAATCGTAATCTCTCCAACGCGATCTCATCTATCCAGCTTGCCCGCACGCCCACCCACGAAGCCGCCTTTCAAATCCTGTTCGATCCGCAGACCGCCGGGGGCCTACTCGCCAGTATCCCTACTAACCAGGTAGAAGCGTGTCTGATGGATTTACACCATTTGGGCTACAAAGTCAGCGCCTGTATTGGCACCGTTGCTGACTCGGCCCAGCGTCCGGCTAGTGTCTCCAAACCCATTACAATTGTGGGAACAGCCGCCAGCTTAAGTTGCGATTAAATCTCTCAGTATTCCTTAATTCACCCACCCGTGCCCACAGCCCAAACGCTCGCCGTTGAGGATTTTCTCTCCTCCGACATGCCTATTCTAGACGTCCGCAGCCCTGGAGAATTTCAGCAGGGGCATATTCCCGGTGCACTCAGCTTTCCACTCTTTAATAACGAAGAACGTGCCAGAGTTGGCACTTGCTATAAGAAAAAGAGTCGTGAGCAGGCTGTAGAACTAGGCTTCGACATCGTAGGACCAAAACTAGGAGACTTTATTCGCAAGGCGCAGTCGTTAGCGCCAGAACGTAGGGTTCGCGTTCATTGCTGGCGAGGGGGCATGCGTAGCGGGGCGATCGCCTGGGCACTGGACCTGGCAGGCTTCGAAACCCTGACGCTGCAGGGTGGCTACAAGGCCTATCGTCAGTGGGTCCGCACCGTACTCAGCACGCCCAAAAATATCGTGCTATTAGGCGGTATGACTGGCACTGCCAAAACCGACATTTTGCATGCACTCGCCCAGCAAGGTGCACAGGTTTTAGATCTGGAAGGTCACGCCAATCACCGGGGCAGCAGCTACGGCGCGTTATGCTTACCCCCGCAGCCCACCACCGAACAGTTTGAAAATATCCTTGCCGCTGACTGGCTGAGCTTTGACGCACAAGCACCAATTTGGATAGAAGCTGAGAGCCGTAGAGTCGGTGCCTGCTGTGTGCCGCCCGAACTGTTCGCTCAAATGGAAGCCGCCTTTGCGCTAGAAATCACCCGGCCCGTTAGCGAACGAGTCGCCCTACTTGTAGATATTTACGGTCAGGCAGATACCGAAGAACTCGTGGCAGCTACAGAGCGAATTCGTAAGCGCCTGGGGGGACAGAGAACCCAAGATGCGATCGCAGCTATCAAATCTGGCGATCTGGCAACAGCGGTTACCATCACCCTCGACTACTACGACCGCACCTACCGCTACGGACTAGAGCAGCGCGAACATAGGGTTCCAGAAGTCGACGTTACCGGATTATCTGCGTGTCAGGCTGCTGAGCGCCTGATACAAACCATCGAAAAACTATCGGTAATTACTTAGCTTTTGAAAAGCGCCCAGACCAAACAACACCCAATCTTAAAATAACCGAAACCACAAGTGATGTGCTTGTAGATACACTTGCTGCACATGCGCGTTACTGCCGACGTGTTATCGCCTGCGGCATGGGTACAATCGCAATGTAGCCATACTCGCTTCGGTCAAGGACGTGTCTCTTCTCTTTCTTCTCCATAAAGACTACCTAAAGGCACGCGTACCTCAAGGCACACACGAAAGTCTATCTACATGAAAAATCTACGTAAGTAAAAAGACAAGCTGATGCTTATCACCTATCTAATGTTTTCGGGCCTGACATTCTCGGTTGTTCTACAGGCGTTTCTCAAAGACCATCTAGCGTCTAAGCAAGACACCGCAGCCTGGTGTTTTATCATTGTTGCGTCTGCTATTTGGCCACTTACACTGCCCTGCATTATTAGAAGCAAGCTAAGAGCCGCTAAACTACAGCCCACCCTACCGTCTGCTCAGCCCTTTCAAATCACACAGGCACACGCTACACAGGCGCAAGAGGGTTAGTCACCGACCGAAACTCAATCATCCGTACTCAATTATCCATACAGCGCTTTGCATCATCTAGATGCTTGCGCAAAGTTGCCTTAGGTAACGGACCTTCTAAATGCTCCCAGGGCAAGGTTTGATTGGCATTCCACGTCTCATGCACATAAAAATCTAGAGGTGGCAGGGTTCCCTTCAAATCCTTAAAGGCTCGCTTATAGCTGCCGATGGTATCACCATAGTTGCGAGTCAGTTCTAGCAGGGGAGCAAGGCGGCGATCGCCTCTTGAAATCAACGCCTGTATTACTGACCAGCTATAGCTCTCTGGGCGAAAATCTATCCCACAGGGTCGTAGCTTTTTCTGTAAAAACTTCAGTCGCTTTTCCGCCTGTTTATTAACGCCATACCACTGAAAAGGCGTATGGCCTTTCGGCACAAACGTACTGCACCCCAGCGTAAATCGCAGACCCGGCACCTGCTTTTTCAAAGTAATCATTAGGTCGGCAGTTTGTTCCAAATCTTCCTGTGTTTCACCAGGCACACCTGCCATCCCATATAGTTTTAGCGCTTTCAAGCCACCTGATTTAGCCTGCTGGGCGGCAGCGGTAATCTCATCGGTATCTAACTTTTTATTGACGATGTCGCGCACGCGCTGTGAGCCACTTTCGATCGCAATTGTAATCGACTTGGAATCGTGATTTACCAGCGTCTCAGCCAGCTTGGCGTTCACGGTATTCGTACGCACAGACGACATACTGACTCGTACATCGTCATATTCTGGCCGATTGATGTAGTCCAGCAAATCTTCAAACTCTGGGTGTTGCGTAATTGATGCGCCCAGCAGTCCCAGTCGCCGAGTTACGCTGAGGCCTTTTTCAATGGCCGGAATTAATGATTTTTCGATACTGGCCGCTCTAAATGGCAGCGTCAGATAGCTCGCCAGGCAAAAGCGGCACATTTCGGGGCAGCTACGCACCACCTCCACCATAAAAATATTTTCCCAGGCGGCTTTTTCGGTCACCACCGTCGAGGCCGAAAGCACATTGCCACGATAGGTTTGCTTTTTGACCGTAGGCGGAATGTCAGGATCTACTGGCAAAATCGACTTGATAGGACCATCGTCTGCTAGATAAGCGACTTCATACAGCGTGGGAATATAAACCCCTGGAACCTGAGCTAACGCCTTTAGCTGCTGCGGCCTACTGACATCTCTAACTCGAGCATAAGTATCCAAAAAATCGTGCAATAGCGTCTCGCCATCGCCTAACAAGATGACATCGAAAAAAGCGCTGAAGGGTTCTGGATTAGCGGTAAGAACTGGGCCTCCACCGAAGACGAGCGGGTGAGCGTTGGTGCGATCGCTCGCTCGCAAAGGAATCTGCTGCTGCTCCAGCAAATTCAACACATTCACATAGTCCAATTCCCAAGATAGAGAGAACCCTAGAAGTTCCGGCTGCTGTGGCAGCGGCTCATAGCAATCTGTAAACAGTCGGCTAACGTCAATGTCACTACGCTGCGACAGCATTGCCCAGACAATCTGGAAACCCAAACTGGTGATACCGACGGTATATTCATTCGGAAAAGCGAAGATGACAGGAATTGCATCTTCGCTGGGAGGTACTGAATTAAATAGGCGTTTCTCGTCAGAGAAGAAGTTAGGCACAGAGTGAAAACGGTTGAATGTGCTCAATGCGTCGGCATGGGCGCTGTTTACTCAGTATAAGTCTAGCGAGATAGAACCAGCCTAATAGGACGTTATTTCTTGACAGGAATGTTTGATTTAGCTAACCGAAAAGCCGCGTACTTTCCATCGCCATCAAAGAACAAATCAACGTCTGTGTTTTCCTGCATTTGAGCGTAGTCAATTCGATTCACCTCAAATTCTTCTCCGCGTCCAAAGCGCTTATCTTTTTTCTGTTTACCTGCAATCACAATATAGCTATAGACCGGGTTGCCTTTTTCCATAGACATTTCAGAAACCTTGCCATATATTCGAGCTCTCACAGGTGGTGATTCAAACCGAGCTGCAAAGGCATCTTTTTTTCGCGGACTATCAAAGGCTTCTAAGAGTAAGACAAACAAAAATATCCCAAAACAGATCACTAAAGGCTTAGACATATAACCTCCAAAGAATATTTGGCGTGGTAGCAGCACACTTCGTACATCTTGAGTCTAGATGAATTTACAGATGTCAATTGTAAAAAAAAAGGAGGAAAGGGCATCCGTGTCCTTTCCTCCTTTTATGTTGAGTACGTGCCACCTGGATCCCGTATGAAAGGGCCAAAGTGGTTATAGGGAGGGACTACTAGCCCTGCCACTTGCTAGCGACTAGCTCGGCCAGGTCAACAACACGCTGAGAATAGCCCCATTCGTTGTCATACCAGGCGATGACTTTTACCATGTCGCCATCCATCACCAGCGACAGCTGAGAGTCAATCGTTGCCGAAACGTTTGTCTTACGGAAGTCGACGGAAACCAAAGGCTCATCGGTGTAACCCAAAATGCCCTTCATGCTAGTTTCAGACGCATTCTTTAGAACATCGTTTAGTTCCTCAGTGATGGTCTTCTTGCTGACTTGAGCAACCAGGTCAACAATGGAAACGTTAGGCGTAGGTACACGCAGCGCAATACCGTTTAGCTTGCCCGCCATCTCAGGGATCACCAAAGCAACGGCCTTGGCCGCGCCAGTTGTGGTTGGAACGATGTTGACCGCAGCGGCTCTAGCGCGACGCAGGTCACGGTGGCTAGCGTCCAAGATTCGTTGGTCACCCGTGTAGCTGTGGGTAGTGGTCATTGTGCCTTTGACAATGCCAAAGTTATCGTTAATGACCTTAACCACAGGCGCCAAGCAGTTGGTAGTACAGCTGGCGTTACTGACCACGTTTTGCTTATCGTGTTCATAGTCTTGGTCGTTTACGCCCATGACGTAGGTGCCAACATGGCCACCCTTACCAGGTGCGGTAATCAAAACCTTCTTGGCACCCGCTTCAATGTGACGAGAAGCCCCCTCTTCACTGTTGAAAACGCCTGTAGATTCAATCACCAGGTCAATGCCCCAATCTTTCCAGGGTAAATTGCTAGGATTTCTATCCGAGTAGCATTTTATGACGTTGCCGTTGACCGTCATGGTGTTGGCATCATAGGAGATGTCCGCATCCAAACGGCCCAGCAAAGAATCGTATTTCAACAAATGAGTATTAATTCTGGGATCAGAAGTGTTGTTGACCGCAACTAGCTCAAGGTTGCTATTCTCGCGTGTCAACAAACACCGTAAAAAGTTACGGCCAATTCGCCCAAAACCATTAATCGCTACTCTAACCACTGCGCGCTAACCTCGTGTCTTTAGGAAAAGAAATAATGTAGTCAAGTTAAGACTTGATAAGCAACTTAATCATATCGCATCGTTGCCACCTCAATTTGGCTTTTCGTAGGTTTTTATACCTATCAATTATTCTTTGGGGATCAAATAAACGAACCTACCATTCATCTAAATTTACTTTTCTGCGATTTCTCTGCTGCGGAGTTAGCGAGCAACACTAGGGCGATCACCCATGATCCTAATGTTGCCTGCAATACATTTTTATTGAAGGTGTCCGAATCGATAGCTCGGCAGGGTTGTCGGCTGACACTATCGTTATCGGGGGGAAGCGGCAGTAGGGTAGAGAGGAAAGATTCCTGCTATGATACGCCTGATTATAGTGATGTGCCACGGCTGGTGAGGAAGTTAAACATGCTGAATTCAGTGGATTTCAGCGGTAGACCATTCCACTTTATTGGAATCGGCGGAATTGGAATGTCGGCTTTGGCACATGTGTTAGCAAGTCGTGGCTTACCCGTATCGGGTTCTGATTTGCGCCTGAGCCATATTACTGAGCGCCTGGAAACGAAGGGCGCTCATATTTTCAACCGGCAGCAGGCAGAGAACCTCGCTTTTTTCGCTACGCAGCGCGCGACCGCGCAGCTACCGCAGGTGGTGTGCTCTACCGCCATTGGCAAAAGCAATCCTGAATATAAGGAGGCGATCGCCCAAGGCTGCCCCATCTTTCATCGCTCCGACATCCTGGCGGCGCTGATGAATGAGCGTAAGGGTATCGCGATCGCTGGTACCCACGGTAAAACAACCACCAGCAGTATCACCGGCTATTTGCTGCTGAAGTGCGGCATCGATCCCACTATTATTATTGGCGGTGAGGTTGGCGCGTGGGAAGGCAACGCTTATGTAGGTAGCAGTGACTATGTAGTTGCCGAAGCCGATGAGTCGGATGGTTCGCTAGTAAAGCTGTCTTCTCATATCGGTGTGGTCACAAACATAGAGATGGACCATCCAGATCACTACAGCAGTCTCGATCAGATTGTAGATATTTTCGATCGGTTTGTAGACCAGTGCGAAACCGTCATTGGCTGCTTGGACTGTCCTACGGTGCGCGATCGCATCAAATGTGACATTACCTACAGTCTAGATACTGCTTCCGACGCCGATTATATTGCTACCAACATAGTGGAATCCGCTGAAGGGACTACAGCCGACATTTTGGAGCGCGGCGAGAACCTGGGCAGCATTACCGTGCCGCTCCTGGGTATGCATAATTTGAACAATGCACTAGCGGCGATCGCAGTGGCCCGTCAGCTCGGCGTCAGTTTCCAGGCCCTGGCGACTCATATGCCCAACTTTCAGGGCGCCCGGCGCCGATTCGAGCATCGCGGCTTCTTTAACGAAATCTTATTTGTAGATGACTATGCTCATCACCCCAGCGAAGTAAAAGCGACCATGGCCGCCGCTCAAGTTCAGCGCAGTGGCACACTACCTTCAGGCAAGCCGCGTCAGGTCGTTGCGGTATTTCAGCCCCACCGCTACAGCCGAGCTTCTACGCTGCTCGATGAGTTCGCTGTCGCGTTTGCAGGCGCCGATCGTGTTTTAGTCAGCGATATTTACAGCGCAGGCGAAACCAATACTGCAAACATTACCGGCCAGAAGGTAGCCGATGCGATCGCAGCCCACCTACCCAACACTCAATACTGCGGCGACCTAGACGCCGTCAAAGCGCAGCTCAAAACCAGCCTGTCACCAGGTGATATCGTTGTATTTCTGAACGCAGGCAATCTAAACCAAATTATTCCTGATGTGATGGCCGCCTACCAAACTGCCCCTCAGCCCGAAGCAGCCCTGACCTAAGCCTATGGCAACCACAAACGTAGACGTCAGCAAGGAACAGATGGGTCGCTTTGAATCGTCTGCGTCTTTAGCCAAACTCACCACGTTCAAAGTCGGCGGCAATGCAGACTATCTTACGCTTCCAAAAACGCCAGAGCAGCTGGCGTTTGCCCTAAATTGGGGAAGAGAAAAAGGCCTGCCGATCACCCTATTAGGGGCAGGCTCTAACCTCCTGATTAGCGATGCGGGACTGCGTGGGCTGGTTATCTGCACCCGCGCGCTGCGCCATAGCCAATTCGATGCCAAAACAGGCCGTGTCACCGCTGCCGCCGGCGAACCCTGGTCTTCACTAGCCTGGAAGGCTGCCCGCAATGGGCTAAAAGGATTCGAGTGGACCATCGGCATTCCTGGAACTGTCGGCGGCGCGGTGGTGATGAATGCGGGGGCACATGGCGGCGAAACCGCTGATATTTTGGTTGAGGCTGAAGTAATTAGCCCCAATGGCACGATGAGTGTGCTGAAGCCAAAGGATTTGGACTATCGCTATCGCACCTCTAATTTGCAGGGGAGCGATAGCATTGTCACTCAGGCCACCTTCCAGCTCAGCCCTGGCCATGACCCAGCTACGGTCAAAGCCGCCACCGCCCAAGACCTGAAGCAGCGCCGCACCACTCAGCCTTACCACCTGCCCAACTGCGGCAGCGTCTTTCGCAATCCACCCGGCAACAGCTCAGGCCGTCTGATTCAAGAAGCCGGGCTTAAAGGCTATCAAATCGGCAACGCGCAGATATCTACCCTCCACGCCAACTTCATCGTTAACCTTGGGGGTGCCAAAGCAAGCGACGTCCTCACGCTGATCCGCCATGCCCAAAAAGTCATCAAAGAACGCAACGATATTGAGCTGGAAACGGAAGTCAAAATTATTGGCGACTTCGACTGATTACATTGCAAAATAACCCAACAAAGCAGCCACCTATACTGACCGGCTGGTGGCTGAGCGGAGTCGTTCGCGAAGCGTCTGCCTTAGCAGAAGCCCGGTGGCTGAGCGGAGTCGAAGCCACAATGCTATAGTTTGACAGTCAATTTATTAGCAAACCCATACCATCATGACAAAAGGCCAAGGATTCGGGTTCGGTCTCGGTAAGATGAAAGAGCTCACCGAAGCATTTAAAAAAGCTCAGCAGGTTCAAGAAGGTGCCAAGCGCCTGCAAGAAGAACTTGAGCAAATGGAAATTGAGGGCCAGGCAGGCGGCGGTATCGTAAAGGTAACCATGAGTGGTAACCAGGAGCCTCGCAACGTCGTCATTACAGAAGAGGCCTTGGGCGAAGGTGCTGAGGTCCTTTCTGACTTGGTCAAAGCGGCGATGGTAGATGCCTACAACAAATCTACAGCCACCATGCGCGAGCAGATGGAAGAGCTTACCGGTGGCCTTAACCTGCCTGGAATGTAAGCTTCAGAACGTAAGCCCCGAAATGTAAGCGCCGGAATGTAAGCGCCGGAATGTCGACTATGCCGACCCGTCTTCTCTTCGTCTGTCTTGGCAACATTTGCCGGTCTCCCTCCGCTGAAAACATCATGAACCATCTGATTAAAGACAGGCAGATGGCAGAGAGAGTTGTATGCGATTCAGCGGGTACCAGTAGTTACCATATCGGCAGTGCGCCAGACCGACGGATGAATACAGCCGCCCAAAAACGCGGTATCACACTGGTGGGAAGCGCTCGCCAGTTCATCCCCGACGATTTTGAGGCTTTTGACCTTATTCTGGCGATGGATCGCAGCAACTACAGCAATATTTTGAAGTTAGACCCGTCTGGGCAATACGCGCACAAGGTAAAGCTGATGTGTGCGTACGCTCAGGAGCATGCTGATGAGGAAGTTCCCGATCCCTATTACGGTGGCGACGCAGGGTTCGATTACGTTATCGATTTGCTTAATGACGCCTGTAGCCATTTGCTAGAAGAAATCGAGGCAGGTAGTCAAGACTAGTAGCAACCCAGTAGATGCTCACATGTGACCCAGTTATGTGCCCAGTCAATAGTTTGCAATGAATGTAAAGTTTCGCTGCAAGATGTTGCGAGCTGAACATAAATTGAAAAGCATTGTTTTTTTAGATAGGTTGAAAGTCAAGTGCGTTAATCGGCTATAGCGCTTCATGTATACGAGATTTATGCACGCAAAGCTGGCTAAATAAGGGATCATCGCCGGTGGCAGAGGCCTGGTTATCGCTGAAAACCATAATTAAGCAACTAAGTATAATTGCTGGCCAAACTGGTCACAAATTAACCCCTTTCCTCTACGCAATACTCTTTTTTCGTTGCCAGCGAGTCGCTACAGTATCGATTGGTCGCTTTGAAGCATACATATTTTCAGAGCGGACACCTCAGTTTCGATGTCCTGGTTTCTTTTGGGCGGAATGTTGTTAAACACTTTCGATACTTCTTTAGTAAGTCATGATGGCGATAGTCGTGTATTAGTTGTCGATGATACGCCAACTAATTTGTTTATTCTGTCTACTTTGTTGAATAACGAAGGGTACAGGGTCGATCAGGCTGATAACGGAGAAAGCGCGATCGCGCTAGCAAAAGCCCACCGTCCAACCCTGATTTTGCTGGATATTATGATGCCTCATATGAATGGGTATGAGGTATGCACCCAGCTCAGAGCAGACCCGGCAACCGCTCAAATTCCCATTATTTTCCTCAGCTCTTTAGATGCCCCTTTTGATAAGGTCGAAGCCTTTCAACGGGGCGCGGCAGACTACGTTACCAAGCCCTTTCAGCCCGCAGAAGTACTCGCCAGAGTCCGTCACCAAACTGACCTACAAAAAGCCAGGCACCAGCAAAACCGTCTCACCCTCGAACTAGAGTCCAGGGTGCAAGAAAGAACCCAGCTGTTAGAACTGGCCCACAGTCAGCTGCTAGAAGTTGCGTTGATTGATCGCTTAACGCGCCTGCCAAACCGACTGAGTTTTGTGAAAAGGCTGAGTAAGGTGATGGCGCAGTCGCAAATAGAATCCTCGTCGTATTCTCTTTTGTTTTTGGATTGCGATCGCTTCAAGCGAGTCAATGACTCCCTGGGCCATCGTATTGGTGACCAGCTGCTAAGGGAAGTGGCCCGTCGCCTTACCCAGCTAAAAGAAACCGACGAAATAGCAGATTTTGTGGCTCGCTTTGGCGGTGATGAATTTGCAATACTGCTCACGCAGGTTCCCAACAAAAAAACTGTCGTCAGTTTTGTGAAGAACATGCTGCGTGATCTAGCCCAGCCGTTTTTCTTAACAGGCAACGAAATTTTCATCAACGTCAGTATTGGGATGGTGTGGGGTGACACCAGCTATGTCGCTGCCGAACATCTCCTACGCGACGCCGACGTGGCCATGTATCAGGCTAAGGAAGATAGCCAAAACCAGTATCGATGGTTCGAGTCCGCGATGCACTCCCAGGCAGTGCAGCTGCTCGAACTTGAAACAGATTTACGCTTAGCACTAGAACGTAGAGAATTTGAGCTGCACTATCAGCCAATAGTTGATCTAGAGCGAATGAAAATCATGGGATTTGAAGCCCTAGTTAGATGGCAGCATCCTAAAAAGGGGCTCGTCTCTCCCAATGACTTTATTCCATTTGCAGAAGAAACCGGTTTTATTGTCGACCTGGGTAAGCAGGTTTTAGAAATTGCCTGTACTCATTTGGCCGAATGGGAACAGGCCAGACTGCTAGATCCTGGACTGATCGTCAGCGTAAACATTGCACCCGAGCAGCTGTTACAGCCCGATATCCTCACCCAGGTCGAGAAAATTATCAAAACGACGGGCATTTCTCCACACAGACTGCGACTAGAGGTGACAGAGCGCTCAATAATTGGCAACAGAGCCCAGGTAGAAGAAGTGCTAAAAGCCTTGCAGCTACGCCATATTCAAGTCAGTATCGATGACTTTGGCACAGGCTATTCAGCCCTGAGCTATTTGCATACGCTGCCCGTTCACTGCCTGAAAGTAGACCGCTCCTTTGTACAGCCCATTACCCACGAGGCGAGCAGTTTGGGAATCGTGCCGCTAATTGTCAACGTGGCCCACACCTTGAACATGGAAGTCATTGCAGAAGGCATCGAAAACATTACCCAGCTCAGGCAGTTAAAAAAGCTAGGCTGCCGATATGGTCAGGGCTTTTTGTTCCATGGCGCGCTACCTGCTCAGCAAGCGATTGGGTTACTGAGTCGCCCCTTCACCGACTGGGCAGATTCGCTCAGCGCATAGCGCCTACGGCTTAAACACAAAGTCGTAGCCCACATATTGACCAGCTTGATAGTTTACAACGACCCAAGCTTCAGGATCAAAGGCAAGCGGGTAGGCCTCACGCTCTGTGACAATATTGACAGCAGCGTGATCATTGCTCTCCGTCTGCGCGTTCTCATTCTGCTTGCTTGTGCCTTCAGGTGTGATTGCTGGCAGCATGCAATAGGGGTCAGATAGTGCTTGTCGGACAGTCGCCTTGTCGGTATCTATGGGAATGTCAAGCAGGCTAGAGAGCTGTCCGCGTGAGATTTCTGCGCCGGACGTAATCACCTGCTCACAGTTAGCCTCCGCAACCGCCTGCGAAGATACCTGGGTAGGCAGTAGTGTCGTCATTGCTAGCAGCGTAATAGCCCCACCAGCCCACAGCAGCTTTTTGCGATGGGGAGATAGCAGCGGCGACGAGGCTTTTTGGGGCCTCATCTCGGAACGCCTGAGCTCAGAACGTCCAGACCCACGTCCAGACCCAGAACGTCTGGAGGGACGAGTGACTGGGCGAGATAATGCGCGGCGAGATGCAGGGGGATGCGACATCGGCTGTCTCCAAAAATCTGTCATTAATACGAGTATAGTACACTTGAACTATAACTGAGCATTTTGCAGATTATTCACCTCATTTTTTATTTCTCCAGCTTTTACTTCCCTCTGTAAAGATGCAATCTGGAGGAAAAGTTTTTACAGTATGTAAAGGGCAAATTGTACGGAGATGGATACCCCCGCTAGTTGAGCAAGGTTATGAAGCGCACTTTAGTTTGGTATCGCCGCGATTTGCGCATGCAAGATCACGAGCCGCTGTATTGGGCAGCGCGGCGGGGTGGCGTTATTCCCGTATTTGTCTTCGATCGGGCACTGCTGCTACATCCAGAAACGGGTGCTGGGCGAGTACAGTTTATGCTGAGCTGCCTGGCCGCTCTTGACAAGGACTTGAAAACACGAGGCGGTCGGCTAATTCTAAGGGCGGGCAATCCAGTAGAGGTGCTGCCTCAGCTGGTCAAAGAAACCGGCGCGGAGGGCATTTACAGCTACGTCGATTTTGAGCGAATTTACGGTCGAGTGCGCGACGCGCGGCTGAACCGGGCCCTAGCAGAAGAAGGGCTCAAGATCCGCTGGTTTGAGCCGCCAGGCACAACGCCAGAGCTGATGGACTATCCGCAGTATCGGCAGCTATGGTATCGGCAAATGCGATCGCCCACCATTCCAACCCCTCAGACCATAGACGTTCCACCTGATATCTTTTCAGAACCACTTCCCTCTATAGAATCTCTGGAGCATAAACCTAGCGATATTACGATTCCTCTTGGCGGCAACGCAGAAGCCCGCAAGCTGATTAGCTTGTTTTACGATCGCGGCAAAGCCCGAAGCTATTACTGGCAGCTGTCTTACCCTGGTACAAATGCCACCAGTGGCCTCAGCCCCTACATTAAGTACGGTGCGATTTCGGTGCGTGAGTGCGCCCAGGCAGTATGGCACAGGCAAGGCGATCCTCAGTGGGTCGGTGACAAGCGCGTACAGCGCAGCAGTCACCAGCTAATTTCGCGATTGCGATGGGGCAGTGGGTTTACCCAGCGATTTCGCTACCTGCCACAGTTAGAGGTGCGATCGCTCTACACCCCCTTTGAAACCGGCCCCGCCGATCCTGACTTCCGCACTAACGCGCTAAAAAACGGTGGCTGGGAATATAACAAAGCGCACTATGAAGCCTGGAAGCAAGGCCAAACTGGCTACCCCATCGTTGATGCCGCTGCCCGCTGCCTGCGAGCGACTGGCGGCTGGCTAGCCCTAAACTTTCGCGTCCGTGCCATCTATGCCAGCTTCTTATGCAACCTCATCGGCATGGACTGGCGCTATGGAGCACTCCACTTCATGCGCTACCTGCTCGACGGCGACTGCCCCATCGATCACTACCAATGGGCACAGCAGGCCGGAGTCACCCACTGCCTAAACAAAGCCTGGATTCGCATTTACAACCCGCAGCAAGAAGCGATTGATCGCTGCGATCCGCAGGGCGAGTTTGTCCATCGCTGGGTACCCGAACTGGCTCATCTTGGCCCCGAGCAGCTGGGTAATCCACCGGTAGTAAAGGGCTATCCAAAGCCGATTTTGAATTATGAGGAAGCGCGATCGCGCCGTGCCAAACGCATTGATGACCTGCGCCATGACATTATCCACGCGCCGAACATTGAGCCCCTGCTTACCCGCATGCCCACAGATGTCACGCCCTTCGGCGCAGACCTGTTCCCTAGTGATGTCAGCTGGGCCCAACAGCCCGTTGAGGCACTTTACCCAACGGCTTTAGATTTGGATGGCATGGAAAGCCTTGACTTCAAAATACTGCGCACCTGGTTTATCGCCCACGGTAGCTGGCTGGATAACCCCAAACGTCAGCGGTTCGCCAAGCAAAAAAAACGAGGGAAACGAAAGGCTGCACTACAAGATAACGGTCAGCTAAGCTTATTGCAGTAACCTGTAAGCCTGTTGGCTCTTCTGTAAATTCTAAAGCTGGATAACTTCAAAGCTTTCTTTCTGGTTAACCCGGTAGAAAAAGAAGTCTGAATCTATAGTGAGAATTTTTCGTTTCCCTGTGCGCTCAGCTGCCAGCATTAGGCTAGCGTCAGCAAGGTCCATCGGTCTATCCTGGTACTGACTCATCAAAGAAAATAGTCGAGCATAGTCCGCCGGCTGTATGTCGAATATATCAATCATTGGTGACATTAGCACTCTGGCAAGTAAGCTTTGTGCAGACCACCCCTTTCCCCGAGTTCCGATTAGATACATTGCCTCAGTGATACAAACCCATGTTGTCAGCAGTGGCCTTTCCAAGTGAGTGAGTTTCGACTGATAAGCTCTATCTGTAGCTATATGGCTTTCAGTGAATCCGAAAAGTACTCCGGTATCACAAAGAGTCATGGCTCAGAACCTTGAGTTGATAGATCTAGACCCATTGACTCATACTTCTTCACCAGCCCTTGCGCAATTAAATCCCTGCGCTCTTGCTTCGTTAATGATGTTAAGGGCGGACCTTCTTCAAGGGGTAATTTCTGCGCCTCTTCAAAAAACTGTTTCCAGGTCGTAATGGGTTCAAGAAACTCATCTACTATATATGGCTCCAGTTCAACTTTTGTTGTTACCGTGTGCGATCTATCCGTAGTGTCGGTCTCTGCTGTCGCAGCCTCCGAGCCATAGGTCGCTAGGTAGTCAATAAAGCTCGCAGCTCTATCGAAAAGAACCTGCGGTAGTTCATTGAGTTTTTCTATTGCTTCTGCCCTATCTATCGAGCCATTTTGCATTTCCATATCTAAAAACACTCAATCTTAAAAACTAAGAGGAAGCCATTGCTGATCTATCAGGCCGGGCAAAAATCATTCGCCCTGCCGAGGTTTGCAGCGCACCGGTAACCACAACTACTAGATTGTCACCAATAAACTCGCTACCCTCTTCTACCACCACCATGGTGCCATCATTCAAATAGCCTACGCCTTGGGACGCTTCTTTACCTTCTTTCAGCACGCGAATCTCAATATCGTCACCTGGCAAGTAAGTGGGTCGTAGCGCCTTGGCCAGATCGTTCACGTTCAGAACGCTCACCTGCTGCACACTGGCAACTTTGTTCAGGTTGTAGTCAGTTGTGAGCAAACCGGCCTTTGTTTCCTGAGCCAGCTTCACCAGCTTGGCATCGACCTGGCTGATGTCATCGTAGTCAGCAGGGTCAATCACCACCCGCTCAGGATACTTTTTGCGAATGCGGTTGATAATATCTAGCCCCCGACGGCCCCTAGCTCTTTTCTGGTCGCTGGCAGAATCAGCCACGCGCTGCAGTTCTTGCAGCACAAATTGAGGGACCAACAGCTGTCCTTCAATAAAGCCCGTCGTCAGTAGATCCTCAATGCGACCATCGATAATGCAGCTGGTGTCCAAAACTTTTGCCTTAGAAGGCTTCAAAGTGCCTTCGTTGATCAGCATAGTCTCGTAGCTGTTTGGATTGACCAGTCTGAGCAGGGCGCGCCCGTTCGTCTCAATTAGGGACATCCCTGAAACGGCAAATAGCAGGCTGCCCATAACCGCCGTCACTGGCTTAATAAAACCAAACTCGTTTGGAATAGGCAGTAAAAACAGGGGTGCCAGCATCAGGTTGGCGACCAGCAACCCTGTCACTAAACCCACCGCTCTTGCCAGTAGCCGGTCGGGAGCCATGTTTTTGATGTCGCGCTCAATCCGGCGATAGCTGGTTTGTACTATCAGGCCAGCGGCAACGCCAATGAGTGCACCAAAGCCAGCAGTCACCGATTCCAGCCCTTCGATGTTGGTTACCTGGGTGAGCGCTGAATCTGGAAGAAAGTCAATGCTGAAAAAGCCAATGGCTGCGCCAGTAAGGACAAATGAAAATACAATAAGTGCGTCGAGCATAGGCTATGTATAAAAAGCGCTTTACGGTAGTTTTCTCCGGTTGCAGGACAGGAGTGCAGTCTGGAGGAATCCTAGCGAGCTGAAAAGCACTGATGGAATTAAGATTACGGCTATTATAGGGGCTTGGTCAGCGCTTCACGTCTGTTATCTTTTTTTTGTAATCTTGCGGTCTACCTTGCCTTTTGCGCCTGCCTTGCCTTCTCTGCTGCCTGCTCGTGTGTTTGCTCGCAAACCGCCCACGGCTGTTTATGTGCATATTCCGTTTTGTCGTCGTCGCTGCTTTTACTGCGATTTCGCGGTTTCGGTGGTGGGCGATCGCAAACGTGGCAACACCTCAGCCACCATGGCCCGTTACATAGACACGCTAATTGCAGAGATTGAAGTCACCCCACTGCTCAATATAAATAAGCAGGATGATCGTTTACCCATCGAAACCGTGTTCTTTGGAGGCGGGACGCCCTCACTGCTATCGGTAGAGCAACTAGAGCGCATTTTAGAGGCGATCGCTCACCGATTTGGGCTCTCTCCCGCTGCCGAAATTTCTATGGAAATGGACCCGGCAACCTTTGATCTTGCCCATGCGAAAGGCTACCAGGCTGCTGGTGTTAATCGTGTCAGCCTGGGCGTACAGGCTTTTCAAGATAACTTGCTCGCTGCTGCGGGACGCTTTCATCGCCGAGAAGACATCATCAAGGCGTTCGCCTACCTGCGGCAAGCGGGCTTTGACAACATCAGTTTGGACCTGATGTCTGGTTTGCCACACCAGACGATGGCGCATTGGGAAGATTCTTTGAACGCGGCGATCGCCCTACAGCCCACTCACATTTCTATCTACGACCTAATTGTCGAACCGCAAACGGCTTTTGCTCGCTACTTCACGCCAGGGGTAGCTCCATTACCTAGCGATCACGCCACCGCAGATATGTACTACCTGGCCCAAGCAGCATTGGCCGCCCAAGGATACGACCACTACGAAATTTGCAACTATGCCCGGCCCGGCTACGTAGCCCGGCACAACCTCACCTACTGGCACTGCGACTATAACTATGGCTTTGGCATGGGCGCGACTAGCTATTTACCCCAACCAGACGGACCGCAGCGTATCGACCGTCCTCGTACTCAGGTGACCTATCGTGAATGGGTAGGGCAGCTAGCGCTCTATAAGGGGAAAACCACCGATCCTACCTTGCCCCCGACAGAACAAGTCGTTGAAACCATCATGATGGGATTGCGGCTGAAGCAGGGAATTTCGATGGCCAGTGTGTATCGAGTGTATGGAGATCAGGGACTGAGGCAACTGAGTCGGGCGATCGCGCCCCACATTCAAAAAGGATGGGTCATCGTAGAGCCGCCTGTGACACCGCAAGAACCCGATGAAAAACCAGGTGCTAAAAGCCACCTTGTGCCTTTGCTCACCGCCAACAGCCAAATTCGTCTGAGCGATCCTGAAGGTTTCCTGATGTCCAATGTGGTGATTACCGACGCCTTCAACGCACTAGAACGGGCCAGCGCAAATGATAAGGAGAATCACGACCTTTAAATAGGAGCACCCACTGCGAGGTAATATAGCCCTCTGTAGTAATCGACCCGCACTCTTCTAGCCGCTCTATGCCTAAGGTACTCGTCTCCGATCCCATCGACCAAGCAGGCTTGGACATTCTCTCGCAAGTCGCCAGCGTAGATGTCAAAACCAAACTGCCCCTAGAAGAACTCATCTCCATCATTCCTGACTACGATGCCCTAATGATCCGCTCGGGGACAAAGGTCACCCAGGCTGTGATTGAAGCAGGCAAAAAGCTCAAAATCATCGGTCGTGCCGGCGTCGGGGTCGATAACGTCGATGTCACCGCCGCCACCCGTCGCGGCATCGTGGTAGTCAACTCCCCCGAAGGCAACACCATCGCCGCCGCCGAACATGCCCTGGCCATGATGCTATCCATGTCGCGCTACATTCCAGCCGCGAACAAGTCGATGAAAGCGGGCGACTGGAATCGCAAAGCCTTCACTGGCGTAGAAGTGTACAAAAAGACCCTAGGCGTTGTGGGCCTGGGTAAAATTGGCTCCCACGTGGCAACCGTCGCCCGTGCCATGGGCATGAACCTACTGGCGTTCGACCCATTTATCTCTAACGACCGCGCCGAAGAGTTGGGTTGCCGCCTGGTGGAAATGGACCTGCTGCTTAGTAAGTCTGATTACATCACCCTCCACATTCCCAAAACCCCCGAGACCGCCAATCTCATCAATGCAGAATCGCTTAAAAAAATGAAGCCCACCGCGCGCATCATCAACTGCGCACGCGGCGGCATCATTGATGAAGCAGCCCTCGCTGAGGCCCTCAATAACGGTGTCATAGCTGGCGCAGCACTCGACGTATATAGCGAAGAACCTCTGGGCGACTCGCCCCTACGAGCCGTCGATAAGTCCCTGGTTCTCACCCCTCATCTGGGCGCATCCACCGCAGAAGCACAGGTCAATGTGGCCGTCGATGTTGCCGAGCAAATTCGCGACGTCCTGCTAGAGCTACCCGCTCGCTCGGCAGTCAACATTCCTGGCCTACGTCCTGACGTTCTCGAAAAGCTACGCCCTTATTTGAACCTGGCTGAAACCCTGGGTAACTTTGTCGGTCAGCTAGCGGGTGGCCGCATTGAGGAGCTGAATATTCGCCTGCAGGGTGAGCTGGCACAAAACGACACCAAGCCTATCGTGGTTGCAGCGCTAAAAGGACTGCTCTCTAACGCGTTGCAAGAGCGCGTGAACTACGTAAATGCGTCTATTGAGGCAAAGGAACGCGGCATTCGCGTCGTAGAAACTCGCGACACCACCGTCGAAGACTACACTGGCTCGCTGTATCTAGCTGCAAAGGGCTCTTTGGGTGAGCATTCGGTCACTGGCGTTCTGCTTGGCGGCAGCGAAGTTCGCATCATCGATATGGACGACTTCCCCATTAACGTGCCACCCACCAAGTACATGCTCTTTACCCTGCACCGGGATATGCCCGGCATCATTGGCAAAATTGGCTCACTGCTAGGCAGCTTCAACGTCAATATTGCCAGCATGCAGGTTGGCCGCAAAATTGTCCGTGGCGATGCGGTGATGGTGCTCAGCATTGACGATCCGCTACCCGCTGGCATCCTAGAAGAAATCAAAAAAGAGCCGGGTATTCGTGATGCATACACGGTGGCTTTATAGATTCAGATGAAGCGAGACACGATTTTCTATACGTTTTTTCAGCAGTCGCCCAAAGCTATTTTCGATCTACTTCCCAATCCGCCAAAAAACGCGGATGACTATCGCTTTGACGCGGTTTCTGTGAAAGAAGCAAAGTTCGAGATGGACGGCGTTTTTTTGCCGCCAGACGATGCGCGAGGAACGGTCTACTTCTGCGAAGTGCAAATGCAGAAAATTCTTGACCTGTATGAGCGACTATTTGCAGAAGCTTTCTTGTACTTTCGTCAGAACCGCTCTCGCTTCACTGACTGGCAGATGATTGTTATCTACCCGTCACGTAGTACCGAGCAGGATGATGTGCATCCGTGGCGGGCAATTCTAAGCAGCGCTCAGATGCATCGAATATATCTCGATGAGCTCGGTGATGTCAGGCAGTTGCCGATTTGGATTGGGCTAATGGTGCTGACCGTCGTCAATGAAGCGAAAATGGCTGAGGATGCCAGGGCCTTAATTGAAAGGGCCCGTCAGGAAAAAACGACTGAAGAAAAGCGTGTCATCATAGAACTAGTTGCAACGGTAGTTTCGTATAAGTTTCAGAAGCTGAGCCTACAGGAGATACAGGAAATGCTAGACCTATCAGTCGAAGAACCCAGATTTTTCAAAGATTTACGTCAGGTAGAACGTCAGGAAGGACTTCAAGAAGGACTTCAAGAAGGGCAAGCAGCACTAATTATTCGCCAGTTAACTAAGCGATTTGAGGAACTCCCTGAGACAGTATCGACTCGTGTTCACAATCTATCTATATCGAATTTAGAGAAGTTAGGTGAGGCCATACTAGATTTTTCGTCGCTGGCTGAGGCGCAGGATTGGTTGAAGGGCATCAGTGCTGAAGGTGAGTGATAGAGATTAAACGTTGAATCAAATGCGTGAGCAGTGGCGGGAGGTTACGGTCATTTGTCCGCTAGCGCTGGAAGATAGCGTCTACTGGGCATTTGATGAATTAGGGTGTAAGGGCACCGCCAGTCAGACTAAAGATGACCGGCGGATTGTGACGGCTTACTTTCCCCAGGTTCAGTTTGGGGAAAAGGACTTTGAGGAGCTGCAATCGCAGCTCCTCAACATCACCGCACAGCAGGCCAATACCCTCCTAGATACGGCAGCAAGTCAGGCCGGTGGACTCACGACCCTACCCTCAGTAGACATCAGCTGGCAGCTAATTGCTGAAGAAGACTGGGCCAAAAGCTGGAAACGTCACTGGAAGGCCGAGAAGATTGGCGATCGCCTCCTAATCAATCCTGCCTGGATGCCTCCCCCACAGACCGAGCGAACCATCCTTACGCTAGATCCTGGTAGCGCCTTTGGCACAGGAGCTCACGCCACCACGCAGCTATGCCTGGAAGCTCTGGAAAAGCAAACGCTCACGGGCGCAACTATCGCAGACATTGGCTGCGGCTCTGGGATTCTCTCGATTGTGTCTTTACTCTACGGTGCACAGCAGGCGTTTGCCACTGACGTTGATCCCCTCGCGATTAGTTCTACTCAGTCAAACGCTAAGATGAACGGCATCGGAACAGATACGCTCTCGGTACAGCTCGGCAGCTTGCCCGAGATTATCGATATGGCAGAAGCTGCGCAGCTTTTGCCTGTCGATGGCATCGTTTGTAATATTCTTTCTGAGATTATCGTTGGGCTTATTATCCCCAGACTCAGCGAACTGGCTAGCCCCAACACCTGGGGAATTCTGAGCGGTATTTTGACGAGTAAAGCTGCCTGGGTGGAAGAACACCTGAGCGCCTACGGCTGGACGGTTACAGGCACTACCCACCAGGATGAATGGTGCGCTATGACAATTGCCCTGGCAGCCCCAAAAGAATGATGCAAAACAACGACACGGCCCGCTTTTTACTGAAGGTACTCGCAGCGTCTTTGGGTGTGAGCATACTGATTAAGGTGGCGGGTCCAAGTTTGCCGCTACAAGGCCTGCAGGCGCGATCGCTCAACTACATAGCGATTTTCCTCATCACCCTACCCAGCGTTATCGTAGGCAGCCTTCTCCTAATCAAAGGCCGCTCCTAGCGCATATAGCGGTTCCCGGATGCATTCGGGGACTGCGAGTCACTTGGCTTGCGGAAGCATAAGGCTTTCAGACGATATGCTGTACCTCAGCCAAGTGACAAACGCTATAGACAAGAGAAAATTTCCCATGCGTACCGTTGAGAGCATCAACGCAAAAATTCGAGAGGGAACCGCAAAAGCCTGGACCATCACCGAGGCCAAAGAACGAATTGCTCAAATGGGGCTCGCCGAAGCCGTTAAGGCGGTAGATGTCGTCACCACAGGCACCTTCGAGCCAATGGAAGGCTCTGGTGCCATGATCAACCTAGGCCACACCGACCCCCCCATCAAGATAGTGGAATGCCATCTGGATGGCGTTTTAGCCTACGCCGGTTTTGGCGCGGTGGATTTGTACCTGGGGGCGGGGCAAATGGCCTCACAAACCAGGGAAAGCAGCGAGACCGTAGAGCGAGGCGGAGGCCATGTCATTGCCGACCTGATTGCCGATAAGCCCGTTAGCCTGATGGCGGTGGGACAAGGGACAGACTGCTATCCCAGAACAAGTTTAAATACTACGATCACACGCGATCGCATTAACCAGTTTTATTTGTTCAATCCGCGTAACCTGTATCAAAACTTTATTGTGGCCGTCAATGGCGGCGATCGCCCCCTCTTTACCTATCTCGGCCCTTTACGCCCCCGCTTGGGCAATGCCGTCTACGCCAACACAGGCGCACTATCCCCCCTACTCAACGATCCGGACCTGCAAACCGTCGGCATCGGCACCCGCATTTTACTTGGCGGCACAGAAGGCTATATCGCCTGGGAAGGTACCCAGCACTTCCCCCTTCAGCGCCGCCTGCCCAACCGTGCACCCGTCGGCCCAGCCGCCACCGTCGCTCTCATTGGCGACGCCAAACGTATGGATGCCCACTGGGTAAGAGGCTGCTACTTCAAAGGCTACGGCCCATCGCTTATGCTAGGTGTGGGCGTGCCAATTCCAATTTTAAATGCGGACGTCCTAGCTCACTGCGCCGTCAAAGACGAAGAACTCGTCGCCCCTGTTGTCGATTTCTCTATTCCCCGGCGAGTACGCCCTACTTTTGGCCTGGTTAGCTATGCTCAGCTAAAATCGGGCCAGCTTACCTTAAACGGCAAAAAGGTTCGCACCGCACCGCTATCTAGTGAGTATCTAGCTGGCCAGGTAGCCCTAGACTTGAAGCAAAGAATCGAATCTGGCGAGTTTGAACTCACGCCACCTGTTGCGACCCTGCCAACAGACACCCGCTTTATGCCACAAGACAGCTGGGGTCCGCAGATCGACATAACATAGAGCGGCCCCCAAAGTTACTTGGGAGCCGCTTCTACGCACAAAGTGCACAAAGTATAGTGCTATACTTCGCTGGACTCCTGCACTGCCGGGGTCTCATCTACAGCAGCACGCTCTGTTTCGCCTGTCTTTGGCTTTGGCTTCGGCTTCGGCGCATTGCTAGCTTTGGTCTTACCATTCATGGGTGGCCGACGGCGACTCCCTCCTTTCTTGCCCTTAGCCTTTTTCTTAGGCGGCACAACGGCAATAGATTTGCCTTCTTTAAGAATCAGTTTCCCTTCCTGACGTTCTACCTGCAAATCCCAGAAATAGCCCACCGTTCTGCCTGTGAGCTGACCGTTCACAAGCAGCTTGAAAGGACGCTTTGGCTTCGTAGTTTCAGACTTACTTTTTTGGACAATATTGACCAAAATTTCGTTGTCTTCCTCAGAATATTTAGCAATCTCGCCCCGGATCGAGAACTGATTGCACTGTTCTTCTGCTTCTTCGCTAGACAATGGGCGCAGCTCATCCTCCTCGTCGTTCGCCTCTGGGTTGAGCGTTTCAGGTTCCCACACACCCACAATCTGCACATGTAGCGCAGGGATTTTTTCTTCACTATCGTCGTATTTTTCAGGAGCAGACTCCTTTTCTTCGTGCTCGCTCTCCTGCTGAGCGTCGTCTTTGTCCTTATACAGCGTCCGTGGATACACCACCCAAAGATGATCTTTATCAAGATCTAGATGCTTCTTAATTAAGCTAGTGACCCGGCCTAAGAGAACTGCGTCGATTAAGGTGCCGTCGGACGCGGCAATATCGCCCCTATTAAACTGCTCTTCAGAAGCGATATATTTGCCTTTTAGCAGTCCGATAGCCCGGTACTGCATAGGTTCACTAGGCAGTGAAATAGGTCCTGGACGTTGCGGCTTAGGCGGCGCTTCTACAGGGGCACTCTGAGCTGGCACAGCTGGGGAAGTTGGCGGTCTAACAGGAGGTTTTGGTCTGGCAGGCGGCTGTAATAAAGAACGATTCGGTGGCTTACGGAGGTTGGATTTAGACGGATCGCTCTGACCTTCTGCTTTTGCAGATAGGCTGGCAGTATGTGGGGGGCGGCTAGCGGCAGAACTCATCAATCCTCAAACTCCTGAAACTGTACCTGCGACTCTGATGGTGAAGGTGGGGTGCCAAAGCACATCCTATGACCTTCTTTGCTGCCGGGGCAGCGATTTATCTAGTCACGCTCTTCAAAAACTAGGTTAGCATCCGCGCCAATTCCGTTTTGGAGGCGATCGCTACGGTTCCATCAAATATCATAAATATTACGGATGGATGAAGTTATTGAATAGGGTGGCTACATCCATACATAAGACATAGCATCTGAACCTGTAAAAGCGGGCAACTAGATAGTGGTTCCAGGCTAGCGTAGACAGCTAACCCTTACGACTGAGAGTTCACGGTTCTTGTTAAAAAGCGAACATCTCGCGACTAAAAACGACAAAAAATATTGTTTGAAGAAAATCAAGCGATGTGCTTTGTCTCCCGCGCTATCTCTTGACTATTAGTTCACACTAATAGCGGTAAATCCGTACTTTTTTCAGTGTTTGAAAAGGTGTTTGTAAAATAGGCCTTGTCGTTATCATTGCCTATTTTTACTGATTCGTTAGACAGTCACTGCTACAGATTAGGGTTGATTCGGGGAACCTAGAGGGTAATATGAGCAAGTTATTTTGATGAATAGAATGCGTAAGCTCACTTTGTTGTCCTGGAGAAACTGCTATGGCCTTTAAAAAAGACAGCTGGCTAGTCAGAGGCGTCCTTATTATTGCAGTGGCCGCCTTTCTGGCAGTTTCAGTATTGGGTGTTATCAATAGCAACCGCTCCGGAGGCAGGGCGAGTAACGCTGCAAACGGTACACCTACTGCTGATCAGGCCACTCAGCTCCAGGGAGAAATTGACGGTTACACAGCGGTCTTGGGCCGCGAACCCAATAACCAAACCGCGCTAATCGGCCTGATTGAGGCGAAGGCCGCCCTCGGCGACCTAGAAGGAACCGTAGAGCCCTTGGAGCGCCTAGCAGACCTTAATCCAACCGTACCGGAATACTCTATTGTTCTGGCACAAACGAAGCAGCAACTACAGGACCCAGAAGGCGCAGCGCAGATATATCGCCGGGTGCTGACCCAAAATCCGGGTAACGTACCGGCACTGGATGGGCTAGTGCAGCTACTCATCAGTCAGGAGCGCACAGAAGCCGCCGTAGGCCTACTGCGTGACACCCTGGCAACCGCCGACCAAAGCAATGAACTCAACCCTGGCAGCATTGACAAGCTATCGGTGAAGCTACTGCTAGGTCAGGTATTTGTCGCCCAAAAGAAGTACGACGACGCCCTAAAGATTTATGACGAAACAATTGCAGAAGCAGAAGCCGCCTCGCCGGGTCAGCCAGATTTTCGGCCAACGCTAGCTAAAGCGTTAGTGTTCGCTGAGCAGGGGAAGGATGCTGAAGCTCAGCCGTTATTTGATAGGGCGCTTGAAATTGCGCCTGTGGAGTACAAAGACGGCGTACGAGAGCTGATTGCTCAAAATACAGCGTCCCCAGAAACCGAGTCAGCAGCGGATGCGGATGCAGAATCATCGGATGCACCAGACCCAGACGCTAATAGTTCTGAGAGTACTGAGCCACCCGTTGCGCCCTAAGGGTTACGATTCGACTGCACAAAGCCCACCCCTTTTTAAAGTAAAGGGGTGGGCTTCTTTAGAGGTTGAAACAAGTTGGCTTAGGCACTCTGCTGAGACAGCTGACTGGCTGGGGGAGAGGACTTGGCAGCCGCCTCTTTTTGAATATCTACGGTTGTGAACTCGATGTGGTTGAGCAAGGTAGTCACAAAAGCAAACAGCAAGAAAGGTAAAGACAAAACCAAAATCAGCCCGACGGTTGCCAGCGCGTAAATGGGTCGGCTGGCGCCCATCAGCCCTAAAGCAGTCGCCAGGCTCACAAATAGAACGATCAGCCAAACGATGATTTGACTGTAGATATCTCCAAAGGTGAGCGTGCAGTTCATTCGATATTTTCTAGCGTTGTCCATGGCCTGTAGGAGTCCTTGTACAGATTTCTATAAGTAGTGTTTTATTAGGATATCGACTGCCTGTCGGGTTAGGTCGTTTTATCAATAGAGTTCAAGAATTAATAAGATTACTTACGTGGCTTATCGTTACCTTCTGCTGTACAAGCCCTACAACGTGCTCAGTCAGTTTACCGACCAGGCTCAACGGGTAACGCTTAAGGATTTTGTGTCAATTCCTGATGTGTATGCGGTGGGGCGACTGGACCGGGATAGTGAAGGCCTGTTGCTGCTGACAGATGACGGTGCTATGCAGCATCGGCTTAGCCATCCTAAGTTTGGCCATCGCCGTCAGTACTGGGCACAGGTAGAGCAGGCAAAAAACAGTCCGTCGCTAGAATCTGCCCTGAAGACGCTTCGAGATGGCGTAACGATTCGGGGATACCGAACAAAAAAGGCTGAGGCGCGGGCGATCGCTCCTCCGACCCTACCCCCCAGAAATCCACCCATTCGCTATCGTAAACAGGTGCCAACAACCTGGCTAGAAATTATTTTGAGCGAAGGCAAAAATCGTCAGGTGCGGCGGATGACAGCAGTGGTAGGCTTTCCTACCCTGCGGTTAGTGCGTAGTGCGCTGATGCTATCGAACCGGCCACTAGCAAGCCCGTTGACCCTAGACGGGTTAGCACCAGGGCAATGGCGGCATCTGACGAAAGCGGAAGTGCAATCGCTGCCTCACAAGTAATTACCGACCGCGTCCATTATCAGGCATAATCCTTGCTTAAGAGCGCTCAAGAGCACCTTGCGTCAATGGTCGCATAAATGGTCAATGGTAAACAATCAAGGTTAGACAGTCAGGGACAACTAAAATCAGTAAAATGTGATGCTGGGCTGGAATCTAATCAGTAGTACAGGACACCGCACGATCTCTTCCCCATAAAAATTCACCATTAACACTTGCTATGCTCACCTGCACCAACTGTCAGTTTGAGAATCCTGCCGATCATAGATTCTGCCAACGTTGCGGTGAGCCACTGACGGCCTCGGCAGTCGTTAACACGACGGATACCCCTACACTACAAGTTCGGCTGATGCCCCCTGCATCCCTCAAGCTGGTACCCAATACCTATCTGGGCCTGCTAGACAGCGGTGTAGCAAATAGTGATGCAGCAGAGGACGATGCAGCAGAGGACAGCACAGCGGATAAGCCCGATACCGCTGAGGACATCGAAAAAAGATATCAGGTATTAACGGTTCTTAATCAGGGACGCGCGCAGATTGTCGATAAACAGCCTCAAACGCACTCATCACTTCAGCAAAAGCTCCCTCAACTAGTGCAGCAGTCTACAGAAGAACTCACGCTAGAAGACCTAAAAACGCTCCCTCAGCTCCCTGAAGCTGCGTATCCGTATTTACTGCTATCAGAAGCAGCACCTCAACTTTACGATGCCTGGGAGCAAGACAACACGGCCTTGCTGATTGTATCTAACGGGTTTACCGTTACCCCTATTCTCAAAGCGTTCTCGACTGCCATCGACCCTCTCCAGCATGTGTACTGGATGTATCAGCTCACAGAGCTATGGACAGCACTTGCGCCTGTTCCCCAGTGGCGCTCTAGCCTGCTATTAACAGATAACCTGGGTATCGACACCGATCAATCTGTGCGTATTCTGAATTTTGTACCGCCTGTGAGCACCGATCAGCTGCTGCCGCAAATTTCTGAATTCAAGGTGTTTTTGCAGTCTCTGCTTGCGCAGCCCCACCGAGGCGCAGTAGAGTCACTCCATCAGGTTCGTGGGCTGATTTTGACCGTTTCGTCGGCCACTACAATCGAGCAGCTAAGCACGGAACTTGCCAATATCGGCAAAGCGCTGCTGGCAACACCTGCCGCAGTCACCCCAAAAACCTCAACACCGCCGCCTTCGACATCAGTTGCAGTGACTGAGGCCACTACATCTGCCCTCCCCGTACCTATAACAATGCCGCCTAAACCTTCCGGTTCTCCCGAACTGCCAAACTTTCCGTCATCCAACACTCAGCCGCCTGGAGGCCCTAATGCTGATACCAGCGCTGCGGAAACCAGTACGCCAGAAACCAGTGCTCCAGAAGCTGATAGCGCCGTTGACCAAAACCCTCCCAACCTAGTCGCTCCCGGTCAGGACCCTCCTACCTTGGAAGTAGACGACTCGGCTTTAGAAAAAGCATTGCCCGAAGCGCTCGATTTACCTGATGTATCGGATGGCAGCGATGCCACGATGGTATTGCCGATGAAGCTAGTCAGCCTGAACGACGCAGGGCGGACTGATGTTGGCAGGCAGCGCGATCACAACGAAGACTGCTTCTTGATTGCCAGAGAAAGTCAGAATTACTCGGACAACACAGGCCAGCAAACCCAGGTCCATGGTTTGTACATTTTGTGCGATGGCATGGGCGGACATGATGGTGGTGAAGTCGCTAGTCAGCTTGCTGCCCAAACCTTGAGTGATTATTTTAGAACTCACTGGCCGGTCGCGGCCCCAGGCGAAACGGCCTCACTGCTACCTGACGAAGCCACTGTGATTGAGGGTGTTAAGCTGGCCAATCAGGCAATTTTTGAGGTAAACGAGAAGGAGCAAAGAGCTGGGCACGAAAGGATGGGGACAACGCTGGTGATGGTGCTACTGCAGGGCACTTCGGCAGTGGTTGCCCACGTAGGCGACAGCCGTCTGTATCAGCATGCTCGTCGGCTGGGCCTGCGGCAGGTCACCGCTGATCACGAAGTTGGACAAAGAGAAATCTTGCGGGGAGTCGATCCTGAGATGGCCTATGCCAGGCCAGATGCCTATCAGCTCACCCAGGCATTGGGCCCCAGAGGCTCACAAGAGCTAGAACCCAGCGTTAGCTATATGAGCTTTACAGAAGACACGCTGCTGCTGCTGTGCTCTGACGGGCTTAGCGATAGCGATCTGGTCGAGGACTATCTAGAGACGCATATCGATCCGCTGCTGAGAAGCAAAAAGGCACTGGCTGTTGGTGTAAATGATCTGATAGAGCTAGGAAATGAGGTAAACGGCCATGACAATATTACGGCGATCGCAATCCGCCTAGAAGTCAGCCCCGAGATAAATAAAGGCAGACTGGGCTACTCTGGCTGAGTCCTATCTGGCTGAGTCCTAGCTATTCCTCTGCGGCAAGCTGCTGCTTTGCCTTTTGCCACAGGACGTTCAGCTCTTCTGCGCTGTAGTCGGCTAGGGGCCTTTGGGCCTGATCTTCTACGCCTGCAAACCGCTGGGCAAATCGGCGGTTTGTTCCCAGTAGTGCCGCACTCGGGTCCAGCTTTTGCCAGCGGGCGATTTGAATCAGTGAAAAGAACACATCGCCCAGCTCGCTTTCTTGGGCGGCTTCGGATTCGTGAGCGATCGCCGCTTTCAGCTCATCCATTTCCTCATCCACCTTTTGCCACACATCTTCCATCGTCTCCCACTCAAATCCTGCTTTCGCTGCTTTCCTGGATATCTTCATCGCACCCATCAGCGGCGGCATAGACCTCGCATAGCGAGCAAACTTAGGCGAGAGCTTGTCTGGATCTTCACTGTCTGCTTTCTCTGCCGCCTTAATTTCTGCCCAGGTTGCATTCACCTCTGCGGGTGTTTTTGCGGTTCCTGCGGCAAATACATGAGGGTGACGGCGAATCATCTTCTCAGTGATCCCTCTGGCAACATCACCCAGGTCAAACTCTCCTCTTTCTTTATATATCTGAGCTTGTAGAACAACTTGCAACAACAAATCGCCCAGCTCTTCTTCTACATCTTTTGACTCACCTGTTTGAATCGCGTCCACCACTTCGTAAGCCTCTTCAATCACATATGGCGTCAGTGTCTCAGGCGTTTGCTCCAAATCCCAAGGGCATCCGCCTTCAGGATTACGTAGCTGAGCAATTACCTCAATCAGTCGCTGTAGCTCCTCTAATATAGAGTTGTCTGTTGTGCTGTGATTTTGTGGCCCCTTGGGAGATGACGCAGCAGTTGTGTTCATAGGTCTTAGAGGAGGTGAATTGCCATATTTATAGTAGATGCCAGCGCAGAATGCTGAGAATCGGCAAAGAATGTGCGATAGCATAACCGTAGCTACTAGAAGCGAACTGGCCATGGTCAAAGAATTTATTCGTACAGAACCAACAATGCCAGGCAGCAATGTGCCTCCACTAGAAAGCGGCGATAGGCTAACGCGGCCCGAGTTTGAACGGCGCTACGCGGCAGCCCCCCACATTAAAAAGGCAGAACTTATTGAAGGAATCGTTTACGTGGCCTCACCGCTCAGACACCAGCAGCATGGAAAGCCCCATAGCCGAGTGATGACCTGGCTAGGCGTGTATCAAACTATGACGCCTCTGACTGACTTGAGTGTTGAACCCACGGTTCGACTAGACCTTGACAACGAACCACAGCCAGATGCAGTTCTCTTTATTCAAGGTAGTGTAGGCGGGCAAACCAACATCAGCGATGACGGATATATAGAGGGCGCACCAGAATTAGCGGTTGAGATTGCGGCCAGCAGTGCCGCGATTGACACAGGCAGTAAAAAACAAGCCTATAGACGTAACGGCATTCTGGAGTACATCATCTGGCAATCCTACGAAAATAAATTGGAGTGGTTCTATCTCGTTGACGGTGACTATAAACAACTACAGCCCGACGCCGATGGTATTATTCGTAGTCGCATCTTTCCAGGTTTATGGCTAGCCGTATCGGCTATTACCAGCTACGATATGCCGCAGGTATTAGAGGTTCTTCAACAAGGATTATCAACGTCTGAACATACTGCCTTCGTCAAGAAATTACGACAAACATCGTTGTAATTTTTTTCTGATTTTTATGGCTCTAACACCAGACGAAACCCAAAGAGAATATGCCGTGAGTCAATCGGTCGATCGTGCTGATAGGCGGCGCGACAAAAGCCTGGGTAGTCGTCCCAGCCACAGCCTTTGAGCAGCACTTCCTGACTGCCGTTTGATTTTTCGACCAGGGTGCTGGTGTACTCAAACACGTTGCCAGCCATATCTTCGATGCCATAGGGACTCTGGCTAAGCGGGAAAGCGCCGATTTCACTAGTTCCGTAGGGTCCATTTTTCGCCCAGTTTGTTCCATCGTCTCGCCAGTCGCTGCCCCAGGGAAAGTAGCGACCGTCTGTACCTCTGGCGGCTTTTTCCCACTCTGCGGTCGTCGGCAGGCGATAGGTCATACCGTCGCGCTGCGATCGCCATGCAGCATAGGCCAATGCATCCTCATAGGAAATCAACACCACCGGATGCTGTTCCTGCCCTGCTGGGTACGTATCCCCCTGCCATAAGTAAGGTTCTACCAGGCTGTAGTCATGCACCAAAAAACCCTGCTCTTGGTAGTCTTCAGCCGAGATTCCCGGCACACGGTGCCCTGTCGCTTGTACAAATATTTGATAGTCGGTATTTGTGATTAAGTTTTCGCTCAGGCAAAAAGAAGGAAGACGGGCGCTCTGCCGTTCTGGTTCACGGTCAAACCATCGGTCCGAGCGGAATTTTGCTTCGATGTTAGCCGTTTCAGCGGGCGAGTCGGCAGCGCCCTCAGCCGAGATGCGGTAGGCGTATTCGCGTTCGGTGCGATCGCTTCCCATCACAAACTCACCACCTTCTACAAAAGCAAACCCAGCCTGAGCCTCACAGCTCGCCTGCGTTATTTCCGCTCTCTCTAGTTCATCCTTTGATTCTTCATCCTTTGATTCTTCATTCTTTGATTCGCCCGCAGAAGCTACAGGCTGTCTATCTTGACAGCTAACAGCCGAGCCAAATAGTAAACAGAGTATTCCACAGAAGAGCAGCTTTGACAAAGTGGTATTTTCTCTGACTTAAATGCTTGGCGGTGCTGATGACTGCTTGGCGATGTCGTAGGTACGAGCCTGGCGGAAAAAACTGACGACAACAAACAACAGCACTCCCAGACTCATAATAAACTCCCAATGCTCCTGATCTGCACCGTGGAAAAATGTACCACTCTTTCCATAAGGCGTAACACGCGGCAGCATCAAAAAGATAAAGATAGGATAGAAAAAGGAGGAAATCGGCCAGTCAGGAAAAAGATAACTAAGGTCCAGCTTGGAACCAAAGCTAGAAGTTACATCCCCTGCATTGTGGTGGGCTTCTCTAGATTGCCAGTAGCGGCGAACAATCCAACAGCTTGAGCCTAAAAACCCAACCACTATAAAAGCCTCGTTCAGATGACTATTGTAGAGCTCTAGATTGTGAAGGTTAAACTCTGCCTGTGCGTTGTTTTCCAGCCAGAATTCGGGCGGTTCAAACCCAAGCAGTCTCTGGCCCCAGCTTAGCTCTTCCATGCCTACCAAAAAGGTCCCGGCAATAATCACGTAGTAAAGCGATGACATGAGTCTTCTATTTTGCTTGCGAAAGAGCTTTGCCATGGGATAAGCAAATACAGGAACGAGCAAATAGGCGATCGCTGTACCGTATTCCGATATGCTGCCCTCACTGCTCACATATCGCCACTCGTCGCTTACCGGCCCAATCTGAATTTTGGCCCACAGCACAAAAGCTACCAGCAAAAACGGAAGTCCATAGATACATAAGCTAAAACCAGATTGACCAATCCGAGCAGCAAACCTGGCGACGGCTTTTTCAATAACCGAACGCTTACCAGCCCAAACCAACAGCACAGCGAACAGACAGCCCACGGTAATATTCCGACTTATCCCACTTCCGGCTGATATGTTCATTACTGCTTGCACAATTTGTACAACTAGCAGCACCGCGCCAAATAGGCGTAGCGTAATGCCAAAAACCTTCGCACTATAGATAATCCTACGGCGATAGCTACTAGAATTTGCCTCTTTAGTTATCTCGTTGGCTGCTTCTCCAGTCGTTTCTTTATTTTTTTCTTCGGGAGAGAGTGGATAAGTCATAATCTTTCACCGGTTACGTCTTCAATCGAGTTCTTTATCGATTTCTTTTCCCTGTCGAAAAAAGTTGATAAGCACAAACAAGAAGATGCCTATACTCATCACGAACTCCCAATGCTCTTGATCCGCACCATGGATGAACTCGAATCGAGTCTCGTAGTCTGTGTATTCACGAACGATGTAGAAAATAGCAATCGGATAGAAGAAAGAAGATATCGGCCAGTCGGGGAAAAGATAGCGCAAGTCTAGGGCTGGAGATGTAAGAGACAATCGTCGCTGTCGATTTTGCCAGTAATGGAGCCCAATCCAAACAAACGAGCCGATTAAGCCCACAATCATAAAGACATAGTCTGACAGATGGTTCTGATAGAAAGAGAGATTGTGCAGCGTAAACTCCGACTGGACGTTGTGCCGGGATATAAACTCGGGCTCCTCAAAGCCAATTAGCTTTTGCCCCCAGCTCAGCTCTTCCATGCCAACAAAAAAAGCCGCCGCCACAATCAGGTAATACAGCCACGCCATTAGCCGCTGATTGCGTCGCTTAAAAGCTTTTGCCATGGGGTAGGCGAACACAGGCATGAGCAAATAGAGCAGAGCTGTCCCGTACTCCGAAAGCCCACCTTCGCCACTGACAGCCATCCAGCGATCACTCACAGGTCCCATTTGTATCTTGACCCAAAGCACAAAAGCAGAAAGCACAAATGGAAACGTATATAGATACCAGCCGCAGCGCCTGTAGCGACTCCTGATGGCAAAAGCCGTCAGCGCATTTTCTAGCAATGGCGGCCGCGTAGCGAGCAGCAGCACAATTGCCAAAAGACCGCCTACAACAAGCATTAGGCTCACTGAATCACCTTCAACTATGGCCAAATAGCCCTGAACAATTTGGGAAAGTAGCAGAAGGACACCCGCCAGGCGTAGTACGATACGGAAAAGCCCAGCGCTGCGAAAAATGCGTCTTTGGTGACAGCGCTGAGGATGCTCACTAGGTGCCGACGTTTCTTTGTGAAATGCTGGATAGGTCATCTGGGTGCTCGTCGAAGCATTCAGGATAAATACCCTTTAGTTAATATAAACTTAACCGATATTTAACTACTATTGAGCAGGCACGTCTTCTTCGCTTCTGCTCAATTCCGCTCGTTCTCAATCCCGCTGCTTTCAATCCTGCTGCTTTCAATCCTGCTGCTCTTGGTTCCACCTATGAAAAACTGGTTAGTAACTGATGACGGCACCTGTCAGTCTTTTGGCACTGTGAAGACAGAACCGCCTGAGCGCACCTATCGGATGTATCGCTTCCTGACAGAGATGGAAGACATCCTACAGCGCGAGTCTGATAATGCGAAAAGGGTGCAGGCACTTATTCCACGGGTACGCAAGCTGCTGATCAGCTCCTACTGGCTACAGCTAGAGCACAAACCCCCTAGCAAAAAAACAGGCTGGTCAGTCAATTTTCTCTACCGTGAGCACGAGTATCCGATTACGGTACAAATGGTGGCTTGGGCGCCAGGTACTCACTCCAAAATTCATAACCACGCTACCTGGGGAATTGTTGCGATGGTCGGCGGGCAAGAAAAAAACCTCTTTTGGAAGCAGTCCGACAATGACCCTAAAGTGATCACAGCAGTTGGTGAAAAAATCTTGTACCCAGGAGATATTATTGGGTTCACCAGCAACGCGGTGCATCAGGTAGCCCCTATAGGCGACGAACCCACTGTTTCATTCAACCTATATGGCGTGACTGACCATAAAAGCCGCTACAAATATGATGAACAAACCCTGAAAGCCTCTCATTTTTGAGCCAGCTTTTTGAGTGCTGCTCTTGGATAAAGCCAACTATGAAAGACGGCTCTTACAGTGGTTGTGGTTGACGACACAGCTAGCTAGCATTGGCGACTTGCTTATTCACCAGGCCTAGCTCTTCACGATAAGCACCTGTCAGGTCGGCATTTGCCCAGTTAACGCCGCTGTGATTGACCCGGCGCAGGTCAGCCTGTGAAAATTTAGCGCGGTACAAATTTGCCTGCGCCAGTGTAGCACCCGCTAGCTTTGCCCACTTGAAATCACTGTTGTGCAGGCTTGCAGCAGTGAAATTTGCAGCAGTCAGGTCCGCCTGCTCAAACTTGGCACCTTTTAGGCGGGCTTCTTTAAAGCTCACACCGCTCAAAATCATCCGGCCAAAATCCAATCCATTCAAAAAGGCTCGGTCTAAACGAGCATGCAAAAAATTTGCGCCCGAAATCGTCCCTCCAATCAGCCGAACGCCGCAGAGATTTGACCAGGTAAAGTTGCTGTGGCTCAAATCAGCCTCACGGAAATTTGCACCCAGGCAGTTTGCACCGCTACAGTTGGCACGCACCAGCTGGGCGAACCGAAAATTAACGTGGGCCAAATTCGCACCGCTGATTCTGGCTTCTGACAAATCACTGCCGATGCCAAACGCTCCCTGCAGGTTTGATTTGGTCAAATCTGCGCCAAGAAACTGGGCGTTGCTGATTTTTGCAAACTGAAAGTTGCTGCGGTTTAGCTTTGTCCGTGTGAAGGTTGCCTTTGTCAAAAAAGAGCGACTGAAGTTTGCACCCGTTAGATCTGAGTCAGAAAAGTCAATATCGACTAGGATTTGAGCGCTAAAATCGGCTCCCGCTAAGGAGAGTCCTGTAAAGTCCCGACGCCCATCTTCGTATAGCTTTAAGACTGTTTGTGCTTGCATAGGCCTTTGGCGAGCGTAACGGTTGCAGTGGCAGTAGCCAAACTAAGGACTCACCAAAAGAAGGACTACTACAGCTGATTATTAAGATAGTCTTTAGCCATCTGCTTGGGTTCGGTTTATTCACTTCTGTTACATACTCACTCAAAACTTAAGAAAATCTAGATTTTTTGGATTCTTTAGGTGATTCTTTTGGTTTGGAAGGGGTGGCCCAAGACAATTTTGTATCGTTATGTTTAGAAAAAGTATGTTCGGAAGAGTTGGGTTTGTCTTGCTGTGGGCTGGCTTCGTTTTCTATGCTGTTGTGCTGGCACCACCACAGCAGCCAGATACCTTTGAGCTGATCGGCAAGTTAGCGACTGGGCAGTGGGCGAACATCAATCCAGCCATTGTGGCGCTGTTCAACCTGATGGGCGTTTGGCCGATGATTTACGCTTGCCTAGCGCTGATAGACGGTGCAGAACAGAAGCTTCCGGCATGGCCTTTTGTTTCGCTAAGTTTCGGTGTTGGGGCGTTTGCCTTATTGCCTTACCTGGCCCTGAGAAAACCAAAGCCAGAGCCTGTTAACTATTCTGAGGCAGACAAAACGAAATTAATACAGCTGGTTGATTCGCCCTGGACAGGGCGGGCGATCGCACTCACTAGCCTATTCTTAGTCATCTACGGCATCACCCAGGGCAACTGGAGTGACTTTGCCCAGCAGTGGCAAACCAGCCAGTTTATCAACGTCATGAGCCTTGATTTTTGTATGCTGTGTGCAGTCGTAGCGCCCCTGGTAAAAAGTGATATGGCGAGGCGAGGCATGGATAGTAGCGTGTTGTTCTGGATAGCTACGCTGGTGCCGCTACTGGGTGTGGTGGTTTATTTGAGCGTGCGATCGCCCCTCAGCCAGATCGATCCAGCCGCTCGCCCAAGCAGCCCCGAACAAAGCCCAACTTAGTCGCAGCTACTCCAGGCAGTTCGTAATTCAAATCAACGGTTTAATCGATAACATGACATCTCAATGGGACAGCCTCAGAAAGAACATTGGCGTTTGGAAAGGGGCTTTTGTACAGTTTTCGCCCAAGGGAGCGCAGGTTAGCGAAACCCCCAGCGTTTTGACATTAGAAGAAAGCGCGCCTGGCAAAACCATCAATCTCACGCTGGAGAGATTTCCTCCGGAGGCGCCTAAAAAAGTCAACAACCTGACCTTTACTGCATCGGGGCCTGGCCCAGCACTGTCCTTTTTTGAGAACGGGACTTTTGCTCAGGGGTCCTCGCAATGGTCTGCGTTTGGTCAGTTTGCCACCGAGGTTTCGCTCAAAATTGGCGATAACAAACGGGTTCGCTACGTGGTCATGTACGAAAGCACCCAGCACTACACCAGCCAGATAAAATACGTCACGCTCATTTGTGAGCACCGTGAAGGCACCGCTCCTTTTACAGAAAAACCGCTCACAACATCTCAGATAAGCAGCCAATCGGATGGCCAATCAGATGGCAGCTGGACGGGTGAGGCCAGCGTCGTCTTTACAGACGGAAAACCACCGACTACAGGCCGTAGCCAATGGCAGCTCGATAGCAACTTAGCTTTTTCTTGTGCTGAGCAATGGGCGGACAGCACCCACAGTTTGGAGGCTGAGGGGTTAGGTGCTGACAAATCAGACGGCAGTGCAGCGCAGCCAGCCACAGTCATTCGGCTAGCCCCTGCAACAGAAGGCCAGCTTCCCTATCAGCTTATGCTTTTGCCGAAGGGAGCTTACTGTTTGCTGCCAACAGAGATTGAGAAAGAGCGGGATTTTCGGTTAGAGGTGGGTTGGTTAAGCGATGCAGGGGAGCGATCCTCCAGTGGAGGCGTTTCACGAACGCGCCTGATCCGCTATTACGACACGCGCGGTGTTCACACAGAATCTGCTCTAATAAAAGACCAGCGGTCGCTTTGATACGATAGGTTTCAGCCATTAATCGCACTCTAAAACAATCATATCCGAAATATAAATCAAGCCGGATGTAGAACGACATTGACACCAGCTACAACACTTAAACGCATGAACTTACTAAAAATCACTTCTGTCGGCATTGTATTAGCCAGCCTCACGATTGGCTGCGGTCAACTCAATACCTTCCAGGAAGCCGTTAATAAAGACACCGATACACCTACCACTGCTGCCACCGAGGACCCAGAGCGTTCATCCTCTATTTTCGGCAATTCTGGTGATGCCGATGTAGAAGAAGGCCAGCGTCTGATTGAATCAGGTCAGTTTGCAGAGTCCATTCCCGTTCTTGAAGGTGCGCTAGAGAAAAACCTGAATCTCTACAGCGAAAGCATTGTGCTGACCATGATTGGCAACAGCTACAACGAGCTGGACCAGTTTGACGAATCGCTGGCGTATCATGCCAGGGCTATTGAGGCCGACCCTGAAAACTACAAGGCCTACGTAAATCAGGGCATTGTATATCGTCTGATTGGTGAATACGACAATGCAGAAGCCTCTTACAAAAAAGCCTTAGAGCTAGAACCTAACTACGCTGAACTGCATGCCAGCATGGGCGCACTCGCAATTTTCCAGAATAAACCTGAAGAGGCCGTAGAGCATCTGGAGCGTTCTGTTGAACTAGATGATTCACTGGCGGTTGCTCACTCCAACCTGGCACTGGCCTACGCGGCGGCGGGCCGGTTTGATGAGGCCGATGCGTCACTGCAACAGGCAATCGTACGAGGCTATCAAGACGCTGACATTATTAAAGAGCGCATTGATGAGCTTAGAAGCGTTTCTAATTAAAAGGACGCTGTACTGCCAGACAGTACTACCAGGAAGATTTGCGCAAGGGAAAGCAATGACCACAAAGGAACTTGCAATCAGGCTGTAAGTTCCTTTGTGGTGGCGCGATCGCTCAGAAAAGATCAATCAGCCTTGAGCCTTCAGCTTGGCACCGTAGATGCTGATAGCTCAAGGTATTTATCTACCCTCTGTACGTATATCCACCAATGATGATTACATTTGTTTACTTGCCTATATAATTTCTTTAAGAAGTTACTGTGAAAATACTTAGCAAGCGGTCATAGAGCTCTATCTAGATTGCTAAGGTTCTTATAGGCATACGCTTGCGCCCTATAGGCTCTTGCTATATAAATTAAGACTCTTTACTCGATATGGTCAGGATTTCACTACCTTCAACGCGGTATCTGTATAGCTGGAGCGCACTGCTCTCAGTGGGGCTTATCTGGTGTGGGCCATCGTATGCTCAGTCAGGCGATCTTCCCATTCTCCCTGGCAGCAATAGTCCTGCTGGTAATGTCGTACCCGCCCCACCAACCGCGCCAGCCGTACCTGTACCGGCAGTCCCTACACCAAATACTGGCATCAGCCCAGCCCAAGGTGTCGCAGCCTCTGTCCCCACTGTCTTTGCAGACGCTAGCTATGTTCTAGGACCAGGAGACCGGCTAGATTTAAGCTTTTTTAACGTGCCTGAGTACGACGGCGAAAGGCAAGTTGGCATTGATGGCACCTTAAACTTGCCACTGGTCGGCAAGGTTAGAGTGGCCGGGTTCACCATAGAACAAGCCACCGCGAATATTTCGACAGCCTACGCACCTTATCTGCGAACACCACTGGTCACCATTAACCTGTTAGCGCTTCGTCCCATTCAGGTTGGTATTTCAGGAGAGATTAATAAACCAGGGGCCTACGAGCTGTCGCTTGCAAGCAGTGGCACTGCCGGGTCCGCAGTACAGTGGCCAACCCTCATTGATGCCATTCAGCTAGCAGGCGGAATTACCGACAAAGCAGACATCCAGCAGATAGAAATCCGTCGTCCCCAAATTTCTGGTTCACCTCAAATCATCAGGCTTAACCTCTGGGATCTTCTGGCTACCGGCAGTATCGATAGTGATATTACCTTGCGTTACGGCGATGCGATTAATATTCCGACGGCTACAGCGCTAACACCCGGCGAGCTCACCCAGCTTTCTGCGGCTAACTTCTCTCCAGATGCCATACAAGTCACCGTCGTCGGAGAGGTCCCGCAACCAGGTCGCTTAGAAATTACACCTAATGCACCTTTGAATCAGGCCATACTAGCTGCTGGTGGCTTCGACCCGCAAAGAGCCAACACAGATCAGGTAGAACTTGTCCGCCTGAACGCAGATGGTACCGTAACCCAAAGGGCGATTCCTGTTGCGTTCGATCAAGGCATTAACGACGAAACAAATCCTGCCCTGCAAGACAACGACGTTATCTTAGTCGGTCGCTCTGGAAGAGCCGCTTTCGGAGACGATGTCAGCGGTGTGCTAGGACCTTTTGGCACTATCCTGTCTCCCTTAGGCCTGCTGTTTAATATCTTCGATTAATAACATGCTTTAACGTCACCAAAGAAAAACATTACCCCCAAATCTTACGTAAGGCGTCAGTACAAACAAAAGGACAGATGGCTATAGCCATCTGTCTTTTTGTTTTTCTATCGTTCATTTCAAAGAGGTGAAAATACCACACATACTACATATAGCCCCGTAGGTGTATCACACATACTACACATCAGGGGATAAAAAAGGGTACACATACCACACTCCAAAAAGAGAAAGATATGAGAGTATAGCCACCTCAGGCTTGCTAATCACGGTATTTACCTATGACCATTACAACTAAGCTGCTTCAGAAACACCAGAACCCTCTGGAGAGTGCCAGCTCTCTTTACCGTAATCAGCTCTCATGGCTTAAGTCGCTAAACGTCACTGACATTTCTAAACAATATTCAACGCCTCTCTACATTACTAATTGGACCCAGCTTCTCAACAATCTCAAAATATTCTCCGCTCTGCTCAAGGGCGCAGAGAATGTATACTTCCCGGTTAAAACAAGTCCTTGCTTAGCCACATTTCGGATGCTGTCCAGGCAAGGTTGTGGGGCTGACTGCGCATCCCCTCGTGAAATTCAGCTTGCTCGCCTCGCAGGTGTCCAGTCCAGCCAAATCAGCTATTATTCACCCTCGCCAGACTTACAGCTGGCTGCGTCGCTTCTTCAAGATGGCAGCAGCGTCATCATCGACGCCCCCTCAAAGCTAGTAGGCCTAGAGACACTGTTGGGCAAAACTCCGTTTTCAGGAAAGCTGATGCTCCGGGTCAACTCTCCGCTTTACAACAGCTATCTTGACGAAGCAGAATACCAAAAGCATACCGCCCACGGCAGCTTGACTAGTCAATTTGGTATCCCTTCGGAAGAGGTTCTTTCACTACTAGCTTCAACAAAGTTACCCATTTCGGGCCTACATGCCCACGTGGGAACCCAAATGGACAACGTTGAAATTTTTCAAGAAAGTCTGGACGCTTTGCACGAACTGTGCGGTGTGATTCACGCTGTTACACACCATCAAATCGATACCCTTAACTTGGGTGGAGGGCTAGGGGTAGCCGCCCACGAAGGAGAAAAGTTTCCCTCTATCGCGGATCTTGCAGACGCGCTAGAAAACAAATTCAAGCCCGATTTTTCTTACAAGATGGAGCCAGGAAGCGCTCTATTTGGTAATGCTACAGCCTTACTAACCCAGGTTGTTACTCGCAAGTCTACGCGTGGAAAAGGCTGGGCAATTGTAAACGTCGGCTCTGACCAGCTATTCAAAGTTACCCTAGCTGGATTTGCGCAGGAGGTGCTACTTGCCGATGGGACGCCGCTGCCCAGAGAAGGCTCAGATAGTATTGCCGGACCGCTGTGCTTCGCTGGAGACGTCCTTTTACCTGAAACTGACTTGTCGAGCGTAAAAGAAGGCGATGTATTGATATTGCCTAATGCCGGTGCCTATTGTAGGGCTATTGGGAACAGGTTTAACGGCCATTCTGAACCGGGTACGTTGATAGTTCAAGAAGATCAGGTCATGGGACTTGCGTATATCAACGAAGACGCCTATTGGGAGCCGACTATCCAAAGCTATCGACCACTGGTGCTTACAGACGCTTCTTCTGTAGACACTTCTTCTACAGACACTTCTTCTACAGACACTTTTTCTACAGGCGGTGCTCTAGAAAGCCAGTCTCTAAAAGATCAACATCCACGAATATTGAATAGTCCTCCCGAGGCATTTACGCCACAACAAGTTGATAAACTCCGCAGTGTTTACCTTCATAAGCAGTGTGGAAACGATGCCTACTCATTTCACGACTTTACCAAGGTATCTGAAGAAAAGTACGAAATGACTATCGCTGTAGAGTCTCCAGTTTCATTTATCTCTGCGCCTTTAGTGATGAGAATTATCTCTGATGCAACCATTGCCGTTGTCGTTGATTCACTGGGGTCTGAAGAGAAGGAAATTTCTGTTTGGGGAAGCCGTTTCAACGTCTCACTCGATAGTATCTTGCGCTCGGATCGGCAGCATTTACTGGAGATACAGCTCACCCAAAAAATGACCTCACCTCACGCTAAAAAGCAGGAGCTTATTGCCTACTGGCAGCTAGGGAAGGGGGCTAGTCACGGCAACATTCTGGTGATTGTTTAGGCGCTCTTCTGTAGTTTTTGGGTGAAAACAGAAGAAATACGCTTTGGTTTGTACTCAGTAAGACATACAGGCGACTCAGGCAGTCGCGATAGATAGACCTTTCCCTGCGGATGCCTGAGCGTTAGCTTTAAGCAACAGTTGTGAATAGCGTTAAAGTGCTGACAGGAACAACAAAAGTTATTGTGAGGATTCATTGTTCCTTTGGGGTTTCTTTTCGGCGTTTTGTTTAAAGGCACAGCAAATAGCTGTTTAAAGACACAGCAAATAGCTGTTGGCTATAGTATGCCCATCTCTAAAGCCACTCTTTTATAGAAGCCTCAATGGTATCTAGCTGGAACTGCTTGCTTAAAGCTAACAGAGGGGTCGTAAATGCTTTGTAGACTGGATTTTGCAGGTTGAGGGTATCTAGCTGCTTCTTTAGCTGAGGTAGCCTGCCCCGTTCTACTAAATCTAGAAGTTCAAGCAGTGTCTCTGTAGGGGGTATTCCCTCCCCTTCTGGCGTTGCTGTTGTGATCGCGATCGCCCTGCCATCGGAACCTGCCTCCCTAGCACAGGAATGCTTTTCATTGCTCTGGTCATACAGCCAGGTTAAGTCAAGCACTTGAGCGATTAGCTCTAATAGCAATTCAAAATCAACAGGTTTGGGTAAAAAGGGATTTTCTTCTATTTCAGAAATCGCCTTTTGGCTTTGTTGAAACGTTGGAGAAGACGAGGAAATAATGACTTTTTGATTGGCAAAACTCGGGGATGCTCTAATTTTTGCCAGCAAGTCTATACCATTCATTACGGGCATAATTAAGTCTGTAATCAGCAGATCCGGCTGATGTTCGTGTAGCTGCTGTAGGCCTGTTTGGCCATTATCTGCCTCAATTACCAAAAATCCTAGAGGCGTCAGGAATTGGCTTAGTACAGCGCGGTTCTCCCACCGATCGTCCAAGAGTAAGATGCTACGACGCTGGCCATTGTACCCCACGATAGGAGAGCTTTGAACCTGAGGTGTTGGCTCACACGAGTCTTCCTGTTCTTTTGTTACCTGAATGTCAAAGTGAAACTTGCTCCCTTTGCCCAGCGCACTATCTACTTCCAGATGACCGCCCATCAACTGTACAATTTGTTGACTAATTGCCAGTCCTAGCCCAGTGCCTTCAGCCTGTTTGTGATGCTCGCCAGTTTGTTCAAAAGACTCAAACAGTCGAGACTGATCTTCTGCGGCAATACCAATGCCTGAATCAATAACGGCAAAGGAAAGAACAACGTCAGAGCTCGAAAGATGGGTTATGTCAACTTTTAGCTGAACCGAACCCTGCTCTGTAAATTTGATGGCGTTACTCAGCAAGTTAATTAACACCTGCTTCAAACGTTTTTCGTCAATCCCCACGCTAATAGCAGGACAATCTGCATGTCGATAGAGAAATTTAATTCTTTTTTGCTCTGCCTTGATCCGACAAATTTCCACCACACTTTGTAGAAAAGACGGCAGGTAAACGATGTTTTTAGCGAGTCTGAGCTTACGGGCCTCAATCTTTGATAGGTCGAGGATATCATTAATTAGGGTCAGCAAATGAGAAGCGCATCGGTGAATCACATGAACGCTATCTAGGCTGTTGTCCGATAAGTCGTGAGAACGTTCCAACAGTTGAGCATATCCCATGATGCCATTAAGCGGTGTGCGTAGCTCATGGCTCATGTTGGCTAAAAAATCGCTTTTGGCCTGACTAGCCTGTTTGGCTATTTCCATCGCTTGCTGTAATGCCTGTGTACGCTCTTCAATCCTTACCTCTAAGGCCTGGTTGAGTTCTTGTAACCCTTTTTCGGCTTCGGCCCGGGCGATCGCTCCTCCAAAACATCCCGCAACCGCCCACAGCGCAGAAACCTCCGTAGGCGTCCACCGATGACGTTCATGGCAGTTATCAAAACCAACAAACCCCCAACAGTGGTCTTTAATCAGGATAGGCACCACCAAAATTGACAAAATTCCCTGTGGTTCTAACATGGCTTTTTCTGGTGCTGGCAAATCTTCTACTAGCCCACAAATGACTCTTCTAGAATTCATTTCCTGATACCAGCGATGTATCTCGTCGCCATAAGGAAGATTTTGCAAATCAGGATTATCTATTTCTGGCTGGATACCCTTATTTACCCACTCCCAACGCTGGCTCATGGTCGGCCGCCCCGACACAGCACAGTAACCGTTTTGAAACACGTATATTCGATCGACTTGAGTAGCTTTGCCTAACGCAAGCAGCGCTTGATTAATCGCCAAATCTAACGAGTGAGCCGTGAGTAGAGAATTAGTCGACTGTGCAATCCCTTTTAGCAAAATTTCTGATTTTGTCAGCTGTTCTTCAATCAGCATTTTTAAGCCCTCCCAGCGACCAACTGGTAGGTGTGACTCACTGAGCCGACCGATAAAATAGAAGACCTTGACTGTTGGATATACTCAGCCGCCTGCTCTACGCTAAGCGGTTTTGAAAACAGGTAGCCTTGGACCAAATCACAACCTAGGCCCCTGATGGCTAGCGCCTGACCAACATTTTCTACGCCTTCGGCTACTACTACCATGCCCAAGGTTCTCGCCAGGGTGATGACCGCGCGAACCACTTCTAGGCTGCTGTGATTGCTCTTCATTGTGCTGACAAAAGAGCGGTCAATTTTGAGCGTATCCACAGGAAACTTGATCAGATAGCTCAAAGAAGAATAGCCTGTACCAAAATCATCTAGGCTAATTCTGATATGCATCTCTTTTAGTTTTCTTAGATTTTCCCAGCTAACCTGGGTGTTCTTAATCAGTGAGGTTTCAGTGACCTCTAGCTTAATATTTCTGGCATTGAGGTGTGTTTTTCTCAATGTCTTATCGACTAGCCTCGGGAAGCTCTCTGTCTCAAGCTGATGGCTTGAGACGTTTATATTCATCGTTAACGCGGCTGCTTCAGGATAGGCTTCTATCCACTGGCTCATTTGGTGACAGGCTTCTGCTAATGCAAACTCACCAATGTTATTAATCAAGCCAGCTTCTTCTGCCAGCGGAATGAATTCACCTGGAGAAACCATGCCAAGCTCAGGATGGTGCCATCTCATTAGCGCTTCAAACCCGGACAGCTTTTCTGTTTCTAGATCGAGAATGGGTTGATACACCAGGAAAAGCTCTGCTTTTTTTAAGGCGAGTCTCAGCTCATTTTCTAAAGAGAGTTTGTAGGCAACCTGGTCGTACATTTGCCGAGAAAATAGCTGATAGCAAGCTTTGCCTTGTCGCTTGGCCTCGTACATTGCAATGTCTGCGTCTCGCAGCATGTCATCCGCGCAGCTATACAAATCCGCGCTCAGAACAACGCCGATACTCGCAGTCAACGTAAAGGTATAGCCATCTACGCTGAGCGGCTGTGAGAGCAGATCTTGGATACGATCGCAAATAGTCAGCACGTGCTCTTCTTTGTAGATATTCTCAATCAGTATCGTAAATTCATCCCCACCCAAACGAGCCACCAAATCTGTTGGACGTACCGCCTTTAGCAAGCGATGACTCACCTGAACAAGCAGTTCATCCCCAATGCTATGCCCCAGACTGTCATTGACATTCTTGAAACGGTCCAAATCAATAAAAAGCAGCGCCACCTTTGCAGACTGAGACGACTGAACTGCCTTTAACGCCTGATTTAGCTTGTCTATAAAAAAGGCTCGATTGGCAAGGTCCGTCAGGCTATCTTTTTGAGCGGCATAAACTAACTTTTGTTCGGCCAGTTTGCGCGCTGTATTGTCATATAAAACGCCATCTACTCGAAATCGCCCGGTTGACGCTTCTCGCTGAATTTTGGCATGGCACTGCAGCCAATGTGCCTTTCCATGCAGCCCAATCACCCGGTACTCTAGCTCAAACGACTCACAGTCTGATGCATTAGGGTTGGGCGTCCCACATAAATAGGCTTTCACTGAGGGCGTATCTTCTTCAACAATTCTCTCTATCCATTGCTCGGGCCGATCTATCAGCGCTTGGGGTGACAGGCCATAAATCGCCTCTACAGACGGATTAAGGTAAACAATCTCAAAAGGAGCTAAATAGGCTGACCATACGACTTCTCGCAGCGAGTTTAAGACAGTCTCTGTTCTTTTTTCGCTTTGCGCCAGCGCGAGCCGAGTTTTGCACAGCTCCAAGTGAATAGCGACCCGATCAACAACTTCGCTCTCGCGAAAAGGCTTAGTAATATAGTCAACAGCCCCCAGCTCTAGCGCCTTTACCTTGTGCTCTACATCGGCTAGCGCTGTCATAAAAATGACAGGAAGGGTATTAAAGCAGGGGTCTGCCTTGAGACGACGACAGGTTTCTAGCCCACCAATGCCCGGCATCATAATATCGAGCAAAATTAAGTCTGGGCGCTCTCTTTTGACCTGCTCTATGGCTCTTTCACCGCTTGTTGCGATCGCGACTTCAAAACCAGCATCACCCAAAACCTGAGCCAGCAGAGATAGATTAGTTGGCGTATCATCTACAATAAGAATTAGGCCCGAACGGTCATTGAGGCGATTTTCCATTGGATTGAACTTTTAGTGATGGTAGATTTCCTTCAAGATAGAAAAGCCAATAAGTGAGCAAGAGAGAAGTATTTCAAAAGGCTAACGCTGGTGGTACGTATTGCGAGTGTTTTGATAACTGTGTTTTGACGGTGATCAAAATATTGAGCACACGAACAATTAGATCACAAAACAAGTACCATTTTTCGGCTGCGCCTATTGTGCCCAGGTGTCATATCAACTAGCCTATAGTATTCTCGCAGGGACAAAATATCTACCGTTAGTCATAAAGGGCGTTAGTCGTAAAGAGCGTTAGTCATAAAGGGCGTTAGTCGTAAAGAGCATCAACAATCCCAGACAAAAGACTGTTGTTTATAGCTTAATCTTCTTTTTCACCCTCAAAAAGCGTGTCTAACGGGCTAGCCTCTACATCCATTTTTTCGTTCAGATACCTGGAAAGCACATCATTTTGTCCGTGGGTTACGTATATTTTTTTCGCTTTTGTTTGCTCCACCGTTTTTATCAGGCCTGGCCAGTCAGCATGGTCAGAAAGCACAAATCCCCTCTCGTAGCCGCGCCTTCTACGATTTCCCCGTACGGCCATCCACCCAGAAGCAAACGCCGTTTGCGGTCGCTTGAACCGCTTCATCCAGCTAGATCGATGCCCCGACGGCGGCGCAATCACCAGATCGCCCGTGAACTTATAAGACTTTTCCATCTGAGAGACGGGCACCGTCGGCACCATATTGATCCCCACCTCCCGGTAAATTTCAGTCAGGTTGTGCACCGCGCCGTGCAAGTACACCGTTCTATCTGTGAATTTGGTCAGCTCGGCCAGCACCCGCTGTGACTTGCCAAACGCATAGCAAAAAAGCAAAGAAGGCCGATCAGCATCGCTCTGCCACCACTGATAGATTTGCTCTGCGGTCAGCTCACCACTATCCCAGTGATAAATCGGTAGGCCAAAGGTGGCTTCAGTAATAAACGCGTCGCATTCCACCACTTCAAACGGTTCGCAAGATGGGTCCTTATCCCTTTTGTAATCACCAGAAGCGACCCACACCTCGCCTTTGTGCTCTACGCGGACCTGGGCAGAGCCCAGCACATGCCCGGCAGAGTGCAAAGAAACCCAGGTTTTACCTAGCTTTACTCTGTCGCTATAGCGCAAGCTATTCAGCCGAATGTCCTTTCCTAATCGACGACGCAGAATGCCCTCAGAAATTTCCGTTGCGTAGTAGTTCTGATGACCGCTGTAGGCATGGTCTGCATGGGCATGGGTAATCACGGCAGTTTCTACTGGCTTCCACGGATCGATATAAAAGTTTCCGGCTTCGCAATATAAACCTTCGGGGCGAACACTAATCAGGGGCATGAATGACAGGCTAAATAGCGGGAATTATAGGTTGCTTCATGTTTACTTTAACAACTTCTATTAGGCAGCTATGGGATCTCCTTCTACAGCGGACGTTCAGCTCATACCTTTGATGGTGGCAGCCGACTCCATAGACCCAGAAGCCACCGTATATGCGGAAATGGTAGCGCCTACCGTGGATTCTACCGCTGTATTTGAGGCCCTTTGGGAAGATGAGGAAGTTGGCTACGCCGTGCTCGATGTACTCGATAGAGGTGAGGCCTTTCGCTTTGCCAACCTGAACGCTGCAATGGCGACCTTACTAAAAGACAGCTTGCTAGAAGACAGTGTGCACCATGAGAAAGATCGCGCAGAAGACCCTAGCTGGCAAGCTGAGGTATTGATCAAGACGAACGAGATCCTAGGAGAAACTCTGGGCACCGCCTTAGTATCCGCCGTTGCTCAGCAGTTTCGCTATCCTTGCGATCACTGTGTACATACTCAGCAATCAGCCAGATTTGAAGCCTGCTTACCGATAGCCGGAGAAACGCGATGGTGGCAGCTGAAGGCCAGGCCGATGGTCAGCGTTACGGGCCAGGTATATCAGCTCGTGCTGAGCGCTACTGAAATTACCGGTTTCAAGCAAACCGAGGCCGATTTACAAGCAGCCATCAAAGATACGCGCACTCTATTTGACAATACTCAAGAAGCCATTTTTATTCATGATCTAGATGGCACCATTTTGGATGTTAACGAACGGGTGCTCAAACTACACCAGATTACTCGCGAGGAGGCTCTGCGCTTTAGCTTGGTAAAAGAATTTGCCGCGCCCGACAGCCCCACCCATTTGCTGAGTGATTTTTTACAGCGGGCTGCCCAGGGAGAGCGTGTAGAAATAGAGTGGCCCGCTATCAGGCGAGAAGATGGTAGCGAGATGGCGTTAGAAGTCGTGCTACAAAAGGTGGTACTTAGCGGTCAGGATCGCATTATGGCTTGCGTTCGTGATATCACTGAGCGCAAAAAAATAGCGGCTGAGCAAAGGCGTCTGCTAGATATTATTGAAGCTACGCCTGACTTGGTTAGCATTGCCGATGCTAAAGGGAACAGCCTTCATCTGAACCGGGCCGGTCAGCAAATTTTGGGCTTGTCGGAAGAGAGATCGACTGGGTTTCACATTAGTGAGATGATGCCCGCTGATCGTCGGCAAGCGTTTGCCGCGACAGTGTCGCAGGCGATCGCACAGGGCAGCTGGTCGGGGGAGTCGGTGCTGCTTACACGCACAGGTGATCATCTACCCGTTTCTCAGGTGCTGATTGCACATAAAGATGAATCGGGCGCGTTAAAGCAGCTTTCGGTAATCATGCGCGATATCTGTGCGATTAAGGCTGTAGAAGATAAGCTGCGCGATCGCGAACAATTTCTAGACAGTATCTACAGCAGCGCAGAAATCGTAATCTTTGCCTGGGATCTGGTCGAAGGCGAAACAGATATTTTTCGATGCTCGGGATGGAATCCTACTTGCGAATCGTCCACAGGAATTAGCGCAGAGTACGCCCTGGGCAAAACGCCTTTTCAAATATTTGACCCAGCGCAGGGAAAAGCCATCACTGACAACTGCCTTAAATGCATTGAAATTAGTCAGCCCCTCCTATACGACGAAGAAATAGTCCTAGATGAGGTGCCCACATGGTGGACCACCAAGCTGAACCCTATTCGCAACCAGGCAGGCCAGATTTACCGCATTGTCGGCACCACCACTAACATTACAGAACTTAAGCTAAATAGCATCATGTTAGAGGCCTATGGCAAACGTCAGGCTCAGCAGGCCAAAGAGCTGAGCGCGGCCCTTGCAGAAGTAAAACGCACCCAGTCGCAAATTGTTCAAAACGAGAAAATGTCCAGCCTGGGGCAAATGGTGGCGGGTATTGCCCATGAAATCAACAATCCGGTGAACTTTATTCACGCAAATATCAAACCTGCACGTAGCTACGCCACCGAGATTATTGACATTGTCGAACAGTACCAAAAAGAGTATCCACAGCCATCGCCCATTCTCCAAGAGATGATAGAAGAGTCCGACTTGGCCTTCATTCAAGAAGACTTTTTACAGCTGTTGGAATCGATGCGAATGGGGACTCAGCGTATCCGAGATATTGTTCTTTCATTGCGGAATTTCTCACGGTTAGATGAGTCGGATATCAAGGCCGTTGATATCCATGAAGGCATTGACAGTACGCTGATTATTCTGTCCCACAGGCTGCGGGAGAGAGCTGATCAGAAGCTGATTAACATTGTTAAGTACTACCATTTGCTGACGGCTGTTGAGTGCTATCCCAGTCAGCTAAATCAGGTAGTTATGAATATTTTGGCCAACGCGATTGACGTCCTTGGTGAGGTCCCAGAGCCAGAAATTATTATTTCGACCCATGCCTGTGATGACCGGGCCATTATTAACATTACAGATAACGGACCTGGCATGCCTGCAACGGTACGCGATCATATCTTCGATCCGTTTTTTACCACTAAGCCCATTGGCAAAGGTACAGGGATGGGCCTGTCTATTTGCCATCAAATTGTGACCGAAAAGCATGGCGGCACGCTGTCGGTCAGCCCCGCGCCAGAAGGTGGCACCCAGTTTACAGTAGATATTCCACTCAAACAGATATCGGGCCGAACGTAAGGTCGAAAGCTCGTAATATTCGGACATATCTAGAAAGTTGACAAGAAACTGCGCTAGATTTTATAGACCCCGATAATACAACCAGTGCAGTGGCAGAAATTAATGTCAACCGGATAAAACTGTCTCAGCTAAGGGCACTTGTGGCGATCACACAGACAGGTACCTTCAGCGACGCAGCAGCCCAGCTGGACTTATCTCAGTCGGCAGTGAGCCATGCGATCGCCACGCTTGAAGAAGAACTTGGCGTTAGCCTACTCAGCAGAGGCCGCCAAGGCGCAGTCCTCACACCCGTCGGCGGGCAAATTACTGCCGAAGCGACGACAATGCTTTCGCATCTGACGCAAATTGGCCGCAAAGCACAGGAGGCCAAAGGGCTAGAAGCAGGCCTGGTCAGAGTTGTAGGCTTTCGCAGCGTTGCGACCCACGTGCTGCCTGTGGTCATAGAAGAGTTTCGGCAGCGCTATCCCGGCATTAGTGTTTCGATTGGCGAAGGCAACGACGTGCGGGGCGCAGAAGAGATTTTGCGCCGTGGAGAAGCTGACATTGGTTTTACCTATTTGCCTGTTGATGAGGCGTTCGATGCCTGGGAACTATTTCGCGATGACTATGTAGCCCTACTGCCCAAGGCTAAAGCGCCCAAAGGTAAGGGGGCGCTGAGCTGGGCAGAACTCACCGCATTTCCACTTATTCTGCCGTTACCCGATGATGGCTGCCGGTACAATGTCGATCAGTATTTGCTGCGCCACGGCCAGTCGGTACAGCCCGCCTACGAGGTCAAAGAAGATTCTACCGTAGTCAGTATGGTTCGCCGAGGGCTAGGAGCAACGATTATTGCAAAGCTGGCCGCCGAGCCCATTCCCAGCGATGTTGTTGTACGAAAGCTACCGGCCCCTCTACAGCGCGTGATAGGTGTCATCACCCTGGCCGAAGCTCTGCAAACGCCACCTGTATTTGCCTTTTTAGATACGCTGAAATCCACCTGGCAACAGCAGTCTGTGATTGACTCAGCCGTAGCTTAGGAATGCGGTTGAATGCTACTGCTATACGCCATGGCTCTTACCAATTACCCAGCTGCGTCGGAAGTATTTGGCCAGGCTCGATTCCTTTAGGGTCAAACAAATCGGACGACCGTGAGGGCAGGTTCTTGGCTTCTGTGTGCGCTGCCACTGATTTATCAGGGTTTGCATTTCGCTTAACGCTAGCTTTTTGCCATTGCGGATGGCAGTGCGGCAGGCGGTTGCTACCAGAGCGGCTTCCAGATTTGCGCCCAGGCTCAGCTCTAATAGTGCGTTCTCACAGTCGTCTCGTCCGCTGAGGGGCTCGGGCAGGCTGCGAACGGCCCATAGGTTATTGCCGAAAGGAGCGATCGCTACCCCCACTTCTTGCAATCGTTCCACCTGCTGCTCACTCAAGTCTTTCAGTACAATTGGCGCATCAAGTTCTACCATTTCCCATCGCGCCTGTAGCTGCTCAAACAAAACTCGCTCGTGAGCAATGTGCTGTTCTATCAGGCAAATGCCGCTCTCGTTTTCCGCCAGGATGTACATGCCACTCACCTGAGCGATCGCCTTCAAAGCGCCCGGCGTTTCCGTGGGTAAAGTATCTGAGAGAGACTGAGGCGGAAGCTGAGACTCACCACCAAGGGCTATCTGTCGCGATACAGAATAGTCTCCTTCTGCTTCTGCGGCCTTAATCAGTTCGGTGGCCCGGTGAGTTTGCGCGGTCGCACTCAAATCATCAATCTTCAACAGTTTACTAACCGCAGCTGATACCTTTTCACAGAGTGGTTCTAAGCCCTGCACATAAATCTCGGACTTGGCGGGATGTCGGTTCCAGTCCAGCTGAGTAGGTGGCAAGGTAAGGTGCAAAAAACAGATGGGATAGCGATCACGTGGAATCGTTCGCCGAAAGCCTGCCGTAATAGTCTGAGCAATCTCTTCAACTACAACAGGCCGACCGTTGATGGCGATCCTCAGCCAGTCTGGCTTACGCCGATGGCACCGATCGGGCAGCCCAATTGCCAAATACAGCCCGATTTCATCAGTCTCTTCAATATCGGTGTCATGCAGGCTACGGAGTACCTGAGGCATCATCGTTTTTGCAGTGGGCCCTGGCCACAGTGCAAACCAGGATGCGCCATTCTTTTCGACCTGCCAGGTGACCTGCGGATGGCAAAGGGCCAGCTGCTGAATGAGCTGCGCGACGGCCTTTAGCTGTGCTGCTGCTTGGGGAACCTGACGTCGCGCAGGCCAGTTGCGGAATAGATTACGCACGGTCACAACCGTACCAGGGGCGATCGCCATTTCGGACACCGTTTCTGGCTCGCCACTGGCTGCGTAGAAAGCCTGATAGCCTACGCCACTGTCTACACAGCTGCGAATTTCTAACTGGGCTAGCTGGGCAATACTGTGGAGGGCCTCGCCGCGAAATCCCAGGCTGCGGACGTTGAGCAAATCCGGGCGGGTGGATATTTTGCTGGTGGCGTGGGCGATCGCCGCCTGCTGCAAATCCTTCTCATCCATCCCAATGCCGTTATCTGCTACGCGTACCTGCCAGCGCTCTGGCCAGATACTGACCGAAATTCTGGTAGCGCCCGCATCCAGGGCATTTTCGACCAGTTCGCGTACCACCGCAGCTAGCGAGTCAATCACTTCCCCAGCGGCCATCAAAGACACCACTTCTGGCGCAAGTGGCTGAATAGAAGGCTGAGATGAATGGGTTAGCGACGGGCGATCGCGTTGCAGCTGTTCCATAGCCTCTAGTGTAGCGGGCCAGCTATGCAAAGGGTAGCGGGGGAAATGTCACTAAAAATGTCACTAAAAACGGTAGGCTAGCGCTGCACCAGCAAACTTAGTGATGACGACTACCACAGGCGGATGATCGATCTGTTCTCAACCATGCAGACCAGCCGTTGCTGTCAGCAGGCTCTCCTACGCTTCACTCAGCGATTAGTGACAGTCGCAATTTTTTCAACCTTTCTGTTTTTGGCAATAGTTTGCCTGGATAGGGCGGTTCCTGAGGCGATCGCAATGTCCGCTCGGCCAGCCCTCACCCAGGCCCTGCTGGCCGAGCGCATAGATAACCCCGTTCGCCAGGGCGGCGCTACCGTTGTTGATTTAACGGGTTTCAACATTGACTTGAGACCCGAGCAACGATTGGACAAAGGCACAAAGCCTGCTGACTTTTCAGAACAGTTTTATCAGCAGCTACAAAACGCGTTGAGCGCAAAACAACAAAATAGTAAGCGCTACTTGGGGATAGATTTGAGTGACGCACTGATTCAAGGTAGTTTCAATCTGTCACGACTAAGCCGTCGCATTCCAGCTTATGGTGATGCGAGCTTGCCTCAGTTAGAGACCTTTAAACAAACCTATCAGCTGCAAACCTATCAGCCGCAAATAGGACCGCTGACCACCGACCGCATCGACCGCTCCTATACAAACCGTTCCTATACAAATCGCGCCTACTCCAGACGCCTTTCTCGCTTTCTGTTGCCGCCGACCCAAACGGTTCAACCCGACACTCTGATATTTCAGGGGCCCTTGCTGCTCAACCAAGCCTGCTTCAACAGCACTTTCGATGCTAGCAACATTTACTTTTTCAACCGGGTGGAGGCTCAGGGCACTATTTTCACGCAGATGGCCCAGTGGCAGGGCGTGAAGTTTGCCCAAAATGCTCTATTTAGTCAGAGCCAGTTTCAGCAGGAAAGCAGCTTTCGCGGTGCTCTATTCACGGGGCGCACCCGGTTTAATCAGGCGCGGTTTGGTGGCGAAAGCAATTGGAAATCGGTGGATTTTCAAGGCAGCGCGGGGTTTGCTGATACTGACTTTCAGACTGCTCTGTTTGCGCGATCGCACTGGAAAACCAATGCTGACTTTGAGCGTGCCAAATTCCATGGCACCACTCGCTTTCAAAAAAGTCGCTTCGATCAGGCATTGTTTCTCACAGACGCTGTTATTGAAAAGAGCATGAACTTCTCTCAGGCTCAGTTTCAACAGCCTATTAGCCTCAGGGCCGCCCACATTTTGGGGCAGCTGGACTTTGGTGATGCTCGCTTTGCCGCTGCGCCTTCTGGTAATGCGTCTTCTGCAATTACCATTAATGTGGCCGATTTGGACTTTAGCCCTGGTGATGCCAAAATTTTAGGAAGTGCCGGGCGCATTGGCAATCTGTTTTCAGTACCGACCCTCACCAACAATGAAACGGTGCTACGGAGCCTGGTCCGCAATTTTCGCCTGCAAGAGCAGATTGGCGATGCGAATCAGCTGGAATATTCCCTGGAAAAACTACGGCTTGCGCAGCTGAAGCGGCAGCTGCTGGGCACCAGCCTCAACCAGGCCAGCCAGTATCAGCTAATGCAACTGGGGCTAAGCGCTGAGCAGGCAGCAGCAGTCGTGGCCCAACGCACACAGCAGCCCTTTGTCAGCCGGGCGGATTTGTTGAGCCTGGATGAGATTGATTTGGCGACTTACTTGCAGGTACGCGATCGCATCACGTCTCGCACTAGCAGCCTGATTAACCGGCTACAGCGGCTGTTGCAATGGATGCTGTTGGCCTGTCTGCTACAGCTCAGCCACTACGGCACTAATGTAGGCCTAACTTTTAGCGTGGGGATGGTGAGTGTTACCTTGTTTGCGCTGATGTTTTGGTTAGTAGATCGCTACCGCAGGCTAACGCCAACGCCCATTATTCCTGGTAAAGACGAAAGCCTGGTGATGGGTATTGGTGGGGGCAGTGTGTTGGCGATCGCCCTGGGCCTGATGGTGCACAGCAGTCAGCAACCTGGCGCAACCCTAGCAACCGTAGGGCTGCTTACGGTGCCGATTCCTGGCATTTTATTAGTTCGGCTATATCAGCAGGGTCGCTACCACGACCTGATGGATCGCAGCTATTTTGTAGAAAATGGAGCCCTGCGAAAGCTTCAGGTGTTAATTGCCCGCCTGCCAGTTACGCCCAAATTTCCTTTTTACCGGGAGCGCTACAGCCCGCTGCTGAGCGATCGCCGCTGGAACGGCCTTAACTATTTTGACCTTAGCCTTAATAACTGGTTCAAGTTTGGCTTTAACGACATTCGCCTGCGCGATAAATGCGTGCCAGGACTCATTAGCACCCTGGTCTGGTATCAATGGAGTCTTGGCGTGATCTACATCACATTGCTGTTGTGGACGCTCTCACGCACAATTCCGGGGCTAAACTTACTGCTGTACTTCTAAATCTATCAACACATTCACAAACTGAAAAAGTGTAGAGCTTACTGCCAGACGCTGCTTAATGATGAGGGTGAATACACGGAAAGTTGAGCGTAAAGTAAGCTGCGCCCTTTCACGGACTTGCGTATTTTTTGCGAGGCGGCAGCCCATTAGGTGCAGTGATAATGGACCCACTTCTGTAGAGCGCGTATTGAGTGACTCATCGGTTCCCAAGGGGCATTTTGGGGCGGATTGATTTTTACTCTTTACATTTCAAGCGTCCTTACAGGTGAGCAGCTCGACCCTGGGGGCTTAAAGGGGTCGGGCCTTTTTCTTTTTAAAGGGTCTTGAAGGGTTTTGAAAAGAGCGTTAGGTTTCGCGGGGCTCTACCGAACCTACAAGATTTTATCAAGGCCGTATACCAGGCTCTTCAAGGGTAATACGCGGCGGATGGAGAGCAATACACCGGGCATATAGCAGACGCGATCGCTCGTATCATGCCGTAGGGTATAAGACTGGCCCGCCGCGCCAAAGATTACTTCCTGGTGAGCAATCAATCCTGGCAGCCGCACGCTGTGAATGCGGACACCATCGTCTGTTTGGCTGCCTCTGGCACCCGCCATTTTCTCGGTTTCTTCTACTTCAGGTGAGTTGTAGGTCTTTTTCAGCTCACTGAGCATCTGCGCAGTTTTGACCGCTGTGCCGCTAGGAGCATCAGCTTTTTGGTTGTGGTGCAGCTCAATAATTTCCACATGGTCGAAGTGTTCTGCGGCCTGCAACGCGGCCTGTTGCAATAGCACCATGCCGATAGAAAAGTTAGGAATCAGCAAGCAGCCCGTACTGGCCTTATCCGCAAACTCGGCTAAGTCTTTGATTTGCTCGTTGCTCATGCCTGTGGTGCCCACAACTGGTCGGACGCCGTAGGCCAGTGCCGCTCTGACAGAGGTGTACACGCTATCGGGATGGGTGACATCTACCATGACCGCGCTGCTGCCTGAGGGTGCTTCGTTTTGCGCCATCACCAGAGTGGCCTCCAGATCGTTTAGCACAGGTACCTCTAATGGTTCTATGCCAATGACCTCACCGATGTCTTGACCCAAAAACTTGGGATTTCGGTCAATGGCCCCCATTAGCGTCATGTCGTCAGCTTTTGAAACGGCTTTGACGATGGCTCTACCCATTTTTCCGAGTGCACCGTTAACCACAACGGGAATCGGGCTCTGGCTTGAATCGCTCATGATGTGTGTGTTGGATTGTGCTTAAGCAAAAAGGGAGCTGTACAGCTCCCTCTTAACGTTACCTTTTGATAGTGCCTAACGTAACGAACTAGCCTACTTCAACCTGGCTAGTATCGACCGCGTCTGTCCCATCAGTGCCTTTGGCTACGGTTACCATCTTGTCGAGAATAGCCTGGCTAGGCACTTTTCCTTTGAGCACAACTGTCGCGCTGGTTTGAGCGACCCAAAGTGTATCGATGTCGTCGAGCTGGTCATCCTCGTCGAAGGCAAGCGCGACCCGCTTTGCCAAACCACTCTGGTCAAACTTGCCGTCAACGCCTACTTTGTAGTCGGGAACATCATTGCCAGAATCGTCTTTGACTTTGGTGGCACGGCTAACTGACTTAGACGCTTTGGCGGGCTTATCTTTGCCAAAAATTCTTTTGAAAAATCCCATAGTTCTCTTTTTACGTTGTAATACATCGTTTGCAATATAAACATATCGGGACGATTTCAAGAAGGAATATACCTTAAGAAACAAATAACTTTTATACGTTATTGCTCTACGTGCGATTGATGTACATATTGCAGGCCTTTATCTTCGGGAGAGTCATCTTTGAAATTGCAGATACAGTCACAGTTTGATGAGTGGAAACGCAAGTACTTTGTGGGCCGTCGGGTGTCGCCCCAGGCTCATCAACATATGCAAGATAGCCTGATGGACGAGGCTGAGCTGGACTACGACTATGTGGTGCTGACGATTGGCGCTTGTCTGATTGCAACGTTTGGCCTGCTTTCTAACAGCGCAGCGGTGATTATTGGGGCCATGCTGGTTGCACCGCTAATGTCGCCTATTCGCTCTGTTGCTTTTGGCATTTTAGAAGGTGACCTAGTGCTGATGACCGCCGGGCTGAAGGCGCTGGGGGCGGGAACGGCGATCGCCATCGGGCTATCGGCCATTGTGGGCTTCAGTTCGGGCTTTTTGGAATATGGCAGTGAGGTATTTGCCCGGTCTTCGCCGACGCTGCTGGATTTGGGAATTGCGATTACGGCAGGGGGACTCAGTGGCTATGCCAAGGTGCAGCCGCGGCTGTCGAGTACGCTGGCGGGAACAGCGATCGCTGTTGCACTGATGCCACCTTTGTGTGTGGTGGGCTTGGGCATTGCACATGTTAACCCGGCACTGACCCTGGGGGCAGGGTTACTATACTGCACTAACTTGCTTGGTATTACGCTGGCCTGCATGGTTGCTTTCTTCCTCGCGGGCTATTCCCCTTTTCGCAGGGCTCGCCGCCCGCTGAGTGTGGTGGTGCTGCTCACTAGCTTGTTGATTATTCCGCTGGGCATTAGCCTGGTCGAGCTGGTTCGCCAAAATCAGCTCGAAGCGAACGTCAAGCGGGCCCTGATTGAAGACACCCAAACCTTTAGGGATGTAGAGATGGTCAGCAGCCGAACCAACTGGCAGCTCCCAATTCCAGAAGTCCATATGGTCGTCAATGCCAGCGAACCCATTACCCCTCGTCAGGTGGAACAGTTAGAGGACTATATTGCCAGGCGTATGAAGCAGCGCTTTAGGTTTGTCTTTCAGGTGAGCGAAGTCAAAGAAGTGACCCGAGAAAGCGTGCAACCCAGTAGAAATACGGGCAGCCGCCCGGAGAGATTTCCAGTGCCCACCGCGCCTAGAGGCGGTTGGGGGGGTGGCTAGGACACAACAGCAGCTGTGACTAAGCAGCTGTGATTAAGCAGCTATGATTAAGCAACTTTGTAGATACTGTATGCATCATGCAATTGGGTGTTGCATCAATGAACCTGCGTAATTATGCTGTATGTATCGAAAAAAACTGATGGGGTTTGCTCGACTAAGCTTCCATCCGGGTAAGCCCACCTGACAAAAAAGATTTAACCTAACAAAAACTCAACCGGGCGATTGCATTCAGAGTGGAGCGGGCAATCTATGCGCAGGGTATATCTAATATTGTTGATAGGTCCAGGAAACCGTCGGCAAGTCGCGTCTATTGCATCGATCTATGTTTGTGGCCTATTATCCTTGGGCCTCACCCTACTTGCTTATCCTCAGGCCACGACCCAATTGCTCAGCCCAACCGCGCAACGTACAGATAGATGATAAACAGCCGTTCTAGCACGAGTTACAGTACCGCCCATAAACTGCATCCCCTAAGCTTGCTGGCACAGCTGATTAGCCGACAGGTGAGCGGCTGTCTGAAGCTATCGGCTCAAGCAGCTGAATGGCGTCTGCTGTTTGATAAAGGGCAGCTGAACTTTGCTACAAATTCTGCTGATGCTTTTGATCGCCTGGCCAGGCAGCTACAGATGTTCGGCGATAGCGTTCCTAGCGCGGCCAAAGATGAGATGCGGATGCTGTTTGAGCATTCTGATGAAGTTGACGATGTGGTGAGCCGTGATTACCGGGCGATCTGCTGGTTGGTAGAGCAAACGTATCTTGATGCGGAGCAATGCGTACAACTGATTGGCGCGATCGCAATCGAAGTGATAGAGCCCTTTCTTAATGTGCGTGAAGGCAGCTACGAGCTGATTCCCCAAACTCAAACTGAGGGGATCCCCACCTACTGTCGACTGGACCTACGCCCCATTGTGGAAGTGTGCCAGCGCAATAGTAAGCAGCGAGCAGCCGGTCAGCCGATTACTAGCCGACTACCCAGCGCGGCAACTGCGGGCGCTGGCCTCAACGGCCAAATGAGCGGCCAAATGAGCGGCCAAATGAGCGGCCAAATCAACGGCATGCCACCTATGAGTGGCGCTGCAACCACCATGAGCCGCCCGAGTGCTCGTCAACACATGGCAGGCAACAGCCGCGCTGGGGGCCTAGACACCCTGAAGCGTACAACTTATACGGTGGCCTGTATTGACGATAGCCCGACTGTCCTGAATGCTATTCAAAAGTTTCTAGAAGATCAAAGCCTGTCGGTAGTTGCTATTAACGATCCGGTTAAAGCCCTCATGCAAATTGTCCGCAGTAAGCCAGATTTGATTTTGCTAGATATCACCATGCCGAATCTGGATGGCTATGAGCTTTGCGCCTTGCTGCGCCGCCATCCGCGCTATAAGCGCACGCCCATTGTGATGGTCACAGGTAATACTGGGCTGATTGACCGGGCCCGGGCCAAGCTAGTCAGGGCCTCGGGCTACCTAACAAAGCCATTTACGCAGTCTGACCTGTTGAAGATGGTGTTTAAGCACTTGCCGACTAAAGGCTAATAAGGCTAGGGCCAGAAAACTAGTGTTTTGCTGAGGCTAAACCTATACTTACGGCTGCTGGGTTTGTTGGTTTATGATGGCCGACTTGTGATTTGTGCCATAGCGACGATTACACAAATCGCCACAACAAACCTTGCCATAATCAGCGATAATTTTAAGGGTATCTACTTAGATCTGCTGGTGTAGCGTTATGGAAGGTTCTGCCCATGAGCACAACGAAAATTGCTACAGTGCTTGTTGTTGAGGATGCACCTTCAGAAATGAAGCTGATGAGTCATTACCTGCAAGCGGGAGGCTATAGCGTCATTGGCGCAGTGACTGGCAAAGAGGGGCTCGATAAGGCGATCGCTCAAAAGCCGGATGTGATTGTCACAGATGTCGTGATGCCAGGCATTAGCGGCTATGAGCTGTGCCGAAAGCTCAAACATACGCCTGAAACGAAGGAAGTGCCTGTGGTCATTTGCTCTTCTAAAGGGCAAACAATTGACCGCATGTGGGGAATGCGGCAAGGTGCAAAAGCGTATTTGGCAAAGCCGTATACCAAAGACCAGCTAATTGAGGCTATCGAGACCGTTTTGGCTTAAAGATTTTTCTCCCCAAAGATTTTCTCTATGTGCGCTTTTTTCTATGCGCTCTCCAGGATGTGTTGGGATCAGCGTTAGGTTGCTTGTGACATTGGCGTTTTTGCTCTACATTGCCTACGGCGATACTCCAAAGGAGTGGCTATGCCATCGCACTTGATAGGTCTGTTTCTGTTTTGTCAACAACTAAGCTTGCTGTTCCCGACCGTTCGATGATGGGCGAAGCCTATCTTAAGTTTCAGCTGGCGCCTCGGGTGCCCGCAGTTTTCGCAGCAAAAGCGGTAGAAGAGGCCACCGTACTGCCTATTGCTCAGGTGACGGCAATTCCTAATATGCCCCCCTGTATGCTCGGGTTAGTGAACCGACGTAGCCGAGTGATCTGGGTCGCTAACCTCGTACGGTTACTGGGCATGCCCGTTCCTGAGCGCAGCGTCCAGCAGTACAGTACTGTCATTGTAAAAGCGGGCTCTTCCTTGGGGCTGGCCGTCAATGAAATCAACGGTATTATTCATCTGTCCCTGGATACGCTACAGCCGCCGCCAGCCCAGGTCAATCCCATTTTGGTGCCCTATCTAAAGGGGTGCGCTGTCCACGACGACCAGATGCTGCTGGTGCTAGACGCTGAGGCTGTTTTACAGTCCTCTGTGTTTCAGGGTCCCTAATCCAAAAGTATCTTCTTTGGAGTCGTCAACATTCTCAGCGTATCTTTGCAAACTGTTTTAGGCTGTTTGATCTATCAGTTGTTTGCACTTTGCTTGTAGCATGACCCTATCATGTATCTATATTCCTGCCGTTTGAACCCACTTTGAAAGTGAGTCCGCTATGACAAGAGACCTGCGCCCGCCTTATCCACCCGACCCAAGGGATGATGCTACGAACGATGCTGCAAAATCCGAGGCTGCCAACGGATCTAACGGCATCACGGGGAATGGTGCGCTCAACAGCAGCGCTGGCGATGGTCCCAGCAGTATTCCCTCAGAGAGCCAGACGGATGGTCCCAGCAGACAGCTGGAAAATAACTTGAGCTACCGAGGCGCACCCTACCCCGAAAGGCGCGATCTAGAAATGTCTGAGGCAATCCTGCGGCAGCGGGCAGAAAATGCTGAAGCAGATATTGCTCAGGCCCCCGCAGAGCGGGTGTATCGGGGGGTTCGCTACCTAGATGGTGAGCGCTATGCACCAGAAAGGATTCAGGTTACGCAGGGGAAAGGCTCTGGGCCCTTGCAGTGGTTTTACGATCGACGGGTAGAAAATAAGCAGCTGACCGGACTGCTCGCGTCTAAGGTGCTTTCGGTCGTGGGGCTGGTCTTTCTGAGCTGGATTTTGCTGGCCAGGAGTAGCCAGCGCCAGCTAACAAATCAAGTGGTTTCTGAGCTATCGGCTATTGCTAAAGAGCTTGGCGACCAGGCGATCGCCACTGCACCTGCTGACGGTGTCCTTCTAGAAGCTGCCACAGAATACGCCGCGTTTGAATCGCTCCCCGATGACCTGAAGGCATCCACACGCGCATCGCTACAGACCCGGCTAGAACTCAATCAGCTTGAGTACGTGGCCATTGTAAGCCCAGAGCTTCGTGTGGTTGCCAGCAGCAGTAATGACCGCAGCGGCGAGTTGTTCAATCCCAACAATCTGGTCTCGAGCGCCGTGCGTCAGCGTGAATCAAAATCAGCCATTAGCCGACAAACCGTCGCAGATTTGCAGCAGTTAGGCATACCTGTGTCCGATGTTGATGAAGCGGCATTGGTGCAATACAGCGTGGCGCCGATCTTTGAAGGTGGAACCCCTACTAACCGCGCAGGCGTCGGCAATTCTGTGATCGGAGTGCTGGTTAGTGGCGATGTCCTAGGCGAAGACTCAGCCACTGTACAAGACGCGCTGACGAACTTTTCTGAAGGCTACAGCGAGATATATCTAGAAGAACCCAATGGCTCCTACGATCTGGTGGCACTCGCCCAGTCTGGAGAGCTAGTGCCCCGGCAGAATGCTCAGGGCGTGGACTTTTCTTTTTTGGAAAGGGCACTAGAAGCGGCGAGTGTAGGCCTAGAACCAGGAATTGTTAGCAATCAGTTTAGGCTCACCAATGGTGAACCCTACACAGTTGCGGCCACAGCTATTGTTGACGGTAGCGGTAAGGCCGTGGGTGTGCTCCAGCATGGTCTGCCCGAGCAGGTGGTCAGAAGTCAGGTAGATAACGCCAGATGGTGGCTACTAGGCGCGGTGCCGCTAGTATTACTTATTGACTTCATTATTGCTCGCTTGCTGGGGCGATCGGTAGCCAGGCCTCTGCGCAACTTGCAGGCAGCCACCGAGAGCTTTGCTTCGGGGAATCGCTCGGCGCGCGCCGATGTGTTTGCCCGCGATGAAGTCGGCCAGGTCGCCAGCGCCTTCAACGAGCTGGCAGCAGCGGTGGCCAGCTCCGAATCTTCCCTACGCTTTCAGAGCGAAACCCAGGGCGAGTCGGCCCGGCGTGCCCGGACCCTTTCCGAACTGACTAGCGATATTCGTAGCACCCTAGAAGCAGAGGCAATCTTCTCCACTAGCGTGGATAGAGCCCGAGAGGTTCTAGGGGTCGATCGGGTGCTCGTCTATCGATTTAATCCAAACTACACTGGCGGTGTGGCCACGGCTGAATCTGTCGGTGAGGGGTGGCCTCGGGCTAAAGGACAAATGCTAGAAGACCCCATGCTGCCAGACTCGGTGGAGCGCTTCATGGCCGGACAGGTTTCTACCGTAGAAAATATTGAGACCGAAAACTTAACCGAGTGTCATTGCCGCCTGCTGCGAGAGCTAGAGGTGAAGGCAAACATGGTTGCCCCAATCGTCGTGGGCGATCAGCTGGTAGGCCTGCTGTGTGCTCACCAGTGCAGCAGCCCTCGCCAGTGGCAACCCGAAGAGATCAATATGATCCAGCAGATTGCTACCCAGGTCGGCTATGCCCTTTCCCAGGCCAAGCTACTGGCTAACCAGCAGCAGGTCATTCAGCGCGAGCAGGCGCTCTCTAATTTGGTTGCGACGATTCGCGATACCACCGAGCGCGAGAAAATTTTTCGGACGGTAACCCGTCAGGTAAAGCTAACGATTGACACTAGTCGGGTGATCATTTACCTGTTTGATGAAAGCTGGAAAGGCACCGTGGCTGCCGAGGCCGTGGGCTCACAATGGACCTCTGCACTGGGGGCAGAAATTGCGGACCCCTGCTTTGCAAAAAAATATGTAGAGCAGTATCGCACGGGTCGTATCAAGGCTACGACGGATATCTATGAAGCTGGCCTGACAGATTGTCATATTGGTCAGCTCGAACCCTATGAGGTTAGGGCAAATCTGGTCGCACCGATTGTTGTGGAAGGTCGGCTTTTGGGTCTGCTGATTGCCCATGAATGTCGCGGTCCCAGACAGTGGTCGGATGTCAATGTCAACTTTATACAGCGGGCTGCAACTCAGCTAGGCTTTGCCCTAGAGCAAGCTGAGGTAACCGCTCAGAAGGAAGCTGCCGTTAAGGAAATGAGTACGCTGGCCGAAGAGCTAATGCATCGTCAGGAAACGCTGCAAACACAGCTGGTCGCCCTGCTAGGGGATGTGGAGAGCGCTGCGGATGGCGATTTGACTGTACGCGCTGATGTCTCGGCAGGCGAAATTGGTACGGTGGCTGATTTCTTCAATTCCATTGTGGAAAGTTTGCGGGAACTGGTAACCCAGGTCAAAACGTCTGCTGCAGAAGTCAACGAATCGCTGGGACAAAACGAAAGCGCGATTAAGCAGCTGGCTGAAGAAGCCCAGCAGCAAGCCCAGCAAACCAATCTCACACTGGAGTCGATGGGTAACATGACTGCCTCGATTCAGCAGGTTGCCCACCAGGCTGAGGAAGCTGCAGCTGTTGCCAAAGTGGCTTCTGAGCAGGCCACCCGGGGCGGCGAAGCGATGGACCTAACGGTCAGTAACATTATGAATTTGCGGCAGACGGTAGGGCAGACGGCGAAGAAGGTTAAGCGGCTGGGTGAGTCTTCTCAGCAGATTAATAAAGCGGTATCGCTCATTAACCAGATTTCACAGCAGACTAACCTGCTGGCGATTAACGCAGGCATTGAGGCAGCCAGAGCCGGAGAAGACGGGCAGGGATTTGCGGCGGTGGCAGAAGAAGTTAGCGAGCTGGCTAGCCGGTCAGCGAGCGCTGCCGAAGAGATTGAGCGAATTGTAGATGCCATTCAGCGAGAAACGGGGGATGTGGTAGAGGCGATTGAGCAAAGTACCGCTGAAGTTGTAGAGGGCACGCGCCGGGTAGAAGATGCCAAGGCGAGCCTGACTCAGATTTTGGATGGTTCGCAGAAAATGGACGCGCTAGCCCATCAGATTTCGGAGGCAACCAGTTCTCAGGTAGCGACGTCTGCATCGGTCTCGACGCTGATGGCGCAGATTGCGCAGCTGGCTCAACGCACCTCTGAGTCTTCGCAGCAGGTGTCTGAAGCGCTAGATAGAACCCTGGGCGTATCCAAGAATTTACAGTCTCAGGTATCGACCTTTGTGGTAGAGCGCGAGGAGGGCGAAGGTGACGCTAACGGTGGCCTGAATGGCGGTGCGGAGGTGGGGGAGAACGCGCATGGAAGATAAGGAACGAGAAATTCGCCTGCAGTTTCTCGATGAGGCTGGAGAGTACCTAGATACCCTGGAAAGTACGCTGCTAGGGGTTGCGCAGCGCGGGGTGGACAATCACGATATGAACGCAGCGCTAAGGGCGGCTCACTCGATCAAAGGTGGGGCGGCGCTGATGGGCTATGGACTCACTAGCGACCTGGCGCACCGCCTAGAAGATTCGCTGAAGGTGGTGAAGATAAACCGGGGTGAGGGAGTGACGAGCGATGTGGAGGGGCAGCTGCTGAATGGAATCGATGCGATTCGGCAGATTGTAGAGCGCGATCGCAATAGCACCCCCTACGACGACAACTGGGTAAACAACTTTGTGATCCCTATTTTTGATGGCCTCTATGACACGCTAGGCGAACCGTCTGCCGAAGATGCGGCTTCCATCATAGATGCTGACGAAGGTCAAGACGTCATGCCGTTGATTTTTCAAACAGAGGTGGAAAGCTCGCTAGAACGGCTAGAAGCCCTCCTGGAAGAACGCCCTGCCAACCTACAAGAAGAAGTTGTGATTATGGCTCAGGAGCTGAGTGGCCTGGGTGAAATGCTGGACTTGCCACCGTTTATTCAGCTGTGTCAGTCCGTGGAAAGTTATGCAACAGGCACAGCCAACAACGAACAGCTATTAGAGGTTGCTCGCAGCGCCCTGCAGTCCTGGCAGCGGGCCCAGGCCTTGGTCATTACAGGGAATGTAGAGTCTATGCCCACCGAGATGTCGGGCATTAGCTTTGGGCTAATTGACATTGAATTTGGGGATGCCGAATTAGCAGGCGATCGCGTCACCTTTGATGAGCCGCTTGGCGAGGCAGCGCAACCCGCAGAAAGCGTTTCGGCAGCTGACGTTTTTGATTTTGGCGCGGAAGACGATGCCTTAGTCGGCAATGTGTTTGCCGGGCTAGACACAGAAAGCGACCAGAACATAGATACCCTGGGCAGCGAAGATGCCGCACTGGTCAACGACGTGTTTGCTGGGCTAGGCACAGAAGATGACGCGCTCGTGAGCGATGTGTTTGCTGGGCTGGATGCGGACACTAAAAATGCTGAAGTCGACGCATTTGCCGGTGTTTTTGACAATGAAGAAACGCCTACTAGTGATCAAGTCACAGAGGACAGTAGCGATACTAGAGGGCCTAAGTCGGGCACAGAATTCCGTTTTTCTGAAGCGCCCAAGGCTCAGAAAGAAGCGCCAGAGCTGGGCGATAGCACCGTACGAGTATCTGTACGAAAGCTCAATGAGCTAAACGACTATTTTGGCGAGCTCACGATTGAGCGCAATCGACTAGAAGCCGAAGTGAAACGAATGCGCGGGCTGGTGAAAGATTTGAGCCGGAAATTGCGATCGCTCGACGAAATCAACGATGACGTTAAAGATTTGTACGAACAGCCCAGCACACCACTGCTGTTGACTGGCCAGGTGAGCAATGCACTACCGGGCACCGCCAGCAAAGACTATGTTAATGCTCGGGCAAGTTCGTCTGTTGCGGCGGAGACGCTTGCCGATGGTCATTCTGCTGGCGGTGTAACAGGCCATGTAACAACAGATCGCCCGGCCAGCAGCAATGGTGATAGCGACTTTTCTAGAGATCTGGTTACGGGCCAGGAGCATCCTTCTGAATTTCGCAAAGGCTTTGACAGTTTGGAGTTCGACCGTTATAACGATGCTCACCTGCCGTTTCGGCAGATTGTTGAATCGGTGGTGCAGCTGCAAGAAGTCGCCGATGATATTGAGCTTAGTGTAGATAAAACGGAACAAACCACTCGGGTCATTCATCGGACGGCGCGTCACCTACAGCGCAACTTGAATCAGCTACGGATGCGACCCCTTTCGGATATTACCAACAGATTTCCTCGGGCGCTGCGAGAGCTGGAAATAGAGCACGGTAAGTCTGTTGAGCTGCAGCTAGAAGGAGAGAATACGCTGATTGATCGCAACATTTTGGAAGCGCTTAACGATCCGTTGATGCACATTGTGCGTAACGCATTTGACCATGGGATAGAGCAGCCTCAGAAGCGAGAGGCGCAGGGAAAGGAGCCGAGAGGCACTATCGCGATTCGCTCGTTTAACCGTAGCAACCGGACGGTGATTACGGTGAGTGATGATGGGAACGGCATTGCGTTGGAAAAAATACGCGATCGCGCCCAAGCGATGGGCCTAGACGCCGAACTGCTCAGCGCAGCGACCGAAGCTGAGCTGCTTTCTTTGATCTTTGAGCCTGGGTTTAGCACATCTGACCAGGTTACTGCGCTCTCTGGTCGGGGCGTAGGTATGGACGTTGTGCGTAACAACCTAACGCAAATTCGGGGCGACATTAGCGTTGATACCGAAGCTGGACAAGGAACCACCTTTACCATTTCTGTTCCTTATACCCTGTCGGTAACGCGCGTTATGCTCGCCGAAGGTAACAAAATGCCGGTCGCTTTGCCCACTGACATGATTGAAGAAGTCACGGTTGTTGATTCGGTAGATATGTATGAAACCGACGGCAAGCCAATGTTCCACTTCAAAGGTGACGCACTACGGCTAATCCATCTTTCTAACTGGCTAGCCTTTAACTGTCCTAGACAGATCGACAGCCTGGAAGAAACCCCCAATATGGACCGGCCTAGCGTGCTAATTTTCCGGATGGGTGAACAGCGGCTGGGGCTGCAAGTCGAGCGCTCATGGGGTGAGCAGGAGGTGGCCGTTCGCCGGGTAGAAGGGCCCATTGCACTGCCCGCAGGCTTCAGTAACTGTACGATTTTGGGCGATGGTCGGGTGGTTCCCCTGGTCAGTCTGCCAGATTTGGCACGGTGGGTGCTCAGCTGCGAGGGCTCGGAAATTAATTCTGCCGCAGCGCTGTACTCTAACCCAGTGACGAGCGGGGCGATTGACCCGGTGAGTTTGCAAACGGTGCCTGCCAAAGAGGTGAGTCGGCGATCGCGCTTCTTAGTCGTTGATGATTCGGTCAACGTACGCCGACTGCTGGCCCTGACCCTAGAAAAGGTGGGCTACGAAGTGATACAGGCCCGAGATGGACAAGACGCCTTGGAAAAGCTGGATACTGGCATCGAGATAGACAGCGTAGTCTGTGATGTGGAAATGCCTCGGATGGACGGATATAGCTTCCTTTCTAAACTGCGGGCGATGGAGAAGTATGAACGTACGCCTGTGACAATGCTGACCTCGCGCAGTGGGGAGAAGCACCGGAAGCTGGCTATGAATTTGGGTGCAACTGCGTATTTTTCCAAGCCTTATCAGGAGCGATCGCTCCTGAAGAGTTTGGCAGACACCTTAGCAGTGAGTCAGCTAGAGCAAGAATAAGGTTGAGCAAATTTTCCATGTGGACAGGCGTGTAGCGAGCGTTGCAAATTTTAGTCGAAAGAAGTGACTTTGGCGCTGGCTTTGATCACAATGCGATCGCTCTCTACTGCCATCTTTTCAAACTGTAGATTCATCCCTTCTAGCTCAAAAAAACGCAAGTCCAACAATTCCTGAGTATTTTTGATTAAGGTTTTTGTGAGCTCAGGCGAGTCGTTTTTCTCTTGAGCGATCTTCACATCCTTTAGCGTAACGCTAAAGCCGTCGTTGATTAGCTCAGGCCGTGCAGAAAATTCAACGTGGTTGGTTTCTACTTTTTCTATCAACATCACGTCCGCACTGAGCGCGATTCGTCCCGGCTCCGGAATTGTAAAGCACACGTTGCTTGCATCCGTCGTTAGCGTGTTACCTGACAGCTCTATTTTCTGACCTCGCAGCTTTTGTTTTACATAGTCAGCATTGAAGGCCTTTTGAATATCCTCAGGCTTCAAAATTACCTTTGCTTTTGCCTCAGTTGGATGTTCTAGCTCAACTTTGCCGAATGGAAGTTTGAGCATCGCAATATCGACAGCGCCTGTTTCAAAGGTAAGTTCTTCTGTACGCAAGTCGTTTTGAATGACCATGCCACGACCTTTGATCAAGACCTTGTCGACTTGCCCCTGAGTAAGCTTCATCGGATCGGTTTCGATGTCTACGCTTAGCGACTCAACTGTGTCTAATTGTGACTTGATGCCCTCTTCGGTTAGGGTGCCAATAGCCTGTTCACTAGCGTTTTGATCCGACGAGCTCATATGGTTTCTCAATACTTTCTTAAGTGCTTAATAATTGTAGAAACTACTTGGATGCTATTTTGTCTGCCGTAGGAGTGAGCTATGCCCTATTGCCAAAGTTTGATGGTCTGATCTTTGCCACCGCTGACGAGCGTGCCTTCCTTGAGGTCGAAAGCTACGGTTAGGACCCAGTTATCGCTATTATCCAGCGTGTTGATAAGCTGCTGACTGGGGATGTCCCACATTTTGAGCGTATTATCTATACTGCTGCTGGCAAGCGTACTGCTATCGGGGCTAATAGCCAGGCTGACAACCCGATCGCTGTGTCCTCTTAACGTCGTTTTGAGCTCGCCGCTATCTAGATCCCATAGCTTGATGGTGCTGTCCCAGCTGCCACTGGCGAGCGTTGCACCATCGGCGCTAATCGCTACAGCGCGTACGGCGTCTTTGTGTCCGGAAAATTCTTGCAGGAGGCGCCCGTTCGCCAGATCCCACTGGCGAATAGTGCGATCGCTGCTACCACTCACAAATGACTGACTATCAGGAGCGATCGCCACTGACCACACCGGCGCTTTCACATTGGTCGCATATTGCTGCTCGCCTGTTTCCAAATCCCAGGCTGTAATGTTGCCGCTGTAGTCGCCACTGATAAACGTGCGATCGTCCGGACTAATCGCCACAGACCAAACAGGTGAGCCAGCTTCGGCAGGCAGGGTGTATAGCAGCTCTCCGGTTTCGAGCTGCCATACTTTGATGCCATCGCCGCTGCCGCTAACCAGGCGATCGCCCGTAGAAGACACCGCCAGTGTCCTGATCGTATCGTTATGCTCAGAAAGGGTGCGGAGTGTCTCGCCCGTGCGCCCGTCCCGAATTTTAATCTGACCGTCTGCGTTGCCGCTCATCACCCAGATCTGACCGTCCGGGCGGATATGCGTTGCTACGGCCCATACCTGGCTGGCACCCGGAAGCGCGTTCACCAGGCTGAGCGGACCCACAGCCGACTGGCTCGCAGCGCCAGCTTCTGCCTTAAATCTGTCGTTCAAGGTGCTTTTGTCTATGCGTCCGTCGGATACTTCTTTCGCTGTGTCTACCGTCGTCTCGCGGTTAGTTGCGGTGGTAAAGGAGGACGTCAGGATCCCGTTTGGAAGCAGGCTAATCGTTGTAATGGCCGTAATTGCGGCTATTGCGGATGCAGGCATCCATATCACTAGTCTTTTCGCGAATTTGCCCACAGAACTTTCTGAGGGCTCATCACCTTTTGACTGTTCACCTACAGAACCAGACGAGACATGTATTTCTTTGGGTGCGATCGCCACACCTATAGGCCCTGAGGCTGTGGTGGTAAACTGAGCTTCGGCTTTCGGCGAGTTGGCCTGTGGCGCTTTTGCCTGTGGCGTTTTGGCCTGTACAGAAGCAAGCTCCTTTCCACGTTCAGACATTTGCTGGTTGTATGCCGCCTGGTCGTATGCTGCTGGCAACAGCGCTTCACGTAGGTCAGCTTTCCGCATATCTGTTCCAGTTAGGTTCGCGCCAATCAAGTTGGCCTTCTGAAAGTTTGCATCATCGACATAGGCATCGCTTAAGTCGGCACCCGAGAGGTTCGCGCCTTGCAAGTTAGCCCCAATCAGACATGCACCCGAAAGATTTGCATCGCTAAGGTCCATACCTCTAAAGTCAGCTTCGTAAAAGTAGCCACGACTCAAGTTTTGTCTGGCTAGTGAACAAGGCTTGTGATGATTCTCAATGCGCCATTGGTTCCACTGTTCTACACCGTTATTTAAAACAATAATTGGAGTGTCTGCCATTATCGATACGCTGTTTATATGGACTTGAAAAGTGTTTGCTTAAGAATGTTATGGAGAACGATAGATAGCACCACTCGCCTAGCGTGATTCTTTCTTGTTAAGAGAGATAAATTAAACAAAAAAAGCGATAATCTCAAACATTGCCACTGTAAGTACTGCTAACTTAAACACTGTGACAAAAGGCACCATAACAACAGATGCCTAAATATGCTCAGATCTTTGGCACCACTGTTTTACAGGTCATGTAACTGAGTGTGCATTAGCTGAGTATGTATTGTAGATCTTTGTAGATAGCCACCCCTTGTTTTACGACGACTCTTCATATGAAGAGTCGTCAAAACACACAAGGCTCACATACGATCCGCATAACTGTAGTCTTCGTGACACAGCAAGCTTTGTCGAAGCACCTTATTGGAGGAAAAGCTACCCGGCGATAGAGCGTCTCCAGTTGAAGAACTTTCTCAATGTGTTTTGTAAGAATGTGTTCTTTGCATACTTTTGCTTGGTGAGCTGAAGGGCGGTTTTCGGGCTAATTTCACTCAGCGTAGGATACACATGGATACATTGCAGCGCACTAACTTTTAGCTTGTTGCTCATGGCGAGCACCGCCTCATGAATCAGCTCTCCGGCGTGGGGGCCAACGATATGAGCACCCAAAATATCCCCTTTTTTGGTGGTAATGAACTTCGCAAAGCCGTAGCCTGCTGACTCTGCTAGGGCCCGATCTACCCCGTCGAAGCCCTGCTTTAGTACAAACACATCATCGCCATAGCGATCGCGTGCCTGCTTTTCAGTTAGGCCTACCCGCGCTAGCTCAGGGTCAGTAAATGTCGCCCATGGAATCACTCTGTAGTCTGCCTTTTTCGTTGGCAATACCAGGGCATTTTGCATCGCCACGCCTGCTTCGTAGCCTGCCACATGGGTAAACTGATAGCCCCCAATTACATCGCCCGCCGCATAAATGCACTTATTACTGGTGCGCAGCTTGGCATCGACCTTAATCCCTTTTTTGTCGTAGTTCACCCCTGCTGCTTCCAGATTCAGTGAGCCTACATTTGGCGTCCGCCCGGTGGCAATCAAAATCTCATCGACGGTAATCACCTCACCGCCTGCCATAATCTGCTTACGGCCATCCACAACCCGAACTCGCTCTGCCCGGGTATTGGTCATAATCCGCAGCCCTTCACTCTCTAGCTGCCTTTGCACCACAGCGGCGGCTTCTGGATCTTCTTTGGGCATAATCACATCCCGACTGGCCAGCAGCGTTACCGCTGAGCCCAGCCTGGAGAAAGACTGGCCCAGCTCACAGCCAATCGGACCGGCCCCAATCACTGCCAGCGCATCGGGGCGATCTTTCACATCGAAGACCTGCTCATTGGTCAAAAAGCCTGCTTCCTTTAGCCCTTCTACTGGAGGTACGGTCGGTCGAGAGCCCGTCGCAATCAAAAACGCTCTTGCCTTTAGCTGGCGACCGTTCACCTCAAAGGTTTTAGCATCAACAAACTGCCCTTTGCCGTAAATGACATCGACGCCCAGCTTCTCAAATCGCTCAGTAGAGTCGTGCTCCTGGATAGTGTCGATAACCTCGTGCACATGGCCCATGGCTTCATCGAGCTTAATGGCAGGCTGGTCGGTATAGATGCCGAATCGCGACGCGGTTTTAACGTTATAGGCAATTTGCGCAGCGTGAATCAATGACTTGCTTGGGACGCAGCCGTAGTGCAGGCAGTCGCCTCCCAGCTTATCCTTTTCAATTAGGGCAACCTTGGCGTTAATCTGTGCGCCTGCGCTAGCAGCAACCAGACCTGCCGAGCCGCCACCAATAACCACCAAATCGTATTCTACTGACATTGCGTTTTCCTCTCATCGCCTAGCGTTTAGACTGTGTTTGGTTCACTATGTTCTAATGCTTGCTCAAGAGTATGCCGCCAAGCTGAATGGTTGATGAGAGATCGCCTAAAAATTTATAGATTCTGGGTTTACGCGGTTCTGGATGCTGTAACGCCTAAGTCAGATTCCTTTCGTGGATTTTTGCAGGAAGGGGCTTTTGTAGAGGCTTTCGTAGGAAAGACAAAAGCGATTCACTGGTTTGGCTGGTGCTTGTTGAAACGGACTGTAAGCGCTCCGCTTTCTGGGAGATAGCTTTCTGGGAGATAGATTCCTGTGAAAGAGATGCCTCTTTCGTGAGCATGGTTTGTCTACGCTCAGGGCTGTGGCGCGATATATTTCTGCGATCGCGGCCCGAACGCCTTTCTGGAATAGCTGACTGTCGAATGCGCTGCTGACGGGCTGCAAAGTCTTCAGAACTTTCGTGTGTGAAGTTCTTGATAGTGCGGACTATGTGCTCAAAGGCAGAGGGTGCGGGATTTATGTAAGCTGCTCTCGGGCTGTGGTTACCAGTTTCTTTTTTTGTTTTTTGGGTAGAGATAGCGTTTTTTTCTGGAGCGATCGCCTTTTCAGTTTTTCGGCTTATCCCAACGTGTCGCTGGCTCTGCGATATCAGCATGGCCACCACGCTAGCGTAGGACTCTTCATTGGCCTCTGGAAGCTTGGCCGTACTAATATCTGTATCTGAGAGGTTTGTTCCCGCTAAATTGGCCCGGCGTATATCGGCATGATCCAGAGCTGCTCTGGTGAGATTGGCACCGTGCAAATTGGCACCGTAGAAATTCGCCTCACTCAGATAGGCACCCGTAAAATCTGCCCCTGTTAAGTCTGCACCTCGGAAATCTGCACCAACCAGGCAAGCTCTTTGCAGCTTGGCATGGCGTAAGTTAACACCGCGAAAGTCGCCTTCAAAGAAATAGCCATGACTTAGATCTTGTGCTTCTAAATCAAGTAACTCATCAGGATGGGCTGCTCGCCACTCGTTCCAATTATCAACACCTTGTTCTAGCAGCCAAAAAGAATTCATAGGTAGATCTGAGCAATCTTCCTTCAAGGAAAGAGATCGTCCTAAACAGGGACTTACTTATAAGCCTTCCCTGAACGTGTAAACAAGCCTTCAGTAGATTTCACACAACCATCCCCTAATCCGTATATTTATTCCACGGGGAAAATACGGTTAGCACTGTGTCTATAGCCATACAGACATATCTGATGGTGAGCTATCAGTACGTAACGTTCTTTTTATGCAATTTTTAATTCCTTTTAATCCTCAGACCAGGGCTGGAGAGCGAGCCTCTTGAGGAGACGCTATGCCAACACCCGTCAGGCTAAATGCACGAATCTCCGTGATTTTGACTGGGACAATTTTGCCCTTTAGCTGCTCAATATCGCCTGGGAAAAAGGTGAGTCGGTTGCCCCGAGTGCGGCCCATAACCTGTGTTGGGTTCTTCGGGTTTACAGCCTCGACTAGGACGTTTTCGGTGCGGTTGTAGTAACGCTGTGATCGCGCTTCTGCCTGCTGCGACACCAAATGGTTCAGCCGCTGCAGCCGGTCCTGCTTTATTTCTTCAGATAGCTGGTTTTCCCACTGGGCTGCAGGCGTCCCGGGTCGGGGGGAGTAGGCCGCTGTATTCACCATATCGAACACGATATCTTCCATCAGCTTGAGCGTGTTTTGGAACTGCTCTTCCGTCTCACCGGGGAAGGCCGCAATCACATCGGCGCTGATAGAAGCATCGGGGACATAGCGGCGCACGGTATCGATAATGCGACGGTACTTTTCGTGGGTGTAGCCTCGGCCCATTGCCTTCAGCACATCGTTGTCGCCAGACTGAAAAGGAATGTGGAAGTGCTCACACACCTTGGGCAAGTCGGCACAGGCCTTGACTAGCCGCTCGGTAAAATAGCGCGGATGGCTGGTCGCAAAGCGGATACGCTCAATCCCAGGCACATCGTGGACGTAGTAGAGCAAATCGGTCAGGGTATTTTCTCTTCGGCCTTCCGGAGTAATCCCAGGCAAGTCGCGACCATAGGCATCGATGTTCTGCCCTAGTAGTGTTACTTCCGTGTAGCCTTGCTGCCCTAGTTCCACCATCTCATCGCGAATGGCTTCCTTGGTTCGTGACTGCTCTAGCCCACGGACGCCGGGCACCACACAGTATGTGCATCGCTCATTACAGCCATAAATCACGTTCACCCAGGCCGTCACTTTACTATCGCGTCGGGGCTTGGTGATGTCTTCCATAATATGAACAGGCTCTGTTGCCACCACCTGATTTCCCTGGGCGACCTGAGCCAGCAGGCTCTCTAGCTGATTGGCATACTGTGGGCCCATCACCAAATCCAGCTCGGGCACTCGGCGCAGTAGCTGTTCGCCTTCTTGCTGGGCAACGCACCCGGCAACGATCAGAGTCAGGTTAGGATTTTTGCGCTTGCGCTTGGCCTGCTTTCCCAGGTAGGAGTACACCTTTTGTTCTGCGCTGTCGCGAATGGTACAGGTGTTGTACAGCACCAAGTCGGCTTGCAGAGGGTCCGCTTCCCAGCTGAGGCCCATGGTTTCTAAAATGCCTGCCATGCGCTCGGAGTCTGCCTTATTCATTTGGCAGCCAAAGGTCGTGACGTGATAACGGCGGGAGTCTGTCATGGCAAAGGATGGGCTTGTACGGGTCGTTTTTTTAACACTTTATTGTGACACCGAACCGGGAATATAGCTGCCAACCGTTGAAAGCGTGATGGAAAGTTACGTTCTAGATTGAATAGATAATATACAGTCAGTTCTCCCTGTTAAGAGACCAGCGTTGTACGTAGTTGTCACATCGCTAGTGAGACATATTCCCAAGGCGTCATTCGACCAAAATGGTAGCGCCAAAGCTACGCAGCTTGCTTAAGATAGAAGCATGTCGTCTAAGCACTTATGATGATCACCAATCTCTGTCCGCCCAGCAGAACCGGAATAGATAGCATGATCAACCTGGATGATTTTCTAAGGCTAATTGAGCTGTTGGAAACCAAAGGAATTAACTACGCCCTAGTGGATGGCGTTGCAATGATGGCGATCGCTCCAAATGCTAGAGCTACTGATGATTATGACTTCATCGGGCAAAGAAGCGATTTTGAGAATGTTAGCGAGCTGTCAAAAATTTCATCTGACAAGAACTTTGGACGATATCGGCACAATACCACTATCGTCGATACGCTATTTACCGAAAATCCAGTCTTTGCTTACGCCATCGACAACTATCAGGCCAACTGCACGATTAATGGAAAAACAATTAGCTCCTTAAGCCCATCAGGTATTGCACTGCTTAGGCTATATGCACTGCCATCTTTGTACTTACAGGACCAGCGGATACGAGTTGCAACCTATGAACAGGACCTGGAAGTGTTGTTTATTGTTGATCCCGCAATAGATGAAGACACACTGCTGAAATTTCTGAGCAAGCACCTTGTTGAATCTCAGATCGCAGAACTCAAGCATACTTGCACAGACATTCGCCGAAAGCTTTCCAGAAAAAGATTTTGATGACATAGCAACAGCGGACGCTTGCTTCTGCGAACAGCAATGCAGATAATATTAGTAACGCAATTCCCTACCCTTAGGATCCTTTGATGCTGTCAGCCGTCGCGTCCAAACCGGATACAAACACTCAGACCACTTATTTCCGCTGCATTGCAGGCTGCTCAGCCAAGCATTCTATTTATGACGTCATCTACACCTGCCCCTCCTGCGGCAGCCTACTGGAAGTACACCACGACCGCGAGCCACTGAAAAAACGTACGCCCCAGCAATGGAAGGATCTGTTTGTCTCTAGAGTCAGTACCACAGAGTGGCCCTACGGTAGTGGCGTGTGGGGAATGCGCGAGTGGGTCATTCCATCCCTGGTTGACGACAACGTAGTCAGCATGGGTGAGGGAAACTCCAACTTGTTTTGGGCCGAACGGCTCGGCAAGCAGCTGGGCGTTCCCGACCTGTGGGTGAAGCTTTGTGGCAACAGCCATACCGGCAGCTTTAAAGACCTTGGCATGACCGCGTTAGTCAGCGTCGTTAATCAGATAATGGCCCAGGGTAGCTCTGTAAAAGCGGTGGCCTGTGCTAGTACGGGCGATACCAGCGCGGCGCTGGCTGCCTATGCCGCTTATGCTGGCATCCCCGCTGTAATCTTTCTACCCGCTGGTAAAGTCAGCACCGCGCAGCTAATTCAGCCTGTCTCTAATGGAGCACATGTGCTCGCTCTTGATACAGACTTTGACGGCTGTATGAGAATTGTCAAAGAAGTGACCAAAGACAATTCGATTTATTTGGCGAATTCTATGAATAGCCTGCGGATTGAGGGACAAAAGACGGTTGGCATCGAAATTATCCGTCAGTTTGACTGGGAAGTGCCCGACTGGATTATTATCCCGGTTGGCAACTTAGGCAATGTCAGCGCACTGTACAAAGGATTCAAGCTGATGATGGATTTGGGCCTAATTAACCGAATGCCCAGGCTTGTAGCGGCCCAAGCTGAGCGAGCAAATCCCTTTTACGAAGCCTTTAAGACTGGCTTCAAAGAAAAAGTAAGTGTGACCGCTCAAGACACCCTGGCCAATGCCATCAGAATTGGCGATCCGGTGAGTTATGAGAAGGCTAAAAAAGCGATTGTGGAAAGTGACGGTATTGTAGAGCAGGCTTCGGAGAATGAGCTGGCTGAGGCAGCGGCACATGCTGATTTGACGGGTATGTTTACCTGTCCGCATACAGGGGTTGCCCTGGCTGTGCTGAAGAAGTTGATTGCTCGTGGTGAGATTAAGAGTAGTGATAAAACAGTGGTGATTAGCACGGCCCACGGTCTAAAGTTTACTAACTTTAAGGTTGGCTACCATGAGTCGAACCTAGAAGGAATCACCAGTGACTACGCGAATCCTGCGGTTCACTTACCGGCGGATGCGGATGCAGTGAAGGTAGAGATTGAGAAGCGATTGAGTAAAATTGAGTAAAACAGCTATCAACTAGGAAGCTATCGACTAGGAGGATGCTCATTCATCACAGTCAATACACGCCGTATGTTTGTAACACTATCTCGATTGGTCTGTAATTGAGCAATCGTTGCCCGTCCTGTAGGCGTCAGCCCTAACATTCGCGTCGCGTCACTGTTCCACACAAAATGCTCAGCCCAAGACATCTCCCTCGGATGAAAGAGTGGAACTATCAAGTTCGTGACTGGATCAGGCGCTTCAGTTTTCGTATATTTGCAGTTGTTGCAAGTTTGGCAGGATAGTGCCAAATTCTCTGCTGATGTCTGACCGCCTTGGCTAATCGGTTGGATATGCTCCATCACCAGCGCGTCAATTGCATACTTTGCTTGACTGCAACAATACTCACACATTCCGTTCGCTCGATTGAAAACCAACTGCCTCAGAGCAACTGGAACATACTGACTAGACATAGCTAGCGGACTCAAGACCTAGCTGTGACATCAGTTCTGGCAAAGAGACTTGCCGTAACTGGGCCAAGGTCGCTAATGCTTCTAGCCTCTCAGCGCCTAGCTGCTCAATTTGTTTGCTCAACTCAATCAACTGGCTATGTTCTTTGCTGGTCAGTGATTCATCCTCACGTTTTGTCCTTAAGCGCTGGTATCTTTCCTGTAAGGTCATCGGGATGGGTTGGTTAATTTTATCGAGTAACTGAGCTTCTTCAACCGAAAGCACGCCTACTTTTCGTTGAGTGCGTAGGGTCACTACCTGTTGCAAAAAGCGATCTAGCTCTGTTTCATTTAGTTGATTAGCAGCTCTGATAAGTTCATCAACGCTCATAAGAAATTCCAGCGCTCCAAGTTTAGACTGTTATGAAATATATGAGTATTGTAGCTCAGCTGAGAACTAGCTTTTTGGGCAGTGCTCGCACCGCCAGGACTACGAGAAGGCAAAGTCGACATTGCGTTACAATCACTCAAACACGTTCCGCCGACAGAATTGAGAGATTGTACGGGCATACAAATTAGGTGCCTCTAAATGAAGATTATGGCCACAACTTTCCATTACTACCAGCTTACTCTGCTGCCTATTACCTACGGCTGCTATCATCTCGCGGTTGATAGCAACAAACTTGGTATCCAGGGCACCTACTATCAGCAGTAGTGGCTGCTCTATTCGAGCTAAGGCATTCCATAGTGAAGGCTGCTGACCTATACCCATGCCGTACAGCGCCTGTACGAGTTCTTCTGGAACATTGTTTTCTCTGCGTTGAAGCATAGTGCTGTGGAGTTTTGGGTGTTGTTGTAAGCTCGCAAACAGCCGATTCCTATACCATTGGGCCAGAAAGATAGGTAGTGGAACGATCTTCAATTTATGCGCGATCGCCCCATCCCTTTCCCTTCTCTCCTTTCTCTCCTCAGCCGTCCTTAACCCAGGCGAAGCAGACTCTAACATGACTCGAAGAAAATAGTCTGGAAACTTGCAAACTAGGTACAACGCTAGCCTTCCTCCCATGGAATAGCCCAGCAGATGCGTTTTTGATATACAAAGATGACGCAGCAGTGCTAACAGAGACTCAGCAGTCTTGGGGAAGGTGTAGCTATTAGGGTGCGATCGCGTCCCGCCATGCCCTGGTAAATCTGGCAAGATGCAATAAAAATGCTGAGAGAGTATGTCTACTATCTCAGCAAAATCTTGATGACTGCCTAGAAAACCATGGAGCAGCAGCAGTGGCGGCTTGTTAGAGTTGCCTTTGGTGACGTAGTGAAGGCTATGATACTCGGTCGAGAAAGTTGGCATGGCTAGTGAGTATTCAAAAGTGTTTTTCGTTGCTTTGCACTTTGTTTGCGATCGCACGTCACTTCCAACACTCTCATCCCCTTTGCAGGCAGCACTTTCACGCAGTTCACAAACTCTTGTATATCGGCAATCAGCCGATGCTCTATGCCATAGGCTTTGCACAATGAAGGGAGTTCTACCGACTGCGGCGTAGCAAAATACTTCTCAAAGTAATCTTCTGGAGCTGTATCAAACTGAGCGATAGGCAGCATTTCAAAAATGCCTCCACCGTTATTATTGATCACAACAATGGTGAGATGCCCGGCGAGTTGAGCCGCGTTGAGCAATCCGTTTGTATCATGCAAAAAGGCTAAATCGCCCGTCAGTAGAACAGCTGGTAAGTTGTGATGGGCAATTCCCATAGCCGTAGAAAGCGTTCCATCAATGCCGTTTGCGCCGCGACTGAAAAAGGGTTGAATTTTGCGATCGCCCAGCGGCCAGAAATACTCAATGTCCCTAACCGGCATACTGTTTGCCACAAACAGCGGTGTGTCGTCAGGTAAATGCTGCGACAGTAGCCACACAACTTTGCTTTCTAATAAGTTTGTTTCAGTTGCCAGCTGGTTGTCCAGGTTTTGGCGAACAGTGGCTTCAGCCGTTAACCATCGCTGTCTGTACTGGTTATTAAAACTGCTCTGAGTTGCTGAATTCTCCAATTTTAGTTCGGTTAAAATTTGTTCAAAAGTTGTTTCTAGCGCTTGCGTCGGTCCGTGCAAAGGGTCCAAATTTCCCGACGAGCCAACAATCCATCGCTGCGGTTGATGAGCTTGTAGCCACTGGCGTAATACCTTGCTAATCGGCAAAGGTCCGAGCTGAATAACCTGTTCGGGGATGAAGGGCTCAGCAAGGCCTGGGTGTCTAAGGATAATGTCGTAGGTGGAAATCAGCGAGCTGTTGAGACACTGATAATTTCGCAAAGGGGATAGGCCTTCCGCGAGTACAGGCCAGCCTAGCTGCTGAGATAACTCGCTTACGGCCTGGCAGTACCCTTGAGGATAGTCAGGACTGGCGGGTCCAGCAATTATCAGTCCTCTTGTCACTCCTTTCCAGGTGACGATAGGGAGAGGTTGCGATCGCACAACAACAGATGGTGGTGTAACGTCGGCAAAAAAGCGCTCTACCTCAAAAGTTGTTCTGATTGCCTCTGTACTGGTTTCTGTATAGGCATCGGGTATAGGCGGCAGCGGATCGCGAAAGGGACAGTTGTAGTGAACCGGGCCCGCAGAAGGTGCGATCGCACATCGCCACCCGTACACCAGCGTCTGCCGCACATATGCCAGCATATGCACCTCTGCCGTGGGCACAGCCATTTCGCTGTAGTGCCTGGTAAAGCTGCCGTACAGCTTTTGCTGATCGATGGTTTGCCCAGAAGCACAGTCGCGCAGCTCAGGCGGACGATCGGCTGTAAATATCATTAGAGACACACCGCTCTCGTAGGCCTCAATCACAGCAGGATAAAAGTTGGCCCCGGCGGTGCCAGAGGTACAAACAATCGCCACCGGACGGCGCTGACGTTTGGCGCAGCCCAGCGCGAAAAACGCAGCCGAGCGCTCGTCGAGAATAGGCAGCGACTCAATATCGGGATGGGCTGCAAAGGCAAATGTGAGCGGCGTAGAGCGCGAACCAGGACAAAGAACAGCCGTTTGCAGGCCCAGACGGGCCAAAGTCTCAACAGCCACAGACGCCCACAGACTGTTAGTGTTGCGAAAATCCAGGGACATAAAGGTGTAACAGCAAGTTTAAACCAGCGCATTCAGCAGCGTCTGCAATTTTAGCTTGATTTCTGCCAGCTCTTTGGCCGGTTCGGAGCCAGACACAATCCCCGCGCCTGCATACAGCCTGGCTTTGCAGCCGTCGATCAGGGCAGAACGAATGCCAACAATAAATTCGCTGTTGCCTTCAGTATCCATCCAGCCCAAAGGTGCGGCGTACAGGCCACGATCAAAGGTTTCATGCTGGCGAATCAGCTGACAGGCGAGCTGACGGGGTAGCCCTGCAACTGCTGGGGTGGGATGGAGTTTGTCGATAATTTCTAGCGGGGAAATGCTGTGGGGACTAAGCAGGGCGCTGATAGGCGTGTGCAAGTGCTGGATATTGGTGAGCTGCAGGATTTGAGGCGAGCTGGCGTAGTGAGGGCTGAGGCCCAGCGATCGCAGCTGATGCACGATGAACTCCACCACCACTCTATGCTCGTAACGCTCTTTTTCACTATGCAGCAGTGACTGGGCTAGCTGATGATCGATCCCTCGCAGGGGACTTCGCGAGGCGGACCCTGCCAGGGCATCTGTCGTCAACTGCCCTTTACGAATGCTCAGCAGTCTTTCGGGACTCGCGCCAATAAAAGACTGTCCCTTACCGTTACTCACCGAAAAAACGGTGCAGTCGGGATGATTGTGGCGCAGGGTTTGGAGCGATCGCACCTCATCTATGGGCTGCGGGGTCACTACATCCATAACGTCAGCCAGCACCACTTTATGCAATCTGCCATTTTTCACAGGCGCGAGCACTGCTTTTACAGCAGGCTCGAATCCAGCAACATCTTTGGTGGTCACCTTGTGCGAAGTGACTGGGGCCTGGCCTGTTGCCTTACAATCCACCAGTGCCCTGAGCTGACGATGCAGCCGCGCAGTGATTTGTTTGATATCAGCAGCCACAGTCACCAAAACGTTAAACGTCACTATTGAGGCGTCTAGGCGAGTAGCCACCTGTAGCTGTGGCACAAAAACGTAAGTCGGCTCAAAGCTAGCCGTGACTGTATCATCAAAGAAAGTAGCGCTACAGAAAAAGTGACCAAAAGGCGGCTGAAATGACGGCTGCTGCATGGCGAGCTCGCCTGGCAACCGGTGAGGATATGCTGGGCGGGCATAGATAAAGTGCGATCGCCACTGCTCGACAAAAAACTGTGCCTGATCGAATCGGGTTTTTCCGACGGCGCTCGCCTCCACGACGACATCAAGCCCAACCATTGATGGCTGATGGGGCGGATCGTAGTAAAAATGGCGCTTTTGAGGATTGCCCAGCGTTTGCAGCACCTCCCAGGGCGCAACTGGCGCGATGGGAAAAGAAAGACTAGCGATTTTGGCTTGCCGACCATCCGTCGCCTGCTGCTGACACTGGCTTAGGAAACGAGCAACGTCCGTCGTACGAAAAAGATCAGTTTTGGGCTGAACAACTGGCATGAAGGTTGCAATGACCGGCGATCTCTCAATTTTCCCATGACGCCAACTTATGCGAAAGCCTTGATGTGCAGCCATGGGGAATTGATTGCCTATCGTTAAGATTTTATCGCGCTGTAACCGCAACATGGTAGCTAAGCCCAATTAACACTTGAGCCCAATTAATACTTGGGCAATACCAGTGATTGATATCAAGCAATGTCACTCGGTTGACAAATCATGTCGGTAACACCATCGTTGAGGGTAATAGAGGTTCTAGCCCAAAAGTTCAGCTCGGAACACACCATGATTTCTACGCCGCATCTGCCTGGTTACCATATTGAGGAACTCATCTACACAGGGACAAATACCCTCGTGTACAAAGGAGTCCGCGAAGCGCGTCGTAACCAGGTAAATGCATCAGCGCAGGCAAAAGAGTTTGCCGTCATTCCGGTCATCATCAAGGTGTTACGAGATACCTTTTCTACCCTGAGCCAGCGGGTACAGTTTCGCAATCAGTACACCATTGCCAGCCAGCTCCGCTCTGTTCATGTCCTGAGACCACTGGCGCTAGAGCGATACGATAGCGGCTATGCGCTAGTGACGCCTGATGAAGGGGGCGTTGTCCTTTCAAAATATTGGTCAGAGTACTGGCTCCAAGACGGCCATGCTCCACTCCGCGAGTTTTTTGGGGTGGCCATTCAGCTAGCCCAGGCGCTACATGATTTGGGTAAGCAAAGGGTGATTCATAAAGACATTAAACCCAGCAATATTCTCATTCATCCAGAGACTCATCATATTCAACTCATTGACTTTAGTCTTTCTTCTTTACTCCCCAAAGAACAACAGCAGCTGGCAAATATTACGGTGCTAGAGGGGACACTTCCCTATCTCTCTCCCGAACAAACCGGGCGTATGAATAGAAGCCTGGACTATCGAACCGACTTTTACTCCTTGGGGGTGAGCTTTTATGAATTGCTGACCCAGCAGCTGCCTTTTGTGGAGAGCGATCCGATGGCCCTGCTGCATGCGCATCTGGCAAAAATGCCAACGCCACCTCACGAAGTGAGAGACGATATTCCGAGGGTTCTCTCGGATATTGTGCTAAAGCTGATGGCAAAGAATGCAGAAGATCGCTACCAGAGTGCGTTAGGGCTCAAACATGATTTGGAACAATGTCTGAAAGCTATTGAAGAACAGACTGAAACGCAAAGAGAGAATCGAGTAGAAAGAGAGAATCGAGTAGATACTGACAAGATTGAGCGATTTGAGCTGGGTGCACGCGATATGTGCGATCGCTTCTTAATTCCTGAAAAGCTCTACGGTCGCCAGTCGGAAGTCAGCGAACTGCTAAATGCCTTTGATCGGGTCTCTGGGGGTAGCACCGAGCTTGTTATGGTCACTGGCTTTTCGGGAATTGGTAAAACTGCTGTGGTCAACGAAGTCCATAAGCCCATTACCCGCCAGCAGGGATATTTCATCCAGGGCAAATTTGACCAGCTCAATCGTAACCGTCCCTTCTCTGCTTTTCTGCAAGCCTTTAGCAGTTTAATAGAACAGCTGCTTAGCGAGCCAGACGATCAGCTCGATCTGTGGCGCACCCGCATTCTAAAAGCCGTTGGGAACAACGGTCAGGTGCTAATTGACGTCATCCCCAATTTGGGTCGCATCATTGGTCCTCAACCGCCCGTCATTGAGCTGGCTGGCAGTGCGGCGCAAAATCGCTTTAATCTGTTACTTAGTCAGTTTGTTCGCACCTTTGCGACCGCCGCCCATCCGCTGGTTGTTTTCCTCGACGATTTGCAGTGGGTCGATTCTGCCTCCTTGCGCCTGCTCAAGCTATTGATAGAAGGAGCTGGTGTTCAGCACCTACTGATTTTAGGCGCCTATCGCAACAACGAGGTATCGCCTGCCCATCCGCTGATGCTGACCCTGGCGGAGCTTTCCCCTGAGCACCACACGATTACGACCCTCACCCTTGAGCCCTTGGCCCCTGAGAGTATCACTCAGCTGGTGGCCGATACGTTGCTGTGTCCAGAGGACATCGTCACACCGCTGGCACAACGGATCTATCAAAAAACAGAAGGAAATCCATTTTTTACAACCCAATTTTTGCAGGGGTTGTACCGGGAAGGGTTGATTACTTTTGAAGCAGACACGGGCTACTGGCAGTGCGATTTGGCAGCTGTGCAACAGCTGGCTGCCACGGATGGCGTTGTAGATTTTATGGTTGCTCGCTTGCGAAAGCTACCTGCTGCCACACGTACTGCGCTGATGCTGGCGGCCTGTATTGGCAATCAATTCGACCTGGCAACGTTAGCTACGGTGTGTCAAAAGACACAGTCAGAGATTGCCGCTGACCTGTGGCAGGGCCTACAAGAGGGGTTTGTGATTCCTGAGAGCGACGTGTATAAGTTCTTTCAGGGTGAAAAGCGTGAAGGTACGCGAATAGACGAGGCGCTCGTTGGCTATCGCTTTTTGCATGACCGTGTTCAGCAGGCTGCCTATGCGCTAATTGAGGCGAGTAAACGACAGGAAACGCACTGGGCAATTGGTCAGAGACTACTGGCCGCTATCCCGATAGAAACAACGCTAGAAACAGCTTCGTCAGAGACGCTAGAGACCTCCCAAAAGCGCTTTAAACAGAACGCGTTGTCCCATGCCGTTGGCCCCTTGTTTGAAATTGTTAACCAGCTTAATGCTGGTTCGAGCTTATCGACAATACCGCAGGGTAGCGACGCCCCTCACGAAGCGTTTCGTGGGCAGCTTATTCAGTTGAATTTTCTGGCAGGCCAGCAGGCCAAAGCTGCGACGGCCTATGCTGCGGCCCTTGCTTATTTTCAAGAAGCCAATCATTTGCTGAGCGCTGAGCGCTGGTTGTCTGACTATTCGCAGGTGCTAAGCCTGAAATGCGAAACTATTGAGGCGGCTTATCTTAGCCTGAATTTGGCTGCGGTAGAGCCTGTTGTTGCAGAGGTGCTAGAGAACGCCCACAGCCTGCTCGACAAAATCAAGGTGTACGAGATTCAGATTCAGGCAGCTATTGGCAACAATCAGCTCCTGGATGCGGTAAATCAAGGGTTTGACGTTCTTGAACAGTTAGGCGTAACCCTGCTAGATCCCACTGAGGTCACGATTACTCTGCCAGCGTTCGACTCTCTAGATAACGTGCCTCCCATGCGCGATCCTGCTAAAGTTGCAGCCTTGCGGATTCTGGTATCTATGTTTTCAGCCATTTACAACGGCAAACCTGACCTGCTGCAACCTACCATTTGGACAATGGTGAACCTGTGCACAACTGAAGGACATACGGCGGTTTCTGGGATGGCCTATTCTGTTTATGGGATGTCGAGGTGTGGCTCTGGCCATGTTGAAGAAGGCTACCAGAGTGGTCAAATTGCCCTACAGCTAACAGAACAGTCCCTAGGCAAAGCCGTTAGGGCAAAGGTGTTAGAGCAGGTGGGCGGGTTTATTTCCCACTGGAAAGAGCATGTTAAAGTCAGCATTGAACAATTTGAGCTGGGATTACAAAGCGGACTGGATGTCGGTGATATTGAATATGCCTGTCATGCTGCCAAGAACGCCTGTGCACATCTGGTGCTGCTAGGAGCGCCATTGCAACAGGTTCAGCAAAAACAGCTGAACTACATTGAGCTAGGACAACAGCTCAACCAACAGCATATTCTTATCTTTGCCAAAATTTGGCGACAGCTCTCGCTTAATCTTATTGGCTCATCTGATGGCCAGTCTGATAGTCAGTCCATCGAACCCTCAGAAGTGCCCTGGATGCTAGTCGGCGAGAGCTTTGATGAGCTAGCTATGCTGCCTACGCTGAAGGCGAAGAACAATTACTTCTCGCTGTATGTAATTTATTTCTCCAAACAAATGCTGTGCTATCTGTTCGGAGAAATAGATCGTGCCATAGAAATCACGCGTATTTTGGAGAGCTATTCTGAGGCCTCCTTGGGCTCATTGATGAGTGTTGTTCAAAACTTTTATACCTCGTTGATATTGCTGGCGGCCCATCGTAGTGCCGACCTACCAGCCCAGCATCTGCCAGAACAGGTATCTCTTAATCAGGCGAAGATGAAACAGTGGGCGCAGCATGCACCGATGAACCATTTGCATAAGTATCTGTTAGTGGAAGGAGAAAGCCAGGCTATTTTGGGACGGCCAGCTGAGGCTATCGAGCTGTATGATCGGGCGATCGCTCTGGCTAAAACCAACGGCTACAGTCAGGAAGAAGCCTTAGCTAACGAGCTAGCAGGTAAGTTTTACCTAGCCTGGGGTAAGCGCAAAGTCGCCACAAGCTATCTGCAAGAGGCCTATTATGGCTATGCCCATTGGGGCGCCCACGCGAAAACAGCAGCGCTTGTGCGAGACTATCCCGTGCTGTTACAGCCCGTACTTAAAACCAGCGAGCAGCCAGTGAGCTTTATTGAAACGCTGGCTGAGATTTCGCCTGTGGAGACTTTCCCGTACTCTGTTGATAATGACACTGACACCGAGAAAAAAGTTAGTATAAGCTCTCAAAGATCTTCTCACCCGATGTCTGGTCAGCAAGTTAGCCAGCCCGGCGGACTGAACGAAACGCTAGATTTGGCAGCGGTTCTAAAGGCTTCTCGGGCAATTTCACAGACGATGCATCTCGATGAGCTGCTGCACAAGCTAACAACCATTATTTTGCAAAGTTCGGGGGGCGATCGCTGTGCCCTCATCTTGCCGGACAACCAAGACCAATGGCAGTTGCAGGCGATCGCTACCCTAGAGTCCACGACCCTCTGTACCGAGCCCCTCGACAACAATCCTCACCTGCCCAACAAGCTCATTCAGTATGTCAAAAACTCTGGGCAAGTGGTGACAATTAATCGCTTGGAAACAGAGTTACCCATTATTGATGACTATTTGCAACAACATCAGCCCCAGAGCGTATTGTGCTTACCGCTGCTCACACAAGGGGCCCTGGTGGGGATTTTGTATTTGCACAATCTGTGCACCAGCGAAGTATTTACCCAAAATCGACTGTCTATTCTCAGCTTTTTGTGTACAGAAGCAGCAACCTCCCTGGAAAAAGCTAATCTTTACCAGGCGCTGGCAGACTATTCACAACGGCTAGAGAGTAAGGTCAAAGACCGGACGCGAGATTTGGAGCAAGAGGTGCGCGATCGCAAGCGAGCCCAGGCCGCTGCTGAAGTGGCCAATCGGGTAAAGAGCGAGTTTTTGGCCAATATGAGCCACGAGCTGCGATCGCCACTCAATGCGATTATTGGCTTTGCCCAAATCATGTCACGCGATCGGGCACTACCCGGTGAACTTAGATCCGATGTCAAAATCATCTACAACAGCGGCGAGCATTTGCTGGGCCTAATCAACAACGTGCTCGACATGTCAAAAATCGAGGCCGGTCGTACCACCCTCACCACCAGCGATTTTGACCTCTATAGTTTGCTCGATGAGCTACAGCATCTATTTCAGCTAAAAGCCGCCCAAAAATCGCTCCGCTACGATATCAGCTACTCGCCCGATGTCCCTCAATGGATTCACACCGACCCCGGCAAGCTGCGACAGATTCTGACCAATCTTCTCAGCAATGCACTAAAGTTTACTGACTTTGGATACGTCACGCTCCGAATCAGTCTGGAGAAGGACACTATGCACGAGGCTGTAGCCCAGTCTCTAGACAGTACGCTTTACCCAGACAACACGCAAACGCAGCTCATCACCCTGACGTTTGATGTAGAAGACTCTGGTCCTGGCATTGACATCACCGAATTAGATACCATCTTTGAGCCGTTTGTACAAAGTAAAACAGGCAGAGACTCATTGCAGGGGACTGGGCTGGGGCTATCTATTAGCCGTAAGTTCGCACAGGAAATGGGTGGTGATATTAGCGTAACGTCGCCCGTATCTGCCGAGGCGGGCACCCTGATGAGCCTGCGTATTCAGGCAGCGATCGCTGCTAACATGCCTTCTATGGTGCCGTCTTCTCGCACAGTGGTGGGACTAGCCCCCGGTCAGCCCAGCTATCGAATTGTCATCGTGGACGATCAAAGTGTTAACCGGACACTGCTTGTAAAACTCCTTCAGCCTTTAGGATTTGTGCTTAAAGAAGCACCCGATGGTCCAACGGCGATCGCCCTCTGCCGAAGTTGGGCCCCTCACCTTGTTTTGATGGATATACGGATGCCTGGAATGGATGGACTTGAAGCTACAGAGCGAATCAAAGCGCCTGGTGCCTCGGATAGCTCGAACCACTTACAGGCAACGCCACCAAAAGTTATCGCGCTCTCGGCCAGTACCCTTGGTCAAGCCCAAACAGCAGCTCGTGATGCTGGCTGTGATGCCCTGGTGACAAAGCCATTTCAGGAAACCGAACTTTTAGACGCTATTGGTGAGCATATTGGCGCGCGCTATTGCTACAGCGAGCCGCCAGGTAATGAGCAAGCAAATGGCGAATCGTTCCAAACAGATAGCCCAGCCAGCACTGACTTGCGCACTACTGTTGCGGTCAATGCTGCGGTCAATGCTGAGGCGTCTGCATCGTTAACCTCAGCAGCGATCGCGTTTGATACGTCACTATCACAGCTTTCTTCCAAGCTTCTAAATGAATTAGAAACTGCAACTATAAAGCTGCAGTGGACCGAAATTGTCAAACTGATTAAACAAATTCGCCCACAGAACGAAGCGATCGCCGAAGCCCTTAACCAGGCACTCCAGCAATTCCAATACGACCAAATCTTGAAAGCCGTTCAGGCTGCCAAAGCAGTTTCCCACGGAGAGGGTACACAACAGTAACTTGGCCACACCAGCGTCGCTAGCCTCAGAAGAACATTAAACGCTATCCCCATGAACACATCCGCAGACATTATGGTCGTAGACGATACCCCGGCTAATTTGCATCTTTTAATCAAAATACTCACCGAACAGGGCTATCACATCAGACCGATTACCGATGGGGCACAGGCCCTTGCTTCAGCGCAGGTTAGTCCACCAGACGTCATGCTACTAGATGTTCAGATGCCGGGGATGGATGGCTATGAGGTGTGCAAGCAGATAAAGGCAGACGAACGTACTTGTGATATCCCGGTCATCTTTTTGACGGTGATGGACGATGTAAAAGACATTGTCAAAGGCTTTGAGCTAGGTGGGATTGACTATATTACCAAGCCGGTGAGAGAAGGTGAACTGCTGGCAAGGCTAAAAAATCAGATTGAGCTGCGATCGCTACAAAAGCGGCTACGCCAAAAAAATCAACAGCAACAACAGCTACTATCACAGTACGAAGCCACCGCGATCGCGCTCAAAGAGTCGGAAGAGAAGTTTTCGACCGCGTTTGAAAATACGCCGCTACCGACTACAATCGTCAGCCTCAAGACCCACCAATATGTTGAAGTGAATCATGCATTTGTTCAGCAATCTGGTTATAGCAGAGAAGAGATTGTTGGTTATACGGCAAACGAACTCAACCTTTGGCAGTCGTTAGAACAGCGCTCGGCTGTTTTAAGTCAGGTTGAAGCACAGGGCTATAGCCACGGCGTTGAAATTGGCATGCGGACTAAACAGGGCGAAATTAAGGCTATTGTTTTGTTTTTAGAGCGCATTCAGCTCAATGGTGAGCCTTATGTGCTGGGCACAGGAAAAGACATTACCCAGCAAAAAGCTGACCAAAAGAAACTAACTGACCAAACCCAGACACTTACTCAAACGCTACAGACGCTACAGGCCACTCAAGGAGAGCTGATTCGCTCAGCAAAAATGGCAGCTTTGGGCAATCTGGTTGCAGGCATTGCCCACGAAATTAATACCCCTGTAGGTACTGCCATTATGACGGCATCCACACTCGAAAGTGCCACCCGATCTATCACAGATGAGCTGAGCCAGGGCGAGCTCAAACGCTCTTCTTTTGAAAGTTACTTAGCGGTTGCAGCCGAATGCTCCGGGCTAATTTCGAGCAATCTTAACCGGGCTGGAGAACTGGTAAACAGCTTTAAAAAAATCGCGGTCGACCAAACCAGTCGACAAAAACGAACTTTTCTGCTGAAGCCTTATTTACACGAAGTGGTGAATAATCTTACGCCGCAAATTCACAAGGCATCCCATCAGGTAAAGCTCTATGGCAGTGAGACGTTGCTGATTACCAGCGATCCGGGCAGCATTGCTCAGCTCATCACTAATCTTTTATCTAACTCATTGACACATGCTTATCCTGATGGGCAACCAGGCATTATCACGCTCACTATCGAGATGCACGCTAACGATGTTGTGTTGACCTATCAGGATGATGGCTGTGGAATTCCTGTTGCCGATCAAAATCGAATCTTTGAACCGTTTTTTACGACGGCACGCGATCGCGGTGGCACGGGCTTGGGCCTTCACTTGGTGTACAACATTGTTACCCAAACGCTGAAAGGAACAATAGGGGTTGTGAGTAATCCAGGGTATGGAACAACTTTTACGATCACGTTTCCTGTTAGTTAGCGATGCTGTTGGCGAACCACGGTAGTGTATTTAACCTTCTCATAAGTCATACCTTTTTTGACATAAAGAGAACGTGTCTCAAAACAGCTTTCTCAAAAAAACTATGATTTAGTGAGACACTAGAGCGCTGATTAGGGTAACAACTCAAAGCGGGACAAAAAGCGCTTGTCGAGAATGGGTCAATAAGCACGTCAAATGAAAATCTCTGCGGCAAAGCCCAGAGCCACGTATTGTAACCCTAACAAGTTAACTCAATGGGCGGTCAATCAAGAATCTATGAGTGACTTCGGCTTTCTGAAACCTCAGCTCGGTTTCTTCATACGTTTTACGCGCTCTCTTAGAACGTAAACGCGCATGGTTTGGATATATTAAAACCTTGAACGTAATCTACGCCAATCTTTTGTAATTGACTCCGTATCGACTGACTACTAACAAATTCTGCTATTGTTCGCATCCCCATTACGTGGCCAATATGGTTGATAGATTCCACAATGGCAAACGTTGCAGGATCATCAGCCATCTCTTCGATAAAGCGACCGTCAATCTTCAAGTAATCAACAGGCAACGTTTTTAAGTATGCGAAAGACGCCATTCCACTGCCAAAATCGTCTATGGCAAATTGACAACCTAATAACTTTAACTCTTGGATGAAGCATACGGCTTGGTCAATATTAGAGATAGCAGCAGTCTCTGTAATCTCGAAACAGATATGCTTTGCAATCTCCGAATGCTGTCCTAACTGTACTCTTAAAAAATCAAGGAACTGCTCATCGCCAATGCTAGCCCCAGAAAGATTTATCATGTACTGAGCAAGCGGTTCGTTTTTCTTTTTCAAAACAGAGGAATGAAGACTATAGTCCTGTAAAAAATTTCTGACAACCCATCGATCAATCTCTGGTATCAGGTTAAAGCGTTCAGCAGACGGAATAAACTCGCTAGCAGCTACAACTTGGCCTTGCTCATCAACCATCCGCAGCAAGATTTCAGAGGCATAGCTTCTGTCATCAACAGCTTCAACAGTAGGAAAAATTGCTTGACTGTAGAGGCAGAACCTATCTTCTTCTATGGCCTGTTTGATGCGAACACTCCACCACTGCTCACCGCGTTGTTGAATCAGCGCATCATCATTGACACCATAGACAAGAATGCGATTTCGACCTTTAGCCTTAGCTGCGTAACAGGCAGCATCAGCAGCTCCCACAATATTGGCTAAGTCAGGGCTGTGCTGGTCGATTTTTACTAGACCAATGCTGACGCCAATGCTAAATGTTTTATCCATCCAGTGAAAACGAAATGCTTGGACTGCCTGACGTAGTACTTCAGCAATGACACATGCTCGCTCCAGAGGACAGTCATGGAGTAGGATGGCAAACTCGTCACCTCCTAAGCGAGCAACAACATCATTCGTCCGAATAGACTGCTGAAATAGCTTGGAGACTTGACAGAGTAGATCGTCGCCTGCGGCGTGGCCGCAGGTGTCGTTAATAACTTTAAACTGGTCTAAGTCCAAAAAGCATAGAGCATGATGGTGATGCTCTTGCTTAGCGGTTTGTAGTGCGTTGAGTAGAATCTGTTCTAGCTTTCGACGGTTGATAAGCCGAGTAAGCGGATCGTGGCTAGCCTGCCACGATAGCTGCCGGGTCAGGTTGCGAGAATGCGTAACATCATGAAACACCATGACTGCGCCAATGACCTGACCCTCACGGTCTCGAATAGGTGCAGCTGAATCTTCGATGCCGTATTCCGCACGGTCTCTTCCGACTAGAACCGTATGCTTGGCTAAGCCCACTGTTCTGCCTTCTCGTAGCGCCTTGTAGATTGGATTTTCGGCGGGCTGGCGAGTCTCTTCGTGAATAATATTAAATACCTCAGATATCGGTTGCCCTTCTGCATCTGCCGTGCTCCAACCTGTAAGTTGTTCTGCAACGGGATTAAATTGATAGATGTTGCCCTGAACATCTGTCGTGATTACCGCGTCACCGATGGATTGTAAAGTCACTTGCGCTAATTCTTTCTCTTTGAATAAGGCTTTTTCAGCTTGCTTACGGTCACTGATATCACGAGCTACCCAGAGCACTGCATTCTCTGACATCGGTGAAATGTTGGCCAAAAAATGTAGCTCACGACCATTGATGAGGCAGCTGTATTCATATTTAGCGGCTTCGTTAGTAGCCATGACCTGCTGAAGATATCGACCCGCTGCTCTTCCTGCGTTATCCAAAAGGAAGTCCACCGTTTTATTTGCTAAGGTGCCTACAACATCTTTGCCTGCTCGTGGTGTTGTAGGTGCAACATCGATACTAGCAATCTCACCCGCTTGCATACGACAAATCAGCACAATATCGTGCATCGCCTCAAACACTGTTCGCATCTGTTGCTCTGCGCTGCGGAGTCTAGTTTCGAGAAGTTTGCGATCGGTAATATCTCGCTGAATCACGAGGATATAAGGCTCTTGGTCTGCTGGATTAGCGATCACGCTACAGGCGCATTCAACCCAAAGCGACTGTTGCTCTCGATTGAGTAACTTTAGCTCTTGAAGGTGCAGACCTTGTTTTAACAGTGCTTGGAATGACGCTTGGTAGTCAGTCTGGAAAGGAGCGGTTAGAAGGTCTAAGATGGAGCTACCCCTAAGTTCATTAGCCGAATAACCCAGTCGCTGCACCGCAACAGAATTCACCTGCTGAATTTTTCCTTGCATGTCTAACACGAAAAGCAAGTCAGGAGCAGATTCAAACAACATCCGGTAGCGTTGTTCACTTGCCTTGTATTCGCGGGTTCGCAGCTCGACCCTAGCTTCAAGCTCCGCGTTGAGCTGTTGAAGCTCTCTTTCAGCCTGTTTGCGATCGCAGATGTCTTCCAGCACGGCTAAAAAGTAGTCAGGTTCGCCTGAAGGCTGAGTAGCTAGAGAAACCGTGACATTTCCCCATAGGATAGAGCCGTCTTGTCGATAGTATCGTTTCTCTTGTGAGAAGGAAGTCCGGGTACCAAGAAGCAGCTGTTCGGTTGCATCTAATCCTATTAGCTGATCTTCTGGGTGCGTAAGTTCAAGAAAAGAGCGATAGAGTAAGTCAGCAGGCTGATAACCCAAAATTTCACCAAAGCGCTGGTTTAGAGCAGTGAACTTTCCAGCTAGATTCAGATGAGCAATCCCTACGGCGGCCTGCTCAAACGTAGCCCGGAATTTCTCTTGATAAACTAACAGCGAGGTCTCTCCCGTCTGCACCCGATCTTCTAACTCCGCATTACGAGATTGAAGCAACCTGACACGTTCATCTTGGAGCTGTGTTACCTGCTGCTGTAATAGCTCAATCGTTGACGCCATCTCATGTGGATCGAGCACTGATAAGATACTCGTTTGCGTCACTATCCCTACCAAGAGTCCTCGGTCATTCACGACTACCAACCGCCGCACGTGCAGTGCCTGCATCTTCTTCTGGACATCAGAAAGCTGATCTTCAGGCTGAAGGCATACCAAAGGAGTACTCATGACAGTCTCTACTGTCAAAGTGTTTAAATTTAGCTCTAGTCGCTGGATTTGAACGATATCGTATTCAGTAATGATGCCCTCTGGGAGATCAGTCGCCGATGTCTGAATAATTACGCAGCTAACGCGACGACGCGCCATCAATTTGGCAATATCTATCACTCGCGTGGTAGGCGGTGCTGTGACAACGTTAGTAGCCATCACTGTCTTGACTTGTCGACGTTGTAGAAGAGCGGAGGCAGGTAGCGACTCACGCAGCTTTGCTGAGGTGATCACGCCGCACAGTCTGTCTTGCTTATCGACAACGGGCAGATGCCGAATACGATGCTGACGCATTATAGTCAAAGGCGTGAAGACATCTTTGATCGCTGAGGCTTGTAGCGTTACGACGTTGGCCGTCATTACTTGCCCAACAGTCGTGGTTGCGAAGCTAACGCCAGCAGCGGTTAGCTTCACCATGTCGCGCTCAGTCACGATACCCAGTAGCTTTTCGTCACTAGTGACCAGTGCATAGCTGCGCCGCTGAGGTCTAGCGGCGTCATCTTCTACCGAATTTTGTGTCGTCGCGGCTACCTTATCGACGATTAAACAGTTCGCAGAGGACTGACTCATCTGGTCGACCAGATCTTTTAGCAAGGTATCTGACCTAACCTTTAAAGGTTGGCGATCTATTCCTAATTGCTTGTCAAGCATATTGAACTTTGTCAGGTCGCCCTGATTTGATAGCCGTCACAAGCCTACGAAAAAAGATACAGTTCAGCAGTCCTTTCGTAGGGTAAGTGGAATGTACGTAATCATGAATGGCATCTTACTCTAAATACTAATCTAAACTCAGTGATCTGGTACTAATTACAATCGCTTCGAACTTGCTATCTGGCTTGTAGAAGCAGCAACTCACGGATCTATCTAGCGCTGGGTTTAGAGACAACGAGCTGAAGCCTAACTGAATCAGATTACAGAGCAGGCCACCCGAAAACCAGGCCCACCGTATCTATAGGCAGGCGTAGTTTCGGTGCGATAAGTCGAACGACAATTATCTGCATAGTAAGCGCAGCAACCGCCTCCGATAACGACCAGGTTAGGCGGTTTATTGTCGAGTCAAGCACTGTCATTAGTCGGTGCGCCGACATAGTCGTATCGAAACGTATGCAAGATCAACAATGGCGGAGGGTGTATGCCTCATAGCGCTCTATTGTCTTAACCCGGCCAACAGTATCAGTTAGGAGCCCCAAAAACTAGCCGAGAACTAGAGCAGAAAACCCGCGATCGCCGCTGTCATAAACGAGGCCAGTACACCGCCAATCATAGCCCGCAGCCCCAGTTCAGCCAGCTCTGTCTGTCGCTCTGGTGCGATCGCACTCAGCCCACCAATCTGAATACCAATCGAGCCCAAATTGGCAAACCCACACAGCGCATAGGTCGCAATCGTCAGCGACCGGGGTGCTATCTCGATCGCCACCTCCGCCTGACCCGGAATCACGCTAAAGCCCTCAATCAGCTGCTGCAAAGAGGAATAAGCAATAAATTCATTGAGGATTATTTTCTTTCCCAATAAAACTGCCACTTGATTGCAGTCACTCCAGGAAATACCCATTAGCCAAGCCATCGGTGCCAACAGATAAGACAACATTAGCTCAAGCGACAGCTGAGGGAGCCCCACGCCAGCACCAGCCCAGCCGAGTAACCCGTTAATAGCGCTCAGCAATCCTAAGAAGGCAATCACCATAGCCGCAATGCCAACCGCTATTTTGACTCCTTCTAACGCACCCGTTGCCACCGCGTCAATGACGTTCGTAGCCCGATTGTGAACCACATCTACCCGCTTCTTATCGATGGTGGCGGTCTCTGGGCAGAGGATTTTGGCGATCGCCAACCCCGCTGGGGCCGACATTACAGACGCCGTAATCAAATGCTCGGCAGAAACCCCAAACGACACAAATGCCGGTAGCAGCCAGCCCGAAACCGAGGCAAAGCCACCCACCATTACAGCATTTAGCTCAGATCTTGTTAATAGCTTGACGTAGGGCCTTATCACCAGGGGCGCTTCCGTTTGGCTGACGAATACATTCGCCGCCGCCGAGAGCGATTCGACCCCAGACGTACCCATAATTCGCATCATCAGCCATGCCATAAATTTGACAGCGCGTTGCAAGACACCATAGTGATACAAAATACTAATAAAGGCTGAAAAGAAGATAATGCTAGGCAACACCTTAAAGGCAAAGAAAAAGTCTCTAAAATCCTCACCAAAGACAAAAATTGATCCTGCATCGGAATAGGCAAAAAACGTTACGATCAGGTCACCAAGCCAAGAGAAAAGCGCTAAGCCAACAGGTGTACGTAAAATGAATAAAGCTAGCAAGAACTGTAGTATCAACCCGCCAACAACAGGCTTCCACCGAATAGCCTGGCGATCGCTAGAAAGTGCGTAGGCAATGCACACAAAAACAGCTACGCCTAAGAGTGAAATCAATCGTTCCATACTGGATTTTAGCTACCCGACAATCACATTCACAATCACATTCACAATCACATTCACAATGGCGAGCACGACCCTCGTTATTGACCAAAATAAGGGTTATTTTCACTACGAATAGTCATCACCAAGCTGACACGTTGAAGCCAAATGCTTACTTAAAAAATTAGTTCGAAAATATCTTGACTTAAATATCTTGACTTATGAATGTGTCAAAGCTTTATATCATGCTTTGCTAATAAACAGTAAATAAATCAGTATAGAAAAAAGAGAGCTATAGCAGAATTGCTACAGCTCTATACGGTCACTACATCTGCGTTCGCAGTACGTAGTTCGCAGTACGTAATTAATAATGCGTTCCTGTCTTGCGGTGGTGGATAGCTGTCTTAGCATCCATATCGATCACTTCACCGCCATTCACAGTGGCATACACAACCCAGTGGTCACCACAATCCATACGCCCGGCGACTTCGCATTCTAAGTAGGCGATCGCTTCTTCCAAAATAATCTGCCCGTCTTCAGTCTCTTTGGTGTCTACCCCTTCAAACCGATTCTCTCCAGGGCCAAACGGCTTTAGGAAGTGCTTCATCGGCCCGAGGTGTTTGCCCTCTGCCAGGATGTTTAACACAAAGCTGCTGCCTGTATGCAGTAAATCTTCTACCGCACGCTCTTTTGCAACAGCAACGGTAAATCCTGGTGGGGTAAAGGTCGCCTGGGCTACCCAGGAGGCGAGCATTGCACTACTAATGTCATCTTGCTTTGCAGTGACGATACACATAGAGCCGACCAGACGACCAATCGCTTTCTCTACAGATGAAGCTGCAATCCTGGGCGCGGCTTTCTTCTTTTTCGCAGCCTTTTTTAGCTGCTGAGCAAAATCTGTGCCCGCCTGCTCACACAGTTGCAGGGTGCTGGCGTCAGGCGTGAACTTCACACGAATCGGCTCAAAGCCAAAGCTGTAGCCTGCGTCTTTGAACTTACTTTCGAGCAGGTCAATGGCTTCGCCACTCCAGCCAAATGAACCAAAAACGCCTGCCAGTTTTGTTTTACTTGCGGCGCTAAGGACTACGCCTAGGGCCGTTTGAATTTGAGTGGGCGCATGGCCACCGAGGGTAGGCGAACCCATGATAAAACCGGCAGAATTCTCAGCAGCGTCCTTGATGTCGGCAGTGGTGGCCTGCTCTGCATTGATGGAGTTGACAGAAACACCTGCTTTGGTAATGCCTCGGGCGATCGCCTGGGCAATCGTCGCCGTATTTCCATAGGCCGAGGCATAAATGAGTGCGACCGATTCTGTCCGATTTTTCTGCTTGGTGGACCAAGTCCTGTAGTAGTCGGTAAGCTCCACCACACCGTAGCGAACCAACGGACCTTGACCCACCGCGTATAGCCTGGGCGCATAGTCAGACAGCTTTTCTAGCGCCGTTTCGACCTGACTTGCGTTCGGTGCCATCAGGCAGTCGAAGTAATATTGCTGATCTTCTAGCAGCGTTTCCCGGTTCAGGTCGTAGGCATCTTCACCGCAGATATGTGCGCCGAAAAACTTGTCGCTGTACAACACTTCGGTATAGCTATCGTAAGTACACATACCACCGGGCCAGCGCGGCGTTGGCGTAGTAACAAATTCCAAATGGTGTCCCTGCCCCAGATCCAGGTCACTGCCACCTTTGACCGTATTGATGGGATGAGTGACTTCAGCAGATTCGAGTGCTTTTGTCGCGGGCAAAGAGCAAACAATCGTTGCTTGAGGTGCAAGCTCTAGGAGTGCTTTGAGCGTTTTGATACGGTTTGGATTGACGTGACCCAAGATAATGTAATCGATTAGATGCGGGTCTATTTCGTCTTTGAGTGCGTCTGTAAACTTTTCAGTAAAAGAAGCGCCGGGCGGGTCTATTAGCGCAATCTGGTTGCCGCGAATTAGGTAGCTGTTGGCAGTGGTGCCTTTTTCCAGAGCGTATTCGATCTCGAAGCGCAGGCGTTCCCAGGAGCGCGATCGCAGCACAGTTGTGTCTGATGCGATAGGCAGAATTTGAACATCTCTGCGGCCTGAAGGCTCTGGTGTAGGGTTAGCAGAGGTCGTGGGGGCGGGAATTTGGGCAGTCATGATGGTTTATAAGATTAAGAGGTTTTGAATTGAGAGCCCCTTATCCAGACGAAGAATGACTGTAGAGGGGATTTACTTTCAGCAACATGCCGTGAGTAGATCCCCTCTCGGGAGGGGTGCCCGTAGGGTGGGGTGGGTCGGCGAGTGCGCTACACAACGAAACCCACCCCGTCGCTGCGCGCCACCCCTCCCGAGAGGGGATTCACTTTAGGTAATAAGCAGTGGGGAGCTGATCGTCATCTAGTAATAATTACCAACTCTTCTATGGTGAACCGCCGTCAAAGCCTCTTCCTTAGATACCTTGCCATCATCTACAGTGCAGTACACCAGCCAGTGGTCATTTAGCTCCATTCGGCTAGACACCTCACACTCCAGATAGGCAAGCGCATCTGCCAAAATCGGCGACTTATTTTTAGCCGGACGCGTCCTCACGCCCGCAAAGCGATCCGCACCAGGCGGAAATCGCTTCAAGAAGTGCTTCATTAGCGGCAGGTGATTGCCTTCTTCCAAAATGTTCAACACAAAAGTGTCGCCGACCTTCATTAGCGATTCAATCGCTCGGTCTTTGGCCACTGCCACCGTAAAGCCCAAGGGCTCGAAGCTGGCCTGGGTAATCCAGGAAGCGAGCATGGCCGATTGCACGTCACCCTTAGTGGCGGTGATAATGTACAGGCCGCTGCTAATGCGACCTAATGCCTTTTGTAAGTCAGCGTCCAGGGACTTGATTTTCTTGATTTTCTTGGTCTTCGCCAAATCCTGACCTAGGTCAGTGCCAGTTTCTTCACAGAGCTGATAGGTGGCTTCGCTGGGCGTATCTTTGACCCGAATCGGATCAAAGGCAACCTTTAGATCCAGGTCTTGCAGCTTGGTTTGCAGCGTATCGATCGGCTCGTCGTCACCGCCGTAGGACTCAAATAGGCCAAAGGTCTTTTTATTGCTTACCCCTGCCAGAATCGTGCCAAGCGCGGCGCGAGTTTCTTCGGACCCTTTGCCGGTAGAAGGTGGCATGCCGATGATGACGCCAGTGGCACGGCTGACTATTTCATTGACGTCCTGGGCATCTGCGGAACGCAGGTCGATCATTTCTACGCCTACACCGGTTTTGCTAATGCCACGGGCGATTGCTTGTGAAATGCGATCACTATACCCGTAGTCGCTCACATAAAACACGGCTACCAGCGTCTCTGCGCCGCTTTTCTTTTTACTCCACTCGCGGTAGCGGCCTAATAGCTCGTCCAAATTGTGACGAATCAGAGGGCCATGTCCGGTAGCAACGGTAGTAATCGTACCGTCGAGTTTGTCCATGCGCTTCATGGCAGACACCACAGAGCGGGCATTTGGCCCCATCAGGCAGTCATAATAGAAGCGGAAGTCGGGGGAGAGTGCTGCTAAATCTTCATCAAAGGTGTCGTTGGTGCAGAAGTGGGCACCGAACGCGTCGCAGGTGTAGAGAATGCTGGTTTTGTGGTCGAAGGTAAAGATGGTGTCGGGCCAGTGCAGGTTTGGCGCGTTGATAAATTCGAGCAGATGACCGTTGCCCAAATCAAGGGTTTCACCGCTTTTGACAACCTGACGCTTGAAGGGGGCGTGAATTAGGTCTTCTAGGAAGGCGATCGCGACTTTCGCACCCACAACGACCGCGTTTGGAGCCAAAGCCAATACGTCTTTGATCAGGCCACTATGGTCGGGCTCGGTGTGGCTGACCACGATGTAGTCAATTTGCGCTGGATCAATTTCGCCCTGTAGCGCGGCGATGTACTGCTCGCGGAACTTGGCGTGGGAGGTATCTACTAGGGCAGTTTTTTCGCCACGGATTAGGAAGGAGTTGTAGGTAGTGCCGTTTTGCAGTCCAAATTCGATGTCGAATCTGTCGCGGTCCCAGTCTTGCGATCGCAGTGTCGTCGTATTTTCCGCAATCCCTTCTACCTGCATAGATAGGCGCTTTTGAATGGGTTCTTTTGTTTGAACGGCGGTGACCATGCTGACTCTCCTAGCGGGCGACTTTAGCAACACAAATGTTTCTTAATTAATATTGTGCCGTAAAAAGCCCATCTCGGCAGCCAAAAATAAGAAAAAATACTTATCGGATTGATTAATCTCACAATTTATAGCTGGCGTCATCGTCGGCGAAAGAAGACCAAACGTGTACTGCCGTAGTGCTTCTCTCGCACAATTTCTAGCTTTTCGAGGGCGGCATCCGTCAACTGCTGTGGGCTCCAGTGCCCACCCCCATACTCTACCGCGACCTCACCGTCAGGCATCAGATGATCTGTTAGCTGATTGAGTACAGGATTGTATAGTCCGCCAGCGTAGGGCGGATCGAAATAGATTAAATCGAAAGCGGCTAGCCCTTTTATTTGCCGAACCACGTCCCCTCTGATGACGTGGTATTTCTGTTCTGGCTTTGTTACCTTCTGCCAATTTTGCAAAACGACCCTGCAAGCGGCCCCTGATTTTTCGATACCCACGACTTCTGCTGCGCCTCGGCACAGTGCTTCTGCGCCCATCGCACCGCTACCCGCACACAAATCTAGCCACCGGGTCTCTGAAACGCGGCCTTGCCAAATATTAAAGAGCGCTTCTCTTACTTTTGAAGCGGTAGGACGAGTGGCCTCTCCTGAAAGTGTCTCAATTTTTCGATTGCCGTATATACGGATAGCCATCTAAGACTCAGCCGAAGCATCATCGATAGGGGCCGCCTCTGGTGTCTCTGGTGTTTCTTCTGGCTGCATTCCTGCTAGGCAGGTCTTCAGGTCTTCAAGTTTTTCCAGGTCGAGGAAGCGATCGCTCAACGCGTTAATCTGCTGGTCGCTTAGCTTCTCAACTTGCTGCGTCAAGGCCTCAGGAAGCTCACCTAGCTTAAGCGATAACAGCTTCAGTATCAGCTTTCTTTGGCCTTCCTGTTGGCCTTCCTGTCTGCCTTCTTTCAGAGCATCTTGATAAACCCTAGTTTGCTTTAATCCGTAGGTTCCTAGCATCGTGGCAATCTCCTCTCGGTCTAGCTTTGGAAACTTGTATACGACTATTGTCTCAATTAATTCTAAAACCTGCGACTCTGAAAGTGTAAGGTCTGACGGCGTTTTTGCTCTGGCAATAATCGCTTTGGCCTTGGCGATAGATTTTTTGGGTGCGGTAACCATCAACTGCAGGATGGCAGCGCCTAATGAATCAGTAGAAATTTCTTTAAAATCTTCCAGGTATATACGGTGAACTATCGGACTATCGAGAAGTATCCGAAAAGCGTTCTGGTCTTTAGGTTCGCGGCTGCGTCTTTCAAATATAGCTACCGCTTGCCAATGGGAGACTTTGGGATTGTGTCGCAGGAATAGAAATATCTCGGAGAAAAATCGGCGGTAGAATCCAACATCTCTTTGGTATTGAACCTCTACTAAAATTACCGGACTCTCAGCGCTTTCAGTGTCGGGCATCAGCACACCGTCCAAGCGAAAAGCAGTTTGTTTCACTTCTACTGCCCGGAATTCGTAGGCGTGGTTGGAGGACTGACCCAAAAGTTTGAGTAAGATATCCGGTGCGGTTCTGAGTAGTTCGTAGAAAATGTGGTCTGTTTGCATTGACCGCCTTATTCAGTGAGATAAGAGCACCAGTCGCTCCAGCCACCAGGATACAGCTTATGCATAGGATGACCTGCCATTACTAGAGAAAATAGGTTAACGCAGGCGGTGACGCCAGAACCGCAGTAAACGATGATTTCATCATCAGGTGAAAGACTAGACCAGTGTTTGATTAGCTCACCTACCGGCTTCAGATTGCCTGCTTCGGTGCTGATATTTTTCCAAAATGAATTGATGGAGCCTGGTACACTGCCAGCGATTGGATCAATGGGTTCTACTTCGCCGCGCCAGCGTTCGGGCGATCGCGAATCGATCATCACCACCTCAGATAAATGCTTACGCTCTCGTAGCGTTTCAATCGGCACTACCCAATCAGCCTGAGGCTGGGGTTGAAAATCACCTGCCTGTTTCGGTGGAATCTCCTTAGTCAGTGGAAAGCCAGCTTTCTCCCAGGCCTGAATACCGCCGTCCAAAATGGCTGCCTGCTCATGGCCTAAATAGCGCAGCATCCACCACAGCCGCGCAGCAAAGGCAAATCGGGAATTGTCGTAAATCACGATTTGCGTAGGCCCGTTTGGCGCAGCGGAGTAAATGCCGAGCTGATTGAGCTTTTGGGTAAAGCAGTCCCAGTTTGGGAGAGGGTGGCGTCCACCATGGGATTGGACCGGGCTAGAAAGGTCCTGGTTGAGGTCTAGGTAGTAGGCACCGGGGATGTGTCCGGCTAGGTATTGTTCGTAGCCTGCGGTGGGGGCGGATAGTGCAAATCGGGTGTCGATGATGACGAGATTGCGATCGCCTGACACGCCTGAAGCTTCGGACCGCTGATCAGCTGATGGCTGTAACACCTGCTCTGCCAACCACTGCACATCAACCAAGTAAGAAGAAGGGGTCATCTGTCATCACCAGCACTGCAATCTGGCTATTATCGCACTGGTGGATATGTTCATACAGCTGCGTTCCCCTAATACAAAGCATCCGTATCATTAATTTCGTGCCAACGCTGTCGCCATAGCTTCGTCGGCGAAAGCTCAGAAGTCGCCTGAACACGCGATCGCGCCTCCAAAATCTCCGCCGCACTCCCCCGCAACGTCGGATCACAATACGGCACCGCCGCCCGCGTCTGCAAATGCTCCCGTTCCTGCGCCGAAAGCGGCGGCAAATCGCGATCATTCAAGCAAGCAATCGTCCCCGGCCACCGCCGCCCCCCCGTGTGAATAGACCCAATAGAAAACCCCGCCAGCCCAAACGCCGCCCGCACCGCCGCCGCACAAGAATACGTCACCAGTACCCCCCGCCCCGGCTCCAAACACCGCGCCACCAGCCGCAAAAACTCCACCGTCCACAGCTGCGGACAATGCGGCGGCGAAAACGGATCAAAAAAGATAACATCCGCCTGCCAGTTCTGTTCTATCAACCGCTGAATAGTCTGCCGAGCATCCCCCAGTAGAATCTGTGCAGATAGAGAATGCCCTCCCGTAGAACTTGCATCCTGCCAGTCCACCACCTGCCCATCCGCAAGCTGTTGTAAAACCTGTTGCACCTGCGGAGAGTATTGCCGAACAAGATTTTGAGCGATCGCACTCCTCGCCACCTCAATATCAATCTCCAACCCCTTCACCTGCACCCGGCACCCCGCATTCACCCGCCAAATCGTCTCCAGCGCCGCCGCCGTGTTATACCCCAGCCCATAGCACACATCCAAAATTCTCAGCTCATCCGCCTGCGCCCGCCCAGCCAGCTCCGAAGCATCCACATAGGTCGTCTGCGCCTCATTACAGGCCCCATTTTTATTGTGAAACCATTCCCCAAACGCCTCCGAATAAAACGTACAAGAGCCGTCCTTTGTTTCAACCGGTGTAAACACTTGCGACCTACCCAATTGCTTTCTCGCCCACGGCTGCTTTAGCAACAGTTTTCTCAATCCGCTTTTGACGCGTCTCCTGCCGCTTCGCCATCTTAATCCACTGCAAAATCCCCTTCTTACTCGACGGGCTAAACGACTCAAAAGTCTCCTTTGCAGCCATATTCTCATCCAGCGCCGCCGCCAAATCCTCCGGCACAATCAACGCTTCCACATCATCCAAAAACGTCCAAGAGCCATCCTGCTTAGCTCGCTCTATTTTCGTCATCCCCGCAGGCATCATCAGCTCAGCCGCCATTAGCTGTTCCACCCTCGTTTTATTCAGCCCAGACCACACGCTTTTGGGCTTACGCGGCGACAGCAACAGCATGGTTCGTTCGTCATCTAGTCGGCGTGGCAGGCTGTCAATCCAGCCGAAGCAGAGGGCTTCTTCTACGATGGCATCGTAAGGTAAGTAGCGATCGCCCGCACGCTTCTTATACGTCACCAGCCAAATACTCTCTCTCCGCTCGTAATTCTGCGCTAGCCAGTCTCGCCATTCGCCACGACTTGCAACTTCAACCCGCTCATAATCTTCTAGTTTAGCCATCGGGCTCCAGAGCCTAACTCACACTTTTCAACACTTCCAAATCCTGTTTTATCCTATCCAATCCCTCCTTTGTTCCCTGCTTATCGTAAGCATCACTTGCCTTCAACAAACTTCTCAGCGCCTTGTCATTGTCGCCAATATTGGCATAGGCCAGCCCCAAATTATGAAAAGCTTCCGCGCAGTTAGGCTCCTGATTCAGCACCTCCGAAAATTGCTCTACAGCGCCGCGATAGTCTCCAGCCTTATAAGTCCCCACCGCACTGACATATTGACCCATCGCCGCCGATGACACGGCTATAGACGGCTGCTCAATCACTGAATCTGGGAAAGGGGCCTCACTGATAGGTTTGCGGTATGCGCTGATCATCGTAACGAGGGCGTAGCCCGTCGCCCCAAAAACGACAATGGCCCAGATCAAAAAATTAGGCGTTTCCATAAAAAGCGTTGAATAGAAGAAGTGTGAATTGACCCTGGCCTTAGCCTACCGCCTACCACAACGCTAGTAAAAGCAGCGGGGAATGAAGCGACCTCCGCTGCTTTACATATCTTAATAAAATCGCCCCTGATATCTAGAAAATCCGGAAGCCGCTTAAGCGCCCATAGGGGCAGAATTACAGAATATCAAGAAAAATTGATGTGTTAGTTAGCGTGGTTTTTCTCAGAAGAAATACGGAAACCTGTCTGAATCACGGACACTCGCTTGAACAGTAAGAAGTAACGATAAAGCAGCCACTGCCAACCGCTACACATGCAAACACAAGCGAATCACGAGTGCACATGCCTATTCCATTCCCCGGTATGAACCCCTATCTAGAACATCCAGACCTGTGGCCAACCTTTCATCAACGGTTCATTGCCGCCCTGGCCGATAGCCTAAAATCCCATCTACCCGCTGCCTATCGCGCCTTAGTCAAAGAACGCCGCTACCACGTCAGCGGCGAAGATGCCCTAGTCGTCGGTGCCCCCGGCCTCGACTGGAGCCATTCAGTTCGCGTCCCGCAAAAAATCCTCAGTGACCAGGCACCGCCTGCGACCCCTGTATCACTCTCCGCAGATGTCACCGCATCAACCCTTGCGGCCTGCAGTCTGGATCGGCGCCCTATTCTGGTGCTGGTGCCTATCCCACAAGAAGTATACGAAACCTACATCGAAATCGTCGATAGCGATGAAACAGTAGTCACTATTATTGAAGCCCTATCCCCCAAAAAGAAGCGGCTAGGACGCGGACGAGACCTATACGAACGACAGCGAGAAGCCATCTTTGGCAGCCGGGCTCACTTTGTTGAGATAGACTTGCTGCGCGGCTGGGAGCCCTCTTCTATCTATGGCCCAGACGAAGCAGGCGACTATCGTATTTTGGTCAGTCGCAGTGAGCAAAGGCCCAGAGCCCAGCTGTTTACCTGGCACGTTATGGAATCGATTCCGATGATTATTCTGCCGCTAAGGGGCACCGATGAAATAACGGTTGCACTGAAGCCCATGGTCGATCAGGCGTGCGATCGCACCGATCTCCTCGTAAACTATCAGCAGCCCCCACTCCCCCCCTTACGCACAGCAGAAGCCCGCTGGCTCGACCGCTTTTTGCAACAGGTCGGGATGCGCCCCTGCGTTTCCTAAATTATGATGATAGGTACCGCCTTTTGCCATGCAGTAGCTATCCCAAATGCCCCCTCAACTCACAGCCCCCGTCCCCGCCTCTACAGAAGTTTCTCCCGTCATCGCCCCATATACCGGAGAAAAGCTCACCTGGGACTGGCGCGGCTACAGCATTAAATACATCGCCTACGGCAGCGGCACACCCATTATCTTGCTTCACGGGTTTGGTGCCTCCATTGGCCACTGGCGCAAAAATATCCCCGTCCTGGCCGCAGCAGGCCACCGTGTATACGCCCTCGACATTCTCGGCTTTGGCGATTCCGACAAGCCAGACCTCAGCTACAGCCTGGAGTTTTGGGTCAAAATGATTCACGACTTTTGGAAAACCCACGTAAACGCGCCAGCCGTATTCGCAGGCAACTCCATTGGCGCACTCATGGCACTCATGACCCTGGTGCAATATCCCAACACGGCCAGCGGCGGCGTGTTACTAAACTGTGCAGGCAGCCTCAACCACCGCCCCGAAGATCTGCCCGGCGGGCTACGCGTTGTCATGGGCGCATTCGGCAAACTCATTAACTCCAAACTCACCGGCCCCATCTTATTCAATCAGGTTCGTACCAAGGGCAGAATTCGCGGCTCCCTAAAGCAGGTATACGGCAACCGCAAAGCCATCACCCCAGAACTGATAGACCTGCTGCATGCTCCCGCCTGTCAGCCCGGTGCCCAAAAAGTCTTTGCCTCTATTTTGAGCGCACCCCCAGGGCCTCGGCCCAGTGAGCTACTGCCCCAGGTGACTCAGCCACTGCTTGTGCTTTGGGGCGAAAAAGATCCCTGGACACCCATTTCAGCCGCTGACATCTATCAGAACCTAGCCGTTGACCCAGACAAAGCGGTGACCTTTCACGCGATCCCAGATACAGGCCATTGCCCTCATGACGAAAGACCAGAGATTGTGAATAAGCTTATCCTGGACTGGTGGAAAAAGGCTTTCTGATAGCGCCAGACGCGGTTATCGTTTTCATACGAATTGTCTAAATGCAGGCCAAACAGCTCAGAAGCCAGTAGGATGACGAACATACTGTACGTCTATCAGTTATCGTGGGCACTGGTTAGGGTGCGTTTGTTAATGCGCCTATTAAGTCTATTAAACAGAGGGAGAAGGTAGCGATGGAACCATCTACCGATGAGATAACTCGTAGAGACCCTGAACAGGTTGATGCAGCCGCTGAGATCAGCACCGACATAAGCGAACAGCTAAAGGCGCAGGTAAACACATTAGAAGACGCTGCGATCGCTGCTGAAAACAGCGAAATCAAAGCCCGCATTCGCCACCTGATCAAGCTAATCAAAACCAACCTGCAGTCGCGGACCCTCGATCCTAAAACGCAAAAGGAACTGGCTCGCCTGCTCAGCCTAACCCCCACGCTAGACCATCGCCACAGCCAGCAGCTCAACTTATTAGACCTGGCTGTGTCTATGCTACTAGAGCCAGATAACGCCACCCGCACAGAAGGAAATGCCACAGCAGCTCAAACTGCGGCCAAAAACCTGGTCTTCGTACAGGAAACTCGCAGACAAATTGCTCAACAGTCTCGAACCTACCCCGACTTGTTCAAGACAATTTTTATCACGGGTGAGGGAACGCCCTATATTCGTTTAATTTCTGGGTTGAGCTGGTTCTTTTTTCTGTTTGTGATGGTACCGCTGACCGTTGCAGGCATCACGTTTGCTGCCCGTGACATCGCTGGATTCTACACAACTCGTGACTATAACGAACAATTAGAGATACGCAATCAAAGGCTTACAAAACAAATTAACGATCAGCAAGCGAGTATTGAGTCACTAACTCAACGGCGCAATACACTCTCTTCTCAGCTAGGAGAAACCGGAGCGCAAATCGCTGAGCTCATACCTGCAAACTCAGAAGTAGCCGTAATAGATTCTGAGACTGCTACTGAGACTGACGCTGATGACACGACAGAAACAATACAAATCAGCCCAGCAGAACTTACATCAATAAATGAAGAGATCAACAGGACATTGAGTTCTGATGTCAAGCAAGAGAATGAATTGAACCCAGCAGACGAGCAGGCAAATAATTCACCAGAAGAGGTGATTGTTTCATCAGGGGGCACAAACTCTCCTCAGTTAGAAGGAAATCAGTCCCTAGAGACATCAGTTAATGGTCTCCTAGAATCAGCAGATCGCATTTTCAATACCAGTTTCTCCTTAATTCTTCTGGCGATCGCTATGGGCGCTTTGGGGAGTACTATCAGCGTTATCGTTAGGGCCAATACCTTTATCCAGCAGGCTCAAAAGAATGAAAACGATCTGTTCTTGACCGGATTTTTTAGGCCCTTTGTCGGTATGTCTTTCGCCATATTCTGTGTGGCGCTCGTTGAGGCAGGCATTTTCTCCGGTATTTTTGATTTAAGCGGTCGCAAAGACGCCGATCGGGCTTATTTTTACGTGGCGATCGCCTTTGTCGCCGGATTCAGCGAACGCCTCGTCCGCGACGTGGTAGTTAAAACAGAAGACACCCTCGCCGGCCCACCCAGTCAGTAAGAGAAATCACAATACTGAATATATCGCCCCATCTGGGCTAACTAAAGGTCAAACACAGCTCTCTGCCTACATTGCGTAAATATAGGAATCGCTATCCTCTGTTCCTAAAAGTCGCAAACGCTGATTTTTTAAGTCAGGCTCAATACCCAACGACTCCATTGGTAACACACCAAGCAAGGGGATATCGATAATAGATCTCATGGCTCACTGGTCGTTTTTTATTCGTGAACCCGGCAGCACTATCGCCTCCACTCCATTCCCTTTCAACACCGCCTTACGCCCTGCCGACACATCATCCAGATAGCTCAGCGCTATCTCAATCGGCTCAGGCGGTAAATGTGTCAGCCGTTCCGACCATTCAATCGCGACAATCCCAGGCTCCACCTCTACACCCTCCCAATAAGTCTCCAAAAATAGCCCATCCGCCTCTGCTGACGACAGCCGATACAAATCGATGTGATACAGCGGCAATCGTCCCTTTGTGTATTCATTAATCAGGGTAAACGTAGGGCTATCAATATCGCCAACGCCCAATCCCTCGCCGATGCCCTGCACCAGCGTCGTCTTCCCGCTGCCCAAATTACCCTGTAGCAGCAGCACACTGCCCGCCGGTAGCTGCTCACCCAAAGCTCGGCCCAGAGCCTGTGTCGCCAGCGCATCTGGCAAATCAATAACCATTGAACTGTCCCGACTCTCTATATTTACCCGTCTCCTGATGTATACACTGTATAAAACACCCGTCACTTTTTTCTAGCGCCTTTCTCTAGCGCTATTTCCTAGCGCCATTTTCTGATGATTATCACCGTTGCCAGCTTTAAGGGCGGCGTCGGCAAAACGACGACTGCTATTCACCTTTCGGCCTTCCTTCAAGGACAGGCCGAAACACTGCTGGTAGACGCGGATCCGAACCGTTCGGCCCTGGGTTGGGCAGGCCGAGGCGAGCTACCTTTTCAGGTCATGGATGAGTGGAGCGCAGGGCAAAAGGTAAATCCACAGGGGAATGTCGTCATCGATACGCAGGCCAGGCCCACGCCGGAGGATTTGCTGGCGCTGGCGGAAACCTGCGATTTGCTGGTGCTGCCAACTACCCCAGACGTGCTAGCCCTCGATGCGCTGGTGCTAACGGTAGAATATTTAAAGGAAATTAGTACTTGTCACTATCGGATTTTGATTACGGCAATTCCGCCTCGGCCCAGTAAGGCTGGTCAGGAGGTAAAAGAGCTGTTGCAGGAGGCAAACTTGCCGGTTTTTAATCAGGGTATTCGTCGGTTCTCAGCGTTTCAGAAAGCGGCCCTAAAAGGACTGCCTGTGTACGCGGTAAAAGACCCAAAGGCAGAGGCAGGCTGGCAGGATTATGAAAATGTGGGCAACGAAATTTTGGACATTATGGAAGCGCGGGCACTAACGGTCAAAGCACGACAGATCCCCGCTAAGCGAGACTTTTTCTAATAGACATTATCGGAAATAGTAGCGAATCGGTGAAAACCCACCCTGTTCTATCCGATTTTTCGTTACCCCCTTGTGGT
>JBCBBK010000013.1:0-190747 GCA_038531675.1 Cyanobacteria bacterium J06581_3
ACGCTGGGTAGCCAAGTGCGGAGCGGATAACCGCTGAAAGCATCTAAGTGGGAAGCCCACCTCAAGATGAGTGTTCTCATGGAGTTAATCCAGTAAGGTCACGGGAAGAACACCCGTTAATAGGTTCTAGGTGGAAGTGCAGTAATGTATGTAGCCGAGGAATACTAACAGACCGAGGGCTTGTCCTTCTAGTCTTAGAAGCGCATCCCGAATCAACCAAGCTTTCTGCTCTAGTAGCAATATTAGAAATAGTTTCTATGCAGTCTCTCAGGGCTCTAGCCTGACAGCATTCCTGGTGTCAATGGCGCAGTGGTCCCACTCCGACCCATCCCGAACTCGGTTGTGAAACGCTGTAGCGGCGAAGATAGTGAGGGCGACAGCCCTTGTCAAAATAGCTCGATGCCAGGTCCATTACTCAACACTAAAGCCCCCTCACCTCTACGGTAGGGGGCTTTGGTTTTTGTATCAATGAAGCGAGCACGGTTGCGATCATCTTGCCTACTCTTAAGCATCTGCACAAAGTGCAGATGCTGCTATAAATTACCCGTCGGCTTGGTTTGCTTCCCACTTCGCTCTAGTGAGAGCAATTTCCTGGTAGTTGTAAGTATCACCTGTTTCTTCACGTATATTTCTAAGCGATTGTGGACCTACAGTTGCTATAGCTTTCCTGATAATAGCTTGTCTTTCTGGTGCTACAAGCTTGTCGAGATCTACTTGGTATCCTGCTTCAATAAGCTTGACAATGTGATTGTTGATAGTGCTGAGTCTAACATCGCGCTTAAGTGCAATATCTGGCAGAGATAGCCCTTGCTGGTACAGTTCGTAGGTGGTGGTTTGCGTTGTCGTAATATCTGATTTTTCCGCTAGACGTTTACTATGTGACTCAGTAGTTGGAAAGGGCTGCTCTACGTCTACTTCTATTCCGTTGTTGTTGCAAAAGCTGCGGATGACCTGTGTAAAGGGCTGACCGTACTGAGTGAGCTTGCGGTTGCCGACACCAGAGATCTTTAAGAACTTGTCAGGCGTCTGAGGTTTTCTCTGAGCCATTTGTCTTAAGCTAGCATCAGAGAAAACAATGTAAGGTGGAACTGACTGCTCATCTGCTAATTGCTTCCTGAGCTTTCTGAGTTCACTCATGAGAGTACTTTCTACCTCGCTTAACTCTGAGTCGCTGCTTTTTTCTTTGCCTTCGTTGGGCGTGGAAATTCTTTGTGCCACCGGAATCTCAACAGTTACTAGCTTTTTAAGTACTGAGTTGCTGTTGGCGTTGAGCTTTAGTACGGAGTAGCCGTCTGTCGTTTCTTCAAGGTAATTCTGATGGATGAGTGCTCTACAGAGCATTTTCCATTCGTTGGTAGTACGCTTTTTCCCAATGTTGTAGGTAGATAAATTATCGTGTCCTAGTTCTAAAATTCGTTTTTTTTGAGAACCTCTCAAGACATCAATAATATGATTCATTCCGAATCTTTGATCGCAGCGATACACACACGATAGAAACTTTTGTGCTTCAATTGTCCAGTCTTCAATTGGTGAGGGATTTATGCAGTTGTCGCAGTTGTTGCAAGGTGCTTCAAATGTTTCTCCGAAGTACCCCAGCTGAATCTTTCGACGACAGACAGAACTTTCTGAATAATTGATGATTTGGTTTAGCTGCTGCTGAGCAATTCTTTGCTCGTTGGGGTCACTTTTCTGCCCTATTAGATATTTGACGGTGTGAACATCTCCCCACCCAAAGAGAATTGAGCAACTTGCAGGCTCTCCGTCTCGCCCGGCACGGCCAGCTTCCTGATAATAACTTTCCAGATTTCTTGGCAGGTCATAGTGAATAACAAATCGAACGTCGGGCTTATTGATTCCCATCCCGAATGCGATCGTAGCAACGATAACCTGAACGTCATCTCGAATAAATTTGTTTTGGTTGTTTTCTCTAACCTCGTTGCTAAGCCCTGCGTGGTAGGGTAAGGCTATAATTCCGTCTTTTTGTAGCTGGTTTGTCACCTCATTGACATGCTTTCTGCTGAGGCAGTAGATGATTCCAGAACCCTTGACTTTACCCTCGTTCTGCTTGATTTTCTCGAGGAGTTGTTCGTATGGTTTCTTCGATTTTTGTACGACTTCGTAGTAGAGATTTTGCCGATTAAAGCTAGATACGTATACTTCAGGATCGACCAAGCGTAGCTGCTGGGCAATGTCTGTTCGGACTCGCTTGGTTGCCGTCGCGGTCAGTGCGATTATAGGTATTTGTGGATACCTCTGCTTAAGCTGAAATAGTTGACGATACTCAGGGCGGAAGTCGTGGCCCCATTCTGAAACACAATGCGCTTCGTCAATTGCAAACGTGCTGATCCCTACTCGTTGGCTGACCTGCTCTAGAAAATCTGCAAAGGCGGGTGTGAACAGTCGTTCTGGCGCAATGTAGAGCAGCTTGGTATTGCCAGAAAGAATGTTTTGCTGCCTAACTTCTGTTTCTTCAATGGATATCGTACTGTTCAGAAAAGTTGCACCTATCCCGTTGTCTTTAAGTGCGTTAACCTGATCTTGCATCAGTGCGATTAGAGGTGAAATAACTACTGTGATGCCAGATCTAAGTAGTGCAGGCAGCTGGTAGCACAGCGATTTCCCACCACCTGTTGGCATGATGACCAACACGTCTTTATTTTTTAGAACTCTTTCAATAATCGAGCGTTGATCAAATCGGAATTGTTCATATCCGAAGAAATGCTTGAGTGCACCTTCTAGGGAGAAGCTTTGAAGGGTAGTTGCCGAGGTGCTCATTTAGTCGAAAGTCTTATCTGCTCTATTCCATATAGAGAGATTACCCGCCGAATCGCGGATAGTGTTGTTAACTTACGTAAACTTTTTGACGTTAAAGTGGCATGCTGTCTTGACAGTAAGTGTCAGTGCTCGCTACTGTGATAAACATATCCGGGTCACATTATTTCAATCCGATATGCCAGACAAGCAAAAGGTTACCTTATATCTCCCTAACGAGCTGCATCGGCAGTTCAAGATCCGTTCTGCGGTAGATGGAGAAACAATGTCTTCTATGGCGCGAAGAGCGCTCGAGTTTTACTTAACTCATTCTGACTTGGTTCAAAACGGGGCAGCCCGCCATGGAAGGAGTCATCAAATTCATAGCTGCCCACAGTGTGACGCTGCTGTGACGCTGAGCGGTAACGACTTGAGACTGGTTCACACTCACGCTGACTATGTTGTGGATGATCTGACAGGGAGTGATTTGGCAGGGCTAGAGTGCATTCCAGCTCTGCATGATAAAGGGCGTAGTCAAGGTTCAGCAAGAAATTCTTCTGTTAAAGCCCCTTTACCTGGTGATCAGATGGCTGGTGTTCAGACAGATTCTGAGAGTTCTGACGAAGGAGAGCTGATTACCTGCTAGCTTTAGCCCAAGGAACCGAGCTTACACAAGGACAGCAAGTTTAATTGGTTAAGTCTGTTACCGAATATCTGTTGTACATACCTTAGTCTGTTTTTCTAAGACGAGTGTTCTAAGTTTTTGTTGGAGGTGGTCGTAGTGAAAGAAGAATTGAGCGTACTCATTCAAGCTCAGTATCCGCTGATCTATTTGGTTACCTTTGAAGAGGAGCGTGCCGAGCGAACCATTGCAACACTGGCCCAGCAAAAGACTCAGCAGCGGCTGTATACCTGGACGATGACACATGGTGTTGCTGAATATGGACATGAGCGTGGGTCTGGACAACAGAATAATACGGTGTCTCCTCAAGCAGCAATTAACTGGGCGATGCGTCAGAAGGAGCCTAGTATTTTCGTCTTTAAGGATTTGCATCCGTTCAAGGATAGCCCTGAGGTTACCCGTAGTCTACGGGACGCGATAGAAAGCTTTCGTGGGACTCAGAAAACAATTATTTTGATGTCGCCTGTTCAAGAGGTTCCGGTTGAGCTTGAGAAGGAGGTAGTTGTTTTGGACTTTAGCCTCCCTGATATGTCTGAGTTGAATCAGGTGCTGACCGAGGAGTTGAGAAAGTCGGGTGTTTCTAATATCACTACTGAAGGGCGTGAAAAGCTGCTGAAAGCTGCGCTTGGCCTAACTCGCGATGAAGCTGAGAAGGTTTTTCGTAAGTCCAGAGTGATGGCTGGAGCGCTGACGGAAAAGGAGGTTGATATTGTTCTTTCTGAGAAGAAGCAGCTTATCCGTCGAAATGGAATTTTGGACTACATTGAGGAAGATGAGACCCTTGACTCGGTAGGTGGGTTAGAGGAGCTAAAGCACTGGCTGAAGCAACGCTCTAATGCTTTTACAGAAAGGGCTAGAGAGTATGGCCTGCCGCAGCCAAAAGGTATGCTAATTTTGGGTGTTCCTGGATGCGGAAAGTCTTTGATTGCGAAGACAACTGCGCGGTTGTGGGGATTGCCTTTGCTGAGGCTTGACATGGGCCGTGTGTACGATGGTTCTATGGTAGGTCGTTCTGAGGCAAATCTGAGGGGGGCTTTGAAGACAGCGGAATCAATTTCACCTGCGGTTTTGTTTATTGACGAGATTGATAAGGCTTTTGCAGGGAGTGCAGGGTCTGCGGATTCAGATGGGGGTACGTCAAGTCGAATCTTTGGCAGCTTTTTGACATGGATGCAGGAAAAAACTTCTCCTGTGTTTGTGATTGCAACGGCAAACCGTGTGGAGAGGTTGCCCAGTGAATTTTTGAGAAAGGGTCGATTTGATGAAATTTTCTTCGTGGATTTACCCAACGAAGAAGAGCGAAAGGAAATATTCAAGATTCATCTGGCTAAACGCCGTGGCGACACTGAACGGTTTGATTATGACCAGCTGAGTAAGGTTTGTGAAGGTTTTTCGGGCGCTGAAATAGAGCAGGGACTGGTCTCTGCGATGTACGAGGCATTTGCCCAGGGTCGGGAGTTCACTCAACTCGATATTATTGCGGCGATTCGCGCTACGCTGCCGCTGTCGAAGACCATGAGTGAGCAGGTAACGGCTCTGCGTGATTGGGCAAATCAGCGCGCTCGTCCGGCGGCTTCATCGGTTGCGGAATATCAACGGATGGAGTTCTAACAGTCTTTTTTCCTGCTCCTACAGGAAAGAGGGTCAATTCATTTGCTACTGAGCGATGTAGTTGACAGCTTAAAAGGTCAGATACTGTCTCATTTGATGGCTGGCTACTCTCGATTTCTAAACTCGTTCTCTCTCAATTTCTCTCCAGGAGGAAACTCATATGTCTCACTTTAGTACTCTACGCACTAAAATCACCGATGCTGAAATCTTGAAGTCTTCACTCAACGACCTGGGTGTGGTCACGAAGACTGAGGCGAACATTCGTGGCTATAACGGTCAGAACGTTCGCGCTGACATTGTTGCCGTGCTTGAAGGTGACTATGATATTGGCTGGTCTCGGAATGCAGATGGTTCTTTTGACTTGATTGCTGATCTTTGGGGTGTTGCTAAAAAGCACAACCAGACTGAGCTAATTAACTCGATTAACCAGAAGTATGCTGTTAACAAGACGCTGGCTGAGGTTAAGCGTCCTGGCTTGCAGAATGCAAACGTGCGCCTCGTTCTTCAGTAGTCTGGTTTTGGTCGTGGCTTTGTTCACGTAACTGCGATGGGCCAATCATCTAATGGTTGGTCCATTTTTTTGGTCTTAAAACAAAACAGAGAGGAATTTTCCTCTCTGTTTTGTTTTGTGTAGAAGTTTGCTGTCGTTGAGATAGAAGAGCGTTATTATTTGGCGATGGTTTGGTTGAGAAGCTCTGCGATCGCCTTATGCTCAATTGGGGGTTCTGCTACAACCGCTTGCCGGGTGTCTGTAATTAACCAGTCGAGTGCAGCCGCTTGCACATCAATTGACGCACCTGTTTTGTCGACGCAGTATCGACCAAAGACAAGCTTATCTACCAAGCGTACGCCTGAGCCAATTCTGGAGTACTCGAAGACAACGCTTTTATCAATAATCGTTCCGCTGGAGATCAGGCAGTTTGAGCCGATCATGCTGGGACCGACGATTTTGGCGCCATCTTCTATGTGTGTCATACCGCCGATGTATACAGGACCTTCGATATCTACCTTGTCCCAATTGGCCTTTACGTTAAGACCTGCGAATACGCCGGGCCTGACCTCGTTGCCGGGAACATTTACACCTTTGACTTGGCCTGTGAGCACGTCTTGAATCGCTTGCCAGTAGTCGGGAACTTTGCCAATGTCGACCCATTCAAAGTCCATTCTGATACCGTAGAAGCTTGCGTTGTCTGCCACAAGCTTTGGGAAGAGGTCTCCACCGATATCAAACTCTTGGCCAGAGGGAATGTATTTGAAGATTTCAGGCTCGAATATGTATATGCCTGTGTTGATGTCAGTACTCAGGGCTTCTTCTACAGTCGGTTTTTCCTGGAAGGATTTGATTTTGCCTGTGTCGTCAGTGACAACGACGCCATAGCTAGGGACCTGCTTGAGGGGAACCTGCTTCATGACGATGGTAGCGATGGATCCTTTTTCCCGGTGCTGACGGACGGCTTCTGTTAGGTCAAGGTCGATGAGAGCATCGCCACACAGCACAATAAAGGTATCGTCAAAAAAGGGTGAAAAGTCCTGGATTTTTCGCATGCCGCCAGCGGACCCAATGGCTTCGCCGACGAGTTCGCCATCGGTAATGCGGCCTTCAAACGAGTAAGCTAGCTCTACCCCAAACCGCTGACCGTCTCGGAAATAGCCTTCAATTTCGTTGGCTAAGTGGCTGACGTTCGCCATGATTTGTGTAAAACCATGCTGACGTAGTAGCTCTAGCAGAAACTCCATGACGGGTTTCTGCATGATTGGAATCATGGGTTTAGGAATGGTGTAGGTTATGGGACGTACTCTAGTACCCTTCCCTGCGGCCAATATCATGGCTTTCATATCTGAAGATTCCTCACACTTAAACTTTGACGTTTTTTCTCATGGCGTTGGTGAACACTTGCCTGCAGCATGATGAGAGGTCATAAGCAGGCCATAAATCGAAATGCTCAACATATTCAACATGCTTGCCCATGCTATCAAGCGCAACATCAATATACCTTGTCGGTATCATAGAATTCATGGTCACCTTACAGGTTTCTATGCACCTTACAAAGCCTTTGTAGATGACATTACTGCTTGACACTAAAAAGCCTTGAGACCTGCAGCGGGTCTCAAGGCTTTTTAACGGAAGATATGACTTGTTTTAGTAAAGCTCTTCTTCTTGGTGAGTCATGACGGTGCAGTCAGAGGTGGGATAAGCCACACAGGTGAGTACGTAGCCTGCCTCGATTTGATCGTCGTCTAGAAAAGATTGGTCGGACTGATCGACGGTGCCTTCAGTGATTTTGCCTGCGCAAGTTGAACAAGCGCCTGCTCGGCAAGAGTAGGGCAGGTCAATGCCTTGCTCTTCAGCAGCATCTAGAATGTACTCGTCTTCAGCCACTTCAATAGTGGTGTTTAGATTCTCGGCTTCGTTTACCAACGTTACCTTGTAGCTAGCCATGCGAATGTCCTCTCGGTTAATTTGGGCGTGTTGCCAAAGCTCAGTGTGCTGTTAGGAATACTAACAGTATTGCCTTCGCTAACCGCTTACATTTGATAGTACGAGAAAACCATTGCACGTGTAACTATCTAGTGGTGACTTCTTGAAAGGTATTCGTAATCTAAAGTTGAAAGTAGACCATGGTTTGCTTATGATTAAGTGGTGTAAAAGATGTTCCTGCCAAGCTGTATCCTTTTCCCTGAGAGGGATATACGTCGTCTAGGACAATGCCATAGTTCAAAGTAACCCGTCTTTATTTTATCAGTAATTTCCTTATTTATAACCTTTGCTTATGTGCCTACAAATGACAGTGACTTTAACAAGAATCTCTTTCTGTCGGTAGCTTTCGTAACTTAATAGGTGTGCATTGTAAGTGTGCAGATATGACTGTTTTGTGAAGTCCGTTGCTACCAAAGTAGATAGTTAATGATTTGGATAGAGTGATGTGATGTCTGTATTAGTGCAGTGATTAATTGAAGTGAATGACGATTCGAGTTGGGCTGGTTGGGACGGGCTATGCTGCTAGGACAAGAGCAGCGGCTTTTGGTAAGGATAAGCGATCGCACGTAGTATCAGTCGCTGGGCGTGATCCTGAACGTACAGCGACATTTGCTATGCAGCATGGCCTTATTTTGGCCCCGCACTGGCAAAGTCTTGTTGAAGATGAGGCTATTGACCTGGTCGTTGTGGCGACGGTCAGCGCGTTACATGGTGACATAGCAGAAGCTGCTCTGATAGCAGGCAAGCATGTGGTCGTGGAGTATCCCCTGTCGCTTGATTTAGCGCAGGCTGAACGGCTGCTGGTGCTGGCGGCTCAGCAGAAACGACTGCTGCATGTAGAGCATATTGAGCTATTAGGCGGTTTGCATCAGGCGATGAAGAGATATTTACCTGAAGTGGGCGAGCCGCACTATGTAAACTATTGCACCTTTAACCCTCAGCACCCAGCGCCTGAGAAGTGGACATACCAGCTGAATCTGTTTGGCTTTCCATTTTGTGGTGCACTTTCGCGGGTTCATCGACTGACGAACTTATTCGGTGAGGTGACTGCTGCTGACTGTATTTCCCAAGTCTTTGGTGATAGGAAAGAGGAGAGCTTGAGCGACAAAGACTATTTCAAAACTATTGTGTGTTCTGGTCGGCTACGGTTCGAAAATGGAGTGGTTGCTGCGCTGACGTACGGTAAGGGTGAGCAGCTATGGATAGCTCGCCGTGATGTAGAAGTTCAGGGCAGTTTAGGGGCTTTATGTTTTGCGCGTAACGAGGGCGCTTTGACTACGGTAGCGGGAACTCAGCCAATTTCGGTGACGCCAAGACGTGGGCTTTTTGTGAAAGATACAGCAGCGGTGCTGGCCTATTTGACTGAGGGTACAGCGCTGTACGTAACGGCAAAAGAAAGTGTGTATGCACTCAGCGTTGGCGATGCTCTGCGACGTGCTTCTGAGTGCGGTCAGTCTGTCAGCCTAGTGGCAAGCTAGTACGCCTAGTGGCAAGCTAGTACGCCTAGTGGCAAACTAGTACGCCTAGTGGCAAACTAATATGCCTGGACTTTGCTGGATGGGCACGATGTCTAGAATGTCTAGCTGAGCGCAGTAGTCAGGATCGGTGGTGTTATTTTTTCTGAGCAGACGCTGCCCATGGCTAGCCTGTTTTAGGAGTTCGGGAAGCTGAGTCTGCCACTGGGTGTAGAGGCTGACTGAAGCGAGGGCTGCGTCGTTGCCAATAAGTTCGTAGCCGAGGTCTGTCTGTTCCATGAGCTGCTGAATGATGGCGCCGGCACAAACGGTATCTTCGAGCGAATATTCACCTTCCCAACCTGAACCAACGAGCCATGCGGTGTTGGGTTGATGCTTGTGCAGATAGTTCACAACTGCCTGGCGTGTAGTGAGCGCGGCCGTAAGGACTAGGGGTGCTGCTTGGATTCGCTCTAGGCAACGTGTGCCGTTAGTTGTGCTCATGAAAAGGCGCTTGCCTTTTGTTTTTTCGGGGGAGTGATCGAGGGGGGAGTTGCCGAGGTCGAAGCCTTCTACCCGCTGACCGCCTCTTTCACCTGCCCTGATACGCTTTTCGGCGGGCCAGCTTTCGCTATCTGTGAGTAGCGTGTCAAGATCGCTAAAGACTTGGATGGCTTCTGCTCCTGCATCAAAGGCGGCAGCCATGGTAGTGGTCGCTCTGAGGACGTCAATTGCGATCGCACAATCGGGCAGAAGGCCTTCTGGAACTTCTTCGGGCGTGTGATAGACAGATAGTTTCACTGGATAGTTGGCCCGCCTTTTTCTTTGTGGAGTTGCTTGGGTGGAATCGCTTGACGGTTTTAGCTGGAATGGCTTGACGCGCTAAGGACGGAGAGGGTGGGATTCGAACCCACGGTACCTTGCGGTACATCCGATTTCAAGTCGGACGCATTCGACCACTCTGCCACCTCTCCAAAGGGCACATTCAGTAATGGCTGGGACCATACTTAAATAGGCTTGGCTATAGTAGCTCGAATTGTCTGGAAACGTCTAGTGTGCCATTGAACTAAAAGTGGGGGCCTTGGTGTTGCAAGGGGGGCGATCGCTCACACTACAAGAGCAGCTCTTGCGAAATTTGTTTGAAGTGCGCATCTAGCCAAACGAGAACGATGGATTCGACTATCCCGTTCGTGAGCGTGACCAGAGAAAAGCTGCGTCGGCTACCCAGTGGGGTCTTTTCGATGCGGGGAACGTTAGCGGCGTTGAAGTAGACAGTCTCGTCGGTTTTGGTGACTCGTGTGCGTAGCTGCTGGGTGCTGTTTTTGAGGGTGTGGTGCATGTGGCCAAAGGTGACGAGCGGCACATGCTTCCCAGATTCTTGGGTGAGGGCGATCGCCTTTTCAAAGTCAGGATCGCCGTAGTCTCCCCCCCCCCCATTTTTGCCCCAGTCTTTGCCACAGGGATCGTGAGGCTGATCGCCTAGTCCATAGGGACCCACATGGCCGACAAATATAATGCTGCTGTGTTCGGCTTCATCGGCAGCTGCCATGATGAGTTCTAGCGATTCGTCGAAGCCTCTGACATTGAACCTATCACGGTAAAATTTGCGATAGCGCCATTTGGAGCCCCCCCAGCTGAAGGGGCGAGCGCCAACAACTGTGAGGTTGAACTGAGGGAATTCACGTTTGCTAAAGCCGACGTGGTCATCGCCCAGCAGGTCCATTTGCAGCTGAACCCAGTCTTCACGGGTGCGGTCGTAGGGACATTTTTTGATGCCTTTGTTGCTGGCGGAGTAGTAAGCGTCGTGGTTGCCCATGACGGCTGCTTTGGGAATATCGACGGCGGCGATACGGCGGACGACGTCTACGGCTTCGTTGCCATAGTCACCGACGAATAATGCAAGATCGACATCTAGGTGCTTGAGTGCGGCGTTGTCTTCTAGTTCCCACAGGTCGTGAATATCGCCGATGACAGCTATTTTGACTGTGGACTGATGCACGGGCTGATGCACGGAGATGTGGCCTCTTGCTGAACAAGGACGCCCGAAAAGGACGGACAAAGGACTGCCCGAATACGGACAAAGGGTTCTACTGTTTTAAATAGACTGTTTTTATAGTAGGTGCTACGGGCGGCTGCCGTGGCCTGGTGTGAATAATATGGCTAAGCAAATTGTACTGACTGCTTTGGATGATGTGTTGCTTCCGGCGGATGACGTGACAGGTGGCGGGGAGAATGGGCTGCATGCTCAGCGACGTGCTGATATTGCCAAGCTGAAGGCGGTAGGTATTGCGGTGATTGTGTTTACGCAGCGCGATCGCACTGAGCTAGAGGGGGTGCGATCGCGTCTCAATCTTACTGATCCCTTCATCACAGAAAGTGGTAGCGCTATTTTTACACCCGCCAAGCACAATCTATTTGAGTCCCCCTTGGGTGAAAAGGAGGGCGATTACTTTGTTGAGGTGCTTGGCTGTCCGTATGTACAGGCTAGAGCCGGGCTACGGGTACTCGCAAATATGATTTCGCACCCGTTGAAGGGATTTGGTGACTTTACAGTGCCGCAACTGCAGAAATCGGCAAAGCTATCGGAGGCAGATGCCCATGCGGCAAAGGCCAGAGAGTTTAGTGAACCTTTTATGACGCCAAAAGCCGTGGATGCTGATGCTTTGAGTAAGGCAGCTGAAGGCATGGGATTTAAGGTGATTTTGCGAGCGGCGGCGGAAAGTCGCTTTTCTGAACTAGTCGGTAGTGAGGCCGGACTAGAAAATGCGGTGCAGAAGCTGGTTATGGCTTATTGGGCACTTGCGGGCGAATCGGACGATGGCTGTGAGGTCGTGGCCATTAGCAATCGGCATCAAGAGCTGGCGTTAATAGAAAAAGCCTGTGAGGCATTAGACCAGGTTCATTTTCAACCAGTATTAAGCGCTGAAGCGGAAAAGCCTGCGGACTGGCTGGAGATGATCGCACCTTATTTGAACCTTTCTTCCGAGAACCGCTGACACCTTGTTGTGAGAAGCCTTTCCCAGAATTGTCGGACCGTAGGATGACAATAATGGTAATTTTGACTATAATTAAATTCTAGTAATTGGTAACTTGTAATAATTCAGAGAGGACAGCCCGTGTTTGCTACTGCCAGCGTCTCCCCTACTAAAACGGCGTTGCCGAAGGATCTGTTTTCAGCGATTGAAAACCTGAAAACAGAGATGAATGCGGTTGTTTTGGCGCATTACTATCAGGAGCCTGATATTCAGGATATTGCCGACTACATTGGTGATTCTTTGGGGCTCTCTCAGCAGGCCGCCAGCACAGAAGCAGACGTGATTGTGTTCGCGGGGGTGCACTTTATGGCAGAAACTGCCAAAATTCTGAACCCAAACAAGTTAGTGCTGCTGCCTGACCTGGAAGCAGGCTGTTCACTGGCGGATAGCTGCCCGCCTGATGAATTTGCCAGGTTCAAAGCCGCCCACCCTGATCATTTGGTGATCTCATACATTAACTGCACCGCCGAAATTAAGGCGATGAGTGACATCATCTGTACCAGCTCGAACGCGGTGAAGCTGGTGAATCAGCTGCCTGCTGAACAAAAGATTATTTTTGCGCCTGACCGTAACTTAGGGCGCTATGTGATGGCGCAAACGGGGCGAGATATGGTGCTGTGGCAGGGGAGCTGTATTGTGCACGAGACTTTTTCGGAAAAGAAGATGCTTCAGCTGAAGATGGAGCATCCTGACGCGGAGATTATTGCTCACCCGGAATGTGAGCAGCCGGTGTTACGTCATGCTAGCTTTATTGGCTCAACGACTGCGCTGCTGAACCATGTGCAGAGCAGTGAATCTGAGCGGTTTATTGTGGCGACGGAGCCTGGAATTATTCATCAGATGGAGAAGCAGGTGCCTAAAAAACACTTTATTCCTGCGCCACCTGAGGCGAATTGTGCGTGCAATGAGTGCCCCTATATGCGGCTGAATACACTTGAGAAGCTATACCTGGCTATGAAGAACAAATCGCCTGAGATTACGATTCCTCAGGCGATTCAGGCAGATGCATTGGCACCTATTTCACGAATGCTGGAGATGAGTGCCCGTTAGTACTTAGGCCAGTAGTAGCGAGCAGTCTATGTCTTTGTGAGGTAGTCCTTTAGCTGATATGCCAGCATATCGACAATGTTGTCACCGCCTTTGTTAAGAGAGGCGGTTGCTTCTTGCTCAGCGCGTTTGACAGTGTCGCTAGGCAGATTGAGCTGCGTAATTAATCGCTGATATGCCTCACTTTCTGCCTGGTTGACTTTGGCTTCATCGGGTGTGCGAGCGCTGGCGTTGATGACTTCGTAGGAGAGGCGTAGGGCGACTTCTTTTTCGGCATCGCTGGTGATTTTGCTGGCGGCTTCTTCGAGGGGGATGTCTTGAACGAAGTATTCTTTGAGCTGGCCTTGCAGATAGGCTTGCTGCTGGGGCTCACTGGCAAACAGCTGACTGAAGCGGCCCAGCATGACGTCTACTTCTTTTTGCTCTAGGGTGTCGTCGGCCCAGGCCATGGAAAGGACGACCCGTAGCAGGTTCATTTGGCGAGGCGAGATGGGGGGTGGCTGTATGTTCATCAAGAATCCCTCTTTACAGTTGGGTTGTAATTAATAGAGGGACTAAAGCCCTGCTAATTTCTCTTCACTGTAGAAAAGGAGGTGAGAAATAGCGAAACTACCCTACAAAAATTAAAGATGTAGGGCGTTTTTGAGTGAGCATGGTTGGATTTGATACTGAACTAGCCCAGCTTTGAAAGGTGTCTGAGGCTTTTCATGTCGAGCAGACGGATGACGTCTCGTTCGGTGTCGATGGTAAGCCAGTTGCGGGCGGCAAGTTTGCCTAGAATTTTGGGGACGTCTTTGAGGGCGACGTCGGCGATCGCCGCTAAATCTGTCTCAGGAATATTAAATATCTCGATCGCGCCATCCTTCTCTTCCCCATAGGCATCGGCCAGACCGATTAAGGTATAGACCATTTTGATGCCGGGCGCTTTGTTACGTAGCTGAAAGCGTTTTTGAGTCTGCTTGAGTCTTTCCACCATGCTTTGCAACATGCGGTGGTGTAGCTGGGGATCTTTGAACAGGCTCTTGATGAATAGCTGGGCTGGGATGCTGAGGAGTTCTACCTTTGAGAGGGCTGCAACGTCAGTAGAGCGGGGTGATTCGTTAAGAACGGCCATTTCGCCGAAGTATTCGCCCTTGCCGAGGATAACGAGGGTGACGTAGCCATTGCCCGACTGAACGCGCACCTTTGCCCATCCGGACACGATGAGGTAAACCGCGTTGCCCCAGGAGTCTTCCATTAGCACGGTGCGACCGGCGGGACACTCGTTGAATGTAGCGCTTTCGTGGAGTGTTTCTAGGGTTTCTGGGCTGGCGTCTTTGAAGAGGGGAAATAGCTCACTAAAAGCTTTGGGTGGTAGCGACAGCGACAGGGGTGGCAAGGACATAGCACTGGAGTGAGAAAACTCGATTCACCCATAGATTACCCAGGTGGCTTAGATAAGTTGTAATTGATACGAGGCGTGGCGGTGAGGCGTCGAAATTATGCTGCAGGTGGTGGTGTGTGATTACTTTCCTGGGAGATGCCGTATCGGGCTGCGCCTGCGGCGGCAATGGACACGAGTACGCAGGCAATGAGCGATCGCACTGATAGCTTTTCACCCAAAATTAGGAAGCCTGCCAGGACGCCGACCATAGGCTCCATACTGAGCATGACGCCGAATACTTTTACAGGGAGCGATCGCAATGCCACAATCTCACAGGCATAGGGCAGCGCTGTAGATAGCAGGCCAACCCCTGCGCTGAGCAACAGTATTCTGGGACTTAGCAATGCGCTACCAGCCGTGGCAATACCGATAGGTAGAAGAAGAATTGTGCCGACTACTAAGCCCCAAGCCAGTCCTTCGACCCCAGGGAGTGCCGGACCCAGCTTTGCAGCCAGCACAATATACATGGCCCAGCAAAGGCCGGCGAAGAGCGCCAGTAGCATGCCCCATATATCTAAGCTAGCGCCGCTGATGGGGGTGAGCAGTAAGATACCTGCGATCGCGAGCGCGGCCCAAAGGCCGTCTCTCCAGTGTTGAGATTTGAGAATAGAGAGCCCAAGTGGACCCGTGAATTCTATAGAGATAGCAATCCCAAGGGGAATACGGTCGATAGCGGCATAAAACGCAGAGTTCATGGTGGCCATCACAACGCCAAAGAGCACAATTAGTCCAATATGCTCTTTGACTTTGCTGTGGACTTTGGGTCGCCAAATTGCGAATAGAAAAAGCGCCGAGAAGCCGACCCGAAGGCCCACAACACCCCAAGGGCCGATATCGTCGAACAGTGACTTGGCGAGGGCGGAGCCAAACTGAATTGAAAAGATGGCAATGAACAAAAAGCCGACGGGCGACGGTCGTTTGAGTGAAAGATTCACGGCGGTGATACCCCAGGGAATCTTTCAAGCTTACGTCCTGTGGGTGAATGATAATTCGTTTATTTGACGCTGACGAAGCGATTTTCGGCGATCGCCCTCAACCGCTGCAAATCTTCCCGCCGCGATACCGAAAGCGGCACAGTAGACTTAATCGTTTGTTCTATTAGGTCTGTATCGATAGGGCAAGTTTCGTGCAGCGCATGGTAGAGCGCTGTGACAATCACCTGCTCAATTTCTGCGCCGCTAAAGCCATCGCTGGCAAGCACTAACCTGGCTAAATCGAATCGCTGTGGATCTTGCTTGTGGCGGGTCATTTGAATCTGAAAGATAGTCGCTCGTTCTTTTTCGTCTGGGAGATCGACAAAGAATATTTCGTCGAAGCGACCTTTCCTGAGCAGCTCAGGTGGCAGCTTGGAGAGATCGTTGGCAGTAGCGACAACAAACACCTCTTCCGATTTTTCCTGTAACCAGGTGAGGAAAGATCCAAAGAGGCGACTGCTCAGCCCGCCGTCGCTATCGCTATTGCCCTGACCCATGCTTTTCTCGATTTCATCAATCCACAGCACAGCAGGGGCCATCTTTTCGGCCAGGCCGAGGGCCTGCCGAAAGTTTTTTTCAGAAGAGCCAATGTACTTGTCATAAAGCCTGCCAGTGTCGAGCTTGAGCAGGGGCATTTGCCACTGTCTGGCGATGGTTTTAGCGGCTAGCGACTTGCCACAGCCCTGAATGCCAACAATTAAGATGCCTTTGGGTGGCGTCAGGCCAAAGCTTCTGGCCTGTTCGCTAAAGCCGGAGCGAGCCCGGTTTAACCACTGGCCTAGATTGTTAAACCCGCCGAGCTGAGCGGTATTTTTCTCGGGTGGGATGTAGTCGAGCAGGCCGGTTTCTCGGATTACCTGAGTTTTGCGCTCTAGAATGCGGCCAATGTCTTTACCATCTAGCTGGCGGTCGGATAGGGCTGCGTAGGCGATGACTTTGCGGGTTTGCTTCAGGGTCATGCCCTGAACGGCTTTGATCAGCTGCTGCTGTTCTGGCTTGGAAAGATCGACCTGTACGCGTCCCCGGAAGGAGCGGATGGCGGTATCGATGGCTTTTTTGAGTTCGAGGGGACCAGGAAGGGGGAGGTCAAAATAGATGGCTTCGTGGGCGATTTCTTGGGGGAGGGAGACCTGCTCGCCGGTGAGGATAAGTGCCGACTGGTTGTAGCTAAACAGGTGGGCGACTTCTCTGAACTGCCGGGCGGTGGTGGAATCTTCTAGATGGGTGGAAAAGTCTTTGAGCCAGTAGACGCCTCGGGTAGGAAGCTGTTCGATATGACGGAGGACATCGAGGGGATCGGTAGTGTGCTCGATGGTTTGACGGCTGCTGCCGGGTGGGCTGTACTCGTTGTGCCAATGGCTGTGAGCGCCTTGGAGTCGGCTCATGCCTCTGGCAATGCTCCATTCAAAGGTGAGCAGCTGTAGCTCCTCGGTGGCTTTGCTCAGGAGTGCCTGGACTCGTTCTTCTTCTACAGTTTCGACTGCAATCACCGGATGGAATGACATCAGCAGGGTCTGAAGGTGGTGCAGACTGTTGGTATGAGAAGACATTGAACGATTCCCAGAAGGTGCTACTAAAGGCCGTTAGACAGGCTTTAATAGAATTCCCTTGATGTGGGGAGAAGTTGGCGAACCCAATTGGTGCAGTGTCGGCACTGAAGGGTAAGGAGGCAGGGGGTAGGGGGAACTTTCTTTTTAGCTTTCTGTTAGCGGCTCTGGCGGTGCAGGTGGCTTTTCTGGTGGCGGTGACGTGGGGCGAACGCTTGCGGGCAGGGCTGCTTGGTTGCCTGGTACGGCTGGCTGTATGTATCCGTTGGCTTGGAGCTGCCAGTGGTTGAGAACGTCTTTTATGAGTAATTCCTGAATCCAGGTTTTGGCGACGACGGTGAGCGGGAGGGCCAGTAACAGGCCCAAGAAGCCAAAGACGCTGGCAAAGAAGATTTGGGCAATGAGGGTAAATGCGGGTAAGAGGGAGACCTGGTGCGCCATGACGGTGGGCGTGACGGCGTAGGATTCAATTTGCTGGAGGACGATGTAGAGGCCGACGACGGCGATCGCTTTCCAAGGCTCATCTGAAAGCAGTGCGACCACAACCGGAAACACCATGCTGATGGTCGGCCCAATGTTGGGAATCAAGTTGAGTACACCTGCAAGTAGCGCATGGGCAAAGGCCAAGTCGATTCTTAGAATCAGCAGCCCGACAAAGCTGAAGCCAAAGATAAAGATAGAGCTGATGACGATGCCTGCGAGCCAGTTGCCCAGAGCAATTTCACATTTGCCAAAAATGTCGCGGGCGCGCTGCCGGTAGAAGGAAGGAAAGAGCAACAGAATGGCATTGAGATAGGCATTGGGATTAGTGAGCATCATCAGAGACAAAACGGCTACAAACAGGGTTTGAATCAGGATGCGTAGTGAAGAGTTAAAGAAAGAGAAGAAGTTGCCGAAGACATCTAGAACGGCGGAGTCTGGGGAGGTGAGCCAGGCGAGAAATTCGTCGAGTTCGGGGAGGCGAATGCGCTCGGGCAGGTTGGTTTGCAGCTCGAACAAAAGCGCGGGCAGGCGCTGGGTGAAGTTTACGAGCAGGTCGAGGAGCAGGGTGAACTGCTCTACGAAGGGGGGAACGATGCCAAGGATGAAGAGGGTGGCAACAATGGTGGAGAGAAAGATGGCGAGGGAGATTGCGAGGGGGCGCGGAATGTTGAGCGCCTGGATTTTGCGGGTGAGGTTGTTAAGGGCGATCGCAATGACAACCGCTGCAAACGAGAGCAACAGCAGCGGTCTGATTTGCCAGAGAATGTAGCCTGCGGCTATCAAACACAGCAGGCTAACCCAGTCACCTAGCTTCATTGTTGCCCCCTCGCTTGGAATTGGGCCTATTGTATCCGAACCCTTGTGCTGTATCGGGTTCTGGATAGGAAATGTTCGAGAGATGGAAAATGTTCAAAAATGCTAGCTTAATGGAATTCGCGTATGTGATGGATCTATGGCGGCGATTGACTGGCCAACAACGGTGTGGAGCCTTGCCCCTGTGCCCACGATGGCAGATGGGTGGGTAGAGACGGTGGCGCAGATTACTGGACTGCCGGAGGATCCTGTTTATGGTGCTCGGCTGCTGTGGATGCGGGGGGTGCGATCGCCCAAAGCACTCCGAGGATTTTGGCAAGCGGCGGACTATACGCCTGCGAGTCCGTTTGAGTTTGGCGAGGAGATGACCTGGGCGGTGGAGCGGCTGTTGTTGGCACGCGATCGCGCTGAAAAAGTCGCCATTTGGGGTGACTTTGACGCCGATGGCATTACCTCTACGGCTGTGCTTTGGGACGGCTTCAAGCAGTTTTTTACTGGCGCAGATCAGCTCACTTACTTCATCCCGAACCGTTTACGAGAATCCCATGGCCTGTCGATGATGGGAATCGCTCAGCTGTCTGCTCAGGGTGTGAACCTGATTGTGACCTGCGATACAGGCAGTACTAATCCAGCTGAGATTGAGTACGCCCAGTCGCTGGGGATCGATGTGATTGTGAGCGATCATCATACGCTTCCTGAGCGGCGTCCGTCCGTCGTGGCAATTGTGAACCCTAGGGCATTGCCCGATGAGCACCCGATGGCGTCGCTTTCGGGGGTGGCGGTGGCCTACAAGCTGATAGAAGCACTGTATGAAAAGCTGCCAGATGTGCCGACTAGAGCGCTGAGTGAGCTGGTGGATTTGGTAGCGATTGGCTTGATTGCTGATTTGGTAGAGCTGAAGGGGGACTGTCGGTATCTGGCCCAGATTGGGATTGCTCAGCTGCAGACGCATTTGCAGGCGGATACGCCGACGCGGCCTGGGGTGGCTCAGCTATTGAAGCTATGCCGGCGGGCGGGCGATCGCCCCACAGACATCTCTTTTGGACTGGGCCCGCGCATCAACGCAGTGAGCCGAATTTATGGCGATGCCAGCTTTTGCGTAGAGCTATTGACGAGTACTGACCCGGTGCGCTGTCAGGAACTGGCCGAAAAAGCAGAGCTAGCAAATGCTAGGCGCAAGGCCCTTCAGAATGATGTTCTAAGGCAGGTGATGGGTCAGCTAGAAACCAGTGACCTGTCCACGATGGGTGTGATTGTGCTGTGCGATCCGCAGTGGCCCGTGGGTGTATTGGGCTTAGTCGCCGGGCAGGTTGCACAGCAATACGGCAGGCCCACCATTTTGCTGACGCACGATGCGGTGACGGAGAGTGCGGCGACGGAGAGTTTGGATGTGAATCAGCCATCTGACGTGAGTTTGTTGGCACGGGGATCGGCAAGATCAGTGAATCAGATAGATCTTTATGACCTGGTTCAGTCACAGTCTCATTTATTAAAAGGTTTTGGTGGTCATCCCTTTGCAGCGGGCTTGAGCTTACCTGTAGAAGATTTGCCCTTGTTTCGAGCGGCGATTAATCAGCAGTACCGGCAAAAGATGGGAACTCAGGTGAGTGCGCCAACTGTGAAGGCTGATTTGAAAGTTACCGTCAGTGACTTGGGTCGGGCGCTGTTTCAGGAGCTAAAGCTGCTAGAGCCCTGTGGAATGGGTAACCCTGTGCCCAAGCTGCTGATTGAGAATTGCTGGTTTGACAACGTGTGGCATCAGAAGCTGAAAGACCGTATGGGGGGAAAGGTTGGCTATATAAAGTCGAGTTTTCAGCTGTGTGATGAGAGTGGCACGGCGGAGAATCCGGCGAGATGTCCGGGGCTGTGGTGGGGCCACTATAAAGATGACCTGCCGCCTGGCCGGTGGGATGTCGTGGCTGAGCTGGACTTCAATAGTCACCCGAAAAGCCGTCGGTATGAGGTTCGGCTGATTGACATTCGCCCGACTAGCGCAGGCGTTTTTGACGGTTTGGGTGCTCGTAAGGCACTAAACGGCGATGAAGGTTGGTTGCTTGATCGTCGGTTGGGTAAGGATGCCGCGTCGGTAGAGCCCGCTAGTGTAACGACTGATCTGGTAGTGGACGATTGCCCCAGGCAGTGGGAAGCCTTGCGGCTGTGGCAGTATCAGTCTTATCAGAGCCATCAGCCGGTGGCACTGGCGTACGATGCTCCTGATTTGGCCGATCCGGTCAATAAATGGACGCAGCTGCTGGGAATCGCGAAGTACTTGAGCCGGACACAGCTGGCGGTGAGCCCGGAGCGCCTGGCTGAGAAATTGGATGTGTGCGATCGCACCTTATCGCTGGGCTTGAACGCGCTATCTTACGCTGGTTTTTTGGTCAATCGCTCAGCCATTGATATTCGTGTTCAGCACGATCCTAGTTATGCTTCTGGCAGTCCTAAAAGCACGGTGGACTATGTGCTTGGTCGATTCTTCGCCGCTATTCAGGAAGAGTCGTTTCGGCGGAAATACTTTTACAAGGCTGAGGTTTCTACGCTTCAGGCGGCGATATCGGCTGAGGGGCCAGTGATGCAAACAGCCAATGAATCAACGGTGAAGTCAAATTGAGAAGTCAAAGTGAATTGAGCGAAGCCATCGTAGTGAAACAGAGTATTTTGACCTATTGACGGGTTTAGCTTCAAAACGGTATCATTGAATACAGAAATGAAGAACGTTCATCTTTTCCCGATTCAGTTTCGTTGACTTTCTAAACTGTTGCTGAATTGATAAAAGACGGAAGTAAGGGCCGTATATAAATATACATTAAGCTCTGAAGGAACGCGCCTCTTTAAACATCTCAATCCCTTTGGAGGCGATTACCATGCAACTTTCCTACCGTGGCGTAAAGTACAACACCCCCCAGTCTGCTGTGGGCGTAACTGAAACCCAAGAAATTGGCCACTACCGTGGCGCAACCTACCACTTTCGCCGGGCGACCGCTGTGCCTGCCAAGCGTTCCGAAGATGTACTGAAGTACCGTGGCGCAATTGTTCGGTAGAGTGAGCGCAATAGCGTTAGCTGGACTGCTAGAGACTGATATACAAAGCGAAATTGAGGTTTCCTTTGGGATCGGCCGCTAGAGGTGTATACGACAATCGACTTGAAGAAGGGTGTGCTTTTAACCGAGCACACCTTTTTTTGTTGCTGTATTATGACGTGTGATCGGCTGGTTTTGTCTTTGCATGGGACCGCAGTTGTTATGGATGCGTTTGCCAGGCCTGTTGAATGAGGTGGTAGGCGCTATTTAGATTAGGAGGGCTCCATAATGCTGCTGGGTTTTGTTGTTGGACTGTCGGTGGGCATAGTTGCATTGTTCCTAAATAAAAGACGCTACGATGCTAAGCTGAAGCGCTTGCTAGGGCGATTGGCCGACCGCCAGCTGTTGCCTACCTTGGGATACGACGCGCAGATTGCCAGTGCTATTGGGGAGCAGCAATCATATGCAGAAGGCCTAGAACAGCAGCTAAAAGAAGCCCGGCAGCTGCTAGAGAATGTGCCGATTGGCTATTTACAGGTTGATGAAGAGAGTCGATTGCTTTGGTGCAATCAGCATGCTCAAGATTTTTTAGATATTGATCAGACAGATTATAAGCAGCCCCGGCTGTTGTTAGCGGTGGCGCGTTCCTATGAGCTAGACAAGCTAATAGAGCACACCCGTGATACGCAGCGGGTGTGTGAAGCCTCTTGGACGTTTAACTCTATTTCGACGGACCCGCTGAACTATTTGGAGAGACCGGCGTATCCTTTGCAGGGCTATGGGGTGCCTATGCGAGACGGCAAGGTTGGTGTGTTCTTGGAGAATAAGCAGGAAGCGGTGGTGCTCTCTGAGCAGCGCGATCGCTGGATGTCTGATGTGGCCCACGAGCTAAAAACGCCACTGACCTCGATTCGACTGGTTGCCGAAACCCTACAGTCGCGGGTGAACCCACAGCTTACTAGCTGGGTAGAAAGGCTGCTCAAAGAAGTGATTCGGCTGAGTAAGCTAGTAGACGATGTGCTCAAAATTAGCAGCCTGGAGCAGGCCGCAGTGCAGGTTGAAGACGAGACCCCCACAGACCTGGCGCCGCTGATTAATGCCGTATGGCAAGGCGTAGAGCCCATTGCCAAATTAAAGCAGCTAACGCTTGACTACCAGGGGCCTAGTCAGCTGATTGCCCTGATTAATGCCAGCTTGATGCACAGTGTTTTGTTCAATTTATTGAGCAACGCGGTGAAGTATAGCCCTGCCGGGCAATCGATTTGTGTCCGCCTGAGTATGGTGGCCCAGCAGGGTGTTGCAGGCGGGCAGGGTGTTGCAGGCGGGCAGGGTGCTGCAGGCGGGACAGGTGCGAAGCGTCAGCAGACGTTTGCGGCGAACACGGTAAAGTACATTTTGCTAGAGGTGATTGATGCGGGCAAAGGCTTTGAGACAAAAGATCTGCCCCATGTCTTTGAGCGATTTTATCGTAGTGACCTGGCGCGAAGCCGTGGGGATCGCTTGGAAGATGGGGGTGTGGACGATTTGATTGTTGCTGATTTGCCCAGCAGCGGTACAGGCCTAGGGCTGGCGATTGTGCGACAAATTGTCGAGGCTCATCAGGGCCGGGTGAAGGCCAAGAACGATACAGAAACAGGGGGCGCTTGCCTACAAGTGTGGCTCCCTGGTAAGCGCCTTGTGGATATCACGGTTACCCACTCGGACGCTCACTCGGACTTTGTACAAAAACCGTCTCTTTGAGCATAGGGACTGTATTTGTAACGAGACATTGCTGAGAGTATATAAAGAAAGTGTGAATAATAAGTGCCTTGCAATTGCCCGCAGGCAAAGCACACCCCTCAAAATTTCCCTTTTTGGTTAGTTCTTAAAGCGTCAGTTCGGTATTTACGCAAACTATGGACGGTTTAGATTGTGAAGTCTTGGCAATTCGGTGGTATTACCCCCTTGTAGAAGTCCTGATGTAGCTGTTTGAATAGAGAAGTAATTACAATTGGGCCGAGAAGCGTCGGGCTGATTACGGAAAAGTATTCTGTGATGCCAGGCGTTGTCCGTACTTATGACCGAAAGGTTGCAGAAGCTACTGTCCAAACATGGTGTTGCCTCTCGTCGCCAGGCTGAAAGGCTAATCTCGGGCGGTAGAGTGACCGTAAACGGCGAAGTTGCTCGAATTGGTCAGCAGGCGGATGATTCTGTAGACTGCATACGCGTTGATGGTGTAGCGCTTGGCGTAGCGCCCCAGTGCGTGTACCTTTTGCTCCATAAACCAAAAGGTGTGGTTTCTACTTGCCACGATCCCCAAGGGCGACGAACGGTGTTGGCGCTGCTAGAGCGATCGCTTCAGCGAGGGTCTGGCCTGCACCCGGTAGGCCGCTTAGACGCGGATTCTACGGGCGCACTGTTACTCACTAATGATGGCGATTTGACTTACAGGCTTACGCATCCTCGTCACAATATGCCGAAGGTATATCAGGTGAGCGTGCAGGGAATGCCCTCTAAGCGTACGCTTCGGCAATGGCGTGAGGGCGTTTGCCTGGACGAGCGGCTGACCTTGCCTGCTGGTGTGCGCCTGCTACGAGCGCTGTCGGATACTCAGGCGCTGTTAGAGATAACGTTAACGGAGGGGCGCAATCGTCAGATTCGCCGCGTTGCGAAGCTGCTGGGTCACCCTGTGACAGCCCTCCACAGAATAAAAATTGGCTCACTGCCGCTGGGAAGTTTGCGCCGTGGCCACTATCGTTTACTCACGAGTGAGGAAGTAATCCAGCTCAAGCATTCTGCCGCTGACCTTTCGACGTAATTTTGGACTGCCTGGTACTTATTGGGTTTTCCGGCTCTGGTGGCCAGTGCCCCTTTTTTGTAGCTGTCCAATAGCTGCCCAATCATCCGTTTTCTGGCTCTGTGCATTCCGCTATACGGCATTCCGCTATCTGTATAGCCCCACGCGTACTGTTTAACGCTTCAGATGCCCTTTTAACCCCGCTTAATTCTTGCCTACCTATCGCTTTACCATGATGCAGAAAGTTCGCACAAAAGAACCTACCGCCCAGCAGCTTCAGCAAGACCAGCTGCGCTCTATTGGCAGTACGTTGAAACAGGCCCGGCTGCAGCGTGGCTTGACATTGGAAGCGATTGAAAAGCTAACCCTGATTCGGCAGATGTTGCTAGGTGCCCTGGAGGCTGGAAACCTGGCAGATCTGCCTGAACCTATTTATATTCGGGCGCTGCTGTTGCGCTACGGAAACGCGTTGGGTTTGGATGGGGAGGCGATCGCTAGCCAATTTTTCACCCGTCCCGTGGTGAGTCCGCCCCGTGCTTCCTGGAAGGATTCTCCAGCAGCGCAGCTGCGTCCGCTGCATTTGTATGGCGCTTACGTATTGCTGATTATGGTGGCGGTGAGTGCCTTGTCTGGCCTGCTACAGCGAAACGCGCCAGATATGACGGCTCAACCGATTTTGGACCCGGCTGCCATTGAACAGCTGATGCCGAAGCCAGATGCGGTGGCTGAAGCACCGGTCGCCGACCCTGTGCCTGCTCCCAAGAAGCAAACGAAACCGATTGAAGTGGATTTGGTGCTCACAGGTCAGTCTTGGGTGCGGGTAACCTCGGACGGGATAACACCGTTTGAGGGGATCTTGGAGCAGGGCGAGACCCGCTCATGGGCAGCGGATGAGTCGATGACGATTCGCGTGGGCAATGCGGGGGGTGTAATGTATTCGTTTAATCAGTCGGAGGCTGCGCCAATGGGCGAGCTGGGTATGCCTGAGGAGAAGACCTTTGCGCCGGATGTGAGTATGGTTTCGGAGTAGTGACTTTGGCACTTCGGCTCCGCTCAGTGCATCGCTCCGTTCCGCATCCGGATTTTTGCGATACTAATAGTCTCTCAGAAGCGCTTAGCTGTTTGATAACGGCTGGGCGCTTTTTGTTACTTGTAATGGGTTTGTTTTAGGAAGCGTGGTTTTGGTGGGGAGTGTGACGGTAATAGTGGTGCCTACCCTGGGTTCGCTGGTGAGGGTGAGCTGGCCCTGGTGATTGTCGGTGATGATTTTGGCGATCGCTAGCCCTAACCCAGAGCCGCCTGCACTTGAGCCGCCTGCACTGCGGCTGCGGGCAGGATCGACCCGATAGAACCGATCGAAAATATGGCTGAGGTCTTTGGCGGGAATGCCGATCCCGGTATCGGTAATGGTGACGGTGTTTTGGGTAGATGTGCTGCTAAGGGTGAGGGTGATACTGCCTTGGGTTGTGTACTGAATAGCGTTGGCGATGAGGTTGGTGAATAGGCGAATGAGCTGATCTGGGTCGCCTTGCATGGCGGGGATAGGGTCGGTGGCGGTGTAGGTGAGTGTCAGGCTTTTGGTTTGAGCGATCGCCTGCTGTTCTTCGAATACTTCCTGAAGCAGGTCGGCGATATCAACAGTGGTGTGACGCATGGGGACAAGGCCACTTTCCTGCCGGGCTAGGAACAACAGATCGTCGACGAGTCTGCCCAGGCGACGGGTCAGGCGTTCGACGACTTCGAGCTGGGTGCGCTGAAACTGTTCGTCGGGATCGGAGAGGGCGACCTGTACGTTGGTTTGAATAACGGCGATGGGGTTTCGCAGTTCGTGGGAGGCGTCGGCGGTGAACTGTTTGAGCTGCTGATAAGAGTCGCGAACGGGGGCCATCGCCAGGCCAGAAAGAAACCACCCAATCCCGGCGACGGTGATCAGCATGAGGGTGCTGCCCAGGGCAAGATCGACAATTAGCTGACGGCTGGGTTTGGAGACTTCGAACCAGGGATGGCTGACTCGTAGGTAGCCCAGCAGCTGATTGTTACTTTTGACTCGTTCGGTGATTTGACGTAGGACGATGCCGTTGCGGGGAGTGACGGTTTCACCGTAGGGATTTACGTGCAAGGGGATCGTTTGTGGGGTGGCGAAGGTGCTCCACATGAGGTTGCCTGCGGTGTTGAACCATTCGAGTTCGATGCGGTCGTCTTCGCTGGCTTCGGGATTATTGCTGAAGCTGGCTTCGATGTTGACGACTGGGGTTGGATTGGTTTCGATGATGAGCGATCGCTCGACAATCTCGACGACGTGGTTGAGGGTATCATCTACCCGCTCGACCAGGGTTGTACGCACATAGGCGTAAACACCGGTCGCAAATAGCAGCAAAAGGACAGCGGTGACAGTGGTGTACCAGAGCGCGAGACGACGACGGGTGGTTTGGAACATGGCTAAAAATTCTTAGCGAATCATTATTTTAGTTGATACGCCTGAAAGGTTAGTGTCGCGAGGATTAGAGCGTATTGAACTAGGGAATGTGAGGTGGCAGGCGCTAGGGATAACTGAAGCGAGTGGTTAAAGGCTTGAATGTAATCCTTACCTAATGCGGCGTTTCACCTTCCAGTGATCAGTCCCGGCAATTGGGATTTGGGTTTGGCGAGGTTAGAAGCAGCCGCAATCTGAGGGTTCAGAGGGTTTCAGTCCCGGCAATCGGGATTTGGGTTTGGCGAGCCTTTCTGCAAATCCTTCTAGGACGTCTGTATCGTGTTTCAGTCCCGGCAATCGGGATTTGGGTTTGGCGAGCAGTGGCAGCTGACTTACTCGGAAGAGTATGTATCGTTTCAGTCCCGGCAATCGGGATTTGGGTTTGGCGAGCTGAGACCAATGTTAACCAAATAGTCAGGCAAGCGTGTTTCAGTCCCGGTAATCGGGATTTGGGTTTGGCGAGACTGGGCTCACGCAAGTCTCTCATGACTATGGCTCGTTTCAGTCCCGGTAATCGGGATTTGGGTTTGGCGAGACTACACGCGTAGTACGTGATGTGCGCTGGATTGCGTTTCAGTCCCGGTAATCGGGATTTGAGTTTGGCGAGCGCCTTTACTTCTCCCGGCTCGCGCTCCAAGCCCCAGGCCGAGTTTCAGTCCCGGTAATCGGGATTTGGGTTTGGCGAGTTCCTCGGGCTCTAAAGAGCGCGAGTAATGCCCCAGGTTTCAGTCCCGGTAATCGGGATTTGGGTTTGGCGAGAAAAAGACCTTTGAAGCTATATCGGAGGAGCCTTTGTTTCAGTCCCGGTAATCGGGATTTGGGTTTGGCGAGTGACTGCTCTAAATCGAAACAATATCCCCGACACAATGTTTCAGTCCCGGTAATCGGGATTTGGGTTTGGCGAGCCAATGCCAACACAAGAATATGACACAGATAGCAGTGTTTCAGTCCCGGTAATCGGGATTTGGGTTTGGCGAGCGTAAGCCTTGCTAACCTTTATATAGGTGCTTATCGTAGCGTTTCAGTCCCGGTAATCGGGATTTGGGTTTGGCGAGCTCTGGGGGATGCAGAGGTTATTAGGGCAGAAAGGCTAGCAGTGTTTCAGTCCCGGTAATCGGGATTTGGGTTTGGCGAGATTTCGACAGGGAAACAATTTTTGTGTCTATCGATAGTTTCAGTCCCGGTAATCGGGATTTGGGTTTGGCGAGCGCGCCAGGTGGTGGACCCATCGATGACCGCAATTATAGAGTTTCAGTCCCGGTAATCGGGATTTGGGTTTGGCGAGTCTGTATTTTTTCTAGATCATTTACATCTATACTTTGTTTCAGTCCCGGTAATCGGGATTTGGGTTTGGCGAGATTGGTATAGTTTCTTTTCTATATTTCCCGAAGGGGTTTCAGTCCCGGTAATCGGGATTTGGGTTTGGCGAGTACCGGTATGACTATCCTGGGAACCTTGGTCGGCGTTTCAGTCCCGGTAATCGGGATTTGGGTTTGGCGAGAGGGGGGTCTATCCATCTACCTATTTAGATGAGTTTGAAGGTTTCAGTCCCGGTAATCGGGATTTGGGTTTGGCGAGGGCGGTTCAAGTCCGCCTCCTGGCACTTTGGAACAGTAAAAGTTTCAGTCCCGGTAATCGGGATTTGGGTTTGGCGAGCCCTTCAGTCGTGAGGAACTGGCTCTGTTTTTGGAGTTTCAGTCCCGGTAATCGGGATTTGGGTTTGGCGAGCCTTTACCGGTATGACTATCCTGGGAACCTTGGTCGGCGTTTCAGTCCCGGTAATCGGGATTTGGGTTTGGCGAGTTCGTAGCCTCACTGAATGGCCCTGCGACAGAGAAGTTTCAGTCCCGGTAATCGGGATTTGGGTTTGGCGAGAGGCAATCGCCGTGACACCTGCCGAGCTCAGGGAGAGTTTCAGTCCCGGTAATCGGGATTTGGGTTTGGCGAGTCGGGAGGGAACACGATTGTTGCAAACACGCTCTTGGAGTTTCAGTCCCGGTAATCGGGATTTGGGTTTGGCGAGTACATGGAAGCCTGGCAGGCGATCGCAGTTGTAATGTTTCAGTCCCGGTAATCGGGATTTGGGTTTGGCGAGACAATGCTCCCGACGTGGGAGTCTCTCAAACGAATTGTTTCAGTCCCGGTAATCGGGATTTGGGTTTGGCGAGGCTAACGCAATCCGCAAAATACAAAATAATTACAACGTTTCAGTCCCGGTAATCGGGATTTGGGTTTGGCGAGGATTGGCCAATCCCTTCACATCATCAAAGCCCCATCGGTGTTTCAGTCCCGGTAATCGGGATTTGGGTTTGGCGAGTTGCGACGACGCCTTGAGAATGAAGACGGCACTATCGTTTCAGTCCCGGTAATCGGGATTTGGGTTTGGCGAGAGCAGTTGGCTGGCGGCGAATTTGTCATAGCCGAATTCTTTGGTTTCAGTCCCGGTAATCGGGATTTGGGTTTGGCGAGGGTGCGCGGGCACTTGGGCGATCGGCCGATTCGAATGTTTCAGTCCCGGTAATCGGGATTTGGGTTTGGCGAGTCCCCCAGTACCTACGCCCGCGATTACGCCAAAATCACGTTTCAGTCCCGGTAATCGGGATTTGGGTTTGGCGAGTTGATAGGGCGATTGCCTAAGTAGGTGCGCACAGCATCTAGAGTTTCAGTCCCGGTAATCGGGATTTGGGTTTGGCGAGTAGCCTGTCAGAGGCTGATGCGCGTCATGAGTTGTGTTTCAGTCCCGGTAATCGGGATTTGGGTTTGGCGAGCCAGAAACAGATGAACCGCCGATAGAAGAGAGAAGTTTCAGTCCCGGTAATCGGGATTTGGGTTTGGCGAGTCAGAAACAGCGTGGATTTCCAGGATATAGACGTAAGTTTCAGTCCCGGTAATCGGGATTTGGGTTTGGCGAGTCATCGGGCCGGGCCTAGTGGTTTGAAAAGGATCGAAGTTTCAGTCCCGGTAATCGGGATTTGGGTTTGGCGAGCCTTTCCGCAGGTGCCTGCGAGAAGAGGGAGGGGGGTTTCAGTCCCGGTAATCGGGATTTGGGTTTGGCGAGGGTCGCCCGAAGTGCGATCGCGGAAATCAATGAATGAGTTTCAGTCCCGGTAATCGGGATTTGGGTTTGGCGAGCGATTCGATGGTCTTATCGTAGACCCTGAGTTTGGCAGTTTCAGTCCCGGTAATCGGGATTTGGGTTTGGCGAGTTAACGCAGGGGGATATCAGACCCCCAGGGATGTTTCAGTCCCGGTAATCGGGATTTGGGTTTGGCGAGTTCAGAAACAGCGTGGATTTCCAGGATATAGACGTAAGTTTCAGTCCCGGTAATCGGGATTTGGGTTTGGCGAGTTTAGATTAGACGTAGCAGCGACGGCGGGAGAAGTAGTTTCAGTCCCGGTAATCGGGATTTGGGTTTGGCGAGTGGGAATATGCAGGGTGAAAGTAGGGAGGGCAAATGTTTCAGTCCCGGTAATCGGGATTTGGGTTTGGCGAGTTCCCCTGCAATAAGCGGTTGCGAAAGCTGTTGCAGTGTTTCAGTCCCGGTAATCGGGATTTGGGTTTGGCGAGCCTGTCACAGTTTTCGCCCTCGGAGAGCCTCCAGGAGACTGTTTCAGTCCCGGTAATCGGGATTTGGGTTTGGCGAGGCTGTAGCCTGTGACCTATAGTATACGGCGATTTCAGAGTAGGTTTTGGCAAAGGTCTTAATTTTTTCAAGAAATCATTCCTAACTGACGTAAGTAGAAGCTGCTAAAACTGCCAGAACCTTTTTACTCAGAGCGCTTCAAGGTTTTGGCAAACCTCCCAGGGATTTCGACCTCGCTTAGCTTTGCCAGACAACAATGCTTGTCGGCTGAAAGTGCAAGTCTTGGGTAGGAAAGGTGCGATGATAGGGCTCTTCTGAAAGAAGATCGCAATCAAATCTGATCGGGGTCAACGCCTAACGACTTGAGCTTTTCCGCCAGCTTTTTTGCCCTTTCCTCGGCTGACTCTGCTCTTTCCTCGGCTGACTCTGCCCTCTCAAGAACTTCTTGATAGCTCGAGAAAGGCGACCCATCTGGACGAAATAGCTGTAGCTCGTCGTTAGTCATTTCAAAGCGAATTTTAAGCGCAGGACTTACCCAGCCGAGCATTTCAGGAATAAGCGTCAGTCCAAACTCGCCTCTCGTGAAGCCGCTTAACTCACAGGTTTCAGTATCGTAAAGATAATATTCTTGAACATCGTGACGCTCAAAGAAAAGAAGCTTTTTGTACATTTCCTTTTGGGTGTTGCTAGGAGACAGAATCTCGAATACCACCTGTGGAGCAACGTTGTCCTCTACCCACTGCTTGTAAGATAGCCGCTTACCCTTTGGCCTTCCTAGCGCCACCATTACATCTGGAGCAACGGAGATATCTGAGCGGCCTTCAATGGGGTACCAAAACAAGTCACCAGCAACGAAAGCATCAGAGAGTAGCCAGTCTAAGTTTTGCTGAATGGTTACAATCCAGCGGTACTGCTCCGTATTACTTGCCATCGGCTGACCGTCACTATCTGGATAGTAAATTTCTGAGTGAGCGGTCTTAAGTGCCTCTGTCTTTGGCAGTTGGGAAACCATAATTACCCTTTAGATTGACTGCTTTCCACCTTATTGTAAGCCAGTACTATCATCTGCCCAAAAAGCTGATAGCTACAGGATAATAGCCGATTCCTGCCGGGGCTGATCAGAACCATAGGTAAGCGACTTCTTCACCGCACCCGAGTCCATCACGTACACTCGCACCGAATCTTCACTCACCTTGATCAAGGTCTCTAGCTTCGTCTGCAACTTGGCAAATTGCATCCCCGTTAAAAAACATTCAAATACGCTGTACTGCGTCCAGGTTCCATATCCTGACAGTAGCTTGTGCAAACGATTCCGCCGCTTGTTTGCGGCTTTGTTATCCGGTAAATCGTAAATAATGAGATAGAACAGTGTGCTCATTTATCGCAAGGCTAGCCCCTTGTAGGGAATCCCTTCTTGCAAGTGCTTAGCCAGTAAACGGGCTTGGAGTGCGATCGCTCTCCTGTAACTACACTTATACCCAAACACCGGATGCTTGAACGTATCGTTCATTTTGCGATCAAACGCCTGCAAAAACGTACGCCGACCATTATCCGATAGACGATACGCACCGAGCGCTTCGGTAAAGTCTTTGGGTTGAATAGCGCGATTGTTGATAACAGAAAGTACGAGATTGTCGGTGACGAGAGGCCGAAACTCTTCCATGAGATCTAGCACCATGGCAGGCTGACCGTGATGCACTTCGTGTAGGTAGCCAATGTAGGGGTCGAGCCCAGCGATATGAGTGGCGGCGGTGACTTGACTACGCAACAACGCATAGCCAAAGCTAAGCAGTGCATTCACCGGGTCAGTCGGCGGGCGGCGGTTACGCCCATTAAAGTTCCACACTTCGGCGAGCATCGCGGCCCATCCTGCAAAATATTCTCGGGCGGCGAGCCCTTCTATTCCGCGTACCTGATCAACAGAATGCTGTTGTTCTACAAGCGCTTTGCGCAGCTTTAGCGGATTCTCTTTTTGGCCGTGGCGATACAGTACCGCATACTGATTGTGAATTTTAGCGGTCACCATCGCTTTTACAATTGTGAGCTTGGCGTCAGCGTCTTTGTATGCACCGTATTGAGCCAGTCGTAGCTGGCCATTACGAGAATGTCCGGGCAGCGCTGCGCCGAGGTATTTACCGAAAGGAGAGAGATAGTGAACGGGCATTCCTAGCTCTAGCGCGTACATGAGCGCATCGCCAGTGACGGAAGGGTTGCCCATGAGGACAACTTGATCGACGGTTTGGGCAGGGACGGATTGCTTTTTCCAGGAGCCGTCTTCTTGTTTGAGTGAGACTTTGAAGGCTTCGTATTGTTTGCTGAGCTGGGCGTCGGGCTGGGTGATGTAAAGAGAAGTCATGGCGGCGGCTAGGGGATGGGGAATAGGGGATAGGGGGTTACTGTTGCAGGGTGCGGACTTCTTTGGGAAGGCAAATTTCGGTGAGGCTGCACGCCTGACATTTTGTTTTGTGGGTGGTGGGAGCGGGGATGGGTTGGTTGGTAGCGAGCTGAGCGGCGGCGATCGCAGATTCTGTTTTGGCTCTAAGCTCTTCGGTGAAGGGGACTCGTTCGCGGCGGCGGTTGGCGTGGTAGAAGATTTCGCCGTATTCGATGTCTTTGCCTGTGCGTTCTTCGAGGCAGAGGGCTGCGCCGCAGAGTTGTAGATGATTGTTGAAGTGCTTTCCGGTGCGGCCCTTTTTGTACTCTAGGGGGATGAGCTGGCCGTGGGTTTCTTCTACGGCGTCTATGATGCCTGAGATTGACAGGCGATCGCTCCATACCCACTGTTGCTGATAAATGGTCGTTAATCCTTCAACTCGAACGGTTTCTTCGTCAATGTTGCGGTGCAAATGTCGGCCCATGATGATATGCGCGTTGTTTTGCATTTCGCCCAGCACAAACTCAAAATAAAAGCGCCGAGGGCAATATTCCCAGGCATTGAGATAGGCCAGCGGCAGGTATCGATTGTCCATAGCGGCTGAGATATTTTCTTAGTTGTTGAAGATGTTTTAACGCTTTCGGGGCTTAGGTTTTGTGCCGGGTAAGCGTAGATAGGTTTGGCCCATACCCTGCGCGGTCTTACGACCCACACCAGAGAAATAAGCAAAGTGAGCTAACGTATTAGCTATTTTGGATTGTTCTTCGTTGGGGAACTGATATCTCACCCAGCCAACGGCACCCTTTTGAGCGCCCCCTTTCATCTGGATTATTTTGCTTTTAATCTCGAAGGCTGCGACTAGACCCTGCCATTCTATTTTTGGCAGCTCAAAGGCTTCTGGGGCAAAGGTGTTCCAGCGCCGTAGTAGACTCCCGAATACGCTAGCCGGTAGGGGAAACGGCTGAACAATCTGGTCTTGTTTAAAACTGGTGGGTGAGCGAAAGTCCAGGATAATTTCAGACTGTGAGCCTGCCGTTGTAAACAGCATTGAGTATTGAGAAGAGCCCACCCAAGGATGGCTCCCTGGCATCGCAAATATGCCAGTGATCGCAAAACTGAGCTGAGCAATTTCTACTTTATCTCGTTCGCATTTTTCAATGCCTTGGAGAAGAGGTTGTAGCAGTGTGCCTTGCAAAATGCCAATGCGTAGAAGAAATTCATCACCTGCCTTAACTCGCTGAGGACGATGATTACCCAGCAGGTCAGAGACACTGATAGGTGCGCCCTGCATGTTGTGGAGAAGATCTCCTAGTTCACGGTTGGCGGCGCTGATCCAGGTGAGAACCTGGGCATGGGCTGCTCGGTTGAGGTTTTTAGGAAGCTGACCAGATTCGGTGGCTACTAGTTTTAGGGTGATCGCATGTAAATGATCGGACTTTTCAAGCAGTAGCGACATATCCCACTCCGTAAGCAACATCAGCCGGTAAGCAAACGCCATCTGGCAGCGCCCAATACGCGCCATCTAGCCGAGCCTGACTCACCAGACTAACAGGCGGCATCACAATTCGGTCGTACAGCTTTAGCTGCGTCGAAGCCGGTAAATCTATCGGGTTAATCGGATGCGCACAGTTGAACAGTCCTGTTTTTTTCGTTATGTCCGCTATCGGTAAGTAGCTGACTCGTATTTTGGAGGCCCACTTACCCAAACGAATCCATTTGGGCAGGGTCGCGATTTCTAGCGCTTGTGCAGACAGTAAGTAGCTACGATACGTGCTGCCTGCCGCAAGTTCTTTGGCACGGCCAAAGTTAATCGGGTAGTTGCGAGTGGCCCCCTTCGCTCCGAACTGTTTAGATCGGCCATAGTAGTTTACCTGAGCCGATTTGAACGTGTTTACTTGAAAGTTCCATCGCACAGGACGAGCAGGGAATAGGTACAGTCCAGACTCATTGACCTGTAATAGATTTTGCTCATGATCGGGATCTAGGTAGCCTGGTTTTTGTGCCTTGACTCCTTTCATCCGGTAGGGGCGTGGAATGTGGGTTTCTGAAAAGAAGGCGTAGGTGAGCGCCCAGTTGTGCAGATACTTTTCAGTTTCATACAGCGTCCCCATCTCTCGGGTGGCGAAGAAAACGTTGTCGTGTAGCGTTAGCTGGCATTGATAGATATGCATGGTAATAGCTCCTACTTTTTCTTGCTCTTACCTTTTCCAGCCATTGCGCCGTAGGTGTTCGCATAAAGGCTAGTTTGTTCGTATAGTGTTTGAAGCGTTTTAGAAAGCTGTTCTTCACTTTGATAAAGCGCTAATACTTCTGCCATCAGTTCATCTAGTTCACCATTGAGGAGAACGCGACTCTTACGAACGGGCTCTTGAGACAGTAGTGGTTCAATGAGATCGGTAGCTCGTTGGCACAGTACGTCAATAGGCGCAGCGGGATCTGCTTTTTGAGTGTCGTACAGCGCCTGAGTGAAATGGAGATTGCTGAACAGTTCGCCATCTGTAAATGCGATACCGACAATGTGGTTTTTGATAGCGCCTGTTCTAGTTTCTTGTGCGCCGTACCGCCTAGTGCGCATTAGATTACCAAGCACATAGATAAATCCTTCTAGAGTAGGGTCTTTGAGCGTCTCCACGGTTGGGAATGTAACTTCTGGCAGAATATGATCCAGTTCGTTGATAGAGCTTCTCATTTCACCTTTTTCGCTCATCGTGCCACCTTCGTAGGGCGCGTTGAAGGTGAAGCTTTTATGAGAAGTCTCGTAGGCACTAAGAGAGAACGCGGAGTCTGAATATACCTTTGAGCGTTCGGAGCCACTATCGCCAATGGCGAATCCGTAGATGATGCAGTCGGGGCAATGCTTACAGGATTTTTCTCCGTTGTACTCACAGTATTTGTCTTTTTCAGTCTCATCTGCGCTAGTTAGACTCAACGCCCTAAGCAGTTCTCGTCCGGAGAGTCTTTCTGGCGTGGTTTGCTTTCGCTTGAACATCACCAATCGGCTAATTGTGTCTTTGTTTTCAATACCAGCTTGCGTTCTAGCTGTGTTGAGTACGCCGTCCGTTTGGAAAACCGGAAAGGATTGACTGTGACGTAGCATCAGGAAGTGAACTTGTTTACCTGATGCGAGTCTGGGGAAATTGGCGTGAAATTCGGATTTGATATCTTTGAGAGTCGTCATGAGAGAAGTCCTATATTTGTGTGGGTACTAGTGAAAAATTAAACGGCGGCTATTCGCTTTCTTCTGGAGATTGTTCTGTAGCTTCCTGTAAATCAAGCATTTGGTAAGCAAAGCCAACACCAGACTTGAGCCGGTTTCTGTTTTCTTGCAGCAGGGCGATGTCGCCTTTGTACTGACCCAAAAACAGATCTTCAACGCAGGTCGTCATGAACTGTTCTATTGCCCTTAGCTCCTGTGCTCTTTTAGCTGATCCCTTCAGGGTTTTGTCCATTAGGATGGGTCTTAGGTAGGGTTTCTGACGGGCGATCGCATCCCTTAGCTGACCGGCCCCTTCTAGAATCAAATCTTCTGTCGGTATATCTGGTGGCACAGAAAGAATCGTATCCATGGCCTTAGTCAGTGGCAGCAAAATAGCATGGGTTGAATCTGTACTCCGCGTTCTGTAGAACTGTCTATATTCTTCGGCTAAACGCCGTATGAGCGTAAGCTTTTTAGTCATTGTGTTGTCTCCTTTAGCGAGTAGTTGAGCGTAGTGCCAGTACTGAGCAGCTTCTGTACGGGTGGGATCTCGCTTCTGCTTTCGACAGCCCTTTTCTTTAAGCGAGAAAATGTTGAGCGGGTCACTCATGAGCTGACGGGTCGTGTCGGGTAGGGCACGCCATCGCGGATCGGGCTTATCGGCCTGACTTTCTAGATGGGTGCTATATAAAATGAGCAAGCGTTGAATAAAATCATCTATCTGTTGAATACGGCCTTGCCAGAGTTCTTCGAGATGAATAGATTCAGGGAGACCCATAACGCTCCAAAAGCTGGCGGGGCCGTCTAGCTTGATAGACTCGTTGAAGTCACTATCGCTGTTGTATAGGGGCGTCTGGCTCGGCGTCGTAACGACTTTGATGCCAAGCAGTCGTGACATCGCTAAGGCTAAGAAAGCGGGCTCTACCCAGGCATCCGTGACGGTTTTCCCTCGGGTAGTGGTGTAGCTTATTCCCATAAAGGGCAAGTCCTTTTTGTCTCCCTTGCCGCCATAAGCGCTGTCTTGAAATCGACCCGCTTCAGGTTCAGTATCCTGCTCCGCTAGCCAGGGAAAGTCTCGTAGTGCAGTAACCTTGCAGTCATTCTTTTGCCAAAACTTATGGATCTCCCAAAAGTTCACTCTTTGCTTGAGATTATCTAGCAACACGCGTATAGCCTGAGCGACTTGCGGTGAGTAGACGTAAGCCGGATACAGGTATAGGAAAATCGGCTTTTGGTCTTCCATCTTTCCAGAAGGAACCGCCCAGGTTGCCTGACGCAGCAGCATCTCTAAAGACCATATTTTGGAAATGCCTCGCTTTATTTGACCGCCGCCTAGCGGATTTTTATTGCTGTACTGCTGCGGCTTAAACAGTACAACAGAGTCCACCTGATCTTCTGAAGCAAATTCACCTGAGCTAAGTGAACAGATAGGCTGCTTTGAGCCCTTTGTCTTAGCTGCTGCATAGCTCTCTAGCTCCTGTGCAAAAGAAGTCTGAGCGCAGGCCCAATCTGATACCTCAAGGTACTGATCCACATACTCTAGAAAAGCACTCTGAGTAGGGTTGTCTTTTTTAGGCAAGAGTTCTCTTTCAACAGCCCAGTCTGCTAGCGCTTGGACAAAATTCTCTAGCACTTCTGTAAATTGCTCTGTATCTAACGTGCTACGAACCAAAACGTATTCTGCTGCAACCCGATACCAGCCATAGTTAACGCCGCCTTTTTGCGCCTGTGTTTGCTCGAGTGTAATTTGGCCTTGCAGCTTGAGCCTTTGCAATACCCAGACGATGAAGGCTTCTGACTGAGCAAAAAACTGTCTTTGCACCAGGCTGATAAGTTCTGCTAGGCGATCGCACCGCAGATCGGCAACCGGCAACAGCCGCTCAAGCTCAGTACCCGTAAGCCCCAAACTGTTCAATCGCTTGGGCGTGGCAGGATTTTTGACATTTCCTACCTTCGCGACAATGACATCAGCAAGGCTTCGAATTAACCGCTCGGCAGTAAATAATTCCAGCGTTTGCGGCGACACTTTCACACCTTTACCATCTCGTTTGAAGCCAATATCTCCACCCAGCATGGCATTGGATAGTCGCTGCTCTATACCCTTCCACAGCACTTCTTTTACCTGTTCTCTATCAGGTGAATCACCATCTTCAGGTGCAAGATACACTGTTCCTTGTGCAAAAAACAGCAACGGATACCAGCCTTCCTGTTGTGTGTAAGCCAGCATCGCATTATGGATACCGTTACTGAGTAGGCCAGTGGTGCTTCTGAGTCGATGGTAGACAAGCGAGCCTTCTATGCCTAGCTGCCGTAGATGCTCTCGTAAGCGATCGCCCCTAGTCGTTGTCAAAATATCAGCCGGGTTGTTCATATGCACCGCTACATCACCAAAAGCGAGCAGGTGTCTAAGCGGGCTCATGAGCCGGTGGCCTTTACCTGTGATGTTGGGCCAGTTTGCCAGTGGTAGATTAGTACCGCACTTACCCTGTGTGTTTTGAGCCAGGTAGCCGATGTTTGAGAGGTGTGATCGCCAGTCAGCCCAAAAGCTGTCAAACCCGAGCTTCTCACCCATCTCGCCACAAAGCGCCAGAATACTTTCTACCTCGTCCGCTTTGGGTGAGTCTTCCTCCTCTCCCTGGCAGTACTTGTTATAGTCGTGCAGGGTAAGGCCCAGACATAACTGCCTTTTCTCATCCTCAGAAATCGTCTCATGAGCAGGCAGCAGCGGAATGATGTTCCACGCGGTGAGCAAACCGTTGAGGACATGCACGAGCAAACTCTGATCGGCAGTAGAAGCCCATCGCTTTGATTTTGTTTCTGCGTAGCTGTCGCCCATGCGAGTGAGCCGGTCGTAGTGGGCAGCTTCAGAGCCACCTAATGCAGGAATAGCGCCGAATTCTCTTTCCATTTCGGGCAAAACGGTTTCAATAAATCGACGCAAAACAGGGTCGGTATCTTTTTCTAGCGTCTCTATTAGCAGCGTTTGGAGAAGTGTATACATGAGAGAATTAAAGGAGGAGTTGACAACCAACAAATTAAAAGAAGAGAGATTCGGCCTGTCTACAAAACTTTGTAAGGCGATGCTCCCTAGCAAAAGCTTTGAGCAAAAGAGCATCTTGATTAAAGGCGCAAGCATAGGACTTTTCGGAGGCATCTGTAAGCTGGTGCAGGCCGAATAATGGGCTCAGGCGGAGCGATCGCGCAATATCCCAGTGGGACTGCCGCTTTCCTAACGGAATTAAAAAGCTCAGAATAGCGGTTTGGCTCAGCGCTTGTAGATTTTGAATCTGGGGATGATTTTCGATACGCAGTCCGCGCAGCAAGATAAGATCGCAGCAGTCTAGCTCGCTGCTGTCTTTGCCACAGCGCAAAGAGATATGTAACCGATCTTCTAGCCAGGAATGCACTTTTAAGTAGACCTGTGCATAGCTGAAAAAGTCTTCGCTATACCCTTGTTTTGCCGCTTCAGATAAGAAGTCTTGAGCTTCCACAACCTCGACGCTGGTGTAGGGCAATATTCTGAGCAAATCGTAAGTGTAAAATCTGTTGTTGTCCCAAACAGCAGCCTGAAGCGTGGTACCGCCTCTAAAGCGAAGTAACTCCTGCTGTGCGGCTTTGCCGACATCTTCTTTGCCTAGACAGTGCCAGTATCGGCGAGCAGATTCTAATTTTTTATGGCTATAGACGGGTGTCAGCGCAGTCGTGATGCGATCGCACACCGGCTGCATCACTCGCACCTCTGCCGAGTTCGGCTTGCCCTGCTGAATCTGCCGAATCATTCCCTGTGCCTGCACTGCACCCCACTGTCGCCGATACTGTTCAAAAGTTTTGGGTGGGTCAAAAGCCGCGTAGATAGCTTCATTGAGTGCAGTTCTTTCTACAGTGTCACCCTCGCTGAATGATTCTTCGAGCCGCGCATGAATCCAAGGTGCGTGGTTCGGTAGTAAGCAGAACGCTCGATACGACTGGAAGCCAGGATGACGCCCTAGCCTTCCCAAGCGCTGAATCACCGTGGCCGCATTGTTGCTTTCAAAGACCAGCAGATGAATCTTAAAGTCAACCCCGACATCGACGGCTGATGTCCCCAGCACCAGCACAGGCCGCTCAGACTCTCTGAGTTGTGATTGGGCAATACGCCTTTCTTTCCGATCTATGCGGCCACTAATCTCTTGAATATCTATTTCAGGCAACAGGGCCTTTAGTAGTCTCACAGCCTGACCCACTTGTGCAACGGAGTTCAGCACAACGAGGCCGCGTCCCCGAGACTCTGCTTTCAAGAGCGCTTTAATCTTATCGGCGTTTTCCTGAAGCCAGTCTAAAACGCCCTTGTCTCTAAGCTGAACAAACTCCAAATCCACAAGCTGTAGGATTTCGCGGTAGCCCGGCTGTGCCTGAGAGCTATATTCTCCAGCGATTGTCTTTACGCTAAAGCCCGCTTGCTGTAGCTGTTCAACAAAGGCTACTTTGGGCGTTGCCGAGGTAAATAGAAACATCTTTTTGCCCTGTGTCGCGGCGCGGATGAAGCACAGACTGTTTAATACAGCCGACTCCTGATGCGGACCGAAGATATGAAACTCATCAAACATCCAGTAATCGGGAAACTGTGCCATCAGCATTGGCAGCTCTGTATCGGTGTAGGCAGGCTGACGATAGCGAAAGTGCAGCATTAAGTGAAACAAATCTGGGTTTGTGAGGAGAACGGGTTTGTGCGCGATCGCTAAAGACAGCTCTTGTGCGCGGTTACTTCCCGAGAGTTCTATCCGACGGCTCAGCTCTTGCCCGTACAACAAATCAATACGCTGCTGCGGGTCTAGACCAAACTTAACGTGATATTCTCTCTGTCCCCTAAGCTGATCTTCTACCAGCTCATTGGTTGGGTACAGTCCCACCATCCGGACTGTGGGATCGAGTAATACAGGCAGGGTCGCAGCTAAGGATTTGCCATCGCCAGTTACGCTGGTATTGAAAATAATGTCGGATTCGCCCATCATCACTGCTGCTGCGGTTTCTGCCTGATGCTTGGAGAGCGGACAGCTACAGCCGGGCATCGGCAAAAAATCAGGTGACTTCTGAAGGACTCGGCATTGCTGCTGACAGCCTAGCGAGCAGTGGCCGATGCCTTCGTTCAGTAGAGAATGGAGCGAGCTAATAGAAACTTTCATAGGCTCTTGTGCTTTCTGAATCAAGCCTATACCCTTTTAAAAATTAGATAGTGCCAAAATGTGGCTTTATCTAATTTTTCTTCAATACTTCGGTAGTTTGCAGCGGCAGGAAATGGGGAAATGGCAAGTAAATTTAGTCAAGTGCAGCTTGCGATCGCTATTTTGCAGAAGCTATCCCAGCGACCTTACGTACCGAACGAACTCTGCGAAGAGCTGCATGAAGTGCTAGAGACACACGAACAGTCCACCGCTGATGTGCGCCGCAAAGTTAGCCGTATGGTGTCAAAGCTACGCGACTGCGGTTTTGAAATTTCCAGTGCGCCGAATCGTCCGTATCAGCTAAAGGCATCCAGCTTTCCAGTTATTTTGACCATGGATCAAAGGAAGTCATTAACGCTAGCAATCCACTTGCTAGACAGCATGGGGTTTTCTGCACAGGCGAGCCATCTAATCGAACTTATTGGCTTTGAAAGGGGCACCCAGCCTCAGCAACTGCAAGCGACCTTTAGTCCGCCTGTAGACTACAGCGAAGCTGCGCTAGCCAACACCGTAGAGACCTTGCAAGACAGGTTTCAAAAGAGACGACGGTTCATCATTCGGTATAAAAGCAGTCGCGGCAAAGAAAATACGTATGACTTAGATCGCTCGGAGCTAAGATTACACAATGGTGTTCTCTATCTCTTTTCGTATGTGCCGGATTTTTCATTTCGGCATGACAGGGTTGAGAAAAATCAAATCTTTCGAGTAGATCGCATTCTTCGAGTTGGACCTGCCTCTGATATTCCATGGGAACTTAAGTTCCCAACGCTCGATTTAACCTATCGTATGAGCGGACCTTTAGGCAGCTATCAGCCACGTCGCGACTGTGAGAAAGTGATTAATCGAGACAGCTCAACTCCTCCAGAATGGGTAGATATTAAGACAACAGAAGAATCCTTGTTCTGGTTTCGACAGCGTCTTTTTCAGTACCGTTCTAACGTCAGGCTATTGTCTCCATCCTGGGTCGTAAAACAGGTAGCTCGTGAAATGCTTAAAGCGGCTCAAAATTACTCAGATATAACGACCGGGCGTTGATACAGCCTACGGCGGTCAGGGAAAAGACGCGGGATTTGGTCTTGGCGAGAACATACAAAATCTCAATCGTGAAACACTCTGTAAGTTTCAGTCCCGATGATCGGGATTTGGTCTTGGCGAGGAAGTCACGGTTCGACTATAAGAACTTTCAGAATCGCGTTTCAGTCCCGATGATCGGGATTTGGTCTTGGCGAGAGCATTTCGTACGCTACATCAACGTCAAAATTTCCCGGTTTCAGTCCCGATGATCGGGATTTGGTCTTGGCGAGGTATTGATCAAGCGCTAGCTGATCGTCTTCTAAGGTGTTTCAGTCCCGATGATCGGGATTTGGTCTTGGCGAGGTCTTCTTGTTGGTGCCGCTGTTGTTCTTGGCGTTCTGTTTCAGTCCCGATGATCGGGATTTGGTCTTGGCGAGGAAGTCACGGTTCGACTATAAGAACTTTCAGAATCGCGTTTCAGTCCCGATGATCGGGATTTGGTCTTGGCGAGAGCATTTCGTACGCTACATCAACGTCAAAATTTCCCGGTTTCAGTCCCGATGATCGGGATTTGGTCTTGGCGAGGTATTGATCAAGCGCTAGCTGATCGTCTTCTAAGGTGTTTCAGTCCCGATGATCGGGATTTGGTCTTGGCGAGGTCTTCTTGTTGGTGCCGCTGTTGTTCTTGGCGTTCTGTTTCAGTCCCGATGATCGGGATTTGGTCTTGGCGAGACGAATTAGCCGAACGCAGGCAGCGGGCTTTTGCTGGTTTCAGTCCCGATGATCGGGATTTGGTCTTGGCGAGCGTAATTGCTCAAACTCTGAGAGTGGTCCGCTAAAGTTTCAGTCCCGATGATCGGGATTTGGTCTTGGCGAGAGGACAGAACACAATGGCAAGAGCTAATGATTTTTGTTTCAGTCCCGATGATCGGGATTTGGTCTTGGCGAGTAGATGTTGGATTAAAGGATTGGCTATTTGGAATGCCGTTTCAGTCCCGATGATCGGGATTTGGTCTTGGCGAGCCAGTGTGACGGTGTGCTGTACCGATACGTGTGGGTAGTTTCAGTCCCGATGATCGGGATTTGGTCTTGGCGAGTGTAAGCCTCATCGAAGCCATATTGCCGCCTTTGATGGTTTCAGTCCCGATGATCGGGATTTGGTCTTGGCGAGCCGTTGCTTGAAACCGCCAGTGCAGCTCAATCCTATCGTAGATTTTGGCAAAGGTCCGTTTCTTACTCTATCTATACCCACAACTTTTGCTTTCCTCCGTGTCTGAAAACTCCATACTTTCTTATACAAAAAGGTTTCAGCGTTTTGGCAAACCTTCCAGGGATTTTGACCCTGCTTCGCTTTGCCAAAAAAGAAGCTTCCTGGCACTCCTGAATATTTGCTGACTCACGCAACATACTGAGTTGAGATTTCATAGGCCTGCAAAATGCATCTTTTCTGGCGCGTGGCGTAGGTTATTGTCAAAACCCGCTAGTCTATGTGTGTAGATAAGTCGTGTGTAGATACGTAAGGGAGCGCCTGCATGAATTCCGGAACGAATGCAGAAGGGACATCGAACTCGCCGCTGGGCGATCGCTATCGGGTGATTCGCGAGCTAGGCCGGGGTGGCTTTGGGCAAACCTATCTGGCCGAAGATCTGAACCGCTACCACGAACGCTGCGTTGTCAAAGAATTCGTGCCGCCGGTGGAAGATAAGGCGACGCTGAATAAAGCTAAAGAGCTGTTTGGTAGAGAGGCTAACGTACTTTACCAGCTCAGCCACAAGCAAATCCCAGAGTTTCGCCAGCTGCTAGAAGTTGAAAGCGAAACCGGCGGGCGGCTTTTTCTGGTGCAAGAGTATGTGGAAGGCCAAACCTATCAGCACCTGCTACAAGAGCGTCAGCGATCGGACGGCTATTTCAGCGAAACTGAAGTCACTCAGCTGCTGTATCAGCTTCTGCCAGTGCTCTCTTACATTCATAGCCTGGGACTGATTCATCGCGATATTGCACCCGACAATATTATTTTGCGTCAGTCTGACGGGCTGCCGGTGCTGATTGACTTTGGCAGCGTAAAGGAGCTGGCCGCCACCGTTCGCAGTGAGCTGGCGATAGAAGGGGTGGGGCCTTCGGTGACGCGTATCGGCAAGGTGGGCTATGTCCCTCAAGATCAGCTTTCGTCTGGGTCGGCAGATGTGACGAGCGATCTGTACGGTCTGGCGGCGACGCTACTGGTACTGGCTACGGGCAAAGATCCTCAGGTTCTGCACGATACCTATCACGGCAGCTGGACCGGGTTTGAGATGCTCAGTCCCAAGCTAGGTGCGGTCCTTTCTAAAATGCTAGAGCCTGAACCGACCGAGCGGTTTCAAAGCGCTGATGAGGTGCTAGAGGCCCTGCGTGGCAGTGCAGCCGTTCAAAGCAATCCGGCGGTGCGAGGGAGTGCGCTGTACCCAGCATCCGGCGCGACGGGTATGGCAGGCGGAGCCGCTGCCGGTGCGATCGGTGGTCTGGCGGCTGGAGCCGCTATGGAGAGTGAATTTGTCGATGCAGAGGGCATGGTGTATGACAACGATCCGGCGCTGGCGGCTGCCGTGCCGATGGCGCCTGTTGGTATGGGCTCACGCCAAGACGAGCCACCCATTGAGCGCGTGTCGTCTACCTATGAAGTGGACCATGATGATGAGATTGACCACCAACAGGAAATTGAGGAGATCGTTGAAAGGCGCGATGAGCGGCAGGCGCTGATTCCGCTGTTGATTTTGCTAGGAACGCTGGTGACGCTGCTGCTGTTTGCCTGGTTACGGCTGGGGCGCAGGCCCGCGCAAGTGATTCCGGCTCAGCGTTCACAAGAGGCGCAAGAAGTTGTGCAGAGCGGCGGGTTTTCCCCAGAAGAGATAACTCGTAAAGAAGAGATTACGAGCCGTCGCAATGCGCTTGGTATTGGTGAAAACACGTTTATTCGCCTGGTTGACCAGCTTTACTACGACGAGTACCCCAACCTGCTGACCAGCGGTCCAAATGGGGGACGCAAAGCCCTGACGAGTGCCCCCGAAGATGAACCCCTGCGGATTCGCTGGGACAACCTGGCGCTGGGTCTGCTCGACACGCTAGAAGGAAACGTGAGCCCGCGCAGTTTGGACGGACTGAGTGGCTATAGTGAGCGCGATCGCGATCGCTGGCAAACTCAGGTCAACAGCGCCAACGTCAGCACTCGCTCGCTCTATGACATTACCGATGCCCGGTTTTCACGCTTGTTCCCTAACCAAACCGGGCGCGACTTTTTGCAGCAGCCGATCGGTCAGCTATATTACGCCCTGGCAAACGATACTGCTGAGGGCATTGCCGATGGCACCCTCAAAGAAACCATCCGCTTTGAGCCGGGGGCCTTTCGTCAGGATATTGACCGTCGCCTAGCGTCTGGTTCGGGCCGAGTCTACACGCTTGCGCTTACCGCCGGTCAGCTGCTGCGGCTCAATCTTGATGCGCCTGCGGACAGTACACTCCTTTCGCTGTATTTACCCAGCGCGACTGTCGATGACCCGGCTGTTTTTGCAGATTCGGAACAAACAACCTGGTCTGGACGGGTTGATCGCACGGGTGAGTACGAGCTGGTGGTGGTGAATCGCTCCGCGCAGCCTGTAGACACTCAGCTGACAGTTTCGGTCGATAATGTGACTTCTGCGCCGGTGGCGCCTGAACCGGAGGCGTTACCCCCAGTTTCAGGCGAGGACGAAGACGCTGCCGCAGAGACAGAGGGAGAAACAACAGATGAAAACAACGCTGATGAGGCGCCATCTGAAGATGAGTCTGGAACAGATGACAGTGGCGCAGAGGCCGAGACTGATGAAGAGAGTACGCAGGAGAATTAGAGGTTTCTAAGGGCTCTGTCTCTAAGGGCTCTGTCTCTAAGGACTCTTTTGTAAGGGCTCTATAGCTCGTCCACAAACCCGATGACGACTTTAACAAATTCATCGGTTGCTTCGTAGGGGGGGACATTGCGCCCAGAGATACTGACGCCTTCTGCCCGTGGGAAATGATCTAGATAGGCTTGCAGGCGCTTTTGCTGCCGTTCAATCGGTTGTGAGTCGGTGGCTGATGGCTGGTCAACGGCTTTGGCAACGCTGCGGTCAATAGTAGAGGCGGCTTCGCCCATGACGATGAGGACGGGCTGCTGAATACGAGCGATCGCATTCGAATAGTCCTGCCGCCAGAACCCTGCCAAAAAAGAGAACACCGCGAAGCGGCTATCCATATCGCTAGAGCCTTTGTGTAGCATAGTGAGCCAGCGATCGCTCACCGCTTCGGCCCGCTGAAACAGCTGCCGCTCGGAAAAAGAGCGTAGAAACTGCTCCCGACGCGCATAGCGATAGAACAGATTGCCAAACGGTGAAGACAGTAGCTGCCAGGCTAGCTGCGTTTTCCACTTAGGTGTTTGGGTGGTCATCAGCGGCCATGCAGGCGGTCCCGACAGTACCAGTCCTTTCACCCAGGTGCTTGCAGAGGTTTCCGTCAGCTCTACAGCCACAGGCAGCAGGGCACCTTGCACAATGAGGACAACTGGCCTCTTGGCCACTTGCTCTATGAAGTAGGCCAGCTGAGCGGCCCAGTCTTTTGGCCTGTAGGCCTGCCGTAGCATTTCGCTATCGCCGCAGCCCAACAAATCAACGTTGTATATTCGGTTGGCCGGACGCGCTGGGTTTGCCTGCCACTGCTCGATAAAAGGCTGCCAGAACGCTCGCGATAGCCCTACCCCAATTGGGTGAATGAGCAGCAGCGCAGGTGAATCGCTATCATCCGCTGTCGCACTTTGTGGTGTTTCATTTTGTGCTGTTTCATCTCGAGCGGTTCCATCGCTACCTGTTGCGTTGTCACTCTGGTCGTAAACGCAGCGGTGACCCTGCCAAATGTAAAATTCCATCCAATGTAAGAGTGCGTCAGAACCAATCCTATACTGCTGCCAACGTTCGATGGGCGTCCGATGAGCCAGATTCAGGTGAGCCAGACTTAGGTGAGCCAGACTTAGATGAGCCAGAGACGACTGCATCTGGCTCACGCTCAGTCACAGATTGCTGCGTAGACGGCAGTACAGCTGCTCGCCAGCAAACGGACTTTAGGCAAGCGCCGGTTAGCTTGGCACCAGTCAGATCTGCCCCAGTCAGGTCTGCCCCGGTCAAATTAGCCCCCCGCAGGTCGCTGTAGCAAAGCTTCGCCCCGCGCAAGTCAGCCCCTGCCAGGCAGGCATTGCGTAAGTTCGCTAGCCGTAAATCGCTTCTGTGCAAGCAAGCGCCAGAAAAGTTGGCCTGCGGTGCATCGCAGCACACCATCATGGCTCGGTGCAGGTTCGTCCACAGCAGGCTGGCCTGCGTAAGATGGGAACGCCATAGGGTAGCCCCAGTAAGGTCTGCGTTGTTAAAAGTGGCTTCTTCCAGATGGGCGCTGGTGAGGTCTGCCCAGCATAGCTGAATGTCAACGAGTCGCTGATGGCTGAGCGTGCACTCACGTAAGTCGACACGCTCAAAGCTGCGTTGACCCGTTACATACTCACTCAAGAGCTGATGTGAAATGAGTTGAGAAGCGTCCATGAGTTTGCCACATTGCTGGATTAACCCTAACTGCATACACAAACAAATCTGTCAGTATGCAATCGGACAGAGTTACATCCGTTTCTATTCATCAATGTAACAAACTGTAACGAACCTTGCAATATTCTCTTTTATCCGCTTCCTAAATAAAAAGTGCCCCGTCAGGCGTTTTTGTCCTTAGGTGTCTGTAAGCACCAAAAAATCAGTACACCGGCCTCTGGGCGCTGCAAACTGTAGACCATGCATCGAAGTTCAGTCGGGCGTCGAGCATGCCGCTGACCTCTCCACGCTGACCGATGAGTCGCTCACGGTTGAGTGAGCCAGGCTGTGTGTACATGGTGAGCTGGTCGATAGTGGTGGCCGCGCAGACCCAGTCTTTTTGGGCGGTTGCGTTGGCAAGTCGAGATTCTAGCTGGGAAATTTCTCGCTGACGGGTGCTGATTCTGGCGTGTTCGATGTAGTAGGCCATGTTGTCGGCGGCGGCGATCGCATAGGGCTGATTGGGCTGTAGCACGAGCGCGCGTCGAAAATTGATCAGTGCCGTATGGAAGTCGCCTTGGGCGGAAGCTGCATAGCCAAGGTCCATTAGCTGCTTGAATGTCAGTGCATTCTTCATCTCCGGTGCTGCTGCTTCAGCTGTCTGCGCGAAGGCTACAGAGGGTGAGCGCGACACCACGCCTACGAGGCCAGTGGCTATGAGTGCCCCGCATAATAATCGAGCACTCGTCAATCGAGCACTCGTCAGTTTTAGCGTGCGAGCAGAAGGCAACAGCATGGAAGGCAACCTTGAAATAACCAACTAAACCGGGCCAAAAATACGACCCGGCAGTATAAAGCACCCATAGAATAGGACAAACTACGTAGAGAAGACATGGGTGAAATCGACCAATCGTTATGGGTTGCTCATCAAGCTGTGAAAGACCCTACGAGAATATACGGATGCTGTAATACCTTTGACGACACTGCCCTATGACCTCTTCTGAAACGCCGCAAATGCCCACTGGCTCCCCCCAACTTTGGGTGGATGCTGATGCCTGTCCCAACGCGATTAAGGAAATTTTGTTTCGGGCGGCAAAGCGTACAAATTGTCTGCTGACTCTGGTTGCCAATCGACCGGTTCAGGTGCCTGCATTTGTGGAGATGCTGGTGGTGCCTTCGGGGTTTGATGGGGCGGATAACAAAATTGTGGAGCTATTGAATGCAGGTGATTTGGTGATTACCGCAGATATTCCCCTGGCGGCAAAGGTGCTGGATAAGGGCGCATATGTGGTGAATCCCAGAGGGGAGGAGTATACGGTGCGCAATATTGGCGATCGCCTGTCGGTACGAAATTTGCTGGAGTCTTTTCGCGGTGGCGCCGAGCCTGTGGGGGGCGGTCCGCCGCCTTTGAGCAATCGGGACAAGGCGAACTTTGCGAATCAGCTCGATCGATTCTTGGCAAAGCATTTGGGGTGAGGGCTTCATCATGACGATCTATAATGTGATCGTGAACGCGCTCTTCTAATAGCTATGACGGACGGTACCGGCCCAACACCAGAAAGCAACGCTAGCGATATTGCCCAGCTCACGCAGGCGATTAGTATGCTGGTGTCTCAGTTCATCCGGCCCAATGCTCAGCAGGCTAACGCCAATCGAGAAACATTGGATAGAATCGCGAATTTGCTACAACGTCATGCTGAAGGCCTACTAAATCTTGAGTTGCGCCTAGACCAGATAGAGGACATAGCTAGAGCAACCGCCCAGCAGCAGCAGCTCAACGCTCAGCAGCAGCAGCTCAACGCTCAGCAGATAGCGCAGAACGTAGAGTCAATCGCAGCTTTTGATACCCGCCTAGAAGAGACTCGCCAGCTTGTTGCGAAAAACGCTAGCGATATTGCGCAGATTACTGTCAAGCAGGATCGCAGCGCTCAGCTAATAGAATCTAACGCTCAGCTAATAGAATCTAACGCTCAGGAGGTAGCTGCCCTCGCTGAAGCATCACACACTCAGCTAGCGGCAATCATCGGCAATGGAAGACGGATAGACAGACTAGAGCAGCAGGCTAGCTAGTCACATCAAGTGAGCATTGCTGGTATCCTACAGGCCTGAATCTCTGACTTTGTACAAGATTTCCTCTACGGGCAATCCTTCATTGTCCCAATCGTCGTAGCGAATTTGTAATCGCCGTTCTGCCGCGTGGGTGACAAATTTGCCGCCATAGCGTTCTGCGTCCAGGCCCAGGCTTTGGATTCGCACTCTGCCGTTGAACACGGTGGCCCGTGCGAGGTAAATCACCAAATCGTCGCGGGAAGGTCGGTTAACGGTGGTGCTGGCAGTGAGGTGGGCAACGCCTCTTTCGTCTAGCTCTTGGGAAAGGGCGATCGCGGTGTTACGAATGCCGCGAATGGCAACCAGGATAGAGGCGATCGCCATGGTAATATCCACCCCTTCATCGGTAAGCACCTGATGATTGCGCAGGTACTGAAAATTCTGTTCTCCCAGGTCGTCTCGAATGCGGCGGTGAATCAGGTTCTGAGGATGGTAGTTGGTCAGGGCGCCGACGATCGCACCGCAGGCCGCGCGGGGTTCTCGCCAGGGGGACTCGCGGGTTTTGCCGTACACCACATGTTTATCACCATCGCGCAGGCGACCTACGTGGGTTTTTAGGTCAATGGCGACCAGAGAAATAGACTTGGGATTGCCCTCGTATAGCTGTTGCTTAAGCTGTTCGTCTAGCTCGTGGGCGACGGTGACGTGGGCCAGGGTGGCACCGTTGTCGGTACCGCCGCCTGCGGGGAAAAAGGCTTCGAGCTTTAGTTCGCCAATTTCAGAAAGGGTGGCAAAGCGGGAGGCGACGACGTCTCGGTAGCGCTTGGTGGCTTCGCCCTGGTGAATGCGATCGCCGCAGTTGGTGTAGGCCAGGGTGGTGACGACGCTAGGTAGGCTCATGTCTGCGCCACAAGATCGCATGTCGGTACGGCTAGTGGCCGCGAATTGAAGTTCGTCGCGTAGGATTTGGAGGCCTTTGATCAGGGCATAGCGATCGCTCACAATCTCGTTTAAATAGTTGTGATAGGCATTGCGCTCTGTGCCGAAGCTGGCAGGCAATTGCCACAGCGCATCAATTCGCTTCTGGGTCGCGGCTGCATCAAAAGGTAGTGCCATAGCGCTTACTAAGGGCCCTTTAAAGATAAGCGGGGCCCTTTCGAGTTTACCGCCTGTGAACGCTCATAATATCCACACAAGATAGCAGTATGATACTCACGATTCCATAAAAAGAAGAGAGTATAAGAATGCCGTCCAAAAGTATGAGTCCTGCGGAGAAAGCTTTTCTGGAGAAAGTGATGCAGCGCTCCAGCATTCCTGACATCTATGACGCTCGCGACATCACAATTGTGGTGTTCCGCGCTTTGCGAGATCTCATCAGCACAGAAGTTTCGGAGCGCACCGAGGCTGACTTGGACGATGAGCAAATTACGAAACTATGGAAGGATGACAATCCCATTGTGGCTGCGCTTGCTAAGCTGCGCCCGCCGCTGAATGTAGATACAGAAACCTTCTTGCGTCGGATTAAGCAAGAAGGCGGTGTGCCTAAAAACGTATCGCCGGAGTCTGCGGTGATTGCGGTGTTTTCGACAGTAAGAGAAGAGCTGTCGCCTGAGCGCAGGCAAGAGATTGCTGGCTTCTTGCCGGATGGCCTGAAGGTGATGTGGGAGCAGGTGTAGATTCTTAGAACGCATCGGTCGCAAAAAAAGCAGCTACTTGGTAAGTTTATTCACCAAGTGGCTGCTTTTTTTGGCGTGTTAGAGAAAAGTTGGCTAGTCGTGAGGTGGGTCGGCACTGCGTGCCACCAACCGGTCACTACGCTCAGCAGACAAGCTTTTTTGGGGTAGACGACCCGTAAACCAAAAAAGATATAAAGTCGTGAAGAAATATTTTGATATAAGCGTTAGAATTCAGGCGGTAATTGGGTTCATCTTTGCTGGCCCATCTTTGATTTGAGGGACGTTTGTGTTCGAGAATTTGCTGCCGCCTCTGAATAATCACAATCTGCCGTATCCAGACACGATTCACCCGATTGTGGTGCATTTTGTAATCGCGATGGTGCTGTTTGCGGTGGTGTGCGATGCGATTGGCTATCTCACCAAAAATGCTCGCCTGTATGAGGTGAGCTGGTGGAACATGGTGTTTGCGACGGTTTCGATTTTTGTGGCGATTATTTTTGGCCAGGTAGAAGCAGGTCTGGCAACGCCCTACGCAGCAGCGGCGGGAGATTTGAATCTGCATACGCTGCTCGGCTGGTCTCTGTCGGCGATTTTGGCAGTGATCACAGGCTGGCGCTACATTATTCGGCTAAAGTCGCCGACGTCTTTGCCGGTTAGCTATTTGAGTATGGACGTGGCGCTAACGCTGCTGGTGCTGTTTCAAACCTATCTGGGTGACAAGCTGGTGTGGGTGTATGGGCTGCACACAGAAGCGGTAGTAGAAGCCGCCAGAGGAGGTTTGCTACAGTGATTGGCCTGTCTACTCTATTGCTGAGCGTGGGTGGGAACGGGCTGCCCTATGTGGTGCCAATTCATCCTAATTTGGTGCATTTGACGCTGGGGCTGTTTATTGTAGCGATCGCCTTCGACATTGTCGCCGCACTCTATCCGCTCGAAAAACCAATCTTCAAATTTCTGGCCATTCCTGTGACCAGCACCGGCCTGTACGACGTGGGCTGGTTCAACATGGTGGCGGCTTCGGTGATTACCTTTTTTACCGTTGCCGCAGGCTTTTACGAAATTATTTTGGCCGCGCCACCCGAGGATATGGTGAGCCCCTGGGGTCTGAATGCAACAGATACGATGGTATGGCACGGCGTAGGTGGTGTGCTGTTGCTAGGGCTGATTGTGGGGATGACCGTATGGCGTGGTTTCCAGCGTTACATCTGGCGTGAGGATAGAGCCCGCCAGGTGGAGTGGAGCTATTTGCTTTCGGGGCTGTTAATCTTTGCGCTGATGTTTGCCCAGGGGACGCTGGGGGCGCATTTGGGTGGAGACTTTGGCGTGCATGTGACGGCGGACCGGCTGATTAGAGCAGGCGTGGACCCGAACGATATGACGGAGAGTACGCCGCTGGCCGAGTCTGTAAATAAGCCGCCAATTACAGGCTCAGGAGAGATTGGTCCGGCGGATTGATGAATACCTGTAACGAGAGCGTAGAAACTGGATTTAGGGAGCCTTGGTGATTACTGAGAACGACAGAACGAGAGATTTGGATCGGGTGCTGAACCGGAAGCGGATTGTGCGACTGGGGATGTTGGCGATCGCGAACCTACTCATTAGCCTATGGATGGGACAGCAGGCCTACAGCTGGATGCCGGTTCAGGCGTCGGCAGAGTCGGTGCTGGTGGACAAGCTTTTTAGCTTTATGACGGCGGTGGGCACGTTCATTTTTATCGGCGTGGTGGGGACAGTGCTGTATTCGGTGCTGTTTCAGCGAGCCGCTAAGTACGACGAGAGTGACGGCCCGCCGATTGAAGGCAATACCAAGCTGGAGATTGTATGGACGGCGCTGCCGATTTTGCTGGTGGTGTGGATTGGGACGGTAAGCTACCAGACCTATGATCAGATGAGTATTTTGGGTGCGATTGCGCCCAAGGTCATGGAAACCATAGACACCGTACCGCTAGAGCCTCAGAAAAAAGTCGCCACTGGTACAACAGAAAAACAGCCCCCCATCGAAGTGATCTCTCGTCAGTGGGCCTGGGAATTTCGCTACCCCGAGTGGAACGATAGGCCAGACGTTAGCAGTACAGAACTGCATTTACCTGTCGATAAAAGAGCCCAGTTCACACTGATCTCAAAGGATGTGCTGCACGGCTTTTATGTGCCTGCCTTTCGGGTGAAGCAGGACATTATTCCGGGTAGAGCTATCGACTTTTCGTTTACCCCGATTAAAACGGGACGCTATCGGCTAAGAGATTCAGAATTTAGCGGTGCTTACTTTGCAGCTAATCAAACAGATGTCGTGGTGGAATCAGAAGCAGACTATCAGCAGTGGCTGAGCGCAGCGGCAGCAGCCAAACCTACGACTGCCAGCAACGTGGCCTACGAAGAATTCACCGAAGCAGAACAAAAATCTATCAGCCTGGGCTGGGAAAGCGTAAAACCCGCACCTGCGCCCGTCGTGAACTACAGCCCCAACACCCCAAAAACTCATGAGTAACGCATCTTTTGAGAGACTTGGCAACCAGCCAGGTCCACAACAAAAGAATAGCTCGCAGCCCCAACCAGGGGCTCCCGAAAACTGGCGCAGATTTTTTACCTTCAGCACCGATCACAAAGTGATTGGCATTCAGTACATTGTCACCGCCTTTGTCTTTTTTCTGTTTGGCGGGCTGCTGGCTATGGTGATGCGTGGCGAGCTTATCACGCCCGACTCGGATCTGGTAAACCGCACGGTATACAACGGTTTATTCACTATGCACGGCACCATCATGCTGTTCATGTGGACCTTTCCGATGCTGAACGGGCTGGCCAACTATCTGGTGCCCTTACAAATTGGTGCCAGAGACATGGCCTTTCCCCGGCTGAACGCCGCTGCCTTTTGGATGGTGCCCGTTTTTGGCGTTATTTTGGTCGCTAGTTTCTTCGTGCCTGGTGGACCTTCTCAATCCGGCTGGTGGGCCTATCCGCCGGTTAGCTTGCAGAATCCCACAGGTAACTTGATCAACGGTCAGTCCCTTTGGCTGTTGGCGGTAGCCCTCTCTGGTGTTTCTTCTATCATGGGTGCGGTCAACATTGTCACCACCATTTTTAGAATGCGTGCGCCGGGCATGGGCTGGTTTCAGATGCCCGCCTTTTGCTGGACGGTGTTCTCAGCGCAGATGATTCAGCTGATTGGCTTGCCTGCACTCACCGCAGGCGCAGTTATGCTATTGATGGATCTGACTGTGGGCACGAGCTTCTTTAATCCAGAACTGGGCGGCGATCCGGTTCTGTATCAACACTTTTTCTGGTTCTACTCTCACCCGGCGGTGTATGTGATTATTCTGCCGATTTTTGGCGTGTTCTCAGAGATATTTCCGGTGTATGCCCGCAAGCCGCTGTTTGGCTACAAGGTGGTTGTGATCTCTTCTTTGATGATTACTTGCCTGAGCCTGATTGTGTGGGTGCACCACATGTTTGCCAGTGGCACGCCGGGATGGATGAGAATGCTGTTCATGATTACCACTATGACTATCTCGGTGCCTACGGGCATCAAGGTATTTGCCTGGGTGGCGACGATTTGGGGGGGCAAAATTCGCCTGACTTCTGGCATGTTGTTTGGTCTGGGCGCTCTGTTTGCCTTTTTATTTGCAGGTATTACCGGTGTGATGCTGGCCTCGACGCCTTTTGATATTCATGTGAACAACACTTATTTTGTAGTAGGCCACTTTCACTATGTGATTAACGGTGCGGTGGTGATGGGCTTTTATGCGGCGATTTATCACTGGTTCCCAAAGATGACTGGGAAAATGTACTACGAGGGCCTAGGCAAGCTACACTTTGCACTGACGTTCATTGGCATTAATTTGATTTATTTGCCTATGCATCCGCTGGGTTTGCAGGGCATGCCCCGACGGGTCGCTTCTTACGATCCTGAGTTTGCTTTTTGGAATGTGTTAGCAAGTTTGGGCGGGTTTTTACTTGGCGTTTCGACGCTGCCTTTTCTGTTGAATATATTAAGCTCTTGGACGCAAGGGAAGCCTGCAAGTGCTAACCCTTGGAATGCGATTGGGCTGGAGTGGCTGGTCGCTTCGCCGCCGCCACATGAGAACTTTGAAGAGATTCCGGTGGTGGTATCGCCGCCCTATGGCTATGGCAGCGACGAGCCGCTGGTGTCAAATAATCCAGCGGGAAACCCTGTTGAAGCCATTACTGGCGGCGCGATTGGAGGTGCAACGCTATGAGCAGCGTAAACTTGGATCCAGCGTTGAATAGTAAAGCTGGGCCTAACGCTCATGGGGAAGAGCATGGTGAAGAAGACTTTCGGATGTTTGGGTTTATTGTATTCCTGCTGTCGGAAAGTGTTATTTTCTTCAGCTTTTTTGTCGGCTATATCGTTTATAAAACGAATGCTACAGACTGGCTGCCAGCGGGCTTTGAAGGGTTAGAGGTACGAGAGCCGCTAATCAATACGATTGTGCTGGTTTCTAGTAGTTTTGTGATTTACTTTGCTGAGCGATTCTTGCGAAAAGAGAATCTGTGGGGCTTTCGGCTGTTTTGGCTGATGACGATGGCGATGGGGAGCTTTTTCCTGTACGGTCAGGCTGTGGAATGGATGGGGCTACCCTTTGGATTCAAGGACGGTGTGTTTGGCGGTACGTTTTATCTGCTAACGGGCTTTCATGGGTTGCATGTGATGACAGGCGTGCTGCTGCAAGGGATTATGCTGGGCCGCTCCTTTTTGCCGAACAATTACGACGGCGGGGAGTTCGGCGTAGAGGCAACGTCTTTGTTCTGGCACTTTGTTGATGTTATCTGGATTTTGTTGTTTGTTTTGATTTATGTGTGGCGGTAATTTGAAACATGATTATTGATGATCAGCATTATGACGTCATTATTGTTGGCAGTGGTGCGGGCGGTGGAACGCTAGCGCAGAAGTTAGCGCCGACGGGGAAGAAAATTTTGGTGTTGGAGAGGGGCGATCGCATGCCCCTAGCCGAACAAAACCGCGCCGACGTAGACGTGTTCCAAAAGGGCCGCTACCGCTCTCCCGAACAGTGGTACGACGAAGAGGGCGAACCCTTCTCCCCACAGATGAACTACGCTGTCGGTGGCAACACAAAAATCTACAACGCTACCCTAATGCGGATGCGCGAACAAGATTTTGAAGCCGTTACCTGGCAGGACGGCATCTCACCCGAGTGGCCAATAAAATATGCTGACTGGGAGCCCTACTACACCGAAGCCGAGCAGCTGTATCAGGTGCACGGCAACCAGCAGAGCGATCCGACCGAGCCTGCCCACAGTCAGTCGTATCCTTACGGTGCGGCTCAGCAACCCAGCGTAATGCAGCCAGTGGTAGACCTGATTAAAGGTGAAGGGCTGCATCCGACTACGTTGCCTATGAGCTTAACCCAACAAGATGACGACCCAACTGGAGATGCAGAAGTATTTGGCATTGACCGGGCGCTGAAGCACGATAATGTTGTCCTCAAAACGTCTGCCAAAGTTGTTGCGCTTCATACAAACCCGGCAGGAACAGAAATCAGAGGTGTTCAAACAGAGCTCGGTCAGGCGACTTTCTTGTTTAAGGCCGATATTGTTGTGCTTGCCTGCGGCGCAGTTAATTCAGCCGCGCTGATGTTGAATTCTGCTAATGACAAGCATCCTAATGGATTGGCTAACAGCTCCGATCAGCTGGGCCGCAACCTGATGAAGCATCTGATGACGGTAATCGTAGAGCGCGATGCGACCGAAAACGACGGTACATTTGCGCCGAGTATTAGCGTCAATGACTTTTACTGGGGTGACCAGCGCAATTTTCACTATCCCATGGGCCATATCGAAAACAGCGGTGGCCTGTTGCAGGACATTATTTTTGCTGAATCACCGCCATTGCTGTCGGTGCTGGCTCGCTTTTTGCCCGATGCAGGCCTCAGCCAGCTGGCGAAGCGCTCAATCGGCTGGTGGGCACAAACGGGCGTACTGCCCGACCCAAATAACCGCGTTTATTGGCAAACAAAGTCGCGTTATGGACGTCCGAAGAAAAAGCTACGCTACGAGTTTACGCCCAACAATTTGGAGGCACACGATCGCCTGGTGTATCGGTGGATGGGTGTGCTGAAGGATATGGAAAAGACAGGGCAGGGACTGAGGCAGAGCACGGTTTATCCGCGAGGGGAATCGCCTGTGCAGGTAGCAGGGTACCAGTGCGGTACTGCTCGGATGGGTACAGATCCAGCTAGCTCTGTGCTGGATATAAACTGTCGAACCCACGAGATTGAGAATTTATACGTGGTGGATAGCAGCTTTTTCCCTTCCTGTGCGAGTGTGAGTCCGGCGCTGACAGTAATGGCGAATGCCTTGCGGGTAGGCGAATACTTGAGAGAGCAGGTAATGAGATAGGCGAAAAAGCTGGCGAATTGTTTCCCTAGATGTATGCGTCAGATATCTCAGCGGTTTCGGCAATTACTAGCCTCGTAGTTTATGCCGCTATACTGTGTTTGAGTAATCTATAGCGTTCTAGGAAAAGCTATGACTGCTGATGCAACTAAGCCATACGTAGAATTTAGAAACCAAAGTTACTGGATTATAGATACCAGAGTTTCCTTGGATTCGGTTGTGTATGCTTTTCAGCAAGGATTGCCGCCAGAAAGTATTGCACAGTCGTATCCGTTATTGAATCTTGAGCAAGTATATGGCGCGATCGCGTTTTACTTAGCTAACCGTTCTGATATTGATACCTACCTGGAAAATGAAGAAAAGCGCTTTAATGAGATGCCTCAGCCGCTGAAAGTAGAGGCTCCCAAGCTATACCAAAAGTTGATGGCTGCAAAGAGTGCATTGTAGTGAATGCGATGGAAAGTATTCGTTTTCAAGCAGATGCTGACTTGAATCAGGCTATTGTGACAGGTGTTCTTCGTAGAGAACCGAGAATAAGCCTTCAAACTGCTACAGAGGCTAATCTGGAAGGCATCCCAGATGCACAGGTACTTGCTCTATCTGCTAAACAACAGCGCGTTCTGATTGCGGCTCCACTAGAAACATAGGACTAAATCAATTGCTAGACGAGAACCGCCTACTAACTGACTTCAAGGATGCTCCCATTCCTGATGAAAATAAAAGGTCACGTGCTTCGTCATGGAAGCCAAATATTCTTGTAGTTTCTATTGTTGTGATAACGTTGGCCCTATGGATACAAGTAATTCCAGCGCTTTCAGAAGAGATAATTGAAAAGGCTACGCTGATACCGATTTGGCTGATTGCACCGCTTGTATACCTGGCCTTTTATCTCTATCTTTATCTAGCGATTGCTGTCCATGAGTTAGGACACCTCCTGTTTGCTAGATTTTGCGGATTCGAGCTACAGACATTTGCCATTAATCGATGGGTTTTAACACGGAAGGACCGCTGGAGAATTCGCAGGGTACGTAAACCGTTTGCGGGTGGATTTGTTGCTTCTGTTCCCAAGTCGTTGAAGCATGCTAGCGATCGCGCCCTGATGACAAAAATAGCGGGCGGGCCAATTGCTTCTTTTATGATGTTCCTGAGCGGTGCGGTTCTCTTACAATTCCCGGCATTTGTGAGCCGTCATCTGATTGTATGGTCGTACGTTGCACTGTCTGGCGTGAGTTTATACATGGCTATTGTGAATACCCTTCCGTTCAACTTAGGCTACATACAAACAGACGGTAAGAGACTTTTAGACGTATATAAAAAGAATAAGCAAGGGCAGCGTTTCTCTGCATTTTATAGGATTGACGCTAGCCTGCGGCAAGGCATTCGACCTAGAGACCTCAATCCAGCATTGATTGAGTCAATTCTAGCGATCGCAGACCAATCCTCAGATCACGTTGTTGGCCTAATGGTTGCTTATGCCAAAGCACTGGATAAAGGAAACCTTGAACAAGCCAGTCAATATCTAGACCAAGCGCTCAACCTGGAGATGAGTTTGCCTGAAGTATACCGAGGTCTTTTGTTTCTAGAAGGCGCTTATTTTGAAGCGTATGTTCGCCAGCACCCCGAAATAGCACGTCAGTGGTTCGACAAAATCAACGAGATCGCGCTTATTCCGCGCTCTGCATTACTAAGAGCAGAAGCGGCGGTGCTCTTAGCGGAGGGACATCTGGACCACGCAAGAATGAAAGTGCTGCAAGGACTGGAGAACAATAAACGAGACCGATTTATGAAAGGTGACGCTGTAGCCGAAGAAGAGATGCTACAGAACTTGCTTGATACTATCGATTATGAAGGCATTGAATCAGGAAGGCGTTTTTGACCGTCTAGTAAGTTTTTGCTGTTGGCGATCGCAGCCTGAATTTGAAACAACACATCCCTGTCCTTTGCTTCTACAAAAATACGGACCAAAAACAGGCTTGCCCCTTCCATCAAGGCCTGAATTCCATCGGGATAAATCGCACAAAACTTGGCTTTGTCTGCCTCGCTCATGGTAAGCGCAACGCCCTGACCGTCGACGTATATCTCTTTGCGTCGACTGGTTACTGTAGCCTCAATTTCCAGGTTTTGCCTGGCCACCTGCCAGTTGATCCAAATATCCTCACCTACTTGCAACTCTGGGTCAAAACCATAGCGGCCCACGATGTAATAGGTAGGTTGGTTTTCCACGTCTTCAAGCGATCGCAGCTCAACTTGGCACAGTAACATAGCGTTTATTATCAGATATGCTTTCCAGCTCTATGATGGGTCGTATTTTTGCCTACTGTGCAGGTGGGTTTCCCGATCCTTCTTTAGCGAGTGCTTGTGGTGAGTGCTAATAGAATCTGCTTGATAAACTGCACTTGGTCCCAGCTGTGCCGTCGTACAGAAAGCCCTAAGCGTACTACAACTAGCTCTTTATCTGGTATTATGGTGACAAACTGACCCTGATACCCAGCTGCTAAGTATGCACCACTCGGCCACTCGTCATCGTTTCTCGGCTTACTGGTAAACGAATTGGGTACCCCTCGCCATATATGCGCGCCATAAAAATCTGCATTCTGACTGGGCGCGGTAGAATACTTCACCCAGCCTGCCGGTAGAATTCTCTCCCACTTTCCGTCTATTTCCCACTGACCATCCTGCAAATACAACAGTCCTAGCTTTGCCCAGTCACGCGCCGTTGCATACATAAAAGACGAGCCTACAAACGTTCCGCCAGCGTCTACTTCTAGCACTGCGCTTGTCATCCCAATTCGGTTAAACAGCGCTTGCCGTGGAAATAACCAGTAGTCCGCTAGTGACCCGCCCACAACTTCTCGAATCACCTGACACAGTAAAACTGTGGCACCGCTGATATATTCATATTGCTGTCCAGGCGCGGTCTTTGCAGGTTTTTCCGCTACATATTTCGCGCCATCTTTTCGTTGAAATAGCATTGTTGTTACATCTGACAACGGATTCGAGTACGACTCCGAAAATGCGAGGCCGCTGCTCATTTGTAGCAGATGGTTGAGCGTGATTTCTCGCCTGGTGTCTCCTGGATTGCGCCAGGCTTTCAACAGATCTTGCGAATCTACTGAAAGCTTTCCCTGCTGTACCAAAATGCCAATTAGCGCATTGACGACGCTCTTGGCGACGGACCAGCCGAGTAAAGGTGTGTGCGGTGTAAATCCTTCTGCGTAGCGTTCTGCGATGACCTTGCCGCGCTGCACGACAACGATGGCGCGGGTTCTTTTTAGCTTGGTTAGGTTGCTTTCTGTGAAAGCGTCGTCTATGACATGGCTTAGTTTGTCGGTGTTGATTTCTGTTGGTTTTGCGGTGGTTGGTTTTGCGGTGGGTAGTGGTGTTGTGGCTGTGGTAGTTTTCTTTATTTGTGCGTAGAAGGGGGAGACTTGCGATCGCAGCTCTTCTACTGTCGTATCAATCACGAGCGCACTGCCCAATCCCGTTCGATGCAGCGCTACGCTTTTGAACCTGCCCAGTAAGGAAACGGTGACTGTTTGCGCTTTGTGGTCGATAGTTGTTTGGAGCGATCGCAACGGCCACAGCCCATCTGCTGCCAAATCTTCTGACAGCACAGACGCTTCGCTACGACCACTCACAAATATCCCCGAACAGAGGATTTTGGCCTTGTAGGCCGTTGCCATTCGCCCGAAGCGCGTGAAATAGTCAAACACAAACAGCAAAGCCCGTTACAGCATCGCCAGTCGCTCACGAATCAACGTTGCCTGCTTTTCTGCTTCGGCCAGCGTATCACGCGCACCCTGCACCACCTCGGCGGGAGCCTGATCTACAAATCCTTTGTTTTTCAATCGTCCAGTGAAAGACTTAATCTCTCCTTCCGCCTTGCCCAAATCTTTTTCTAGCTTTGAGCGTAGGGCATCAACATCAATGACGCCTGTGAGTGGAATGAGCACCTGCACTGTGCCGGTAACGCCTGCAAACATCTTCCGCTCGTCGTTATCTGCCTGGCTTGAGGGTTGCCCAGAGTCTTGTTTGATGATGTCAGCAGCGGTTATGCCAGACGGCATGGGTTGAACGCTCGGGGCCTCAGTCGCCTTGTCCTGGTAGGCTTCCGCTGGCTGGCTTACAGCCTGGGCCGCTGGCTTCGTAGCGCCGGTTTTAGCTTTGTCTCCAGCAATTTCCGTCCAGAAATCTTTCAGCTCTTTGGCGACTCGCTCGCGCTTTTCTACCGTGAACCCTTTCTTCAGTCCAAAGCGAACCGAATAGAACAAACCAATCAGCTGGAAGATTCCCCGCAGTCCGGGAACATCATCTACCGCGTCCAGGACAGAATCGAGCACTTTGTAAGTGACCACCGTACCCAGAATAATGGCCAGTGAAAGGGCAGGCTTCTTGTAGCTGCTAAAGAAGCCCTCAAAGTAGCGAGTCGGATGCTCTAAAAACTGCAAGATAAGTTTGGATGCCTGTTCCCACACAGCATCATCGTCAGAGACTGGATATTGAGTAGAGATAGGCTCACTGGTGGCGGTCTCTACGATCTCAGTAGCTTCTGTCACAGACAGCGTCTGCGCAACGTCTAGATCTTTCGGTGCCATGTCCGTACTCTCAATCACCAGCTTCTCTAGCCGTGCCATGGCTTCGATATATGACTGTGTGGAGGTGAGTATGCCTAGCTCGCTAATGCTGTCTGTTTTTAGAATCGCTTCAATTTTGGCGGAGGGCTTCACGCCTGCCTCGGCTCGCAGATTGCGAATAGTGCGAACCACGTTAAACAACAGATCAAACTGTTGTTCTAGCTCGGGGTTGATTCTAGCGTTGTTGACTTCCGGATAGCGCTGCACGGCCAGGCAATCTTCCTCGCCGACGCCAGTGAGCGTGTGCCATAGCTCTTCGGTAACGTGTGGCATAAAGGGATGCAGCAACCGTACGATGCCTTCTAGGACGTAGGCTAGTGTCTGTTGTGCGGTTTGTTTGGTCTCACCCTCACCATACAGCCGAGGCTTTACCAGCTCGATGTACCAGTCACAAAAGTCTCCTCGAATGAACTCGTACAGCTCTTTGGAGGCTTCACCCATACCGTACTTGTCCAGGTAGGTGCGAGTGCGCTGAATGGTTTGGTTATAGCGAGAGAGAATCCATCGGTCAGAAAGCTCTAGCTCGCCTGTGCTGCCGGGTATCCCCAAGGTTTGCGGCGTTTGACTGCCCAGGTTCATCATCACGAAGCGTGAGGCATTCCACAGCTTGTTGGTGAAGTTACGCGAGGCTTCGACGGCCATTGACTCATCTTTGTCACGGTCGTAGTCCAGGCGAATGTCTTGCCCGGCTCCGGCGACTTCGCGCACCAGAGTATAGCGCAGGGCATCGGTGCCGTATTTGTCGATAAGGATGAGCGGGTCGATGCCGTTACCCTTCGACTTAGACATTTTTTGGTTGTTCTCGTCCCTTACCAGCCCGTGAATGTATACCGTGTCGAATGGCATCTGGCCAGTGAAGTGCCCGGCCATCAGGGTCATGCGGGCCACCCAGAAAAAGATAATGTCGAACCCGGTGACCAGGGTCTGGGTGGGGTAGTAGAACTTGTAGTCTGGCGTGTCGGTGTTGGGCCAGCCCAGGGTGGACATGGGCCACAGGCCAGAAGAGAACCAGGTGTCTAGGACATCGGGGTCCTGGCGCAGGCTGATGCCGTCGCCGTACTTGGCTTTTGCCTTTTCCCAGGCGTCGGTTTCGTTTTTGGCGACGATGTAGGGGGTGTTGTCACGGATTTCGCTGTCGGTTTCGCTGACGACGTACCAGGCGGGAATTTGGTGGCCCCACCACAGCTGACGCGAGATGCACCAGTCGTTCAGGTTAACCAGCCAGTCGCGGTATACCTTGGTCCAGCGGCTGGGGACAAACTCTGGGTCGCTGTTGTTGTCGAGGGCGGCGAGGGCCTTGTCGGCCATAGGGCGAATTTTGACGAACCACTGGGTGGAGATTAGGGGCTCTATGGGGACTTTGCCGCGATCGCTATAAGGCACCGTATGCTTATAATCTTCAATCTCCCCCAGTCGCCCTTCCGCGCGCAGCTTTTCAATCACCCATTCACGGGCCTGAAAGCGATCAATCCCAACAAATTCTTCGCCCGCATTTTCATTCAGCGTGCCGTCTTTGTTCAAGATATTGATAACGGGTAAATTGTGCCGTTTACCCATTTCAAAGTCGTTAGGGTCGTGGGCAGGGGTAATCTTCACGCACCCCGTCCCGAACTCCATATCTACATACTCATCGCCTACGATCGGAATCTCTCGATCGGCAATGGGTAGCCACAGCATTTTACCAATTAGGTGCTTGTAGCGATCGTCGTTAGGATTGACCGCTACTGCTGTGTCACCCAGCATGGTTTCTGGACGGGTTGTGGCGACTTCTAGCTCGCCCTCTTCGCCCACCAGCGGGTAGCGGAAGTGCCACAGATGGCCATCGACTTCCTTTTGCTCTACTTCCAGATCGGATACGGCAGACTGACTGGCCGGACACCAGTTCACCATGTAGCTACCGCGATAAATCAGCCCTTCGTCGTACAGCTGGTTGAAGGCTGCCAGTACGGCTGTAGACAGCCCTTCGTCCATCGTGAAGCGCTCACGGCTCCAGTCTACCGAGACGCCCAGCTTACGCAGCTGGTTGACAATGGTGCCGCCAGACTCGGCCTTCCACTCCCAGGCCCGTTCTAAAAACTTTTCGCGCCCTACGGACTCACGGGTTTGCCCTTCTTCGGCAAACTGCCGCTCCAGGATGGTTTGCACTGCGATACTGGCATGGTCGGTGCCGGGCAACCATAGCGTGTTCTTGCCCGTCATGCGCTGATAGCGCACCACCGTGTCGATCAGCGTTTCTTCAAAGGCGTGGCCCATGTGCAGGCTGCCAGTCACGTTCGGTGGTGGAATCATCACGCAGAACGGTTCGCCACCCTTGCTGGGGTCAGCCTTAAAGACCTCCTTTTGCTCCCAGTATTGCTGCCACTTAGTTTCGGTGCTGGTGGGGTCGTATTGGCTAGCCAGAGTGGGCGTGGTTGCAGTCATTGCGGGTCGCGGTGCAAAGGTTGATCAATGGTCATGGTAGCAGTGATCTGAGCGTTCGGACCGGGCAGGTCGCCAAACGTGAACTTTCGAGGTCGCTCAGGCGATCATCTTAAATGGCACAAGACCTTCAGTCGGTGAGGACTGAAGGCCTTGTAGGAAGGTACTCTGACTGGGTTCTGTCAGGAGGCGCTTACTCGGCGGTACCTGCCTCAGCAGGCGTTCCATTGGCTTCTGCGGCTTGCTGCTCCAGAATGGCGCGCTGACGTTCGCGCAAGGACTCGGCCTGCCGGTTGATGCGGCGGCTCTGGCTGCGGTAGAAGCCCTCATCGACAACGCCTGCGCCAGAGGACATGGTCCCGGCTGAGTGAAAGAGGTCCCAAATGCTGGTGCCTGATCCTAGAAAGCCGTCTTCAGCATCGGCAGATTTGAAGTCTTCAGCGGTATTGGCACGGCCTGTTTCTTGCGCGATCGCCGGCGCCATTATCGGCAGCATTGCCCCACCCAGACCCAAAACTAGACCGATGCCCATTAATCGAACCGCTGCCTTACTCATCCATTCATCCTCCAAAAGGTTTGCTCAAGAACTCAGCTGTTGGCGTACTAGAACTATTGAATAATCCCGGTAGCCTTGACGAAATTATAAAAACAACTGAGACAACCGATCGTTTGCCTACAGATATTAACTAAAATATAGCTTATCAAACTAGATAGATTCATTTGTGCCATCTGTGCCGCTCTATGGTTTGTCTTTCCAGATTCCCATGACTACACCGGCCATAACCACAACGGCCATAACCACAGCGGCCAGAGATTTCTTATCGGCTTTCGCGCCTCTGTTCTTTGCTATCAGCAATACCGTTTATTGGTGGCTACCAGCCATTGCCGTTTTTCTGACGCTGAAATTGTCTCTAAATCGTCGCTTCCGGCAGCGGTGGGGATCCCCACTCAAGCGATTGGCGATCGCAACTCTTTTTACCTATCTTGCCGCGTTTGCGCTTCTCTGGGCGATGCAGCCACGGCTGATGTATCACCCTACCCACGTGCTTCAAACCACGCCAGCGTCACACAATCTTGCCTACGAAGATGTCTGGGTGCCAACCACGGCAGAGGCTTCAGCCAGCGAGAAGCTTCATGGCTGGTGGATTCCCCACTCGAAGCGGGCCATTGGAACGCTGATCTACTTCCATGGGGCGGGGCTGAATATTGGGTTTAATGTCACCCAGGCTTTTTGGCTACGGCAGTTGGGGTTCAACGTACTGCTAATGGAGTATCGGGGCTATGGACTCAGTGAGGGGCGCTTTCCTACAGAAGCTTCGCTGTACCAGGATGCTGAAACGGCACTGGCATACTTGACGCAGGAAAGACAGCTGCCAGAGGACACTATCTATGCGTATGGACATTCTTTGGGCGGGGCGATCGCCATCAATCTGGCTAGCCATCATCCCAACCTGGCTGGACTAATCGTTCATAATTCCTTTACCTCTATGGCTGAAATGGTCGCCCGCTCGAACTACGCTCGCTGGTTTCCCGTGCAGTGGATGCTGACTCAGCGATTTGACTCGCTCCAAAAAGTAAGTCAGCTGCAAGTGCCTATGCTGCTGATTCATGCGAAGGGAGATCCGCTGATTCCGGTTGAAATGGGAGAACGATTATTCGAGGCGGCACGTAGCCCTCACAAAGAATTGGTTCTGGTCGATACCGACGTACATCACAACGCAGCCTCCGTTTACAAAGATGCGCACCACCTGGTGAAGCTAAAGCTGTTCGCCGCACGCGCATAGGCCGATCGCTGTTCCTGTTTTGCCATTTCTGTTTTGTTATTTCTGCTTTGTGAACAGAAAAATCACGCTCAAAATGTCGTCCCGCAGTGCAGTCTCCCTGTGGTGCAAACCCCCTCATAGCGGGGCGATCCCCCCCATAGCCACTCTCAAAATGACGATCAAGTTGACTCAATTCGTCTGTGCTCTTTGTGCCGATTTGTAGGCCGTCTTGGTTGATGTTGGCTGTGGCAAAGAGCGTCTTAAGTTGGATGGTGACGTCGGCCTGTGAGTTGGCTGGCGATTAACTTTCATACGATGTACTTTCATATGATGTGCCATGCCGAATCTGCAATTGTGCTGAGATAAATTCCGGATTGCGCGTCATGAAGCAGAAAAGAAGATTGTATGAAAAAAAAATAAAGAAAGTTCTCTGAAAAATCGCACTCATCAGTTCACTGTCTTTATTTTCAGGTTCCCAACACTATGCAATCTTCCTCTCATTCGAGTCATGCTGCCATGCAGCAGGAGCATTCTGATGTCAATAAATTAGTTTCTAGCCCGCCGACGCATGTTGCCAAGAAAAACGGCTCTTGGTTTAACCCTGACACCTGGCAGGGTGGAAAGGTTCCCGGTGACAATGCCAAAGTTTTGATCAAAAAAGGCGTTTCTGTCAGCTACGACGGCAGTAGCGATGCCAGGCTTCATACCTTAGATGTGGATGGCAAGCTTGCTTTCGCGACGAACAAAAACACCAAAATGGTGATTGATACCTTTGTGGTTTCATCCGAAGGCAAGCTAGAAATTGGTACAAAGGGCAACCCTGTTCGGGCTGGCGCGAAGACTGAAATTATTATTGCTGATAATGGTCCGATTGATTTGAAGTGGGATCCTAAGCAGCTTAGCCGGGGCTTAATTTCCCATGGGGACGTGCAAATCCATGGGCAGGCAAAAACGTCTCACCTGAAAGTCAGCAAGGATCCGTTAGCAGGCGATCGCACCCTTACCCTTGAGTCTAAACCCATTAACTGGCAAGTCGGTGACAAAATCGTCCTCACGGGGACTCGCTATATCACCACAGCCAGTGATGCCCAGTGGGAAGCCACCATAGAAGACGAAGAAGTCACGATTGCCGCGATCAACGGCAACAAAATCACCCTAAAAGAAAAACTAAAATATAATCACAAGACCCCACGCGGCGACCTTAAAGCCTATGTTGCTAACCAAAGTCGCAACATTGTTATTGCCAGCGAAAAGGGTGAAAGTACGCCCCTTGGCCAGCGTGGACATACTATGTTCATGCACTCTGACGATATTGATATTCGCTACGTCGAGTTCAAAGATTTGGGTCGTACCAGCAAAAGATCTCCTATTGATGGCAATCTCAACGGTCGTAAAAATGCCAACGGTCGCTATGCCGCGCACATTCACAGGACTGGTACCGATGGGGACCCAGCCATCATGGTTGGCAACGTTGTCGATGGCTCGCCGGGGTGGGGCTTCACCATACATGAAAGTAGCGCCATTTTGGAGAACAACTTTGCCTACGACGTAGATGGTGGCGCATTTGTGACTGAAAGCGGTAACGAAACAGGGGCATTTCGCAACAATATTTCTATTAAAACGGGTGGTATCTATGACCACAACGAAAAGTCAGGCGTCAATAAGCATGATTTTGCCAGATCAGGTGTTGGCTTTTGGTTTGCTGGTCGCCTGTTTGAAAACGAAGGCAATGTGGCTGCAGGTAGCCGTAATGCGGGCATGTTTTACATGCATCGCGGCTCCAAACTGGTCAGACCCGAGACTGACGATTTGCCTTTCCCAGATGCCGCTAGAAACAGAAACGCGGATGGAAAAGTAACTGTTGATCATGCCCCAATTCAAGGCTTTAAAGACAACGAAGTGTTAGCGTCTAGCGTCGGGCTGCATGTGGTGAAAAACTTTCCGCAGCAAAATAACGACTTGCGTAGCGTGCTTGATGGTTTTAAAGGTTGGGAGGTAGAGCAGGGTAGCTTTTTGCAATACACCTCCCACTACACGCTAAATGACTTTGACCTGGTGGGTAGTAAAAATGCTCGTCACTGGGTGAGCAAAGGGCTAAACCTGCAACGCAACACGCAAGAGATGGTCTTCAACAATATGACTATCGACGGCTTTAAGGTAGGTATTGAGGCTCAGCAAAGTTCGGCCGGACAGAGCACACCCACCCTAAAGGACAAGGGCTTTGCCTGGATCGATCTGGAACTCAAAAACAATCAGTCGAAATTGAAAAACATTGAGATCCCTCCGGACGAGTGGTTGACGAAGGCCGATATTAACTCTAACGCGAAGCTGAAGTTTACGCCTTCTGAGGCGATTGACTTGGAGGTTACTAACAGTGATGGCAAGGACGCTGGCTACGTGCAAATTAAAGGCACTAAAACAGACTCTTTAGGCACAATTGAGATGCCCTTTGGGAATGAGTCGCTAGTGATGAGATACAACGATGTGATTGCCCTGCTTGAGAAAGGCCACTACACCCTACCCAACGGACAGAAGGGTGCTGTTTTTAACGAATACTTTTCTGATCGGGTCACTGGCAAGACAATCAGGCAGCCATTTGTGGTTACTTTCAAAGAGGGTTGGTGGACAAAAGGTTCACCTAACTTAGGAAAGCTGAATCCAAACAGTTTGGGGGGTGCAGTCAACGTTGAGCTGCCCAAGAGCAAGTTTCAACTGTCGACCAGTTCTATTAAACCGACGACCCCAATTACAATCACGAACCCTATTACAGCACCTTCCGATCCAATTACGTCGCCCTCTGATCCAATTACGCCACCCTCTGGTCCTACCACCGGTCCAACAGAACCGCTTTTGCAGGCGATCGCCAGCTACGGTTTTGATACATGGAACGGCAATTCGATAAAAGATATCTCTACGTCCGGTCGCAATAACTTGGCTCAGATGAAAGACGGCGCGACCAGAGATACTGGATTACCGGGTGCGGGCAAAGGTTTGAAGCTCAACGGAACAGGGCGCGCCGAGATTAATAATTCTCCTGACATTAATCTTGGTATTCAGCCAGAGCGATCGCTCTCCTTTTGGTTTAAAGCTGACGAGATTACGGGTAGCAATCGTAAGCAAGTGCTCTACGAAGAAGGCGGCACCGTAAGAGGCCTGAATGCCTACCTCGTCGGTGACGATTTGTACGTCGGCGGCTGGAATCAGCCTACGGGGAAAGAAAGCGGCTGGCGGGGCAACTGGATTAAGGCTGCCAATCGCATCGAAGCAGACAAATGGCACCATGTAGCGTTTACGCTGGACGGTAGCGATACCGTGCAGAATGGTGCGCTCACAGCCTATTTGGATGGTAATAAACTGGGTAGCCGCAGGGGGTCACAGCTTTGGGGGCATGGTGACCGCGTTGCGCTGGGCAACATCGCTCAAAAAACTCGCTTTCACGATGGCATCGGTTCAGGCTCCCAAGGTCTAAATGGCACAATCGACGAGGTTAACATCTACAATCAGGTGCTATCGCAGGGACAAGTTAAGGAGCTGAACAGCTTGTTTGGATAAAGGCCGTTAATAGCTCATAAAGCCCTTAGTCAGAAAGCCCTTAGTGTTGAACAACTAATTGTTGAACACTAAGGGCTTTATACGTACTGCGTCAGGGTATTGAGTTAGGCCAGTTAGGAACTTATCTGAAGCCTAGAGCGACGCTGTAGCCAGCCATAACCCAGCTCAAACCCAATGCCGATTGCAAAGCAGAGAAGGGCGATCGCTAAAAAACGCATCCAGTAAGACGGGACCAGCACCCTACCCACCGGCCACAGCACTAAATAGATATTCATATGCGTTAAATAAATGCCATAGGAATACTTCCCGATAGTGCCAACCCCTTTTCTGATAGTTTCGCTAATAGCGCTGTGGATCACATCGCGCAATGGCCAGGCAGCGGGTAGTTTGAAGCAGCCAGATTGGAGCACACACACCAACCCACAGAACAGTCCGATGGTAATAGGCACCTCCTGAAAAATGCCACCAATAGCGCCCACGCTAGACTGATTGAGCCATTTGAGAATAAGCCCTGACCCAAAACAACAGAAATTGACAATTAAAAATCGAGGATTGAACAACAAAGCTCGAATGCTTTGGTAGAGCTTGTTGCCAGGTGTCTTTTGGTGGCTGTGAGGCAGCGTAAAGGCCATTGCCAGATACATCCCAAAGGTAAACTCAAACAGCCGAGCCGGAAAGAAGGCCAAGGCAATTGTTCTGTAAACATCTGTTGCCGGCAAAAACGTACAAACTGTGCGGTAGGCCAGTGAAAACAACAGCGCTCTGAACAACAGCTTTGGCCAGCCCCATGCCAGCCCCTTTGCAACTAAAAAAGGAAAAACCAGATACAGCTGTAGTGACAGCCCGATATACCACCAGGCACCATTTAAAAAATAGTAGTAGTCAGGAATAAAGTTGCGCAACGTTGAGACCGTTGCCAGCACAGCACCCACCGCAGAAATAATACCAGCACTCCAAACCTCGCCACCAAAAGGGGCAAAATTAGGCTCTATAAAATAGAACAGGAGTGAGAGCACAACAGCCACCCAAAAAAGTGGGAAAATCCTAAAAACACGCTTCTGCCAAAAATCGACGAGATGAATGGTGTAATCTCCTTGGCTGCCATGACGCTTCCACCAAGACGCTGTCAGTCCAAATCCGCTGATGACAAGGAAAACGTTTACGCCTGTGCTGCCAGCAGAAATTAGCAGATCCAGAACGCCCTCTAAAATATTTTTAAGCTCGCCCTTTGACAGGGTTGCCACTATTTCATCTAGATTTAAATACCCTTTCGTATTGCCCATTAGGTGATAGGCAACAATCCAAATGATGGCCCAGCCCTTCATCATCGGCAGGCTTTGGCTGATGAGATGGTAGGAGGGTTGGCAGTTCGGCTCGATTGAATTTTTCACGCAAAAACGGCTTCATAGCGGCCTTTACAGGTTTCCCAGAAGCCTTTGCCAGGCACCGCTGAGCGCTTGATGCTGCCGGTTGTATTGGGGGAGCAGGCCCGGTTCAGCGCTAACTAATTCGCCGACTAATGAGGGGCCGAATGGTTAGCAGCGCGATCGCACTAAATGCCACCAGCAACCCAACTGCTAAACCCAGGCTAATATCCCCAAACGGCGCAGCCATTACCGTGCTACCAAAGCGCCAGTCTGGATGCAGGTAAATGTATCGAATCGGCTCGATTGCGTAGCTCAGTGGGTTCAGGCTTGCCACAACCTGTAGCCACGGGGGCATGAAGGAAAGCGGCACCAGCGCGGTGCTGGCAAACAGCAGCGGCAGATTCGTAATAAAGATAACGGCTAGCAGCTCAATATGACCAGGCAGCGCAAAGGCCAGCCCAAGGCTAAGGGCCGTTACTCCAAACACCAGGGTCAGCACAATTAAGGTCATGAGCAGCAGACTTCCTGGGCCGGGCAGTCCTGCACCCAAAAATGCGCTCAACGCTACGATTGCTGTCGTTTGAACTAGGCTCATGGTCGCGATAAACAGCGCTGAGGCAATCACAATTGAAAAGCGAGAAGCCAAAGGTGCGACCAGCAGGCGGTTCAAAAAGCCAAACTCCCGGTCGAACATGACCGGCAGACCCGCATTGAGCGCACCGGCAAAGGCCGTGAAGACGATAATGCCTGCCCCTAAAAACTGGCCATAGTTTTGGCTTTCGCCGAACAGGCCGCTGGGCACGTTTTGAAAGAGCGCGCCGAATAGAATTAGCCACATTAGCGGCTGGATGACACCCGCTACCAGGGTCGTTGGCCTGCGCTGAAGCTGAATGAACAGGCGACGGGTGAGGGCACTGGTTTCTTGAATGAATTCTTTGGTGCCGGGGGACTTTAGCGCTTGCACAGATGAAGCGTTTGCCGATGCCGGAACAGAAGCAGACTGACTCATGAGGATTTAGGGGTCTTTGGGGGGCTTAAGCTAGGAGACGTTTTCTTAAGTCGTTTTCTCAAGTATCTATTTTCTCAAGTATCTATTTTCTCAGGTATCTACAGGCTAGCGCAGAAGTGGGTCTTGTGCGATCGCTCCACCGCCAGCCTGCAAACAGTGGTCATTTGTTGTTCCCAACGCCTAAAATGTGTGTGGCAGATTATACATAGTTTCTTTCTTTTTATGAAGTGCTCCGCGATCGCCCCACACAGATTCAACCTTCCCGTAACGGTTGCTAGCGTCCTGCTCAGCATTATTGTCATACTGGTCGTTGCTTACTTTTGGAGCCGGTTTGCCTTACCCAAAGATTCTATTTGGGAGAATCGTCTGGACCTGAATGGAGAAGAAAATATTAGCGCAGCTTTTTCGACGTCTTTGCTCGCTAGCTCTGCCATTATTTTGTGGAAAATTACCTCGCTAAAAAAGGGAGGCCGCTTTAGAAACCACTGGCGCATGCTGGGCTTTATCTTCTCCTATTTTGCTGCGGATGAGTGGCTACAGGTGCATGAGCGGGTGAATGAGTTTCTGGCGGCAAATGTGGAAACGTCAGGGATTTTTCACTATGCCTGGGTAATTCCGGGTAGCTTGGTCGTGTTGGCGATCGCACTGCTTTACAGAAGATTCGTTGCGCACTTACCACCCAAGACTCGTCGTTTGTTTTACCTATCAGGCAGTCTATATGTGTCTGGCATTTTGGGAATGGAAATGCTGACAGGCTATTACATCTCTTCCTTTGGCGGCGGCGAAGGTACCATAATTGCACTCAACGGTATAGAAGAGTCGCTGGAGATGCTGGGTGTGACGCTCTTCATATACACGCTGCTGGATTACCTACAGTCTTTTACTTCTCAGTCGCAGAGAACAGTAGCTTAGTGCTACAGCTTACTTCATGCTCTGCTTGCGTTCCTTTTTAAGGTCGCGCTTTCCTACAGCGGCCATTTCCGCATCCATCAGCGTCCGGCCTGTCGCGGCCAAATACACATCGTCCAGACTAGGCTGCGACTGGGCGATGCCAAAGGTTGGCAGATTCGCTTCTTTGAGCGCTGCTTGTACAGCGGGTAAGGCTTCACCGCCTTTATCTACGACCAGGTTGAGTGAGTTGCCCTGGGCGCTGTTGATAATTACGTCTTGCACGACGGGCAAATCGGCGAGTAGCTGGCGGGCTTTGTCGGCTTCGTCGTCGGTGGTGAATTCGCGAATACGTAGCGTGATGCGATCGCCGCCCACCTCAGCTTTCAGCGCTGCTGGTGTCCCGGTTGAAATGACTTTGCCCTGGTCAATAATCGCCACGCGCCCGGCCAGCGCATCCACCTCTTCTAAATAGTGGCTAGTGAGCAAAATCGTGGTGCCTTCTGACTGTAGCTGCCGTAGAAATTTCCAGACCGCTGAGCGACTTTCAATATCGAGCCCAACGGTCGGCTCATCTAGTACCAAAACGGCAGGCTGATGCAGCAGGCCTGCTGCCAGATCCAATCTCTTTTTCTGACCGCCCGAGTAGGTCCCTGTCTTTTTGCCCGCGATATCTGTAATTTCTAACAGACTCAGCATCTTGTCGATGCGAGTGCTGGCTTCGGCCTTTGGAATGTGATAAATCGCCGCTTGCAATTCCAACATCTCCTGACCTGTTAGCACTTTGTCGAGGGCAACTTCTTGAGCGATGTAGCCCAGCAGCTGTCTGGCTTTGCGGGGGGCGTCTAGCACTGAAATGCCGCTAAGTTCTAGGTTTCCTGCGTCTGGTGTGGTTAGGGTGCACAGGCAGCGAATGGTGGTGGTTTTACCGGCGCCATTAGGACCTAGTAAGCCAAATATCTCACCGGGCTCTATGGCAAAGGAAACGTCTTTGACGGCTTCTACAGTGCCATAGGATTTTTTGAGATTTTCGACAAGGACAGCAGGGGGCATGGCGTTCGACTCCGCTCAGCCACCGGGAGGCGGAGGGGGAATAAGAATTTTGTTACTTGAATTATCCCACGATGGGGATGGCTTGCCAGATTTGTTGGAGGTTTTGGGCGATCGCACCAGTAACCATACGAGTAATCGGCAGCGCATCAACCACCATCACAGCACACAGCAGCATCATATAAAAAATAGAGTATTTGAAGGTGCCCCTAGCAAGATCCTTATCATTGTAGTGATTGCGAAGCTGCCAGGCTTTTTTGAGGAAAATAGTGCCGAATGCGGCTGCGCCCAGTGCGTACACAGCGCCACATGCACCAAGCGGGTAAGTCATTAGCAGCGTGAGCGGAACCAGCCCGACGGTATAGCGCCAGATCTGGCTAGCAGTGGCTTTATTCCCAGCGACGACTGGCAGCATCGGTACGTTTACCTTGGCATAGTCGTCTTGAATCAGCATCGCCAACGCCCAAAAGTGAGGCGGCGTCCATACAAATACAATCGCGAAGAACACGTAGGCCGCCAGCGGCAAGTTTCCTGTAACCGCCGCCCAGCCAACAAGCGGTGGAATGGCCCCTGCTGCGCCCCCAATGACAATATTCTGCGGTGAAGATCTCTTGAGCCAGAAGGTGTACACGCCAATGTAGACCGCGATGCCTAGCATGGCGAGTCCCGCGCTCAGCAAATTGGCAAACCCGGCTAGCAGCAAAAAGGACATCGCTGCCATAATCAGCGCAAAAATCAGGGCGTCTTTAGGCTGAATGCGGCCTGACGGAATTGGGCGACTGCGCGTGCGCTCCATGTCGTAGTCGATGTCGCGATCATATATGCAGTTAATAGTTTGTGCGGAGGCGGCTGCAAGGGTGCCGCTGAGCAGCGTGACCAGCAGTAACCGAGGCTCGACGTGTCCTTGCCCAGCGACCCACATGCCCGCCGCCGTTTCTATCAGCAGCAGTGGGATAATGCGAGGTTTGGTGAGCTGCCAGTAGCTACGTACCACCTGTAGCGGGTTGTCGTGGTGTCTGGCGGTCCAAATAGACGTTTGCATAGTGTCGAAATTCTCTCAAAAAGGGTGTTGATGCTTGAAGGCGGCGGATTTTGATAGACGTTGGTCAAAATAGACGTTGGTCAAATAGTCAGCCGTCTTGAATAGTTTTGGCGAGCTGCTTACAGGCTAGTTTCTAGCTGTAAGCCAGGATGGGTTAGTGGTTTTGACTGGGCTCTGTGATCGCGTAGGGCGAGTACGGTAAAGCTGAGCAAGCAGCCGAGCAATGCTGCGCCGATGGTTTGATGGCCAACAGTCAAGGGCTCTACCTGTAGCCGTAGTTTCAGGGTGCCGATGCCAAGGGCGATTTGTAATAGCACCAGAAGGCCAGCACTGTTGGCGAGCAGTCGTAGGTGCTTGTTGAGTGCGGGGCGACGCCATACGCTGAATACCAACAGGGCGACTGCCGCTGTCGGTGGAACAACCCCGGCGATATGCATGTTCATAACGTTGCAAAGCGCGATTCCACCAAAGCATTGATGGGCGGCCCAGCGGGAGGCAACCAGCCCGCCGAGGATGCTTTGGGTGTACACCAGTACAGTGGCAATGAGGCCGAGCCAGGGCAGTTTGCCAGCATTACCAGTGGGTTGATAGGGGAGGAGGGAGAGAGCGATCGCCAACAAGGTACAAAAGAAAATCAGCGCCGTTCCCAGATGGGCCGTCACAATATCGAACCGCAGTAGTTCCATCACAGTGAGTCCGCCCAAAACGCCCTGCACCACAATCAGAAACAGAGCTACCGTCGCTGCCCAGGGCATCCAGCCTGGCAGTACTTTGCGATACCACACGCTCAGCCCTACCAAGCCAATGGCCATCAGCCCAATCAACGAGGCGTCCATCCGGTGGAACCATTCCAAAAATACCTGTAGATTCATCTGCGCAGTGGGGACGAGCTGCCCATAGCACAAAGGCCAATCAGGGCAGGCGAGTCCCGCGTTCATGACCCGCGTGGCGCTTCCGACAGCCATCAGTGCTAGGGTCGCAAAGGCCATCTTCCAAACCCATCGACGGATAAAGGCTTGAGCGGTGGGCTCTGATGACTGTGAGGCGGACTTTGAGCTAGTGGCTATTTTGCTTTGCTTGGCTGTCTTGCTTGGGCGAACAGAATTCGGAAAGCTGGAATTGGCCATAGAAGATTTAGATGGTTATGGGAGCGATGATAAAAGAAGCGACTCAGCGAAGGAATTCAACAACTTTCTAAGCTCTGCGTTGCTATTGTTTCGAGCGCTACTTTTATGAGCTATGTCGGCATCTTTACTTTTCTTGATATAAGCAGATAACGCCTCCTACCCTCGAAGAATATAACGCGCTATTCACAATATTCTCCGATGGTAGACTTTTTATTTTAGGATTGCGCTTGAAGTGTGTTTAAACATTAACTTTGCTTAATGCATTTCTCTTCTGCGATGTGTTCCTACGGCTTTGCACCCACTTCCCTAGAGGCTTCTTTTGAAACTGCTTTGTGGCTGCTATCCCTGTGATGGCGAGTGGTTTCCCTTTTATGAGATGTGATGTTCGAACGCTAGGAGAGATCTTTTGTAATTGCTTTCGTACTCATACGAATCTCTGTAAGTATCCGGTGTCTCAGATGATTTCAGATGATTATTGTTACGTGCAATCTCCGTAATTAGCGACGGTATATGATGAGAATGGCAATGTGTTGTAACAAATCTCAGCTGTCTTTTTACAGGTTCTCTTAATCGTTTGAGGATATTAATCCTTGAGAAAAGATTAAAGCGTTAAGCAACGTTGAAAAAAGCGTTCACATTGCCAAAAAGAACGCTACCTTTGTTAGGGCAGTGGCGCAGATTCCCAATATTCAAAAAGAATGAAAAAGATAGCGCTGCTTTTCACTCTATATAGATATTTTGTCTAGATATTTATTAGCCGCTCCATAGTTAGCCGCAGTTAGCCGCTCCATAGACATTTGTTGGCCATTCCAGAACAGATCGATGTAGATCTGCATGTGCACTGTGAAAATTCCAGGTTCTATCGTTACCCTTCTCATCGGCATCTTTGTGACTTTGGCTAGCCTTTGGTATGGCCAAAATCATGGGCTGCTGCCAGTTGCCGCCTCTGATGAAGCGGAGCTCGTAGATGGGTTGTTTAACGTGATGATGACTATCGGCTTTGGTCTGTTCCTGCTAGTGGAGGGGGCGCTGGTGTATTCTGCTGTTCGTTTCCGCCGCAAGGATGGAGACGAGAGCGATGGTGAGCATCTTGAAGGTAATATTCCGCTAGAGATTGTATGGACAGCGATCCCGGCGGTTGTTGTTCTTGGTATCTCTATCTATAGCTTTGATATCTACACCCGCATGGGTGGATTGGAGCTGATGAATCATGATATGAGTAGCCCCAGCAAAACTGTTGAAGTGGCCTATGCAGCTGACGCCGTGTCTGGAGACTCGACGTCTGCGCTGGGAGAATTGCCCGTTGGCGAGCAGCTAGTCGGTGATTCTGGCTTGGGCGTATCGCCGGATGCGGTCGATGAAGGCCTTTCTGTGGATGTGAAGGGGTTGCAGTACGCCTTTGTATTCAACTATTCCAATGGCATTGTGGATGGCGAGCTGCATGTTCCTACGGGACAGCCGGTGCGCTTGAACTTGGAAGCCCAGGATGTGCTTCACGCTTTTTGGCTGCCTGAGTTTCGCATTAAGCAGGATATGATCCCCGGTCAGCAGACGAAGCTGGTGATCAATGCGACGCGTGAAGGCACTTACCCAGTGGTGTGCGCGGAACTGTGTGGCCCTTACCACGGTGGTATGCGTACTCAGCTGATTGTGCATTCGCCGGAAGCGTATCAGGCTTGGGAAGCTGAGCGATTGGCTGCGCTGGATAACGGTGAGGTGATCGCTGGCCTACCAACGCCCCCTACTGATCGCACCGATGCTGAATATCTAGAACCTTTTGTTGAACCGTTGCAGCTAGCCGTTGCCCCAGAGAGTTTGGCAACGCTTCATGATCACGCTGCGATGCACGGGCACCACACTCAGTAAGGCTGCTTAGTAAGGCTGCTTAGTTAAGGCAGGCTGAACTTTTAGCCCTTTTCTGTTCCTTTTCCAGAATCTTCTTTTCTCAAGACAAAACGACTCAAGGCGGGTATGACGACAACTACAAAACCAAAAGCGCCAGCGCCAGAAGACACTCCCATGATTTTGGGCAATGAGCGCAAATGGACGGACTACTTTACGTTTTGCACAGACCATAAGGTCATTGGCATTCAGTATTTGGTGACGGCGTTCTTCTTTTATATGGTTGGCGGGGCGCTGGCGACGCTGATGCGTACTGAGCTGGCAACCCCTGCACCAGATATTGTGACGCCGGATGTGTACAACGAGCTGTTGACGCTGCACGGCACGGTGATGCTGTTTTTGTGGATTGTGCCTGCAGGCGCGGGCCTGGCGAACTATTTGATTCCGCTGATGATTGGCGCGCGGGATATGGCCTTTCCTCGGTTGAATGCGATCGCTTTTTGGATGATCCCGCCTTCTGGTCTGATGCTGATTGGCAGCTTCTTTATCGAAGCGCCTTCTGCTGGCTGGACCTCCTACCCGCCATTGAGCCTGACCACAGGTGCAATTGGTGAGGGCATTTGGATTATGAGTATTTTGGTGGGTGGAACGGCGTCGATTTTAGGGGGCCTGAACTTTTTGGTCACCATCCTGAAAATGCGGATTCCGAGTATGCCGCTGACTAAGATGCCTTTGTTTTGCTGGGCGATGATTGCGACGTCTTTGCTGATTTTGATCAGTACGCCAGTGTTGGCGGGTGCGTTGATTCTGTTGGCGTTCGATTTGTTGGCAGGCACAGCGTTCTTCAATCCCACGGGCGGCGGTAATCCAGTGGTTTACCAGCATATGTTCTGGTTCTATTCTCACCCGGCGGTTTATATCTTTGTGTTGCCGCTGTTTGGGGCGATTAGTGATGTAATTTCGGTGCATGCGCGTAAGCCGATCTTTGGCTATCGGGCGATCGCCTATTCCTCTATCGTCATTAGTTTCCTGGGCCTGATTGTGTGGGCACACCACATGTTCACCAGTGGCACCCCCCCATGGCTGCGGATGTTCTTCATGATCACCACCATGGTGATCGCGGTACCCACCGGCATTAAAGTGTTTGGCTGGGTCGCCACCCTCTGGCAAGGCAAAATCGCCTACACCAGCGCTATGCTATTCGCCCTTGGCTTTATCACCTTGTTCCTGATTGGTGGCATCAGCGGCGTCATGCTTGCGGCAGTGCCCTTCGACATTCACGTGCACGACACCTACTTTGTGGTCGCTCACTTCCACTACGTATTGTTTGGCGCATCCGTCTTCGGCATTTACATGGCCGTGTACCACTGGTTCCCTAAAATGACGGGCCGCATGATGAACGAATTCTGGGGCAAAATCCACTTTGTCCTCACCTTCGTCGGCATGAACCTCACCTTCATGCCCATGCACGAACTTGGCCTGATGGGTATGAACCGCCGCATCGCCCTCTACGATCCTCAGTTCACTGACCTCAACGTGTTGGCTACCATCGGTGCTTACATCATGGCCGTCTCCACCGTTCCCTTCCTCATCAACGCGGCCTGGAGCTGGCGCTACGGACCCAAGGCACCCGCAAACCCTTGGCGCGCCCTAACCCTGGAGTGGCAAACCCTTTCCCCACCCCACATCGAAAACTTCGAGGAACTGCCTGTTTTGACGACTGGCCCCTACGACTATGGCCTAGGCTACATCGCCGAAGAAGACCCCGAAGAACTCTACGCCCACGCAGTCCCCGCACCGACTGCCTAACATAAACGGCTGAGCGAACATACCGGACTTTGACTCCGCTCAGCCCTCGGGAGCCCCGTTCCCCCGAAATCTTTCCGAAAGCAAAAACTATCGCCCCAGCCCGGTGGCTGAGCGGAGTCGAAGTCACGTCTCTCCAAGCACATCCTCTCTTCTTAACCCATGCAAGGATCCATCAACACCACCACCGAAGCTACCCTCAACCTCGCCCAAGAAGAGGCCCATAGCCACCACGAAGAACATCCAGACCATCGGATGTTCGGCATCTTGGTGTTCCTTTGCGCCGAGAGCATGTTGTTCATGGGCCTATTCGTCGCCTACATCACCTTCCGACTGGTTGCCGCAGAATGGCCCCCCGCAGGTACCCCCGAGCTAGAGATTTTGCTCCCCGGCATCAACTCGCTCATTCTCATCTCCAGTAGCTTTGTTATTCATAAGGCCGACACCGCCGCCAAGCAAAACGACTCCAAAGGTGTTCTCACCTGGTTTGGCCTAACGGCGATCATGGGCGCAATTTTCTTACTCGGCCAAGGCTACGAGTACGCCAACCTGGAATTCGGTCTCAGAGAAAATCTCTTCGCCAGCACCTTCTACGTCCTCACTGGCTTCCACGGCCTCCACGTCTTCGTTGGTCTGTTGCTAATGCTCGCCGTCCTCTGGCGCAACCGCGACCCACAACACTACTCCAGCGAAAACCACTTCGGCATCGAAGCCGTAGAACTCTACTGGCACTTCGTCGACGTCATTTGGATTATTCTCTTTATTCTGCTGTATCTCTGGTGAAGTAGTAAATCTAGAAAATATGAAAAAGAGAGATACAGACAGGTGCATCTCTCTTTTTTCGTACTCGTTGAAAGGTGACCAACTGGAGAATAGAAGTTACTTTAGCAATCGAACAAAGCCGGCTTGTTCAAAATGTTTGTCCGTCGTTAATGCCGCCGAAATAGAGAGCCGATTCATGACAATAAACGAGCTGGAATCTACCAAAGACCAAGCTTTATCTGGTCTACTTTTGCAAAGCTTCCATGCTTCAGAATCGGTTTCCGTAGCAATGTGTGCAACCTGAGTTAAGGGAGTATTTTTAATACCGTCAATATATTGGAATATTTTTGTACGCGGTACTCGGTAGCGGCTACCCAAAAGTGCGACTAGCTCAGAGATTATGTAATTTGTTGTAATCAGTATTTGCCTGCTTTTCTGAGCACTGTGTATGTAGGCAGTAGCTTGTGCGTGATGAGTTTCTGTCGGAATAAACACACTAGCCCAGCCACTAGTATCTACAAATAGGCTAGTCATCAGGACGTAGCTCTCGCTCTAATGCTTCAGCGATATACTTGTCGTGATTTTCACCTAAGTCAGTTGTGCCGATGTCTAGCGTTCCAGCCAGGCTTAGAAGCGGCTCATAGTCCAAGTCTGTTTCTGAATCATACGACTTTTCTGAATTGTGTTGAGCAAGTAGTGTGATCGCCTTATCCGTCCCGATCTTCCTAAGGGCTTCTGTTACGCTGCTCCGAACAATAAGGTTCTCATCCTGTAGTGACTGTGCCAGCACATCAACAGCATTCTCTGCCTGCATATTGCCCAGCTTAATTGCGGCTTGAGCTCTGAGAATAGGATCTGTATTGTGAAGTGCTCCTATCAACGTAGCCAATGTGTTTAGATTCTTGAGAATAAGATCTTTTATAGAGTCATCTGGAGCATCTATCGGTAGTCCGAGATGCTCCTGTAGATTGTCTGGTAGCTCAATCGTTAATGTTTTCGGCATAGATTTTCTCCCTCCAGATGCATTATATCGCTTCGACTATTCTTTCTATAAATCGGGTGGGTGAGTGAATGAAAAGCGTGATTAGATTTGCATAGCGCTATCGTATTTTGAATCTTCTGCACTCTCGCTAGCAAGATTTGAGCGATCGCCCGTTTGCTATGCTCGAAAATGCGAAATGGGTGGATAACGACTAAGCTTTTTATATGTTTCAAACTTCCGATTATCTCAATCTGCTCCAGCAGCTCGAACAATTTTTCCAAGACTCAACTAGCCAAAAGACAATGAGAGCGCCCTTTCACGGGGAGGGCACTAATCCACTTAGCCCAGCCGTATTACGGCAAAAACTCCCGCTAGCGCTACCCACCGAGGGCAAGCCGCTAAAAGCATTAAACGAAGACATTGCCAGCTACTTGTCCCACGCAGTAAAAACAGCCCACCCTGCCTACTTCAATCAGCTGTGGGGCGGATTCAATGCCGCCTGCTTTATGGGCGATGTGCTCACCAGCGCGACCAACACCTCTATGTATACCCATGAGGTCGCACCCGTAGCGACCCTCATCGAGAAAACGCTGATTGCAAAAGCTGGTGAGCTCATCGGCTTTGACAATCCAGAAGGGCAGTTCACCACGGGTGGCAGCAACGGGAATTTGATGGCGATCGCCATCGCCCGCCACCGCGCCTTCCCTAAGCTCAAGCAACAAGGCCTCTCCCAGCAGCCGAGGCTCATCGCCTTTGTCTCTGAAGAATCTCACTACTCATTTGATAAAGCAGTGCAGCTGCTGGGCATCGGCTCCGATAACCTGTGGAAAGTCGCGGCAGACGCTGACGGCAAAATGGATGTTGCTGACCTGGAAAAACTTATTACCAAGGCACGGGAGAAAGGCGCACAGCCTTTCTTTGTCGCAGGGACGGCAGGGACAACCGTGCGGGGTGCTTATGACCCGCTAGGTGAGATTTCAGCGATCGCCCGTAAAGAAAACCTCTGGTTCCACGTAGACGGTGCCTGGGGTGCTAGCGTCCTCCTCAGCCCCACCCATCGCCACCTAATGCAGGGCGTAGACCAAGCCGACTCTGTAGTGTGGGATGCCCACAAAATGATGGGCATGACCCTGATTTGCTCCATGCTGGTCGTCAAGCAGCGTGGTGCCATGATGAGTACATTCTCCGCAAAGGGCACAGAATATATCTTTCACGATTCGGAAGAAGACCCGACTGATTTGGGACCGAGTACGTTGCACTGTGGGCGGCGGGTCGATGCGGTGAAGCTATGGCTTGCCTGGCAGCATCTGGGCGATCGCGGCTGGGAAAATCTCATTGATCGCTTTTTCACGCTGGCCGCCAAAGCCGAATCCATCGTCAAAGCCCATAAATCGCTAGAGCTAGTCGCTCCCAGAGAATCGCTGAATATCTGCTTTCAATACATTCCTGAGAACAAACATTACAGCGCAAACGAGCTAACGCTAGAGATTCGCCAGCGTTTGATCGATCGAGGGCTATCTATGGTGAACTACGCTCAGAATGTCGACAAAGTATTCTTCCGTCTGATAATTTGCAATAACCAAACACGTACGGAAGATCTTGAATATTTCTTCGAGTCTTTAATAGCAATTGGTCAAGAGCTAGACAACCCCGTCTGATAGTTTTCAACGCTCTCGACTTCAAACAGCTTTTAATCTCGCAGATTTTCGTCCTACAGCATGGCGCTAAAGACAAACAACAAAATATTATCAACGCTTCTACTCAACCGTCGTAAGCACAGGGTATCTGATGCAAACTATTAGTCCGAAACAGAAAGAAAAAGTAGATCTAAGCGATTTATTCGATCGATTACTTTACTACCGTGATTGCCCAGCTCATGGCTCTCAGCTAGCGTCTTTAGGGCCTTGGCTACACAGCCAGCTCAGCGATTGTATCCTCCCCACATTCTCTTATCTCCCTTTTGATCCTGGCACCTACACACGCACCTACATTGGCAAAGAATTCTCGAACGGACCGACTCCTACTGGCTCCCTGTTCGAAGCCCTAGTTATGCGCTGGGACGAACAGTCAAAAACCTCTATTCACGGTCATCCCAAATTCTCTTTTTACCACGTCATGAGCGGCGCATTTGAAATAGAGCTGTTCGATCAATTAGCGACTGGTGACCTGCAAACTAAGGAAGTTCAGCGGCTCACACCTGCCGAATCTACCTGGTTCTCTGGAGACTCCCATTGCTACGACAACTGCATTCATCGCGTCACCTGTTTAGAGCCCGGCCTTACTTTCCACGTATACTCCGACGATGCGCTAAAAGGAGCTGTTTTCAAATAGACATCGTATCCAAGCTGTTGCAACAGGCCTCAAGGCCAAAAAACGGAATGAACAGCGAAAAGCACAGTAGCAAAGGGCTCTTCCGGAGCTTGACTACTGTGCTGTTTCGCTAATGTCGCAATTCGGGCGTCTTTACGCAATCAGCCGTTAGCGACAATCTTAGAATTAACTGTTTAACGCGCCAGCGACCTAATGACGGTAAGGCACTGTCTTTTCAAAATCGAGTTTGTCAAGATTGGTAGGTGATGCGACCGATGCTCTGGGGTTAATGCTTTTGGCCATATCAGTAAATAAGGTCGGATCGCCATTTTTTGGCTTCTGATCGTAGGGTCTGAAACCACGGACCGTTTCCTTCCAAATAAACTGAGGAAATCCGAGTTGGGCGCGGTGGTAGGCCCCATAACGCGGCGAGGTGATGTTGAACGGGATTTCGCCCATTTCGCGGCTAGGCAGTATTCGCCTGCGGTGGTAGGGCACCGTGTTTTCGCCAAAGTTTTCGATGTATTCGTCGCTATTCAGTAACTCGTCAACAAATCCTTTGACGCCTTTGGTCATCACGACGGCAGACCAGGCGATCTTCTCTCGCTGATTATAAACGCGACGTCCCAGCACTTTTTCGACGCAGTGCTCAACAAATCGATAGTTACTGTTTTTGTTGTAAAAGCTATCGATAAAGGTATTCGAGAGCAGTAGCCCGCGAATAAAGTCCCGCACCGTAATTTGCCGAATGCGTAGCTGAGACTCTAGAACCGTTTCCCGGTCCCACTTAAAGGCATGAAAGAAAATCTGTCGATAGGCCGCGTTAATCAGGTTCCCCATGTCTTGTGGAGAAAACTGATCATCTGCTGAATACTGGATTGTTTCATCATCACGAGCGCCTAGGGGGTCTACTCGCTGATTGGGACATGAGGGAGAATAAGCTAATAGAGGAATACTCACGGTTGTACAAACCCTAAACCTAACAACACTTGAACTTAGCAATACGTGACTGTCGAAATACAGACCTTAAATTGGGGTAATGCTGGCAATTTTTCCGCCTTGACGCTGCACCCTTTGCATGTGAGGTGTGAGCTCTTCGTAGGGGATAATGACCGCTTTATTCACCCGGCGGACCTTTGGGAATCCTGGCTTACTGATGGCTGCGACTTCCACCCGGAAGAGCCGCCCAGAGCCAAAAGCTTTTGACCCGCCGAAGGTGCTCGATAGCGGCTCGCCCTTGGCTGCTCCTTGATAGGCAAAGCCATTGCCTGACACGACCGCTGAGGCCGTATTGCGAGCGAGATCTTTGACCAGTCGAGGGGCGTTCCCCGTGAGCTGAGCGCGATCGCTACTCGCATAGCCTCGATACAGCTGCAACAAACGCGGGAACCCCACCGAGCGCTGACCAATACCTGTTGTGACCAAATCTAGGTAGTAAGGAACAATGTTCTCTCCAAAATTGGTCTGATACTCAGGCGAGTCAATATAGGAATCAATATCGGCCTCAAAGCCTTCAGATTCATACAGATTCAGATGTGCTGTAATTTCTGATTGGGCATAGGGCGCACGGCCTAGCAGGTGCTTGTAGTTCAGCTCGATGGTACGGCTTTGGAAACAGTTGTTGAAAAACTTTTGTCTGTACAGTTCTGACTTAGCAACTTGGCGGACGAACTCCTGCACGGTGATTTTGCGATCGCGCAACAAAGATTCCGCAATCACCAACCGCTCGGACTTCAGCAGATGAGGATTGCCCAATACCTGTTTATATACTGCCTGGATAACCGCTTCAATGTCACCCTGACTGGCCTTGGGACGCAGTTCTAGCGGGGCGGCATCACTGAATGCCGATGTGCCTAGGCGAGAGGCTGCTGTTGTAATAGCCACCTGAAATTCTCCTTATCAATAGTTTCGTAATGCAAGTTTCGTACTGTGCTTGAGCTGGAATGACGCCAGCCATACCAATCGGCACGCCTAGCAATCGGTAACCTTAGACCGCTGTTACACTCACCACCCGCTTGCCAGCCCGGCTCAGCTGTTTTAGCTTTGTCGTTAGCTGAGCATAAGGAACAAGCAGTTCTGTCGTTGCTTGCCGCACAACAGCACTATTGGCAGGCAACCTGGCCGCAGACCCCACGATTCGTAGTCGATAAACGTCTCCACGTGCGCCACCCAAAGCGCCTGAGATAGAACCGGGAGACGCGGATGCTATGGGCGTGGCCAGGTTTCTGGCGATTTCCCAGGTGAGGCGAGGCTGCTTTTTTCCCTGGGCGCGATCGCTGTTTGCATAGCCGCGATACAGCTGCAGCAGTCGGCTAAAGCCAACCGCGCGTTGGCCAGGATGATCGACCTGAAAATCTCGATAAGCGGGGACGGTGTTATCACCAAAGCTATCGTCATATTCCGCCGAGTCCAAATAGGATTCAATCTCAGCGTCGTAGCCCTTGGCGATAAACAGATCTAAATGATGAGAAATTTCAGCTTGATTGTAGGGCGCGCGGCCTAAAAAGTGCTTGAAGTTCAGTTCTATAAAGCGCACATGAAAGTTGGGATACAAGAACTTTTGGCGGTATAGATCTGAGAGGGCGATCGCTCGAATAAACTCTCTTACCGTGATGACACCCTGCACCAGCAGTGATTCTTGTGTTACAAGCCGTTCAGACTGCATCAGATACTCGTTGCCCAGTATCTGCCGATAGGCTGCCGAAATAACAGACTGGACATCGTCTTGAGTCCAATTAGGTCGCAGTTCGACATGTTCCGTTTCCTCAAAGGGCCGAATCCCAAATCTGCTCGCTTCTTGTAGTCCAGCCATGTTATCTCTCCTATAAGTTATTTTTCCAGGCGCACGCTAGCACTAGCACTAACTCAATGCGTTGATAATGTAATCGAGGTAAGAGTTGGCTTCTAGCGCCGGGTCACCCGACAAACCGTGGTTCGCTTTGATATACTTGAGCGCTTCTGCATACCAGCCAGGCACCAGTTCAAAGCTGCTGTGCATCTCTGACAAACCAGCTAATAAAAACTCGTCCGCCGGTCCGGTACCGCCTGCAATTAGGCAGTACTGCACCATGCGTAGGTAGTAGCCAATATCGCGCAGGCACTTGGCCTTCCCCCGCTCATCAGAGGCATAGTTGTTGCCTTGCATTTTCGTGGTGTAAGGATACTTCTGATAAACCGCACTGGCCGCGCCGCTGGCGAGCTGGTCGGCTTTTGCCCCGAGTGCCTTGGCGGCTTCCAAATCGGCTGCCGCTAGGCGCAGACGACCAAAGGCGGCTTGTAGTTCGGTGTTGCCCAGGTAGCGGCCTTGAGAATCAGCAGCGACAACTGCTTCAGTTAATTGCGTTTTCATTGGAATATTCTCTCCTGAGTGTGTCTATAGATGGTTTTTGGAGGCCTTGGAGGGTGTTTTCTGAATTTTTTAAAAGACTTCAGAGAACTGGTTAATGTCAGCGGCTAATGTCAGCGGCGCTTAGCTAACCGCAGCGGCAGCGCGATCAAAGTAACCAGAGAGTTCAGAAATTAAGGAGCTGCAATCTCCTTGTGTGATGTTGGTGCGATCATTCGCAAGGGCGATCGCAGCTTCCTTCATCTTGTTAACGCCGTTGGCGACAGAAGTCCCCGGTACACCTAAGGCCACATACGTCTCACGCAGACCGTTCAAGCAGCGATCATCTAGCACACTGGCATCGCCTAAGAAAATGGCATAGGTGACATAGCGTAAGATGATATCCATATCACGCAGGCAGGCAGAGACCCGACGACTGGTGTACGCATTACCACCAGGTGCCACCAGCTGAGGCTGTTCGGCAAACAAGGCCCGAGCCGCATTGGTGACAATAGCAGAAGAATTACTGCTAATGCGGTTGACCACATCTGTGCGCTTGGCACCCTCTTGAACCGTTGCCAACAAGGCATCGATTTGAGAATTGCTAACCAGCTGACCCTGCTTATCAGACTGGGTAACAACCTTGGTAAAGACATCTAACATTGAATCAATCTCCTATTAAAAATTCTGGGCGATCGGTCAACGATTATTGCAGTCGTTGTTCAATCGAACACTTAGGAAACAACTGTTGACCAATCGGTTGGGCAAAGTTGAGTGAGCGAAACTGCATGATGTTGCAGTCTCACTCAGGTAGTCGAGCTTTATGACTCTTTTTCTGATATCGCTTCTTCTGATGCCTTTTTCTTCGACACCTTTTTTTCTGACACTTTTTTTCTTGAAGCTGCTTTAGAAGCTGCCGCTGTCGCATTCGCTGTGCTTAACGGTTGAATACTGACAATCTGCCCACCTAGTGCCAGAATTCGCTGCATTTCCTGATTCATGCGGCTGTAGGGAACTTGAAAAAATTGATTGCCACTGGTGCGAATAGGGGTTTGGGAAAGCGTTGTTCTTTCGTTTTGGCTGAGGCCAGCGACCTCATAAACGAAGATTCGTCTATTTGATTCAGACACGCCACTGGTGAATTCTTGTCCTAACATGCTTGACACCTCAGGGTAATGAGAAGGGTGAGTAGAGATTTTTGAACGGCTCGCATTCCGATGGGAGATTGTTAGCTTTATTCAAGCGGGTGTAATATTGACAATGCGGCTACCCCGACGATTCATTCGCTGCAAAGTGGGCGTTAGCTGTTCGTAGGTGACCAGGTATTCCTGCATGCCCAGGCGAACCTGTGGCGTACGTCTACTGGCCGACTGCGAGACGCGAACGCGATACAGCTGCTCGCGTTTGCCGCCAGTGACGCCCTGGAGTTCTTTGCCCATGGTCGAGGCTCTTACTGGGCTAGCTGAATTGCGAGCGAGTTCTGTTGTGAGCAGCCCTTTTTGATGATTGACGTGGGCGCGATCGCTACTTGCCGCGCCGCGATACAGCTGAAACATGCGGCCAAACCCAACCGTTTTTTGGCGGCGTTGGGTGGCAAAGCCTCGATAGTAAGGCACCACATGTTCACCAAAGTTTTCCTGATATTCCAACGAGTCAAAATAGCTGTTAATCTCAGCCTCATAGCCCTGTTGAATATAGAGATTGACATGGTCAGAAATCTCTTGTTCATCGTAGGGTGCGCGGCCCAGCAAATGCTTAAAGTTGAGCTCAATAAAGCGCACATGGGAGGTGCTGTAAAAGAATTTTTCTTTGTATAGCTCAGAGAGTGCCAAGGCCCGAACAAAGTCACAAACTCGAAGGACGCCCTGCTTGAACAATGATTCACTGCTGATAAGACGCTCTGCGTTCATCACATGATCATTGCCAAACACCTGTCGATAAGCGGCCCAAATGAGGCTTCCGATATCTGCATCAGAAGCGTTGGTTCGCAGCTCAACCGGTGCTGACTGGGCTGACTCAAATCCTAACAGTCTGGCTGAAGTTTCACTCGTCATCCTGGAATCCTCGAAGCTGAAGCGTTTGTTAAACAGTTATCAATCAAACAGTCAATTGAACAGAAAAAGCAGGTGCTTTGGATATAGCAATTAGATTGCTTAGGACAGAGAATTAAATAACTTGGCTATTTGCATACTTCTTGTCGCCCTCATCCCCTAACCCCTTCTCCCAAGTTTGGGAGAAGGGGGACCGGAGTCCGGCTCCCTCTCCCAAACTTGGGAGAGGGTTGGGGTGAGGGCCTTCAGGAAGCTGGGAAATTGGAAGTTACTTAATCTGCGTACCTAAGCAGGCGCTTGAGCCTTAGCTCAAAGTGTTGATTGCATAGTCGATGTATGAATTGGCTTCAGAGGCCGCATCACCACTCAAACCATGATTCGCTTTGATATGCTTTAGCGCTTCTATATACCAGCTAGGTGACAGGTCAAAAGTACTGTTGATCTCGCTAATGCCCGAGATTAAATACTCATCCATAGGACCTGTCCCCCCCGCAATGAGGCAATAAGTCACCATCCGCAGATAGTAGCCAATGTCACGAGCACACTTGGCTTTACCGGTAGGTGTCGATGCGTAGTTGTCGCCCTGCATTTGGGTGGTGTAGGGAAACTTGGTATAAACAGCCTGCGCTGCGCCATCAACCAGTGAACTTGCATTCTTGGTCAATGATTGAGCGGCAGATAGGCCTGCCTGCGCCTGACGAAAACGACCAAAGGCAACCTGTAGCTCCGAGCTACTGAGGAAACGGCCTTGGGAATCAGCAGCGGCAACCGCTTCAGTCATGGGAGTTTTCATTGTGGAAGATCTCTCTTAATGTTAGGGATGTTTGCTTTAAAGGATGTACGGAAAAAGATGTACTAGAAGAACAGGAATCTGACGCTAGGCTTAGCTAACTGCAGATGCTGCTCGGTCAAAGTAGCTGCTAATTTCGGCCATCAGGGAGCTACAGTCACCTTGTGTGATCCCGGCGCGGTCGTTAGCGATCGCGATCGCCGCTTCTTTCATTTTCTCTACGCCAGCCGCAACAGAAGCACCCGGCGTCCCGAGTGCAACATAAGTCTCGCGTAGTCCGTTGAGGCAACGATCATCTAGGACGCTACCATCGCCTGAAAAAACAGCGTAGGTAACGTAGCGTAAAATGATTTCCATGTCGCGTAGGCAAGCTGCCATTCGACGGCTGGTGTAGGCATTTCCCCCTGGCGAAATCAGTTGGGGTTGCTCAGCAAACAAGGCCCGCGCCGCATTGGCAACAATGCTAGAAGAACTGCTCGTAATCCGGTTAACTGCGTCAATGCGCTTGTTCCCATCAGCCACTAGCGCATTGAGGGCATCAATGGTGCCGTCGCCAATATACTCGCCTCGTGCATCGGCCTGGGAAATCACTTTTGTAAAAGCATCAAACATGTGAAACCAATCTCCTAAGTTTCGAACTCACAAATGGAACGGTCTTGAATCCTGGCTCGAACAGTTGTCTTTTGCCCTTGAGCATGTTCTTAAGCCTGTTCAAAGGCGTGCTGTATAATGCGGGGCTCTTAGTGATTGAAGAGAGCCCGTCTCCACAATGACTAACAACCGAACAAATCAGAACATCACTTGCCCCGGCAGTTATGTAAAAGGTAAGGACCCCTACCGCTCTTGGCGAATGGCCAGAGCCATTTCCAGAGCTATTTCCAGAGCCACTTCTCTTTTACCTGCTGAGTTTTAAAAAAGAACAAAAATCCTAACGGCTTAAACGTTCAGGCCCTAGGTGCCTCGAACCAGTAACTTCATTTAATCAATTCGCCTGTGCAGATTTTGTGCACGGCATTGTATCTAACTAGTTACAATCGCTGAAACCTTCTCAGTAAAGCGTTTAAAACATTAAGTGTGAACTTCACTGCCCTTCAAGAAACTTCGTATTGCGTTACAGTTTCTCGATTAAATGTTGGATGGAATGCCTGCTGCTTCGACGTCTGGAGCCGTGTCAAACAGCATAGTTTGCAAGTACCGTTGCGCCCATTCTTTGTCAAAAGCCCGCTCTAGGATGCGTCTGGTTTTGTCATTTTTCTGTTGCTGTAAGCAATAGTGTCGCTGCCCGGCCAGGATCCGCGATCTGTCCTCGGGGGTGTCGAGGGCGATCGCTTCACAGGCCAACTGACAGTGCAGAGACAAGTACTGAATGGCCTGGTTCAGGAAAGCTCTCTCTTCCTCTGGGCTTTTCGGGCTCACAAACAAGCAATAGTCTGAGAAAATACTGCCCCACTCTGGCAGGTCGCGGGCATGGGTAAAGTCATAGGCGGGTGCTTTGCTTAAGACCTCGTCGTAGCCAGCCGGAAAGCTGCGATCGCTCGAGACGGGTGATAGATCGACAATGGCCGCTGTAATGATGCCACGAGCCGCAACAATATCGACGCCAAAGATGGGCAAGTCATAACAAGGGTGCGGAAACATCACACAGTGCAAAATATCTAGATGTTTGCCAACTTTTGCCAGTTCCAAATGCAGCTTGCGAAACTGAAAGGTTTGATAGCAAGTATTTTCAATCGTTAGCTGTTCTCCTTCCAGGCTGCCTTCGACATAGCCCAGGTCTGTGGGCGTGTTGTAGGGAAAAATCATCAGCTGGCTTTGCCAGATACTTTTAATCAGCTCAGCTAATCGATTGATCAGGGGATGCTGCTGGTGCTGCAGAGACTGTTTTAGGCTTGTGGCCTCTTTTTCGACGGTCTCTTTTTTGGTGGGTGACTGTTTAGTGGATGTGCGCGCTCGTGCCATGGGGGTGACCTGAAGAAAGGTGTTTATAGGGTCACCTTGGCTTATTGCTTGTGCAAACGATGTGCAGAGAGGCTGTAACGTTTTTAATGTCTTTGACTTTTAAGGCCGCTTGTTAGGTGCTTGAGGTGCTGTTATGCAGTGCTGTTACGCGGTGCTGGCCTGCTGCGATGACCGCTTTAACCTGTTCAGCAGTCGGCAGGCCAAAGACTTGCCCTGAATTGGCTTGGTAATATAGTCATCTGCGCCGAGGGCAAAGGCGCGATCTTGCCTGGCCTGGTCACCATGCACACTCACAAACACAATCGGTAGCTGCTGCCACTGGGCATGGCTACGAAGCACCTGACATAGCTCAAAGCCATTGATATGTGGCATTTCTATATCTAGAATCACCAAATCAGGACATACCTGATTGAACAGTGTCCAAAATCGCTGCGGATTCGTCAGCGGCGTAATTTGAAAAGCCCAGGGATGTAACAGCTGAATCGCCTGTTTCAAATAATGGGCATCATCATCCACAATCATAATTTTGCTCGCTCGGTGATTGAGATGGGTGGATTGACCCACCAGGTCTAGCACATCTGCGGGCACAACCGGATACTCCAAAATGATCGCGCCCCCGCGTCGTACCAGGTCCAGCCGATTGCCAAAGTCTGCCTGCGGCGTAATCACGACCACTGGCAATTGCGGCCAGCGCTGAGTGAGTTGTTCAATAAACTGCAATAGCCTTTGTAAAATGGGTTCGTCTAGCACCGCGTTCGTCTCGCTGGCGACCAGATTAATCAGCACCAGTTCTGGCGGCTGGGCCAGGAGTTCTGGGGCCGTGCCCAGCGGTGAGCCTAGCGACAGCGCCTCGGTGGCAGCTTCAATCGAGGCGACGACGTTAGTCTCTAATCCTTTGGCGACGGCCAACGCCATCAGCTGCTGAATGTAGGGCATGTTGTTGACATCTACAATCAGTAGGGACAGGGCCTGGGGTGCATTCTCGACCGGGCAAACCAGCTTAGGTGACTCATCTAAGGCGTGGCCTAAGGTGGTCACCAGGGTGTGAAACTGAGTGATTTGCGAAGGAGACAAGGCGGCCCCTGACTGGAGTAACAGGTCTTCTATTTGCAGGGCTAATCGGTAGCCTTCCATGAGCCCAAACGTGCCCAATGTGCCCGCCAGGCTGTGAGCGATTTGTTGGGCTTGGGTTTTTTGCTGTTCGCTGAGGCTGCGGGGTGACAGCGTAGTGTGCTCAGCTAGCAGCTGATGGGATTCGTGGGCCGTGAGTGAGTGGGCTAGCTGCACCAGGCTGTTCCAGCGCTCCAGGCTTTCTCCTTTGTGGGCGCTCCAGGCTTGGGTCAGCCCTTCCAAATAGTGAGCTTTGCGATGGCTGGAGCTATCCTGTTCTCGTTCTCCTGGCTGCAAATTTCCGTTGGCGGGCGCCTTGAGCCGATAGCCCAATCCATAAACGGTTTCAATCACATCAGCACTTGCGCCGACGCGTTTGAGCTTTTGACGCAGTCCGCGAATGTGCGATCGCACGGTAGCTTCACTGGGAAACTCTTCAGAAGACCAAATGCGATCAAGTAGGGTCGTTGCGCTAAAGGTTTGGTGAGTATGGTGTAAAAATAGCTCTAGCAGGGCATATTCTTTGGCGGTGAGGGAGACGGGCTGACGCTGATAGGTCACCTGGCAACTGACAGGGTCCAGGCAAAGGTCACCCCAGTGAAGTGTCGATTCTGTTTCAGCGTGCGATCGCCGCAACAGCACCCGAATGCGGACCAGCAGCTCTGCCATATCAAAAGGCTTAACAACATAGTCATCTGCGCCCGCTTCTAGCCCCTGAATTTTGTCAGTCTGTTGGTGTTTGGTGGTAAGCAATAATACAGGCACCTCATAGCCCTTTTGGCGTAGCCGTTGGCAAAGGCGAACGCCACTGAGCTGAGGGAGCACCCAGTCCAATATCACCAAGTCATATTCGAACGTAGTGGCATAGGCCCAGCCCGTTTCGCCATCGGCGACGCGATCAACCACATAGTTCTGCTCGCTCAGCTGCTGAATGAGTAATGTGCTCAGGGCGCTGTCGTCATCTATCAGTAATACTCTCATGACCACTCAACTAGCTTGGCAATTTCGCTGGCGAGGGCCAGTGGGGGAAACGGTTTGGTAATGACACCCGCTACGCCCAGTTTCTGAAATAGCTGCTTGTCAGCTGCGCGCGTTTTGGCCGTCAGTAGCACGACCGGAATCGGCTGCGTGACCGGATTTTCTCGTAGGGCTTCAAACGTGGCGATGCCATCTAGCTCTGGCATCATCACATCTAGCAAAATCACATCAGGTTGGTGGCGTTCGGCCTGAAGAATCCCTTCCTTGCCAGAGGAGGCGGTAATTACAGACCAGTCGGCCTCCATTTTGAGGCTGATGGCCACCACTTTTTGGATGGAGACTTCATCGTCAATAATCAAAACATTTTTGACTGACATAGGGCGATTTCAGCATAAGAGCTGAGAAAAAATTGGCTAAAAGATAGGTCAAAAGAATAAGCTGAGAAAAAAGCAATTGAGAAGACCTGGCTTCGGACAGAAACAGGGTTTAACCTGAGTTGATGGATGCTGAACTACCCTTGAGCGGGACCGTGAAGTAAAAGCGGCTGCCTTGACCGAGCTGGCTTTCGGCCCAAATCTTGCCGCCATGCTGTTCAACAATTTTCCGACAAATGGTTAAGCCCAATCCAGTACCTCCTTTTTCGCGAGAGTCTGAAGAATCAACCTGTTGGAATCGTTCAAAGATGACAGGTAGCTTGTTAGCAGGGATGCCCTGACCGTGGTCCTGCACGCAGAAAAGTGCCTGTTTGTAGGTAGGTTTCGTGAGTGTTTTATGGTGTGTTTTCATCTGCTTTTTCTCTATCTGCTTTGTTTCTATGTAGGGTTCTACGCTGAGATGAATGAGCGTATGAGGGTCTGAAAACTTGATGGCATTGCCGATCAAATTCGTCAGCGTGCGAATGATGTAGTCTGGATCGACCCAAAGCGACAGTGAAACGGACTGGGTCTGAATCTTGATGTCATGCTGCTGAGCCAAGGTTTGCATTGCTTCGGCGGCTTGCTCTAGCAGCTGGGCTGCATCACAGGCATAGGTATCCATCGTGACCTCACCAGATTCTATGCGCTGTAGGTCCAGCACGTTGTTTACCAGACGCACCAGTCGGTCGGTGTTTTCATCGGCGACCTCTAGCATTTGCTTACCGTCGTCAGAGAGTTCGCCCAGGCGACCTGTGGCCAGCAGTTTGAGTGAGGTGTGGATGGAGGTGAGAGGGGTTCGCAGTTCGTGACTGACAACCGCAATGAACTCATCTTTCATCCGTTCTATGGCTTTGCGATCGCTAATATCAGTCGTCAGTGCAAAAAAGCCTTTCACCTGTTTTTTGTTGTTTCTGTTAGCCTTACGGCCCGATTCAAGGTGGGGAACATAGGTGACGTTTACGGCGTGCGATCGCCCGTCTTTAAACGTCAGCTCACTCTCATAGCTCACCACCTCACCCGCTAACGCTGTATCCACATACCCTTTAACTTTTTGGTAATAGGCACTGCCCATCACAGAGATCATGGGGTGACCTGTAATCACCTCTGGCCGCTGATCTAGCCAATGTTTGTACACCTGATTGTTGAACTGGTAGCACTGATGGCGATCGACATAGGCGATTAGCACCGGCAAATTATTAGTAATCAGTCGTAGCTGCGCTTCACTCTGTCGCAGGGCAGCATCTACTAGCTGGCGTTCTTTGATCTCTCGCTGCAAGGCATCGTTTGCCTGAGTCAATTCTGCTGTGCGTAGCTCAACGCGGTCTTCTAAATACTCCAGCAGCTGGCCTTGGGAGAGTGCCAAGCTAATTTGACCGGCCAGCTGCTGCATCAGGTCCAGCTCAAACTCAGACCACCGACGCGGATGACTACACTGGTGAGCAATCAACAGCCCCCACAGCTGCTTGCTCAGGGGTGCCGTACCCACCGACGGAGTCATCGGTTGCACAATCGGCACAATCAGCTTAGATTTCACCTGCCACTGTTCAACAAACTCCACCAAACAATCAGACAGCCCTGATTCAGGCTGACGAACATCCGTCACTGCCTGCACGCGGCCTTTGGCATAAAGCGCCTGATAGTCTTCTGGAAATACCTCTTCTGGAAAAGGGATGTTCAAAATCGATGGATAGGGATGGGTCACGGCTTCGCTGATGGTTTTCCCGGTACCGTCAGGAAATACCTGATAAATCAACACCCGATCGGCATTGAGTAAGCGCTTAACCTCATCGACCGTCGTTTGCAAAATCTCTTTGAGCTGCAGCGACTGCCGAATCTTGAGTGTAATTTCTGCTAACAGCTGTGTGCGCTGATGCTGTAAGTGTAGTTGGGACTGTTCGTGCTGGGTGTGCAAAATTTGCAACAGCTGCTTTTGCTCAATGAGTCCGACTAGGCGCGACTGGTCATCTACAACTGGCAGATGGCTAATTCGATGCTGTTCAAACTGTTCTAGCAGTGCTGTGAGCGTTTTGGGTTCGGTGATTGATACTGTAATCACAGCGCGCGTCATCACCTTCGAGAGCCGCAGCCCGGCCCAGTCAGTGTCGGTCGCCAGCGTTTGCAGCAGGTCTCGGCGAGTCGCAATCCCTACGATCTTCTTACGATACATGCCCAGGATACAGCTAGCGTCAGGATTGGCCCCCATCAGGGCCATGACTTTGCCCAGTCTCGTTTGACTCGAAGCCGTAAGTGGCTGAGTGTTGACAACCGCTTTCCCAAAAGGAAACTCATATACGCTAGGGTTAGTAGACCGCATACACCACCACAGGTATAACAATTTACCGACATGCTTCTGTTATATCGGTAAACTGCATGTCTCATCGTTGGATTATCTCTCTTTCAAACTTATGAGATAGTGAGTTATACCGTTACAGAATCGTTTCTTTTCTTTTAGTTTTGTAAGGCACTGTTAAGTATGCCGTGAGTACTGCCTACCAAGACTGCATCACTGAGTCGATGCTTACGATCGCCCATCCTTCATCTGTTGCAATACATGGCGGCTTCGCTACCGCAATTAGATTTTGAACAGGTCCTCTGTAGGATTTTCTGTGAAATTAAGATTCGCTAGTTGAGCCGATAGCCCATGCTATGAACGGTTTCGATCAGGCTGGCAGAAGCACCTGCTGCTTTTAACTTTTGCCGCAGACCTCGGATATGCACTTTTACCGTATGCTCTTCCGGAGGAGATTCCAATGACCAGACATGCTCAATCATCACACTGCGGCTAAGGACACGCCGCCCGTTTCGTAACAACAGCTCTAAGAGCGAGAACTCTTTGGGTGTTAAGCGAATAGGCGTAAGGGCGTAGCTAACTTCGTAGGTGCTTGGATCGAGCTGTAAGTCTCCCCATTCAAGAATAGGAGACGCGTTGCCGCTGCTCCGGCGTAGCAGGGCGCGAATACGAGCGAAGAGCTTTTGTAAGTCGACGGGTTTTATCACGTAGTCATCTGCACCGGCATCGAGGCCGCTGACCTCGTTGTGTATGGTGTCGCAGGCGGTGAGCATCAGAATGGGGACTTCGTAGCCGTGCGATCGCAATCTTTCACATAGGCGAATGCCATCGAGCTCTGGCAACATTACATCAAGCACCACTAGGTCATAGTCCAGTGTATTGGCTTGGTGCCAGCCGGTTTCACCATCGGCGGCAACATCAACAATATAGCGCTGGTCGCTGAGCGCTTCTGCCAAAGTCTCAGCTAGGCGAGTATCATCTTCGATCAAAAGAATTCTCATAGATATAAACAACTCTAGAGACGAAAGCTTGATTAAGTCGTGCCTCCTCTAAATACCTCGGAAAGACATCAGAAAAGACATCAAAAAGTATTGATTTCAGAGAACCTGTTACAAATATTGTTGAAAGTTTACTTTTCCATGATGTCATCTGCTAATGCTTATATCGCCTGAACCACCTGCTTTTTAACATAATGAAATACTACAGAGTCAGTCTAATTTGTCAAAAGTGCTCAGAACAAATGAAACGAAATTTTAAGATGTGTTGCAACAGCTAATTCTTTCCGTTTTCTTTCCTTTTCTCTTACCCCTTTCCTTCCTACGTGTGTGCCATGCTTCTGCATAGTAAGGTTCCCACTCACCAGTACTGCCCCTGTCTATCCAGATTTTCAGCCCTTAGAGATCTTTAATTTAGGAGAATAATCTATGTCACTCGCACGGTTGGACTATCCTGCGCTTTCTCAAAATCAGCGGGTTAATGGATTTGAAGTCCCTAGTGATGAAGCACCCCGAATTTTTGATGTAGAGAATCTGCTTGGCGCATTGGAGATGGATGCCTTGATTAAGGCGGCGTATCGCCAGATCTATCATGAACAGCAGATGCTGGAACACAATCGTGAACGTTTTTTAGAGTCTCAGCTGCGCGCAGGACAAATTACCGTTCGTGATTTTATTCGAGGGTTATTACTCTCCGATTCTTTTCGACGGTTAACGTTTGATAGTAACAATAACTATCGCTTTGTTGAAATATGCATCCGGCGGGTTTTAGGGCGCAATGTATACAACGAACGAGAAAAACTAGCCTGGTCGATTACCTTAGCTACTCAAGGAATTCAAGGGTTTGTCGATGAGCTGCTAAGCAGTGAAGAATACCTGAGTAACTTTGGTGATAGCACTGTTCCCTACCAGCGTCGACGCATTTTGCCGCAGCACGCTCAGGGCGAAGTTACGTTTGAGCATATGGCTCGCTATGGTACCGATTACCGTGATCGCTTGCCCAAACCCAGCCCAATTCGCCGGAGCAGTTCTTCGGGGGCTAGTAACCTCACCTATCTCCGATGGGACTGGCAGAAAAATCCACCAGCCAGATTGCTCTCTATTTGGGTAGGACTGTTTTACGGCGGTATGGGCTTTATCGGTTTGCTTGTGCTAGCAGTTTTCTTAGGCCTGTAATTGTTTGGCAATGCTTCAAGGGGATAGATTTCTCGGTATGCTAGATAACTCTGTGTAGAGTTTGTTGCGGAATCTATCCCTGGCATCAACGTGATTAACTTTTTACTCATTTCCAATAGCCTGGCTCTGCTTTCTCTGGTGGCTATTTGTGGATACTACATGCGAGAGGTAAAGCGACGCACCGCCGCACTGGTAATAGCAAATACGATGCTTCAAACAGAAATTGCTGAGCGTAAGCGCGCTGAGATGGTCCTGCGCCACAAGCACGACACGCTTAATGCCTTGATCATAGCCTCTCCACGTGCGATCGCCTTATTAGGCACCGATGGCACCGTCAAAATTTGGAATCCAGCTGCCGAAGCAATGTTTGGCTGGCAGCCCACCGAGGTGATTGACCAACCTAGCCCAATTCTCCTGGGGGCGTTTACTGCCGATAACGAGAGGCTCATCCAAAGCGTCCTTCAAGGGTGTACTCATTTGGGATTAGAGTTGCAGTGCCGTCATAAAGACGGTACTGCTGTAGAGGTGATGTGTTCTGTAGCGCCTCTGCGAGATCCAGCTGGTAATATGGCTGAGAATACTGTTGGGGAAAGCGCTGAAAGTAGTGTTGACAACAAACATAATGCTGGCAACATCAGCGGTCTCGTGGCTGTCATGGTCGATATTACCGCCCAAAGGCAACAGGCTGAAGAACTGCGATTATTGCAATCGGTGGTGGTTAATACCAACGATGCAGTGATTATCACAGAGGCCGAACCCTTTGATGAACCAGGTCCTCGAATTCTTTATGTAAACGATGCGTTCACCCAAATTACGGGCTATCAACCGGAAGAGGTTCTGGGCAAAACCCCTCGGATTTTGCAGGGCCCCAAAACCGATCGCAAGGAGCTTGATCGCCTACGTGCTGCGCTGGGTCAGTGGCAGCCCGTGACGGTAGAAGTGATTAACTATCGCAAAGATGGGTCGGAATTTTGGAATGAATTTAGCCTTGTCCCGGTCGCAGATTCAGAAGGATGGTACACCCATTGGATTGCCGTCCAGCGAGATACGACTCGCCGCAAACACCTGGATGAAGTGCGACTGGCCTTAGAAAGAGAGAAAGAACTCAGCGCCCTAAAAACCCGCTTTTTTTCTATGGCATCCCATGAGTTTCGCACCCCACTGAGTACGGCTTTGGCCGCCGCACAGTTGTTAGAAAACTCTCAGAGTGCCTGGGAAGATACGGCCAAGCGGTTGAGAAACTTACATCGCATTCAAGACTCGGTTAGGAATACAGTGCAGCTACTCGACGATATCTTGACAATAAATAGAGCTGAATCCGGCAATTTGGCTTTTAATCCTAAGCCATTGGCTTTAGCTTTGTACTGCGAGCACTTTGTCGAAGAAATGCAGCTGAGTGCAGGTGATCAGCATATACTGACCTTTCGCTTACAAGGAGAGGTTTGTTATATTAGCCTAGATGAAAAACTCATGCGTTCAATACTGTCTAATTTGCTGTCTAATGCAATTAAGTATTCGCCTAAAGGGGGTACTGTTGAGCTGATTTTAACATTTGGGCCAGAAGCGGTGAAGCTGTTGGTGAAAGATGCAGGTATTGGCATCCCGTTAGAAGACCAAAAGCGTTTGTTTGAACCCTTTCAGCGAGGACAAAATGTTCGCAATGTGTCCGGTACGGGACTGGGGCTGATGGTGGTAAAAAAATGCGTAGATTTGCATCAGGGTGAAATCGTGATTAATAGCGAGGTGGGCGTAGGAACGACCTGTCTCGTGACCCTACCTTTACAATTGACATCGTGATTTTGGTACGCGCGCCCTTATCAGCTCTATAGCAATACAGGTCTCTTCATAACAATAGAGGTGCCCATGGAAGAGACTTTTTGGGCAAAGAAGTTTGGTAAGCTGGTCGACCAGTTTGGCATCCCCTGGATGATCAACTGCGATAAATCTGAGTGATGTGATGTTGCTACGAGATGGCATAGCCTAATCCTGCATAATAGACTTGATCCAGTCTATTTGAAAGGAAACACGGGTATAGTACTCGCTTGTTCCGTAGTGGCCCATGCCGAGCCCCTGACCAGAATCATCGTTATTTCCAGAGCTGATGCCTGCGATCGCCCACCCCTCATCTATCTGTATCAACGCCGGTCCGCCACTATCTCCCGGTCCGGAAATCCCCTCTAGCTCAGTACATTCTGGTGGCGCATCGAACTGAAATATTAGCCACTGATCGTCTGCTTTCTCAACCCGGTTGGTGGCTATTCTCATTTTTCCATCTGCACTATCCGGCCCAATTAGCCCATTGCCAAAGTCTCCTCTACCTACAAACGTAACGGATTTTCCTATCTCATCTTTTTGAGTGTACAAGGGCAATGGTAAAACGGTTTTAACGGCTTGCTTTAGCTGAATCAGCGCAATATCATTCTCTGCCATTTCTGTTTCGCTGTAGTTGCGAAAGCCCGGATGCAAGCAGATTCTTTCAACGGCGTAATCGTCTCCGCCAATCTCAATATTATTCTCTAACGACAATTCTGTTGCAACGTGAGCCGCACTCAAAATCCAGTTGGGTGCAATTAACATGCCCATGCCGTCATAGCGGGTGAAAAACTCAGGCTTGGGTTGAATAGAAGGTAGCAGGTTAGGCTTTAGCAATTCATCAATTTGGTCGTAGGCGATTTGAACTTCCTGTTGAAAACTATCGACCGCAAAGACAGCAGGAAACATCTCTGGTTCTACCAGATAAAGTGCTGGATCGATATCGTGGCGGATAATCATAAATTGAGCAGGGCCGGAATCGCGACTTCAAAATGTTCCACGAGTCCTGGATCCATAAACTTATAATCGTCGGGAATCTCTAGAATATAGAGCAGCTTATTTTTAATCAAACGTGTAAATTCTGCGGTGAGTCGGTCCTTGTGCTTTTGCTCCATCACCATAATCACATCAGCCCACCGGATATCGCTGACAGAGACTTTGCGTTTGGCGTTGCGACTGGTGCCCGCTGAGCGGGTAGAGAGTCCGTTACGGTTGCGCCATACTTTTTCGGCGGTAGGGCTACGCCACTGGTTGCGACTGCAAATGAATAAGATGTTCATCTATGTGATTTGTGAACCGCTCCACACCGTAAGCAACAGGTACAAACAGCCTAGCAAACCGCTGCCATAAATTAGAGATTTTGACAACCATGAGTGGAAGGTATACACAGGATGCTGCTCTAATCGTCTGTGAATGACAGTGTGAATAACAAGAAACAGTGCGATCGCGCTCCTTGTCCCCTGCTGTACAGTGCTTGACCCATGATGAGCTAACCACATAAGCAATGCCAGCAAGGGAACATGAGCGCCGATGAATAAAGTGGATGCGATGTCTTCCGGCAGCTTTCTAAAAAAGTATAAAAGCCGCCATTCCTTATGCATTATCGCATCCATTTCATGGGCTGTTAGGGTGGCAAACCCTACGTAGAAGAGAAACGTCGTCATGTTGTTTTAGGTGTTTAAAGCATAGGCAGGCATGGTTCATCTTCTCTAACTTTTATTCTGCCAAACCTCTCTTTGATAGAGGAAAAGCGAGAGTGAGGCACAAATTCCTACAGAGAAGGTCACTAAAAAATAGATGGCCAATCGATTGGATGGCATACCCAGTCGACTTAGCTCTTTCCTGGCAAAGAGTAGAAAGATAAGTGCAGTGAGAAGGATATCGCTAGAAAGTAGGGTGGAAACAGAGTTAGCTAAAGCCAGCTCAAAGAAATGAGCAAAAGAGGCCTGGTCTGAGGTAAGAAACTGCAAGAAAATTCCCCAGGAGACAGAAATGCTAACAATTAGGCACAAAAGATAAAAGGTGCTAAGTGATGATGATTTAGTCGTAGACTTATTCTGCAATGAATCCATAATCTGTTGCTCTCCTTATACGTGAATGTTCTTTGAGAACGGACCGCTTCAGTATGAATAAACAAGATAATGAATTCAATTACCTGTAAGGTAATAATGCGTCGAAGACCTAAGGAGGTTTTGTCCTGTGACCGTGTCAGCTTCTGATGATGCGTTCGGGTTGCTGTTGAAGCACTGGCGATCGCAACGAAACTTCAGCCAGCTAGATCTATCCATGGCGAGTGATGTTTCCCAGCGGCACATCAGCTTTATCGAATCAGGGCGATCGCACCCCAGCCGAGACATGGTGCTTCGGCTCGCTACCGTGCTCGATATTCCCCTGCGCCAGCAAAACAAAATGCTCACCGCCGCAGGCTTTGCACCCATTTACTCAGAGTTCGATCTGTCTGCGCCGGAGGTTGCCCCTATCCGCCGTGCTCTGGAATTTACTTTGCGCCAGCAGGAGCCTTACCCAGCGCTGGTGATGGACCGATACTGGAATCAAATGATGGTGAATAAAGGGGCCGAAAATCTGCTGGGCTGGCTGTTAGCAGAGCAGGCGGTGCCAGAGGACGTTGGCCCTAACCTGATAAAGCTGATGCTGCATCCGCAGGGGATAAAGCCGTTCGTGTCGAATTGGGATGCGATCGCCACCCACCTTATTCATAGAGTCCACAGAGAAACGCTTGCTGAAGGACAAGATCAACAGTCTCAGCAACTCTTCGACGAACTGCTCACTTATCCAGGCGTTCAGGCGTTGTGGCGCTCTCCTGTCAAAGACAACTGGCAGCTGCCGCTGTTGAGCACAACCTTTGTCAAAGGCGAGCGGCAGCTGAGCTTTTTTACGACACTCACAACCCTAGGTACGCCGCAAGATATTACGTTGCAAGAACTCCGCTTGGAATGTTTGTTTCCAGCTGATGAAAGCACAGAGCAGCACTGTATATCGTTTCAGACATGAGCTGATTCAGTCCGGCAGCGCGTAGGCCGGAACTTCAGCCAGCGTAATCTCGTTGAGCTGTCGCACCTTCAGATCCTGGTAAAAGTTTTCCTGAAGCAGCTCTACCTTTGACTGCGAGGTCAGGAACAACAACCCCCAGAAAACACCAACTTTCTCATGCTTGTAATCTGCTTCGGTCAGTTCTCCTTCAATTGGCCCACCGAGAATATCTGGGCGGAAGCTGGTCCAGTGGGTCAGCAACAGCTCAAAATCCATCCAGTTGACCGCGTCTTCAAATACGTCGTCCCAGTGAGTGTCCAAAAAGTCGTTGAGTGCGTCGGCAATCTCATTTAGATTCTCCTGGTGCGCCAGTTCGGAAATGGCACGGACGGCGTCTCTTTTGGAGTGGGGCTTGGCGCGGCGGTTGCGAACTCTGGACGGCTCACTCATTGCAGCAGCGATCGCTTCCAGCTGCTCAATCAGCTCCGACAGCGTTACCTGACGTTTAGCCGGTGGCGGTGCAACGGGTCGCCGATGAATGTGCTGCTCTAAATTGCGGGGCAGCTCGTTTGCGCTGAAGTCCAGGTCGTCATCAAAGAAGTCATCACCTTCAAAGTCCTCTTCCTGCTGTTCTAACTCGTGACGCACCAGGGTGTCTGCCTTTAGCAGTACCAGCATCGATGCATACAAGAAGGCCTGCCCCGATTCTGTCAGACTCGACTCATAGGATGACTGACCGGCTTCTTTGGGTTTTTGTACCAGCGGCTGGTCTTTTAGTGTCTTCAAAAAGCGGTCGATAACATCGATAACCTGAACGTCCCACGGGTCTATTTCACCTTTTTCGGCAAGGTCAATGAGAAATGCGATCGCGCCCTGGGCTAAGGAACTGGACATAAGAGAGCTAGGCTATCCGCTGGGGTAAAGTCAGACGTGTAAGACGAAAGGAACTGAAATGCTAAAAAGAGTAAAAGTCTCCTTTGCACAACGCATTAAAAACCTAAGTAGCAAATAACAACTTTGCTAACAGGCGCTGTTCTAACAAGATCTGCAAAAGAAGAACTGCTCAAAAAAGTGATTGGCCCAAATTACACGATATGCCATGTCTTTTTTGATACACCGCTGCTTGCGCTGTTTGACAGTGGGCTGAGCATATACGCTAGTGTGAAATTTTGCAACCCTTGTTTGCAGAAATTGTCTTGCAGAAGTTGCCAGATTGATAAAAGTAGTACGCACAAACGATAGTACGTCTATTCTAAAGAATAAACGCAGATTTTGCATCCCTAAATTATGTTTGCGGTAGCTAAGCCCGAGTATCGGTAGCTGAGCGGAGCCGAAGCTACGCATCAACCTGCGGCTCAGCCTGCGGCAGCATTGGCAGCTGCTCTAGCTCTACGCGGTAGCGCTCAATATCTTCTTCTAGCTCTTGAATACGCTGCTCTTTTTGCTCAATCTCAGGCTTTTTCTGAGCGTAGGTTTGCAGCTGCACCCACACGCTAAATACCCAGGCCAGCGTCGCACCAATGCCCGCTGCCACAATCAGCTCTACGCTCAGCGGCGCTTCAAAATCTACACCTTTAACCACATGGATGATAGACGGTGTGGTGTTTTCGATGCCGAAGAGAACCAACGCCAGGCAGATTACGAAAATCACTACGAAATTGACTTGCTTCATAGGTTTCGCCCCACTGAGTGCTTGCTTGTGCAGAATTTTGTTCGACAACACTATAGCGGCTAATGGTAAATTTTCTGGAGCTTCGTGTTCAAACTTTGAAAGTTGATTGATGATGTCAACTCGGCCTATACCAACTAGCTTCGCATCACATATCCAACGCCGCGCACGGTCTGAATCAATCGGCCTTCATCCTCAGCTTCTAGCTTCAGGCGCAAGTAGCGAATATACACCTCAATAATGTTGGAGTCGCCCATAAAGTCGTAACCCCACACCTCTTCGAGGATGCGATCGCGTGTCAACACCTGCTTAGGATGCGAAATCAAATAGTCCAGCAGATCGAACTCTTTCGCCGTTAGCTCTATAGCGCGATCGCCCCGCTTCACTTCTCGGGTTTTCCGGCTCAGGGTCAGATCCGCAAACAAAAACACTTCAGGATCTTCCGGCTGATTGCGCCGTAGATGAGCGCGAACCCTGGCGAGCAGCTCTTCAATGCTAAAAGGTTTTACTACATAGTCGTCTGCGCCCGCATCGAGCCCAGCTACCCTATCCTCAATGCCGTCTTTTGCCGTCAGCAAAATGACCGGCATCATTGCACCGGTTGCTCTCAATCGACGACACACTTCTACACCTGTCAGCCCCGGCATCATCCAGTCCAGTAGCACCAGGTCGGGCTCATTGTCGCGAGCCGCCATTAGTCCGCTCAGGCCATCGTTGGCCACAATCACCTCGTAGCCTTCGTAGCCCAGCTCTAGCTGTACGAACTTGGCCAGCTTTTCTTCGTCTTCTACGATTAAAATCTTTGCGTTTCCATCAGACATTGGCCAAAGCCTCCTTGCCCCCTTCTTATATCAGAATTTATGGCTTTGATGCTCGGTCGCTAAACATAAAACAACAGCCTTGGCCTAAGCTAGCCGCTCAGTTGGCAGGGCTACCGTGAACACGCTGCCTTCGCCTAGTTTGGATTGTACCTTTAACGTACCGTCCATGCCTTCGACCAGGGTTTTAACGATAGATAGGCCCAGCCCAGTCCCGCCGGTTGCCCTGGATCTGTCCTCATCTACTCGATAGAAGGGATCGAAGATTTTAGTGAGGTCAGTGAGGGGAATGCCTCGTCCCCGATCGCGCACTTCGATGTAGGCCATTTGGCCAATCTGCTGGAGGGTCACTTGTATAGGCTGATCATTTTCTGAGTACTTCATGGCGTTGTCCATCAGGTTGACGAGTACCTGCTTCAGACGGCTGCGGTCGGCGAGGGCGACGACTGGCGCAAGCTTAGACTGGATGCGCTGACCGGTCTCATGGAGACCGCTTCCTTCTGATGGAGAGTCATCTACATACTGATTCATATCTAGTACTTCTTGAACCACCTCGTGCAAAGGTTCTTTTTCGATATGGAAGCGAATATGGCCCCCATCGGCCCGCGCTAAGTCGAGTAAATCTTGCAGTAGCTTAATGGTTCTATCGGCTTCGGATGCGGCGATTTCTAAGCCTTCTTTTTGAGGTTCTGTGAGGTTGCGGCTACGGCGAAGGGTGCTTTGCAAATAGCCGTGTACCAGGGTAAGGGGCGTCCGCAATTCGTGGGAGACGTCGCTGACGAATCGGCGCTGCTGGTCCCAGGCTGCTGATAGCCGCTCGATCATCATGTTGCAGGTTTGGGCGAGCTGCTGAACTTCGGTAGGGGCTCGGTCAAATTCCAGGCGGGTGTCTGCCAGGTTTTGGGCCGAGATGTTTCCGGCCAGGCGGTTCATTTTGCGGATGGGGCGTAGGGCGCGGTTGATGTAAAGGGAGGTAGCGATCGCACCCACACAAATGGCCAGCAGGCTAGAAAGGGCCAGCGTTTTGGTAATTTGATACAGGCTCTTGCTATCTTTGGTGATGTCATCGACGACATACAGCTGTCCCACCACCTGATTGTCAATCATTAAGGGGCTAGAACAGGTGACCAAATGACGATTTTGCAGCTCAAAGACTTCTAGCCCTGGCTTTTTGACCACTTCTTGCATCAGTACTGTGGCAAAGCCATCTGCCTGCCAGGACCCCATCTTGAGCGTGTTCGATTCTGCAAGCAAGGTCCCGTCAGTGGATGCTACCCAGATGGCAATATCTGCCTGCTCTCGGTAGTCGATAGCCATAGAAAGCGCCTCTTTCACAATCATGGACTCTTCGTAGAGGCCGGCGTCTTGCTCTAGGCGATTGGCAATCATCAACGCGTTATTTTTGTGGCTTTCTACCAAAATCTGCCGCATCCGCAGATTAATCCATCCGGTAAATCCGCTAATTCCTAGCACAGAGGCCAGTACCATGCCTACTGTGAGCCGGAACTGAATAGAATTTGGATCAACAGATTTCATAAGGGAAGAGCCAGAAGGGGCTAGCGTGACGTGAACGGCAATATCTTTTGGGCGATGCTTTTAATGGTTACTTCCTTTTTAACCTGTGCTTTCCTGACAAATCTGAGAAGACGCTGATAGTTGGCGAGGGTTTCTCTGAGCAGTTCAATCGGCACTGGCTAGGCAACTTCTAAGGGAAAACTCATCGCTTTTGCGAGGTCATCTCCTTTAATAGACCTTAAGAGGTCACGCGACTGCCGCAACGCCTCATACCCTAGAACTCACCTGAGCTAGATTTATCTAGAGATTTATTGATCTAGAGACTTATCTAGGTCAAGGTCAGATTACTGCACAGTCCTCTTTCTTAAAGGTTCATGGTTCAAACTCGCCCGCTTAAAGTGCCCTCGGATAAAGTGTCCTCGGATTCCATATCACGGTCAGAAGAATCAGGCCCTATTGCTGACAACACGCCCATCACAACCCCCATCACAGCCCCCATCACAGCCCCCATCACACCCTTTGTTCAAAAGCTTGGCAAACCGCTTACCAAACACGCCATTACAACATTACAAATTAACCTGGGCCGCCGCTGCAATTTATCTTGCGCTCACTGTCATGTAGAAGCAGGCCCCCATCGCACCGAGGAGCTTTCTACAGAGGTGTGCGATCAGCTGGTGACGATGATTGAGCGATTCGAGCAGATCAAGACGGTGGATTTGACCGGGGGCGCACCCGAGATGAACTACGGCTTTAAGCCCATTGTGGAAGCGGCTCGGGCCAAAGGCAAAGAGGTGATTGTGCGCTCTAACCTGACGATTTTCTTTGAGTCAGGGTTTGAAGATTTGCCCGCTTATTTTGCACAGCATCAGCTGCATGTGGTGGCGTCTTTGCCCTGCTACCTGGAAGGCAATGTGGATGCTATGCGCGGGAAGGGCGTCTATGACGATTCTATCCGCGCAATCAAACAGCTCAACGCAGTGGGCTACGGCACCAATCCAGCGCTTCAGCTCGATTTGGTCTATAATCCGCCGATTCCGAAAGATGAAAACTTCTCGCTTACACCTGACCAGGCCAGACTACGGCAAGACTACAGCGCGTATTTGATGGAGCATTTTGGCATTGTGTTCAATAATCTGTTCACAATCACCAATTTGCCAATTGGTCGAACCAAGTTTCAATTGCAGCATCGTCAGCTGCTGGTGCCCTATCTCAAGTTTTTGGAAACCCATCACAACGACACGACTGTAGATCATCTGATGTGTCGTAATGAGCTATCTGTCGATTATTTGGGTAACGTTTACGACTGCGATTTTAATCAGATGGAAGCGCTGAGCGCTCGTGATGATCAAGGAGATCCGCTGACGGTTGCACGTTTACTGGAGGCGGATTCTCTGGACGTGATTGAGCAGATTGTGACTCGGCCCTATTGCTATGGTTGTACGGCTGGGAGTGGTTCCAGCTGTGGCGGCTCGCTGTTATAGCGCTCTGTTTTGCTTGTTTTACTACTTACTTATGCACATGCAGGAGAAGTCCAATGACTATATTTCGTCAATTGCTGGTTCGTCGGTCGATGCGATCGCGTCTTATCCAGCTCACTCTGTGCTGTTTGCTCGGCAGCTTGATTTTTGCAGCAGGCCCAGCTTGGGCACAGGAAGCCGCCGATCAGGCAAGCGGACCGTTTGCTCAGCTCTCCCAGGGATTGGAAAGATTTGTCAATTGGATTGAAACCCAGGGCTGGCGGGCGCCGTTTATCTTTATTTTGGCTTACATTGCGATTACGGTGGCGTTTTTACCGGCGTCTGTGGTGACCCTGGGGGCGGGCGCGGCCTTTGGTTGGCAAGCTGGTGCGCTGTATGTGTTCATCGGGGCAATGCTAGGGGCGACGGCGGCGTTTTTGATTGGCCGCTTTGTGGCCCGTGATTGGATTGCCCAAAAGGTCGCGGATAAGCCGTTTTTCAAGGCGTTGGATAATGCGATCGCCGAGGAAGGCCTCAAGCTAATTTTTCTGATTCGCCTATCGCCTGCTTTTCCGTTTAACTTACTGAACTACGCCCTTGGCCTTACTAAGGTGTCGCTCAAGGACTATGTGATTGGCACCACAGGCATTATTCCTGGCACCATTATGTATGTGTACCTGGGCTTTATTGCGCGTGAGGCAGCGATGCTTGGCGATACCAGTGGCACGACCAGAGAAGAAATTATTATTAAGTGGATTATCAACATTTTGTTGCTGGTCACGATTGTTGCAATTTCTCTTTATATCGCCAAGATTGCCAAAAAAGCGCTCAATCAATCTGTGCCTGCAGCAGAGGAACCTGCTACCGATCTTTCAGATATGGCCTGAGGGTGATGGGGCGCACTGTGATCGCTGCACTGTGATCGCTGCACTGACTAAAAAACGATGAAAATTAGCAAAAAGTTTGTAGTCTTCTCGCTCGGATCGCTTGGCGCGATGCTGTGCGCGATCGCCCTTTCCCCCATCGGCAAAGATACGCTAGCGCTACTGCTTAACCGCGCTGTGTTGACCGACTACTTTCGGAATGCAGGCACCAGCAGCATTTTCCTGTTTATCGCGGCTCATATGGTTGCCAATGCGATTGGGGTGCCAGGTACGATACTGGTCGTTGTGGGTGGCGCGGTGTACGGGCTGTGGTGGGGGACGCTGTGGTCGGTCATTGGGGCAACTTTGGGGGCGATCGCTGCTTTTTTCTTAGCGCGCTATCTGCTCCACGATTGGTTCAAACGCCGCTTTTATCAACATTCCGTTTTGAAACGGCTCAATAAAACGCTCTGTGCTGATTCACTGCGCTGCGTGCTCACCGTTCGGTTTTCGCCGATTTCGCCGTTCAACGTTGTTAATTTTGCCTTTGGGCTAACGCCTGTCTCAGCAACGGCCTATGCGCTAGGTACGCTGATTGGGATTATCCCCGGTACGCTGGCCTATACCTCACTAGGCGTAACCGGCGCAGAAGCTATGTCAGGTGGCAATCTGGTTCCCTTAATACTCTGTCTGGGATGCCTGATGCTGCTCTCGGCGCTACCACTGATATTGTCAGGTCGTCGCCTCGATACCTAAGCTCAAACTTAACCCCAATCGCTGCATAGGGCACATCGTCTAGCGATGTTGAAGGTCATGCTTAGGAAGGGGCTTGAGTGTACGGATGAACTATGTGATTGCTGTATAAAAATATACTAACAATGAGTGATCGCAGTCGATGTAGCGATTACCCATTGTTGTGTGATCGCTACAGCCGCTAAAAATATACATAGCTGACATAGGATCGACCGCAGTTTGCCCGTGTCTTTTGAGAAAAGCTTTGCAAAAAAAAGTTAGAAGAACGTTCAAAGAAGTCGAAAATCACCGATGAACGACCATTTTTATGCATGTGCGATCTCGACCACGATCTCGATAGATATAAATTTCTGGCTTTTTGAGAATGTAGCTTTCTTATTTCGAGATTCTCCGTAAAACTCCCAAAGAAAATCAGCGAATTTGGTGCGCAAGATCACAGGTTTTTAGCAAATAAGGTTGTCTTAAGATTCTGACATAAAGACGCTTGACAGAAATGCCTGAATGCATGACGCATAGGGCTATAGTTGCCTTTTGTGTGGAAGAATCACTAGCTGAATTTAAGAGATATTGGGATGTTTTCTGCGTGTATAGCGCGAATTTTGAGTATCAAATATTACTTAAGTTGATTTTCTTAAGGATTGATTTTGCGCGATCCACGGTGTAATAATCATCCTGCGAAAGGATATAGGTATATCCACTGGAGTATATCTACTGGGACGCCTGCTGAATTCTGTGACAGCATTATTGGCTGCATCCCTAGGTGATGATTTGCAATTCTCTGCTGGAGAAGCTACTTGACCGCGCCTTTCGCAAAGGTTCTCAATATGTTGGTGCGTTGGGTCAAAAGGCTTGTGGTGCCTTTGCGCGTGGTGCTCTGCAAAGAGAACAAGCCAGTTGACTTCAGCTGGCTGTGTAGGAGTCTAATAGATTGGTTTTATGAAATGTTTACGAAAATAATGCTTTTCTGCATGAGCATCAGGAGGCAGCTACGGCGATCGCTCAAGCTAGCTAGCTTCATCTTGTTAGGTGTTTTGTTAAGCATTTCGCTGAACGCGCTGACCCTGTCGCCTTCGATAGCTCAAGTAACCGCTGGTCAAATTCCTAACAACGCGAGCATTCAGTTCGATTCGCCTACTGGTGAGACAGAGGACAATCCAGATGGACGAGCTGACTTACTTTCCAACACAGTTCTCTATCGTCTGAGTGCGGTTGCGGGCGAAAATAATTTGGGTCTCGGCATCGTTAAATCTGCTAATAAATCAGCGGCTGAGCCTGGCGATGTCGTCATATATACGCTGCTAGTTAACAACAATGCGGGTATTGCTGCTGATGCACTAGAGGTCGTAGATGACTTTCCGCTGGGTGTCGAGTTTGTTCCAGGCTCAGTCACCGCGTCTATTCCCGCTGGCGGTGGTGAGCAAGACTTTGATGTTGTTGCAACCAATCGTCAGCTGACGCTGAGCAACTTCAGAGATGCTGGAACGGCTGGCCCTACTGGGCTCCCGGCTAACCAACAATTAGTTATTAGATACGCAGCCACCCTCAGTCCGGACTCGCTAAGAGGCGACGGTGTGAACATTGCCACCGCCAGAGACCCAGGCGGTCTGGGCGAAGCCAGAGATCGCTTCAGGCTGACGATTCGCCCTGGCATTCTCTCCGACTGTGGCACTGTTTTGGGCCGAGTCTTTGCAGATGCCAACTTTGATGGCCATCAACAGCCCGGTGAGCCGGGTATTCCCAACGCTGTCATCTATATGGACGGCGGTAACCGCATCATTACTGACCCTGACGGTCTGTTTTCTATGAGCAATGTGGTGTCGGGCAACCGAGTAGGTGCGCTAGATCTCAGTAGCTTAAACGGCTACACCTTAGCGCCAAACCTCTATCGCATAGAAGAAAACAGCCAATCTCGCTTAGTCCGATTAGAGCCCGGCGGTCTTGCCCGGATGAACTTTGCAGTGACCCCCATTTTCGGTGAAGGAGAATAGTCATCATGCGTTTAGTAAAAAGATTTAGCCTGGGGCTTCTGCTCTCATCGTTTGGACTGTTTTTTCTAGAGGTTCCTGCTCAGCTGGCTCAGACGGCTCAAGCAGCTCAGTCAGCTTCCTCCGAAGGGGCTACCAAACTATCTGCTCAGCAAAGTAAGCGTGCTGACGAAATCCTAAATCGGCTATTGGCACTCTCCGAGCCGGAATCTGGTGTAACCGCGCAAGGAGAACCTGTTAGTACTGAGCTCGTTAATGCTGAGCCGGTTCACCTTCTCGATCAGTTAGAGAGTGACGCGACTGTAACAGTTAGCTCTACTGAGTCAGTGCTGCCAGCGTCCGTTCAAGTTTCCCAGTCTCTCGATGAGCTGCTAGAAGCGGAAGAACCTAACCCAGTCATTGCCCCAGGTAATCCAGTAGGTGTTGAAATTCGCAATGAGCGCATTCAAGACGAGGCGGAAGCTGAGATCGATGAGGTAATTCTTCGTCAGGTCCCAGACGAAAGACTGCTAGAAACGCTTTACACCATTGAGGTTTACCCAGCGAATGACGAACGGATTGATGCCGACAGGCGATCTACGTTGAAGTTGGCGGGTCAGGTCAATGATGAAAATGGCGATCTGATTAACCACGATGTGGTGGTCACCCTAACCAGCAGTGCAGGCGAGTTTATCGGTGCAGACTACGACATCGATCGAGCAGGCTTTCAGGTCCTGGCTCGCTGGGGTGAGTTTGAAGCGGAATTGCGCTCTGGCTTGGATGCTGAGCGTGTGGTGATTCGAGCCAGCGCCGCCCGTGACGACCTGTTGGCCGAAACGCCAATGCCGCTGGAGGCCGACTTGGTAACCGGTGCCAGAGAAATTGAGGACTACACAGAAGTCAGCTTCATTACGCCGCTTCGCCCTTCTTTGGTTACGGGTGTCGTCGACATCCGGTTGGGTAATGCGTCTACGAATATGTGGGGAAGCTTTCGAGATTTCCTGCGCCCTGAGGATATTGGCGATACCGAACTCAGCGGCGGCGGCTCTGTTTTTGCCACAGGCGCGATTGGTGACTGGCTATTTACCGGTGCCTACAACAGCAGGCGTAGCCTGAACGAGCGCTGTGATGGCGGCACCCGCCTCTATCAAAATACGCAGGGTCAGTTCTGTACTTATGAGGTGTTTGGGGATAGCTCTACTAACGACTATCTCACCCCTTCTCAGGACAGTGTGTATTTGCGGCTTCAGCAAGATGCGGCGGTACTAGATGCGGAGCCCAACTTCTTTATGTGGGGCGACTACAGCACGAATGAGTTTTCCAGATCGTCGCAGCTGTTTAGTGCCACTAGCAGGCAGCTTCATGGCTTTATGGGCAACTACACCCTGGCTACTGGCGAAGATAGCGGCCTACAGCTAACGGCTATGTACGCCAATAATATTCGCCCATTCAAGCGAGACACGATTGTTCCAGACGGGACAAGCGGCTATTACTTCCTCTCTCAGCCTGAGGTGCTTCCGGGTAGTGAAGAAGTTTTCATTGAAGTAGAAGAGTTGAACCGTCCGGGTACCGTGGTTGAACGCGTTGCCCTTACTCGAGGGGCTGACTACCGGATTGACTACAACCGGGGAGCGATTCTGTTCAATCAGCCGATTGCGGTCACCGATGCTAATCCCTTTGGCGCGACGTTGGTACGCCGCATCGTGGTGGCCTATCAGGAAGAAGGCAGAGACTCTGGTGGCGATCTTTATGGTGGACGTTTGCAGTACAACTTTTCTTACGACCTGGATGCGCCTAGCTGGATTGGTGCTTCTGTGGTCACCGAAAGCGACAACCTGAGAGACTACACGCTCTACGGTGTAGATACATTGCTTTCTCTGGGTGACAGCGGTCAGATTGTGGCTGAGTTTGCCAACTCTTCTTTGAGTAACGGGCTGGCAACTAGGGGAGACATCGACGGCGATGGTTCGGCCTACCGCGTCGAATTTAGCAATGATTTTACCGATAGTTTGTTTGGCCGGGCTTACTGGCGCAGTGCCGAGACAGGTTTCTCGAATACGGCGACAACTAGTTTCCGCCCAGGGCAAACCCGCTATGGTGCGGAGCTAAATGCTCTGCTGGGTGAGAGCACGCTGCTGGAGTTCCAGTACGACCAGGAAGATAATCGAGGCAGCATCCCGCTAACTGCGCGGTCGGATGAGCGGCTAACCGGTGGGTTCAACCCATTTACTGACTCGCTGAATTCTCCTTACTTTGCAACGCCAGGAACCAGTGTCGATAATTCGCTAACGACGTTGCGAGCAGGACTGCAGCAGCAGTTTGGTGATGCCACGTTTGATGTCGGCTATGTATATCGCGATCGCACCGATCGCCTCTCGAACGGACTCGACTTCAGCAGTAGCCAGATCGTCTCTGGCCTGACCATGCCCCTGGCCAACAATCTGTCCTTCCGGGCGCAAAATGAGTTCAACATTGGTGGAGACGACGATCCGCTCTATCCTGGCCGCACCGTACTAGGGCTAGATTGGCAGCTGCTGCCAGAAGTCACACTGCGAGCAGCGCAGACATTTTTTAGCAGTAGCGAGCTAGCACCCGACTCAATTACCTCTGTCGATGCCCTGCTGGATTACGATCTGTCAGATAACACGCAGCTGACAGGCCGTTACTCGGTGCTGGGTGGCTACGATGGCGTCACCGGGCAGGGCGCGCTGGGCCTGAACCACCGGGTGAATATTGCACCGGGCCTGAATGTAGACCTGGGCTACGAACGGATTATGGGCGAAGGCCTTGGTACCGTGCTCGGTGGCGGTCGGATTGCGCAGCCTTTTGCAATTGGTCAATCGGCAGCGGCTCTGGGCGTTGTGCCGGGCAGCAGCTATTCGGTTGGGCTGGAGTATTTGGATAATCCGTCTTTCCAGGCAAGCGCACGGGCAGAGTACCGGGACAATGAGGGCGGGTTTGGTGATAACACCGTGATTACGGCGGCCCTAGCCGGTAAAGTATCGCGATCGCTCACTGCCCTGGGCCGATTCGAGTACGCCAACTATGCCAACCAGGCCCTCTTCTCCAACGAGGACGAGACTGACCGCTTTGGCGACACCAGCTCCTTCAAGCTAGGCCTGGCCTATCGCAATCCTGACAGCGATACCTTTAATGGATTGCTCAGCTATGAGTACGCCACGAATCCATCCGTTTCGGTCGCTACCCTGGGCTCTGACACGGTGACCGAACATACCCTCTCCGCAGAAGGGATCTACGCGCCCAACTATCGCTGGGAGTTCTATGGTAAGTACGCACTGCGTAGTACCAACGCCGATCTGTCGGCGGTGGGCCTGAGTGATATTGCTAACACTATTCACCTGGCACAGATGAGAGCCGCCTACCGCCTGGGCTATCGCTGGGACATCGTGGGCGAAGCTCGCTATATCGCGCAGCCTTCTACCGATTACTACGAGACAGGTCTGGCGCTAGAAACTGGCTATTACGTGACGCCTGATCTGCGCATGGGCGTGGGCTACAGCTTCGGTTCTGCCGACGACCGTAGCTTTAGTGGTACCTATCGCGACGATGGTGGGTTCTACCTGGCGGCGACCTTCAAGGTCAACGAGCTACTCAATGGCTTTGGCCTGCAAGATGTTGCGCCTGCTCAGCAGCGTGAGGCGCTAGTACCCGAAGTGGACGAAGTTGCTGTAGACGATGTTTGTTCTGAAGATATTGACCCTACTGCGGGCGGCATCGACCCTTGTGAAAATCGCACCTTTGTAGCACCGACCGAGGCTGACGTCTTTACATCCCCTGCTGAGTCGGCAGCGCCCTCACAACCGTTACCGCCTATTGATGGTGGGTCTGCAACGCCAGCAGCACCGTCAGCACCAGCACGATCAGAACCGATTCGTGGTCTCTGGTAGCCACGGCAGTCAATGTACACGTTTGAGGAGGTGAGGAGTAAACAAATGAACAGAAGCGTTAACGATAAATCTGAGATGGCAACCCACAACCAGTCTGCTAATGCCCAACTGCAGCAACGCTCCCAGCGTTTGACTCGGTCACTGCCGCTAGCGGCTTGTTTGATGGGGGCACTGGCTGTTGCGGCGATCGCGCCCAAAAGCATCGCCCAGGATACTGACCCAGACAGCGTAGACATTCCTGTCGATGGAACTGATGCAACCAGGTTGATTCCTATCGACGAGGCCGTCTCCCAAATCGTCAATGTGACGGTCACCAGCGACGCAGACGGGATAACTGCTGACCAGGCCATTACCCTGCGTGAGGCCATTCATATTGTCAATGGCACCCTGCCTTTGGCCGCGCTCAGTCAGGCGGAAGCGGCGCTAGTAAGTCCAGCGGCGCAGCCTTATATTGACTTTGCCCTGGTGGGCGATACGCGAATTGAGCTGCAAACGATATTGCCTGCGATTACAGCAGCAGGGCTTACGGTAGATGGCACCACCCAGATCGGTTACGGTGATACGCCCGACGAGCCCGCAATTACGCCCGTGCCTTCGCCGGTTGTTTCAATCACCCCAGCGGCGAATACAGAAGTCTTTCGAGGGCTGACCATCACAGCGGATGAGGTGACCATACGCGGTCTAAGCCTTTACGGATTTTCTTCCATACATCGGGCGACCGCTTCCACGCCACCCGCTGATATTTTTATCAGTCATATAGCGCCTGTGATGGGTAGCAACAGACCTTTGCGCAGACGCCAGGCCGAGTCTGCAAGGACACTGCGATTGGATGCTAGTGAGCATGATCAAGCACCTACGGGCGTTGTGATTGAAGATAACTGGTTGGGCCTTTCCCCGGATGGCAGTATCCCAGTCGCCGAAGAAATGTCGGCTTTTGGTGTGTCTGTCTTTAATGCCACCGATGCAGTGGTTCAGCGCAACCGAATTGCTTATCACGAAAGCAGCGGTATTATTACCACCAATTTGGCAACGGGCCTGATGGTTACCGAAAATACTCTCATCGGTAACGGGCTGCGGGGCTTGCCTGCGGCGCTGTACCTAGCTGGTAATATTGATGGCGCTCAGGTATTTAGCAACCTGGTGTGCGCTAACGATGGTAGCGGTGTGGCCATGTTCAAGCCCGAAGGCTCGGCGCAAATTTACAGCAATGACATTCGCTTCAATGGCAGACGAGTTCGCAGTCCGGGTATTGCGCTCATGGGCAGTGGCCACGAGGTAACTGATAACTATGTCGCTTTCCAGCCCGGACCAGGCGTGGGCGTTGTGGCCTACCCCAAGAGTGAGCAAAACATGGTGCGCGGTAATTTCTTCCGTCGCCTGGATGGTCTCAGCGTGGATCTCACCAGCAATTACGGTGTGCAGGTCTCTGACTATCAGTTTAACGACGGGCCGAATCCACCGCGTAACTCTAACCAGCGCCGCCGCGATACTGCGAACGCAGCGATTAACGCGCCAGAATTTGATGAGTACGTGTTCTCGACCGCTGGTGGCAGCACGACGGTAACAGGCCGGGCCGACCCAGGTTCGGAGGTGGATATCTATGCGGTATCGACTAAGAACACTCGTCACTATGGCAATTTGGGCAATTTGCTCACCACCGTGGACGTGGCCGAAGACGGCACGTTCAGCGCCACGGTAGATGCGCCAGAAGGATCTGAGGTGAGTGCGATCGCGACTGATATGCGCTACGGAACTTCCGAGCCTTCTCCGGTGGCGGCGATTGGCAGCGAACCGCCTGAGTCGCCAGCACCCGTACCCTACGCGCCCGTCTGTCAGGATCCACCGCTCATTACAGAGGTGATAGAGCCCCCACCAGATGAGCCTATTTCATTGCGGATTCCTCGCAATATTCACTTCGCGCTAGATCGCTCCTTTATTAGCGCGGAGAGTGCGGTCATTCTTGACCAGATTGCTTCTGCGATGGCCCAGTATCCTTCACTTACGGTGGAACTACAGGGCCATACCGATCCACGCGCTAGCGACGAATACAACCAGGCGTTGGGCGAGCGGCGATCTCTGTCAGCCCGCGACTATTTGCTACAGCGCGGCATCGAGCCAGAACGAATGCGAATTCGTTCCTTTGGTGAAACTCAAACGATCTCGACAAGTCCAGACATTGTGGACTATGCGCGCGATCGCCGAGTAGAGTTCATCTTCTCTGACTCACGTGGCCTAGACATTATCTTCGAACGCCAGGAATCTGACCTGCAGATTGAATAGCGCTCAATAATAGCTCACGTTTCTAAAAGCACCGACAAAGCCCTGAGACGTGAGCTGCTGACCTTGATTCTTAGACCTTCTTTACAGCGAACCTCATTTAACAAGCCTAGTTTTTGTTGCCTCTCATGTATCAGCATCCTCAACGACGCCCCCATACTCCTATGACTGCACCCTGGAATCCGGCTACCTGGCGCGTTACCCTGCCGACGATTCGGCTACGGCGCCTGATGGCCACTAGCGCGTTTGCGCTGATTTCGCTGGCCGCCTCGCAGCCTTCAGTCCAGGCACAGGCGCTGAATGAAGACGAAATTTGCTTCGCGATCGCCGATAACAACCCACCCGGCGTTGGCAGTGGCGGCGGTAGCAACCAGCCAGACACCCTTTCTCGAATTGATAACTTCTTGGCTGGGCAGGCTAGTGCGGTTGCCCAGGTAACACGTGAGAGTGACGGCACCCCCATCGGCGATATTGAAGCACTCACCTCTCGCCCTGACTTTGGCGAGCTGATTGCCGCTAATGCTAACGAAATTGGCAGAATCGATCCGGTCACAGGGATATTTACCTCAATCGGCTTCATAGAAGGCTTTCGAGATTTTGATGCCATTGTTATCGATCGTAATTCACCTGACCAAACAAGGCTAATCGCTGTTTCTAAGGGTAGAGTCGGCAGTAACCCAAGCAATACAATTGTCCAAATCGATATTGTGCTGGATGACCAAAACCAGCAGGCGATTGGTCTTGATCAGGGCAGCGCTATCGTTGGGCCTGTGGTCGATTTATCCCAGTTTCCAGCTTCAGACATTGTCACAGGTATTGATGGCATTGCTATTTCACCGGGTGGCATCGTATACGGCGTTGCGAATGGCGGCCCCACCACAGCGCAGAAACTGATAAGCATTAATCTCAATACTGGTGCTACTAGTGATCTGGGTGACTTTACCGCAGCGGACGGCACCCTAATCGAGGACGTTGAAGACATCAGCTTTGATCTAACCAATGGCATTTTGTTCGCCACATCTGGTAGTAACTTTAGCGATTTGTCTGACAACGCTTTTCTCTTTGACGATCCGCAAGGCGGACAGCTTGGGCTCGCACAACCCAATAACTTTAACCTGCGAGTTGTGACCGGTGCGATCGACTATGAGGCCTCTGCCTGTATTCGCGCAGTAGAACAACCACCGGTAGGGTCATTGCTGCTCGTCAAACGCATTACAGCCGTCACCCAGGACGGAGAAGAAACTCGCTACGACGATGATTTTACCGACCAAGCAGGTGACCAAGATGATAATCTCATGCGCGACGAAACCGATGAGAACTTTCCAGTAGGTCTGGTTGAAGCGCCCGACCCACTGTCTGTTGGTGACCTTGTGGAGTACACCATTTACTTGTACAACCCAACAGACGTCGAGTTTGAAAATGTCGTGTTGTGCGATCCGCTTCAGCTGCCCAGCATTCTACAGCGCGACTCTATTAATCCTGTCGAATTCTCCGTGCCTAGGGATGACTTGAACATAAACTTTACTCAGCGAAATGACTTTGCCGAAAGACCACTGGCCGCTGCCGATGATGCCTGCCTAGAGGCGCTGGACGGTGAAGAGCAGTTCCGGGGAACTAACCCCAATGGCCCAGGTGGCGGTGTCGTGACAGATCGCTTTAGCATCGGTCCCGGACAAATTTCCGCAACTCGGTTCGTAGTTGAGGTGGGTCAGCTTCAGTCCGACACAAATTCGGACACAGACACAGACGAACAGTAAACCAACCGCCCGAGATAAGTTTGTTTAGCACTATTTGTTTAGCAATAAATTTGTTTAGCACTATAAGCGGAGAGGCAAATCCTACCATTAGGACTGCCTCTCCGCTTTTATCTGGCCCTTTTATTGGCTCACTAGTCCGCTTAAGCACAAAATACTTTGATTTATTCGATGTATCCAGCTGATAGTACTGCTCTCGGCTGTTATCTATGATACGGAAGGAGATTTTTATATTAGGAAAGTGTTTAAACATAACTGATTTTCAGCGAATGACAGTAATATTACAGTGATGTTTATGTAAGGATTCGTTAAAGTTTTTGAGTATTGCTGACGCCTTACTCATACATCAGGAGTGATATTTACCATGCCAGCTATATTACCGATCTTTGCGATTGTGGCTGTTTTCGTTTTCATTAGTGCCCATGCGGCAACTACGAGCCCCCCAAGGCGCAGAAAAACAGACCGTCGACATTCCGGCTCTAGCAAGGACAGCTATGGAAGCTCGAAGGGATACTCGTCTGGCGGTGACGGCAGTGAGCGTCAAGGTAGCCGCGAAAGCAGTTACTCAAGCGGCCGAAAAGAACGCAGATATTCCGACAGAAGTCGCTATTAACTGAGGCTCGCTGAATTCGATAGCACCACGTTCAACGAATGGCTGCCTTGAGGGCTGAGCAAAACTCACCAACGGCAGCCAACCCTTCTTCAGGTGTACCCGTCGCTAGTCGCTTTACCACCGCACTACCGACAATCACGCCATCTGCGCCCCATGCTTTGAGCTGCTTGGCCTGTGCGGGTTCCGAAACCCCAAATCCAACCCCAACGGGCTTGTCTGTTGCGCTGTGAATGTCGGTTAACAGTCCTTCCACACGGGTGGCAATTTCCTGGCGCATACCCGTCACGCCCGTCACACTAACCAAATATACGAATCCTTGCGACTTTGCAGCGATCGCTCTAATCCGCTCATCCGGTGACGTGGGGGCAACCAGTAAAATCACCGCAATGCCCACTTCGGCGGCTTTCTCTAGCAGCTGATCCATTTCTTCTAGGGGCAGATCAGGCACTAGCAGCCCTCTAGCACCAGCAGCATAGATGTCTTTTAAAAACGTCTCAATGCCCCGATTCAGAATGGGGTTGTAGTAAGTAAACAAAATCAAGGGAGCTGAAAGCTTGGGTGTGACCCTGGCAACCAGCTGAATCACATCTTCGAGGGTGACGCCTCGATTAAGCGCCCTCGTTGCCGCTGCTTGAATTGTGGGGCCATCCGCCAGCGGATCAGAATAGGGAATTCCTAGCTCAATGATATCTGCGCCGTTGCGATCTAAAACCTGTAGTGCTTCGGCAGTGGTTTCTAGCCCAGGATCGCCAGCCGTAATAAAAGGAATCAAAGCGCATTCGCCACGACTCCGAATTTCATCGAATCGTTCTCTAACAGACACCATAGATTTATTGCTTTAAACTGCATTCGCACGACTGAAATGTACTGCCAATCAGGCGTCCTTTTGTGCTTGTGCTAAGGACGTCTTTTGTAGATTTTTACTGGGCAGCTTTTTGTTGAGCTTGACGCTCCTGCTCTACTTCTGCCTGAAGCTGAGCAATTTCTTCAGGGCTCATTTCTTCCAAGCGCTTCTGTAGTACCGCATCTTCGTAGTCTTCCAGCTGTTGATAATAGGTCAGCTTTTTACCCAGTGCCCTCGCGACATAGGTAGCCGTCCAGCCCAGTAAACCAGCTACAAAAACAACCTGACTCCAAATACCCGCTGATAGCCCATCTAGCCCAGCCCAGGAAAATACCAGGTACAGTAACCCGCCCGCCGCAAATACGCCGACGCCAATGCCAATAACGTCAATTCTTCTCATATGACAAAGCCTTTAGATGAGCTAGCGTAAGCTAGCTAGCATCATCGAGTAGTTAAACGAGCAATCAAATTTCTCGGCGTTTTGGTCTGAAGTTTAGAAAAGGACTTAGCACCAGACAGCCCGGGAAAAACACCAGGATCAACCCGTAGAAAATGAGTCGTTCTACAGAGCCAGCGACATTCCAACGGGCTTTGAGGTAGTACATCAGTGCCGCTGGTATCACGACTAAGTACAGCACAGCAAAGGTTGCGTAGAGCCCTATGGCCAGAAGCGCAGGCGTTCCGAGCGCAGGCATTTCGAGTGCAGCAAAAGTCATTGATTAGTTCTGAGGATTAGTTCTGAGGATTAGTTTTGAGTTCTTCAGTTTCCGCCAGTATATATCGTATCGCAACTAGCCAGACGCTTAGAATTTTCAATTCCCTTAAGTCATCAGTCAATTATCCAACTGGCACACATGACTAACCGTCCTAGCGTCATGTGAACGCATTAGTTCAGTAGACAGTTATATTTTCGTCATTTTCCTGACAGGACGTTACAGGCAGGTATTTATGAATTGAGTGTTAAGAACTTTCAAATATTATGCTTGATTCTGTAAAGAATGATTTTTCTGTTGACTTTGGTGCAAAAGAGTTAGGCGTAAATGGGTCAAATGGTGCTGGTACTCTACAAAACGATGGCTCAGCGCTGTCCTCGGCTGGGCAGTTAGGACGTAACTATACCCAGAGCCTACCTAATCAGGTTCCTGCTGAGGGTGCGTTAGGGTCAGTTACTGATTTTGTCCGTCGCTCGGCCATTGATGTTACCTCTCAGCGGCAGGCGACTTCTGATCCTTTGAGCTCGGGTACGTCTGTGAACCAGACCTTAGCAAGTGATATTAGTCAGTCTTTGGCAAAGGAATCGCAGGCATGGCAAGGTGGGCTGCTGAGCAAGACCGAGGCTGTTTCGACCCAGCGATCGCCCAGCCAGGGGCTCAGCCAGCGTCAGCTAAATAACGCGGTCGGCACGTTTGTCGTGGGCTCCAGCGGCAAGGTAAAAGCGGAATTTTTGTTCGATGGTGATTCCAGGCAAGGCGAGCTCGCCCTGTTCAACGTGGCAGGCATGGACAATCTTTCTAGAACAGATTTTGTAAAAGAAGCCGCCAGACGAGCCCTCAGCGGCGGTCGCAACGGTCGGATTGTGATCAAAGACAGGACCGAGGGCGCAAAGTTCGGTGGATTTCTAGGCGAACAAAGCCGTAATCGGGGCAAGGCGGTCGGTCCCAAAACAGTCTCTTTAGGTGCAGGCACGCGGTTTGGCGTGATGCTGGTTCCCCAAGGAACCGTGGCTGATGCAAGAGCAGGTAAGGCTGCTGTCCAGTTTTCAATTACGGACATGAACAAGGGCAAAAAGCCTCAAATGGCTAAGTTGGCCAATAACGTCTATTCCATGGAATCGAGTACGTATTACAAGTCATATTCAGACTTTAACGATGTTGTCTTCAGGTTAGAAAATGGACGAGGCAGTGCAATTAATTTGCCTGAGCTACTGCCTGCTAATAAAAACTGGCTGAAAGACGCCAATCAGCCCTTCTTAAAGAACTCAGGGGCTTCTAATCCATCCGGCCCGGTGAACAAACCTAAACCATCCCCTGCTCCGGTGAGCAAACCTGAGCCAGCGCCTAAGTCGTCTAGCCAGGGGCTCAGCCAGCGTCAGCTAAATAACGCGGTCGGCACGTTCGTCGTGGGCTCCAGCGGTAAGGTAAAAGCGGAATTTTTGTTCGATGGTGATTCTAGGCAAGGTGAGCTCGCCCTGTTCAACGTGGCAGGCATGGACAATCTTTCTAGGACAGACTTTGTAAAAGAAGCCGCCAGACGCGCCCTCAGCGGCGGTCGTAACGGTCGGATTGTGATCAAAGACAGAACCGAGGGCGCAAAGTTCGGTGGATTTCTAGGCGAACAAAGCCGTAATCGGGGCAAGGCGGTCGGTCCCAAAACAGTCTCTTTAGGTGCAGGCACGCGGTTTGGCGTGATGCTGGTTCCCCAAGGAACCGTGGCTGATGCAAGAGCAGGTAAGGCTGCTGTCCAGTTTTCAATTACGGACATGAACAAGGGCAAAAAGCCTCAAATGGCTAAAGTCGACAATGCCAATAATGTCTTTGCCATGGAATCGAGTACGTATTACAAGTCATATTCGGACTTTAACGATGTTGTTTTCCGCATGGAAGGTACAAGAGGCAGTAATGTCCCTAATGTGTCTGGATTACTCCCGGCCAATAAAAATTGGGTGAAAAATTCTAACCAGCCGTTTTTGAAGAAATCTGGCTCCAATTCCACGCCAGATCCAGTCACCGAACCTAAGAAACCTACGCCAGCACCAGCCCCCATTCCTCAGCCTCAGCCTCAGCCAAATCCACCAGCCAGCTCTCCTAGCCTTCCGGGTGTGACTAGCGCCGTTTCAACCCGTGTTAGTAAGTTCAAGCCAAGCAGTAGTGAGGCCGAGATTATTGCCAGTGGCGCTCAAAAAATTGTTTTGGGTAGCCAGCGTATTTACATTGGCACCCAGCAGGTTACCGGCATCAACCAAAATCCGATTGTGCGAAGCTTTGACAGTAAAAACTCCAAGAATAACTGGACTCGCACAGATATAGAGGTAACCGGCACAGATGGTCGTGGTTCAGGCCTGCTGTGGACGGGCAATGGCCTTTACGGTGTCTTTAGTGTGGATGGTACTCAGGGTAAGCCCAACCAGGACTTCCGGCGGGCCGCAACGGGTGCTACCCAAAACTGGTTGAAGAGCTATGGACCCGGTGGGGGTGGCCGAATCTCCGTAATCGCTCAGCTAGACCCAGCAACTGGAAAATTACTAAAGGCGGCACATATTTCAGCAGTGCTAAAAAGCGGCAAGACAAACAGCTTAACTGTGACAGATGCAACTGTTAACAAAGCTGGCAATATTGTGCTCACAGCCAAGTCTGGCTCTGGTCCTCGTCGACCTGACGGTAGCTTAATGACGCGTAATCCTGGTAATCCACCCGGTTCTCCGATTATCTCTACGATCGAGATTAACAAGGATCTGACAAAGGTGATTAGGACTTCTGCGAAAGGATGGTCTTAGTACTGCGTCCAGCTTAGAAATCAGGGTTGATGAAACTAAGTAGGGAGGCCCCCGCCTCCCTACTTAGTTTCATTGGCTTTGATGGTTGCATCCAGGCCCGCTTGGTGGTCAAATAGTCATCTAACGCCTAACGGGGGCGTGGCGGAATGGTAGACGCTGCGGATTTAAAATCCGTTGATTGTAAAAATCGTGAGGGTTCAAGTCCCTCCGCCCCCATCTACAGCAGCCTTCCACAGCAGCTTTGAGTTTTGCTGTAACCAGACTCAATACAACTTTTAGACGTTTTCTGGGGCAGTCTATAGGTAATCCGAGTTGCCTTGTATTTGGGTAGTTAATATTGCGATGGTTGTAGATAGGACGCCCACACATTCTTCAGATGCTGATGCAGTCTTGAATCAGAGCGATCGCGAACAGTCGCTAGAATTTCATTTGGCCCAGCAGCAAATTTACGATGATTTGCTAGAAGCGGTTAGGCATTTGCCACCCATACAGGCACTCGCAGAATTTGAAGCGCTATTTTTTGGCAGTAGCGTTTCGCAAGATGCAGACGTATCTCCTTTCCTGTACCGGATTCTGTTTGCAGATGACGAGGCAGAATTTCGTAATACCCTAAAGCGGGCTTGCTACATTTTGGTCAACAACTGGGATTTGTCCCGCCATAGCAATATGGTGCATGCCCTGCTGGCACTGTTTAAGCAGCCAGCGCTGACAAAATCAACATTTTCACCGAGCCTGAAGCGTTTGCGACAGTGGTTGCTGAACTTTTCCCAAAGCAAGGACTTTGAAGAGCTCACATTGTTTGCAACTCAACGCACGGCGCCTTACCAGGGGGGGAGCTGGAGTAATCGGTATGTGACCTACCAGCTCACAGCGCAGTATGTTAATGAATCCAATTCGTTAGAACAACGTGAAGCCGCTCGGACAATGGCCCGACGGCTCAAAAATAAGTTCAAGCACGATTTGGCGATGTATACCGCCTTTTCCCAGAGCTCTTCGCGGCTAGACCAAAAATACATGAACCCGACTGTATTAGGGGATGAGGTGCTAAGGCTAATTAAGGCCATTCTGATCCGTCGGGGGCAGTTTAGCTATCGCAATGTGGCTCGCATTTTTCAGCAGCAAACCTTCGAGTCCCCTTACAAAGAATATAAAGACAGCTTGCTTGAGTACCTCTGTTTTTCGATTGGTCAGCCTGAATTTGTTGCGGCTATCGAAACCCACATGGGCGAACAGCTACCCCAGCTATATCCTGAGCATGATGATGATTTGGTTGAGCCTTCGTTGAACCTGCGAACCTGCAATCGGCTCATAGATATGTTGACGACTGAAGATGGTGTTCACCCTTCTAAGCTGTTTGTTCGTTTGCTAGCACAGGGAAACCCGCTAAATGTGGTCGTTGTGCTCCTAAAGCTGGTGCTGATTTCACCGAGCTCGCAGCTGTACTTGGAGGCGCGACTGGCAGATTTGACTGGCTACTACAAGCAGTTTATGGAAGCTGAGTGTCGAGGAATTGTGCAGTTCCTGGAGATTTGTGGTGTTACGTTTGCAATCTATAGCGATAACGTAGAGTACAACCTGGTTCAGGTCTCTGCGCGTAAACCTAGCTCAGGTGCAACGGTTATTCAAGGTGAGCCTTCAAGTGAGTCGGATGATTTGGCGAACTTTCGGATTTTTTCACGGAGCTTTAGAGATGCACAAAAGCGGGCCAAGCTAGAGCTAAAGCGGCGAAAAGAGCGGTAGAAGAGAGCTCTTATTAGACTTATTAGAAAATCTTGGAGGCTGCGGAGAGTGCGGCCTGATGGGCCTGTTGCCAGGGGATATTGTGCGATCGCGCCACTTCAGCACAGTCCTCATATTCAGGATGAACGTTCAGGATGCGATCGCCTTCTTTGGCCTTTGCAACCTTGACGGCAACCTCGCCGTATGGCGTGGTTACCATTACCATTTCTCGGCTTAGGGCGTTCCGTGTCTGCACGCTGCGGCGAATACCCAACGTTGTTGTTTCCTCAAATAAAATGGTCTCACACCTAGCGGCCATATCTGGTGGGCAAAGTACCGTGACCAGTGTCCCCAGGCGATTTTTTTTCATCGCGACGGCCTGACTAAAGACGTCTAGCGCGCCTGCTGCAAATAGCTGGTCATACATATAGCCAATCGCCTGGGGCGAACAGTCATCGATTTGGGTTTGTAGCTCAACAATTGTTTCGGTTGCGACGTCAGATTCATCGCCTGGGTGAGTATGCGTCTGATGAGTATGCGTCTGATGAGTATGCGTCTGGTGAGTATGGGCCTGGGTTGTTTGAGTTTGGGTATGACCGTGCGTTTTCCCTGTGGTTTCTGCCTGGCCAATCCAGAGCCTCAAAATGTTGGGTAAGGGCAGGTCGCGTCCACCTGCGCCTAGGCCTACTTTTTGTAGCTTGAAGCGGGGAGGTGGCCCGAATGAGCTGGATAAGGTGGTTGCGATCGCACATCCTGTCGGGGTTACCAGCTCTTTTTCTATTCCGTTGCTATATACCGGCACCTGAGCATGGGTCATCATATTTAGCACAGCAGGCACTGGTACGCTAAGTAGTCCGTGCTCGCAGTGCACAGTTCCACCACCTGTTGGCAGTGGTGAGCAAATGAGTTCGTCTATCTTCAGCCAGTCCAAACCCAGGCAGGTGCCCACAATATCCACAATGGCATCGGTAGCGCCCACCTCGTGAAAGTGCACCTGCTCGGGCGAAATGCCATGGACCGCTGCTTCGGCTTCTGCAAGCTGTTGAAATACAGCCAGGCTCCACTGGCTGGCTCGGCTGGGCAAGTTGGCCTGGGTGATGAGTGCGTTAATTTCAGGTAGTCGTCGGCTGCTGTTTTGATGGGGATGGTGTTGATGGGGATGCTGATGGGAGTGATGATCGTGCGAGTGCTCATTCTGCGTTGGGGGCTTTGCCAGCAGCTTGACACGAGCCTTGGTCGCAGCCTGTTGATTGCGTAGAACAGACTCGGCAGATAGCTCAAACTCATTCTGTATGCCTAGTTTGTGTAGCTGTGAGGTCAGGTAGTCAGGCGGTACACCTGCGTGAATTAGGGCACCTAGGCACATGTCGCCAGCGATGCCTGTAGAACATTCTAAATAGGCTAACGTTTTCATAAGCATTCAAAGGTCAGTAAAGATACTTACCTGGTTCAGAGAGAGAATAATAGCACTCTAAAAAAATAGCTATGGCAAAAACCTATACTATCCACCACAAAACGCCTCAACCGCGCAAAGTCGCCGAGGTTTGCGAGCAGCTAAAGCGTGGGGCTATTATGCTTTATCCCACCGATACGGTGTATGCCATTGGCTGCGACCTCAGTGACAAAAGTGCTATTAAGCGGGTGCGCCAGCTTAAGCAGCTGTCGAATGACAAGCCGCTGACGTTCTTGTGTGCCTCTATTTCTAATGTGGCAGACTACGCCCACGTCAGCGATCCGGCTTTTAAGCTAATCAAACACTTGATTCCAGGCCCTTACACTTTCTTACTCCCGGCGACCAAAGCGGTGCCAAAGCTGGTCGTAAACCCCAAACGCCGCACGACGGGCATTCGGGTTCCTAAAGCGCCGCTGTGTCATGCGCTAATCGAAACCCTAGGCAATCCGGTGATCTCAACGTCTGCTTTACCTGTTGCTCGTAAATCTACGGAAGACGATATAGAAGCTTTATCTAAAGTCGAGTTGTTTGACCGGATGGAGAAGCTAGTGGATGTAATTGTTGATAGCGATTCTGATGAACTGAGGTATCAGGTATCCACAATTTTAGACTTGACGAGTGATCAATTGATGGTGACCCGTCAGGGACAAGGGTGGGAGGATGCGATCGCCTGGGGAGCACAGCTATAGTTATCGTCACGAGTGCTGTAGCGTTTAGTCCCCTAGCTACGATGCTCCGCTCACTTCCTTCTGCCAAAAATTGAGCACACACCAGTAGACAGTTCCTCTATTTTTGATGTGCCAGTTAGAAAGAAAACTTGGTTTAACTGTGGACTTAACCGACCTTTGTCAGCCAATGGTTTACCTTCGCTCTTAGACATGCGAGACAACATACTGGCGACTTTCCAACAGCGCCTATGTAGACCGACATCTCAACTGTCATAGAGCATTTGAGCCTTTTGCTGCCAGCTAGTGTCTGTGCCTTAGTACGATGAACGCCTTACCAGCCAAAGACCACAGGTCCATCTATGAAAGCTTTCCTTCGATTCGATATTTCGTGTGCCAGTCGCTATGTGCCAGTTGATTGCGATTCTGCCACAATGATTCTCAGAAGTTGGATTTATATTTTCTAAAGTGAAACAGTCGATTCCGGACAAATGCGTGGGTTGATTGAACCCGTCAGCAACCGGACCTTTATTCGTTGCTTTAAACCTTCGACTCGTATCACTTTAGATTTATGAACTCATCTGCCATGCTTGATCCTAATGCCAGCGGCCCTATCAAAAAGTCAGTAACCTCTGTCGCTTTTCATACTACTGATTCTGCTACCCCTCGTCCGGACGATCGTTTACAAACCACCACTGCACCATCAAAACCGCTGACAAAACCGCTGGGGCCTGAGCTGCCTATCAGCAGCAGCACGCCTGCGTTGGCTGACGGCGACGAGCAAACCCTATGCCCGGTTGACCAAAAGCTGATTGATTTTTTGATTGAGGAGATCAACAGCCAGATTACAACTAGCGCCAGAGTGGTGAACGCAGTCGCGACTCGCCTGGCGATTGAAGTTACGCGCATTTGCCGTAAAAGTAAGCGCATTCAGTCGCTGGGTGAAGTGAATGCCTGGCAGCGATCGCTCTCGCAAAACCGCGTGAAAAAATACGTGGACTATTACAAGCTGGGCTCGCGGCAGGGTCGCGTGGAGCTGCACAGTCGCCTGAGTGCGATCGCCTATCGCTACATCGCGCCTGCCAGAACGCAGCTAGGATTCCAGGGGCGCTGCGTCCTCCTTGAAGACTTCCTACAGGGCTTTTACATTGAAGTGCTCAAGGCATTTCGCCGGGAAAACCACATGAGCGCCGACTATCAGCCCCGCTCTCGTTTGGAGCTGTCGGAATATATGGCCTTTAGTGAGCACTATGCGAAGCGCCGAATTGCGCTTCCTGGTTGCTACAATCAGCAGCTGCTAGTCCTACGGGCACAGGCCTTTGCGCGTCGGTTGCCTGCCGAAACATCGGTCGATATGGAAATGGCCGTTGATTCACCCAAGGGTGACAATGATGCCTTCTTTCGCTCTCCAGCGATTCAGCAGGTAAGAGAGAAGATGGTGGCCAATGCGACGGACCCTTCAGAAGGGGTGCTGCGCGATCGCATTATCAACGAGCTGATTGCCTACCTCGAAGAGCAAGATCAAAGCGCCTGTATCGACTACCTAACGCTACGCCTGCAAGACATGGCTGCCTGCGAAATTGATGAAGTGCTAGGACTAACCTCCCGCCAGCGCGACTACCTGCAACAGCGATTCAAGTACCACATCGAAAAGTTTGCTCAGTCCCATCGCTGGGAGCTTGTGCACCAGTGGTTGGGGGCTGACCTGGATAAAAACTTTGGGCTCTCTCCTCGTGAGTGGCAGCTCTTTTTAGACCAGCTGAGTGAAGAGCAGCGTCTGTTGCTAGAACTTAAGCAGCAGCAACAGCAAGACCCTGAGAATGGCCCTTCCGATAGCATGATTGCCCATCAGCTGAAGTGGACACCCAAGCGTGTCGCCCGCCGCTGGACAAAGCTAATTGGGCTTGCCTGGAAAGTTCGTAACCACTCCAAACTCACTCAAAAATGAAAACTCATAAATCAAAGGACCTTTTTGTGTAATTCGGACAGACTCCGACGACAAAAAGGCCCTGATTTGTGGGTCTACTTCCTTTTAATATTAATAAGCCGTAAAGCCCGTCGGCATTAGCATGTGCTAGACCGTGGCTTCTTCTTCTATCATTTCCGGTGGTGGCTCAAACTTGTACCCTACGCCACGCACAGTTTGAATCAGCGTTGGCTGAGTCGTGTCAATTTCAATCTTTTTCCTAATCTGTCCGATATGAACGTCGACCACGCGCTGGTCGCCAACGTACTCATAATCCCAAACCTTTTGAATCAGCTCAGAACGACGCCACACGCGGCCCGGATGTCCTGCCAGGAAGTGTAGTAAATCAAACTCTAGCGCGGTCAGCGGTACTAAGCTGCCAGAGAGTGAGACCTCCCGGCGAATCGGGTCAATCGAGAGCTTATTAAAGGTAAGGCACTGCTGCTCGGCTACGGTCACAGGTCGCTGACGCTTCAAAATAGCACCTAGCCGCACCTCGAGCTCGCCCAGGCTAAACGGTTTGGTGATGTAGTCATCCGCGCCGGTATTAAATCCTCTAATTTTGTCCGCTTCGTCGGTGCGACTGGTTAGCATCAGTACAAAAACGTTGGTGCGCGACTGCATTTCTTTGCAGAGGTCGTAGCCGTTAGCGTCGGGCAAATTTACGTCCAGGATCACTAGGTCAGGGTTAAACTGCTCAAAAATAGTGAGCGCGCTTTTCCCATCTTCAGCCGACTCCATTTGATAGTCTTGCTTAGCTAAAAAACGGTGAATGAGATTACGGATGGCGGGCTCGTCGTCCACCACAAGGATTTTGGCAGCGGCCATAGTTAGGAATCCAGGTACTAAGTCAACGGGAAGTGGTCAGAATCATTAGAAAATGAAAGCCCCATCTCAATCTATTTCGTTAGATTTTGGCAGCTTCAGCAAGGTTTTTCATAATTCCTTCACACCTTAGCAAAAAAAATATCTTTTACTGGTGTAATTTATCCCAAATAAAGGTATGCGCTTAAGGGCAATGCCATAATTTAGACACTATGATAGCTATCATTGGATGCGCTGACTATGGCTATGGTCACAGGGCGTTGACCCCCGTAGCCGAAGAGTGCTGGTAAAGATATCAAATTTTTTGAAAAATTAACGCTGCGGTCATTTTCGTTTCGGCCTTTCCCCAGCTAGACTAGAAGTAGGCGTGTTTATCTTGGGCAAGATTCTTACACCTACTTTTATGCCTGATAGAATTGGGTCGATTCGGAGGTTGATACATGAGCGAACAGAACGTTCACTACGAAACGTTGGGGCTTACAGAGGCCTCCTCATTTGAGGAAGTTCAGTCTGCTCGAACGCGGTTGGCAACAGCGTATGAAGACGATCCTCAAAAAAAAGAAGGGATAGAAGCCGCCTACGACGCTATTTTGATGGAGCGGCTAAAGCTGAGGCAAGAGGGCAAAATAAAGGTGCCTGATCGTATTCGGTTTGCCGAAAAGCAAGCGAAGCCAAAGGCTGATTCTTCTTTAGGTAGCTTTACAGACAATATGGGCTCCCAGTGGTTTTCTGATTTTTTAGATCAGCCGGAGAGTAGCAGTGACTTGCTGTGGCCATCTGTGGCGTTTGCCTTGCTGATTGCCCTCAGCTGGTTTTTGAATACGGCTGATGCCTTGGGCGCATCACTGGCACTGGCCGTCGGCATGATGAGTGCCATTTACTTTCTTAACCAGAAGACGCGTAAGCTGTTCCGCTCTGTGGGCCTAGCTACCGTTGCGCTGGTGGTAGGTATTGGTTTGGGGCTCGTGATTGTACAGATTTTTACGAGTCAGGGAACCGTGTTACCGGCGACTCAGGTCTCCTCAATATCTGCGACGGCGACGCTGACGGTGCTTTGGTTTGTGACTGGTTTTTTGCGTTAGCAGACTAGTCATACGCCAGCGTCAGAGCGTTTTCGCATTCCAACGTTGCTGCAATCCCCTTGATGATGCTTCAAGTCACCATCAAGGGGATTGCCATATGAGTGACTAGGTTTGCAAGCTGCCTCGTTTTATCTGGGCGCGTTCAATGGCTTCGAAGAGTGCCTGAAAGTTACCTTCTCCGAACCCCTCGGCTGTTTTGGTTTGTCCATTTTCGTAGTAGTCACTACGCTCGATCACCTCAAAGAAGAAAGTGGGTTCTGAAAAGATAGGCTGGGTGAAGGTTTGTAGCAGCATTCCGGCCTGTCCTCCCTGGGCCCAGTCGAGTAAAAGCTGCTGACGGCTGATGGCTGATAGGTCCTGGATAGGGCGATCGCTGCGCTGGTTCAGGTCTTCGTAGTAGGTGTTGGGGACCTGAAGCAGATCGAGGCCCTGGTGTCTGAATTGGGCGATCGCTTCAATTGCATCTGGTGCTCGCAGGGCCACATGCTGTACACCAGCCCCTCGGTTGTGATTTAGAAACTCTTGAATCTGTGAGTTTTTTGAGCTGGGTTCGTTAATCGGTAGCTGAAGCGGTCCTTCTGGGTGCGTCAGCACCTGGCTGCACAGTCCGGAGTTTGCCGTACTAATTTCAAAAGATTGGCCTAGCTGACAGCCGAATATTTTTTGGTACCAGGCGACGGCTGCCTGTAAGTCCCCTTTGGGGACGTTGATTACGACATGGTCGATTAGGGAAACGAGCGGCGGCGCGGCGCCGGGCTGATGATACTGGATCTGATTGTGAGCCTGGCTGTTGCCCCGGCAGGTATCAACTTCGATGAGCGTGTGACGCAAATCAGCCCAACCCTGAATCTGACACTGCCGTTGGCCTACCCGGTTGGTGTGGATTGGCTGTAATACAGTGGCCCCTTGGCGCTGCGCTCGATGTAGGGTTGCGGTGAGATCGTTAGTAGCTAAGGCAATGTCGGCTAGGCCAGGTGGATGATGGGATAAGTAGGTGGCGACTGCTGGCCGGTGCTGCGGGGACGATAGCCGAATTTCGATGCTGCCCTGGGTCAGAATAACGGGTTCGCACCTGGTCTGTTCGCACCTAGCCTGTTCGCTTAGGTGCTGCGTTGGGGCTGTTGATAGATTGATGCGCTGAAAAGAGAGCTTGTGCTCAAACCATTGAGTCCAGAAAGCCGTGTCTTTTACATAGAAATGTAGATGGTGGAAGTACATAGCCTAGTATGTGGCCTAGTGAGTGCTTTGGGGGATGCTTTTGGGAACGTATCAGCCAGTCTATCTGTAGAGTCGTCAACCCGTGGGGAATTTTAGAAAGTGCAATGATTAGCCGTCATGATCCGCAAGCATATTTTCGATTAGGCTTATATTTGAGTCGATTAATGCTTGCTTGGCTTATACAGCTGATCTTAGTGTGCACGTTAGCGAACTGCTGGCAGTTGCGAAAGATTGCAATTGATTGCATCTGTTGCGATAATGACGGCGCAAATTGATTAAGGAATGTTTAGATGAATTTCTTAAAATGCTTTCCTAGATATCTTTTGCTATGGGGTGGTCTAGGCATTGGTTTTATAGGTGCTTTTGGGCAGTCGCCTGCGATCGCAGAGCTGATGCGCGTAAGCTGGTACGGCCCTGGATTTGAAGGGAGCTACACTGCCAATGGTGAGGTGTTTAGCCGCTACGATATGACAGCGGCTCACCCGAGTTGGCCATTTGATACGGTGCTGCTACTGACTAATGTGGAGACGGGCGATCGCGTTACGGTCAGAATCAATGACCGGTCGGGCGGGGCGCTAGATATTTCCGAGCAGGCAGCTAGAGAGCTGGGCACCTATGAGCTGGGCATCGCGCCTGTGAATGTAGAGATTGTAGAGTGGGGCGCAGAGTAGCTGCCGCTTTTTTGTAAGTCTGACCGAAAGCGGTCGGTCAGAAGGTCTCGCAATATGGTTCAGCGCATTACGATTCAACGGGCCCAGCAGCAGGCAACTGTCCTGCATTTGCAGACAGATCAGGTGCATTACTTGCGTAGGGTGCTGCGCCTGGGTGAGGGCGATCGCTTTATTGCCCAAGACGGTCAGGGTCAGCAGTGGATGGCCATCCTCACAGCAATCCCTGACCAGGCGAGGGTGATTGAGAGGCTGGGCTTGCCAGATACTGCGCGCTCGTTAGCGCCTTTGCGATTGATTGCGGCTTTGCCAAAGGGCAATAGCTTTGATGCGGTGGTGCGCCAGGCAACGGAGCTAGGTGTGACGCATATTTATCCGGTAATTAGCGATCGCACTTTGCTGAAGCCATCGCGTAATAAGCTAGCGCGGTGGCGCAGAATTAGCCAGGAAGCCTCCGAGCAAAGCGAACGGGTGAGCGTCCCTGAAATTTTTGAGCCTACTGCTGTTCGTCAGTGTATGGCTCAGTCAGAAGCCCAGTTAGACTGGAGCGAGCTACGCTACATTTGCGTGGCCCGGCGTCATAGTCCGCATCTATTGAGTAAGCTTCAGCAAGATTTGAGTAAAGAAGATCCGCAAGCTGTCACTTTGATGATAGGACCCGAGGGCGGCTGGACATCCGACGAAATCACGGATGCCAACATGAGACGCTATGAAGTTGTTGCTTTGGGTTCGGTGATACTACGATCAGTAACTGCTTCTATTACCGCACTATCCCTAGTCACCGCAGCTAGAGAACTATTGATATAGCTTGATTTCAACGTAAATGCTCGGATTCCAAACCGATTTCTCTTGTTTAAGCTGTGGTTATCCAGCAGCATGTGAATCTTACTCTCTTGATGGCAGATTTCACTTTTTTGCTGGATGCTTTGGAGCTATCTCAGGTCAAATCTAACAACGAATAATGGCTAAATCATCGGATCCTGTTTTTTCTGGTTTTCACGCACTTTCTGAGCCTATCCGCATTCAGGTCATCGAGCTTTTGCAAGAAGGCGAGTTTTGCGTTGGCGATATGTGTGAGCGCCTTAGCATCGCTCAATCCAAACTCTCCTTTCATCTAAAGACGCTAAAAGAAGCTGGGCTGGTAACCGCTCGGCAGCAAGGTCGATGGATGTACTATAGCCTAAATGCTGACCGCTTTCATCTGCTAGAAGGCTACCTCAGCGGCTATGGCAATTAAGACTGCTGACTGACACTTCTCTTTCATAGCTATTGACCCATATGTTTTTTTACATTAGTCACTAACTAAGAAATATTTTAATTAATCAAGGATGGCCTGCGCTTAAAAGCAGACCATCTTTTTATTGTTTAATGGTTGTTTGAAGCGTTCGCTGACTGATTAAGCAGGCTCAGAATTTTTGAAGTAACCGCTAGGCTCTCTTCAAAGAGAATATCTTCTCCCCAGTTTTGAAGCTGTTGCTCTAACAGCAAGCCCGAGCGCTGATCGGAAAGAGAAGTCACTTCTTCGACTAGGCTGCTCTGGGCGCTACCGCCTGATTCCATGCGCATGCAACCTGCGGTTTCAGAGCACAAAATAGTGTTGCAGTTAGCATCGTGATTGGTCGATTCCAGTCGTACGCCTGTGAGGTCTCCTAGTACTTCTCCCTGATTTGCAACGGGTACAGCCGCTAGCTCGGCCTCAATCTCGCGGCCACCTTCGCCCTTCAAATAAATGCGTTTGAGGTCGTAATCCCCGCCTTCTGTTTTGTAGCCTGTCGGCTGCCATTGTAGTCGGCTTGCTAGCCATCCTAAAAACATCAAGGCCTGCGCGGGATTGCCTTTTTCGTAGTCAATTCCGACGCGATCTACTTCTCCTAGCGCCATCCGCCGCTCCGGTGGATCAAAGGCCTCGGCGGTTAGCTCCTGCCAAGGGGCGAGCCGGTACCAATTAAGGTCGGCAATATTGGTGCGATCGTTAACCAGGTCCTGAATTTTTACAATTTCTGACTCAGCATCTCCGTAGTAGCTAGAGTCCAGAATTAAACAGCTGCTGCTGAGCGCAATTTTTTGGAACAGAACTTGTTCTGAATTAGGGGTTGCTTTCCACCAAACGAACTTGGGTAAGTCTGAAACAACTAGAGAATTTACCAGGTCGGCTACTCTTTCTAGCGCCTCTTTGGTGCCTTTGAGCGTGATGTATTCACAGCAAACCAAATTGCTGCTGTTGCTGTTTTGTACTGGGCAGTAAGCAGATACTTGAGCGCTTACCCCCTCGTCTTCGCCAAAAATAGGACATAGGGTAATGACACGACAGGGGTTCTGAGCGGCCAGGTCGCTGTCAAAGTTGAAGCCGCGATTGTCGCCATTTTTGAACTGTTGTTGGTTGGTTGGCAGCGATCGCACTTCTGCTCTTAGCTTAGCCAATGTCTCGGGATCAACCCGGCCCGTCAGCCTGAAGTCATACTGCTTTTGAGCTTCTAAAATAGCCTCTCGGGTGTCAGGACCATGGGAGCCATCGATTGTTTTGTCATAAAAGCCCAGCGTCGCCAGCAGCTGCTGAATCTCTTCGGGCTCATAAATCACCATCGTGAAGGTGGTCGCCCGGGTTGCTACTGGGGCCGTTCCCCCATCATCTTGAGTACGCCATATGTTGCGCAGCTCAGCTTCAATCTCATCGAGGGAGATGTCTTTGGGTTTTTGGAGCGCAAGAATAGAAGTGGCCATCTTTTTGGGTGTAGTTGTTCAGGTTATCGGCACGGGTTATTGGCATGAAAGCAAGGCGTATCGCTATTTAGAGTCGTCTCCAACGCCTTTGGTTCTTATTGAGTAAAAGCTCGGCCTCGACTGGCCCCCAGGTGCCGGCCTCGTACATTGGAATACTGTCGGCAGGGGCAGGGGCATCCCAAACTTCCAATAGCGGCGTGAGCACCCGCCAAGACTGTTCTACTTCATCCCCCCGGGTAAATAGAGTTTGGTCTCCTAGCATGGCATCCACTAGCAGACGACTGTAGGCATCTGTACTGGGCTTACCAAAGGCGGCGTCGTAGCGGAAATCCATATCCACCGAGCGCGTTCGCAGCGATGAGCCTGGCGTTTTCACCTCGAACCGCATGGCAACCCCTTCGTTGGGCTGAATTCTGAGCGCCAGGATATTGCTATTCATTTGCTTAGCGGCAGACTGGAACATCAAGTGAGGCACAGACTTGAAGTGGATAGAAATCTCAGAGACTTTTTTCGGCAGGCGTTTGCCGGTCCGCAAGTAAAAGGGAACGCCTTGCCAGCGCCAATTGTCCACCCTGAGCGAAAGGGCTGCAAAGGTGTGGTTTGTAGAGCCTTCTGGGACATCCTCTTCGCTGCGGTAGTCGGGAACTTCCTGACTCCTCATCCAGCCTGAAGAGTACTGCCCTCTGATAGCACACTTGGTGATGTCATCACGGTTAGCTAGCCTGGTTGCCTGTAGCACCTTCACCTTTTCGTTACGAATGCTGGCGGCATCCAGTGAGTTAGGCGTTTCCATCGCCGTCAGGCAAAACAGCTGCATCAGGTGGTTTTGCACCATGTCGCGGATTGCACCTGCGGTTTCGTAATAGCCGGCTCTACCCTCTAACCCCACTGTCTCGGCGACCGTGATTTGTACATGGTCTACAAACTGCCGGTTCCATAAGGGCTCGAAAATGGCGTTTGCAAAGCGAAATACCAGCAGGTTCTGAACAGTTTCTTTGCCCAGGTAGTGATCGATACGATAGATTTGCTCTTCGGCGCAGACGTTGCGCACTTTATAGTTAAGCGATTGAGCCGAGGCGAGGTCTCGGCCAAAAGGCTTTTCGATCACCAGTCTGTGCTTGTCAGGATCGGCGAGCATGCCCGCGCCGCCTAGCTGTTGTGCGGCTTCAGCAAAGAATCGGGGCGCCACCGACAGGTAAAATGTGCGATTGCCCTGGGTGTGTCTCTTCTCATCTAGCTCGGCTAGGAACTGCTTGAGCCTTTGATAATCTTCAGGCTTGTCGATGTTGCCAGGACAGTAAAACAGCCCCTGGGCGAACTTATCCCACAGTGCCTGATTGCTAGAGTCAATGCCGCCGCCAAACTCCTTGACACCTTCTTCCATGTGCTCACGAAAGTACTCGTGGCTCCATTCGCGGCGAGCCACACCGACAATCGTGAACTCAGGTGGCAGTCGTCTTTCCTGACGCATTTGAAAAAGCGCTGGAACAAGCTTGCGCTGCGTAAGGTCGCCAGAAGCACCAAAGATTACCAGAACTTGTGGGGCCGGAATGCGGTCGTGCTGAAGACCAACGCGGAGCGGATTTTCGAGTAGGGCTACCATAGTGACTAGGCGTAAAAAGGGTCGTAAAGAGAAAGCGGTAAACGTAAGTTAGATAGCTAAGCAGAGGATGGCTAAAGCGTACCTCATTAATTATTTTTTAAGAGAATATTGCTCGGATTCAAAGGGGCTTTTGCGAGCTGCCCTGCTAAGGACAAGTGGAGTTCTATAAAACGCCTGATGTAGCAGGTGGCCTTTCAACCAGGCGCTCTTGGATGAATGATTCTACCAGCTGTACGTCTTCTACGCTGCCAATAATGAGCGGTGTACGCATGTGCAAGGCATCAGGTACGACAGCCAATACAGGCTCCTGGCCCGTGGTTGCTTTGCCGCCTGCCTGTTCAGCAAGAAAGGCCAATGGCGCACTCTCATAGAGTAGGCGCAGCTTACCTTCTGGCTTTTTGATGGTGCCGGGGTAAAGAAAGACGCCCCCCTGCATAAGAATGCGATGAAAGTCGCCGACGAGTGCACCGCTGTAGCGTCCGGAGTAGCCTTCGTGGCGATGCATGTAGCGGATGTAGTCGCGATAGGGATCTTCCCACTGCCAGAAGTTGCCTTCATTGACGCTGTAGTTAGAGCCGTGCTGCGGAATTTGAATGTTTTCGCTCGATAGGATGAACTCGCCTAGGCTGGGGTCGAGGGTGTAAGAGTGTACGCCGCGACCAATGCTAAATACCAGCACAGTGCTAGGTCCGTATAGGATGTAGCCTGCTGCGATTTGCTCGTGGCCATCGGTGAGCAAATCTGATCCGGATTTGTCTTCGTCGTCGCCTTGCTGGCGGCGAATCGCAAAAATAGAGCCGACGTTCAGGTTGATATCGACGTTAGAAGAGCCGTCGATGGGGTCGTACAGCAGGGTGTAGCGAGTAAGCGGACAGTTTTCTGGCATGTAGTAGATGTCTTCCATCTCTTCGGAGACTAGGCGACACACTAGGCCGCTCTGCTGAAGTACGGATAGGAAAACGTCGTTGGCGTACACGTCCATTTTCTTGACGGACTCGCCCTGTACGTTTTGATTGCCGGTAAAGCCAAGCGCATCTTCGACTAGGCCTGCGCGGGTAAGGCGTTTGGAAACCAGCTTGCCAGCGAATGCGATGCGGTTCATCAGGGCGCTGAGGTCTTGGGCATCTGGCCCGAAGCTTTGCAGCTGCTTGAGAATATGCTGTGACAGGGTCATGCTGTCGCGACTGAGTGCGCCGCCCACCATGGGCTGATATTTTTCTGCCATATTGTCCTTCTTTTGCCGGTCAGGCACACGCATCTGTATAGCTTACATACTAAGAAAAACTGATGGATTCTGAATTCAACCTTTAGACGAACTAAAGAAAGCTGGCTGATTGTATAGCTTTCTTAACAAGCATTCTCATAAACTGGGCGTATTCTTTGAATTTAATGCTCTACTGAGAATGGCTGGCGAAGGAGCGAGACTACTGATTCGATGATTTCTCTAAGCACAGCGCGTTGTAGTGTGCCAACTTGAGAAACGATCAGGCTACTACTGGCTGTAAAAAGTTTTCCAGGTCTGACATAGCTAGTTCGTCTGAGCGAGCCCGATATAAAGCTGTCATTTGTAATTTGAACAGCCGTCGTGTCAGTGTATGAATTGCTTGTCACTTGACACAGTACCCAGTCCTTCTTTTGCGCGTTTGCAAGAACAATAGCTGGACGAAGTTTGGCTTGAGACAGATCTGAAAAGGGAAATGTAACGAGCACTACTGCTCCAACTGAAGGTGAGACCATGCTTCCTCTTCTGCTGGTTTATTCCAATCTTCTGCCAGGGCAGCCTCACTCAGTAAGGCTGTTTCAGAAACAAGGAGGCTGTCATGTTTGTTCTCAGTTTCATAGACAATTGTTTCGTTGGGATGGCTTTCCAGGTGATTGAGCACATTAGCAACCCATTCGGACAGTTGTAGTCCAACTGAGTTGGCTTTCATCTGCAGCTTTGCGTATGCTTCATCGCTAAGTTCTAGCGTTAGGTGTCGGGTCATGTGTAGGTGAACATAGCTTATAGCTTCAAAATAATTGTAGCCCTATTCCGTAGTGAGCTAACTTGGCTAATGCTATGCTTGCTCATCTTTTGAGTTTGATTGTTCATCCCGCAGGTACTTGGGCTGCCAGCCGGGGATGGATTTTTGGGGCGATCGCGAAAACACCAAACAGTCAGCTTCAACGTCTTTGGTAATCACAGAGCCTGCGCCAATCGTGACGTCTTCAGCGATGGTGATGGGGGCAACCAGGCAGCTGTTGGCACCGGTTTTGGTGCGATCGCCCAACACCGTCCTATGCTTGTTTTTCCCGTCGTAATTCACCGTAATTGTCCCGGCGCCCACGTTCACCTTTTCACCTAGCTCTGCATCGCCCAGATAAGAAAGATGCGCAGCATTAGTACCGCTGCCAATCGTTGACTTTTTCACCTCAACGAAGTTACCGATCCGGCAGTCGTTACCCACAACGGCGTTACCCCGAATGTGGGCAAAAGGACCAATTCGACCATTCGCAGCCACTTTGCTATCGCTGATGACAGAATGGACTGCTTTGGTATTCGGTCCAATTGTACTGTTCTCAATCAGACTTCCAGGTCCGATATGACAACCTGCGCTGATCACAGACGTTCCACGTAAGTTGGTCTGTGGTTCGATAATTACATCGGGCTCAACGGTGACCGTCGCGTCGATGGTGATGCTTTCTGGATTGATTAACGTGACACCTGAGAGCAACAGCTCATCTTTTATTCGCTTTTGCATGACCGCTTCTGCTTCTGCCAGCTGCTTGCGATTGTTGATGCCTGCAATTTCTGAGGTGGGTGCGTCCATGGCCATTACGGGCGATAGGTCTTTGATGACGTCGGTGAGGTAATACTCCTGCTGATCATTGTTGGACTTAAGGTGGGGCAAAATGGTCATCAGCGCAGCCCAGTTGAAGCAGTAGATGCCTGCATTGATGCGAGTATTCGTTCGCTGCTCGTCTGTGCAGTCGCGGTGTTCGATGATTTCCTTGACAATTAGATTGTCGTCGCAAAAGACGCGCCCGTATCCGGTGGGGTCTTCCATCTGCGCGGTTAGGATGGTCGCCGCGTTGCCGTTTTCGGTGTGGGTGTTTACCATTTGCTCAATGGTTTCTGGCTTTAGCAAGGGTACGTCACCATTGAGTACCAGCAGATTGCCTTCAAAGCCCTTGAGGGCGGGAATGACTTGCTGCACGGCGTGGCCGGTGCCGAGCTGCTCGGTTTGTTCTACAAATTCCAGGTCCGTGATGCTGGAGAGGGCGGTTTTTACCTGGTCGGCGGCATAGCCTACGATGGCGAGCTTGCGCCTTGGGCTTACCAAGGAAGTGCTGGCGATGACGTTTTCTACCAGGGTGCGTCCGCTAAGGCGATGGAGTACCTTCGGTAAGCTGGAGCGCATTCGGGTGCCTTTGCCTGCCGCTAGAATTGCGATCGCCAATGAATCCGCCATAATGTCCTCTGCTTATAGATGTTTACTGATTTAGAAGTATCGGCTGGGTTTGCTGTTATGGAACTATGGCAATACATTCAATTTCCACCAGCACATCTTTAGGCAATCTGGCGACTTCTACACAGGCTCTGGCAGGGGCTTCTGCGTCGCCGAAGTGCTTGGCATAGACCTCATTCATCGCCGCAAAGTCATTCATGTCCTTCAAGAAGACAGAAGTTTTGACAACTTGTGATAGCTCTGAGCCTGCGGCCTTAACGACTGCTGTCAGGTTCTGAATGGCCTTTTCGGTTTGCGCTGCGACTGTCGCGCCTACCAGCTCACCGGTTGCCGCATCTAGCGGAATTTGCCCAGCTACAAATAACAGGGCTCCGCTGGCGACAATGCCCTGATTGTAGGGGCCAACAGGTGCGGGAGCCTGGTCTGTCTGGATGATTTTGCGCACGGGTTTTACCTGGTGTGAGGGCTAGGAGCGTGAGTGATTACGCAAGCTATATTACGGGAATGCGAGGCGATCGCGCTACAGCCTGGGCCGATGCCCATAGTGCCGATACCGCCAGTAATCTTGCAGAATCTGGCTGTGGTCAAAACACAGCGAGTCCGGCACCTCCCACAGATTTACAACCGCCAAACTTTTAGCATCATCTTGAGCCGTGGGCTCACCCGTTGCTGTCGCAATGAAAACAATGCTTAAGGTGTGTTGCCTTTCATCACGTTTGGGATCGGAATACACCTGGAATTGTTCAATCAGTGTGACGCTAAGGTTTGTTTCTTCTTTGGCTTCGCGAACCGCTGCTGTTTCAACCGACTCCCCATAGTCTACAAATCCACCCGGGAGCGCCCAACCATATGGAATGTTTAGTCGCTCAATCAGTACGATTGGACGATGAGGTCGGTCGAGCATTTCAATAATGAGATCGACGGTGGGGACAGGATTGCGATAAGCCATAGGATTTGTGCAAAGCAGAGGAAGAAATCAGGCGGTAGCCGTTGAACTTTGCTATTCTCTCATCCCTTACAGGCCAGTTCATCGAAACTACATTTGTAAGCTTTCCTTGACCATTTTTGGGGGATACAACCAAATACGGATATTCGCATCAAGCGACCCATGATAAAGTCTGACCAATCCACTTATTAAGTATCTATGTCTTTTTCCAGAACCAGCGGCATTCTGCTACATCCCACCTCGCTTCCAGGCCGTTTTGGGATTGGAGATATTGGCTATCAGTCTTACCGATTTGTAGATTTTTTGGCTGAAACCAAGCAGCAGCTGTGGCAAATTTTGCCGCTAGGGCCAACCGGACACGGCAACTCTCCCTACATGTCTTTCTCAGCGATGGCGGGTAACCCTATGCTGATTAGCCTGGAGAACGTACAGTCCCAGGGACTGCTAGAAGAAGAGGAGCTCGCCCTGATCGAGAGCTTCCCCATTGACCGGGTGGACTATGACGCTGTTGCGGCCTTTAAGTTTCCGCTGCTTTGGAAGGCAGCTGAGCGGTTCAAAGATCATGCGAGCCCCGAAATCCGCGAAGAATTCAACCAGTTTCGCAGGGAACGCGCCGCCTGGCTCGAAGACTATGGTCTATTTATGGCGCTACGAGATGTCAACGACCAAAAACCCTGGCCTGAGTGGGATTATGGGTTAGCCCATCGCGATCCTGACACGCTCAACATTGCTCGGGTCGATTTGGCGAAGGACATCTTCTATCACGAGTACATGCAGTTTGAGTTCTTTCGTCAGTGGCGCGATTTGAAGAGTTATGCCAACGAAAAGGGGATTCAAATTGTGGGCGATATGCCCATTTATGTGGCTCACAACAGTTCGGACGTCTGGGCCTTCCCCGATAAGTTCATGCTGAACCAAGAGACCATGTATCCGTCGCAGATGGCAGGGGTTCCCCCAGATTTCTTTAGTGCGGACGGTCAACTGTGGGGCAATCCTACCTACAACTGGGATGCGGTGAAAGAGGAGGGCTTCAGCTGGTGGCTGCTGCGAATCCAGTCGCTGCTGGAATATGTGGATTTGATGCGAATTGACCACTTCAGAGGTTTTGAGTCTTTTTGGGCGGTGCCTGAAGGATCGGAGAACGCACTGAGCGGAGAATGGGTGAAGGCCCCCGGCTACGAATTTTTTGACACGGTCGAAGAAAAGCTCGGCAAACTACCCTTTTTGGCAGAAGACTTAGGATTAATTGATCAGCCCGTCCACGACCTGCGTGAGCACTATGGTTTTCCAGGCATGAAAATTCTTCAGTTTGCCTTTGGCTCGGATGATAAAAACCTGTACCTGCCACACAATATAGATCGCAATTTTTTGGTGTATACCGGCACCCACGATAACGATACAACCGTTGGCTGGTTTACCAAAGCCTCTGAATACGAGAAGCTGCGTTTGGTGAACTATGTCGGTGCGTTTGAAGCGAGCTCTGTGCACTGGGCGATGATTCGGTTAGCGCTGAGTTCGGTCGCGAATCAGGCGGTGATTCAGCTACAGGACATTTTGGGACTGGGTACGCAGTCACGGATGAATACGCCGGGTACCTCTGAGGGCAACTGGGAGTGGCGCTATGTGGATGCAATGCTGACGCCGACGATCGCCGGTCAACTAAAGAATTTGACCGAGCTGTATGGACGAGCGCTATCGGATGATTGAACCGAACCCTACAAACCGAACCTTGGCAGCTCATCTGCTTTGCTAGGCTGGAGCGGATGAATGCCGCACGCTGGATTTATAGGGAGATAACGGAGCAAGCATGGCCGCAACTGACTTCAAAGACTACTATGCCATTTTGGGTGTTAGTAAGACGGCAGATGCTAGTGAGATAAAGCGTGCGTTTCGCAAGCTGGCGCGGAAGTATCATCCGGACGTGAATCCTGATAATAAAACGGCTGAGGCGAAGTTTAAGGAAGTCAGCGAGGCCTATGAGGTTCTTTCTGACCAGGACAAGCGTACTAAGTATGATCAGTTTGGCCAGTATTGGCAGCAGGCTGGGCGCGCTGGGGGCGGTATGCCGCGTGGCGGTGCAGGGACAAGTGCGGCTGGATTTGACTTTGGGGCGTATGGCAGCTTTGATGATTTTATTAATGAGCTGCTGGGCCGAATGGGCAATGGCTTTGGTGGACCTGCTGGCGGCGGCAAGAGAACGTCACAGTCTTACAGCTATCGGCAAAGCCCAGGCGCGGCGGGCTTTAACACGGGTGGCTTTGGTGGACCGACGGGGGGTGGTAGCCAAAGGAAAGCTCTAGACCAAGAGGCTGAACTAAAGCTGACTTTTTCAGAGGCCTATCGCGGTGCTCAAAAGCGCTTTAGCATTGGTGGCGAGTCGGTCACTGTCAGAATTCCAGCGGGCGTAAAGTCGGGCAATAAGATTCGGCTAAAGGGAAAAGGTGCTCGCAACCCGCAAACTCAGCAACGGGGTGATGTGTATTTGACGACGTCTCTGTTGCCCCACGGCTTTTTTAGCTTTGATGGTGATAATTTGACCTGTGAGGTGCCGATTGCACCAGATGAGGCGGTGTTGGGCGCAAAGATAGCGGTGCCGACGCCGGATGGTAGCGTGACGGTGAGTGTACCTGCGGGCGTGAAGTCTGGGCAGTCGCTGCGGCTGCGCGGTAAGGGCTGGCCTAAGAAGAAAGGAGCTGGCCACACTGACCTGCTAGTGAAGGTGGTGATTGCGCCGCCGAAGGAGTTGAGTGCGGAAGAGAAGGCGCTGTATGAGAAGATTCGGGAGAGCCGTAGCCAGGATCCGAGAGCGGCGATCGCACACAACAAGCTGTAGGCTATCCACGTTTGCTGAGCAGATTATTGTGGTTATTTCTTAGCTGTTATTCTGTAGCAGCCGTTTCGAGCGTGTTCTGGTCGATCCATTCTTGGCTCATAGTTTTTAACTGTTGACGTTCGTCTGGGTTTAGTCCCTGTGGGTCGAACCGGTATTGGTAGTGCAGTGCCAGAATTTTTTCGAGCGTTATTTGTTGAGAGTTTGGCAGCTTGCTTTGGAGGCGATCGCACCACTGCAAAAAAGATTCTGAACGACCCCGTTCAAGGCCCTGTTCTTTTAATATGGTTTCGATCTGAAACAACTCCGAATCCAATCCATTTGGAATGATCTGTGACTCTGATGCTTCTAAAGTCTTAGCATCTTTTTTTTGTCCCTGAAAAACCTGTATGGAGCGCCAGAGCAAATAACAGAAGAGCGGAATGACAATCATCAAAATCTCTTTGAGGCCGAGCTCTCCGAGCTGACGAATGCGATAGGCAAACTGGAACCCGAGAAAGGAGAACAGGTCTGGAATGGCCTGAAGAAACGAAGTGGCAGCGGCCTCTTGGGCGCTCCAGTCGGGTGGGGTGGTATCGAGAATTTGCCAGCGATCGCCCAGGTAATACAGCGTCCAAGCGTGGGCATCGCGGCTGCGGACAATGTACTGCCCTTCGAGGTTGCTAAATTCGTGGGCGGAATAGCCCACTGCGTAGCGAGCCGGAATACCGGCGGCCCTGAGTAATAACGTAGTGGCAGAAGCAAAGTATTCGCAGTGTCCGGCCTGGGTGTTCAGCAGAAAGTCGGAGACGGCGCTGACGTTATCGGGTGGCTGTAGTAGGTCTAGTGAGTATTGAAAGTCTTGGAAGTAGGCAGCGATTTGACTGACAATATCTGGCTCGGATTTTCCTTCGAGCGCTAGCTGGGAGAGAACGCTTTCGACGGCGGCGGCATCGACGTTGGGAATGAGCAAATCGGCTTGCGTGGGGCGGGCGTCGAGCGATCGGACCCCAGAAGACTGCTGCACGGGCCCCTGAAACTGCACCTTGTATTCTGCACTTCCTTTGGCATTAACCTGCACCGCGCCGTATTGATTGCGTTGCATCTCTTCGACAGGCAACCGCTGAAGGGTGGAAACGCCTCTAGGTAGCGTGAGAACGCCGTCACCTCGCTCTAAATCAGTCGAGATTGTGATTTTGCTATTGCGCTCAGCCGCTGGGCCCAGCACCCAATCGCCGTCTTCTTCGCCAGGCGGAACATCACTGAAAAGAGAATTCTCAGCTTTCCAGATAGCAAGGCCGTACTGGTTGTAAGTCGCTTCTTGTAGCAATAACGGAAAGTCTGGGTTTACCGTGTTTGGCGTATTGTCTACTTTAATTCGGAAGGCAATTTTGTTAGATAGCTTTAGCCGTCCGATGGAGCCCATGCGCGTCGCGGTGCCATCTGGATCAACTGAGCCACTGGCGATGCTGCCAATCATGGCGATCATGCGGGTTTCTAGCTGCTGCTGAAAATTGGCGAGCTGTCGGTGTCCAGCGAAGCCCAGGCCTGCCGAAAGGCAAAAGAGCAACAGCCAGAGAATAGGGCTGGTGCGTTTGGGACGCAGTGGCCACAGGAGTAAAGCCGTGAGGGCGATGGCGAGGCTGTAAAAAACAAAGTGATCGCTATCGGCGGCGCTGGCGGCGACGATGCAAACACCAAAATACAGATAGTGTAGGTTTATCGATTTTGGCTTGCGATGCTGGGTGCGTAGATGGACCTGGGTTTGATGGTGTGGGTTAGATAGGCGATCGCTCAGTAGTTCACTAACGCCTATTCCGTAAGTTTGAGCAATCAGTAATGGCAGTCCGGCCACGGGCAGCCATTGGATTAGGGTATAGATGAAAACTGCTTTTTTGACGGTGATAATCACCACGAAAAGAATGGCAAGCAGCGCCCCGCAAAGCTTGGCGGCTTCCTTTAAATCAGAGAAGGAGATTTCCCAGCGCTGGCGGACGACGTGCCGCGCTTCAAGGATAATGATGACGATGAAGGCAACCAGGAACAGCTGGGTTTGGTAGCCCCAAAGCGCAACTGCCAAACTGCACAGGCTGGCGTTGTCTATTTTGACAGTCGCTAGCTTTGAGAGGGCTGGATTTGATTGGGAGTTTGTCGTCATCGGTTTATCTTTATAGGGCTAGCAGTCCCGACTGGATATTGCCAAGCGTCAAGACGTGTAGGCTGCTTTGGCTATCTTGCAGACAGCTGCGGTCTGGTGGTTCGGTGAGGCCTTGTTCTGTTGCGATGATTAGCACCAGGACAGGTACGCTTGCTGATTGAAGCTGTTCTATCAGCGCTTTGCGGTCTTCGTCCCAGGTCAGGAATATGCAAATGCAGCCACTGAGGAGAGAGAGACGCGATCGCACTAAGGGCAGCATCTTCTCGAATCCTTTATCCTGGCAGGGCTGGGCAGAAGCGAGGAGTTCCAACAGCTGTTCTGTTTGGCCCAGGCCGCGACCGATGGTGAAAGAATGGGCCTGGTCGCTGACGAATACCAGGTCTAGCAAGGATTCTTGGGTTTGGACGGTGCAGGCGAGGGAGGCCGCGATCGCTACAGCCTCTTCCATCACCTCGCTATAGTCCTCAGCTTGAAACGTATCCAAAATCAGTGCGTGACGAACAGAATATTCTTCTTGTTCTTCCTTTATTACCGGCTTGCCTAGCTTGGCCCAGCTTTTCCAATGAATTTTGCGGGGAGAGTCACCGGGGCGGTATTCTCGGAGGGCTCTAAATTCTTCTGAATCGCCGATAGAGGTGGCCAAGGCTAACCCGTCGGCCTGATGGCGGCGGGAGCCGGGTAGCTGAATGGTGGGTAGCTCGTAGCGCTGCGGGAGGATGAGTACCGATTGAGGCTGTGAGAAGGTGAAGCAGCGATTGACTAAGCCTAAAGGGTCTGGGCAGGCGAGCGTTAATTTTTGAAACCTTAGCAGTCCTCGGCGGATAGGAATTATTTCAGCGGTAACTTCGGTTTCGCCTTTTGCGGCGAGTGAGGGGAGGAGAATGGTGGGTGCGATCGCCCAGCGACGGCGAGCAAGCAGTCGGAACCATTCATTTCTATCCTTTTTTGCATTTTTACCGTTACGCACCATGCGTTGGAACGTGCGAAAGCTTGGAAAGGTATTAGAAAATGATTCTGTCAATGCCAGGCCGTGCTGGGGCCTGCAACCTTTGTTATTAATAACAATGCGGTATTGCAGTGCGCTTCCCACGGTGCCAAAGCGAGGAAGCTTGCGAGCTGTGCTCAGTCGATTTCGCTTAAATCGGCTAAGTACAATGCTGACGAATAGTATCACCAACAGAAATACAAAACCCTGATAAGAGATACTGCGCTTAATATCCAGGCCAATTAGCCCGAAGACGAATAGCCCGCACAAGAGCGCAAAACCAGAAGGGGTTAGCTGCTGGCTCAGCCATGCTCGTGCAATGTTGTTAAAGCGAACTAGTCGGTAGATAGCGCGATTCATGTGGCGATTGTTCAAGAACTACTAGCGCTATGCCGGAACAGGAAGCGTTGATAAAATATCTGCAACGACCTGCTGGGCGGTTTGCCCAGAGAATCTGGACTGTGCTTCCATCACCAATCGATGCGCCAGCACTGGTTCAGCAATTTCCTTGATGTGGTCAGGTGTAACGAAGTCGTAGCCATCAAACAGGGCCAGTGCCTGGGCAACTTTCATCAGAGCAATAGATCCGCGAGGACTAGCGCCTAGCTGCACACCGTCTGCGCTACGCGTTGCGTTGACAATATCAACTACATAGCGTTTCAGCTCTGGGCTGACCCGAACCTGCTTGACCTGTTGCTTTAGCCTAAAAATGTCTTCGATGGCGACACAAGGACGAACCTGCTCAATCGGGTGAGACTCTATCTGATTAGAGAGAATTTCTACCTCATTTTCGGGAGAAATGTAGCCCAGTCGAAACTGTAGGGCGAAGCGGTCCATTTGCGCTTCGGGTAGTGGGTAGGTGCCGCGAGCGTCAATTGGATTTTGCGTAGCAATGACAAAAAACGGATCGCGCAGCGGATGAAGCGTGCCATCAATGCTGACCTGGGATTCGGCCATGGCTTCTAGCAATGCGGACTGGGTGCGAGGCGAGGCCCGGTTGATTTCGTCCGCGAGGACGATGTTGGCGAAAATAGGCCCTTCGTGGAAGAGGAAGGTGCGCTTTTCGGGGTCGAGAATTGAAACGCCCAGGATGTCTGACGGGAGCAAATCGGGCGTGAACTGAATGCGCTTGAAGGCGACATCTACTGAGAAGGCGAGTGCCTTGGCCAAGGTTGTTTTTCCTGTGCCGGGGTGATCTTCTAGCAGGACGTGACCGCCGCTAGCAAAGGCTGCGAGTAACTTACGGATAGCCGTGGGCTGTCCTTTTACCACCTGCTGAATGTTGTCAGACAGGCGCTGGTAAATTGCCTGACCTGATAGATTGCTGGGGATGTTGGTTGTGGCAGATGGGAGAGCCATAGCAGGTACGTGAGTGCAGGCCCAGCGTACCCAAATCGGCCTGATTGGATGTGTGTAATTGCCGTGCTAGCCCATCAAAATGACGTTATCAATTACGTGGATGATGCCATTACTTGCTTCAATATCTGCGGCTAATACGGTGGCGTTTTTGACTTCAAAGTTGGGTCCTACTCGGACTGGAATCGGTGAGCTTTCTAGCGAGGTAACGCTTTCTACCTTTGCCAGGTCTTCCGCTTTGTGAGCGCCAGAAACGACGTGGTATTTCAGAATGCGGGCAAGCTGTGGTGGATTTTCTACCAGGGTTTGTACGGTACCGGGTGGGAGCTTGGCAAAGGCGTCATCGTTGGGGGCGAAGACGGTAAACGGGCCAGGGGAAGCGAGGGCGTCGACAAGGCCTGCGGCTTGGACAGCGGCGACAAGGGTGGAGAAGCCGTCGGTGTTGACAGCGATTTCGACGATGTTGGGCATTGGGAGTGAGGAGTAGGGAGTGGGTATGTAAGTTTAAGACACTGGCTGATAGGCTCGAGTTTGTTGACCCACCTCGCCCTGCGGGCACTCCTCCGAGGAGGAGATCTGTCTTGGCTGTGTTCTTTAGAGTGAGTGGCAGCCTAGTTATCGATAGTCTTGGGTTTGGATATCTTCTAATCTGGCTTCGGGGCGGGTGAAACGGTCGAGGTTTTGTTCAAAGAAGGCGCGATTGGCTTTGAGGTGTTCGGGGTTTGGGTCGTCTAGCGGGTACAGTAGCGCGCATCTGAGGGCCTGGATGACAGCGGAGGTGACGTTGTACATAGAGCGCTGAAAGGTTGCGCCGATTTGAATGAGCGTATCGTCTTCGCCGCGACTGTGCTGCTCGTAGGTCTCTACCAGATAGTCTGGCAAAAAGTGCAGCATGTCTTGCATAAGCAGGGTCGGCGGAATACCGGCACTGCCGATAGGAAAGACGTCGGCGTAGAGAATGCCGTAGTGAAAGTCTGGCTGCTCTCGGGGAACCTGGTGGGCCTGAGCGTTGTAGGACTTGGTGCCGCGAAAGGGTGCTGTGCGGTAGAAGATGGCCTCTACGTAGGGCAGTGCTGCTTCGTATAGCCACGTGAACCCGGCTGATTTGGGGATAATTTCGAAGCACTCTCCATCGATATAGGCGTGGTGATAAATCGGACGACCGGCAACAGCAAAAATGCCGTTGACCAAAAAGTCCATGGCGTCAGGCACGCCCGCAAAGCCGCCTTCATCGTAAATGTCTGACATCTCAAAGAAGACGGGGGCCATGACCTCCCAAAACAGACCCAGATTGGAGTAGTACGAAAGCTCTCGCACTTTCTCTAAAAACATCTCGGGGAAGAGCTTATATAGGGCCATCAGGGGCGGATTCCGCTTGAAGTAAGCCCGAATAGCTTTGTCGGCAGCTTCTTTGTAAGCGTCGGTGTATAGATAGTCGTTAAAGTGGGGATTGATGTCTTTGTGCCAAAACATGGAGCGCATACAGGCTTCGGCGAATTCCATGTTGACGCGCCCGTGCCAGAGGTGATGCATGATTTTTGGCAGTTTTCGGCCCGCTTCACCTTTTTCAATGAAGTCCATGAGCTCAGGGTGGACATGAGCCTCGCCTCGCCAGATTCGGGGTGAGCCGCTTTCACCAGCATAGGCATTGGGACGCTGTAAATACTCTTTTGAGATGAAGTACTTGAAGAAGGGGAGGGGGTTGAGGAAGACGTGTTCTGCAATGTAGAGCAGGTCTCGCCAGTAAAAGTCCATTGGAACTGCGTATGCTTTGTAGATGCCGATGATTTGTTTCAGGTTCTCAGGCGTATCGGGCAGCATGGACCCGCCGGATTCTAGCCGGTGGATGATGTCGGCGAGGGGGTGGGTTGAGGGGGGGAGCTTGCGGGGGGTGAGGGTGGCTATCATGGGTTGGAAAAGGAGAAAGGCGAGGGGATGGAGCTACTCTGCGAGAAGGCCAAGGGCCTACGACTACGCTCAGCCGCCGGGGGTGTTGGACGATTGGGAGATGAGAGATGGGGCTACTCTGCGAGAAGGCCAAGGGCCTACGACTACGTTGCTTTCCCCAGTGGAGATCGCAGGGGAGTCAACGGTTGCTTCTGTTGTTGTTGCAGGAATGATAATTCGAACTGCGGTAGGTTCTCCCCAGCGCAGCAGCCAGCCAGGTTGAATGCCTAAAACAACAATCATGACGGCTAAAACATAGGCTGGGATCTTTTCGTTCAGCGTTACCCTGGGGAAGTAGGCCCGCTCGTTATCGAGACGGCCAAAGCAGGTGCGGTTGATCAAAATTACAAAGTAGACTGCTGTTAGACCTGTGCCGATAACACAAACAAGCGTTTGGACGGGGAACTGGCGAAAACTGCCTTGGAAAACGACAAATTCTGCTGCAAAGTTAATCAGACCGGGCATTCCAGCGCTGGCCATACCACCCATTACCAGCAAAGCGCTGATAACGGGTAATCCTCTGATCGGATTCATCAGACCGTTGAGGGCAAAAAGTTCGCGGGTGCCGACTTTTTCCTCGATGATGCCGACTAAGGCGAACAAGATGGCCACGATGACGCCATGAGAGACCATTTGAGCGATACTGCCGGACAAACTGAGGGAATTGCCTGCGGCTGCGCCTAAGAGGATGTAGCCCATGTGACCGATGGAGCTGTAGGCTACCATGCGCTTGATGTCTCTTTGGGCGATCGCGACTAACGACCCATAAACCACCGTAATCGCTCCCCATACCGCCAATCCGGGTGCCAGAATATTCCAGCCTCCGGGCAACAGGCTAAAGCCAAAGCGCAACAGTCCGTAGGTGCCTAGCTTGGCCAGTACACCACCGAGCAGAATTGCCACAGGCGTGGATGCTTCTACATAAGTGTCTGGCAACCAGGTGTGTAGCGGAATCAGAGGGATTTTAATGCCAAAGCCAAACAGGAGTGGCAACAGCAACAGAACCTGTGTTGAAACCGGCAGGTCAATTTGAGTGAGTGCTGCATAGTCGAAGCTAGCGGCTTCGCCCAGCCAAACCATTCCTAACGCACCGGCTAAAATCAGCGCCCCAGATAGCGCCGTATAGAGCAAAAACTTAGTGGCTGCATAGCCCCGTTTCTCACCACCCCAAATCGAAATTAACAGGTACAGCGGCACCAGTTCGACTTCGTAAAAGAAAAAGAACAACAAAAAGTTTTGCGCTAAAAATGCCCCAGCAACGGCGCTGTTGACAATCAGCATGAGCGCGTAAAAAAGTTTGGGACGCTCGACGGTCGCCGATGTTGTGTAGATGGCAATCCAACTCAGGAATGCATTGAGCCCTACCATCAGCAGGCCTAAGCCATCCAAACCCAGGGTGTAGTTGAGCCCTAAGTCGGGGAGCCAGCTCAGGTTTTCAGTAAACTGAAAGCCCAGGTTTGACATGTCGTACTGGGTGAATAGCCAGACCGTCCACAGCAGCGACAGCCCTGAGACCGTTAGGGCCCCGAGTCGGGCCTGTGCTTCAGGGAGTAAAAACAACAGCGCGCCGCCGATAACTGGCAACAAAATTAGCAAGCTCAACATGATGGTTTCTGTTTATATTCCTCTCTTTAAATGGGTTTTCTTTAAGCGGGATTTTGGCGAGATGGTGACGAATGCACGGGCATTATGCAAGGAATGTGGCCAGGCTCATAAACACACCGATAATGACCACAAAAGCAGCAATAGTCAGAATGTAGAATTGCGATCGCCCCGTGTTGTTGTATTTCAGGCTCTCGCCACTGGCCACCGAAACAAGGCCAACCAAATTCACCGCGCCGTCTACTACGTGACGATCGAGCCAATCACTAATATTAGCCAGTGTAGCCACAGCTAGGATGACCGTATTTTGGTAAATCTTGGGCGTGTAAAAGTCGTAAGCAAACAGGTCGGCTAGCCAGCCAGGGAGAATCTTCTCCGGGTTTTCCTTGGCTCGCATCCCGTACAAAAACACCCCAAGCCCCCCGCCTATCAAACTAGACAACAGCAGCAATATCCCCATTGTGCCAACCGCACCAATCGGTAATAGCGCCATGGAGTGCAAAATAATAGGTGCATGTAACGCCATAGCCGCCAGTGCCATCATGGGCAGCATTACAGACCAAATAGGCTCTGGTGCGCGAGTGGTCATTACCTGTGTGGGGCCTAAAAACATCAGACCGAACATTCGCATCAGACAAAAAGCGATCACTGCGTTCGCAACGAGCAGCACGCCTACTAGCACATAATCACCTGCGTACCACAGCCCATCTAACAGGGTCCGAACAGACCAGAAGCTGCCCAGAGGAGGAAGCCCCACTAGCGCGCAGGCCCCAATGAGATAAGAGAACCCGGTGACCGGACGGCGAGCCCACAGCCCGCCTAGCTGGGTTAAATCTTGGGTGACACAGGTCAGAATAACCGAGCCCGTGCTGGCTACAAGGGTTGCCATCGCAACGCCCAGGGTCAGCAGCAAAAAGTACGCTGCCCCCACCTGCTGCGCCCCAACGGCAATAAACACAAGCCCCAAATAGGAGCTAGAAAGATAAGACAGAACTCGTTTAATATCTACCTGAGCAGAGGCAATGAGCGCGGCACCAATCGCTGTGAGTGCGCCCAACACAATCGCCACCGTTTGACCTACAGGCGATAGCGCCAGTACAGGCGTCAGCTTAATGAGCACCCAGGCCCCCACCGAGACCACCACCGAGTTCCGCAAGATCGTACTGGGCAGCGGCCCTTCCATTGCTTCATCTAGCCATAGGTGCAGTGGAAACTGAGCACATTTGCCCATGGGCCCTACCACCAGCGCCAGACCTAACAGCGTTGCCGTCAGCGGAGACAGATCAGCTGAACTCGCCCAAACTGCCAGCTCATCAAAATTCCACGTACCCGCCAGCGGATAGAGCGCAATCACGGCCATCAGCAGGATTAAATCCCCTACCCGCTTAGTCAAAAAGGCATCCCGCGCCCCCGTCACCACCAGCGACTGATTGAACCAAAAGCCCACTAGCAAGTAGGTACCCAGCGTCAAAATCTCTAACAGGACATAGCTGAACAACAGTGAATCTGTTGCGACCAGCATCACCATCCCTCCTTCAAACAGAGCCAGCAGACCAAAAAGCCTCGCCCAGCCCCAGTCCATTTCGAGGTAACCAACCGAATACAGCTGCACCAGGAAATTTAGCGCGATGATAAGGGTCGTCGCTCCAAGTGATAAGCCTGAGAGGGTAAAGGGCAGCTCTATAGACAGCCCCGCTACCTGAAACCAAAGGAAATTCCAATGAATTGGCGGCTGCCCCCAGAGGTAGCACAGCGCCCCCACCGAATGAATAAAGGCAACCAGCGTCGCTAGCATATTTACATAGCCCGCCGGACGAGGCCCTGTCTTTTTGATAAACGCCGGAGACCAAGGAATGCTCAATAGCATCCCCATCAAGGGATACAGCGGAATCAGCCAGCTCGTCTGGAGCCAAACATTATCCATGGTGAAGACCTCCTTTGTAAACCTACGCAAAAACTCTAGCCTTTTAAAAAACTCTAACCCTTAACAGCCCTAAGCCGAAAAAAACGATATTAATCTCTGTTTAGCTCGGACTATTGGTATATTTAGTTAAGGCTATCAAGATAGAGTAATCCATTGGAAAAACTCTATCCTTCGCCTAAGTCTATATTGTCTCACGAGCAAAAAGCTAGTCCCCATATAGATTGTTTCTTAATCTAAAGATCAAACAAAACTTATCTAAAGCAGCGAAATACGCTTGTGCCGATGGAGCCTGCCTGCCAGCACAGTCCATCTACATAACATTGCTTAACCTGTTCTAAATGCAGCTGGCGTTAGATATTCCTAATACGATAACCCTGATGATAGGTTCGCTCTTACTCGCTCCTATCCTATTAGTCAGCATCAAAGCAGACACCTTTTGAAAACTTTATCTGACAGTTTTAAGATGGCTACAGAGACTGAAGTGCAAGTCAACGAAGAGAGAGTTGTCCCTTATTCATCACTGTCCGGAGCGCAGAAGCAGGGCCGACTGAAAGAACTGGCGGCGGTCTTCTTTCGTCTGGGGGTTGTGGCCTTTGGGGGGCCAGCGGCGCATATTGCCATGATGGATGATGAGGTAGTGAAGCGCCGCAAGTGGATGAGCCGGGAGAGCCTGCTGGATTTGATGGGGGTGACGAACTTGCTGCCCGGACCGAACTCGACGGAGCTGGCGATTCATCTTGGTTACGAGCGAGCGAGCTGGAGCGGGCTGTTTGTAGCAGGAAGCTGCTTTATTTTGCCGGCGCTGGCGATGATGTGGCTGCTGGCGGCGGTGTATGTGCGCTATGAAACGGTGCCGCAGATGGAGTGGCTGCTGTACGGGGTGAAACCGGTGATTATTGCGGTGGTGCTAAAGGCGCTGTGGAAGCTGGGGAAGAAGGCGGCGAAGGATCGGGTGACGATGATGGTGGGCGTGGGGGCGATCGCTGCCTATTTACTCGGCTTCAACGAAATCGCGCTGCTGTTTGGCTGTGGGGTACTGGTTGCTGTGGTCAAAAACTGGAACAATCGCGGTACGACAGCGGGCCTTTTTCTGTTGCCTTTTTCTGGAACGGCGCTGACTGAAGTGTCCTTATCTTCTGGTTTTTCTGGTTCGTTAGCGCAGGCTACGACGGCGGCAGGAACGGTTGCCTCTGTCGGCTGGGTCAGCGTGTTTCTGTTCTTTTTGAAGGTAGGGTCCGTGCTGTATGGCAGTGGCTATGTGTTACTTGCCTTCTTGCAGCGAGATTTAGTGGAGCAGCATCAGTGGCTGACCTCGCAACAGTTGTTGGATGCGGTGGCGATTGGCCAAATTACGCCGGGGCCTGTGCTGACAACGGCGACGTTTGTGGGGTATGTAGTGGCCGGGCATATGGGGGCGATCGCTGGCACACTTGGCATTTTTCTCCCTGCCTTTCTCCTCGTTGGCATTGTCAATCCGTGGGTGCCAAAGCTGCGCCAGTCGAAGGTTGCAAGTGCTTTTTTGGATGGGGTGAATGCGGCTTCTTTGGGACTAATGGCAGGCGTTACTTACATTTTGGCGCGGGCTGCGGTGATAGATGTGTGGACAGTGCTGATTGCGATCGCCAGTGCTGTTGCCGTTTTTCGCTACAAGGTAAATGCCGCTTGGCTAGTCCTCGTCGGTGCTGTGTTGGGCTACCTGCTTCAGCTAGGGTGATGCCATGTCAGTCAGGACTCATTGTATTTATCCTGTGCATTTGTCCCAGCGCGGGAAAACTTGGGCTAGAGATACTCACCACGGTAGATACTATGGAAATTAGCTTTGCCTCCCACGGGTTTGCCCCAATGACGGTAAAGACGTGGACACTTGTAGACTCGTCGCTTGTAACGCCTAAAGGCGATCGCATCCCGCTCCATACGATTACCCAGGCATCCTTTATAGACGAACGTGGTAAAAGAACTCAATGGGTGACCACGTTAAGCCTGATAACCCCCGACAAGTTGGTCAGAATCTTCTGTTCTGACCAGCAAAAAGGGGAAGATCGGCAGTGTTGTTTTCAACTTATTTTGGCCGTGCTCGATAGTCTGCAAAACTGTAACCCTGCCGTTAGGATTCGACTCGGTCATAGCCCGCTAGGCAAAGGATTGTTCATTTTACGGCTAGTGCCTGCATTGGTCTTTTTTGTCCTGTTGGTTGTGATAGGACACCAGCAACTATCACAGGGTATCAGCATTATTTATATCCTCTTTGCCATATATGGGCTGAGCGGAGCCGTTCTTGTCGGCAAGCATGCTTGGCTGCAATCTCCTTTCCGGCGTGTTCGAATGCTATCGCCTACAGATCTTCAAGAATTTATCCGAGGACAGCCCAACATGACAGGGCTTGCTTAAATTGACGTTGCGAACAAGTATTGCCGCAACCATAAAGCATTGTGGCGCTCTGCTGTAAAAATCGAGGGTATTTGATATATCTAGGGAGTGCCCTACAGTTTGCGCTCCCTTATTTTTTGAGTCTATGCGTGCTCGTTCAAATTTGGTCGAACATTTTTCGTCGTTTCTACAGTTTGAGGCCGATCGGGCCAGCGGCTGGGTAAACGATCGACGACTGCAGAAAAATATGCAGCGCTGCTGTGAGCAAACGGCGATTAGCGTAGAACCGGAGAAGTACTGGGCGCTGCACTGGCACAAGCTTTGGGAATCTGCGGGAAAACCCAATAAGGCTGCGAATATGTCATCGGTACAGGCTCAGTTTGCGCAGTCGCATCTACTCGCTTATTTACAAGAGCCTTGCTACTGGGTGGCCTATAAATCAAGTACCCGATTTGCCAGTACACAGCATGGCATTTCGGATTGTTTTCAGATAGCGATCGCCCAGCTAGACAAAGTCCTAAAAGGGTTCAATTCCGACCAAGGCTTTGACCTGAAAAATTATGCCAGCACAACCTTTCGCAGCTTCATTCGCGACTACCTGCGCCAGCGCCGGGAAGTGGATATTTGCACCGATTGGTCTTTGCTACGCAAGGTAAGCCAAAAGCGTTTGACCGCCGCACTGTCACGTCAGGGCATGACGGCAAAGGGTATAGAGCCCTATGTGCTGGCCTGGCAGACGTATCAGCTGGTGTATGCGCCGACAAAGCAGGCAGGCAGTCGCCAGCTGAGTGCGCCGGATGAGGCGACTTGGGAAGCGATCGCCCAGCAATACAACTGTGATCGCCACATCCTCGGCAACGCCGACACCGTCACTGCCAAAACGGTCGAAACTTGGATGAATGCAGCTGCCAAAGCCGTTCGTAGCTTTTTGTATCCTGGCGCGGTCTCAATCAATGCGACCCGGCCCGGACAAGATGCTGGCGAGTTTGTCGATAGCCTAACCGACGACGATCAGGACTCGCCGATGGGCGCACTGATTGCCGAAGAGGCGCATACGTTACGCGCCCGGCAGCAAACTCAGCTGACGGACGTACTGGCAAACGCAGTGACCCAGCTAGATGCCGAAAATCAGCAGCTGCTACAGCTCTACTATGGTGACACGCTGAAGCAAAAAGAAATTGCCGCTCAGCTAAACATCAAGCAATACGCTATTTCGCGTAAGCTGAGCCGGATTAAGAAAACACTTTTGCAGGCATTGGCCACCTGGAGTCAGGAAACCCTGCATATTGCGCCGTCACTGGACCTACTAAATCAAAGCAGCGCTGCCCTGGAGGCCTGGCTAACAAGCCAATATTACTCAGAGCCTTGACGGAATACTTTTGAAAACTACGTTCACCGCTATTCTGCAGCCTGCCTGACTCTAAACCCAACGCCCGTCGAACCAGCTAGCGACGCTCTATCCCATGGCTTCACCTACTTCTTCCTTTGATCTAGACCTTGAAAAGGTTTATTTGGACATTGATCCTGCTATGGGCGATCGGGCCTGGCAGCGTGGTCAGCGTTTGTCTAATGCGGCGAGTCGGTGGCGGGCTTATATTAACGAGCTGGCAATGCGATCGCTCATTTCCTGGCTACAGTCTTCTGAGGACACTGGAGCAGTTAGACCAACGATGTGTGATGCCCTGTGGCCCACAGTGTGGGAGTGGGTGACTGGCAGCGTATTGAATGTGGATGGATTGCGCTGGGTGGTGATTCCGACCGAAGCGATTGACGATGATGAGCTAAGAGTGCCGCAAGAGTGGGTGGATATTCCGAACTGGGCAGGCGATTACTATGTGCTAGCGCAGGTGAATGCCGATGACGGATGGGTGAAGATTGCCGGGCTAGCGACCCATGCCATGGTGAAGGGGCAGGGTGAGTATGGTCGCGATCGCACCTACAGCCTGAGTTCTGATGATTTGCTTACGGATATCAATGTAGTTGAAATTGCTGAGGCGATGGCGCCAGAGGTGGATAGGCGGGTGGCGATCGCGCCAGTCCCCGAGCTGCCCTTAGCACAGGCCAATCAGCTAATGCAGCGCCTGAGCGACTCGGGGCAGCTGAACCCCAGACTCGCTGTTGGCTTCGGCCCCTGGAGCGCTTTGCTAGCGCACGGTGGCTGGCGTACAGAAATGACCCACCAGCGTCAGGGCAATCCGCCCTCATTCTCAGTCAGTCAGTGGCTACAAGAAGGACTCTCTGACCTGGTACAGCAGCTTGGCTGGCAAACGGTGAGCCTGCAACCGGCCACAGCGGGTGCAAGGGGAGACGAGGATGCAACGTCTCAAGCAGCTTTTTCTAAAGCGCTAACCATAAACTCGGAAGCGTACAGCCTGCAAATTTCAGAGATTGTTGATCAGGCGTTGAATGCGTGGAGATTTGAACTGCGAAAGGTGAATGGCGTTGTCCCCGAAGGGGTGACTTTGCGGCTGCTGACGGAAGATTTGCAGTCGTTCGCAAATAATGAAGTGACAGCGGCTGAGCCAGTAGAGTCGCTGTATGTGGATGTTGCCCTATCGCCTGGTGAAGGAATTGTGTGGGCAACAGAGCCTGAGGCGGATGCCTATGAATCGGAGATTTTGCGGTTTTAGATGAAGCAGTACTGCATATTTCTACGATCTCGACTCTATTGATGATTAGAGCGGAGATAAGCATCGTGATTCCTCCCTCTAATCAAGACGATGAAAGGGAACTGGCAAGACATCGCAACTAAAACAGCCGCAAAGCTAACCGTTTGGCTGTTGATGGAAATTTTCCTCAATATTGTTGGTTTGGATACGCTGGCTGACTACAGCGAATACATCCTTACTACAACACAGGCCGTTAAACGTGAATCTTGCATCTGCTGCGTAACAATCTGCAAACAGTACCCGGCAGGGTGATAGATAGCGTGGAGAATAAGCAGTAGGTTTATTTTATCTGTGCAGTCTGTCGGTTCATTTCACAGGTCATTTCAAGCGTCCTTTTTCTAGAGGAGACATCCTAAATGAAGCAATACTCTGTTCCTCGTTGGCTGAAAGGCTTTGTAATTAGCAGCTGCCTTAGTTTGCTGTGTGCCCCTATGGCGATCGCTCAGTCGGGCGAACTCACACGCGCTGAGGTGTACCGATTACAAAACATTGTTGAGCTTTTGCTACGAAACCAGTCGCCTCGTCAGGCCCGCGTGCAAGACACGTTAGCGCCTCGCGATGCGATGCAGACGGGTAGTCGCTCGCTCGCAGAATTAATTTTTAATGAAGGGTCTTTGGCCAGGATTGGCTCCAACTCTGTGTTTCGCTTTGTGCCGGGGACTCGGCGCTATCAGCTACCTGGTGGCGGCACTCGTGCTGAAACTGTGCTGCAATTGCAGCAGGGTGTGGCGATGGTTACGAGCCCAGCTGGTGGAGAATCGGCCCCTAGCTTTGGGGGCGGGACGGATGGCAATGACGTAATTCTGCTATCACTGACCTCTTCCACTCCGGACGCTCTGTTGCAAATGACGCCTAATGGCGTGGCGCTGATTGTTGTAAAGCTAGAAGGAACGACGTTTATTTCACTCACTGATGGGCTGGTGGCAACTGACCTGCTAGGAAACAACAAAGTGTCGTTACAAGGTGGGCAGCTAGTGACAGTGAAAGATGGCGTGTTTGGCCCGGTGGAAAGCTTTGATTTGCGACAGCTGTATCGGACGTCGGCGTTGACGTCTGGATTGGGGCCGGATGAGGAAGCGCTGCTGTTGCAAGAGCCCGAGGAAGTGCAGGAGACATTGCGCGAGGCGCGGGTGAACACGTTGAGTGCGATCGCTACCCAAGATGCCACACTACAAGGCCTGTGCACACTAGATGCCAGAGGCGGCGACAGCACCCTGTCGTCGAACTGTGTGACGACGGGCGCGGACGATCCGTTCTCAGAATTTGAAGATCGGCGTGAAGATGTGGTATCGCCGCCGGTAGAGACCGATCCGGGCTCAAATGGTGGACAATCGACTTTTCCTGACCAGGGACCAACAAACAACAATTCTACGCCGAATGGCCAAAATCCTCAGTAATTGAAAAGTTTTTGAATTGTTCGATTGTTAGCTGTTCGCGTCATAGCGTAGTGATGGAGTGATGAGTGATGACTGCCCCCTTTCAGAAAAAAATTACGAAAAATAGCCTGGTGATTTTGGCTGCGATCGCGGTGCCTTTTGTGATGAGCGATCGCGCCTCTGCCGCCAGCGAACCCCTTCTTAAAACAACGAATTTCCCTATACAAACAGATACTGATACTGCTTTTCACGATGTTTCAAGGTCAGAGCCTTCCGCGATAAAGTCTGCTGTATTAGTGCCTGCCGTTTCAGCATTGCCAACCCCTACGTTTCACGCCCAGGCCGTGCCCCTAGAGGAAGACGCGCTAACCGACCCATTCGATGATGGATTTTTGACACCGGAGGATGCGCTCCCGGACGAAAGTTTGGAAGAACTAGAAGAGGAGGTCGGCGAAATTCGGCCACTACCTACGCCCGAGCAAACGCAAAGACCGCCTCAGCCCAATGGTCAGCTGCTAATTCGTTCGTCCGCATTTACTAGCTCCAACGTGACGGGTAGTGATTTGGATTCTGCTGATGACCTTGTTTTTGTAAATGGGGCAACGCTACTGCTGACGCCAAAGCTAGGACCAGATACAAGGCTAGTTGCGACGGCGGGCGGTGGCCTGGCGCGCTTTGCAACAGAAGGTGAAAATAATTACAACAGTTTGGACTTTAGCGCAGGCGTACAGCACCGATTTTCCGATACGACCTACGGTCAGATTGGGTGGGTCAACAGTCAGCTGTATAACGTTGCTACCGGGCAGCATACCCTTTCGGAAAACAGCGCTAGGCTGCTAGTAGGTAGACAAGATCGGCTAGATGAAAAGCTGCGGCTAGATACGTCCTACGAGCTACGCGCAAGATTTAGCGATCCTGATGCTCGTAGCCGCATTAGCAATACGCTAGCTACGCGACTACGCTACGATTTTTCGCCAGACTGGCAGGGCAGCGTGGGCTATCGGCTGGCGTTTAGCGAATACACTCAAAATGGCCGCGCAGATACGACACATCAACTTCAGGCTGCCACGACCTATACGCCGACCCAGGATACTTTTGTAACTGGCTTTGCTTCCTACGCCTTTGGTAATTCATCAGAAACAACAGCGGACTTAAGCAATCTTTCTTTTGGCGTTGGAGTAGGCGTTAATTTACCCCTATTCTAGGGCTTTGTTTGGTACCTGTTTCATAGAGAGCGTGTATGATAATTTTTATGTACTACATATCATGTGAAGGATTTCTAGGTGACTGAAAGTACCAGCGATGACACTGTTCGTAACGACTACGACAGTCCATGGAAAGAAATTCTGGAAGCCTACTTTCAAGAGTGTATTGCCTTTTTCTTCCCTGATGTCCATGGTGATATCGCCTGGCATAAAGGCTATGAGTTTTTGGACAAAGAGCTTCAGCAGGTTGTGCGTGAAGCCGAAGTAGGTAAACGCATTGCCGATAAGCTAGTCAAAGTTTGGCTGACTTCGGGTGAGCAAGTGTGGGTTCTCATTCACATTGAGGTACAAAGTCAATCCAAGACGGGATTTGCCGAGCGTATGTTCGTGTACAACTATCGGCTGCGCGACCTATTTGCGCGACCTGTGGCCAGCTTCGCCATTTTGAGTGACGATAGCCGTAGCTGGCGACCCTATCGCTTTGAATCGTCTCTGTGGGGCTGCTATACAAGCTTTGAGTTTCGCACTGCAAAATTGCTAGACTATGAACAGGAAGCGGAAAATTTACTAAGTAGCGAAAACCCTTTCGCTCTTGTCGTCGTCGCTCACCTAAAAACACTTGAGACTGCGCGTGATCCGCTCAGCCGAAAGCAATGGAAGCTCAGTCTAGTCAAGCTGCTGTATCAGCGAGGCTATGATCGGGCAGATGTTATCAAGTTACTGCGATTTATTGACTGGTTGCTGACGCTACCAAAAGCGCTAGAAGCTGATTTCTGGCATGATCTCAAAACCTATCAGGAGGAAACGAATATGCCCTACGTTACTAGTTTAGAGCGCCTCGCCCGAGAAGAAGGCCGAGAAGAAGGCCGAGAAGAAGGCTTGAGTAAAGGGCTAAAAAGGGGTATTCGGTTAGCTCTAAAACTAGGCTTTGGTGAGGCAGGGCTTCAGCTGGCTGCTGAAGTTGAAGGCATTGATGATGTTGCGCTCTTGAAAAGGATAGAAGCAGACCTAGAAACAGGCCGCTCTTTGGAGGAGTTGCGGCAGCTGTTTTCCTAAGGGCAGTGTTGCATCCGATTTTCTACGTCCCTATTTTCTGCATAATTCTCTTTTCCCAACCCTACGTAAATACCGAGTGGACTTATCAGTCTGCTCACAAATAAACAGGGTTTTGGAAAGGACAATCTGATGGGCAGGCTGCATCATCTGAGAAGGCAAAGCGATCGCAAAAGACGCAATCATCAGCATCAGCTACAAGCTGTGCATCGCGAGCCAGCTTTTAACGAGCGGCCTTTACTTTCTCAATCGATTACGCCCAAAAATGAGCGACATCCAGGTAAGCGAGTAGTTCTGTCTTTAGGAAATGAGACAGCGGAGGGGATTCCAGTTTCCCTTCAGATAGGTGATGAAGGCCGACTTCCTGAAGTTGCGGCGACTGGATGGCTGCCAGTAGCGACATCCTTGGTTACTGCTTACGAGAAATGGCAACGAACCTATCAACAGGCTTTTACTAATGGTGCTAAGTCCGTCTATCGGATAAGTGCGCCCGATGTGCAGATTACTAACGTCAGCTACAAGGAAGGCCTGACAATCTGTCATCAATCTGAAAAAGTGTTAACTAAACGCATTAATCAGTGGCTAAACTCAGAGCCATTTAGACCTGTAAGAGAGACACTGTTAGCCTACTGCCACCCTAGCGAAAATATTCGACTACTGTTGCAAACTGACGACTTGCAAATTCAGAGACTGCCTCTGCATCAATGGGATTGGTTTGAGCGCTACCCACGGGCTGAACTGGTGCTGAGTAGTGCCACTTACACCCAGTCTGTTACCGCGACCTACGAGCGCGCGTCACCACTTCGTGTGTTGGCTGTTTTGGGCGATAGCCGTAATTTGAGTATTGAAGATGACCTGGCTGCGTTGAAAGGCATTCCAAATGCGATGGTGACCTGTTTGAGAGAGCCTACGCGATCACTGCTCACCGAAACCCTTTACGACTATCCCTGGGACATTGTTCTTTTTGCAGGGCACAGCGATTGCGCCCCTGAACCGAAATTTCGCCTGAGTGCAAAAGAGAGTCTATCACTGAGCGAGCTGAAATACGGCTTGAGAAAAGCGATCGCGCAAAACCTGAAACTGCTCATTCTCAACACCTGTGACAGCCTTTCACTTATCAAAACGCTGGGCAGTGACCTACAGCTGCCTGCGACTGTTGTGATGCGATCGCCCGTCCCCGACCCCGTCGCGCACACTTTCCTACGCTACTTCCTTACCGCTCTCTCACAGCATCAGCCGTTGCCACAAGCCGTCCGCGAAGCCCGTGAAAAACTGCAAGGCATAGAGCACGATTTCCCCTTCTCTAGCTGGATTCCGGTCCTGTACCAGACGATGTGAGTGTCCTGTCAGATTTATTAACTAATCTGATAGAGCCTCTTGCAGAGGCTTTTCGTAACAGGCTAATCGCGCCCGCAAATTCTTTCACGCTGCCCAGTCGGATTCGTCGACAAATACGCGTCGATTTGCTGACAGCCTTCGCTCAATAAATAGTCCAAATCCCATGACTGTAGGCGCGTCCCGCTATTTACACTACTGCTGACCATCCACTGTCCGTTATCACTTAGCGCTATACTTTCTGCCGCAGCGACCGTTGTTCCTTCAACAGTTTGTAACAGTTCACCTGTGCGAGCATTCCACAGTTTTAAGTCGCCACCGCTTGATATCAATACTCGCCCATCATCAGCGAACGAGAGTGCGCTAATAGCCTGTTGATGGCCTGTTAAAGTGTGCTGTAGTGAAGTGTCGCTAATTCTCCAAATTTTGATAGTTTTATCCATAGAGGTAGTGATCAGCTCCTTGCCATCTGGGCTGAAGGCCAACGCTGAAACCATGGCGCTGTGGGCAGGGAGCGTATGTGTTTGCTTTCCTTGTTTGTCCCATATGTTGATAGTGCCATCTCTGGCACCAGAGGCTATTATTTGACCGTTTGGGTGCCAGGCGATCGCACTTACCTCATCCTCATGGGCGACCCAATCCCTAATCGTTTCCCCACTCTCTACATCCCACAGACGCAAAGTCCTATCTGCTCCTCCAGAAAGCAATAGCGATCTATCAGGACCAAATTTAACAACAGTCGCTCTATCTGTATGACCTTCAAAAGTCTGTTTCAATGCGCCACTATCAATATTCCATAGTCGCAGCAATCCATCATCATTGGCTGTTGCTAGTCTGTCTTCCTCAAAGTCTAGCTGTGTTATGTATGCGCCTTGTTCTGGCAAGGTCTGTAGTTTTCTGCCCAGGCTACCCTTAGTGTTCTCCCATATTTCCACTGAACCGTCCCAGTGAATGCCTGCAAGCTGTTCACCTTTTGGATCTATTTGTACACCGTAAAGATCGGCATCTGTTGTTTCTTCGTCTGGTAGTTCCCACAGACGAATGTCGTTATCGCTACCAGCAGATGCAATCCGTCGGCCATCGGGATGCCAGTCGGCATCTAGTACGTTGCCGCTATGTCCTCTTAGGGCAGCAATCTGAGTTACATTGTTGTTATTATCCAGCTGCCAAATCCGCAGGGTGGCATCTTCTCCTGTAGAGAGTAAATGTTGGCTGTCTGGGCTAAAAGATACGCTGTTGACTTGAACAATCAGCTTGCCTTCACCGGTGTCATGTTCGCCCAGGGTGAGGGCGGCGCGACTATTCACCTGCCAAAGCTTGACGGTGCGATCGCCTTCTCCCACCGCAATCCACTCGCCCGATCCACTCCAGTCAACACTGGTAACTCTTGCTCTGTGGTCATTCTTTTCCCACAGTACCTGCCCAGATTCTACGTCCCATACCTTTAGCTTTTTATCTTCCCCACCGGAGGCTATCTGTTTACCATTGGGGCTCCAGCTCACTGCATTTGTCCAGCCGGTATGGCCGGGCAGTGTGCGTATCAATGCGCCGTTGCTGATGTTCCATAGCTTGATCGTTCCATCACGGCCTGCTGTGGCTAATGTGATGCCGTCCGGAGAAAAAGCAACAGCAGTTACTAGCTGGGAGTGAGCTTCGATAGTACGTTTGGGCGAGGTGTCTGTTTGGTTCCATAGGGTTACCTGGCCTTCTATATGAGCGATCGCAATCCACTCACTATTAAGAGAGAACGCAATCCCTTTACCATAGTTACTGGCGTTAGGCGCCGTAGTAATTGACCGTATTAGGGTGCCGTCAGCTTGCCAAATCTTTAGCGTATCGTCCAGGCTGACGGAGGCTAGGCGCTGGCCATCTGGGCTATAAACAACAGAACTGACTGTTTGGCTGTGTCCTTCTAGGCGATTTCGTTCTGTTGATAGAGTAGTCGCTTGTTGCAAGGTACCTATGGTCTGTTGTTTTACCAGGTTAGTCTGCTGGTCTAATAATCCTAGCGTCCGAATTGACTTTAACTGAGTGCCTGCCTGGATGGCGGTGACGGTTCCATCCAGGTACTGATCGTTTGCCATCTGTGAGGAGGCGAGGGCGTTTAGAGCTTCTATTTCTTGCAGACGGGCCTGCTGGCGCTGTAAGTAGGCTATGCCGCCAAGTCCGATCGCGCCCAGTGCTAGGCCGCTGATTAAAGCAATCGCTCTTTGAGCTTGGCGAAGTCTCTTTTTGGTTAGCTGTTGCTCAGCCTCGCGGGCTGCGATTCCAGCTTCTACAAATTGCTGAACGTCTTCGGGTAGCTCATCGTTGTTGTTTACGTACAGCTCTACGGCAGCGTCTAATGGCACACCGCGTAGGAGAAAGTCAGGTTTGTAGTCACTTTGTTTCCAGGCGAGGGCGGCTTGTTCTACCTGACGTTGCGATCGCAGCCTAGCCCGATTCTCGTCTAGCCACCACCGCAACGTAGACCAGCGCCGAATCAATATCTCGTGAGCGACTTCAATCGTGACTGATGGCTCTTTAATCTCTTGAGAGGCTACTATAGCTTTTGTCTCGTTCTCATTGGGTTGTACTGTTTCTCCCCGTGACATTTCTCTGGCAGCTAACGACGTATTTTCTGCATTCATTACCACTAGCTTGGCTGTTGTCAGTGCCTGTAGCGTTTGTTCTACCAGGCTTTGTGGATACTTCGCGACGACCAAATCTGACTTAGTGACTCGCCGCCGGGTGTCTGCGGTGCCGTCTCCTAACTGGGTAAGATTCAGAAAAATCCATCTGGCACAGGTCTGTGCGGCGGGCGCGAGATCATCGTATACGGCCTGCGCCTTACGCTCTAGTGCGCCACTCAGACCGCCAACTTCATCCTGATAGACCTGCAAGGTTAGCTGTCCGGGCTGTCGTTTCTCCCAAATCTGTTCCAACACAAATTCTAGCAGGGGTAGGTCACCTACCCCCTGATTAATATCTTGTAAGAGGACTGTGATTAGCTCTGGCTCGACGGCTAGGCCAACTTTCTCGGCAGGGCGTAAAATAATTTTTCGATAGTCTTCCTGGGGGAGGGTGGGCGGTACTAGAATGCTGGACTGCTGTAGCAGGGTGGCTAGCGTAGGGACTGCCAGGCACGGCGTCATGAAGTCGGAACGTAGGGTGATGATGAGCTTGAAGCGATCGCTCGCATGCTCTAGCCCACCTAGCACCAAAGCCAAAAACTGTTGCTGTTCGTGCTCACTTGCTAAGGTAAAAAACTCTTCAAACTGATCGACTACTAACACGACCATCGGCTCAGGTCTTGACCTTAGCCATTGCACGAAGCCTTCCACACCCAAGTGCAGCAAGCCCTCCATCTGTAAGCGTTCTGTTGTCGCCTCAGATGTTTTATCGGTCATGACTTGCGCCAGCGCCTGTAGCGGATTCTCTCCTGGCCGCATAGTTTGGATATGCCACTGGTCGCTACCTGGAATGCGCTTCCCCTGCTTCAGCTGCGCGATCAGGCCAGCCTGCACCACCGAAGATTTCCCGCTGCCCGACGCGCCAACCACGGCCAGAAAGGACCGGTGATTTACAGTGTGTAGCAGCTGTTGCACCAGCGATTCGCGGCCAAAGAAAAATGCTGCATCGGTTTCTCTAAAGGCTCGCAGTCCTCGATAGGGGCACACGCCAACGTCCGATAGGGTTGCCTGTTTATTTTTACCCTTACGACCTGGCAATATTTCAATGATGCCTTTCCCAGATAGCCAGAAGTGAGGCGTTATGCCTGATAGAGCCAAACGGCCTTGCAACTGTGTAATCCACCCGGCTACGGGCAGTCCTACCATCGGATCACTTTCCAATAGTGTATCTAGCATGGCCTGCGAAAAGGTGCTGACGGAACTAGCGGGTGATGTTGCTGCTAGGATACACAGCTCTTTTGTCGGTTGAGCCGTTTGAGGCGCTGCGATTTGGTCTGATGCGGTTGTTGACGATAATTCATCTACCCACTTTGCAAGCGTGTTCGATGTCAGGCCGCTTGGTTGAGGGCAGTCTAGAACAACAATTTGCTGGTTTGCGATGCTCAACTGCAACAGCTTTCTTAGCCAGGTCTGGCTGATACAGGTACCTTCTGGAAGTATCAGTGTCGCCTCTCCTAGTTCTGTGACGCTGAGTTTTCCACGTAGATACAACAAATTCGTATCTGCTGTGCTGGCAAGATGTTGCTCAATTGCGCCGCGAACCTTTGACCAGTTCTCCTGGGACTGCGGCCAGTAGGTAAGCTCGAAGTCGCCTTCCTGGCGTAAGCGTTTCCCTAGTGACAAACTCAATCCTGTATCGCCTAACCCATCGATCAAAAGGGCACTGCGAGCAGACTGTATTTTAACTTTAGGTGCTTCTGACACTAAAACATTTTCACCGATTCCTTCTACAATTCGCTTTGGCGTTTGTAGCGGATATTCCTGCTGAATTTCGGTTTCTCCTTTTCCCTGCTTTTGCCGATTGATTAGTCGTAGCTGCTGATTTGTTTTGTCGATATATCGTAGAGTTTGGTAGTACACGTACCGATAGAGACTATCCGCAGAGATTGCCCCCTGAGCATTGGTAGCTTCCCCGCGCAGGCCTTGCATCAGGTAGTAGGTAAACACGCCATGTCCCAGTTCTGGAAATTCCCACGAACGTTGGTTTTGATCGCAAGAAAGTAAGGCATAAAATCCACTGCTGCGAGCTGCTTGCTGACGCAAGACCGATACCAGCTGAGAAGTTGGATTTTCTGAGTTAACAGATGCTTTTGCACCACTTGCTCCACGCAGGGTCATTCCACCACTGTGACAAGCATCTAGCCATACCAGCTGCTGTCTGGCTTTACATTTGCCAAGGGCATCTAGCAATGCCTGCAGGCCTAGTCCAGTTGCTAGTAAATTGTTCTTTTGGGTATCTGCCAGGCACAGGACAGCTTGCTGATGTTCGGTATCTTGAAAGCCATGTCCCGAGAAATAGAACAGAATAGTATCCTGACTTTGGGCCTGAGTGACCATTTGCGCCAGGCTGGCCTGGACTGTTGCTAGTGTAGGCTTAGCGTCGGTGCTATCGTGATGGATTTTTGCCTGTTTGCTGGTGAAGGCCACGGTAGCAGCTTCGAGGGCTTCGCCCAGGCCCTGGCAGTCAATTGCTGAGTATTGAAGATTTGGTAGATGCGGGTCCTGGTAGTGATTGACGCCGATGAGGAGTAGCCAAAGTTTTGAGGGGCGATCGCCTGCCGTTTTCCCTTTTGACTTCATAGAAGCCGTATGCAGAGGTTGGCTGGTACCAAGGCTAACGGGACACATGATGTTTAAAACCGGGCGAGTGTTTACTAGTTTACGTTATTGGCCAAGCTGAATGGTTTCCGACAGGGGCAGCACAAACACACTGCCTTGAGGAATTTGAACCACCCGTGAGCTTTCGTCCCGGCGGCCTGACACCATGCCGACTAAGTTACCCAGCATGCCGCCTCGGTCAAAAGCATCGGGGTCGCCACCATTGAGAAAGCCAAAGCCACTGGCTGCGATGCGGCCAAAGGTAGCACCTTCATCAGCGGCGCGGTCGTTGGCTCGCATGTGAGTAATCGTGGTGCCTGGAATGAGTGGACTTTCCGCCTGAATGGGCATCAAGCGACCGTTGATTAGAACAGACTGGGCAACAATTCTCGCGCCGTCGTCTCCGGGTTGAATCATTACGCTTACAGGGCTATTTTCTGGGGCGACAACGTTGCCTAGGGAGTCGTAAATTGGTGAGGTTAGTGGCAGTGTAGTAGGGTATGCGCCTTCGTTTACGTCGATGGCGACAGGTGCTAGGAAGGTGACAACGACGCCGGTAGAGGCGGGGATGTTGCGATTGTTGGCGGCCTGCGCTTCCAGCAGTCTGGAAGGACTGGGTGTGGGTAAGGTAAGGGCAGCACTGGGTGCTGTTGCCTGGGGTGGTTGTGGTTGTGGTGTTTGGGCGGAGGCGCGGAGGGCCGGTGCGGTAGTGAGTGTGATCGCGGCTACAACAGACGCAGTTAGGTTCAAGAAAGTTTGAGGTTTCATGGTGTGTACTCCTAAGTGAGCGTGAGGGGGAAAAGTGTGAACGTTTTGAGACGGCGTTTTGTCCGCCTATTTATCACTAGGGACAGCCCTCCAAAAATATGCAATGAGCACGTAATTCAGGACTCAAGAAAATCTGTGCTTAAGGCAGATCTGTCATTAAGGCGACGAAGGGTGGGCGCAGTGGCACGGTGCTGTGATACACATGCAGCTGAAAGATTCAAAGTTCTGTTCAGGCGTTTCGTGCGATCGCGCACTACCCCGCCGAATCAGCCAATCCCAGCCAGACCCCGTACGAGTGAGCCAGGGATACGCCTCTTCAGGCCTTTCTCCATAGCGGCGGCGACCTCTTATAGATTCGCGCCATTCTTCGTAACCTCTCGATGTCTCCAAGTCGTCGGGAATGTATTCGTCCCACGAGCTGTCGGCATCAATGTCGACTCTGATGGCATCACAGTTGCCCTGAATTTCGATGACAACGGGGCCGGTGTGGGCGTGGCTAGTTTCTTGCCGTCGTAATATTTCTCTGATTTGCGATCGCCTTCTTTCGCGTCGGTCGGCTGATGAATCGCCAGTAGAGGTGTAGAATTCGCTGTGTTCTGATTCAAAGCTGGATTCAAAGGTTGATTCGGCGTGGTAGCGATCGCTAGAAATGGTTTCACGGCACCGCAACAGAACAGTTGGTTCAGGAGACTCTGGTGCGTAGTAAGGGTCTGCGAGAACCTTTGGTGAAAAAATTGGCAGCAGAAAGAAGACTGCGCCTGCGGTCAATAGTTTACGTTTCATGGGAGCTGCTTGAAGAATAGGGACTGAAATCCGGCTCCCTCTCCCAAACTTGGGAGAGGGCTGGGTGAGGGCTCAAAAACTAACGCTCTAGCAAGCTATCTACCTGCTGTCCACGGCGATTCACACGGATGCTGTAGCGCTCGGTGAGATTGTCCTGATAGTTCATATCGCGAGCCGCAGCGGCTTCTACAAAAGCATCACAGTCCTGACCAACAACAACAGTAGACGTTTCTACCGAACTAGCATTGGACTGTCGATCGCGGCTCTGCTGGTCGTTGCTATTGCGAGAGCTATTAGACCCTGCACCACCGCCTTCGACGCTGACCAGGCCCCACAGTGCGCTACCGCCACCACCGCCTTCGCGGGAAGATGAGTTGGCACTGTTAGTGCGGGTGCGATTAGAGCTGCTAGAAGACGAACGGTTGCTGCTGGCGTAAGTATTGCTGCCCAAGCCAACATCGCTACACAATGCTCGTGGGTCTTCGGCCAACAGGTCCTGGCTGACCCAAGAATCGTGGTCGCCTAGCCCTGCCACTTCGCTGTTACCCACGTCTTCATTTTGCGATGTAGGCGCTGACTCAGTCGGTGTTGACGTTTCAGGTATAACCGGAACAATGGGTGGGATGAAAGCGCCATCGACAGCAGGCGCAAAAGGATTGGCAAATGCAGGGGCAGACACCATTAGGAGACCGGCTGTAGCCAAAATGGAGCTGGAGCGCTTGAGGAATTTCATTGTTCTATCGTCCTAAGTGAGAGTTGTATTTGTTTGGGAGGGGTGTATCCCTTCTCTCTTTACTTAGGGCGGGTTTGAAAAAATATGCAGGCGTATTCAAAAAAAGCTGATCTAAACGAAGCGAAGGGAAAAATTAGAAGCGATGGGATACAATGAGAACCAGCTAAGATACAGATGCGCCTTATGGTTCAAGCTTCTGCGCCACCCCTAACGCTAGATACCTTTTTACAGCTACCTGAGACTCAGCCTGCTAGCGAGTACATCAATCACCAATCGATACAAAAGCCGATGTCGCAAGGGGAGCATAGTCTACTACAGGTTGCGCTTTGCAAGGCGATCGACAAAGTCGTAGAACCCCAGCGTATTGCTAAAGCTTTCTCAGAGTTGCGCTGTGTGTTTGGAGGAGCAGCGATTGTGCCCGACGTATCGGTCTTTCGCTGGGAACGGATTCCGCGTGCTGTGTCAGGACACATTGCCAATCGGTTTGAAGTCTATCTAGACTGGGCAATTGAAATTTTGTTGCCTGACCAAGCTCAAACAAGACCTCTGGAGAAGCTGTTGCACTGCGCGGAGTATGGCACAGAGCTAGGATGGCTGATAGATTCAGAAGCAGAGAGCGTATTAACACTCTCTGCTGAGTCGCAAATAAAGCTGTTTCGAGGGTCTCAGATTTTACCTGTCATAGCTGATGTAGATCTGAGTCTATCTGCTGACGATGTGTTTAGCTGGCTACACTTACCAGATTAGGAGCCAATGGCTACAGAGACGATCACGATTACGCTAAAACTATTTGCGATTTATCAAGAAGCCTTAGGAGCTTCGGAAAAACAGTTGGCACTCCCGACAGGGACAACGGCTGGCGATGTGTTGAATCAACTCCTCGCTGAAAATCCTTCGCTTGCCCAGTGGCGTGATCTAACTCGATTTGGTGTCAATCTTCAATTTGTAGAGGCGACTGCTAACTTGCAAGATGGTGATGAGCTAGTGTTGATTCCGCCGGTAAGTGGCGGTTGATCAAGTGCATGCTATGTCGGGCGGTAGCGTAATATCAATTTCAAAGTAATATGTTTCAAAGCCACTCCCGCTCGAAGGCTGTACGCCAGGGGTGCTACTAAGCGCGCTATATACACTTGCTGGGGTGACCTTATCAGAATCTGAGAAGCCGATCAGAGAGTCTGCGATCCAATCATCCACCACGTCGTAACCAGTTCTGCCCAGTATTTGAGCATCGTTGATTTGTACAATTCCATTCTCTTCTGCAACCGTTGCTAAGAAAGAGGCAACTAGAGGGTCCGGTGGCGGATCGCTTAGGCATATATTGTCGTTTTCATTCGGCTCAAACTGTACGGTTAATACGTCAGTTAGTTTTCGAAACAATGCTACGTCTACAGGCGTAAAGCCATTCATGATGGCAAAACCATCGACGCCTCCAGTCGCTGGATCTGCTGGCCTGAAAGCTGCAGCAAAGGCAGTTCCTTCGCTACCTGATTTTGGTGCGACACGAGCCTGTTGTGTGGGTGGCCCAGGTGATGATGGGGTCGCTGGGGTTGGAGCCGGTGGATTAGGATCCAGCAGTGGCGGCTCCTGTGTGAATACTGGTTGAGCGGGTGCAGGTAGGGGGAGTTGTTCTACTGGTGGTTGTTCTATCGGTGCAGGTGGGGGCGGTTGTTCTACCGGTGGTGGCAGTGGCGCTTCTGTAGGTAGTGGCTCAGGTTTTAGGGCTCCAGGGGGCAAGTCAGCCACCTGAATCGAGATGGCCTCTTCTTCAATTTCTTCACGCTCAATCGCTTCGCGCTTTTCGTTTATAGGAATCAGTAGACTCACTCCGTGCAGCCCTAACGAAACAAGTAGCAGTGGACTCAGCCAGCGCCAAATATTTACCCGAGGCGGTTCGGGCCAGCGAGGATTGGTGGGGTCGGTTGAGCTCATGCCTTAGATTGACATAATTTGATGGGCTCGGTCATCTTAGCTTGGACGGTTGTAGGGGTGTCCTTTGCCAATTTTCTGAGGAAAAGGTTCAGCCAACGCATTCCTTTGTCATCCTTACTACGTTCAGCTGTCCATCGCTTGAATGAATAAAGCAGTTCTTCTTTAATGGAGCTGTACGCAGCGCTAAGTCAATGCTCAACAATGGACCAAGGTCACCAGTCAAGATATTACAAAAGCATCATTCTCGCTATTGTCTTTGTCATTACTGCCGCGCTTGTTATCGCCATGCAATCTGCTAATTTGCCTACGCCAGACGACGCCAGTGGCACAACCACCTCGCAAATGCCAACATCGGCTACCCCAACGCTGCTCAGCGATCCTTTCCTGCAACTGCCGACCGCTTCTACCGTAAATGTCGTGTGGTTCACCGAGTTTGAAGGGACGGCGCATACTGTGGAATACGGTGAGAACCTGACGGTGACGGCCAATACAACGCAGCTCAGCCGCACCCGCGAGGATAGCGACTCTCAGGTGCAGGGCCGTGCCTATCCAGACGTGACGAATCGGCCAATCTGGCGACACGAGGCAACAGTGACCGCACTGCAGGCTGGTTCTTCTACGCCCTACCGTGTTGTGAGCATCAATGCAGAGGGCAATAGCGTCGCCAGCGATACCTTTACCCTTAGCGCCGCGCCTGCGTCGGGCCAGCCGCTAACGATTTTGCTCACGTCAGACCATCAGCTGAAGCCGATGACCCCAGCGAATCTGCAAAAGGCCGAGGAAACGGCTGGTCGTATAGACGCTGTTTTCTTCGCGGGCGACTTGGTCAACATTCCCGATCGCGCTTCTGAATGGTTCGACAATGCCGAAGGACTGGCGCTATTTCCTGGTTTGCAGGGCCGCGCTGACTATGATTTAACAAAAGCAGACACGACCACTCGCTACACAGGCGCTCGGCTGATTCAAAACGCGCCCTTATTCCCAATTCCAGGCAACCACGAGGTGATGGGTCGCTATTCTGAAACGTTACCGCTGAAAGCGCAGTTCGAAGATACGCTGCCGCGTCAGCTGGTTGATAAATTTTACCCAGCACCAGAGGACGGGACTGCTGCCGGTAGCTGGATTGCAGACCACTCCTACAACACGCAAACCTACGAGGAGATTTTCTCGCTACCGACGACCCAGCGGCCGGACGGAAGTGAAACGAGCACTTACTACGCAACGACCTTTGGCGATGTGCGACTGGTGAGCCTGTATGTGACGCAAATTTGGCGATCGCCCACCCTCACCCCCGACGCCACTAGCCGCTACCGCGAAGCCGCCGATGCGCTTAGCGAGCCCGAGACCTGGGGCTACGGCCAGCATATTTTTGAAGACATTCGCAAGGGTAGCCCGCAGTATCAGTGGTTGGAGCAAGAACTCGCCAGCGACGAATTCCAGCAGGCCAAATACAAAATCGTCATGCTGCATCACCCACCCCATAGCCTGGGTGGCAACGTCGTCCCGGCCTTTACCGACCCAGTCACCATCGAAAATCGCGCTCCCAATGGCACCCTTCAGTCCATTCAGTACGACTATCCCCCGGCAGATGACTACATCATTCGCGATCTGATTCCCTTGCTGGAGAGTGCCAACGTGCAGCTGGTATTTTTTGGTCACTCCCATTTGTGGAACCGCTTTGTCAGCAGTAGCGGCATGCATTTTCTGGAAACCTCTAACGTGGGTAACAGCTACGGTGCACATGTCGAGGGCGAGTTGGAGAGTAAGCCTCGCGCAGTCCCGACGCCCGAAAAAATCAGCGACGCTGGTGATCTGACGCCTTTTCCGAGTGCTTACAGTGCCCTGGGCGATCCGAATGGGCTGAGCCCGGTTGTGCCGACGATTGCGCCGTTGATAGACCAGCAGGGGCAACCCATGCCCTACATCGCCAGTAACGACATTACCTGCTTTACGCTATTTGATACCGCTACCGGAACGCTAAGCAGCTACTACTTTGATACCCGTCAGCCTGATTCAGACGTGGTCAAGTTTGACGAGTTTACGCTAGAGGTTCCACAGTCGCTATCGGTACGATAGTCATACGCGCAATAGCCCTATGACAAGGGATTATTTGACCTTCATAACGCTCGGTGATGGACCAAACGTGGTCGCCTGAGCCGCTGTGAACCACGATAGTTGTGAATCTGCCGCTGCTACGATCAAATCGATACTGGTTCTAAAAAAGTACGTTAGCCAGAAGAAAATGCCCAGTAGCTTGGTGCCATCCTCGATGAGGAAAGTAACTTTAGCGGCTACTAGTCCGTGGGGAATCACATAGTCTGTACCTGCTGCGACTAAAAACAACAATAGACTAAGGCTAAATAGCCAAAGTGGAGTCTCTTGAAGTACTGTCTGGAAACGCGATATGGCAAACAGTACAACTGCCGCATACACCGAAATAGTGACCTGCTCAGGAATAATAAAACCAGGCAGGCTGTTGATGAAAATGTCCTCATGCAGCTGGTAGGTGTCGTCCAAGCAGAGTATGGCGCTCAGGCCTGCAAAGATAGCAAAAAACGCCGATACACTGGCCCTGCTATATATGATTTTGAGCAGCGTAGCGCTCAGAAAGCACACTGCCGCGCTAGCGCTCCACAGCAAAATGCCCAGATTAGAAAGCGCACCATAGTAAGGCGGGTGCTCGGCAATCGTGGCCGGGTCGCGGGTGATGTCTCCAACAGGTACGAAAGACTGTACGTACAACAGCAACATCAGGATTACCCAAAACAAGCTGCCAACAATTAGCAGTAGTCGCCACTTTTTATGAATTAGTAGTAGTTGATAATGTGTATTATCCATAATTAAATTGACATTTAATATGCTGTTTTATTCGACTTATTCTTTAAATACATGTGATGCGACTCTTGTAGAGCCTGTCACAATAGTCTTGTATGAAAGGGCAAGTGTTTGTTAAAAAGCGCAAAAGACGCATTTTTTAGCGATGAAGGTATGAAACTAGGCCTGCAATCGTAATATTGCTATGCCTTACTCTTTTTTACAACAGTTGCTGTATTATCAGCCTTCAAAAAGAGTTTGAAGTAGAGCCTTTGTGTCAGTTCTTTGAGTGGGAATAGCAGGTAGGTGAGTGGATTAATGGTGACGATAATGTTGCGAACATCGCGCTTGGCCATGAAGAGGACGATGCGGGCGATCGCACTTGCACTCATCACCCCTACCGGATTTAGCTCGCTTTTGAAGGGGCCGAGCACCAGCTTGCGAATAATGCAGGGCGCATCGGTTCGCCGCACGTTGATCAAATCGCCCATCAGCCGTTTAGAAACTTCATAAAGTGGGCTAAAGGCCGGGCTTACCTCAGCTTCTGAGGTATTCACCCACACCTCCTTAGTCGCTCGGCCTGTGCGGTCGTTTACGGTAGTCAAAAAGGTTTCCATCAGCCGCCAGCCAGAGAGGGCGTTGACCTCTAGAGAGTGTTCGATGGCTTGGGGTGATTTTTCGCCCATCACGTTCACACCGTGATTGATGAGTAAAATATCCACTTTTAACAAAGCGTCTTTTAGCTCGGCTTCGTGCCCGACTTGCCAGTTCAAGTACTTCAGTGCGCCGGGAATGTCTGGATTGCTAGCGGTTGTCAGTGCAACGGGTTTGGCCCCTTCCGCAGCCAGCGCTCTGATTAATGCACGGCCCATGGTGCCGGATGCACCCGTAACCGCGACGGTTTTTCCTTTCAGTGACAGTGCGGTGCCCATGATTTTGTCGCTCATTGGGAAAAAGCCTGCGTAGTAGGCGTTGGTGTTGTCGAAGTGGTGCCGCCAGTGATAAGTGCGGTTCACTAGCCAGTAGCTGGGGGTGCCCGTGAGGGGGCCAGGTTCGTGGGTAAGGTCGGTGCTGGTGAGCCAGCCGCGTGATCGCAGTATTGCTGTGGTTAAAAAGCCAGCAGCGTATAGTACGCCAAGCCACAGGGCTGGATTTTGGAGTGCGATCGCACTTCCTCCCAACACTGCCATCATAAAGACCGCTTCCGGTGCATCGTTATACAGCTGTGCCTTGCGATACACCTCAACGCTTAGCGGCGAAAAGTCTTTTTTGTAAGCGCGATGGTGCCAGCCGTGCAGCTTCTGAATCGGTGCCCACCGATGGCCCATTACGTGGTAAAAATCTCGTGCCATCTCTACCAAGAAAATAGAGGCTGCGGCCCAGGCTAGCTGGCCTGGATGCGCCTGGAACCACGTCAACCAGCTGACGAACCCTGTAGCCATAGAAAATCAGCCTAGATGGCCAGTTACTTAACGTTACTTAAGGTCTTATGTTAAACCGCACTGACCTGGCGTCACAAGCTTAATGTCAGCAGGTGAGGAATCCGGGTATCCTTTCTATCAAGTAATATTGCTGAATTCTAGGGGACCGAACACACCATGACAGCGGCGTTGCATCCACAAGAAAAAATCAACCATGCCAAGGCGATTGACTATAGTAGCGTCGCGGCTATCCCTGATGTGTGGCCCATCGTCGCTGCCAAGCACGGTGCTCACCTGGCCCTTCACGACCCGCATACCAATCCCGATACCAAATACACCTACCGCGAGCTTGCGGATGCCATTGTGCAGTTTGCCGCTGGCCTACAGGCACTGGGTGTAGAGCCGAAGGAAAAGATCGCGCTGTTTAGTGAAAACCGGCCCCGCTGGATGGTTGCAGACCAGGGGATTATGACCGCTGGGGCTATCGATGCGGTGCGTGGCGCAAATTCTGACAAAGCCGAGCTGCTGTACATTCTAGAAAACAGCGATAGCATCGGCCTAGTCGTGCAAGACATTACTGTGCTGAGCAAGCTCTCCGCAGATCTGAGTGATAAGGGCTTGCGGTTTATTATTTTGCTGACGGACGAAGCCGCTGAGCTAGAGGCAGATCTGGGTGGTGCCAAGCTCATGAATTTTTCTGAGCTGATGGCCCTGGGCAATGACAATGCCTTTACACCCGTGAAGTTAGAAAGTCATCAGGTGGCTACGCTGATGTATACCTCTGGGACCTCCGGAATGCCAAAAGGGGTGATGCTCTCCCAAAGCAATTTGCTCTCACAAATTAGAGGCGCTAGCAGCGTTGTTAGTGTCGGGCCGGGCAAGAAAGTACTCAGCATTTTGCCAATCTGGCATTGCTACGAGCGCTCTTTTGAATATTTCACCCTCTCCCAGGGCTGTACGCAGATATATACCAACATTCGCTCGGTCAAAAACGACTTCAAAACCCATAGCCCGCAGTACATGGTGGCGGTTCCTCGCCTGTGGGAATCCATTTATGAAGGTGTTCAAAAGAACTTCCGCGATCAGCCAGAGAAAAAGCAAAAGCTGGTGAAGTTTTTCCTGGATAAAAGCCTGGAGTACATCAGGGCTAAGCGCACGGTTGCTGGCCTGGATTTGGACAATATGAATGCGTCGGCAGGGCAGAAGCTGATGGCTCGGCTGCGCTTGCTTTATTTGTGGCCGATTCATCAGGCGGGCGATCGCCTCGTATACAGCAAGGTACGCGAAGCCATGGGCGGCAAGGTCGACTATTTGGTCAGTGGCGGTGGTTCCATTGCCGACTACCTGGAAGACTTTTACGAAATTGCGGGTATTGAGATTTTGGGCGGCTATGGCTTGACTGAGACCTCACCTATCACCCATGTGCGCCGACCCTGGCATAATCTGCGCGGTGCGGACGGTCAGGCCATTCCGGGGACCGAAACGGCCATTGTTGATCTTGAAACCCGCGAGCCTTTGCCAGTGGGCAGGCCGGGACTGGTGCTGGTGCGCGGGGCTCAGGTCATGCAGGGCTATTACAAAAATCCTGATGCGACGGCCAAGGCGATTGATGCCGATGGCTGGTTTGATACGGGCGATTTGGGCCGGGTCACTGCGATGGGCGATCTGATTATTACGGGTCGCGCTAAGGACACCATTGTGCTGACGAACGGCGAAAATATCGAGCCGACGCCGGTTGAAAATGCCTGCCTGCGTAGCCCCTATGTGGATCAAATTATGCTTGTGGGCCAGGATCAAAAAAGCATTGGCGCACTGATTGTGCCGAACAAAGACGAACTGGAAAAGTGGGCAGCTAGCAAAGGTATAGAGATTGGCGACCTCAATAGCAAACCGATTCACGACCTGTTCAAAAAAGAGCTAAAGCGCGAAGTGTCTGGTCGCCCTGGGTATAGGCCCGATGAGCGCGTTGGCCCGTTTATGCTGCTAGCAGAGCCCTTCACTATTGAGAATGGACTGCTGACGCAGACGATGAAGGTGAAGCGGCCTAAGGTGAGCGATCGCTACCAGGATACTATTGATGGCCTGTACCAGCAGTAATCTTTGATAGCGCAGCATTAACCCCAAAATTTAGGGAGGCGGGGGTAGGGAGTAAGGGGTAGCTCTTATAGGCCTTTTCCCTACTCTCCACCTTTTAGCTTTGACAGAACACTATTTGCTTATTGATCCACAATAAGATAACTAATGTTGGTGAGTAAGTACCTTTGCAATACCTATTCAAAACTGATTGCAAATCTAAACCAGCCTTAATCTGATTCAATAGATTTTGATTGAATTACTTGAAGTCCCACTATTTTACTAACCTCGACCGTCATGGATGTTTCCCCTTCTCAACTACTACTCAAGCGCGTCGTTAACATTAAAGCGGTGGTCACCCCCCTCTGGAAAGAAGAAGCTCAAAAGCAGCTGCAAAGCCAGCTAAACCAAATTGACGGTCGCTTGCAGCAGCTGGAAATGCAGAGCCAGCGCATCCTCACAGAGATGCAGAAGCAGGGCTCTAACCCAGCAGATTCTGCGGTATCTCAGCAAATTAGCAGCGTGCAAGGCAAGCTCAACCAGGACAAAAGCCAGCTGCTTCAGCAAAAGAATCAGCTGCTTCAGCAGCTTCAGCAGGTGCAAACCCTGGAGCTAGACAAGGAAGTGAGCCAGGGGCAGATTGATGGCTTTTTTAATGTGGCGGTTGGCGACCACATGATTAAGAAAATGCAGGTCGAGATTCTATTGCGTGATGGCGTCGTGGAAGACATTCGTGGTGAACTTTAGAAGAGATAGGGAATAGGGGATAGGGGATAGGGAAAATATCCATGAGCGAACCCCATCCCCCATCCCCTCAGCGACCCAAGACAAGATACAATAAGTCGCTAGCGATTCCTTACAACTCGAATCGTTGGAGTGCTGTTGTCCACAAGTCCCATCCATGATTCGCGAAGTCTTCATGCCTGCTCTCAGCTCTACTATGACTGAGGGAAAAATTGTATCCTGGGCCAAGTCTGAGGGAGACAAAGTAGAAAAAGGCGAGACGGTCGTTATCGTTGAATCTGATAAGGCCGACATGGATGTGGAGTCATTTTATGAGGGTTATTTGGCCATCATTATGACTGAGGCGGGCGAGATGGCTCAGGTGAACGATGCGATCGCCTACCTCGCTGAAACCAAAGAAGAAATAGAAGAAGCCAAGCAAAAGGCTGCTAACCTCTCCGGCGGCGTATCTCAGCCAAGTACTACCCAGGCGGCTACGCCCGAACCTGCCGCTGCCAAAACCGAGCAAGCCGTTGCAGCAGTTGCCGATGTCGCCCAGCAGGTGCGTGCTGAGCCTTCACAAAACGGTGTTGGTCAATCCGCTGGCCAACCGTCCGGGCGGCAGATCGTTTCTCCCCGTGCCCGCAAACTTGCTAAGCAATATAAAATAGACCTCGATACCCTGCAGGGCTCTGGCCCTCACGGTCGCATCGTTGCCCAAGATGTAGAACGCGCCGCTGATCAACCGGTCACGACCAAGCCATCTCAGCAAGCTGCTGTTGCTGACGTGCCCATTCCTGCGCCCGCGCCTGCTGCTGCGCCGCCGGTCGCACCCGCCGCACCCGCTGCATCTCCTGGCGAGCTGATTCCTTTTAACACCATGCAGCAGGCCGTGGTTCGCAACATGGAAGCGAGCCTTTCCATCCCTGTCTTTCGTGTCGGCTACGACATCACGACTACCGAGCTAGACAAGCTCTACAAGCAAATTAAGCCAAAGGGTGTCACGATGACGGCCCTATTGGCTAAAGCTGTCGCGGTTACCTTAGCAAATCATCCCGTTGTCAACGCCGTCTACAATCCAGCGGGCATTCAGTACAGCAGCAGCATCAACATCGCCGTTGCCGTTGCCATGCCAGATGGCGGGCTGATCACGCCCGTACTCCGCAACGCCGACCAAATGGATATCTACTCCTTGTCGCGAACCTGGAAAGATTTGGTCGCTCGTGCCCGCACGAAGAAACTCGTTCCCGATGAGTACACCACCGGAACCTTCACGCTCTCTAACCTGGGTATGTTTGGCGTTGAAAGCTTTGACGCGGTTCTCACACCTGGTCAGGGGTCGATTTTGGCCGTTGGTGGCTCCATTCCGAAGGTGGTTGCTACGCCGGACGGCATGATGGGCGTTCGTAAGCAGATGAATCTAAAAATTACCTGCGACCACCGCATCATTTACGGCGCGGATGCCGCAGCCTTCCTCAAAGATCTGTGCGACTTAATTGAGAACAATGCTCAGTCGCTGACGCTATAGATCTTCTCAACATGAAATGAGCCGTTATGAGCAACACCTCAAGAACCGATTGGTCTAGAATCGATGCGATGACAGATGAGGACATTGATACGTCAGATATCCCGCCGCTGACGGAAGCTTTTTTTGAAAAGGCGACGCTACGAATGCCAAAGCCCTCTCTGCAAGCCGTTTCGATTCGGATTGATACTGAGACCTTGGCTTGGTTTCGAGAAAAGGGGCAGGAAGCCGAGCAGCATATGGCAGCAGCTTTGCGAATATATGCCGAAGCTCAAAAGAGAGCCGTCGAAGCCAGTCAATCTGCATAGAGAGTACATCTTCTATCATCCACTACATCTCCCTGATAGCTTCTGGGGAATTACCCTGAAGCCGCAATGATCGCAAACTTCTCGCCCCATCCCTTTTCGCCAATCTTCGTCCACTCTCATCACGAACCAGAGGGCAGTGGTAAAAGCTTGGCACCGCCCAGCCTAGCTCCCGATACAACAAAATCTGCTTTGCGGTAGAAAGCAACAAATCTTCTCCGCGCACCACCTCCGATATTTTCATCGCGTGATCGTCAGTGACCACGGCCAGCTCATAGCCAGCGAACCCGTCGCGTCGCCAAATTATAAAGTCTCCGAAGTCCTCACCTGCAACAAAAGACTGCGGTCCATAGTTTATATCTTCAAAGGTAATTTCTTCTCCATCCGGTACTCGAAATCGCCAGTTCATCTCACCTGGTACAGGAGACACTGCCCAATCGGTCGGTCGCAGCTTCGTTGGAAATACCACTTCATGGTCGCCTTCGTGTGGGGCGCTCAATGCCTGCGCTACGTCTTTACGTGAGTGTGGGCTTGGGTAAATGGCTCGTTTGTGGTTCAGCTGCTGCCAGGCTTGCAGATAAAATGAGCTGCGATCGCGCTGACAATACGGCCCATAGTCACCGCCCACATCAGGCCCTTCCTGCCAGTGAAAGCCAAACCATCGCAGGTCTTCGAGCATGTCAGTGTAGTACTGGGGTTTGCAGCGATCGCTATCCAAATCTTCTACTCGTAAAATCAATGTTCCGCCGCGCTGCTGCGATCGCTGCTGCGCTTGCCAAAACGTTCGTGCATGGCCCAAATGTAGATGCCCCGTTGGGGTCGGCGCTATTCGCCCTCGGTATATTTCGGACATTATATTTCAGAGGCAAAGAAACAGAGAGCCAATGGACAGTTCTATGAAAATAGTCATGCTTTAATCGTGACCTTTAGGGGATTCTAAGAAAGGACTGCTGCACTAAAGTTGGGCTATCGATTAGCTTTTCAGCCTCTCACCGTGCGTGCGTACTCAGTTTATGGATGATCCTAAGCTACTGCCTGCCGATTCGACTATTAGCGTTTCCAATTCACCTGCTAAGCACCGTTTTTCCAAAGGGTTGGTTGTTCTTTTTTTACTAGCCTTTCTCTCAGGCGGAAGCTATTTGCTGTATCGACAGTTTGTTTTATTACCACAAGAAAACGAACAGGCACAAACACAAACCGTAGGCGTGGAGACCGCTACCCTGCCAATTACTGTAGCGGCTAATGGCACAGTAGAGCCTGAAAATCTGACAAACGTCAGCCCCAAAACTTCGGATCGGCTAGAAGCTGTGACGGTTGCGGAAGGTGAGTCAGTCGCACCAGGCCAAATCCTGGCCTATATGGATGATTCTGACCTGCAAGGGCAGCTCATTCAGGCACGGGGCGAACTGGCCGCTGCTCAGGCCAACTTAGCGCTGCTTGTGGCGGGCAATCGACCTCAAGAAATCTCTCAGGCTGAGGCAGATTTGGCGAGTGCCGAGGCAAGCCTGAACCAGGCAGAAGAGGTGTTACAACGCTACGAATCGCTTTACACTCGGGGTGCTATCTCGGCAGAAGAAACGACGGGCTACCGTACAGCCAGGGACACTGCCCGCGCAGGGGTGGAAAACGCAAGGCAAGCACTCGATTTGACTCGGGCAGGGAGTCGTGAAGAAGAGATTGCACAGGCTGAAGCGCAAGTATTGCAAGCGGAAGGTGCGCTGACAACAATCGAAACCCAAATTGAAGATACGGTGATTCGGGCGCCCTTTAGCGGCGTTGTCACGGCTCGGTATGCCGATCCGGGTGATTTTGTTTCTCCTTCTACAGCCGCTAGCGAAACAACGTCTTCGTCTTCGTCTTCCATTCTCTCTTTGGCGTTCAATTATCAGGTTGTTGCTAACGTTGCTGAAACAGAGATTGCTCAAATTCAGCCAGGGCAAGCAGTCAGCGTTCGCGCCGATGCCTTCCCCGATCAAACCTTTGATGGCTCGGTTGCACAGGTGGCCGAGCAAGCCACAGTTGAGTCTAATGTGACTAGCTTTGAAGTGCGTGTCAACTTATCTGAAGAGGCTCGGAGCGCGCTTAAACCTGGGATGAATGTGGATGTGGAATTTCAAGCAGGGGAGCTAGCCGATGTACTGGTGGTGCCTACCGTTGCTGTCGTCAGAGAAGAACAAGGTGAGGGCGTTTTGATTATGGATGCGGCAGGACGTCCGCAGTTCCAGCCGATTGAGACAGGCCTGACGGTTGAGAACAAAACAGAAGTTATTTCAGGACTCAATGGGGATGAACAGATTGTGCTGAGTGCGGCAGAGGGACTCCCTGAGAATCGGCGTAATATTGGTGGGCCGCCAGGGGTGGGTGGCTCTGGTCGTGGTGGTCCTGGTAGTGGTGGTCCTGGCAGTGGTGGCGGTGGCGGTGGCCCCAGAGGAGGCGGTCCTAATGGCGGCTAATCTCGGTCCGCAGGAGAGACTATTTTCTAGTCGAGATGGGTCATTTTCTGTTCCTTCTTCTGTGTCTACAATTGAAACTTTGACAATGGCGATCGCAGCTCTTTGGAGCAACAAGCTGCGAACTGTGCTCACCATGCTGGGTGTCATCATTGGGATTACGGCGGTAATTGCGGTGACGTCTGTCGGGCAGGGCGTGCAGTCTGCGACGGAAGCGAATCTACAGGGATTGGGCGCAGATATTTTACGGATTCGAGCGGGCGCTGCTAACAGTGGCAATGTCAATCAAGGGCGAGGCAGTGCAACCACGCTGACCTGGAGCGATGCACTGGCGATTGAGTCTCAGGTGTCGGTAGTCGATGGTGTGACGGCTTATCTGGAGCAAAGCGCTCAGGTGGTCTATGGTCAAAACAACATGTCTACTACTATTTTGGGAACCGATACTCACTATGCAGCGGTGAGCAATACTACCTTGCAATCAGGGCGTTTTTTTACACCAGAAGAGCTAAGCGAGGCACGAGCAGTGGCCGTGCTGGGTTCTACCGTAAAGACGGATTTATTCGGAAGAAGTGAGCCGATTGGCAAAAGTATTCGCATTCAAGGACAGCGCTATGCTGTGCTGGGCGTCGCCAATGAAAAGGGCGCTCAGGGACGAGAGAATCCAGATGAACAAATTTATGTGCCGCTGACGAATGCGTCGGCGCGGCTAGTGGGCAATAATGCTTTGAATGGGATTGCTGTGCGGGGCATTTCGGTAAAAGTGAGTGAGCAGGCCATGCTGGAGGCCGCTGACTTTCAAGTTTCCAATCTGCTACGGGTGCGTCACAACATCTATCCTTCCAAAGATGACGAAGATGATTTCCAAATTGTGAGTGCGGCTGATTTGGTAGAGACGCTGACCAGTACGGTGGGCCTTTTTAGCGTGATGGTGGCGGCGATCGCAGCTATTTCTCTCGTCGTAGGTGGTATTGGCATTGCTAACATTATGCTGGTGTCGGTGGTGGAACGCACTCGAGAGATTGGCATTCGTAAGGCGGTAGGCGCGACGAATCAGGCAATTTTGAGTCAGTTTTTGGCAGAGGCGATCGCCATTTCCGCAGCAGGCGGCGTGCTGGGCGTTGGGTTAGGGATTGCGATCGCCCGTATCTCAGCGATCGTATTCGATTTTCCCTTTGTGGTTTCGCTTTGGTCAATTGTGCTTGGTGTGGGGCTCTCGTTTGTGATTGGTATTGTTGCCGGGGTAATTCCGGCGCGTAGCGCGGCTGAGCTAGACCCGATTGTTGCCTTACGAAGTGATTAGAGGCTTGTTATGTCCACCATGATCTGGATGGAAAATATCTGCAAAACGTATCGTTTGGGGGAAGTCGATGTCCCGGTGCTTAAAGGCATTGATCTCACCATTGAAGAGGGTGACTATGTCTCTATTATGGGCGCTTCGGGCTCAGGCAAGTCGACGCTAATGAATATTATCGGTTGTTTGGACCGTCCTTCTGCTGGTCATTACGTTTTAGAAGGTCGCCGTCTAACGACGCTGACGAATGAGGGTCTCGCTTACATTCGTAATCAGCGCATTGGCTTTGTTTTTCAGCAGTTTAATTTGTTGTCTCGCTCAACGGCGTTGGAAAATGTCATGCTGCCGATGGTGTATGCCGGAGCAAGCCGTCGTCAGCGCAGGAAGCAGGCAGAGGCGGCTTTGGTGCGGGTGGGTTTGGGCGATCACATGGGCAACCGACCTAGCCAGCTTTCGGGCGGGCAGCAGCAAAGGGTTGCGATCGCCCGTGCCTTGGTCAATCGCCCTGCATTAGTGCTCGCCGATGAACCGACTGGCGCGCTAGATAGCCAAACCTCTCATGAAGTGATGACGCTGCTTAGCGAACTCAACCATCAGGGAATTACGGTTGTTATTGTGACCCATGAGCCGGACATCGCCGAGCAAACTCGCCGGATTATTTACGTACAAGACGGACGACTGCAAAAAGAGATCGTCGTGGCTGGTCAGTAGCTATTAAGGGTGGTGACTTTTGTCGGGTTCGGGTCGTGACTTTTGGCTCATTTTTTTTATAAATGTTCTTTCTATGATTTGTGCAGTCAAAGATTGTTGATGACCACAAAATTAGGAATCACAAAATGAAGCTAAACCGAAAGATAAAGACTCTGATGGTCGTGACGTTGACCAGTGTTTCGGCAGTAGGTATCTTCGCGACAGCAGCCACCGCTCAGCCAAACAGGCGGACGCGAAGGCCCGCTCCCCAGGTTGCCCAAGTTCCACCACCGCCGCCACCCGCAGAACCTGAGCGCACACCTGCCCGACGCCCCACACCTAGAGCGCCAGAGCCAGATAGAGATGTACAGCGACCAGTGCCGCCTGTTCCTCGTCGATAACGACAAAGCCTAGTGCAGCGCCAGTGCCTAACGTTGGAGTTGGCGCTGCCCGACGCTTGTTCTATTAAAAGGAAGCTGCCATGCAACGTTTTCAATCCGTTTCAAGGTTAACCGGATGGATAGTTCTTTTCGCCATTATTACAATTGCGATCGCACCATCTCTTGTGCAGTCAAATACTGTTGACGCTTTCTCTATTACGCTGGTAGAAGTTAGTGAAACTGCTCGGCTACCTACCTGGCTGCAAAGGCTAAACCTGAGTGAGGCTCAGATTCGTCAGGTGTTTGAGATTGATGCTGTGCTAGAGCAACGCCTTGAAAGTATCTTGACAAGTCAACAGTACAGCCAGTGGCAATCCTCACAAATAAATCTTTCTGATGATGCCCAAGGTGAACCCTGGACGTTTGAAGATCTTAGTATCGAACTGTCACCGTATCAGCAAGCGGCTGTTGATGCGTCTTTTCAATCAGCCTTGCAAAACCTGGTGGATATCTTATCTGTTGAACAAAGACAGCA
>JBCBBK010000014.1:0-181769 GCA_038531675.1 Cyanobacteria bacterium J06581_3
ATAGGAATCACACAACATGCCAATTCTATCGACTTATCCTTGAAAAAGAAAGCGACAGTTATTTATGAGCCATTCCTTAGGTGGATTTATTCTGCCTAGCCAGGTTCATGTAGAACGTCAGGCATTGATAGAAGCCCCTGCTAACAAAGTCTTTGCTGAGGTTAGCGATTTCAATAACTGGCAGGCGTGGTCACCCTGGGCAAATATTGACCCCGATTCTACGCTGACGATTACCGGCAACGGAGTTGGGCAAACCATGAGCTGGGCCAGCGATAATCCTGAAGTGGGCAATGGCACTCAGACGGTGACCACGCTCGATAGCCCACGCCGGGTCACCAATCATTTGGACTTTGGCGATATGGGTGAGTCGGATACGGCGTTTGTGCTAGAGCCTACAGACGACGGAACGCTGGTCACCTGGAGCCTGGATACCGATATGCGAAAGGGTGTGCCTTTGCCCAATCAGCCGATGAGTACTTACTTTGGATTTTTGATGGATTCGATGATTGGGGATAAGTATGAGGAAGGCTTGGCTAATTTGAAAGCGGTTGTGGAAGAGTAATTAGCTACCGGGAAGATAAACGCTTGCAGTGGTACCGGCTGCCGCTGTGGAGGTAAATATAAGGCTACCGCCGTGAGCTTCTACAATGCGCTTGACAATGGCAAGGCCCAATCCGTTACCCGAAGATTTGGTAGAGAAAAAAGGCTTGGTGAGCTGAACCAGGACAGCCGGTGGAATTGGCTCGCCGCCGTTGTGAATAGCCAGGCAGATTTGAGCTGGGCCTGAAGTATTCGGTTGCAAGGTGATATCTACGGTCTCGCTTGGGCCAGTGGCCTCGCAGGCGTTGCTGATAAGGTTGATGAGCACTTGCTTTAGTTTATTGCGATCGCCCTCAACCAACACGTCTGACGACTCAGACACCACATTCAAATGACGTTCTTCGATCAGTGGCTGCTCTGAGAGTGTGCTAACCGTCTCAGTCACCAGCTGATGCAAGTCAAAAGTTGTTGTCTCCAGCACCTGTGGTTTGGCGTATTGCAAGATTTCGTTCAGCAGTTCCTTGAGCCGGTGCTCTTCTTCCATGGCGAGGGTTAGCCGCATGCGATCGCGCTTCGACAGCTCCAGTGCCTGCAAGGCCAACAACCCCATCCGTACCGTCGTCAACGGATTACGAATTTCGTGCACAATCATCGACGTAAATTCACCAATAGCGGCCAAACGCTCTTTCTCAATCAGCTGAGCCTGAGCAGCCTTCAGCTCAGCGGTGCGCTTAGCGACTTCTTTTTCTAGCACTTCATTGAACTTCAACTGCTGCTGATAGAGTTGAAAATTATCGATGGCGGTGGTTGCCCTTTCCGCAAACAGCTCTACACACTTAATTTCCTCTGATGAAAATTGACGAGGCTGCTGGTGAAAGCTGCAGATGGTGCCCAGCAGCTTACCCGTTGATGACTGTAGGGGAATACCCAGGTAAGCTCTGTAGCCCGGTGGATTTGCGCCGTGGTGTGTTTCTACGTCGGTATCGGTCACGGCTAGTGAGCAGCCAGTTTTGACCACTGTCTGGGCAACAGACCCGTGCAGTGAGTAGGGTTGGTAGTCGCTGTCGTCTAGCTCGGTGCTGCTAGCAATAATTTTGCTGCGCTCACCCAAGTTCAGCGTAACAATGGACCAGTCAATAGAAATTAGCTGCGAAACGCCACGAGCAATATCGTTTAGGTAAGCGTTGAGGTTATCTTGACGAAAGCTAAGGGAGGTGAGGTGTTCTAGCGTCGTTTTAGCCAGGTGGTCCCACGCCTGATCCGGCGGCGGCTGATCGGCTTGCCGCTGACTGATTTGCTGCTGACCAGCTTGCTGCTGATTGGCGTAAGAGGCTGTGTCTGCGTGCTGGGAATCGCTCACTAATTTTTATTTAAAACGACAACAGTATCCTTAGCTACTTTACCAAGAGACTCCCACATTACCTTAAAAATTGATTAGAGTGTTGCACTATAGAAAGATACTTCCAAAAAGTACTTCCGAACTTGGCAATTGAACTCCCAATTCTCTACTGTTGGGGAATATCAGTAAGTGCTTTGGATACTGTTGTTTGGCTGTGTGAAACAGCGTGATGCGAGACAGATTCGTTAGAAACAGTCTTCATTCATCCTCCTTGTAGAAACAATTGGCGAACTTCACCTGCGATTAACTGTCGCTTATTTTACTAATTCTCACATCAGTTGAACAATACTAAACTAAACAAGCTCAACCAATGAGATCCTTGGTAAAACAGGCGTTTTCACTTCGCAAGCAGCTGTTTTTTATCTGTCAGGAGAAGCCTTGTCGCTTCTTCATTTAATATACTCTTCTTGTTGAACAATGCGAATACACCTGCAACAAAATTTACAATTCTCCGGTTGTGATTTTCTTTGGCGCACTCACACTGTTCATATCAAGCACTTAGCTCGTTTTGTGCGATTGATCTCGTCACACGTTGCCTCTATTGCTGGCCACGTAGCCGTCTGAGCAGGTCCCTGGCAGCCTCTTCTCCCAGGCCCTGGCGGTTTTCGCTATGATTCCAGAACTCTTCCCACCAGTCTTCTGGCTCTGTGTGGTTGCCGTTGTACTCAGTCGGGCGACGCGTGCGCCCATCGGTGACCAGGCTACCGACGTAATCGGCATCGTCGTAGATACGCTTAATTTGCTCGTCAATTTCTGCCAGGTCGGCAGCAGACACAACGCCATTGTCCGTAGCTTTGTAGAACTGAACGGTGACACGAATCGGGAAGTCAGGATCGCGCTCAATCTCTAAATTATCAATTTCGGTGAAGGGACCTTCTACCTCGCCATGACCAATAACAGCAGCTTCTACGTTACTTTCAGAGCGCATAACTGCCTGCGGAGAAGCGGGCGCGGGGGCTGATTCTGCCATCACAGAAAGGTCTGCGGCAAAGCCACCAAAGGGTTCTTTTTGCTTCAGGGGCACCTGAATGAGCATGACCATATTTAGGCCTTCCTCTTCAGAAACTTCGACAGGTGGTAGCTCAACGGCGTTACCTTCGTCGCCAGTTTGCTCGGCGAGAAAGTCACTAATGCGTTTACCTGTGAGGCTTGCTCGTTCGCCGTTTTTGTTAAAAAAGAGCCGTTGGCCCCAGGTGCGTCCTGCGTCAAAGCCGTCGCGCTGATTATCGATAACGGTGACACTGGTGCCTTCGCGGGTAGCGAGGATGGTCATGACCGCTGGGTCGCCTGGGTAAGACTGATAGTTGAATAGGACGGGGTTGAAGGTCGCTTCGCCACTTTGGGGAATGGGTAGAAAGGCGGCTTGAGCGCTGACGAGGACGTGGGAGTCGCGTTCGGCGAGGAGAGAGTTTTTGTTGCCTGCCCAGGAGTCCGGTTCGCTAAGGTAGCTGCGAAGGTCTTCTAGAACCTCGGCTAATAGTGTGGGTTCTGCGTCCTCGCCGTTTTCGTTGCCAGTGAGGATGGATAGGCGCTGCATGGGTACATCGGCGGTGAGGTCGCTGAAGTTGGGATAGCGGATGACGGGCATTAGGTGTAGGCGGGCTTCGCCGCTACGAGGGTCGCGGTGCTCGACCTGAATGGTCATGTCACTGATATTTGGGCCGACGGAGGAGTTGTCGTAGCGACCGGTGTCTTCCCAGGTGATGTCCATAATTTGCAGGTCGCGCTCGGCGGCGAGGCGCTGGGCTTCGGGGTCGCGCAGCATGGATTTGGTGCGCTCTATGACCTGGCCGTATTGGTTGAACTCGGAAATGTCGGCGATGATGGGTGCCTCGCGATCTGAAGAAGTGGGAGTGGATGCGCCCGGTTCGGTAGAAGGGGATTGCTGTGCGGGTGTTTCTGGTGCAGGGACTTCGGTGTTGGTGGATTCTGTGGACGGATCGATTCCCCATGACTGTGCAAAGGCGGTGTGGCTAAGGCCGATGGCGGTGCCTGCTAGGAGGGGCAAAGCAAGAAGAGCGCTAAAGGTGGATTTTTTCATGGGGAGGTGGAGTGACTAATGTTCTTAACCCTAAGTTAAGCGACTGGCAGGCTAAAATTTAGCTGGTTTCTAAAATTGAAACCGGTTGCCCCAGGGATTGAATGCTATGAAACGAGTGATGTTTGTGTGTCGGAAGAATTCGGCTCGGTCGCAGATGGCTGAAGGGTTTGGGCGGACGATGGGGGCAGGGAAGATTGAGGTGATGAGTTCGGGGCTGGAAGGAAGTGCTGTGAGGCCGGAGGCGATCGCCACCATGAAAGACGCCGGTATCGACATCAGCAGCCAAACCTCTGACGCGCTAGCTGACTTTGACCCAGAAGAGTTTGACGTAGTGATTTCGATGTGCGGCTGTGGCACGAATTTGCCGGAGCCCTGGGTGACGCGTGAGTATTTTGACGATTGGGATTTGGAAGATCCGGCAGAGCAACCGGAGATTTTTCCGAGAGTTCGCGATGAGATAAAAGAGAGAGTTGCGGATTTACTAGAGAAAGTGGGCTGAGTTGACCCACCGCGCCCTGTGAACACTCTTTAGCGTCGGTAGTATTCTGCACACCAGGAACCGTGCAGTCCATGAGCGAGCGCATGCGTAAGCCACAGGCGGCAGATTGGACCCTCAGCAATATTATTTGTGTCGAAAATATTTAGTGCAGAGCGTTTTACGAGGTGGTCGTACATCATGCAGAGCAAGTAACCATCGTCTTCGGCAGGTGATGAACTGGGAACAACCACAGGCTCTTCGGCAAAGTTGAGCGGGTGGCTGTTCCAGACTTCGTGCTGATGAGTTTGGGTGTCGAATTTTAGATAGCCAGTGGGCGGTGAGGATTGGCCGATGCTGTTGCAGTGAGCCATATAAATGTAGCGACTAGGCTGGGTTGCCTGATTCGGATAGGTGTGAGGATGGGCAATGCAGTGCGATTCCAAGCCGGGCGCGACGCGGTGACTGACTGATTGGGTAGTGGGGTTGATGAGGGTTTGCCAGAGGTAGGTGGGGGCGATCGCATCAAAATCTGGCGAATACCCACCCCAACTTGTCAAAAATCCGCCCTCCGTCGCTGGCCAGCCAGAGCTATACACTTCCACAGTACCGTCGGCATTTTCCCAGGCGCAGGCCTGATGAATAGAAAACCATTGCTCGGTATCAAGAACGAGCGGCGGGTCGTCGGCATAGTTACCATCTGGGCGAGGAATCAAATGCACCTTCGTGGGGCGTGGCTCTAGCGTCAGGCAGTCGGCAGGTGCTTTGCGTCCCAGGAGATAGGGCAGCATGTTCAGGCTGAAAGCGTTTTCAAAAAAGACGTAGTAGTTTGGCGTTAGTGCAAAGTCGTGAGGATTGACAGCGGCACCTGGCATTTTGTGAGTCGTTTTACTGAGCACCTGCCAGATGGAATCATATTCAGTGAGTTCAATCACGAGACTATTTGGCTTTCCGACATGAACGTCAATGCCCCAGGTCCAAGTAACGAGGCGATCGCGCATCGGATCGATATGAGGATGCGCTGTCATCGCCTGTTGCCCTTTAGCCCTACGCTTGAGCGCCTGGAGTTTGGAGAGCGGCTGAGGATCTGTGTTTAGCCTTCCATCAAGATCCTCTGCGCCGAGTGTTTCTAATGTGTACGGATCAATCCGATAGGGCTCGCCCGCTTCGTAAAGAGCGAGCAGCCTTTCGTGTTGCCCCTGTCCCCAGAGTACGACGTGAGTGTTGGCTGGATTTTGACGTGAGTGTTGGCTGGATTTTTTAGATACAGATTGAGCAGATGAGAGAGAGGCGTCTTTCCTTTTGGATTGCCGAAGGTAGTTCGGAAGTGAAATGAGTGAGTGGTAGCTTCGAGCTGGTGTTCGGCAGTTTGAATGAACTTTGAGCTGAAGTAGGCTTTGCCTTCTGGGGAAAAGGCAATTTTGGCTAGATAGCCATCACCATCTAGATAGTGTGAAACGCGCTGCGACCCTCGCTCAAAACGGCTAGGCCCATTGCGAAATAAAGTAGATCCTTTTAGCGCGGCTGGAATATTGCCTTCTATGTCAGTAATTTCGTAAGCAAATTCCTGGAGCTGAGAGATAAATGCTGCGGCCCAGGCGTCTTTTTGAAGCTGCCCAACAGCATCGCCCTCACCCTGCTTTCCCCAGGCGATGCTGTTGGGTGGATGCCGTTTTGGGGCCGTTTTTTGAGCTGTAGGTAAAAAAGCTGAAGGCTGATTACTCACTTAAGAAGGGTGTGGTTGTATGTCAACATCCTTAATATCTTAACGGCTTTCTCACTGCAATCAATTTGTGAGCTAGGCTTAAGAGACCTTTCCAAGGTTGATTCCTCTCTGACGCCTACTGGCTATGACACAAACTATCCCAGCAGAAGACTATCCATTTGTCGAAGAGTTTTTGACTGACAACAGCGGTCAAATTCAACGAGTCGTTTTGCAAATAGACGACTATCGTCGTTTGATTGCAGCTATTGAAGATGAAGGTTTGTACAAAGCAATGCAGTTAGGGAGGGAGGAAAAACGACTGGATCTTAGTGCTGCGTTACAGGCACTCGCTGATGATGAAAGTTGAGTTCTTGCCGCGCTTTATCAAAGACCTGAAAGCACTTAAGAGTTCTTCTAGCTATGCTGAGATTAAAAGAGTTGCTTTTGAGGAAATTCCTAGCAAAGAATCACTATCAGACCTTAAGAATGTAAAAAAGCTAAAAGCATTTGATACTGCTTATCGTTTGCGTGTAGGAGATTATCGTATTGGATTTTTTTGGGATGATGAAACCGTCATTTTTTCTCGGGTACTCCACAGAAGCAAGATATACAAGTACTTTCCGTAATCATCTTTACCATGAAAACTAATAGCTCGACAAAGCGAATAAAGATTGTTTCTACTGGCGCAGTTCTTGCCGCTATAGTCCTTCAGACATTGTCTTTAGTGATCACTATGCCTGTTTCTCTTCAGCCGGTTTTAGATGTGACTAAAGTTTTGCTGATAATTCATGGAATAGAGGGCGCGATCGCATCTGTCCTCATCCTTCGCTACAAGCTTCGCCCCCAACAACAGCTCGCCAGCAGCGCAGAATCTACACTGATAGAGCACCTGCCTGAGAGCACTGCTTTATCAGTTATCAAAGCCGGTTTGTACGTGTTTTTTGTCGGTACGGTTGGGCTGACGGAGATTGTTAGAGCAATCAAACCCGCTGCGGCAGAAAGTCTTTCCAGCGACTAATGAGTACTCAGTCAGTGACTAAAAAAGTCGTTGTTTGCCAAAATACGACTTGCAAGCAACAAGGTTCGCCGAAGGTGCTAGCTGCCTTTGAACGGTGCTTGCCCGATGAGGTAACGCTAGAGGCTTCTGGCTGCTTGGGTCAGTGTGGGAACGGGCCGATGGTGGTTGTGCTAGCTGACGAGGGAGGCAAAAAGCAGTGGTACGCGGGGGTGAAGCCTGCGGAGGCGTTTGCGATCGCTGCCCAACACTTCAAAAAAGGAAAGCCTTCTCTGCAAAAACAATCTGTTCAGGTCAACACATCCAATACAACCGTTTGGATCTGGCTAGTTGGCCTAGTTCTCTTTTTATCAATGTGTGGTTTGGTCGCGTTGGTATTAGGAGGGCCGTCTCATTATGGCTGACGCTGATGCAGCTAGCGTAAACCCTCAGCAGGAAAAAGCTGTTCGCAAAATCATCCACATCGACATGGACGCGTTTTATGCGTCCGTAGAGCAGCGAGACAATCCGGCGCTGAGAGGTAAGCCGGTTGCAGTTGGCGGCACCCCCGAAAAGAGAGGTGCAGTATGTGCGGCCAGCTACGAAGCGCGGCGCTATGGCATCCACTCAGCGATGCCTTCAAGAACTGCGGTGCAGAGATGTGAGCATTTGATTTTTATAAAACCCCGGTTCGAGGCGTATCGGGCAGTCTCTGAACAGATTCGAGAAATCTTTTTCGATTACACAGATTTAGTAGAGCCGCTGTCGCTAGATGAGGCGTATTTGGATGTGACAGCGGATAAGCAGGGCATTGGGTCGGCGGTGTTGATTGCTGAGGAAATACGCGATCGCATCAAAAGCAACATTCACCTCACTGCCTCCGCAGGGGTTTCGATCAACAAGTTTCTAGCAAAAATTGCCTCAGACCTTGACAAGCCAGATGGACTTTCGCTGATCGCACCTCATCAAGCTGAAGAATTTATTGAAAAGCTACCTATAGAAAACTTTTACGGCGTAGGTCCGGCGACTGCCGCAAAGATGAAAGGACTTGGTATTCATTCAGGTGCAGACCTGAAGCAGTGGAGTGAATCTGAGCTAAAAGCGGCTTTCGGCAAGTCCGGGGGCTACTACTATCGCGTTGCTAGAGCCGAAGACAATCGGCCTGTAAATCCGAATAGAATTCGTAAATCTATCGGCGCAGAGCGCAGCTTCTTCAAGGATTTGCGGCAAGTGTCTGACATGGAAGCTGCCTTAGTAAAAATCTCTGAAGAGGTGTACCAACGATTGTTGAAAAATAAACGTAATGGCTACACGCTAACGCTAAAAATAAAGTATGACAATTACGATACCGTAACGCGTAGTAAGACGTTGGAGACGCCAATCAAAGAACAGGCTGAAATCTTGCAGCTAGCAACAGCATTACTATCTACCCATCTTGAGCAAAACCGGTCGGTTCGTCTGCTAGGCATTACACTATCTAACCTTGCCGAGCCGCAGTCGCACAGTCAGCTTAGGTTGGAGCTAACATAACAAAATACTGTGCGCAGCCGAGAAAATAGCGTTAAAGTAGCAGACATCACTAGAACGGGTACGACAGTTTTTACCTTGAATCATTCATCAGATGCACTGTTCTTGTTTACGCGATATCCTCAACCTGGAAAGACAAAAACCAGGCTTATTCCGGCGTTGGGAGCAGTCGGTGCTGCTAACCTACAGCGACAAATGACGGAGTGTTTGTTCAAGCGCTTTCAGCCTGCCTGTGCCAATCAATCGATACAGTTGCAGGTTCACTTTGCGGGTGGCAATGTTGAACAGATGCGTGACTGGCTTGGTAAAGAGGTTGTATTGATGGCTCAGTGTGAAGGTGACTTGGGCGATCGCCTCATATTTTCCTTACAGCAGGGGTTTGCCGCTAATTTTCAGCGAATCATTGTTATTGGGAGCGACTGCCCTAGTATTAATGAGTCGCATATTACCCAATCGCTGACGTTACTGAATACTCATGATGTTGTTCTTGGTCCGGCTACAGATGGTGGCTACTACCTAATAGGGCTCAAACAATTGTGGCGTCCACTGTTTGCATCAGTCCCCTGGGGCACCGATCGGCTTATGACAACAACTCAAGCAATCGCCGTCAGGCATGGACTTTCTGTCGCCTTACTCGACCAACTATCAGATATTGATCGCCCTGAAGATTTGCCACTCTGGCACAGAACGCTGCAGCAGAACGACGGTAGAAGGTTATCGGCTGGCGATTCGTATCGCCCATAGAGAGAGCAGCCTTCAGTAGCGAGCAGCCTTTAGCAACAGTCCCCACAGATTGTTATAAGGATGTACTTCGCGTGTAGGTCGTTCACGACCCTCCCGACAGGTCACTAGCGATCGCTCCTCATTCGCCCACTCAAAAACTGACCCCTCCAGGTTCAGAACCCAATAGCCTGCTGACTGCAGTGCCTCTGTGAGTCGTCCGGATCGATAGCCGATAGAGCAATAAACAACGAGCGGTGTGTTTTGTTCAATCTCCATATCTTCTATTTCTGCTACTGTTTTGAGATTGAGCGATTCTGGCAGGTGACTTACCTGGTATTCTGCTGGCTTACGAACGTCGATGAGTATCGGCGATCGCCTCTCGCTATCTATCCAGTCCGCCAACGCCTGAGTAGAAATCGTTTGCACCGTAGGAAAGCTGCGTCTTACCCACTGCTTTATAAGCCGCCATGCCATTGGTCGAATCATGCCAAAGACAGTATGAAATGGATCCATCGGTCGCTATGATTGAGCATTGGCGCTCGGGAGATAAACAGTCGCTTTGATTGATTTTACGCTGTGGGACCAGCTGCTGCAAAAGTACGTCAAAAACGCTCAGGTTGACTACGCCGGGTGGAAAAAAGAATCCCTGCCCCTGCTAGATCAGTGGCTATTAACCACACAGTCCGTAAGCCTGGACTCGCTCGATAGCGCCGCTGGAATTGCCTTTTTACTTAACTTGTACAATGCGCTGACTATCAGGCAAGTTTTGCAAAAATATCCCATCGAGTCGATTCGGCCCACTGTTTTGGGTGTGCCAAACATGGTCAGCTTTCTACAATTTTTCAAGCAATCGGTCCATACCCTCAATGGTCAAAGTCTCAGCCTGGACAACATTGAACACGACATTCTTAGAGCACGTTACGACGAGTCGCGTATTCACTTTGCGCTGGTGTGCGCTTCACAAGGCTGTCCTGGCTTGCGCTCCAATGCTTACAGACCTGACAAGCTAGATGCGCAGCTAGCAGAAGACGCCAAAACGTTCATCACGAATCCGAACAAGGTGCGGTATGAGCCTACGAGTCAAACGCTCTATTGCAGCAAAATCTTTAAGTGGTATGCAGAAGATTTTCTGGCCAAAGCGGATTCAGTTGTCAGCTACATCCAGCCTTATCTGAATGTGCCGCTACCCGAAACGGTACGTATCGAATATTTGTCCTACAGCTGGCAGCTAAACGATCAGCGAATGTCTTCATAGAAGCGTTTTAGCGTTTTATCAGAAACGCCTACGCTCCACAGCGCACCAATTGCCAAATAGATGAAATTAGCCTTCCAAACACCCCACGCGGCAACCCGCCGATCGGATGACTGAACCACACGGTTGACCTGTTTTATCTTGCCTTTTCGCGATAGCTTGAAGCACAAATCCGCTTCTTCCATAATCTCTAAAGTTGGGTCAAATCCACCGCAGTTCAGGAAGTCCTGCCGTCTGCAAAACATCACCTGGTCACCGAACAGAATTCTTAGCCCGTAGCGGAAAAACTGCCAGGGGCGAAATAACAGTGGTGCGTAGTAGGTTTTAAGACTGTTGTGTAGGGAGGTTAGCCAGCGAGTTGTTGTTTCGCCCCGCATGATAGAGATGAATCCACCGCAGGAAGTAACTGGATTATTTAGGGTTTTGGTGATTATGGCGATCGCATCATCTGGCACAGTTGTATCACCATGTAAAAAGCATAAGATATCGCCGTTGGCCTGCTGCGCTCCCAGGTTCATTTGCACTGAACGTTTGGCTATAGGTGAATGAACAACGCTGATATGGAGGGTAGTTTTGAATGATTGAGCGATCGCCACTGTTCCATCACAGCTGCCACCATCTACCAAAATAATTTCCTTTGCAGGCGGATCTAATATCGTCAAGCAGCGGAGCGATCTGGCTAAGTTCTTCGCCTCATTCAAAGTAGGGATGATAATAGAAACACTTGCCGAATCATCTAAGCCCAATTTTTACCTAACTTCTATGCAGCGCAACAACCTCTCCTATTATGACGAATGGGCTCATCAGTGGTGGCAGCAAAGCGCAACAGTTGCCCCGCTCAATCGATTGAATCCTCTACGGTTTCAGTTTTTTGATCGGTACATTTCTGATTGGCGATCGCTCAGGGTGTTAGACGTGGGCTGTGGCGGCGGATTTACCTGCGAATTCCTGGCACGTAGAGGTGCCAAAGTCACTGGGATAGATCAGTCCATGGCCTGCATCAAAGCGGCCAGCAACCATGCGATAGAAACTGGCTTGACCATCGACTATCAGCAAAGTCAGGCCGAGCAGCTTCCCTTTGACAATGCTCTGTTCGATGTTGTCATTTGTGTGGATGTGCTAGAGCATGTGGAAAGTCCTTCGCAAACCCTGGCAGAAGTTAGTCGGGTGTTAAAATCTGGCGGGCTGTTCTGCTTCGATACTATCAACCGGACCTGGCGCTCGAAGCTGGTGATGATTTGGCTGTTGGAAAATATGCTCAGACAAATTCCCCAGGGCGTTCACGACTGGCACAAATTTGTGACGCCAGCAGAACTCACAGAAATGCTAGAGAAACAAAACATGAACGTTCAACAAATTACAGGATTTGACTTGTTTGGTGGCGGCTTTCTCGGGAAGCTCCAGAGACTGCTGAAGTATTATCGAACAGGTCAGTTCCAGGTAGACTTTAATGCTGCTAACAGCTCACAGGAGGTCATGTATATTGGTGTGGCTACGCTTGTGACTCTGCGTTAACCGTACTTAATCCTATGTCCTCATACACCTCAGACAAAGATACCTTTAAATCTACGCTCTTAAGTTCAACGAAGACCTCGTCTTCTTCGGTCTCTTGCTCATAGACCTGAAGCACCCACAGGCCACCGCTGGAACGACGGAACACTTCCACTCGCTTACGCTTAGCATTCACTAAAATATATTCTTCTAATCTGTCGATGCGCTGGTAATCTATGAATTTGTCGCCTCTGTCTTTTGCCTCCGTTGAATCTGACAGTACTTCAACGATCAGTTTGGGGAAACGCTTTGAAAGCGGATCCTCTCTATCCTCTGGCTCGCAGGTCACAAAGACGTCAGGGTAGTAGTAATTACGAATAGGCGGCTGAACTTTTATATCAGCAACGAAAACTCGACAACCAGATCCTCTAAGGTGAGCCCGAAGAGCCACCGCTATATTTATAGCAATTGTGTTGTGGCTATCAGTGGTGCCAGACATGGCAAACACTTCACCATTTATATACTCGTGCTTGATGTCACTTTTTTCCTCGAAGGCCAGATACTCTTCTGGCGTCATGAGGTTACTAGAAATCTGTGCAATCATAGCCCATCACAAAGCAGCAACTTTCTAAAGTGTAGCGCCTCCAGAAGCGTTTAAGAATCAGACGTCGCCGTTACGGCTTCTTTCTGCGCTTCATCTTCGGATACATCTACTTCGGTAGCCTCTACTGCAACAGGTTTAAGCTCAGTAGGGCTTTCCTCAATAGCCTCTTCTTCGACAGGCTCAGGTTTAGCTGCCTTCACCTTAAAGGTCAGACCGTTCGCCTTACTCATGCCCACTTTCAGCGTACTGCCCTCGGTAAAGGTATTCTCCAAGATCAACGTTGCGATCGGATTCTCTAACTCACGCTGAATTGCTCGCTTTAGCGGACGTGCGCCATAGGCAGGGTCGTAGCCCTTGTCAGCAACAAAGTCGACAGCGGCTTCTGACATTTCCAGGTTGATCTTTTGATCGGACAGTAAACGAAAGATGCGCTTGAGCTGAATGGTGACGATGTTCCGTAGCTCTTTTTTGCTGAGGGCATGGAACAGAATAGTGTCGTCAATGCGATTGAGGAATTCAGGGCGGAAGTGCGATTGCAATGCCCCCAATACCAATCGCTCCATTTCCTCGAACTTAGAATCATCGCCAGACACATCTAATATATGCTCACTGCCGATGTTACTCGTCATCACAATAATCGTATTCCGAAAATCAACCGTGCGGCCCTGAGAGTCGGTAATTCGCCCGTCGTCTAGCACCTGCAACAGAATATTGAACACATCTGCATGGGCTTTTTCTACTTCGTCGAGCAACACAACAGAATAGGGCTTGCGACGCACCGCCTCCGATAGCTGCCCCCCCTCCTCGTACCCTACATAGCCAGGCGGCGCACCCACTAGCCGAGACACTGAGTTCTTTTCCATATATTCGGACATATCCAGCCGAATCAACGCCTCTTCCGTATCAAACAGAAACGCTGCTAATGCTCTAGCTAGCTCGGTTTTACCCACGCCCGTGGGTCCCATAAATAGGAACGAACCGATGGGTCTACCCGGATCTTTCATGCCGGCTCTGGCGCGACGAATCGCTGCTGATACCGCTGTGACTGCTTCCCCTTGACCAATGACGCGTTCGTGCAAGTGACTTTCTAGCTGCAACAGCTTCTGCCGCTCCGACTCCATTAGGCGATTGACCGGAATGCCGGTCCATCGGGCCACAATTTCAGCAATATCGGACTCCGTGACCTGTTCACGCAGCATGGTCAGGCCTTTTGCCTGTAGGTCTTTCTGGCTGATTTCCAGCGCCTCTAATTCTTGCTGAATCTCTTCTAACCTGCCATATTTTAGCTGCGCTGCCCGCTCCAAATCGTTAGCACGTTCTGCCTGTACCATTCGCAAGCGCGTTCGCTCTTCTTCTTCCTTTAGCTCAGTAATCGCATCCAAAGTCTCTTTCTCTGTATGCCATTGCTCATCGAGCACTTTTTGTTCTTTCGAGAGTTCTTCAATCTCTTGCTTAATACCTGCTAACCTTTGCCGAGAGGTCGGGTTACTCGACCCTGCAGCCTTTTCATCTTCTAACGACAGCTTTTCCATCTCTAGCTGCATTAGCCTGCGGTCAATAATCTCTAGCTCTTCGGGTTTGGAATCAATCTCCATCTTCAGCTTGGCAGCAGCTTCATCGATAAGATCAATTGCTTTGTCTGGCAAAAATCTGTCGCTTACATACCGATCGGACAGTGCCGCAGCTGCCACCAGTGCCGAATCAAGAATGGTGACCCCGTGATGCACTTCATACCGCTCTTTGAGTCCGCGCAAAATGGACACCGCATCTTCTACGCTGGGCTGCCCCACATACACCTGCTGAAAGCGGCGTTCGAGCGCCGTATCTTTCTCAATATGCTTTCGATACTCATCAATGGTACTAGCACCAATACAGCGCAGACCACCACGAGCCAGCACAGGTTTCAAGATATTGCCTGCATCTACATTATTCGCACCTGCGCCCGCGCCAACAACGGTGTGCAGCTCATCGATAAATAGAACGACCTGCCCACCAGAATCAGTCACTTCTGCCAGTACAGAGCGCAGTCTTTCTTCAAATTCACCCCGATATTTAGCACCCGCGATCAGGCTGCCTACATCCAGAGAAATAAGGATGCGATTCTTGAGGGACTGAGGGACGTCGCCATTGATGATGCGCTGGGCGAGGGCTTCTGCGATCGCAGTTTTCCCCACCCCCGGCTCACCAATCAGCACCGGATTATTCTTCGTGCGCCGCGACAGCACATGAATCACCCGCCGAATTTCCTCGTCCCGACCAATCACCGGGTCTAGCTTTCCGGCCTTTGCCTCCGCTGTCAAATCCCGCCCATACTGATGCAGCGCCGGGTATTCCTCTTCATCACCTGCGCCGAGGCCCCCAACCGGCTTTGCGCCCTCTTCTTCCACCGTTCGCAGCGCCTGAATCGCCTTCATAATGTGGGAAGTATCCACATCGAAGCCCCGCAGCAAGCGTCTGCCAATGCGCTCATCTTCTACAAAACCCACCATCAGATGATCGATAGAAATCAGCTCATCTTGCAGGTTTAGCCGCGCGCCATCTGCCGCGTCCAGCATCCGGTCCAGGCTTTGACCCAGGTACAAATTGCTATCTATTGCTACGCGTACTCGCGCCTGCCTTTTTGCAAAGGTTTCTAGCTCCTGCAAAATTTGCTCAGGGGATAGGCCCGCCTTACGCAGCACGACATCAGCCTGCCCTGCCTGCTCTAGCATTGCCAGCGTGACGTGTTCTACCTCCAAATATTGCTGCCGGAACCGACGGGCAACATCCTGAGCTTCTACAATGGCGTCCCAGGCTTTGGCGCTAAATTTGTCAGGATCGGTTGGCTGCATATACTAAGGAAAAGACGACGAACATGGAGCGAGTGCAGCTTTTTAGTATAGCAAACGAGCCGGATTGCACTTCGGCAGCATTTATACAGACTAGAACCGGATTAAGATACAAAAGTACTGTGCATGAGCGGGAATGGCTTGGAGATGTTTACACCTCAGTCAAGACCCATAACCCTGGAGAGGTTTCTGGCAATGCCAGAGACAGAACCTGCTAGCGACTTCATCAATGGTCAAATTATTCAGAAGCCAATGCCTCAGGGGAAGCACAGCTGTCTAAGAGGCGGGTTGGCTAGCGTCATCAATAAAACCGCTGAATCAAATAGGATTGCTTACGCTTTTCCCGAACTGCAATGTATCTGTGGCGCAAATGCGGTAGTTCCAGATATCGCTGTTTTCACTTGGGAACATATCCCAATCGACGACAATGGAGAAATTGCAAACGTGTTTTCCATAGCACCCGATTGGATGGTTGAAATATTATCGCCGGGACAGAGCTATCCAAAAGTAATCAAGAAAATTCAATGTTGCTTACAGCACGGCACTAGCATGGGCTGGTTGATCGACCCAAACGATAGAGCCGTTTTAATTCATAACCCTAAAAAAGAAGTTCAGGTCATCCTGCTTGACAACCCTGGCACCATCCTGCCCATGCCAGATTTTATGGATGAGCTGTCTTATACCATTGAAGATCTGTTCAATTTGCTGAAAGTCTGACTCAGGCTAGGTTCGTCCCTCAATCAGCTCAATTTTGTAGCCATCGGGATCGGTCACGAAGGCAATGACCGTTTTGCCATGCTTCATGGGACCTGGCTCGCGGGTCACGTTGCCACCCTGCTGCTTAATCGCCTCACAGGTCGCGTAGATGTCATCTACGCCTAATGCAACGTGACCGTAGCCATTGCCCAAGTCGTAGCTTTCTGTTTCCCAGTTGTGGGTCAGCTCTAGTACGGTGTGTTCCGACTCATCGCCATAGCCGACGAATGCATTGGTAAATTTGCCGCCTGGATAGTCTTTCTGCCGCAGCAGCTTCATACCCAGTATTTCCGTGTAAAAAGCGATTGACTTCTCCAAGTTTCCGACTCGGAGCATTGTATGTAGCATACGCATTGTACGAATCCTCTCGTTGTGCCCTATTCTGGTTATTGTCTATTTTGACTGATAGACCGAATAGTTTGATCGATAGTGAACACCTTATTCTAAATAAAGGCGTAGAGAATGATAGATTCCCTCGACACGGCCATTGAAGCGATCCAGGCCAGAGAGATCCTGGACTCTAGAGGAAGGCCTACTATTGAGGCGGAAATTCTGCTGACAGGTGGTGCATTTGGGATTGCCCAGGTGCCTAGCGGTGCTTCTACTGGCAGCTTTGAAGCCCATGAGCTGCGTGATGGCGATAAGGAGCGCTACGGTGGCAAGGGCGTGATGAAAGCCGTAGAGAATGTTAATGATGCGATCGCTCGCGAACTGATGGGTGCCAACGCCCTCAACCAAATTGAAATTGACCGCACGATGATCGCCCTCGACGGCACCCCTAATAAAAAAGACTTAGGGGCTAACGCAATCCTGGCCGTTTCCCTGGCAAACGCCCACGCTGCCGCCGCCGCACAGGCAATGCCGCTATATCGCTATCTGGGTGGGCCGCTGGCTAACGTACTGCCTGTCCCGATGATGAACGTTATCAACGGCGGTGAGCACGCCAACAATAATGTAGATATTCAAGAATTCATGATTATGCCTGTGGGTGCAGGCAGCTTCCGCGAGGCATTGCGTTGGGGCGCAGAAATTTTTGCTCAGCTGAGCAAAGTACTCGCCAGCAAAGGCTTACTCACAGGTGTTGGTGATGAAGGTGGCTTTGCACCGAACCTGGGCTCCAATCAAGAAGCCCTCGACCTGCTGATGTCTGCAATTTCTGAGGCAGGCTATACCCCTGGCGAGCAGGTTGCCCTTGCCCTAGACGTCGCCGCAACCGAATTTTACAAAGACGGCAAATATACATTTGATGGCAAAGCGCACTCGCCCGACGAAACCATCGACTATCTAGAAGGCTTAGTGAATAACTATCCCATCGTCTCTATTGAAGACGGCCTAGATGAAGAAGATTGGGAGAGCTGGGGCAAGCTTACCAAGCGCATTGGAAATAAAGTGCAGCTAGTGGGCGACGACCTATTCGTCACCAATCCTACTCGCTTACAAAAGGGGATTGAACAATCTTCTGCGAACGCCTTACTGGTTAAGCTTAATCAAATCGGCACGCTCACAGAAACCCTAGAAGCCATTAACCTTGCCCAGCGCAACCAGTTCAACTGCGTGGTTAGTCACCGCTCCGGCGAAACCGAAGACATTACGATTGCCGATCTTTCGGTGGCGACGCGGGCCGGACAAATCAAAACAGGCTCTTTGTGTCGCAGTGAGCGCGTTGCCAAATACAATCAGCTGCTGCGGATTGAAGAAGAGCTAGGCGAGCAGGCTGTATATGCTGGCACGATCGGCCTCGGCCCTGTTTCCAAGTAGATTGTTCTATAAAAATAAAAAGCAGAGCATTTTTCATCTCTCGTTATCGAGTTGTCGAAAGTGCTCTGCTTTTTATTAAATGACAAGCATTTTATTTGCCCGAACCATACTCTGTATATACATAGTCATAGTCAAAGTGAATGGTATTCGGATGACGTAAAAGCGAGAAGCCAGTCTCGATAATTTTCTCCGCCGTAAACGTTTCAATCGTCAGCTCTACAAGCTGCTCACCGTCAAGATTTGGCGACTGAATGTAATGCTCACGCCGAGCAAAGAATTTTTTTTCATCTTTAGGCACCACGATCAGGTGTTGCCGATGGGCTAACTGAATGGGTGCTATATACCGGCGAGTAAAATCTTCCTTATTTACTTGCAGTTCAGTCAGCCGCTCATGCTGCGACCAACTCATAGAAAATAGCATCTTCAAAATTTCAAAGCCGAGGATATAGCACAGTACACTGCTGCGCTTGCGGGCGCTGCCCATCAGCATCAGCACCATTTCTAAATACAGCTCGGGTCTTTCCTCCGCGTCCTGCATAGAGTGCAAATAGACATGACGAATGTAGTGCCGGAAAGTATCGTCATTGAGCTGCGTTTGGCAGCGAAAACGCTGAAGGTGCGTATTTACCTGGCGACGAGTGTCCGCGTCATCGGCAATGTGTACCAGCAATCCTTCTGCTGTATAAGCATCTAGAAACTCAGCCTGCTGGGCCGATGACGTCGCACACAGCATATGACACAGCGATAGAATGTATCGTCGCTGTTCCCATGGCAGTGCACTCAGCCAGTCTTGAGCCTCATCGGGCAGGCTCGATAGAACTGGCGTTGTCTTTTCTAAAGAAGAAGTATCCACAAGAGCGGTTAGTTACTTGTACGCTGTTGCGCTTTGCGGTGTAGAACGCAGGTTGCAGCCTGTGATTATGCTGTGTGCAAAGCGCGGATCAATATACTTCCTAGTTTGCCCAGGCTACTGAGAATATTCATGTAATTTACGGTAGCTTCAAACGGGCTGTACGGATGGATTCGTAGATATACGGAACTTACATAAGTAAGAAAAGTAAGATTAGTGTTTTTTCTGTGTGAAATCCCATCTTCAGTTTTTAGACTTTCAATTACTCAAGGCAATACAAGCCGCTTTAATGCTCGTGAAATTACCGGAAGCACGAAGGCAGCTTCATTGAGCTGGGCGATCGCCTAATTGCATATACGTAATTCCAGGTCTATTGAATGTGGACTCCATCATGGCTGCTTCTTTTCGCTTCACCTTACATTCCTCACGGACATTGCTATCTTTGGCAAACGCCTTTGGTTAGCGTTCATGCGCTGAGTAATTTTTTTATTGCGATCGCCTATTTCTCTATCCCAATCGCGCTGCTTTACTTCGTTTTTAAGCACGAAAATGACTTCCCGGTCAGGTTAATCGTACTGTTTGGTCCATTCATCATCTGTTGTGGTCTGGGCCATGTGCTTGACATCGTCACGCTTTGGTATCCCATTTACTGGGTCTCGGGGATGGTCAGAGCTGCGACTGCGCTGATCTCTTGCTACACCGCAATGAAAGTGGCGATTTTGCTGCCTACGTTTCTGGCGCTCAAGAGTCCTCAGGAGCTAGAGGCAATCAACCAGCAGCTCAGCTTGAAGATGGCGGAGAAAGCAGCAACAGAAAAAGAACTTGAATCGACGAAACTGGTGTTCGAAAGCGCCTTCGACTACGCACCCAGCGGCATGGTCTTAGTTGCGACCAATGGGGTATTTCTCAAAGTCAACGAAGCCTTCTGCACGATGACTGGATATTCAAAGGAAGACCTACTCGCCTGCAACTTTCAGTCCATCACGCCTCCGGACGAACTCCAGGGTGACCATGATCTCATTCAAAAGCTCTTGGAAACTCGGTCTCGCCTGGTAATGGGACGAGACAAGCACTATTTTCACAAGGACGGACATCTGATAGATGTTCATCTTAGCGCTGCGCTGCTAAGAGATACGGGAAAAAACCCGTTATTCTTCATTGCTCATATTCAAGATATTTCTGAACAGAAGCGAATACATACCTCTTTAGAAAATGCGATCAAAACCTCCGAAGAGGCCAATCAGGCTAAGAGCGAGTTTCTGGCAATGATGAGTCACGAAATTCGTACACCAATGAACGCCCTCATTGGCATGACCGAACTTGTCAGCGAAACGGGGCTCACGACTCAACAGCAAGAATTTGTTGACATTATTCGCTCTAGCGGGAACACGCTACTAACCGTCATTAACGATATTCTTGATTTTTCTAAAATTGAGTCTAATAAACTAGAGCTAGAGATGACCAGGCTTGACTTGTATGAATGTGTCGAAGAAGTTCTGTTGCTATATAACACTCAAGCACAGCAAAAGGGCCTAGCGTTAACGTCTCTAATACAGCCTGCGAATATTCCAGCTTTCCTTAAGGGCGATGCCATTCGACTCAGACAGATTTTATCGAATTTGGTCAGTAACAGTATTAAGTTCACCCGCAAGGGCGAAGTTAGTATTCAAGTGCAGGTAGAAAAGTGCTCTGGCGTGAACTTAAAAAGGCCAGAACAAGACACTCTAGATACCTACGAAATTTTGTTTACGATCAAAGACACTGGTATTGGCATCCCACCAGAAAAGCTTTCTAATCTTTTCAAGCCCTTCAGCCAGGTTGATGCTTCCACCACTCGTGAATATGGCGGTACAGGTTTAGGACTGGCAATCTGCAAGCGTCTGGTTGAAATGATGCACGGACGCGTTTGGGTTGAAAGTACTGTGAACGAAGGCTCCAAGTTCAATTTCTCTATTCAGCTCGCGGCCTATGAACAGGTAGCTTCAGCCACTAACGATACAGGCCCTGTAGATCTTCAACAGAAACGTCTCTTAATCATCAACAGTAACGAAACCAACCGTCAGCATCTCTCTATGCAAGCTGAATCGTGGAACCTGAAAATAGATACAGCTGAATCGGCTGAGATGGCACTTAGCAAGCTGTTCCGTGATGAGATGCCCGATATTATTGCTATCAATGAACCCTTGCCGGACATGGAGGGTGTGCAGCTCGCTTCCCAAATCCGCAACTTTCCAAACTACCAAACGATTCCAATTGTGTTGATTCAAAGCCAACAGTCACCGTCACGTCGGTTGAATATATTAGGTAGCCGAGTGAAGGCGCTAAAAAAACCGATTAGGCGATCGCAATTTTACAACGCCTTGGTTCAGCTGCTGTTAGATGATGAAGAAACCATGCCCACCCTCACAAAAACTCAACTGGAATCCAGCCCAGCGCAAGCAAAAAGGCCTCTGCGCATTTTGCTAACCGAAGACATTCCGCTCAATCAAAAGGTCGCGCTGACCATGCTCTCTAGCCTTGGTTACGAAGCAGACATTGCGAACAACGGTATAGAAGCGGTAGAAGCCGTCAGAAATAAAACCTACGACTTAATTTTTATGGATGTACAAATGCCGAAGATGGATGGACTAGAAGCGACTCGTACTATCAGAACCCAATGTATTCAACAGCCCTATATTGTTGCGATGACAGCGCACGCCATGCAAGGCGATCGGGGAGAGTGCCTTGCGGCTGGAATGAGTAACTACCTCAGTAAGCCTATCCGCAAACAACACCTGGCTGACATGCTTCAGCAGTGCCCTCAGATAGCCGAGGATGGATTTGATATAGAAGAAGTAGACAGTGGGCCGACACCCATGGCAACATTGGGTGAAACCACGACTGCGTCTCCTGATAATCAGTGTGCTTCCCAGCTAGCGACCCGTGCCCAGAGTTCTCCCAAGAGTGAACTAGAACTTCAAAATATTCCTATTTTGAACATAGAAATTTTAGAAGGCATCAGTACCGAAAGAGATTTTTTATTAGAGATTACTCAAAGTTTTTTGAGTGATGCGCCAAGGCGAATCGTTGCGCTAGAGACCGCTATGGAGAAGGAGGACCCGAATGAGATTCGAACAACTGCCCACGCATTGAAATCGTTGAGTAGCTGTGTCGGTGCGATGTCGCTTTTCCACGTTTGCAAATTCATTGAAGAAGCAGGAAGAAACAATCATCCCCGCTCAGCAAAACCCATGATGAGAGAAGTGAGCAGCCAGTACCGAAAAGCTCATGTTGCGATCGCTCACTATCAACAACAGCTATAAAAGATAATTCTGCTCTCCTTTTCCAATATTTTTACACTCTAAAAACTATGACCTATGTCTGCACGACCGAAAAAGTGACTGATTGTGTCAGCAAGTCTCCTCAAGCTTGTACGGTTGCGTCATCTCTGCTACCGGTCACCCCTAACCCACCAGTTTCAGACTGTGCTACTTCTATTTTAGTTGTAGATGATGAACCCGTTATGCGGCTGTTGCTACGCACCGCTATTCAAAAGGAAGGCTACCGGGTAATTGAAGCGAGTAATGGAGAAGAATGTCTGGCACTTTTTCAATCACAGCAGCCAGACATCATACTCATGGATGCCATGATGCCAAAAATGGATGGCTTTGAATGCTGCTCGGCACTGCAGAAGCTATGTAGTCAGAAGCATTCACCTGTACTGATGATCACCAGCCTAGATGACTCAGAATCGATCGATAAGGCCTTTGCTTCAGGCGCTGCGGACTATGCCACAAAACCTATTCACTGGGCGCTGCTGCGTCAGCGCATACGCCGCTTACAAGACTCCATCAAACGCGACCAGGCTGAAAAGCAGATTGAAGCGTCGCTAAAAGAGAAAGAAGCCATGCTAAAGGAGATTCATCATCGGGTAAAAAACAACCTGCAAATTATCTCTAGCCTGCTAAACTTACAGTCCAAATCGATTAAAGATAAACATATTCTTGATCTTTTTCGTGAGAGCCAGAACCGGGTACGGCTAATGGCACTGATTCACGAAAAGCTTTATCAGTCGAGTGACTTGAGTCGAATTAATTTTAACAAGTACGTTGAAGTGCTTCTCAGCTATCTAATCCGCTCGTACGAAGTGGATATTGCAAACATTTCTCTTGTGCTCGAGGTGGAAGAAATTTTCCTGGAAATTGATACGGCAGTTTCCTGCGGACTGATTATCAACGAGCTGGTTTCAAATTCGCTAAAGTACGCGTTTTCTAAGCGCTCTGATTCTAAGCAGAAAAGCGATAGTGAGGACGCGCCGACAATTTCTATCACAGCTAAACGAACTGGCCCCGAAACGTTTTCTATTATCTATCGCGATAATGGTATTGGGCTCCCGGCTGATTTTGATATTGACAGCGACAAAACGCTGGGTCAGCAAATTATTAGCAGCCTGACAATGCAGCTAGATGGCGAGCTAGAAGCCACTAGCCGCTCAGATGGCTCATCTGGCGCAGAGTTTTCGCTAACGCGGCTCTCTCTAAAGAGAGAGAGCCGTCGATTTGAGGGATGAGGGTTGAATAATTCGAGCATTTGCCGCCTTTCTGCTGTACTCAGCTTAACTCTCTCCTCGGGAGAGAGTATGTGTTTTGCATAGGTTGGCTAGTTGCAACTTGGGCCGACCCACCTTGCCCTGTGGGCACTCCTCCCGCTCGACTTCGCTCGAGGCAACGCCAGGAGGAGATCTACTTTAGACTGCGAGGCGTTTTTTAAGCCTCGTAGCCGAGAAAAATCCCCTCTTGATTGCCCTGAGCATAGCCGAAGGGAGAGTGGTGGCCGGAGCGCAGCGAAGGTCGGGGTGGGTTGGCTTTAAAACCACATCTCAAACAGATTTGTACATATAAGTTCCTAAATGAACAAATGACTACACTAGTTGCTGAAAGAGTCACTGAAAAAAGAGTAATGGTTGTTGAAGATGAAAGCATCATTTCACTAGACATCAGAAATAGCCTGAAAAAGTTAGGTTACGGCATTGCTGGCGCGGCGGCTTCTGGCGATGTCGCACTGATGAAAATTGCTAACAGCCGACCTGACCTGATTTTGATAGACATTCACCTGAAAGGCGAGATGACCGGTATACAGGTTTCCCAGCAGGTGACGTCAAACTTCCAGATTCCGGTGATATATTTGACGGCAAATGCCGATAGCGCCACCTTTAACGGTGCCAAAGAGACCAGTCCCTATGGCTACTTGCTGAAACCTTTTGAAGAAAAAGAGCTGGGCATGGCGATAGAAATTGCGCTGTACAAGCATGAACAAAAACAGATTGTGCGATCCAGTGAGAGCTGGTATGCGATCGCTTTCCAATCCATCACAGACGCCGTCATCGCCACAGATGTCAACGGCTACATTGTATTCATGAATGCCGCCGCCGAATCCACCACTGGCTGGCAACTAACGGATGTCATGGATAAGCCACTAACCGAAGTAATCACCTTCCAGCGTAAAATTCAGCAGTTTGACAACATAAAGCTAAAAGAGAGTGTTCGCTCTATCCTAAACGCCACGTTGAGAGGAAAGTCAGCAATTCCTTTTCCTCATCATGCTCATTTGTTGACCAAATCACTTGACGCTTTATCTATAGTGGGGGATGCAACGGCAATTAGAGATGCCACCGGGCGAGTTACAGGCAGTATCTTTGTATTTAGAGATGCCCAAGCGCCACTCACTGTTGAGCCATCATCAGTAGAAAGAGATACTGCCAATACGTTAGCTGAGTGTGCCGAAGCAGGAGATAAACCCAAAGATGAATCCACAGACGAAGCTACAGATGAAACATTCAGTCTCTCTCTACAAGAAGAACAGACTCTCAAAGAAGATTTAGGGCTGATATCAGCCTTCACTAAGGCCTTTATTGACGAGCGACCCATTGCGCGCTCTACAGTTAATCTGGTCGCCAGTTCCGGAGATGGACTCACAACGCTGTCATCTAGGGAAGAAGGCATGGTGGTTAAGGTCACGATGGTGAATGAAAAACTCACCGCGATTGTAAAACAAAGCTCTAAGTTTTGGTCGCTGATTCGGCACGTGCTAGTCGAGCATAGCTTTTTCCCGATAAGTCGCAGAACCAACGGACACTGCTATTATCAACATCGCCACGTACCTGACAATTGCCAGATTTATCACACAGGCGGAACAGAACTGTGGGAAGCCTGGCACGGTAGAGTTAGGCCGGGCGACCAGGTCAGCCAAATTGCTGCCCTAAAGCTGCCAAGAACCAGCATTATCGTGTTGCGCCGAGGAAGCTGGTACCACATTCAAAAGATGGCCCTCAACGCGGACGGACTGCATATCAGGACTGTCGGTGGAGAAATGTTTATTACACCCGACGACTCGCTGGTATGGGGCGTACAGAACGGGGGATTACAGTGAGGCATAGCGTTCTTCAGCAAAGGGCTCTCCCCTGTGGTGGTAGCCGTTGCGCTCCCAAAAGCCCAGCTCCATTTCTGGCAAAAACTCGATGCCGTTGATCCACTTGGCGCTTTTCCAGGCGTACAAATGTGGCACGACTGTTCGCATTGGCCCGCCATGCTCGGCGGGTAGCGACTCACCGTAAAGCGTATGTGCAAAAAAGTTCTCTTCTCTGGCAAAATCTTCTAACGATACATTGGTTGTGTAGCCACCGTAGCAGTGCTCCATAACGTGTTTTGCTTTTGCATCCACTTCAATCGCATTCAAAAAGTCGGTGATCTTGACGCCACGCCACGTCACGTCCAGCTTGCTCCAGGTCGTCACACAGTGAAAGTCTGCGGTAAACTCGTGCTGTGGCAAGTCCATAAAGTCTTGCCAGGAAAACGTTTTGGGTGTCGCTAGTCCGGAAACGCTCAGCTGCCAGTCGTCAGGACTTACAGTCGGTGTGTCGCCATAGGTGAGTACCGGAAACCCTTTTGCCAGGCTTTGCCCAGGGGGAACGCGGTCTGCTAGTTCTGCGCCAGGCTTCTCGAAAAATTTCATAGCAAAGTGTGAGGAACGGCTATGTCTATTTTCTAACAAAATGTCCTGTGTGCAAAAGTATCTGAAGAGAGATCTACAGAGCAGCGGAGCAGGCGTTACTATGAGACGGTTGAGCGGGCTTTATAGTCGCCTAGCCATTCTTTTTTAGGCTTCAGAGAAAAAATTAGCATCTCAAGAAAGCACCAGGCAATACTTTTGCGGATGAGCCGCTGCCGCTGCAGAGTGCGCCTTGCCCTGTCTCGCTCGAAGTAAAGTGCGGCCTCTATACTTTCTTCTACGGGCATACCCAACTCTTTGGAAACCTGATTCTGTAAGCTCAGTGCCTCTTGAAACAACTTGTTGAGAAGCGCATCTTCTCTCTTTATAATGATGGTCCGAGGCAGACGAAGGAAAGCATGAGAAATAGCAGCCAAGCTTCTGGTGCCAACTACATTAGTTACAGCAACATCCCACCCATCTACTAAAAAAGAAGCCATACTGCAATGCATCGGAATGTCGTTAACCTGTCCTAGCTCTGCGAATACACGCTTTTGCGGATGTACAAATAGCCTGGCAGTAGATGGGGATGCCTTCTCCTCAGTAGAGGTTGTAAAGGTATAGTCGGTTAATAGAACAAATCCTAGCCGTTCTAGCTGCTCTGTGTAGTAAGCGAGCTGATTTTGAACAGAATCGCTCCAGCGTTCCGGCCCGACCGGGATGTGCTTCATAGGTGCGATCGCCTGCAAAAACAGCAGCTTCAACCCACCTTCTACCAACAGCAACAAGAGTAAAAGAGAAAACAGTGCTGGCGGAAGACCAAAGACGCTGCTATCGAATCTGGAAGAAGATATGCTCCACAAAAAACTGGTACTAAAGCCAGCAGCGGCCATGACTAGAAAATTAGGCGATCGCTTAGACATAAATAAAGATAACGACTACGTATACCCTAGTTTTCCCGCCCTATTTATTACGTAGATTACGTAGCGTCACGTATCTACAGTCACTTGCTCGTGGCTTATCTGATGTACTTGAGTATGAGTGTTATGATTTATGCATCAGTCCAGCTTTGATTTTATGAGTTACTTCCCTACTGGCTAGGGCAATACAGTAGTTTAGAGCAAGATAGTTGAGGACATATGTATGACCGTTGCAATAGGTCTACAAGCAAGCAGAGCAGAAGTCGTGAACGGCGACGTTCAAACTGTCCACTATGACAAAAGCTGGGAACAGTTTGAATGCTTGAGAAAAGGATTTGAGGGTAGCCCTGATGTAAGGCTGTCTTACTACAAAGGAACAGTTTTTATTCTTATGCTAGGTGTAGCACACGAACTATTCAAGACTGTCATTGGCATGCTGATCGAGAATTTCTTGATCGCTAGAGAAGTAGAGTTCTTTCCTACTGGCTCTGCAACACAGGAAAAAAAAGGAATCGCTTCCGCAGAGCCGGACGAATCATATCAAATTCAAGGTATAAAACTGGCTATAGAAGTCAACTTCACCAGCGGTGATGAGTTAAAGCTAAAGCGGTACAAAGAACTAGCCGTAGATGAAGTATGGATGTGGGAAGACGGTGTTCTGGCAGTTTACAACCTGATTGAAGATGCTTACAAACAGGTAAACAACAGCAAAGTTCCTGCACTTTCCTGTATAGATTTAGAAATACTGTCAGAGTGCATTCTGTTAGGAGAAACGTCTAGAGTCAAAGCAGCGAAGAAACTGTCAGAAACCTACCCCATTTAGACTAAAGGCACTATTCGCCGCATAGGCTGCATAAAATATTGCTCGTAAAGTACTACGCAGAACGGTAGCGCTCTATGAGTTTTGGCAAAGCCTCATAGCCTTCCATACTCATAACTGGCGTGAGCTGTCGGCGGTACTTTTCCAGGGTTTGTTGATAAGTCTCTTCGCCGAGCTGACCTTGCAAAATAGAAGCCAACCCTGCCGCCTGTCGCCACTCCTCGGAGCCAATATTGTCCAACAGATACATCGCTAACGCGCTGTAAAAGACAGCTTCCTCAGTGTTCTTCAATGCATGATGAGCTTCCGCTGTATACAAAGTATACAAGCCTTGAAGGTAAATGTTGCCAGAGCCTTTTACTGCGTCGGCACCTTTTACTAAAATGTCGAGGCCTTCCTGGGCGCGATCGCACATCACATACCCAACCCCCAAACTGTTGTAAGCCAGCGCCTGACTCTGAAAGTCTCCTTGTTTTACCGCAAGCTCCAGACCTTGATTGAGGTAAGCGATCGCCCCATCATACACAGCCGTATCGCCCACATCATTTGCCCTGGCCTGCAACACCTGCGCGTAACCCAAATTCACCAGTGCATTAGCCTCCCCCACCCGGTCCCCTCGCTGCCGCGCCAAAATCAACGCCCGCTGACTAGTCGCCACACCCTCGGCATAGTCTTTCTCCAACACCGCATTCCGCGCCAAATGGCACAAATCCGCCGTCTCACACGCCAAATCACCTGCTTCCTGCGCAATCTCCAAAGCCCGCTCATAGAAATCTTTCGCCGGAGCCATCTGTCCTAACATCTGCCGAGAGTAGCCCAGTAGCGTCAAAATTCTTGCTTTCTCCTGTGTTCCTTCTACCTCACTAAGCGGCTCACTAAAGTAGTCCAGCGTATCCTGCAAATAGTCTCCCGAAAAAGAGGCAAACACGCCGCCATATAGCGGAAAGTCATCCCGCTGAGAGAACGTTCGCAAAATCTGTAGCATTAGCTGAAAGCAACCATTCCCCAGCGCGCGATAAGACGGATTACCCGCAGCGTTAAAGCCCTGAGAAAGGCGTCCCCAAATCGCCGCAAAAATCAAAGAAGTACTGTACGACAGCTGCTTACCAGCTTTGGCACTGTAGGGCTGCTTGTCGAACCAGATGATTAGGCCGCGCTGTAGAAAGTGCAGGGTCACCGCCAAATTCACCCAGCTAGCCACATCGACCGCTGTTCGGGTAATTGTCTCTACCGGCTCGTCTTGCGTCAGGGTTGTAAACAGCAATTTGGGTAGGCCCACCGACGCTTTTTGCCATACGGGCCAAGGGCCACCCTGATCGCGATCGCCAAATCCAACCGGCCTACCGGGCGCTGCATACAGCCAGCTCACCAGGTCAGGCTCTAGCCGCTCATAACTCTCCAATCCAGCCAAAAGACCTGTTCGCCAGGGAGCCATCTCCTCCGACTCCAGGCTTTTCGCAAGCTGCTTTAGCTGTTGACGGTTGAGGCTATTTGCGGAGTTGGGGTCTATAAAGCTCAAAAATATCTCTGGACGATCAGTGCTATCTGCCTGGCTAAGCTTCTGGGCAGAGGCTGCAATTCCGCTAGCCGCCTGACGAGCCACCTGTCCCTTTTGCCACTCACTTTCCATTGTCTTAAGCGCTCGCAAAATTCGCGGTGCCTTTAGCGAGCCTTCTAGCTTGGCTTCTGTTTCGGTAATACGAGTAGCCAGTGCCCGTTCAAATATTTCGCCCGTGCCAGTTTCTACCGCATCTTCTATTAGCGATCGCACCTGCTCTTTCGAGCGAATCGTGCCCTTCAGCGTCCGCGCCGCCAAATCGTCAATCAGCGCCAGATACCGCTCCGTCAAAGATCCGCCCGCTTCCACCTCAATCCTCCATCACAAACAGAATTGTCCATTGTCAGCTCATTGTATCGCCAAAGACTGAGATGCGATTTTGAGTCAAAATGTAGTATTCATGTACTATAATACTGAGAAGCAAGGAGGCCCATCGCTATCAACCGAAGGAGACGGCCTGATGTCATCTCAGCTTATTCGTCAATATCGCGCTGTAAACCACCCTCGGAGACTTTGGAAAATGCCCACCCCCGGTATCTCAGAATTTCGCGCACTTGCTTATACAGAAGCCTTTCCCTTATTGTTACAGTCCGCTCAGGCCGGTGTAGCCGAAGCTCAATGCATGCTGGGCAGCATGTATCAGCTTGGCCTTGGCGAAGTCACTGTTGATGAGACTCAGGCAATGCAGTGGTACTACAAATCGGCCAACCAGGGCTACAGCGCAGCCACGAAGAATTTGGCTGGTATGGTTTGGCCGATTTCTAGTGAGGCTGCTGCCGCTTTGAATCAGCTGGCATTGCAGCAGGATAGTGAGGCGCACAGGTTAGCGCAAGCGGGATAAGCTATCTTCGTCCCAGCATCAGCGTCGCATCATTATCAATAAACCTCGGCTTCCCCTCTGGGCAGGTGGCATCGTACTGTGCAAAATACTTCTGGGCTGCTGCGGGTAGCTGTGGGTAGTGGAAGCTAGCATCCCCAGCGGCGACGGTGGCCCAGAAATCGCGGATGTCGGTGGCGTAGGTTTTTGCCTGCTTCAGGCTGAGAGAAAGAGGCGGTTCGCTCAGCAGCCTGACGATGAAGGGGAAAGAGCGATCGCCCATCCAGTCTTTAGAAGTTTGCTGCAACGTCGGCCAGTCCGGCACGGACTCTATGCGCTTAGTTTTTACCCGTAGGTGCTGGCGACCCCGGTCGTCAGTGGTTACCGACATCATCCGGTAGGGATGAGGATAGCTCACTAGCGAGCCTGTGGTAATGGCGTAAAAGTTTTCAGATTCAGCAATGTCTTGTACGTGCAGATGGCCTGTGAACGCAACAGGAACGCCTGCTGCCTGCAGGCGAGACACCAGCTCAGGTGCATTGCGAATCATGTATCGCTGACCCAACTTGGTTTTAGACTGGCCTGGCAGATGTTCTAGCACGTTGTGATGCACCATTACCATCACGAACTTCCCGGTGAGCATTGCCAGCTGTTGGTCTAGCCAGTCTAACTGCGTAGCATCAATGAACCCGGTGCCGATTTGTTCCCCTGTTTCGTCAAAGGCATTGGAATTTAGCCCAATAAGGTGAACACCCGGCAGAATCTCAGTTTGGTAGTACAGCTGCTTACCATCGGCATAGCCAAACGACTGATACAGCTGTGGAAAGTCGGCCAGCGTAATTCGGTCTTTCCCGGCTTCGTCGCTGGGCAAATTCCCCCATTGGCGCACCACATCATGGTTGCCAGGAACAACATAGGTCGGAAACGGAAGCTGGGCGAGCCGGTTAGCCATCCATTCGTGATTTTCTCTTTCGCCATGCTGTACCAGGTCACCCGGTAGTAGCAAAAAGTCCGGTGGATTCGCCTCTAGCTGCCTCAAAATTTGCTCAAAGGCTGGAATGCTCACTTCTACCAGGTGGAAGCGGTTGGGCGCGTCCCAAATAGTATGCGGTAGCGCTATGTGCAGGTCACTGACCACGGCAAATGTGAAGTTGAGGCTCATAGAATCGTCACACGCTTCATCAAAGTCTTGTAGAGGGCTTCCGAAGGTGCGTTTAGGCGGTAGGTTGTACTTGAGTATACCGTTTATCTTTTTAGCGCAGTCTTCTTATTAATTAATGGCTTCATCGACAACACGCAAGTTCTTTCGCAGACCTATCTGGCAGCTGATGTTTGCATGTTTGTTCTTTTTAGGTGGCGGTGTTGCCCTACGCCTGAATCGCCCTGGTAGCCCTACAGCGAATTGCGGACAATTAGTCCCCTATCTAAATCGCTATCAAGTCAGTGAAGGCCGTTACCCAACCTCTCTAACCGAGCTCGATCAGTTCTCAGCGCTGCCAAAGAACATCAACACCAGACGTTGTGAATACCTGGGCAGAGAAGATGAATTTACGCTGCTAACGAGTACTTTCTTCAAGAGCGGCTATTTCCATTACGACGCCGATCAGAAAGAATGGATTGACGTAGATTAGTTTGCCTGCGATCGCGCCAACCCCTCCCATGTATCAAAAGCTTCTAGAACGAATAAACCAGCTGGTATTGCTGAACCCACAGCAACAGCGTAACCTCTGTCAGCACCTCAAGGTCATTGAAATCACCAAAGACGACGTGCTGCTGGAAAAAGGCCAAGTCTCTAACCATCTTTACTTCGTAACAGCAGGCGTATTGCGTTCTTCCTGTGAAGTGGACGGGAAGGATGTTACGCGATGGTTCAGCGTTGAGGGTGACTTTGCGGCGGCGTATTTTAGCTTTGTGTATCGCCAGCCCAGTGAAGACTGCATTTTGCCTGTGACCGACTCTACGCTGCTGGCACTCAGCCACAGCGCACTGCAAGATCTGTCCCGTCAGGATACTGTCTGGATAGATCTCAACCGACATTTGCTGGAATACTATTACACGCTGCTACTGCAAAGGGTTCTGGCATTTCAGACCCAGTCTACAGCTGAGCGCTACGAGCAATTATTGCAAGAGCATCCAGAGATAGAAGAGAAGATTCCGCTGGGGTATTTGGCGTCATATTTGGGCATGTCACAAGAGACGCTGAGTCGGCTGCGATCGCGAAAAAAAAGATAGCCCACTCCCCCAGCGCCATAGTTTTTTTAAGACGGTTTACACGACCTCTTCTGTAGTACGTTTGACCTGTCATTTTCCTTCAAATGCGCGATAATAGAGAAGGTATCGCACGCACTGCCAGGTAGCGGTTTTAGCCATGATTCAAACGACTTTATTTTCCCACACAGTCAGGCAACTGTTCTCTCTTTCAAACGATGATGCGGTCAGTGTACGGTTGTAACTGAGCCTCAGGGCGCTCATAAAGGGACTCGCGTGGTTAGAAGGCGAGATGCGAGTGCTGCCTAGAGGCTGAGACGACGGAGCGCAATCTACAGAAAGCCTTAGCCTTTAGGTGCTGATACAGGCGACATTAGGCAGAGGACTGTAGCTCTAAAAGCACTCCTCTGGCCACTTCACTCTCTTCTTCTAGCTGACAATCATCCCCCCAGCACAGTCGCTTGTGACGCAGCGCGGTCTCCGCCTGCTGGGCCCAGTCAGCTGGCAGATGGACATCTTCAACGTTGGTGCTGCGGATGATGTCTGCGATGGCAACGGTCCCCATCAGACGTTTGTTGTCGACGACTGGCGCCTGTTGAATATTAGCCTCTCGAAAACGCTTGGCCGCTTCTCGTAAGCTCAGATCTGCGGATAGTTGAATACAGGGAGATTCCATAATTTCGCAGACCATAACGTGCAAAGGGTCTGCGGAGGTCGCTATCACTTTATACGCAATATCGCGCTCGGTGACGATGCCATAAGCCCCCTCTTTCACGGCTTTTTCAACAACGAGCGATCGCACCTTATGGGCTTGCATCAGCGCGATCGCCTGGGTCACTTTAGCAGAGCTGCGAATGGTAAATACCCTAGAAGACATAATGTCAGCAACGGTAATCATCTTAAACCTCCTAATACAGGCTCTCAGATAGGTTCAATATCCGCTCAGCCTGTTAAATGTCTACTCTTTACTTATCGCTGAAGAGTGTGAGGAAGTTATGAAGATAAGTGTTCCCTACGGCATATCTGTAGGCTGGTGAGTGCTGCAAAGCCTCTAATCTCCATCGTAAAAAGTGACGGACTCACTAATCGGCTGTAGCGTTGTCCCTGGATAGTAAAACTCCAAAATTTGCTGGTGCGTATAGCCTTGTTCCCCCAAGTTATAAGCGCCCGTTTGGCTCATGCCAACGCCATGACCAAAGCCCCCCCCTACAAAGCGAAATCCGCTCAAAACAGGTTCGGCATTCTGTTGGTCCCCTGCCGAATTATTGTCTTCTCCTGCTTGTGTACCTGTTTCACCAGGTGCAGATGTCGTATCTGGTGTTGTTTGTGTTGTGTCAGTAGCTGTTGTTTGGTCACTCGTTGTTTGTTCTTGTGTTGAGTTTTGGCCTGCTGACTCTTGGCCTGCCGAATCTTCGCTATCGGGTTTCTCTTCATCAGGCACTGTCATCACAGGCTCTACATAAAACAACAAACTTCTAGGCGGTACCAGCGCCTTTACCGACTCGTCTTTTATCAGATCGAAAGATCCTAAGTCAGTCTCTACTGTTAGCTTCTGTACCCTGCCAGAAGCTGCGCGGTCTACTACAGTAAGCGATCGCAGCTCGGTATAGCTAGCTAGCGGATGCTGGCGATTTCTCAGGTATAGCTTGAGCGTGTCGTTCATCTCTTTTAGCGTCGCGGTTCTGTTCCACCGAAACAGAGGCCAGCCCACTTCGTTGAAGCCGTTGTCAAGTGAAATAAACGCTCTAAAATTCGCTTCGTCGGACAGTGGGCGAGCTTCCAGGTCCCACTTGAATGACTGCAAAGAGTCAATTCTGGGAATCAGGTAAGGGCGATCTTCGCCATTCCAAACGTCGGTGAAGTGAGCCGTAATGCCGCCAGAAGTAGAAGAGTAGAGGGCATCGACCAGTTCATTGTCGTAGGTGAGCACCTGGCCTGCGGTGGCAGCGATCGCCGCGTCACTACCTGGGTCGGTATCGGCCAGGCCAAAGTACACCTGACACTGCGTATCGGCGCACAGCTCGTAGTCGTCTATAGCAAACCGTCGCAGGTTCCTAAGCGCATAGGTTCTAGCCAAAACAGCTTGCGCCTTAATGGCATTACGGGGCGCACCCGGCCCAATTTCGTGGGGAACCACCCCGCGCAGGTACAGCTCTATAGGCACCTGATTTACCAGCGTGTAGTCCCCGTAAGAATTGGGCTGTATTTTCATATCGCCCGCAAAAATATCTCGGAAGCTAGTGCGGTTGCCTTCTGCCATCTGTATACGACGATTGGCGCTGGTAATCGTAAACTCATCGCGAGCGTACTTGTAGCCGTTAGCAGTAAATGTGGCTTTGGGGACTTCCTTAACTACTTCGCTATCGATAAACGAACGGGTGTAGCCCGCTGCGTGCAGGTTATCGATCAGCAATCTGCGTACCAGCGGCGAATTGTAGTCTTCTCTTTTGGCCCACACCTGCCAGGCGTCGGGCTGCGCAATTTCTGCATTAATGCCCGCATCTTGCCACCGCTTTGCGCTATCTTCCGCGCTCTCAAAACTGCGGTGAGTGCTTAGCACAACCCACTCTTGCAGCTCAGGGGTTTCTAACGGCTGCATGGTCACTTCTATTTGCAGCCGGTCGGTTGTAAGGGTCTGCGTTTGGCTACCCGTTTTGAAGGTGACGGTTAGCTGATCGCCTGCTAGCGGTCCCAGGGTGATTTTGTCGTCTTTTTCTGCACCGAAGCGTTGAACGATGCCAACTTTGATTTCGGGGTTGCGTGAGGCAGATTGCGCGTGGGTAGATTTGGGTGCGATCGCCTCTATCACGCCCAAATTCGCCGCTGTCAGCCCACCCAAAAGGCCAATACTCAACACAGCAGACGATAAAACCGCGCCCGATAGCCTAGCAGGGGCGCTTACAGCAGCGTTCAAATGTGTACGCAAACGATTCATATAGCTCTGCACGGATAAGGATCTGCTAAAAACGCTGGGTCGGCCAAACGGCACATATATGTATTATTCAACCCAGATTCCGTGTAAACCCTGTCAACTCCATCAAGTTTCTTTAAAGCAACTGTCGTCAGGTAGCTGGTGGTAGGGTAATGGGTCCTCACCTTATTATCTCGCAATTTAGCTGAGGTGTGTGGCTATCGATAACCACATCAAATAGCGTCAGTCAGTTAGCTTGCCGCGTAAACTATTAATAAAGAAACTGATTAATATAACTCTGGCATTCACTCTCAGTTGCTAGCAGAAGGTACGCCCTCTATGGTTCAAATCAAAGAAATTCCGCTTCAGCAAATCAAACGCCCACTGTATCGTCAAAACGATCCCGATAAAGTAAAGGCACTGATGATCTCTATTCAGGAAATTGGCCTGCAAGAGCCCATTGAAGTTTTGGAAGTAGAAGGTGAGTACTACGGATTTTCGGGCTGCCACCGCTACGAAGCCTGTCAGCATCTGGGTCACAAAACGATTTTGGCTAAGGTACGCCGTGCGCCCAAGTCTGTCTTGAAAATGCACCTCGCCTGACATCGGCCCAAGGCATCGGCCTAGTGCAACCTATCTTTATGACTCACTCTAATCAGACGGCGAATCAGTCAGCTAATCAGGTACTGCGGGCACTCATGAATGCCGCTGGCATCGCCAGTTACAGAGCACTCGCCAAGCAATCTGGCGTGTCTCGCTGGCAGGTGCAGCAGCTGCGCAGTGGCAACATCGATCGGATGCGTGTGGCCACACTGAGCCAAATTGCTAAGGCGTTGAATGTTTCTCTAGAAGATTTGCTGCAAAGTTTTCTGGATCCAGCCGGGCTTCGACTCCGCTCAGCCCTCGGGGATGAGCAGGTTCAGCGTCATGCTTTGCAGACAATTGAAACCTGGCTGACGCAGTGGGCGACTATTGCCAAGCGGGCCCAGGAGCGAGGAGACGCCCTACCTGCTGCAAAAATTTTGCCGTTTGTGCGGCCAGTAGAGCAGCTTATGACTGAGTGGGAAGTAATGCCCTTTGCGACCATCGACGAGCAAGTTCCCTACGATCCGCAGCACCATCAGTTAACAAAAGGAATAGCCTCACCGGGTGACATGGTGCAGGTGACGCATGTGGGGCATACGCATCACGGTAAGTTGCTGCACCGAGCCAAGGTTAAGCCTGTTGGTTGAGTCAGCTATGTAGTGTCGAACAAATACAACACTACGCCCTAACCAGGGTAATCGCGGTCAGCTCCGGCGGGCAAAACAGCCGCCCAGGAAAGTAAGTGCCTAGTCCTCTGTTCACGTACAGCTGATTGCTACCGACCTGGTGCAGGCCCCGGCACCACTCCCAGTTGCGGATAACGTGGAAGCAGCGATCGCTCAAAAAAGGAATCCGATTGCGAATGGCTTTAGGCACTTTTAACCGAACCTTCTCCCACACCTGTGGTCCTGGCCCTAATCCCGGTATATAAACCTGCCCGCCGTGGGTATGACCCGATAGCTGCAAATCTACCCGCCAGTCCGCAAGGGGAGCCGCCGTATCTGGGTTGTGGGAAAGCACAAGCCTAGGAACTGCCGGATTCAGCTGGGTCAGGATGCTCGGATCAAATTCCTTCGACCAGTAATCAGCAAAGCCAACGACTGGGAAGTCATCACCAAAGGGTGTCACGATTTTATTCCACAGCACCGGAATGCCTCCATTTTCCAACGCTTCGGTAATCATTTGTCGGGCACCTTGGAAATGAATATCGTGATTGCCCAAAACAGCAAACGCACCATACTGACTGGGCAGCTGCTTAATCCTGCGCACCAGCTCATGAATAGGCGTAGGGTCGTCTGTTACAAAATCCCCCGTCAGCGCAATCAGATCCGGCTGAAGGTCCTCAATTTTGGCAATGGTGTTGGCCAGCAGCGAATCAGAGAGTCGGGTTCCGTCAAAGTGAAAGTCAGAGAGCTGTGCTACCACAGTGCCAGACAGCCGTTTTGGTAAATCTCGAATCGGAATAGTCAGTGTCTCAACAGACAGTGGACCTGATAAAAGCCGATGCATAGAAGCAGTGTCTCAAAACTAAACTCAATCTAACATTTAGGTAACTTACCTGTAGTCTTGTAGGCAACAACTTGTTTTTACCGATTGGCAGCAAAGCCAGAGGCCACCATCATGGTGCCAATACCCATATCAGAGAAAATTTCTAGCAGCAGCGCGTGGGGCATACGCCCATCTAAAATGTGAGCTGCGCGGACTCCCTGCGCCAACGACTGAACGCAGCAGGTGACTTTTGGAATCATGCCGCCCGCTACAATCCCGTCGGCAATCAGCGCTCTGGCCTGTTGAATATCTAACTTGTTGATTAACGTCGTAGGGTCATGAAAATCGCGCATGATGCCGGGCGTATCTGTCAGCAAAATCAACTTTTCAGCGCTCAGGGCAGCAGCGAGTTCTCCAGCAACGGTATCGGCATTGATGTTGTAGGCCTGCCCGTTGTAGTCGGCAGCAACGCTAGAAATGACCGGGATGTAGCCCGATTCTACAAGCGATCGCACCAAATCCGGCTTAATATTACTCACCTCGCCCACAAACCCAATCTCTGCATCCGTCGAACGGGCCCTAGCCGTTACCAGATTGCCATCCTTTCCACATAGTCCCACCGCCGCGCCTCCGGCCTGGTTGATCAAAGACACCAGTTCCTTATTCACCCGGCCCACCAGTACCATTTCCACCACATCCATGGTTTCAGCATCGGTGACGCGCAGTCCATCTTTGAACTGGGGTTCTATATTCAGCTTGCCAAGCCAGCTATTGATTTCAGGGCCGCCCCCATGGACGACGATGGGCCGAATGCCCACACTAGCCATAAACACCACATCGCGAATAACCTTAGCCTTTAGGCTAGTGTCTTTCATGGCTGCGCCACCGTACTTTACGACGACGGTGCGGCCTTGAAACTGTTGAATGTAAGGCAGCGCCTCACTGAGAATGCGAACTCGTGCCGCTTCAGATTTCTGAAAGTCTGGGTCAGCTGGGGAGTGTTCCATATCAAAGATTATTGATGTTGGTTTGGTTAATTTCAATATCCGTAACTGTCAGCTTTGGATCGGGGCGCAGGCTGGCTTTTAGTGCAGCTATGATGCGATCGCAGGTTTTCCCTACCGACTTGCCCTCATAGGCCATCCGAATATCGGCACTACCATACAAATCCCGTCGCTGTGTCATCAACGAATTTAGCTTAGTAGACAAATCCACGTCCTTTAACAAAGGCCGGGTGGTATCCCCAGAGAGCCGGGAAAGCAGCACCGGAATCGGCACATCTAGCCATATCACAACCCCATGGTGCAGGTAGCTCCAGTTGATAGGCTGGGTCACGATGCCGCCGCCAGTCGCGACCACCAGATTTGTATGGCTCGCCACCTGAGAGAGCACCTGGGTCTCAACTGCGCGAAAGGCAGCTTCCCCTTCCTTGGCAAACAGAGCGCTCACCTTTTGCCCAGTCGCTTGCTCTATCAGCGCATCCGTATCAAAAAAGTGATAGCCCACACGGTTAGCCAGCTTGCGGCCGATTGTAGTTTTCCCTGCGCCCATCATGCCAACCAGGTAAAGATTGGTTTTTTTGAGGTCTTGTTTCAGGCTTGCGGCGGTCTGCGCAGACATAGGTAGCGGGTTGGTGAAGCCTCACTATTATGTCAGATGCTCGGCCAGTAAAGGTTCGTTATTGCGCTCGATCAATCAGCGCTAGCCATAGCTGCCGTTCGCCGCCAGCCGCACTGTAAAACAGCAAATCGATCAGCAGGCGTAGCGATAGCTGCGTCAGGATGTCTGTTTGCAGGTTGGGGTCGGCCATGCGATCGCAATACATGTTGTTGAAGTTATCCAAATAGTCACCCAGCACCGCCGCTCGGTGAGGCGGCTCCCCTGCCACGCTCAGCTGTTCTAGCTTGGCCACTGCCTGGCGAATCTGCTGGTGATAGCCCCGTGCCAGCTGGCACACCACCAGTACCAGCGCTCTGGCCTCTTCAATATCTAGCTTCTTACGGCCCTGTCCTTTGCGCAGCGGGCTCGACTGCCGCAGCCGCCACAGCCCTACCCGGTCTGAGAGCGTTTCTTCTAGCTGTAGCTCTTTGGCCACCGAGAGCACCGCGTCAGAGCCAATGTCTGTCAGCGCCTCTACCGCCATCAGCACCAGATCCAGCTGCGCCTTAATACTCCTAAGCTGCTCTGCCGATAGCGCATCAGCCGTCAGGCCATCGGCTATCAGGCCATCGGCTGTCAGGCCATCATTCACCGAGCTGCTGTCGAGCTGGTCATTGACAGTCGGATTGTTAGCAGGAAAGGGCACATCCACAGCAGGTTTAGCCAGTGAGCGAATATTGGCAATCGAATATTGGCAATTGTGCCACAGCTATGTCCTTCTTTCGCTGCTGCCCAGGGTTCTCTTTTGTAAAGAGGCGCAGTAAGAAGATGCTTACGAACATTCCCGAGTCCCCCAAGTTAAGGGCGTTTCGCCGTCGCTAGTAACGCAGCTAAATTCATCTACCAGGGCAGCCGCTTGAGAGCCATTAGTCATCTGGCTGCTGGGACCAGATGGATTGGGTAACACGCCAAACGTCCGCTCAAACCCGTCCGCTTCTAGCGAGAAAACAGCCGCACCGACCGAACCACAGTTCTCGACTATCTGGGCGCTAAGCTGCGTCAACAGCTGCGGCGAAAACATGACAGAAATAGCCGCAGGCCCGCTCAAGGCCACGTACACACCATTCGGGCGCACGGCTGGGGTTGTCTCGTACAGACGATTAAGCGGAAGGTGACTGGCCATGGCACTGACTTCGCGCTCAGACTCAACCGTTTCAACCATACTTGCAACGGCCACGCTACAGGCCGTTGTTCCGTTGGGTACTGCTGCTGCTGCTAGCGCCTCAGTAATGGCAGCGCGGTTATTGGCCACGTCTATCTTAATGGCGTACTGTCCGCTGGTTCCCGACTCAAAGCTGTTGGCAACTGCTGTGTACAGTCCGGTTGCCGGCAAAGTCAATACCAGTCTAGAGTTCCGATTATTACGGCTGATGTCGTCATTTTCGCTAATTCTGCGCCCAGTGGGATCGAGCAAAATCAAATAGGGGTCAAAGTCGTTACTGTTTAAGGAAATGGCAACATACTGGCCATCGCTACCAGAAAATGTGTACTGGTCGTAGAGGCTGCCGTCGTCCAATATGGCATCGCCCACTGTTAGCGAGCCTCGAGTATTGATAAGTGTATCGGCAAATGCGCTAGGCACCTCCTGGGAAGATAATAGATACCCCGTCACAATACTGGTTGTTAAACACACGGCGCTCAGCTTTTGCAAAGCTCGCATCTAAACTATCTCCTGGCTAAACACGATGTTCTCTTTAGCGTACATGCAATCACTGATGGCGGCTCGCTTTTCAAACCAGCACTTCCTTCAAGTAATAGTAACGAACGGAGTGTACAGGTCATTGCAAATATCGTGACAGCTTACAAAGCGGATAAACAGTCTTCTGAGAAAATTAACGAACTGAGTTGTTTGTGGAGCGATCGCCGGGTAAGCTCAGATTGCTAATCAACTTATATTAATACTAAAGCTTACGGTAGCGTCTCTCCTTAGCACTGGCGTTGCACTCACTCACTATTCTTACTTTTTTTAGTCTTCTATATTACATATGCGTCGCCCTATTGCACTGATCGTTCTGGTGGCTAGTACCTGGCTTATTCAACCAGCCAGACAATCTGCCAGGGCATCGACTACAACAATCTCTAGCTCACTATCAGAGGCCTATCTATCAGAGGCAGCTATTAATAGTGACCCGATCAAAGTCAGCAAAGCAGCTGAAGAAAGACAGTGGCTACTGGTGCTGTGCATTTTGCTAGCAAGCGGTGCTATTACCTGGGGAGTGTTCAAATATGCCGGGCAGCAAAAGTGGCAGCGGATTGAGTTTCTCAGACAGGCTATCAAGGAATTTGAAGAAGACCCGGAAATTCTCAATGCACTCAAGATTCTGGATTTTGAAGAATATCGCGACTATCACGTTTCTGCCCCAGAGCATGGGCAGGCTTTTTCGTTTCATGTGACAGATGAATTGCTGTGCAATGCCCTGGCAAAGCACGATCAGCGTGTACGTGTTAAGCACGACATAGACTATCACCAAGATCGTAACGACCTCGATCCAGAAAGCCTGCGCCAGTATCAGATTGAAACCGCACTCAGAGACTGGTTCAATCGATTGCTCAACGGGTTAGAGCATTTTGGCTATTTTATAGAATCGGGCCTGTATACCCCAAAAGAGCTTCAGCCCTGGCTTAGATACTGGATTAAGCTGATTGGCGACCCGGTATATCGTCGGCCAGGCGCTTCCCGGTTTTACGATGCGCTTTACAGCTATATTCACCACAGCGGCTTTTTTGGGGTACAAAAACTGTTTGAACGGTTTGGCTATCGCATTCTTCCTTCGCCCTACCAAGACAATGACCTAATCGCGCTAAATTTATCTTCTAAATTCGATACACGGGTGGCACTGACCATGGCAAAGGCCTCTTACCTGGCCTATCAAGATAAGCAGTTTGTTGCAGAAGTGGTGGAGCGCTGGGGAAACACGCTCATGCAACATACCAGCGCAGTCAGTCGGCAAGAGAAAATGGCTGACCCAAAGCCAGCCATAAAGCAAACGTTGGTCATCGCGCAACAGAGCAGTGCACAGCAGAAAAAGAACACGTTTGTCCGTCACAACTTTCGTTACTTCAACAATCGGGGGCGCGATACTCAGGCCTATATGTTTCGCAGCGATCAGTTTATGGTGCTGGCCTTTCGCGGTAGCCAAGAGCCCAAAGACTGGCTAACTAATGTAACCGCTCAGCTACGGAACTTTACCGTCCGTAAGGATGGTGTGACGTCTCTTTCTTCTTATCAGGGCAGGGTGCACACCGGATTCTTCCTGGCTTGGGCCAGCATTGAAAGCGCCGTACAGAGGCAGATTGCTCGGTGGAAAACCGACATGCTAGCCCAAGGCAAACCCCTACCGCCGCTGTATATTACCGGTCATAGCTTAGGGGGTGCACTGGCTACTATAGCGGCGGCTGCACTTTCTGATAATGGTATTCAGGTGGCTGGGGTCTACACGTTTGGGCAGCCTCGGGTGGGCGATCGCACTTTCGTTAACCAGCTCAACACCCAAACCAAAGGTAGAGTATTCCGCTTTGTAAACAACAACGACATCGTGCCTCACGTACCGCCACCGTTTTCTATCCTTAACCCCACTCGGCTTTACGGGCACATGGGTACGCTCAAGTATTTCAATGCAGGCGGCAACATTATCGCCAATTACAAGCTGATCAATCGGATTGCCGATAGCCTATGGGGACTGACAAAAGGCGCCCTAGGCTCTGGCTTTGACATGATCACCGACCATAGCATGGAGTACTACATTAGCCACATAGACGCCGCCCTCAAAGAAGAGGCTGAAGACGAGGCAGCTCATATGTTAGAGATCGGGTAGCAGGCTTACCAGCCTAATGCCTTACCAGAACTGACGAAAGTCTTCGTCTTTTTCACTGAGCTGTGCCCAGGCTACGCTTTGAGATTTGAACCAGCCAACCAGGCGATCGCACGCAGGCCGCTCTGTTGCATAGTGACCCGCATCAATTAAAACTAGGCCCGAGTCTCTGCTTTCTTGAAACTGATGAAACTTGCAGTCGGCAGTGAGATAGGCCTGGGCACCTGTTTTACACACAGCAGAAATGTAGCCAGCACCCGATCCACCAAGTACCGCGAGCCGCCCGATAGGCTGCTGCAAGTTAGCCGTTGGGGAATGCAGCACTCTCGATGGTGCCAGCAGGGACTGAATAGTTTCTAGCAGCTGTTGTAAAGACTGCTCACTAGGCAAGTTACCCACTCGACCATAGCCCCGGCTGGGGTCTTTAATATAATCTGTGGGTTCTACAGGCGTTGCCGACTGTAGGTTCAGCAGCTGCGATAGCACATCGGCAGTGCCGTTGGTTACCTGGTCGAAGTTGGTATGAGCGGTGTAAATGCCAATGTTGTGTGCGATCGCCAGTCGCACCATATCCCCTACGCTATTGCCTACCACAACAGACGATATCCCACCAAAAATAAGCGGATGATGAGCAAAAATAAGGTTGACCGGTAGGCCTTGCGCTTTAAGGGCGATCGCTTCTTCCATCACCGCGAGCGTCGGCGTCAGGCATACCAGTACGCCAGCCTCTTGTGCTAGCACGCCCGGTTCCACCTGCCATCCGCAGTTATCCCACTTCTCTTGCCAGGCAGGATTGGCCCACTGTTCAAAGGTTTCTATCAGCGCGGCGATTGTCATAGCATCCCTGGCCTTATGTACTCACCAACCATGCTATAGCCTATCGCGTTCGGCCAGTGGACCATTAGCTTTACCGCATCAGCCGCTGTGTTGGGGTGGCACCTGCCACGCTCAGCGTGTAGTCGAAGCGACCACCGCCGTTCTCGTGCCAGCCTGTGAGCCGATTCTCTTGGTCAAAAATGGGATCGTTGTTGTAGCTAGTCACAACCGCAAAGTAAGCGTCGGTTTTTGGCACAATCATGCCGTCAATGTTGGACGCTCCGCCCTCACCCTCGTCGTCGGAAAAAGCAATCAGGCGGCCTTCTCTATCGAATACAAACAGCTGCGAATCGTCGCTGGTGTAAAGGGTACCAGTCATCACGTCAGTGACCTCCAGGTTGAGGTTAATGCGATCGCCCATCCCCGCAACAAACCCATACACCTGGTGCCCCGTCCCTACGTGCCCGGATACCACATTCAGCCCCCGACTCAAATCAATCGGCATCGCGTTCAAAAGCCCTGGTCGAGTAGTCATATCCACTGGCAGCGTCATTTCAACCGACTCTGTGACTATTTGATTGACGTCCTGGTTAGTGCCGTACTGATAGCTTGCAGCTTCTGCCACTGCCAGGTCCCAACCCAAAGGCTCTGGTCCTAACTCGGGAGCCATCGCGAGCGGGTCTGCGGCCAGCATGTAAGGATCGGTAACATCACAGGCCTGCGTGCGGCCCAGTACCGTCTTTTCTGCCCGTAGCGCGTCTAGCTGTCGCCGTAAAGAGAGTAGCGCCTGGCGGTTGGTCGCAGTCGTTGTATCTTGGCCAATCAGGACGCTAGTAAGGCCAATCGCGCCATGCCAGTCATTACTGCAAATGGCTCTATTTAGCTCGAAGTAAGCTGTTCTGTGCATAGCACCTGAATCATCTACGTCTACCGCTGCTTGAGCGGTTGCAGGTAGCGCATTCCCAACGCTAAGCAACAGCGCGGCAACTAGCCCGGCGCCATAGCCAATCGGCCAAATGCCGAATAACGTTTCAACTGTTCGTGGTCGGCTCATGGCTTTTGTATAGGTAAAGATAACTGCTCACAAAGTGTGCCCCAACCGCACAAAGGAGAAGATCCGTCCAATCATGGAAAGACGCTATCGACACCTGTTTGCCGGGCACATTATGTACAAATCTCCACTTTTCACACAACTGGTCAGACGTCCCTCTTAGCCAACATTGCTAGCCAACAGTTTGCTATCAGTAAGGCCCTGGTCAATCCTATAGGCACCCGCAGATAAACCTGGAATGGAAGAAAAATTAAAGTTGCTCGTCGTTGACGATGAGCCAGATAACTTAGATTTGCTATACCGAACGTTTCGCCGGAGCTTTAAAGTCTTCAAGGCGACTAGCGGCGCGGAGGCATTGGACGTACTAGAGCGGCAGGGAGAGATGGCGATCATCATCTCCGACCAGCGAATGCCCAAAATGACAGGAACCGAGTTTCTGAGCCATACGGTTGAGAAATTTCCAGATACGATTCGCATGGTGCTTACGGGCTATACCGATGTCGAAGATCTGGTCTCGGCGATTAACTCCGGAAAAGTGTTCAAGTACATTACAAAACCCTGGAACCCTAAAAAGCTCAAAGAGGTCGTCCTGCAGGCAGCAGAAACCTACAACGTGATTAAAAAGCGCACCCGCGCCCTGGGCCGAGCCCTTAGTCAGGAATCCGTGAGTAATAACATCATGGCGGCGGTTAGAGGCTCTTTGGATTACGACAATACTCTGAAAACGGTCGTCAGCGTGCTGGGTAAAGCCTTTGATACAGACTTTGCGGTGCTTTATCCGGTCGCAGATTCCCAAGGCAACAGCGACCCGCTAATGCCAACCTACCGGCGCCCCCATGAGCCGAGTGAGGCCGCATCGACCGATGCGTTTACCCCATTAGAAACCCTCAGTGCTTCGCCCTCAACCACTGAAATTACGGCCAGCACTGTCGACATAGAAAACCAGTCGTTTACTAAAATTGTTGTTCCTTTTTTAGATCAAGGGACGACGGTTGCGACAGTTTGCCTATACCGTCAAACGGATCAGCAAGCAAAGGACAAGCAATGGTGTGACAGCACTATCGACTTGCTGGAGAATCTTTCAGACCAGGTCGCTTTGGCGATTTTGCATGCTAGGCTCTACCAGCAAATTCAAAGACAGTCACTGAAAATGCGCGCCGAGCTAGAAGTCGCTCGCAAAATCCAGTCTAATCTGTTGCATCAGAGCTGGCCGGAAACGCCTGGGCTAAAAATTCAGGCGCGCTGTCAGCCTGCGAGGGAAGTGGGCGGAGACTTTTTTGAAGTCTTTATGCATCCCCAGGGTGACATTTGGCTAGCGGTGGGCGATGTTTCTGGCAAAGGAGTCCCTGCCGCGCTGTTTATGGCCAGTGCCATTTCGGTCTTGCGGCGTGAGCTAGCCCAAGAAAAATCTCCTGATCCTGAAAAGGTGATGAGCAATCTGAACCACAGCCTGTCGAACGACCTGATGAGCAACAACTGCTTTATCACGATGGCTCTGATTCGCTATAGCGGAACGACTGGCCAGCTGGTATATGCCAATGCAGGCCATGTGTATCCGGTGGTGTGGTCTCACAAGGCGATGGTGGCCCAGCGTGACACCACGGCTGCTCAGCCGACGGATGAAGTGCAGCCCACCTATTTGGATGTGCGGGGCGTGCCGCTGGGTATATTACCCACTTGGAAAGCGGCGTCTGGGAAGCTTCAGCTAACGGATGGCGACGTGGTGCTGCTCACAAGTGATGGAATAACAGAAGCGACTGTTCCTAATATGAGCGAGGATAGCAACTGCTCTATGCTCAATCAAGAAGGCCTTTGGGACTTCTTACAGCAGCAGCCTGCCGATCTTAATTTAGATAATTTACTCTCTTACATTCACCTGCCTGAAGGTGAGCAAGAAGACGACCAAACTATCTTGTCACTGGAGGTGACGTCATGTTAAAAACCGAACTAACCGTGCCCAGTGACCTCAAGTTTATGGAAGTGGTAGAACATTGGCTGCTAGAGTCTTTGCAGCTAGAGGTTGATCATGAAATTGATTGGTCTCAAGTGGAAAAGCGGCTGCGGCTGGTAGTAGTGGAAGTGTATTCCAATATTGTTCGCCATGCTCACAATGAAAAGCCTGAGCTGCCTGTGCTCATTCGCATTGAGCTAGAAGACAACAATCTTTCGCTAGAGGTGTGGGACCAGGGTGCGGGCTTTAAGCTCGATAACTATTCTGCGCCTTCCCCAACTGATTTTCAGGAAGGGGGCTACGGCTGGCTGATTCTGCATCGGATTATGGACCGGGTGGAGTATCAGCTGCATGTAGGGGACGAGCATCCTATGGATGGGCATGGCCAACGCAACTGCCTGAAGCTACAGAAAGATTTGACCGCCTCTGCTGTTGCTTGAGCGAAGCAGCTTCAAGCGCTTCCGTAGCAGGCAACGGTGCCCGTTTGTAAGGCCCACATCTGATCGCCCATAGAAAAGTGCCACCATTCATGGGGATGCTGGTAAAACCCAACGCTCACCATTACCTCAGCTAGCAAGCTGCGATGATGGTGGGCTTTTTGGGCTAATGGTTCGGTGTGATTGGCAAAGTGGTTGGGATAGGAGCGGGGCGATATTTCATCGATGGGAGAGCCCATATCTACTGTTGTGCCGTCTGCGTCGCACAGGGTGAGATCGATGGCCGCGCCCGTGCTGTGAGGGGGTGGAGTGTTTGGGTTGGCGCTAGGTGTTGCCCAGAAGTTTAGGACCTGAGACTGGAGATGCGATCGCGTTTCTGTGGAAAGATTGGCCGTGTCGAGGCCTTCAGCTTCTGCGAGCTGACTGAAGGTGTAATCCACCATGAACTGTTGGACAGAGATAGGCCTGTAAGCATCGAAAATCTGCAGATGCCAGTTGGGGCATTTTGCCTGCAGCTGTTCCTGGGCTTGTACAAGGCTTTCTAACACGCGCGATCGCAAAAAATAGGGCGAGCGATTGCCATAAGGCGCACCTAGCGACTCATAGGGATGCGGCGTTATGACGCGAAAGTTTCCTAGAGGAATCGGTAGGAGCGCTTCGCCGCACTCTTCAATCGGCACTTTTTGGTAGGGCTTCATCGGTTGATTTTCTATCCAAATACGAGCCTACTGTAAATCATACGGCGACGAATTATACAGCCTATACAGTAACGAGCTGCTGAGCTTTCACATAGCTGACGAAGTTGCCGAGGATGCTGAGCCCTGCTGTGGAAGACTTTTCGGGGTGGAACTGCATAGCCATCAGGTTGCCTTTGGCGACGGCGGCAGTGACGGTTTGCGAGCCGTGGGTGATGGTGGCTACGTTAATGCCAGGATCTGTCGGCGCGGCATAAAAGGAGTGCACAAAATACACCCAGGCACCCGGCGAGATGCCTTTCCAAAGTGGACAGTCCGGCTGTGTGAGGCTGAGCTGATTCCAACCCATGTGTGGAATGGTAATACCCGGCTCATTCTTAAAGCGGCGGATCATTCCTGGCAGAATGCCCAGGCCTGCCTCGCTGCCCTCCTCACTGCCTTCGAATAGCACTTGCAAGCCAACACAAATGCCCAGGAAGGGTTTGCCGCTAAGGGCGATGCGACGAATGGGGTCGATGAGGTTGCGCGATCGCAGGTGCTGCATGGCCGGGTCGAAAGCACCAACGCCGGGTAGCAAGACGCCGTCAGCCTTTTCAATATCGGCAACGGAATCGGTGACGAGTGTAGTAGCACCGGCTGCTTGCAACCCTTTGCAGGCGGAGTGCAAATTGCCCATGTCGTAGTCGATTACTGCGATAGTCGTCATCGGAGTTTTCCGCCAGTGGCTTGTATGTGCTGTAGCAACTCGCTATGTGTGCAAGGTTCTGCATGCAAATAAATTATAGAGGTGATCGTAGATAATTTATCGTTGGAGTGTTGTCATTTTGGAGTGTTGTCATTGAAGTGTTGTCATTACAGAGCCTATGCCAGTAGCGTCAATACCAGTAGCGTCGATACTGCTTACGACCTTTCAGCCGTGGAAAGCGCATCAAATATCTAATTCTTCAGATGATTTGGTGGCGCAGCTACAGTTCGAGGGGAGATTACCGCCGAATAGTGTCTGGCTACGGCATGTTCCGGTGAGCTTTGATCTGGCACCTGTGCAGGTGATTGAGAAGATGCGCTACCACAGGCCGAAAGTCGTTGTGTGCTGTGGGATGGCTGAAAAACGGCCCTACCTTAGCCTGGAGCAGCAGGCCAGCTGGCAACAGCAAACCCTAACGACTGATTTGGATCTATCACGCCTGCTAGAAGGAACATTGCTGAGCAAGATTAGCTACGATGCTGGCCAGTATGTGTGTAACCGCCTTTATTACGCAGTGCTAGAAGCGACCCAGCAATACAACTGTCTACAAAATTGGGCAACACAGGTTATTTTTGTGCATGTGCCGGTTTTATCGTCTGCCAACCAGCGTTTGGTTATGGATGATTTTTCAAAAATACTGATGCGGTTAGCGTAGCGATCGCGGTCTGCTCATCCCGTAAACTTGTTGACATTGCCAACCTGCAAATATTAACTATTTTTGAAATATCGGTGGTCATACTGCCTTTATTCCCAAAAGGCTGGGCAAGCTGAAGTTATCATGCTCTGATCGTTTCGGCGGTGCCCCTATGACTTCTCTCGCAACACAGGTAAAGGCCCCTCTTTTATCTCACGGCAAGCTGTCTCAGAATGAGCCATCTCAAGGTGAGCAGGCATGGTCGCGATCGCTGCTGAAGCGTTTGGAGTCAATCAGTCTTTCGCTTAAGTGTGCTATGCAAACGCTGCCTAGTGGAGGCGGTCTGTGTGCGCGGCTAAGCTATTACTTTCCTACGCCGGTAGTCATCTCACTCGATCATATTTTTACGGATGCTGAAGCGTTGAACCAGCGTCTGGTAAGCTCTCAGGTATTTGTGGTTCAGGATTTGGATGGCGATCACGGCTACTATTTACGCATGGACACCGTTCAAACGGGGCGAGTAGATGCCGAAAGCATTTCAAAGCTGCTAGACAGCGTGGCTCAAGATGTGTCTATTTTGCTGGCATATTATCGTGTGATGCACCAGATAGTTCAGGTGTAGCGTTTAGATATAGACCGTTATGGAATATGGACACGTTCTAGTTATGCCGTCTAAAGTCGAGCAGTCGCTTCTCGACTCTTTACTTTCAAGCCTTACGAAAGCAGGTATACCCGTGGTGGTTGGCCCGGAAGTTGGTGGTTGGTCTTCCTATGCTGACCAAAATGATGCCGCTGTTCTCTTGCTAGCAGTAGGACAGCAAGGGTTACCGCAGACACTGCCATCTCCAGTGCACAATTTAGCAAAAAACGGTCAAGCTGTTGCCGTATCACTTGCCGTATCACTGGGCGAGCAGTCTGGTCCTACACCCATACCAGATGACGTTATCTGTTTCGACTTAGGCACTTCGATCACAGCGCAATCTAAAACTTTTCAAGGGTTAGTTGATCATTTGCGCGCACTTATCGAAAGCAGATTAGGACTTGATGACGTCAGGTTCAAACTTAACGAACAAGTCAGTGCAACTCTCACGAGTGTTGAGCATTTGAAGACACTCACTGCGGAGATTGCTGTGCTTAGTACTGTGCTCTCGGAAGAGGAAGCACACTCATCCGCGCTTCGGGAGACGCTTGGCGAAATCAGTCGTACGTATGAGGTTGTCCAAGATGCGATTGAGACTTTTCGTGAGGCTGGCCTGACACTAAAGCGATCAGAGGGGAAAGTCTTTGCAAGACTAGCAGGCGGCATGCTGAAAAAGCATATTCACAACGGACGAGCACATTGCACACGGCTTAATGTTCGCTACAAGCGAACTGGTGGGCTTCGAGACGAGGTGAAGGAAAGGCTATCGCCAGACTCTCTCGATTCCCTAGATAGGATCTTCGAAGAGCTTGCTAACGCCGACTTCGATGTCTTTTTAAGTATGGATGACCTGGGCGAGGCACTGACTGTAGAATCGCGTGCAATAGTACGCCTGCTGTTGACAGATCGTAAGGACAGTGCCCGCAACCACGTAGCGTTAGCTACCGAGCGGCTAATGCCACTCGAGGAAGCGCTCGAAAACGCACTGCTTGCCTTCCAACACATTCAATCCTCGCTTGGCTATGCAGAGCCAGCGCCTAGGGAAAAGGAAGAAGTTCATGTAACGAATCAAACCATAACGATTCATGGTGATGTGGTGAACTCAAACATTGTTGCAGCGGCAGCGATTACAGATTCTTTCAATCGGTTTGCAAAGTCTGAAGTCCAAGAAGACATGAAATCGGCGTTAACCGCCCTACACAAGGCAACTGCGGAGCTTACAACACGCCTTCCGGCTGACGAGGCTGAGCGCGCCGCTTGCGACCTAGCGGAACTCACCGCAGAAGCAACTTCAGAATCACCACGTCGTGCATTCTGGAAACGTGCTAATGAAGGCCTACTGTCCGCCGCCGAAAAAGTCGCGAAAGCAGGGGTCCCAGTTATCGAGCTCGTAAATAGGGTTACGGGCATGCTCGGCTCTTCGTGAGCCCAGGATTCTCAAGTTACGCCGAGAGGAAAATATAATCGAGAAAAAATTTAATCCGGCGACTAGAAAACGCGTTTCCCCATAGCCAAGTTTGCCATATCCTCAATAACCTTTCCCTTCCAGGGCAACTTAACCATGTCACTGTAGCCGATGATTCAGACATAAGGATTGTCTCAAAACTCATGTCATAATTTGCTTTTGAAACGCCCTATAAAGTCGTAAAGATAGGCCCTGACTTTGTTTTCTGCCTCAGGACTGACAATAAAGTCAACGTGTCAGAAAGGAAGGTTTTTGACACTACCCAATACGTCCTATCTTAAAGTTTGCTAGTAATGTCTAATCGTTCTTCTGACTGGGTTAAGCCAAGGGTTTGATACACAGCAATGGCTCTCTTCTCGAAAGGTACAAACCAGCCAAAGGCTCTAGCTCTGCACGAGGTTAAAATAATCTGGTGTCCAATGCGTAATCTCCAAGTGAAATCCTGATGCGAGAACCCTTGCTGACAGACCGTTTACTTATTCGCGATGTGACAGAAGCGGACGCAGAGACAACAGCGCGGTGAACGGGTCAGACTCAGTCATCTCTGGTTGCCAAGGCAGGTCAGGAAATTTCTCAATGTGCCGCTTTGTTGCGTAGAGCTTTGCTTTGGGGAATTGCTCATGCACCTTCTCCACATGGATCGTATGAAACGGGTGAAGGTTTATAATGGCGTCTATGCCGTCGCCATTGTTGGTTATGGCATAGACCTCTCGCTTCATGTCCTCGTTTAACGTATAGGCGTCCAGTAGCACGAACCGACCGTCCTCCTTTTGAACAAGGGAGACCTGAGTGCCAATGTTCAGAAGTCCAAAAACTTTGAACTCACCACGAATATTCCAAAAGCCGTCCGCTATTTCCCTTATCTCTTCACTCATTTTATTTTTCTCATTTTGGTAATTTGAATTGGGTGATAATTAGAGACGCTGAGTATCCGAATGTTTGTCTTACACCGTAGAGAGGAGCGCAGTTACAGCGACTCCATCAGGAATGTCTTTCCATTCCATTCCGACTCGTCCACGGCGCGTGATAACACAGTAGCAACGTCGCCCCGCGCGGCTTCTCCCCTTGGATCGACGTCGTCTCCGAGACGTATGTCAGTCGTTCCGTCGTCATCAGTCAAGCTTACAGGGCGAACAATAACGTAGTTCAGAGCTGAAGCCTTGAGGTGCTCATCCGCCTCGTGCTTCGCTTGAAGATAGTGTATGAGTTCGCTGTCCGGGTCCGGATTATCTGCGCCGACACTGCTGAGCATAACGAAGCGCGATATATCAGCCTTAGCAGCAAGATCGATCAATCTTTTAGCGCCATCGCGATCGACCTTATCGGTCATCTCGGGACCGGTGTAACCCCCCGAGCCCGCAGCAAAAATGACTGCGTCACATCCGTCACAAACCCCGTCCTGAAGATCTGTGAGATCGCCTTGGCGAAGTTTGACATCAGCGCCGAGTCCAGAGGTGTCCGAAGACTGCCGCACCAACGCTATCGGGGTGTGGCCATCGGCCTTCAATTTTTTGACCAAGCGTAGCCCGGTATTTCCGGTTGCACCGGCGACAAGAATTTTCATGGTTGACTCCATTTTCAGTTTATCTTGGGTATTACGCCACGCAGCCCACCAGAGACGGGCCGCATGGTTTTGAGATCACGGCTAACGTTTTCGGCGGCCTTGCAGACTTCGATCAGCCGCGCAAATGCTGGTCGAGACTGTGTCCGCACACGGGTTAGAGTAGGTCAAGCAGTTTGCGTGCGGCCTCTTCGGATGAGGCGGGGTTTTGGCCCGTCACCAGCTTTCCATCAACGATCACAAACGAGGCCCAGTCATCACCTCTGGCATAGTCTCCGCCATTTGCGATCAGCATATCTTCGACAAGAAAAGGCACGACATCTGTAAGGCCCACACCCTCTTCCTCGGTATTTGTAAACCCGGTCACGCGCTTGCCGGACACAAGCGGCTTACCATCTTTGCCCTTTGGGCGCTTAAACACGGCCGGCGCATGACAGACAGCGCCGATAGGACGATCTGCAGCTGCAAAGGCCTCTATGAGTGCTGTACTATCTCGGTCTTCGGCCAAATCCCAAAGTGGACCGTGTCCCCCGGGGTAGAATATCGCGTCAAAATCATCAGCCTTTATGCTTGATAGAACATCTGTATTGACCAACGCCTTCTGCGCAGCTTCATCGGTTTTGAAGCGCTTTGTTGCGTCGGTCTGAGCGTCATCGGTATCACTTGACGGATCAAGAGGTGGCTGCCCGCCCTTTGGAGACGCCAATGTGATCTGCGCGCCTGCATCGGCAAATACATAGTAAGGCGCTGCGAATTCCTCGAGCCAGAAACCGGTCTTTTTACCCGTGTCACCAAGCTCTTCATGTGACGTTAGAATCATTAGAATTTTCATCGTTTCTTCCTTAATTATTTGTAGGTTCAGCTGCTTAAGCGGATAACGCGCTTGCCGAACGCCTCGCCCTTGAGCAGGCCAACAAAGGCGGCAGGTGCTTTTTCCAGACCTTCGCTCATCTCCTCGCGGTAAGCGATCTTTCCGTCGTTGACCCAAGCGCCCATCTGCTTGGCAAATTCTGGATAGAGATGGCCGAAATCGTCAAAGACGATGAAGCCGCGCATAGTGGCGCGCAGGCGCAAAAGCTGGCCCATTAGATAATTCATTCGATCCGGGCCATCAGGCAGCGACGTCGCGTTGTATTGCGAGATGAGGCCGCAGACGGGAATGCGGGCCAAAGGATTCAGCAAGGGGAGAACGGCGTCGAAGACCGCGCCGCCGACGTTCTCGAAGTCGATGTCGATACCGTTTGGAACGGCATCCTTGAGCGCTTCGGGGAAGCTGTCCGCCTTGTAGTCGATGCAGGCGTCGAAGCCCAATGTTTCGACCACATAGGCACACTTTTCGCCGCCGCCCGCGATCCCCACGACGTTGAGACCGAGTATCTTTCCGATCTGGCCTACCGTTGCGCCCACCGGACCGCTGGCACCAGCAACGACAAGAGTTTCACTCTCTTGCGGCTCACCGATTTGCGTCAGACCTGCCCATGCGGTCAGCCCGGGCATTCCAAGAACACCGAGTGCCCAAGACGGGTTTTCGGGCGTTTTGCCCATGTTGACGACGCCGGAGCCATTGGATACCGCGTAGTCCTGCCAGCCGCCAGAGGCGACAACCCAGTCACCCTGTTCAAATCCGCCGACATCTGAGGCGACGACCTGAGACACGGTACCGCCGACCATCACGCCACCAATCTCCACCGGGTCAGCGTAGGATTTTGCTGCACTCATTCGGCCGCGCATATACGGGTCAAGCGACAGATACTCGGTTCGGAGCAGCATTTCACCAGCACCAGCGACAGGCACGTCCGACGTTTCAAGACGTAAAGTATCCGCGTTCAGTGCGCCAACAGGCCGTTGCGCGAGGACGATTTGGCGATTCATATCAGTGCTTTGTGTCATGTAGGTCTCTTTTCAAGATGCAAGTTTCAGATGCAGTTGCTTAACGCAGCAAACTGTCAGGAAATAAGTAGCTGATGGAATCCTCTAATGGAGCAGCAATTCTAAATTCCAACTTACAGACATAATTTTTGACTCAACGCGGAACGAGTTTGCTAGGTTTCAGCCATTCAAGGCTGTTAGTCAACTTTGACCATGATTTGAGGCGAACGAGAAATCAAGGGTTTTGAGTGTACGTAGTCTGGAATTTGGAATTGCTGCAGTTAATCCGACGAACGGGAAACGACACGTGGTGATAGACAGCACGGGTATCAAAGTCTACGGGGAAGGTGAATGGAAAACACGACAGCATGGCATTAGCAAATGTCGAACTTGGCGAAAGCTTCATTTGGTGGTCGATGAGTCAACTGGAGAAATCCTCTCAAGCGTGGTTACCGATAACAGTTGTCATGACAGTGAGGTGCTCGGTGAGCTACTCGATGAGATTAACGAGCCTATCTCTCATGTAGACGCTGACGGTGCTTACGATACTGCTGCGTGCTACGACTACATCGAAAAGCGAAATGCGATAGCTGGTCTTCCACCTCAACGCAACGCCAAGATTTGGTTTCACGGTAACCGTAAAACACCTCGCCATCCGAGAGATGAGAACTTGCGTAGGATTCGTTTAGTCGGTCGTGCCAAGTGGAAGCATTTAGTCAACTACCATCGTCGTTCGATTGCTGAAACTACGATGTTTCGTTTCAAAACCGCCTTCGGTGGCAAAGTCTCGTCACGCAAAATGAATCGACAAGTGAACGAACTCAAGGTCCAGTCTCTAGTGCTCAATCGGATGATTCAAGTCGCTAAGCCGGATAGCTATGCCTGCTAATCGGAGAACAGCCCTCAGTTGAGGGCTTAGTTAGGACAGCTGTAATCTTTGCATATTGGTACAACAAAGCCTCTTGCTCAAACCAATATTTATATAGTTCATAATATAGTTCATAAAGTCGTTCTCCATTTTAGTTGTCTGCCTACAGTTCATCCTTTTTCATAAAATAAATCATCCATCAAAAGGGATGCGTTTATGCTGTGGGAAATCATCTCGACAGAGTTTTGACTCTTCATGAAAGAATCGATGATCAATTGAAGGTTTTGCTTGATCTTGCTGACTTCAACAGAACAGCCTTTTGGAGGATGAAAGTAGCATCTTCATCAGATAAGATTTTTGGATAGTTGAATCGAATAGCTATTACTAAGCAATTTAAACGAAAAGAAACAATAGAGTTGTTCAAGTACACGCAGCTGATTCTCATTTATCGTTTACAGGAGTCTACATATGTCTGGCAAGAGCAATGAACAAATTAAAAACGATTTTTTGATGCCTAAAAGCAAATATCAAGGCGAATTCACACCTCAGAACTTAGCTTTTGATGCTAATCTCCAGGAATTTACACAGCAGATAGGGTTGATTTGTGCTCTAGAGACAGGTGGCAAGATAAGCAGCACACAGGCATACGATGATATTAAAGCGCTGTGGAAAGAGCTGAGGGCATCGAAAAAGAATTTGCTAAATTAGCCTGAGCGGGGCTAGTGCAAGATTTTTTCGCATCTTCAATTTAATTGCGCTGAGCTACTTACTGACGTAGTCCTGGATTTGATATTCCGTACGGGGTGATTAGATCTGACCCAACCGATCAAATCTGGCGCAAGTATCCGACTAGAATTCTCTTTTGCCGCTTCTTTGGATGATGTTTGAGGGGGTTTCTTGAACTCCGTCTATTGCAGCATCCAAGGAGAACCTTGAGCTGTGTAGTATACCATTCTACCCAGTGTCGTAAAGATAGCTCGACTGGTGAATCCTGAGGGTATGAACACCGGTTTAATGCTTTGTTTAATTTCTTTTTTGCTTGCTATTTTATTCTTGAGTGCTGTCGTTCTAAATCTCTTCGGAGTTATGCTGTTGTAGAGTTGTTAATAGCAGCCCTTTCAAGGTGCTTTCTTCTCGGCTTTAGCTTTGGCGAGCAATCGAGCAGTAGAGACATGAGGTTTCTTTTTGTCGAATCTAGGCTTAGGTACTTTCTTCTTTTGACCTCTGGGATGGGACCTCAATTTAGAGAGTTCTATCTGTGCTGCTAATTGCCCGAGCAGCAGCGCAGTGTCGTCCAAGTCAAGCTGAGCAAGCGGTTGCCACTGTGCCGATGGAATAGCAATCATCATGCCATCGTGAACGCGACGAATTTCATCAGCGAAATAGTAGAGAGAAAGGCCCGCTTCAATCTTGTCGGCGCCATGAACCGTACGCATAGCTGCTTTGAGGACGGCCAGCAGGTTGTAGCAAATGAGAGCCATGCAAAAGCCAAACAAAGCGGCTCTCGGATAGGCGAGGGTGTTAATCTCACCGCGAAAGCACTGGTCAAGCACTTGGAATAGCCGTTCCACGCGCCAGCGCTTCTGATAGAGACTGGCGACTTTGAGCGCAGAAGCGTCGCTCTCAGGCAGGTTGGACAATATCGCAACTTCCAGGTCGCCGTCTCGGGTTGGCTGCTTGAGGCGCACGACTATTCGTCTGAGTGTCATCGTCACGCTCTGATTGAAGGTGAGCTGAATCGACTGTTCTAACACCGCTCCGGTCTCGTTTTTGCCGTTTGGTTTCAGCTCACTGAGCGCCTGCCAGGGATAAGTTGCCATGCTGACGAATCACAAAGCTGCCGCCTCGGGCATGGATACCAAAGAGAAAACCGAGGGTACAAAAGTTACGGTCGGCAATCCACAGGTCACCGCTAAGCACCGTCGCTAGTACGCGGCTCAGTAACGCTCGCTCTTGGGTATGGCCATCCTCGCAGGCAAACACATCTATCGCCAGCATCAAAGCCGGATCTAAAATCACCAATGCATGGCCCGGCAGCGGCGCACTGCCAACCTGGCGTAATACATCCAAGCGGTGCTCAGTCGCAGCGAGATGATTGCCATCAAGTATTTTTACCCGATAGCCTTCGAGCAGGGCGGGCAATTTGCCCTGTAACTGCTCAATCAGCGATTGCGCCTTGTCTACCGACTGGCGCACCAGCGCTTCGACAATCCACGGTTCCAAGTCATTGAGCTTGTTGTAGACCGACTGAATGCGAACCCCGATGCCTTTCGCTTTTGACTGATAGGCCGCATTAATAGATGGGCTGATACCACACACCACCAAACTCATTAGCTCTACAACTGTTGAAAACAATAGCTCTCGGTGGTACTGTCGTTGCGCCTGCTGCTCAAACAGCTCATTGACCTCATCTGCCGATAAGCTCTGTTCTAAAACAACCCGAAGCATCACAGTCAGTGGACTCTCACTCACGAAACGCTCGAACACTTCTGATAAAACCATTGCAGTAACCACCGCTTTGATACGCTAATAAGCACATCATTGAACGTCTCGATTACGTCAGCACGATTGCTTCAAGCATTGTAACGAGACAAGCTACAGCGTCAATCGCTCAACCGGACCCTCTGGCTCAGTTTCAGCAATGATTAAGCACTGTTGAAACCACCTTTAGAGGGCTGGTCCTTACCCGTTATGTGGGTTTGTGAAAGACTTGGAGAAACTGATGTGTCCTAAGATGAACTGTCGGATCGTAAGTTGGAACGGTAAGCGGATCATCTTGATTCGTGATCCAGTCTTCGATTTGTTCTTTTAGGGCAAGTCCAGCATCTTCAATCTTCTCCTTGAGCAACTTGGGAACGCTCCGATGTAGAGACGCAGCTTCTTGCAGCGTTACGCCGATAGGAGCCAGGTTATCAACCACAAGCAAACAGCCACCCGGCTTCAAAACGCGAGCAATCTCAGCAAAAACAAGACTTGGTTTGCCAAAGCTCTTTCCGGGAGACGGTTTAAACCAAAGTTCATGTGGCCCTTGTAGCCAAACAACCCGATCTATTGAGCTATCTTTAGGTGCAAGTTTCTCCCAAGGTGCATCACTATAGCTCGCACGAGGATGTCCCGAGTCTGCCACGCGTTGGTGAGCTTCCTTTCCAAAAAATGCATCCAGTGCAGCAGGCTGTTGGACTGTGAGGCTTCCACGTTCTGCCGTCAGGCGAAGAAGAATATCGGTAAACCAACCTTTTCCAGGTTCAAGTTCAAGGATATCTTGGCCAGCACCGAGAGCACCCGCCGTGATTGTATCGGCAGCTCGTCTCGGGCCATCTTGGGACCGATCCTTTGGGCTTCGATCAGGTGCGAAGAGTAAAGCGTTCTTTTCATTCATTGTGTTTTATTTATAGTGTCAGCGCTCAAGACACTGCTGATCGGGCACACAAATAAAATGTCCTAATCAGCAGTGTGTAAACTGTGCTCCTCGGTTCATCTAGATGCAATTGCGGAATTACACTAAAAAAAGTCAGAGAACTATGCCCAGGCCAGTTATAACGACTGACCCAGCATTGACAGCACTTTGGAGTTCTTTGTTTGTTTAGGCAACGAGAGCGGCGGACTTATCAGGATGAACCATGCTGGTCTCAGCGAAGAGCTTAAGATCTTCAAGAGTCTCATTGATCGCCGTTTGAAATTGACGACGGATTGCCCATCCCATCAACCAGTCAAATGGGGGCATAAGGTCTGCTTCAAAGGTGAGTTTAACTTCGGTTTTGTCCAATTTCGGAGTCAAGACCCACCGACCGCTAAGCTTGCGCACAAAAAATGGCATCGCTTTGGCATGAGCATCGTAGGTGAGAACATGAGCCGCCGCATCATATTCTCGAATCGATCTGCATTATTCACCTCCAAGTCCGATTGCTGATTCGATGTCGAGCTGCTGCATTTGCAGCGTTTCTAAATTAGCCACGCTTGGCAAAGCGCCAAATTCAGGCCAAGTCAAAGCCTCTTCATTGATGCGGTTCATCGCATCGCGATCGGTCCAAAAGTTGACCATCGTCCAAGTTCCATCAGGACCCTCGGCCACTGAGCGGCCCACAAGCGTACCGTACTGACCCATCTTTTCTTCGATGGGTTCAAGTGCGGCTGTCACTGCTTCATCGGTCACACCATCCTGAGCTTGGAAGGTAACGATCTCCATCACCGTGGCTTCTTGCGCATGTGCAATCATCGGGGCAAAAGCCATAAGGCAAGCGATCGCGAGTACTTTGAATTTCATCTAATTTCTCCTTTCTTAACTTGTTTAAAGGTGGGTGATTTAGGGGTGCTGATCCCCGAGATAAGCTCCGCCGAAAACCTCCACTGCGGTCTGGAAAGTTCTCCTAAGTGTTCCTGTTAGTACGGGTTCAATGATGTCTTCTGTGCCCGGAACAAGCGGATCATAAAAAGCGCGAACCGTTAACGCTGTGCCGCCATCTCGAACTTCAGTGAAGTCGTAAAGCAGGACAATTGTGCGCACAGGTAGCGTTAGGGTCGAAACCTCCGCATCCACCGTATAGCCGTAAGCGTGAGGTGGGTCATAAACCACTATGGGTTCCACAAGCTCACGACCATCGGCGAAGACACAAACTCGCCTGGAACCGACATCCATCTGGCCGGGTGTTTCACTTAAGGAATGATCGAAGCGAACCTCCACAACGGTCGAATCGTAACGATCAACACGCGTCAGAAGTTGCGGCAGGATTTCAGCAGGTGAGGCATCAAAACGCATTTCAATAATGCGTCTCAGCGTTACCTCTGTGTGCATTGTCGCGTCCACTGGCTGCCGTTCCTGTGCATGAACGACGACTGTGTCCGAGAATGAGGATGTCAGGGTAAAAGCTACCACGAGAGCAGCAACATAGAATTTAGTACGCATGGTCTGACTCCGATAATCAACCTGTCACTAAGCCGAAGACAAAGCCACCCAGAGCAAAGAAGAATCCGATACCCCAGGCAAAGCTGCGGAAGGGTGTGATGCCAGCCGCATAGAACGCAAGATGGAGCAGCCGGGTGATGAAGAATGCGATCGCTGCATATTGCGTCCATACATTTGAGATGCCCGCGACAGAAGCTATGAGGATAAGCGGCGCAAACAACGATAATCCTTCTACATGGTTGCGAACCGCACGAGTTAAACGACCATGCAGGCGAGTAGCCCCCTCAAAACTATGATCCTGCTCTCGATTTGACAGCGCGTACTTAGCACCAACCGCCCTATCAAGCGCAATCTGTTGGGCAAAAATAGCAATCCATAAAAGTAAGGTAGCCCCCAGTAATGCCCAAAGTTCAATAGTCATAATGTTCTCTCTTTTGAGGTTAGTCAGAAATTTTGTAAAGCTAGCTTTTGCTAGACAGCTAAGAGATTGGGTCGCCTATCTCCAAGTCACGAGCGAGGCCCATCCTCCTCAATCAAGCTGCTTTCAGCTGCGTTTGAGGCTGAGCGCCAAGATTTCGAGGGTGAGCGAGGCCCACCCAATATCTTTTTAATTCATGGACTTACTCGCCGCAGGTCTAGCCAAAAATCTGTCCGCCAATGGCGTAGCCACCCTCCGCAGTTTCTTCAATTTGTACGCCGATAAATTGTTTGATGTCTCCTTTGCCAGATGCTTGAGCAACCTCGTTGAGGGCATTCGTGAAACGCTCGATGATTTGAGCTTTTTCATCCTTTGTCCAAGCGTTCTGAGGAACGGTAAGTTTGATAGTAGGCATTGTTTTCTCCTTGTTGTTTCTAGAAATTTACGCAGCAGTCATCGCAAGCGATGGCTATCAGCATCGATTCAGAGAGGCATATTAGAGGGGGACAGTGTTGTCTTGGAAGTTAGCTAAGAAGAAGAGGCTTTAACTGGAAACTGAATCTCGACGACCATTTCAGCTTCGTGCCCAGGTTTTGGAGGCACAATAAAGACCTCCCGACCTGGCCCAACCAGCTCGTATTGATGTCTTTCGGCCCAGGTGCCAATTGCACTGTAGGAGAGATGTCCGTTTTCAGGGCCGCCATAGCGTACTGCCGTGGCCGCCAGTTCAACCGGCTCTAACTCTCGAACCGTCATCGTCAAACCATTATCCAGCGAGACAGTTGAATCGAGAGACTGGCTAAGATAAAAGCCAAACTCCAAATCCCAGTCGCTGTCCTCATACAGCGAGCTATGAATAACTGCCGTAAAGCGTCCCAGTGCTTTAGCACTGATCTGTTTAGCTACCGCTGTGTTGATTTGGCCGATGAGTGCAAGGGTTTGCACTAACCCCTGACACTGACATCGCAGAGAAAGAAACGGCTGGGCAGATAAGGCTTTCAACACAACATCGTCATCTTGAAATCCGCCCTCTTTCTCTAGCTGTTGCAGACGCGATTCTACAGCTCGTAGGCGAACTGCTTCCGCTTGAAGTGTCTGCTCTATTTGAGCTTTCCGAAGAGAAAGCATGCCGCGAATTTCTTCAGCGGAAACCTCTTCTTTGATCAGTTGCCTGATCTGATCGAGTGCCAGTCCTAGCTCCTTGAGCGCAAGTATCCGATTGAGTTGGTTAAGCTGCTCTACGCTGTAATATCGATAGCCTGTGTCGCGATTGCTCTGAACTGGCACAAACAAGCCGATATCGTTGTAATAGCGCAGCATGCTAGCAGGCACTTGAGCAATTTTAGAAAACTCACCAATCTGAAACATGCTTCCGCCTCTAACTCGATACTTTGCACTTTAAAGTTTCAAGCCACTTGAAGGTCAACCCTTTCGGTTAATAAGAAACATTAAGGTGTAGAAGAATTGCATCTGCTCTGTTTATCTGTGTCTATCATTCACGCCTAATCATTAATAATTATTTCTAAAAAGTTTTTTTTACTTTGATAAAAGCAATTGTCTTGTTTTCATAGTCTCAAAATTCAGACCTTTTGAGGCCCTACTAAAAGTGCGTCTCATTCCATGTCTCGTAAGCGCCTTCTCAGAAGGTCTTAGAAATTTAGAGCCGCTCAGTAGAGGTGTGAAGCGCTACACCAAGCATGACTAGACCTATACCGCATAGGTCGTTCAGCATAGGAATCTGTCTCAAGATGATCACGCCGATGATAGTCGCAATTGCAGGCAGGAGTGCTAATGACAAGGCATAGGTGCTGCGTGTCAGTTGCGCCATCGCCAACTGATCGCAGACATAAGGAACAACCGAAGAGCAGATCCCTACTCCGATACCGGCCAAGATAAGCATAGGACTTGCAAACGCAGCCATCGCATCCTGAACGCCGATAGGTACGATAAATATGAAAGCTACCGCCATCGCCGCTCCCAACTGAGCGACACCTTCATCAGTACCCTGCTGTGAAATGCGATGGCCTAGAACGATATAAACCATAAATAGCAATGCATTAGCAGCAGCAAAACTCAGACCCAGCATCTCGTTTGACCATTGCACATCTACCAGCGTCATCACGCCAGCGACAGCTAATCCTAACGCAATGTAGTTGCGCATAGTCCTGAGGCCGAGTAGGGCGATCGCAATCGTGCTTCCGAACTCCATCGTAGCGACTAGACTCAGCGGCAGTCGTTCAATTGCTAGATAGAAAGCGCTGTTCATCCAGGCAAGGCAGGCACCAAGCAGCAAAAACAAGATCGTCGTTTGCTTATCCGCAGTCCGAAGCGTTCGCCAAGGTCGCGTCCAGACAGCGAAGACGATGGCAGCGCTAGTAATCCGAAACCAAGCCACACCGAGCGCGTCAATCCGCTCGAAGAGTAACACTGCAAAGGCTGGGCCAAGATAGCGAAAGAGTGCGCTAACCACAAACCAGAGATAAGGAGACATAGCTATGGAACCAGAAGAGAAAATAGAGAGTTGTTCCTACATCTCTTCAGACCATCTTCATCACTCTGTTAACTGCTCAGTCTTCTGCTCAGCAAACGCCTTGAGCGTCAGAGCCAGGACTATGCAAGCAATACCTGTCAATTGAACTGAACTGATCTCGCTACCTAAAGCGAAGCGGTCTAAGCAGATCGCAAAGAGCGGGTCGATGAAGCCAAGCAGCGCAACTAGCAAAATGGGAGACTCTTTGATGCCACGAAAGAACAAGATGTATAAGAGTGCTGTATGGACAGCGCCAATGGCTACGAGTAAACCCCAGTTCAGATCTGCAAACGTTATATCGAAGTCGACAAAGAACGACAGTATGAGAGCACCCACTGTCGTTTGCACTAGGGCGCTCACCGCTGAATCAGTATGCTTCACGCCCTTAGACAGGAGAATTAGAGCCGCGTAGAGAACCGCAGCACAGAAGGCATAGCTAGCGCCCAGTATGTTTAGTGCAAGAATATCCTCAACGGTGATACCGCTGACTAACGCTGCTCCAAGAAAGGCTAGAAGAATACCAAAGATGACTGCTTTTGTCCCTTGCTGTCCTAGCAAGAGAAGTCCGTAGAGAGTGACGAGTACAGGAGCTAGGTAGTAGATAGATACAGCAACTGTGATCGAAGTTTGCTTAAACGCAGCGAATAGAAAGATCCAGTTAGCGACTAGCACTAGGCCACACCCTAGTATCGGAAGCAAGTCGCTGCGAGGAATCTTCATCGAGGTCCGCTTGAAGACGATGATGTAGAGACCTAGTGAGATCGCGCCGAATGCGCAGCGGAAGAACACGATATTGATTGGCGAGAGATCTATCAGCCTCACGAATAGGCCAATACTGCCAGAGATGAGCATAGCCAAGCTAAAGAGGAAAGGCCCTTTCGCGATGGCATTGTCTGAGCGGTTTGGCATGATTTATAGCAACACTCATACTTCATGCGCTAATGTTATCGATGTATTCATGCCTTTTATATACACGTTTTTAGGTATAGCAGCAGTTACGCCTAATAAAAGAAGCTAATAATGAAGAAACACCTTCGCTTGCCAAAAGTATCGCTAGATAGCGTCGATGTAGAGCTACTGCGCATTCTTCACGAAGATGCCAGAACGCCAATCGCAGAAATTGCTAGAGCGCTCAGTATGTCAGCACCAAGCGTATCTGAAAGACTCAAACGGCTCAGGGAATCCGGCGTTATCCGAAGCTTCACTATCGAGGTTGATCCTGCGCTGCTAGGTTATGAGCTGGCACTGTATATTCGTATCAGTCCGCTGCCAGGGCAGCTATCAAAGGTTATCTCTGCGGTCGCTGAGATGGAAGAAATTGTTGAGTGCGATCGCATTACAGGCGACGACTGTTTTATCGCTAAGGTTCACGTGCGTTCAGCTCAAGAAATTGAAGATGTGACGGATCGGTTGAACGTCTATGCAAAGACAAACACGTCTCTCGTTCAGTCTTCTCCAGTAAACCGGCGACTACTACCCTTGATCGCTGATAACTCATGATGGTCTCATTGACCGTTTACCTGGATCGCAGCCAGGCAAACAAACACTCTTCCCAGGTTTCAAGCCAATAGACTTGCGATCATAGAAGAAGTCTAGTATGTTCACGCTCATACGCTTTGTAGTTCATAGATGCTAGCCTTCCCATTGACAGTATCTACGAGCAGAAAGCCCTCTGACTTGCTATCCATCTGCGCAAGCAACTCACCTTCATTGTTCCAAGCTGCCGACTGCCCAACGCTAACAAAGTTATCGCACGGCCCTACAGAGTCAGACATGACTACATACATATTGTGTTGCTTTGCAATTGTCGGGTAGTGAAGCATCCCTTTTGCCATTCCTCCTGCTGGCTTAGCTACGCTAGCTAAGTAGACATCTGCTTCTAGTTCTGCGGCATGTTTTGCGTGGTCAGACTGTAGTGATTCATAGCAAATTGCAGGAATAGCCTTACCGACAGGTGTTTCTAACACCAGTTGCTGCTCGCCAGCAACAAAGAAGGGTAGCTCGTCGGCATGAAGCTGTTGCTTTGCATAGCTACGACGAGGTTGATGAGGTGTAAACCAAAACATTCCGATTTGCACTCCGGACGCGGCGGAAATAGGTAGACCAACACCGATAACAACATTATATTCGTCGCTGAACTGCTGAAATATATCAAGACGTTGATCGCTCCCGCTAGTGGCGAATGATTGAGCAAGTCCCGGCTCATAACCTATGAGTGATAGTTCTGGAAAAAAGATGAGATTAGTGCCCTTCTTGGTCGCAGCACCAACTAGAGTCAGATGCTTGGCTATGTTTGATTCAATATCACCTGTGACAGGTTGAATCTGAGCAGCGCTAATTTTCATTCTGAGAATTCAACCTCATATATGGAAACTGATACCCAGGCTAGCGTTTTGAACACTTCACTGTAGCTTAGGAGCTACTTGTCGATAGTAGGTAGAGCGGCTACAACCCACCTGTTCACAGCTCTGGTTGATCGTCAGCTCGCCCGCGTTGGCTAGTGCGATCGCCACTTTCACCTGGCTCTCATTCAGTGCCTTCGGACGACTACCCATCCAACCTCGCGCACGCGCTGCTGCCAAACCTGCCCTCGTACGTTCTCGCGTCAGGTTCCGCTCGTACTCAGCCATCGCATCTATCACCGAGAAGACCATCTTGCCTGACGCGGTAGAAGTGTCGAAGCCATCTTAAATACTGGCGAAGTGTGCGCCTTGTTCTTTCAATCCCTCAACGATATTCAGTAGATCCTTCAACGAGCGGCCTAGCCGATCAAGCTTCCAGATAACGAGCACATCTTTCTTGCGAATGGGCACCGTTCAAACGGGGCAAGTAGATGCCGGTAGCATTTCAAAGCTGCTAAATAGCGTAGCTCAAGATGTCTCTATTTTGCTGGCATACAATCGTAGTGCCGGTACGTAATAGCCAATACGCAATAAATAAATGAAAAAGCTACACCTGATTCGCCATGCCAAGTCTAGCTGGAGTGACGGATCTTTGGGCGATATTGAGCGGCCACTGAAGCCGCGTGGCGTTAGCGATTGTGAGCTGATGGCCGAGCCTATTTGGAAGGCGGGTTGCCGGTTTGAGCCTGTATTTTGCAGTGCGGCAGTGCGGGCACAGTCCACCATAGAGCACATGAGCTATCAGCTAACTGAGCGGGAAATTGCCTGGAAAGTGGACCCAGCGCTATATACGTTTGAATATCGTGACCTGTTGGACTGGGTTCAACGGTTGGATGATGCCCTAGCCGAAGTGGTGATTGTGGGGCATAACAACGGGCTAACGGATTTTTGTAATAAGTTGGGCGATCGCCCCATAGAGAATGTGCCAACCTGCGGCTATGTACAGCTAGCTGCGGACATTACATCATGGCAAGATTTATCTGAGAACTGTGCAACCGTACTCAGCTTTCTAAAGCCAAAGATGTTTCGTCTATCAGTATAATAAACAGCTCTCTGATTCATATAGCCGCAATTAGTCTAAAATATGACCATTTTTGGTGCGTACTCTGGTGTAAAACTCTTCCATGACTTCAATAAAGGAATTGTTGCGCTGCCAAAAAGCAGGATAGTCTCCTTGTTTTTTGATCAAAATGGCAGATACGGTTGTGGGTTGTGGCGTTTCTACAGTCGGCGGCAGTGGTTGTTCCCCTTGCCAAAAGATTGCTAGCGATTTTATTGGCACTGAGCCTACGTCTACATTCAAAGGTTCTGTGTGCAAGCTCTCAGCAGGCTTCGGCTCTTCGGGCGTAGTGGATAGCTCCTTGGAGAGGGCGACGCCAAGAGGTGTTTTGGCGAGCTCGGCGAGTAGCTCTTCGCGGGGGAGGCCACGTAGCTCAAATAGCTTGAGAGGATCGTGGTCTAGCTCGGCGGCGAGTAGATAGTACACGCCAGCGATGTGCTTACAGGGATTGCTCCAGTCTGGGCAGTCGCAATGGCCAGAAAAATCACTTTTGCCCGGCAGCAGGTGCAGCCCCAGTTCGGCAAACGTCTCCTCTATGCTGTCTGGAATTTCACCCACCAGCAGCCGGGAGAGAATGCTGACCTTGGAGGCCATGAGTGAAATAACGGCAGACCATTTGGAGGGAGAGATTGGCTCAAACTCCAGAACAGTCGTGTAAAGAGGCTCTTTGTATACGCCATAGTAAGGGTTTACAGAGCCGCGCACTTTGGCAACAACGCGATCGCCTTCTATCTCAAAAGACTTCACCTTGCGCCCATTGGCATAGGTGCGACCTCGGCTGAGTCGGTTGCGATCGGTAAACTGTTCAATGGTGGCGAGAAAGGCATCCCCCCACCAGGTTCGAGTAAAGTTGCTCATCGAAAATTCCTCATAACAGGTCAGTCCATAATGGCGTTTTTGTTCAGGGCAATCAGCTGTTTGAAGGCGTCGTTATCTAGCTCAGTTAGCCAGGATTCATCAGAGCCGACAATAGAGCCTGCCAGCTTCTTTTTATCTTCTATCATCTGGTCGATTCTCTCTTCTAGGGTGCCGATAGAAACAAACTTATGTACGAACACATTTTTGCGCTGGCCAATGCGGAAGGCTCGGTCGGTAGCCTGATCTTCTACAGCGGGGTTCCACCAGCGGTCGAAGTGAAAAACGTGGTTGGCCTTGGTGAGGGTGATGCCAACGCCGCCTGCTTTTAGCGACAGCACGAAGATAGAAGGTGGGGTATCGGCAGACTGAAACTCGGCCATCATGCGATCGCGTTTCTTCCGCGAAGTCCCCCCGTGCAGGTAATAGGTGTTGTAGTGATGCTCCTGATGCAGATACTTTTCTAAAGAATCGCCAATCTCTTTAAACTGCGTGAAAATGAGCAGACTGTCACCATCGGCGATCGCCTCAGCAACCATATCGTTCAGACGGCTGAGTTTGTGCGATCGCCTCGTCGTAAAGTCACTGCCATCTTGCAAAAACTGAGCCGGGTGATTGCAAATCTGCTTCAGCTTCATCAGGGTAGAAAGAATCAGCCCCTTACGCTGAATACCCTCGGCATCCTGAAGCTGTTTTTCCACATCGCGTACAGTCGCCTCGTATAGCGCCGCCTGTTCTTTGGTGAGGTTGCAGTACAGTTTCTGTTCTACTTTGCTCGGCAGGTCTTTGATAATAGAATGATCTGTTTTTACCCGGCGTAAAATGAAAGGTTCCACCAGCTTCTTGAGGACGGCAGACTGAGTGCGGTTATTATCTCTGGCAATGGGCAGCTCAAAGCTTTTACGAAACTGGGATTCTTTGCCTAGGTACCCAGGATTGAGAAAGTTAAAGATAGACCATAAGTCAAGCAGCCTGTTTTCGATAGGTGTTCCCGTCAAGGCCAGACGATGCCGGGCCGATAGCTTCAAGATGGCCTTGGTCTGAGCAGCTTTTGGGTTTTTGATATTTTGCGCTTCATCGAGCACGATGCGGTGCCAGGTGACGCTATCGATTAGGTCCGCGTCACGGCGGGCTAGGGCAAAGGAGGTAATCAGAATGTGGTTGCGATCGCACAGCTGGTGAAACGCCGATTTTTCTTTGGTGCGATCGCTGCCATGATGCACCGCAGCCGATAAGTGCGGCGCAAACTTCTGCAACTCCCGATGCCAGTTACCCAATACCGACGTCGGGGCAATCAGCAATGTTGGCGGCAGTTCTCCGGGCTTTTCTCCGGCCTTCTCTTCAGTTTCATGTTGTTCTTCTTCCTGTAGCAGCCGGGCAATCACCTGCACCGTCTTGCCCAAGCCCATATCATCAGCCAGGCAGCCGTTAAGGCCCAAATTCTCCAGATAGCTCAACCAGGACACTCCCCGCTTTTGGTATTCACGCAGCTCGCCTGAAAACCCAGCAGGATTTTCAACCGGAACCAGTGCGCTAGTGCCTGTGAGCTTATCCATCATCGACAGCAGTGCCTGGTCACGGCTAAAATCAACCGTGATGTCATCTCCTTGCTGCGCAGCCATCTGCATAAACTCCAGTAAGCCTATGCGGTTACCATCACCATTCTCCTCCCGATGCTTCTTCCAGAAGTCCATCAGCTCCTGCATTTTGGTCTGGTCTAGCTCCATCCACTGACCCCGAAACTGCACCAGCGGCGTCTGAGCCTGCACCAGCTGCTGCCACTCCTGTTCGCTAACTTTTTCGCCGCCAATGGAGAGTTCATACTCGTACTCCACCAGCGTATCGAAAGAGAAATAGCTTTTAGATTGTTCCTTTTTACTGTCAGTTTTACTGCTAGCGTTCAGCTTTAGCTGCGCTCGCCTGCGTCCTTGTGGGGTCCACCAGCCAGGTACAATCACCTTACAGCCCGCGTCTTCTAGCACCCAAGCCGCTTCGCTCAAAAAGTCAAAGGCTGCGTCTACGCTCAGGGTAATCCCTGCCGGTTCATCCGTTTCTAATCCTTCCCACAAAGGAGAATAAATCCTAGCCGCATCGCCGAGCACAAACAGCAAATCTTGCTCAAAGCTATCGCCCAGCTGAAGCTTTAGCGCCATTTGCTGGTGCGGCTTCAGCTGCCAATAGTCGGATAGGCTAATGCGTAGGGAAGGATGCTCTTTGGGCGCTACTTTGAACTGAATCTCCCAATCTTCGTCCTCGTGGGGCGGCGAAATTAGCTGAAAGCACAGGTAGAAGGGAACTGTGTTTTGGGTTCTGGCAATGCGATCGCGCCAGGGATACCACTGCCGGTACAGCGTCAGCTCAGTATTGGTTGTCCAATGCGTAGACTTTAGGCAGCTATACACAAGCGACCCTTCGATTTGCTTGTAAAAGGACTTGGGTAAGGGCGTTTTGGTCACAACATCGTGCAGCAGGCACTCGGAGCAGTGTCGCAAGAGTGTTTCCTTGTCGTATAGCTGATGCTGAGAGGCACTACTTTCACTCTCTGCTGGTAGCAGCGATCTGCCTGCGGCGCAAACCATCGGCATGTGGGCTGTGTAGCGCGTCAACATTTCCTCATAAGCTTCGCTCACAATTTCCCAATGGGGATAGGTCTCATACTTGTTATTAACCTGGCGGTAGCGCAAAGAGGGAATGTAGTGGTCTTTTAAAATGACGCTTTTAAATGCCTGAGTGTAGTGAAACCAAAACAACAGATCTGCGCCTAGCTGAACGTCTGCGAGCTGATACTGCGCGATAAAGTGCAGCTCTTTTAGCTGTGAAATAAATGCGCTGATTCCAGTCAAAGGCATATTGGCCTTGCCACCTTTGGCAAACCGGTTTACTCGATAGCAATCTATTTCCCACGGCTGTAGCTCAAACGAGTCAGGGAGTTCATATTCTAGATAGCGAGCGACCTCGATAGAAGGCAGGGGTTGGGCAGCTTTGGAGGGCAGATAGAAGACTTTTGGCGTAATATCTCGGCTAAGCCCACCTGCTCGAGGATCAAAGAACCCCAATTCTTTTTCTAAAAACTTTGCCAGAGATGCTTTGGGCAAAATTTTCTGGGGGGTCTCTATCCACAGGTAAAAAGAGCCAGTGCGCACAAACGTTGAGGGCGCATCTGGAATCCAGGTACCGTGGAGGACTTTCATGGGTTGACCAAGCGAAGCAAAAAATTATGCAGGCAGATCGCTATATCTTACCGAAAAATGTTTCTGATGATTGCCTTTTGTGGAAGATATGACACATGCTTTTGCTCGACTGCTGCTGGTGACTAGTCTTGTCGATCGTTTTGTGCAGATTGTAAAAGCTTAAACGTATTATGTTTCGCCAGTGTTTCATCAACATTTAAGTATCATAAAACACAAAAATAGCTACGTGTATACCCGGAGTTTATGGACATCAATCATGAAGATTTGATGTATCGCTGTTTTTAATGGTAGACGCTGTATTGATTGGCCGTTATAGATTAAGGGTAACTATTTAGTGGTCGTAAAAATACGCAGTCTTTAGATTAGGCATTGCCTTTAGAAGATATTTTTGACCTTACGACTACCAACTGGCCATAGGTAAGTGGTCGGTAAATGGTTACGGTTAAGAAAGAGCAGGGGCATGGACAACAAACACGCTATCGACCAGGGCAGTGCACAAGCAAATGCACAAGCAAATGCACAAATAAATGCACAAATAAATGCACAGAAAGCAGCAGCGCTAGACTGTAAGTTCACCCGGGTGATCAGAAACAGAAGGCCTGCGCTGCTAGCGCGCATCATCGTCCCTATTGAGTGCCAGGCGAATGAGTGCCAGGCGAAGCCCGATCGACCCCCTATGCATGGCGATGATCCTCAGCCACAGGCCAGTCAATCGACAGGTCATAGTCTTGAAACGCTACTCGATCATGCGGCAAATCTTAACGTCAGGCTGCCGCTCCTAAAGGTTAGTGTCAAAGCCAACAGCCCGATAAGAGCAGATGAGTTGACTACCGAGAAGACTTCGGATACGTACGTCTTTGTGCTGCATGGGTTGTTTGGTGAGCGGATTACCTCGCAGAATCTTTCACGCTTTCTGGATTTGTTAGCCCAAGACTTCAACACTTTTGTAGCCTATGCTCAGGCACACAACATAGGAATAACGCCCATGAAGGATAAGACTCAAACGACAAGTCTTTTGGCCTGATGCAGCGCCATTACTGGTATTCTGACCAAAGCTAATCGTTATTTTGGGGATGGCTCAATGCTTGCCTGGCTCACAACCCTTTTGCTTTCGTCACGACTCTTGACGCAGGAAACGGCGCAAACCATAGCGCAGACACCGCCACCCGCAGAGCGCGTGACCAACCGAGTAGTCAGGCCATTGCCAGGTCAGCTAGATGATGTGCCCGTGTTCAATAGCAATAGCCCCGAGCTGGTAGAAACGCCGGGTATTTTGCTGTCGACGTTTCCGCCAGATGGAATGGCAACGCCGGAAGCCCATCTGAATTTTCTGTTTGAGGGCCGCTTTGATGTGTTTGCGCACCATGTGTACAAAGCGCTGGACTACGACGAGGAAACACCCGTATTGCTAGACAGCATGTACCTGGGAGTGCTGGTGCACAACCCGGGCACAGAACCTGTGACAGTACGTGTGTTAGATGGTGCGAGCTATCTTTCGCAGCCGGATGCGCCTTTTATTGAGCTGCCTACGTTTGTTCCTTTTAGTCCGCGAAATCCTGTGTATGCAGGGCCGGGGAGTCGGGCAATGGGCGATATTTTGCAGGGCAGACGTCAGGATATTTTTCCGGCGGTGATGACGATCGCGCCGGGTGAGAGTCAGATGCTGCTAAATCAGCCGATTCCAATTCGTGAGCTAGAGCCGCCGATTAATGGCCGCTCGACGCTGACCCATTTGGAAAGTGATGGGCCGTTGTATGTCGCTAGCCTGGCACAGCCTGTAGGCTTGAATGAAGCAGGTGAGGAAGTAGCCCCTAGTTTGGAATCTTGGCAGGCTTTGCTGGAAGGCGGTGAGCTGTCGGGTCCGCGTGATCGCATCCCCGCACCCCTACCCCTCGAAGAAGGCGTTCAGCTCATCTACGGCAGAGTTGCAGGTGTCTCTTCCGGCTCCAGGTGGGACGCAACGCTGAGTGACCTAGGTGCCACACGCGCCGTGAATGAAGTGGTGGTAGAAGAAGAGATTGACCACACGCCTTTGCTGACCATTCCTGAGCCAGGCAGTGGGTTTTCCTATGGCATTAGCTTGCTGTATGCCGGTCAGATGGGCACCGGGCAAAACCAGAGCGCCGAGATGCTGGTACGCTATCCGGATACGGCCTATCAAAGCCATGGCAATTATGGTGTTCGCTACAGCCTGACCCTGCCGCTGTACAATCCAACAAATTCGCCACAGACGGTGGCTGTGGCCTTGGAGACGCCGATTAAAGAAGATGAGCTAAGTGAGGGAGGGCTTCGCTTTTTTGAGGAGCTGCCGACTTCAACCTTTTTTAGGGGGCCAGTGCAGGTGCGTTATCAAAGCGATCGCGGCCTACCTCAAATTCGCAATATTCATCTGGTGATGAAACGCGGTCAGCAAGGGACTCCTTTGGCACAGATGACCATTGCGCCCCAAACCACGCGCACGGTAAACGTCGATTTGTTGTATCCGGCGGATTCTACGCCACCGCAGGTTTTGACAGTGAAGACGGAAGAGTGAGCTAATTTTCCTAACCCGCCTTCTCAGAGAATCACACCAAAGTCTCTTAGAGGGCTCAGTTAACGCTTATCTGTTTATCATTTTCGGCTGAAACCAGCGGGCCATACTAAGGTCAACAAGTTGTTCAGCCCACCTCCTTTTGTTGAGGCCTTACTCCAAATGACACTCTCTCCTATTCAACAGATTAAGCGCATTGGTTTGACGGTTGCGATCGCAGCATTCGCTTACCAGCCCGCTATGCAAGCCAACACGTCAGCGCGTTCTGTGCTCATACCGTCGCCTACGATCCCTATGGTCGATACCGCAAGCACGCTAGTTGCCGCCGCCCCAGTTGAACTTTCAACCAACAACAAGCAGCTAGGTGCCGCCTTTGTCGGCGCAGACGGCCATTCCACCTCAGGCGGTGTTCAAATTGTTGAAGAAAATGGTCAACGATATTTAGAGCTAGATTCTTCTTTTCGCACCGATTCTGGCCCTGATCTGTTCGTGCTGCTCCATCGCGATGCGGTGCCAGGCTCCTACAACTCTGATGATTACGTAAATCTAGGCCGAGTCCAGTCGTTTAATGGGGCTCAGCGCTATGCGATTCCAGCCGATGTCGATCTCTCCGCGTTTCAATCCGCTGTGATCTGGTGTCAGGATTTTGATGTGACCTTTGGCTATGCCACGATTTAGGCCATCGGATTGGTATGTACTTACGCTTGTCTCAAGGCGGTAACCTTCCCGCCTTGAGACAGTCGGGCCGATGGTATAGAGTGCAGTCGTAACTGAAGCGAACTTTTTGACAACTGCGATGGTGATTCGAGGGACAACACGACTGCTGGGCGTGATTGGCTATCCGGTGGAGCATTCTTTTTCACCGTTAATGCACAACGCGGCGATCGCACATCTGCAGCAGCAAGGCGACGGGAAGCGTCCTGACTACACCTATTTACCGTTTCCTATTGCACCAGAAAATCTTCGAGAAGCGATCGCCGGTTTTGCCGCCATCGACCTGCGCGGGTTCAACATCACCATTCCGCACAAGCAAAGCATTATCCCCCTGCTCGACAACGTGACAGACGTAGCCAAGGCGATTGGCGCAGTTAACACCGTTTGGCGCGATACTACAGGGATACAGCCTAAATGGTGCGGCACCAATACGGACGCGATTGGTTTCCTCGCACCGCTCAAAGCACTCAACAAAGACTGGCAAAATACCAGGGCGATGGTGCTAGGCAATGGGGGCGCGGCCAGAGCCGTAGTTGCTGCTTGCGTGCAGTTAGGCTGTGAGCGGGTCAGCGCGGTGGGGCGATCGCCCGAAAAGCTGGCAGTTTTTGCAGAAAGCTGGGCCGCGACGCCTGATATTGCTCGCAAGCTAAAGGTAATGACAACAGATGAGCTTGCAACGCAGCTACCCAAAACGGATTTGCTGGTGAATGCCACGCCCGTTGGGATGCATCCGCAGGTCAATCAGTCACCGCTGAGCGATGAGAATATGGCACTGGTGAAAGGGGATGCGATCGCCTACGACCTGATCTATACGCCTAGGCCCACCTGCTTTTTGCAGCAGGCAGCTGCCCAAGGACTGGTCGCTATCGACGGTCTAGAGATGCTAGTGCAGCAAGGGGCAGCGGCGCTCGAAATTTGGCTAGAACAGCCTGCGCCCGTCGGGGTTATGCGTCAGGCACTGTTAGATTACCTGGCAGTGCGATCTTGACCCACCTCAGCTATAGATTCACGGTAAGCTAGGAAAGCTTCCTCCTTGAGCCACTCTTTTAGCACAGCCATTTACTATGACCTCTTTGTTCCGCTCTCGCATTTTCGCGCTCACACTGACCGTACTTCTGTTCTTTTTTAGCTGGGTGCCCGCTGCTCATGCGCTCACCCAAATCGCCCTAAAAGACCTAGTCGCTGAAGAGTGTCCGGCAGATGCGGCCTATGCAGAGAATTTGACGACCAGCGGTTCTTCTATGGCCGCCACCTGCTACTTGGTCAAAGGCACTGCGATCAATAACTCAGCAAAGGACGTCGCTGATGCGGATATTTTTGGCCGTATTTACGATGCGGAAGGAAATGCGGTGATGAAAAATCGCTACCGCCTGGGGGGTATAGAGTATGTGCCGATGGGTGAAAGCGAGTTCTCTTTTAGAATTTCGGTGCCTTCTGTGCAGCCTGCACCCCTTAAATTGGAAAAGTTCAAGGCATCTGGTTTCGCAAGTAAAGTGCGGCGCTTTCAAGCCTGGGACCAGTCGATTGACGAGTAAGCACACAGATTGTGAGATTTCGCTAGGCTAAAGAGGACCCACCCCACCCTACGGGCACCCCTCCATGGAGGGGATCTGTCTCGGCTAAGAAGCTTAAACACATGCTTCGTAGCCAAAAGTAAATCCCCTCTTGGGAGGGGTGGCGCGCAGCGACGGGGTGGGTCAGCACGCGTCGCGACTAGCCAATTCACTTCAAACACTTCTGTTTTTTCGGCGTCCTATGGATTTTGCAGAAAGCCTGAAAATGGCAACCAAAACGCTCAGCGCCAACAAGCTGCGTAGCAGCCTGACCATGCTGGGCATCATCATCGGCAACGCGTCGGTAATTGCCATGATTGGCATTGGCGAGGGCGCCCAAAAGTATGTAAACGGTCAGCTACAAAGCCTGGGACCAAACGTGTTGTTTGTGGTGCCAGGGAATCGGGAAGCCAGGCAGCTAGGCGATCTGGATATTCCTCGCACGCTGGTATTAGCCGATGCCAAAGCGCTGGACACTCAGGTGCCTTCTATCGCAGCGGTTGCTGCTGAGAAAACGACGCAGGGCATCATCAGCTATCGCAGTCGAAACACCAATAGCAGCGTTGTGGGCACGACGCCAGGTTTTTTGAACGTGCGTAGCTTTGAAGTGGCACAGGGAAGATTTTTGAGTGATTTGGACGAACGCTCTAACGCTCTGGTGGCGGTAGTTGGCAGCACCCTAGCTGAGCAGCTGTTTGATCAAGCCAGTCCGCTCGGTAAGCAAATTCGCATCAAAGGCACCACCTTTGAAATCGTAGGCGTGTTGGAAAAGAAGGGCTCTAACCTGGGGCTGGATTACGACGATTCGGTGATGATACCCATTACAACGCTGGCAAGTCGAATTGTGGGGAGGACGTCGCCCTACGGTATTGACGTGGGCTTTATTTCGGTGTCGGCTGCTAGCCCGGAGGAGATGGCCACAGCGGAGTTTCAGCTGACGAACCTGCTGCGGTTGCGTCATGGCATTACCGATAATGATGATTTTTATATTTCGAGTCAGGAGACACTCCTGGATATTGCAGATACGGTGACCGGGGCGCTGACGCTGATGTTGGCAGCGATCGCCTCTATCTCCCTCTTTGTTGGCGGTATCGGCATTATGAACATCATGCTGGTGTCCGTGCGCGAGCGCACCCAAGAAATTGGCCTACGCAAAGCTATCGGCGCGACCCAAAAAGATATTCTGGGTCAGTTCCTAATCGAATCTGTTATTCTTTCAGCCATTGGCGGCGTGGTGGGCACAGGGGTTGGCGCAGGCGGTATTTTTCTGATTGCGGCGTTTAGCCCGTTTGAAGCAGGGGTTGCTATGAGCGCAGTTGTTCTGGCCGTTGGGGTTTCTGGCAGTATTGGTTTGTTCTTTGGTGTGGTTCCAGCTCGGCAGGCAGCTCGGCTAGATCCGATTGTTGCCTTAAGAAGTGCGTAAGATGAAGTGCGTAAGGGTTTTGAAATATGTCTGCGCTAATCCAGTTCAATCAAATCACGAAGGTCTACGGTATGGGCAATACCGAAGTCCGTGCCCTGTGGAATGTGGACATGACCATCAACAGCGGTGAATACTGCTCGATTATGGGGCCATCGGGTTCTGGGAAATCGACGGCAATGAACATGATTGGTTGCCTAGATCAGCCCACTGGCGGCGAGTATCTGTTTGATGGGCAAGATGTGGCACAGCTACCCGAAGATGAGCTAGCCCACATTCGCAACCGAAAAATTGGCTTTGTGTTTCAACAGTTTCACTTACTCTCTCATTTGACGGCCCTAGAGAATGTAGAACAGCCGATGATGTATGCTAGCGTGCGCTCGGCTGAGCGAAAAGAGAGAGCTGCAGATGCCTTGAAGAAGGTGGGACTGGGCGACCGGTTAAATAATCGGCCCAACCAGCTATCGGGCGGTCAGCAACAAAGGGTGGCGATCGCTCGTGCCATCGTCAACAATCCCCTACTGTTGCTAGCCGACGAACCCACAGGTGCCCTCGATACACAAACCACCCAGGACGTGATTGACATTTTCTCCGAGCTGAATCGAAGCGGCATTACGGTGGTGATGGTAACCCACGAACCAGAAGTGGCTCGGTTGACTAATCGAGTAGTGTGGTTCCGTGATGGTGAAGTGCTGAACCATCACCTGGCTCCTGAAGAGCTCGCCAGCATGACAGCAGTGTCTGTTGCACCCTAAGCAGGCATGACTGCTCGCTCGACCCAAATGCGATCGCACGTCACCACCAAATCCATTGCCAAAAACGGAAACTGCGCGTTCAGCGGCTCGTAAATGAGCGATCGCACCCGATCCACCTCACCCGCCTGATAATTCTCTTCCTGGGCTAGCGTCACACACAAATACACCTGCACATACAGCATGCGTCCCATACTGGTTTGCCGGATGTGATACTCCTGATGGGGAACCGATGCTAGCGCCGTTCCAACAATCTCTTCCACTTGCTCCGAGCGCGACCCATCCGGCGCTTTGCCCATCAGCTGTAGCCCATTTTGAATGACTGTTTGCAGCGGCAGCGGCAAAACAACAATCACCAGCAACAGCACAAGCGCAGGGTCCGCATAGGGAATCAGCCATTCCCAGGCTGTGTTTTGCAATAACAAAATTGTGCCAAACGCCAGCGTAACCGCGCCGCTAATAACACCGTCTATTAACCAGTTTTTATAGTCAAGCTCCAATATAGGCGAGCCACTTTGCTGTGCAAAGTGCTTTTGCAACAGTGCCATCAGCAAACAACCGGCTGAAGCTATTAGCGCGTACCACAGTGCCACATCTGCATCTATCGCCCGCCCACCGTCTAGCAACGCCATCACCGCAGAAAATAAGGCAAAAAGTGCTACCAGCACAATAGAAAGCCCCTTACCCATGTTCAAAAAAGGCTCGAACAGGGCATAGCCAAAGGGATAGTCTTCGTCGCCGGGGCGTTGAATGAGCCGGGCAATGTAAAGCGACAGCAGCGATATAGCCAAGTGGATGCCGGAAAATACGCCGTCAAGAAAAATCGCTTCTGAGTGGGTTTTAACCGCAAAGGCAATGCCGAGTAGGGCGATCGCTGCGTTTCCCCATAGCGTAATTTTTAGCGCATGCCGCTCCAAACTATGAGCAGCACTCCGACTAAGCGCACTTTGATCAGCAGATCCCATAAGGTTTCGGGGCGTACGTGTCTATTTCAATCGTACACGCATCTCTTTTTTTGCCACGGTCAAAATAGGCCAACGGCTTTTCCAGTCTACTGCTCTAGAACATCCCCAAACCGCTCGGCAACAAGCCCTAGCATCACGTTCCGTAAAGCCTGGTAGCGCTGATCGATCAGCTGCTCGGGGGCATGCACTTCAAAGCTGTTGGGGTAGTCGTACACGCCGTCTTTGAACTCGAACTGGTAGGTCGCCGAAGGGGTAGGCGTGCTCGCAATTCGCCCCGCAGCACTATCCTGGTCTTCCGTATAGGGAGACGAATTCACAAGCTGAGCAGCTTCTAACGTGCGTAGCTGTTGCCAAAGCCCAGAAAATTCGTCGTTCGTGAGCGGTTGTGTGTATTCATAAACAGGTTGGTAGCCGCCCGCCTGCTGAAGGCGCAAAATCACTCTGGGTCCGCTGTCCTCAGCGATATGCTTAGTGGTCAAGACCACCTCAAAACGTCGATAGTCGGCCAGCCCCGGAACAGTTGCCTGTCCACCAGTGATCGCCATCGAAAAGTGATAGAGCTGGCTGGGTAGGTTCGCCTGCGCGCGCTCGTCTATAGTGGTCTTTTTACCGAATGAAAGGCCAGGCAGTAGTTCTGTGGCGATCGCACTATACCTGGCTGGTCCCAACATACTAAAGCCCACACCTGCTGCGATCGCAGATATGGCCGATACTTTCCAAACAACAGGAAATGCTTTTCGAAATGCCCTTTGTCTATGAGACTTGCGCGGACTTTTTTTCACAGGCTTTTCTTCACAGACTTTCAGGTAGATACAAACGCCTTTGGCAGCGGCACCTCTAATGTTTGCCATGCCACGTGAGCTTGAATATATGCAACAGAATACCCATATTTACTAACAACGTATCTACAAAACTAGTTGTATCAATTAGATATTTGTGTCACAGCCGCTGTTAGTAAATGTACGGATTCAGATACATTTGTGGTGTGCATATCTACTGTCGGCCTAACGTTTTCTCTCCCCCTTCCTTTGCATTGTGAACGCTAAAAGACATCTCATGAAACGGCTGAACCACTCCAGAGCCTGTCTGGTACTGTTGGCTTCTATGGGTATGGGAGTAAGTGCCCTACACCCTCACAGCGAAGCCGAAGCCAGTCTTCTACCTGCCCATTCGCAGACGAAGCCAGAGACGAAGCCAGAGACAAAGTCGAATACAATACCGCCTGAGACCGCACGCATCAAGCAAAATGCAGATGCAGATAGGGCACTGACAGAAGGGATTACATTTATTCGCCAGGGAGATATCGCTGCCGCGATCGCTGCGTTCGAGCAGGCCGCGAGTCTGAATCCTAATTCTGCACCGGCCCATTACAACCTGGGCCTCGCCCTGCGCCAAAACAACCAGCTACAGGCGGCTGCCACTGCGTTTTGGGAAGCCACTCAGGCCGATCCAGGCTTTGTGTTGGCCTATGTGAACCTGGGCGCAGCATTGCTAGAAGGCGGTAGCCTAAACCAGGCAGATGACTACCTAAACCGGGCATTGGCACTACAGCCCGAAGAGGGCATCACTCACTACAATATTGGGCTGCTCAGGGCCAGACAGGGCGACCAAACGGCTGCCTTTGACGCCTTCAAGCGAGCCATTACCTACAGCCCCAACGCACCGGAATCTCACTATCATATTGGGCTTATTTATCAGGAGCAGGGAAAGTTCCGTGAGGCGCAGCAAGCATTTGAAAATGCGATCGCCCTCGACGATAACTACCCAGAAGCCCACTACAACCTGGGCATATCATTCATTCGGCAAAACAGCCCCGAAACAGCAATCATCGCCTTCACCCGTGCCTTCGAGCTACAGCCGATGTTTGGCCATGCTCACTACGCCACCGGCCTCGCCCTCGCCGATCTCAGCCGTTACGAAGAAGCCCAAGCACAGCTGCAGACGGCTGCAAACATATACATTGCCCAAGGCAATTCACAGTGGGCCAACAACGCGCAGACGCAAATTGAGCAAATTGAGACCCTACGTGCAGCGCAACAGTAGTGTCGCCAAAGCTCTGCATGACCAGTGCCATTAAATATCTAGCTCAAACGCTCGGGGATTACCGCTTTCAAGAAGTACCAAATTGTTCTTGAGCTGTGTCCATATCAGCCATGCGCTGAGAAAGACTAACGGTGATGCCATCAGGTAAGCAATCTTGGGTGTAAAGCCAAAGATGCACATCCCAGAGGCCAGAAATACGCAGCTACCCAGACAGATCCCCGTAAAAGGCAGCTGAATATCCAATCCCTGAAGCTTGGAAATAGATCGGGTAGACCGTTTTTTGTACCAGTCACCGATGGCTTCTTTGAGCACCGCTGAAAACGCTAATCCAGATGTGATTGCAATGAACAGCCCTGCGGCAAGCATGAAGTAAGGCGGTGTCTGCGGGTAGTACATGGGGGCCTGTATATATGAACAATTGTTAAATTTGATTATACCAATCTACTGCTCGCTAACGCTGAAGATCAGCAAGCGCCGAAGATCAGCACAAACTAGCGACTAGCGGTGAGCTGAAGGGCACCTGCAATCTCTGGGGGGACCAGTGAAACGGCCCTCGCTTTCGAGAAATCAGCCAGCGCATCCCAAGCTGCGCCGAGCAGGCGATTGGGCTGCAGGTCGTCTTTGATCAGGCTCCACAGCTTTTGGACTTCTTCGGTGTGCAGGCGATTGTCCTCGGTAAGCGCTAGCAGTATCTGACGGCGCAGATACTGGCCTTCTTCTGTCATCAGAAACTGAATACCCATGCCAGCTGTAGGGATAATGTCAAAACTTTGGTCGGACTGGGCAATTTGCAGCATGTTCTCCAGCCGCTGCCACTGAAACTTACCGCCTTTAAACAGCACATCAATCAGCCGACGACGCAGGGCTGGGGTTTCTGCGGTTAGCAAGCGGCGGGCCACATAGGGATAGGCAATTTCAACAATTTTGAAATTTGGATCCAGGCTAAGTGCCAGGCCTTCTTGAGTCACCAGAGAGCGAATAATTAGCGCAAACTTAGCAGGCACTCGGAAGGGGTACTCGTACATTACCTCGGAGAATTTGTCGGTAATGGACTTGAAGTTAAAGTCGCCAACGCTAGCTCCGATCGCATCTTGAAAAACTTCTTCTAGAGCTGGGACTAACGGACGCATGTCTACATCGGGCGTCAAGAAGCCCAGCTTCACAAAGTCTTTAGCGAGATCTTCGTAGTCGCGATTAATCAGATGGGCTACCGAATCAACCAATGTTTCTTTTGTAACCTGGTCTAGCTGGTCGGTCATGCCAAAGTCGATGTAGGCCATGCGTCCATCTGGGGTGGCGAACAGGTTGCCAGGGTGAGGGTCCGCGTGGAAAAAGCCAAACTCTAGCAGCTGCCGGAGTCCGGAGGAGACGCCAATTTCGACCAGGTCGTTAGAGACCAGGCCTGCTGCTTTTACCTGCTCGGTATCGGTGAGCTTAAATCCGTTGATCCACTCCATGGTCAGCACGTGAGCGCTGCAGTAGGACCAGTAAATGGAAGGGACTTTTACCAGCGGCTCGTCTTTAAAGTTGTCGGCAAATCGCTCGGCGTTACGGCCTTCGTTCAGATAGTCGACTTCTTCGAAGAGCTTGCTGCCAAATTCGTCGACAATCAGCGACAGGTCGTGACCCAGGTTTAGGGGTAGCAGAGGTGCTAGCCAGCCTGCTGCCCATCGCAAAATGTACAGATCTCGGCAGATAATGGGCATCAGGTTAGGCCGCTGAACCTTGACTGCGACCTCTTCACCGCTGTACAGCCGTGCTCTGTACACTTGGCCCAGGCTGGCCGCTGCGACTGGTTCTGGGGAGAAAAAGCTAAAAATCTCCTCTGGCAGACGTTCCAAATCGTCGTAGATGATCTGCCGAGCAATCTCGCTAGAAAAGGGCGGCAGCTGGTCTTGAAGCTTAATCAGTTCCTCTAAGAAGCTAGGCTTAATCAGGTCGGGGCGTGTAGAGAGTGCCTGACCGACCTTGATAAAGGTAGGACCGAGCTGGGTAAGAATTTTGCGTAGCTTAACCGCACGGCGTTCCTGATTGGCGACGGTGCGGCCAAATAGATGGTCACTCAGCAGGCCCAGCGCAAAGGTGCCGAGCATCCAGGAAACAGATAGGGTACGCCATAGGACAATGAGAGGGCGACGACGATAGTATTTTGCGATTGCCCGCCAATCGTAGCGATGGGTAGAAGCCTCTCCGGGGAGGTTACCGGGCACGGTGAAGTCGGTCATAGGGGCGCTAACTTATAACGTTCAGACTGGCTGGCAAAACGAGCTGTCAATGCTCTACAGCTTCTGTATGCCGCTTGTTTATTGTAGTATACAAAAATACAAAAAACTTTAGACCGCTTGATTTGGACCGCCTGATAGAGATTATCGCCGCCATGAATCTGCACCGATATGGATAACCTGATTCAACCCGATGCGATTGGTATGATTTGGGCCGTTGGTCTGATGGCGATCGCAATCGGTATTGCCAGCTGGCAGCGACTAGGACTGGCAAAGACCCTGGCGATCGCCACCTTTAGAACGCTGGTACAGCTGCTTTTTGTCGGTGTTTTTCTCTCGTTTATATTCGCCAGCGACTGGCCTGCCGTCATTGCCGTGCTGCTGCTAATGGCGACTATTGCCGCTGTTGTCGCTCGTAACCGTATCGATAAAGAGCTGCCCAGGCTGCTGAAGTGGGTTTGGCTGGCGATATTTACCAGCGGATTGGTGACGATGGCATATGTCAGCTTGCTGGTCATTAACCTCGACCCTTGGTACGACCCCCGCTATCTGATTCCGTTGACCGGGATTGTGCTGGGTAACGCGATGACGGCAGCTTCGATTGCGGGTGAGCGCCTGGTAAGCGCCCTGCGCAATAATCGCATCGAAATTGAGACTCACTTGAGTTTGGGGGCGACGCCCGCGCAGGCGATCGCCGCCTACCGCAAAGCGGCCATCAAGGCAGGCCTGATTCCTACGATTAACGCCATGATGGTGGTCGGGCTAGTGACGCTGCCAGGCACGATTACAGGCCAGCTATTGGCAGGCGCAGACCCATTAGTTGCCGCGATATATCAGATTTTGATTATGTTTATGCTGGCGATCGCCACACTAATTGCCTCACTGATTGCCACCTACGGCATTGCCCGGCAGTTTTTCACCCCAGCAATGCAGCTAGTAGTGCCTGGATAGAGGGTCCTGTTATTGACACTTTACTGCCGTACAAACCCATCTAGATCTGGACGATAGCGAGCCAGAAACTGTCCTTCCGCGTCGTACAGTTCAACGGGAACCTGTGACTGAGTGCTCAGTAGCGTCACCTGCTGAAGGAGGCGATTACTTTGACTAACGAGCTGAGCGTCTGAGTCCAGTCCTGTGCGCTGGGGAGGTGGGGTAATCGATTCGTTGATGACCGCGTCATACCCTTCAAATAAGTCTAGGCGCACCTTGCCAGCTTCTAGAGAGTAGCTACACTTTTGTACGGTATTGAGGCCACATACCAGATAGAAGCTAGGTTCGATAGGCTCAAACCGCAGGGCGACCTCCATGTTGTTTTGTGCCGCCTCTAGTGAGCCTGTGTAGGTTGTCAGCAGTGAGCGGGCGTTATTGGCTTCTATCGACGAAGGTGGAACTTCTTTTATCTGGATGATGGCCTGGTTCCAGAGCCCAACCGAGGTAATCCATTGCCTTTCATTTTCAGCACTTTCTGCGTCAGTTGCTAGCTGCTCGGTTCTCTCTAAAATTCGCTGGGCATTACGCTCTTGCTCTACGCGCGTTCTGATTTCTAGAAGTTTTTCTTCATACTCTGGCAGAATCAGCTGAGCGTCGGCATAGGCCTTGGTGCCCTGGGGAATACGTTGCAAATTTGCAACGGCGCTTTCCCAATCCTGCAGTACGGCTTCGAGCGCTTCTAACGTATTGGCTTCGGGCATTTTCTGTGTAGCATCTTTTGCAGCCTGTTGGGCCTGCCGCAGGCTCACTTCCGCACCGGATTCGGTTTGTACACGCACCAAAATTGTGGAGAGATTAGTCCGATATTCCACCAGCTTGCGCTCGGCAAGGGGACGCACAGGGCTATCCAGTGGCACGTTGGATAGGTCGGTGGTGGCCGCCCGCCACTGATCGGCAATCTCTTGCCACGTTTCTGTAGAGTGCGGTGGGTTTTGGGATTGCACTGCTGCGCTATAGGCCTTTTGCTGGGCAGTGCTGACCAAATCTAGAGCTGATAGCTGCTGCTCGTACCCTGGCAAAATTGACTGAGCTTCATCACGGTGAGAAGACCAGGGGGGAATTGGCTCTAGTAGCTGAATAGAGGCTTTGACTTGTTCTTTTGCTTCATTGACTTCGTTGAGGGAGCTATTGGGCCCCAAGTTGTCAATGGCTGCGTTGCCCTGGGTTCTGGCGGTTTCGATGCGATCGCACGAGCCAATGGTGCATGGGCGAGTAACAAAATAGCCCGCTACACAAAGCAATAAAAAGCCGACTGCGCCAAAGACGACGAATGGATTTCCCTTAGATGACTGTTGCTGCCACTGCTGCCACTGTTCACGCTGTCTTTGAATCTCTAGTTCATCTACAAGGGCAACATCTTCGTAGTCTTCTGAAGCGTCATCGCCGCGATCACTTTCCAGGTAATAGGTAGGGTCATCTTCATAAGTGTCTTCGGCGGAATCTACTTCAGTTGGAGCTTCTGCGTACAGGTCGGCTGCATAGCTATCAACTTCGTAGTCGTCATCCGCCTCACCTAGTTCTGCATTATCTGTACTGGGTTCGTAACCATGGAGAGTGATTTCTTCAGAAGGTACTAATTCCTCGTCGGCCAGGGATGGCAATGGCTCGGTTGTCGGCAGTTGAGTGGTCAGATTTTCAACGTCTAGAACGGTTTCATTTTCTTCAACCGTCTGTTCTGTAATTTCCGGTTCTGCAATTTCTGATTCTGTGAAGAGCTGTTCCGTAGTCTCCGGTTCTGTAATTTCCGGTTCTGCAATTTCTGGTTCTGTGAAGAACTGTTCTGTAGTCTCCGGTTCTGTAATTCCCAGTGCTGCAATCTCTGGTTCTAAAACTTCTGGCTTTGCAATCTCTGGTTCTAAAGCTTCTGGCTCTGTGAAGAACTGTTCTGTAATCTCCGGCTCTGCAATTTCCGGCTCTGCAATTTCTGGCTCTGCAATTTCTGGCTCTGTAATCTCTGGCTCTGTGAGGAACTGTTCTGTAATGACTGGTTCTATATCATCTGGACTTTCTGTAGTCTCTAGGCTTTCTGTAGTCTCCAGACTTATAGCGCTTTGTGCTGGAACGTCGTCCAGTTCTGTGGTGTCTAGCTTTGGATTAACAGGCTCTGTAACGTCTTCTTCTGTCAGCTCCGGTGTTTCTGTCTGCTCGTCGGCTGCGATTGTTTGATCGGTAGTAGCTGTTTCGGTAGCAGCCATTTCCAATTCGCTGCTAAGAAACGAGTCGTCAATTGTGGTTTCATCAATTGTTTCAGAAGGGCTCTCCGAAAGGTCTTCTGAAGGTAAGAGTTCAAAAAAATCGGAAGCGTCACCCGCACTACTAGGCGGCACGACAATTGGCAGATCCACTGACGGTAAATCTAGCTCTGCAGAGTCTAGAGTTGGGGCTTCTCCAGGGAGCGAAAAATCTGTGGACCCATCAGTCGTAAATTGGGTACGCGGAAGACCTGCCGATAAGTCTGCATCTAGGTCTGCTCCGCTGCTGCTGGCAAATAAATCGCCTACCTGTTCGTCGGGTGACTGTAGGTTCAAGCCCAACTCTGCGTCAGCCAGAAAATCAGGACTGGGGTCTGAACTGGCCCCGGTTAGCTCAGTATCGGCAGCTAAAGCCGGGTCAAAGTCTGAGTCGGTAATCAGGTCAGCTGCTAGCGTAGCGCCTTCTGCATTGTCACTTAACAGACTCTCCGCTAGCGGCTCGTCAAGTAGCGGCTCGTCAAGGCTATCCTCAATATCACTATCATCATCGACGTCCAAGTCTAAGGGTAAGTCATCGCCATCTAGCTGTAGGTCATCGTCACCCAGCTCCAGTAGAACTCGTTCTTCTTCGCCCTCTGGCAAGATATCTGGGAGAGGATCTGATACTACGTCCGGCAGGATAAGGTCTGTAGAGGGAGGGGGTGGTACGGGCGGCGTAGACGGCGTGAGGGAAAACAGATCGTTGTTGTCCTCTAGCTGCGATCGCCTACTTTCATCCTCAGCATCTAGCTCACCCGCAGCTGATGGCTCATCTTCAGTGCCAAACATGTCTTCAAGACTTGTGTCATTACGCGTTTCGTCAGCAAGTCCAGCCTGATTCGTCTCGCTATAGGCCGACTCAGCAGGCGAGCCGAATAACTCATCAAATCCATCGCCCACCTTCCAGGTGAATGAGCACATTGTGAAAGGTTTCGCCTCACTCTGGTGCTTCAGATACAGCTGCACCGTAATGCCTTCAGTATCTGCAGAAATATCAGCAACCTCATCGGGCAGGCCTTTGGTGTCAAAGCGATCGCGCAAGTTTTGCTCTAGCCAGCCTAGCGTTTGCGAAGCGAAGGCTTCTGCCTTAGCACTGTCTAGGGGAAACTCTACGAGCACCAATACTTTGTTGCGACCCAGGGTGCACCTGGCTACCGTTTTGGGTGGTATCATTCGCTGCTCACCAAGGGCCTGAGTCAGCTCTGCTGATAAAGTTTCAAAAGTAAGTGCAGACATAGAGGGGTGCATTCACACAGAACGCTGAATTTTCTAACGAGGTAAGGTCAAGGAAATAAGGATGCAGACAGTTTTGATGGGCGCATTCTGCTCATCACAGAAGAATACCGTTATCTTTACTCAATAACTATGCTGAAAGGAGCCCAGCTATGGACATCTTGATAGTGGAAGACGAGGCAGATATCGCCGAACTCATCCAGCTCTATTTGTCCAAGGAGGGATTTAGCTGTCACGTGTGCCGGGATGGTAACACCGCCTTGGAAAGATTCAAAGCGATTCAGCCAGATTTGATCATTCTAGATCTGATGCTACCGGGCCTGGATGGCCTAGAAGTCTGCGCCAGAATCCGTCAGCAAACGGCGCTAAAAGATCCCTACATCATGATGCTCACAGCCAAGGGGGAAGAGCTAGATCGCATCATTGGCCTCTCAACAGGCGCGGATGACTATATGGTGAAGCCATTTAGCCCTAGGGAGCTAGTGGCCAGGGTTCGCGCGGTACTCAGGCGGAGCCTGCGAGAGACCGCTACGCCCACAACCACCTACCAGACGGCCCATTTTACTGTAGATATTAACCAGCGTACGGCTAGCCAAACGATCCTAGTAAACAAACCGTCAAACGAACTAACCTCCAATGGTCCATCCGCCATAGCGTCTGACGCAGAGGATGCCCAGTCAGCGGTAAAATCAAGCACACTTGATGGAACATCCCAAAAATCTGCGCTGGAGCTGACGCCGTTAGAATTTGATTTGCTCGCGACGTTCCTAAGCTATCCAGGGCGGGTGTGGAACCGGGCGCAGCTAATCGAAAAGCTTTGGGGAAGTGACTTTTTTGGAGATGAACGTGTTGTAGATACGCACATTGCGCGATTGCGGAAAAAGGTAGAACCCGATCCGTCTGCACCGACTTTTATCAAAACGGTTGTAGGTGTGGGGTACCGCTTTGAAGACTGACGAAGGTAAAAAATACAACAACAAGTACAACAACAACACGAGGGCTCAGTCTCCATTGCTGAAGCGATCAACAGGCGCTTCAAAAACGACGTTGCGCAGCCGCCTGCTAGTGTCGCAGCTGATTGTGCTGGCAGTGGCGGTGAGCGCACTGGCGACAGTGAGCCGCCTGTATACGCCTCGTTATTTTGTGGTCACGCTAGAGCGTATGGAGCGCGAAGGCGTACTGATTCAGCAGGTAAAAGGCCAGCTGCTACAAGGGTTTGAGGATTCTTGGGTGCGTGGCACGATGTGGTCGATAGTGCTGGGCGGCGTTACGGCAGGCGGCGTAAGTTACTGGCTATCGCGGCGGATTATCAAGCCGCTGCTGCGCATGGAGACGGTAACTAAGCAGTTTGCAGCGGGCGATTTTTCGTCGCGGGTGCCACCGTTAGAGATTCCTGAATTCAACCGGCTAGGCCATAGCTTCAACCGGATGGCGAACGATTTGGAAGGGGTGGAGCAGCGCCGCCGCGAGCTGGTGGGCGATTTGACCCATGAGCTACGGACGCCGCTGACGATTGTAAAAGGCTATTTGGAAGGGCTGGCGGATGGGGCGATCGCACCAGACACTCAAACCTATGGCCGACTGATTCGCGAAACGGAACGGCTACAGCGGCTGGTGAATGACTTGCAAGAGCTATCCAAGCTAGAGTCAGGCTATTTGCCGATTGAGGCGCAGGAAGTGGCGATCACACCTTTGATGACTCAGGTGAGCGATCGCTTTGCCGATCAGCTCCTGGGCATAGATTCCTTACAAATTACCACCACACTCCCAGACAAGCTGCCCACCGTATGGGGCGACCCAGCTCGCATCGAGCAGATCATCGTAAACTTGCTAAGTAACGCACTGCGCCACACAACCACAGGTGAAGTCAATGTCCACGCCTTTACAGAATCAGCGGAGGGGACTGATTTTGTGTGGGTTGCCGTGACAGATACAGGCATCGGCATTGCGTCAGAAGATATTCCCCACGTGTTTGAGCGGTTTTGGCGAGCAGATAGGTCACGCGATCGCGCCTCTGGTGGTTCTGGCATTGGGCTGGCCATATGCCGCCGACTAGTAGAACTGCAAGGCGGGCAAATCACCGTCAGCAGTCAGGAAAATGTTGGCAGCACCTTTAGCTTTTCATTACCAACCCGCCCACTTATTTGAAGACTAGAACAATGCGGTAGCCATCTACGTAATTCTGCGGCCACTATCGGAACATGCAGTCTTTTTTATACGCAGATACACGCATCGCTATGACCTCTTCGCTTCCTCACACAGCCGCAGCTACCCATCAGCATTCTGACTCAACCGTTATTCAGAGCGTGGCAACCCAAAATCCGCCGTTCAAAAATCGATTCAAAGGTCGGTTTGAAATTATCAAGCGCATTGGACGGGGTGGCTTTAGCACTGCATATCTAGCGAACGAAGTAACCGCTAGTCACGTGCAGCCCTGCGTTATCAAGCAGCTGCGCTACAAGCGAGAAGCCTCAGGAACCAGCCCTCAAAATGAGAAGCTACAGGCTGAACACAACCAGCGTCGCTTTCAAAAAGAAGCGCGGATTATGGCGCGTGTTGGTCAACATAACCAAATGCCCTGCCTACTCGACCACTTTGTAGATAAAGGTCAGTTTTATCTGGTTCAAGAGCATATTCCGGGTCTTACTCTCAACCAAGAACTGCATCGCGACGGTCCCAAAAACGAAACCCAGGTCAAAGAATTCTTGCGCGGTATGCTGCCCATCATCCGCTATGTTCATCGCCACAACCTGCTGCATTTAGACATCAAGCCCGCTAACATCATTCGCCGAACCAGCGACCAAAAACTAGTTTTGATCGACTTTGGCGCGGTGTGCCGATACATCAAAGACTCACAGGATAGTAAGCCGAAACGCAGCAGTGGCACCGTTGGCTATGCTTCTGCCGAACAGCTAGCAGGCCAACCCGTACCTGCTAGCGATATCTACAGCCTTGGTGTCACTTGCCTATACCTGCTGACGGGCTGCTCACCACTGGACTTTGCGACCTCAGCCAACGGTCAGAACTTACGCTGGCAAGAATCTGTTCAGGTGAGCGACCATATGCATCACGTTCTGAGCCGAATGCTGGCTCCCGAGGCGGCTCAAAGATTTCAGTCGATAGACGAGCTAGAACGCGCGATGAGCCTGGAAGGGCACTACGGTGAGCTCACCTACTGCCTCACGCGTGAGCCGTTCAACTCAAAACGGTTCAAAAAGCCTACCGCCTGTTTGCTAAGTGATCGTGAACCTGCACCCCAGTCTCGTGCCGCGCGTCAGGCTCAATCTATTCGTCACTGGCAGCAACGGCGGCAGCAGTTCAAAGCTTTTGTGCCTAAGTAGCTTTTGGCTTATTCGGCAACCACTCTGACAGGAATTTGCTTGGTGGTCAGCTGCCTTAGAATCATATCAAGGGTTTCCTGGCTGCCTACGGTAAGCAGCAACCGCTTGCCGTTAAAAATGCCCCAGCGGCCAGAAGGAAGTTGAACAGTTTGAAAAGACATAATGTTTAGTAACGTTGTATTAAAACTCCTTAACATTCGCATCAATCAGTAATAAATACCTATTGCTCTAGGCAGAGAATATTCCTAAAGGGATACCCGTCCAAAGGAACAGATAAAACTAGGGATCACGCCTGTTTTTGCGAGACATCATTGGTGGGCGGTAGCTGGCCAGATCGCCAGCGCTCAATGAGGTCATGCATCTCGCTCGCCTGCTCGTCGTAGAAGAAGTGTCCTGCACCTTCTACCTCCATGAAAGTGATGCGATGTGTGAGGGTGTTGACATAGCGGCCCCAGGTAATTGGAATAATGCGATCGCTTTTTCCCCACAGCAGTAGCGTCGGCATGGTTAACAGCGGCACCAGATCTTTTGTTTTGGGGCTGAAGGCTGGCGATGTTCGCGACTTCACCAGATAGCAAAACATCCGCGCCGCGCCGCGATCGCGCGTAGGCCTTACAAAGCTATTAACCAGGGCATCGTCGACTTTTTCGGGGTCCTGAGCGATCGCTCCTAGCGCCTTGCGGATTAACCAGGGCGATCGCACCAGCCTAAACAAAGGTCGAATCAATAGCGGCGTTGCAAACCACCCTTCCACCACCGCGCCGATTTTGGCTGCTGACCCCGCGAGTTCTTGCCTGGCCGCTGGCAACGTCAGCATAATCAATCGATCCACCTTATCCGCGTGGCTGGTGGCGCTTTGTAGTGCCACCAAAGCGCCCAGCGAGTGCCCCATCAAAATCATAGGCCGCTGCAAAAATGCTCGCCAGAAGTCGGCAACTTGAGCAACCCACAGGTCTGTATCTATTGCTGTAGCAACTTTCTGCGAACCACCAAAGCCAATTAGGTCTAAGGCGTATACGGGGCGCTCTTTTGCAAAAGCCGTCAGATTCTCTCGCCACTGTTCCAGACTAGAACCCGCACCATGAATGAGTAAGAGTGGTGTCTTGTTTTGTGCTTGCGTGCTACTGACCAGGTGGGTATAGCGAACTCGCCAGCCCCGCCAGTACCAGATGCGCTGCTCGCCGAGATGCTGTGGATTCACGCCCGATTCTCCTCTATCGCAATCTGCACTTTGCTTTCTAACCGCGATCCATCATGCTAGAAACCGACGCATCAATACACATTTTTTAGGAGAAACCCGTCCATGGATCCCGTCAAACTGATGAAGCAAGAGGTTGGCCGCGCTGCCGCCGCGCAGGTCAAGTCTGGCACAATTGTGGGGCTAGGAACCGGCTCAACGACAGCTTTTGCCATTCAGTTTATCGGTGAGCGCCTTGCCTCGGGCGAACTAAAAGACATCAAAGGTATTCCTACGTCTTTTCAGGCGTCTGTATTAGCCAAGCAGCACGGCATTCCGCTGACGACGCTCGACGAAGTAGACCATATCGATATCGCAATTGACGGTGCGGATGAGGTTGACCCTCAGATGAATTTGATCAAGGGAGGCGGTGCGGCTCACACCCGTGAAAAGGTGGTAGACGGCCTGGCTGAACGATTTGTGGTGGTGGTCGATAGCTCTAAGCTAAGCGACAAAATTGGCACCATTTTTGCCCTCCCTGTAGAAGTGCTGCCAATGGCGGTCGCGCCTGTGACTCGCGCGTTAGAAAAGATGGGCGGCAAGGTAGAAATGCGCATGGGCGTTGCCAAAGACGGCCCTGTGATTACCGACCAGGGCAACATGGTGCTCGATGTGACATTCAGCGGCATCGACAACCCAGCGGATATGGAAAAAGACATCAACAACATTCCTGGTGTGTTGGAGAATGGTCTATTTGTAGGGCTGACCAGTGAAGTGCTCATTGGTGAAGTAAAAGACGGAGAGGCGACGGTTCGTAGTATGTAATCGTCCCTAACCCCGGCCAAAGGTCAGGTTCTCCAGGCTTTGGCCGGGCGGCAGATCGATGAAGACGCGATCGCCTTCATCCAGTCCGTCAAGAATTTGAATGCGATCGCCCGTCGGTGCACCCAGCACCACAGGCTCAAACTCTGCTCGTCCATTTTCACCCGGCACCAGCACGCCGCTTTCACCCCCCTGTGTGATCACAGCCACTGCCGGTATTACCAGAGCCTCTTCTAGTCTGTCACCCAGGAACGTGACGTTTGTATTCATATTCGACCGCAGCTGAGCGATGCCCGTCAGTAGCTGAACACGTACCTGAAACACCGTTACGTTTTGCTGTTCAATCGCCTCGGGTGCAATCAGCCTTACTTCCCCCTCAAAGGTCTCTTCCAAATAGGCATCGGCCTGAACTTCTACCGACTGACCAACGCTGATTTTGCTGATGTCGGCTTCGGGGACTTCGGCGATGACTTCCAGGCCACTGGCGATCGCAATAATCGCCGTCGAGGTCGCCGACGTTACATCTGAAGCAGTTGCTGTGGGCGTTACAAAGGCCCCTTCAGAGGCAAATCGCTGGGTCACAATGCCGTCGAAAGGGGCACGGACTTCTGTATCACTCAGCTGGACTTCTACAGCTTGCAGTTGTCCCTGAGCCCTGGTAAGCCTGGCCTCTGCCTGAGCGATGGTTTCCGCATCGTTGCCATCTTGCTGATCTATCAGGCGCTGTTCGGCTTCGTCTATACGGGCGATCGCTTGATCAATACCTGCCGCCGCGCTTCTATTTTCACTAATTGCCCGGTCCAGATCGCTACGGGATACCGCGCCCTGGTCGTACAGGCTTTGGGTTCTTGCCAGGTCTGATTCGGATAGCTGTAGCCTGGACCTGGCGTCGGTCAGCTGAGCCTCGGCAGCTGCTACCGCCGACTCAGCCTGGGCAATGTCTGTGCCAGAAGCACCGTTGATCGCATCCTGTAGCTGAGCGCGGGCTTCAGCCACGCTCGCCTCGTTTTGGATAATTTGAGCGTTTAGCTGGTCGCTGTCCATGCGGGCAATCAGCTGGCCCTGGGTAATGCGATCGCCCTGCTCCACAAACAGCTCCTGCACAGTACCTGCCGACTTGGGGCTGAGGTTCACCGTGCGAATAGGCTCTACTGTGCCACTGGCGGTAATGCGAACCGTGAGTTCGGTCGCGGTCACAGGCACGGTCAAAGCTTCGAGATCGTAGTCTGGGCCTCGGCGAGCAGCAGAGACCCCAATGACGATAGCGGCAATGACGCCGAGTGCACCGAGTCCGCATAGCCATAGAAAGGGACGTTTGACACGGCGGCGAAGGAGCAGGTCCATGAAGTCAGGAAAATTTGATAGATGTGCTTATAGGATAATGATTTTTGCAGTAGGTTGGCAGCGCAAAGCCCCTGGGGTGTTCGGCGAGGAGTTCCCAGGGGCTGGCTTTGAGTAAAGCTAGACGGCTGCACTAGTGATGATGCGCATGCTGCTCGCTAGCATCGTGACTATGGTGCTCCTGACTGTGATGCTCGTGATCGTGATGCGCACTCTTGTCGTGGCTGTGACTCTTTACATGGGCACTGGCGTGAGCATGTGCTTCGTGGCCGTGATGGTTATGATGCGCGCCATGGCCGTGGCTGTGGTCATGGTCATGATCGATGTTGGCTTCGCGAATGGCGTCTCGCAACTCGGCATTCACCGTGACAGGCGCAGACTCTAACAGAGCCTGGATGTGAGTGTCTGCCCAGTCGGCAACCATCTGCATAAAGTCTGGATGGTCGTTGACGCAGTCCATTTGCACGAAGGTAACCTGGGGGTTTTTCTTGCGTAGCTGATGGATGATGTGGTCTACATCTAAGAGCGTCTCATGGTTTTCAGTGGCAAAACCGATCGGCATCATCAATAGCGCAGTGGCCCCCAAATCAATCACGTTTTGACCCGCGACGTTCATGTTTGGCTGGGTCCAGTCAATCAGCGGCGTGTCGTGATTCATCCAGCCGATAGAAATCAGCGGATACTTATAAATCAACTTTTCACGGACGGCGTCGTATAGCTTCTGGCTTTCGTCAATACCGGAGGTGAAGCCTTTGGCCTTGTGAGGGCAGCCATGGTTTAGCAAAATAATGCCGGTCTGCGAAGGGAGGTGAGCAACGGCCAGCTCTTTTTCGATTTTCTCTTCTACTAGCTGAGCGAGCAGATTAATATAGCGCTCCTGATTGTAAAAAGAGGGAATGTAGCGGGTGCCTTTTAGCCAGTGCTCACCATGGCCAGCTAGCTTAGTCAACGCGTCGTTGACCTGTTCTACCGCAATGCCGCTGGTAAAGATGGAGTCTACAACTAATAGCGGGTAGATGAGCAGCTTTGTAAAGCCTTGGGCTTTGATAGTTTCGAGCACTTGCTCGGGCAGGTGAGGCGCACAGAAGTTAAAGGCTTTGAACACTTCGACGCGATCGCCCCAGCGCTGCTTCAGACAAGTTTCGATGCCTTCTCGCTGCTTTTCAAAAATGGCGTTGTGCGGCGAGACAAAGTTACCGTGCTGATGGCTCCACTCATGCAGGTCGAACATGGCCAGGAGTTTGGCCAGCGGAGGATATATCCAGGTTGGTACCGGCGCAAACTTGGCTGTGAGCAAGTTCAGGGCTTGCTCGTTGTAGTTGGCAAAATCTTCGTAGCTTTCGACTTCGCCATAGCCCATAAGTAAGACGGCTACGCGGTCTTCAGCGGCTGTAGAAGGATCGGCCAAGTGCTGATGCTGGATGGAGGTCATAAATGAGTCTCTGTGGATTGAACTAGCTGAGGAGGTTGTCTACTCTAGGAACTTTCTTATAGGGGCCTTTCTTATAGGGTCTATTCGTAATCTGTTTAATTTCTTCGCGTTTGTTTAGGATCGCGGTTTTTCTCTGGTGAGAACCAAATGGTTTATAAGTCTTCTCATAAGTCTGTAATTTGTGAATATTGTGATTGCCACCTACTTCCAAAGACGTAGGACAATTCTCGTGATGTGACGATTGGTTATAAGCGATGAAGTAACGTAAACCGTCTATGCCAGGTCAATCGCAGGCTACTCTTCCCACAGCCGCCGCCGCTGTTTTCCCTTCAGCCGGTTGTGGGTGTCTTGCAGCAGGGCAGGGATATCGAGCTGCTGCGGGCAGCGGGGCAGGCAGTCTTCGCAGTGAGTGCAGCGATCGCCCCGTCTACCCGGAAACCAGTGACCCGCATTCTCGAACATGCCATAGCGATACTGACCAAAGCTTTTCATGTCGTAGGCAACGGCTAAGTTTCGCAGCCGCAGCACTTCGGGGATATTGATATTTTCCGGGCAGGGCAAGCAGGCATGGCACTGGGCGCAGCGATCGCTTCCCAATGCGCTGTGCTGCTGTGCTTCCAACCGGGCGATCGCGTCTTTCTCCGCGTCTGTCAGCGGCCCATCCATCCCGGCAACCTGTAGCGGCCAGTCTAGTTCTTCTACCGTAGATGGTCCTACGCTCAGCGTTGTAATGCGAGGGTCGCTCAGCAGCCAGCGGTAGTTCAGCAATAGCGGATCGTAAGGGGTACACAGCGCTTTCAGCTGATCGGGAGGGGTATACAGCAGCCCCGCTTTGTCCGCAGGTGAGATGATAAAAATGCCCATGTCCTGCTGATGGGCCTGCGCTATGGCAGGTGCGTTGCGCTGAAAAAAGAAGTTGTAGTGCAGGTTGATAAAGCTGAAGGACTTGGTGGCGATCGCCGTTTCAATTAGCGCCAGCGGCCCGTGGGTCGAGAAGCCGATGTGTCGGATCAGGCCTTTGTCTTTGACAGCTTGCAGCGGCGCTAGCAAATGCGCCTGCACATGGGCCAAATGCGCTGGGGTGTTAATGCCATGAATCGCCAGACAGTCCAATGTGTGAACCCCTAACCGAGATAGAGAGGTCGCAATAGCGGACTCTACCTGCTGTGGGTCCACGGTGGGAAGCAGTTTGCTGGTGAGTGTAATGTGCGATCGCGCTTCTAACTTTTTTAGGGCCTGTCCTACATAGGCTTCACTTTGCCCGTAGGCGGGCGCGGTTTCAATGTGGTTTATGCCCTGGGCGATCGCCTCTTCTATGACCTTTTGCGCCGCTGTCGCTGACCCAAATCGCATGGTTCCTAGCGAAAACAGCGAGAGCTGGCGTTCTGTTTTGCCAAAGCGGCGATCGCGCATAGTATTGGGGCTTTAAACAGAACGACCCCGCTCAGCAAAGTCGGCGGGGCTAATGCTAGACAAAAACGCATGAAAGGCTTCTTTCTCGGCGGCATCGGCCTCTCTGTCTACCGGCATGGCCGCATCGAGTATCACCTCTTCCATCACCCAAATCGGGGCATTGACCCGCAGCGCAACCGAAATAGCGTCACTGGGCCGGGCATCTATTTCCTTCTTGTTCTTGCCCTGGCCTATGGTCATCACCGCGTAAAAGGTATTGTCCCGGAGGGCATGAATCACCACCCGCTGCAAAGACATTTTCCAGGCGCTCATCATGCTGACGATGAGATCGTGAGTCATGGGCCGAGTGGTTCTTTCGCCTTCTAGCACCGCGCGAATGGTGCGAGACTGCTCGGGCGATATAAATATGGGCAGTTGCCGACGCTGAGAGCTGTCGCGTAGCAAAATGACTGGATTTCGAGTGCCCCCATCAATGGCAATCCCCGCAACCTGCATCTCAATCATCTGTTAATTCCTTTTGGCTTGTCGTTAGGAGTTTGCTAGGTAAAAGGCTCAATACTTAGTAAAAGGGAGGTCTTTTATATTGCTATATCGCTCTAGTCAGAATGGATGTAGCTATCTTCTATTAGTTACTAGGCTAAAGCGATTTTTGCCGGAACTCGGCGAAAGATAAAAAAACTTTATCGAAATAGCTGGTTAGGTGAGGCTTTGTTTACGCGCTTGTTTACACCCGGTAACTAAAGGTGATGTGGGATACAACGCGAAGAGGGTAAACAGGCATAAGGAATGCGATAGAGTTTAGAGGTATTTAGAGGCGGCGAACTGTGTTTACTGGATTGGTTCAGAGTGTAGGACAGCTTCAGCACCTGAATCCTTACCAGCTCAAAATCACCTGCAAGACGCCCCAGGACCGGGTGCTAACGGGAATTGAACTAGGCGATAGCATCGCCGTTGATGGCGTGTGCCTAACGGTAGAAAAAATACTCACTCAAGGGTTTATTGCCACGGCTTCGCCAGAAACGCTCGCAAAATCTACACTTGGCGAAGTTGCAGAAAATGGACCGGTCAATCTGGAGCCTTCACTGAGGGTAGGCAGCAAGATTGGCGGACACTTTGTGACCGGGCACGTAGATGGCATGGGTCGGCTAGAAGGCTCAGAACGTACGGCAAATGCGTGGCAAATTTCCTTCAAGGACGTGAGCCCCCAGGTAGCTCGCTACATTGTGAACAAGGGCAGTATTGCGGTGAATGGAATCAGCCTGACGGTGGCTGAGTGTAGCGCGGCGGGGGATTGGTTTTGGGCGGCGGTTATTCCGGTGACCTACGCAGAGACGAACTTGCAGTACCTACAGCCGGGTGACCGGGTGAACCTGGAAGGAGACGTGCTGGGCAAGTATGTGGAGAAGTTTACGCGCATCCAGCCTGATTCAATGCCAGGGAGAAAGTCAGAGGATAGGTCTGCGAGCCTTGATGTTTCGATGTCTTTTCTGGCTGAGCATGGCTATGTGTAGGGCTGGTAGGCTCATGGACAGTACAGCGTCTCGCGCGTCTCACGACCCGTCACGCTATTAGTCCCACTGGCCATTTCACACAGCCTTTCGTTGTCCTTCGGATCTAGCAGAACGTCGGTAAAGTCCGCACCTTCAATATTGGCCCCTTGAAAGCTGATATTGATGGCATAGGCCCCTTCTAGATTGGCGTCTTTGAGGTTTGCACCCGTCAGGGTGGCCCCATCGAGAGTGGCCCCTTTCAGGTTTGCGCCTTCCAAATTCGCGCGGGTGAGGCGCGTAGTGAATAGCCGCACTAGCTCCAGGTTGGCGTGGCTAAGGTTGGCTTCGGTGAGGTCAGCGCGGGTGTAGTCGTTGTCGGTAAGGTCCTGGCCAGAAAAGTCTTGCTGGCGCAGGTTTTTACGATCGAAATTGGTGGCGATCGCAGGCTGCGGACCGCTCACAAAAATACCGACAGCCGTACAACAGAGTAGTGAGGCCACCAGTACCGACGCCAGCAGCCGACGCGCAGACGTGCTGATAAATCGGCTAAAGGCGTGATGTATAGACTGCCACCCGGTATACTGCGTGTGCTGCTGACGTTTGGCCACGGCTAGGAAACCTCTAAATACTGTTACTGATCTTACCAATGGCGGTACGACTTGTGCGGACCCATCAGAGCGCTGCCTATAAAAAGATCTTAATTGAGGTTGTTATCCAAAGGGGGGCCGTTCTGCATATCTTCTTGCAGCCGGTTGTGGATAGCGCTGGCTCTGAGCGGATAGCGTTCGCTCGGGAGCTGCCTGGGGCGGCTAATAGGGTGAATGTCGTGAAACTGGTTGAAGTCGATGACGCGCCTGCCATGGCTGCCGGTGAGTAGAATATCGGCGAAGCGATAGTTCCAGTAAATATCGTCGGCGGTGAAGGTATGGCGGGCGTGGATAGTTTGGGCCAGGGTTTCGTCGAGTCCGGTGAGGGTCACAATAATTTCAGCGCGATCGCGTTTCAAAGTCTCCACCGTATCGCCATCGAGCAGGCCACCGGGCAAAATTTGGTGCATAGCGGTCCAGGATAGGCTGAATACAGGGGTGTGCGATCGCACCAAAGGCACGTCATGAAAGCGCCGCATAAAATCCCCCTCGCTGCTGTACTCATCGCGCACCAGCGTCACCCACAGCTGCGCTTCCAAAATGTAGTTTTTGCGCTTATTCGCCGTGCGAAACATCAGCGTGGGCACCCCGTTAAACGGCGCAATCACGGCAACATCGCTGAACAGAATGCGAGCGGTAGGCAAAGAAAACCGGGCATACACCAGGCCCGTAGTCGTCGCGATAAAGAACAGTCCGACTATCGACTCGATAACCACCAGCCAGTGAGCATACAGATTGGTGGGGTACATAGCGCCATAGCCAATAGAGGCCATGGTTTGTACGCTAAAGAAAAACAGCTCTTGAAAATACTGGGGTTCATTTTCGCCGACCGTAGCGACACCACCCGTGATGCTGTAGGCCAGCGCAAACAGCGCATTGACCAATAAATACAAAAAGCTCGTCAGGCCAATGAAGGTCGGCCACGGCATTTTCAGCAGCAGATGATAGATGTCTCCCCAATAGGAATGGGGATCGCCAATGCGTTCAATTTCTGGATACGAGCGTTGACCCAAAAAGAATTTTTTGGAGGCGCGACGAAGCTGAGGCCGAAACATGGTCTCTCCTGAAACAGATGGAAATTTCTAGACGGCGATACTTGATTACGTGGCCCGGTTTGTAATGGAAACACCCAGGATCACCAGGATAGCGCCCCCAGCGATACTCGGTGTCAGTGGTTCATGCAATATAAGCGCCGCCAGCCCGATTGCGGAAACCGGCACGAGGTTAATAAACGCGCTGGCCGCTGCGGGGCCCAAGGCTTTGAGCCCGTCATAGTACCAGCAAAATCCGACTGCAGAGCCGAGCACGCCCAAATACAGAACGCTCAGCCAGGCACTCACCAGTGCAGCTGGTTGCGCATTCAGCAGCGTAGGCCCCATCCCCTCGTACCAGGCTGCCGGAAGTAGCAGCACGGCCCCCACCCAGCAAGCGTAGGCAGAAGCAACGAGCGGCGAAAGGGTCCGCATCACCGATTTGCCAATCAGGGTATAGCTCATCCAGCTAAGAACACAGCCAATCATCATCAGCTCGCCCCAGCCAAAGCCGCCGCTTAGCAATAGGAACACATCACCACGACTAATGACCCACAGTGCACCCAGCAGAGAAATGACAATACCCGTGCACTTTTTCGGCGTGAGGGAGTCTTTGAAAAATATGGCTGCGCCAAGGGCGATCGCCACCGGATTGAGCGCAATAATCAGCGAGGCCCGTCCGGCCTCAACCGTTTGTAGCCCCCCAAAGAAAAGTGCGTTGTAGCCAAAAATTCCGGTTAGGCCGAGCCCAAGGACGGCGATTTGCTGCTTGCGGTGGAGGGCTGGGACTTTTCCATGGACTCGCTGCACGACAAACCAGAGGGCAATGGAGGCGATCGCAAATCGTAGAAACGCAACCGTAAAGGCCCCCAGCGTTTGTACCGCGATTTTACCAGCGATAAACGTCCCGCCCCAGAGCAGCGCAGTGGCAACGAGTTTGAAATAGATAAAGCGCACATCTAAGAAGTAAGCTGCTCTGTGAACAGGTTATGAGCGTTAATACAGGCAAAACTGTCCTACGTCACCTGACAGATGATCACAGATTGGGTAATACTATCTCATCAAATCAATTTGGAGTTCTGTGTGGTAACTATGAAGCCGTTCGCCGTTCGCAGTGTAGGGGTAGGCATGTCACTTCTTGCCTTTAGTCAGCTGCCCGCTTTTGCCATTAGTGACCGAGCATCAACTCCTCACTCTGTAACTACTACTACTACCAACAGCCAGCAACCTCAGCTGCTAGCTGTCGCTCTCACCGTTCGCAGCCTGAGTCAGGGAGACGAAGGCGCAGATGTCCGCGCCTTGCAGCGATACCTAAGCCGAAATGACCTGTATCCATACATTATTGATGGGTTCTACGGTCAGGAAACTGCCAATGCTGTGACGACGTATCAGCGCATTCGCGACCTACCTGCCACGGGCATCGCCGACGAAGAAACGCTCACTGATATGGAGTTCGATTTTTTACCGGTTTCGCGTTCAAATAACACCGGGGTGCCGCTGCCACCTTCTACTAGTGGTGCGGGGTCTTTGGGTGCAGGTGTGCTCGGCCCTGGTAGCACAGGAACAGATGTGATTGCGTTGCAGCAACAGCTAAATAATTTGGGTTTGCCGGTGTTTGTCGATGGTGTGTATGGGTTTGAAACTCAGCAGGCAGTTCGCACCTATCAGCGCGTGCAGGGCCTGAATGCAACGGGGACTGCGGATCGCGATACGCTCAGTGCGATGGGCTTTTCCGCATCTCGAGGGTCGCAGAATCGGTATGTAGCGGCTGTGATTGGCGATGCTTCTGAGCTGCAGAGCGTTCGCACCTTTTTTGAGGATGCTTATTTGGATAGCGATCGGCGAGGTGAGTTCATTAACCTGGGCAATTTTGGCTCACGCTATCCGGCTGAGGCAAGGGCCAATGCTGCTAGGGCCAGAGGCTTTAGGACCCGAGTGCTGTATCGATAGAGTCCCAAGTTCTGTATCAACAAAATGTAGTGCGTTAAAGTGTAGCGCATCAAAACACAGTGTGTTCTTGTACTGCGCTATTCAACAACTTATATTGTTGAATAGCGCAGTACAACGCAAGAATTCTACCTTAAAGAGAATTGAAGCAACCATTTTATATGAAAGTGCAAGAGTTATGCTGCACTTTCATACGGACTTTGCAATATATATTAATAGCAAGAAGAATAGAGTTGTTGCAATCTACCTAAGTATGTTGAGCATGTAGTGTGTTCATAGGTTGAACATTAGAGTTTTTAGTTCAAAAATATTTGTTGGACTTTCTAGTTTACTTGAAGTTCATGAGTCCAAAAACGTTCAGCTGTATCGAGCAATCGCATCGAGCAGAAAAGGTCACATACAAGAGGTCAAAGCGTCTTTTTGGCTAGCATCTTTGTCGCAATGACCTTTTGCAACAATCAGGGTATCTAAAAGGTAAAATTTCTGTCTCAGAAATTGCACTCCGCACATAGTTTTATTCATACCCAAATATTTCCCAACCATGAAAATTTTAGCAAGTAACTTGTTATCCAGCGGCTTTGTCGCTGGAGTGCTGGTACTTGGCAGCGTTAGCGCTGCTGAAGCGATATCCTTAGGGATTCGGCCTAATTCTCAGGAAGCTACGCTCGGCAACAGCGTGACAGCAGATTTAGTTGTTGCAGATTTAGGTAACTTTACAGCACCTTCAGTGTCTGTATTTGACTTAGGAATTGACTTCGATCAAAGCGTGTTGAGCTTTGGCACTTTAGACTTTGGAAATGAGCTGAACTTGGGGTTTCCCTCGGCTAGCATTCAAAGCATAAACACAAGCGCACCGGGCGTTGTGAGATTTTCCGAATTTTCTATTTTACCTCTGATTATTGGCCCCAACGGGTTTGACACCTTTCAACAAAGCAGTATTACGTTAGGAACCCTAACCTTTGATACTGTCGGTGTCGGGACAAGCAGCCTGAGTCTTTCTGCCAATCCCATACTGGGAGATGCCATTGGCGACCCCCTATCCATAGATGTGTTCTCCAGTGGGTCTATATCAGTCTTGCCCGTAGATCCAGTATCTGTTCCAGAACCTAATTCTATCTGGATTCCTTGGCTTGCTCTGGGCTTCAAGCGCTGGTTACAAAGACGGAGACTTCCTGTGACCGAGGCAGAGTAGGTTCCCTTTATTGAAGAACTAAAAAATAGCTGAGACAACAGTAAGTCAGCATACAGTCAATCAATGTCAGTCAATCAATACGCTGAGCATTGATTGTTGTAGGCGTTTTTATTTCAGTCTCTACTATCTAGAAGCCTAGTCAAGTAGTCTGTTCTAGTTATTTTTCAGAAGTTTAGTTCTTCCAGACTTCTCTTATTAAGCAAGGCTCATATTAAGCACGAAAGATCGAGCACGAGAGACGGTGTTGCGGCCATTGTGCTTCGATGCGTGTTGTTGAATTTTCGATCGAATTTAAACTCAACAGATTTAAACCCAGCAGTTTCTCTATCCCCAACAGCTTCTCTCTCAGTAGTGAGCATTTGAAGACCTCATGCAAGACCCCATCCTGTCTCCGTTCGACGGTTCCAACCTAGCTAGTTTTCCCGTTTCCCCGCTCAACCTGCTGGCGGATACTTCTCTGCTATCAATCCCACCAGGTAGCGCCCTTTCAGCTAGCGCCCTGTTATCTCCGCCTCGTGAGCTAACGCGCTCTGAGGGCTCAGCAATTGAGTCGTCCTTGACAGGGCTACTGCCCAACGCGCTCCCTTTCTCTTCATTGGGTGGCCTGAATAACGAAGCGATTAGCCCTGCTATTGCAGGCATCGTCGACAGTCTTACGGGGCAAGCAGCCAATCCTGTCTCCGGGCCTGCCAACTCTGGTCTTGACGGCGATACGTTTGGGCGTACACCTTTGCCCCTAAGCTTTGTGGCGAACGCTGGACAAACTGATGATTCGGTTGCTTTTCACGCACGGGGTGCTGGTCATACCTTGTTCTTCACGGACGATGGCCTTTATCTTTCTACAACCCAGTCTGCTGGCGATCGCCAACAAAGCGCCACCGTGGGCCTAATCTTCGTAGGTGCACAGGCTGACCCTAGCCTTACAGGCACCCGTTCCCTGGCCAGTTCTAGTCACTTCCTGCGTGGCAATGATCCCGACCAGTGGCAAACCCAATTGTCCACATATGGTGGCCTGGTTTACCGAGATCTTTACGACGGCATCGACCTGAGCTACAGCGGTGAGGAAGGCATCCTCAAAAGCGAATTTGTCGTTCACCCAGGCGCGGACCCCGGCGATATTCAGCTGGCCTACAGTGGCATTGAAGGCATGAGCCTGCGAGCTGATGGTGCGTTGGTGCTACAAACTCCGTTTGGTGAACTTGTCGAAACTGCTCCGCTGCTTTATCAAACCATCAACGGCGAGCAAATTACCGTTGATGGGCAGTACCAGCTGCTAGGAGACAACCAGGTCGGATTTGCCATTGGTGACTATGACCCGGCCTATGCCCTAGTGATTGATCCAGTACTGGAGTATGCCAGCTACTTAGGCGGCAGTGGGCTAGATGCCGGGACCGATATCGCCGTTGATGCTGCGGGTAATGCCTACCTAGTTGGTCAAACCAGCTCTTTGGATTTTCCAGGCACCGCTGGCGTCAGTGCTGGCGGCAATAGCGACATTTTTGTAGCGAAGCTCAACTCGGATGGCAGCCTTGCCTACACCACCTATCTGGGCGGCAGTGGCAGCGACTGGGGCACAGGCATTGCCGTGAACGCCACTGGCCAAGTCTATATCAGTGGCCGAACTGACTCAGCTGATTTGGCAACCACGCCCGATGCGTTTCAACGTAACTACGGTGGTGGCACCCAAGACGGATTGTTCTTTAAGCTCAGCGCCGACGGGCGTCGCTTGGACTATGCCTCTTACATCGGGGGGACTGGAGACGATAGCGCTGCGGGTATTGCGACTGACGACAATGGCAACGCCTACATCACTGGCCAGACGACGTCGACTGACTTTGAAACACGTAATGCTTTGCAGGCAACTTATGGGGGCAATCAAGATGCCTTCTTCGTTAAGGTTGATGCTGCCGGTGGTTTGGTAAGTGCTACTTATCTGGGGGGTAGTGGCAGCGATCGCGCTACCGATATCGCTGTTGACAGCAGCGGCCGGGCCTACCTGACTGGCGCCACAAACTCATCCGATTTCACGACTGTTAATGCCCGCCAGTCAACCTACGGCGGTGGCGACAGTGACGCTTTCGTAGCTCAATTTGGCGAAAGCGACGCGACTTCCCTGGCCTTTGCTACCTACTTAGGCGGTAGCGGCGACGAAACTGGCTTGGGCATTGCTGTCGATGCCGCTAGTAAGGCCTACGTCACGGGTAGAACTAGCTCAACCGACTGGCAAACCGTGAATGCTTTGCAGGACCGCTATGGGGGCGGTGCCAGCGATGCCTTTGTTACCAAGTACAGCGCTGGCGGCAGCGAGCTGCTCTATTCCACCTACTTGGGGGGTAGTGGCGACGAAGCAGGCGAGGACATTGCCGTTGACATCATCGGCAGTGCCTATCTCACCGGTCAGACCAATTCAAGTGACTTCCCTACGGCTAACCCGCTTCAGTTAAGCCTGGCACAGCGCGAATCTGATGCCTTTGTTACCAGAGTCGCGCCTAGCGGCGCTCAGCTGACCCATTCCACTTACTTTGGCGGTAGTAATGCCGATACTGGGCTAGGCATTGCCCTAGATGCTGAGCGCGATGTGTACATCATTGGGCGGACAGCTTCCGCTGACTTGACGCTAGCCAGCAGTTTGCAGGCTGTAGCCGGAGGAGATAGCGATGCCTTTGTCGCCAAGTTCAGCAATCCTGACATTGAAGGTGATTTCGACGGCGATACCGATGTTGATTTTGACGACCTTGGCTTTATCACCGCTGCCCTGAATCAACCCGCATCGCCCTCCGCTGACCCCCGAGACCTGGATGGCGATGGCCGGATTACGGTGCTAGATGCCCGCAAGTTGACTTTGTTATTCCGAGGCCTTCAGGATATTACAGCGCCAGCATTAGCTGTGGGACTGGTCAACGATACCGGACTCAGCGACCAAGACGAGCTGACGATGGATGGCCGCTTGCAAGGGATCGTCACCGATAGTAGTGGGGTGAGTAGCTTGAAGGTGGCGGTCAACGGCGGTGACCTGCAGGAGATAGCCGATGTCATTGATACTGATGGCCGCTTTGAGCTAAGCCCACAGCGGCTAACTGAGCTAAATGGCGGGAGCTTGCCCGATGGACCTTACAGCCTGGCCTTCCAGGCAACGGATACGGTGGGTAATGTCTCCGGACTGTTTGGCTTTGAGTTCGTTTTGGACACCACGCCACCGCCGCTCACACTGGGATTAGCGGCAGCTTCGGATACTGATCCGGCGGGTGACCAGCAAACGACCTTAGAAACGGTTGAGCTGATAGGGCAAACAGAGCCGGGCTTGACGGTTACACTACAGGAAACGGGAGAGCGCGTTACGGCTTCACCTACGGGTGAGTTTAGTTTCTCTGATGTTAGCTTGAGCGTAGGCGACAACAGTTTTACCGTTACTAGTACCGACCGGGCAGGTAACAATGGCAGCTTTACCCAGTCGATTGAGAGAAAACGTGATGTCAACACGGTGGCAGGTACCGTTTTTGTCGATACGAATGGGAACGCGGTTCAGGATGCTTCGGAGGTAGGGCAGGCGGGTGTCACTGTCTTCCTAGACGCAAATCAAAACGGGTTCTTGAACGATGGTGAGCTTTCTCAGGTTACTGACAGCAGTGGCCAATACCGCTTCGAAGACGTAGCATCAGATTCCTATTTGGTGTGGCAAGTTGTTCCAGACGGGTTTGAGCAAACGGCGCCTGAGAGCTTCTTCGCATCTGTGGCGCTAGAAGGCGACACCACCTTTGAGGATATCAACTTTGGTAATCAAGAGTTTGTGTTGCCCGCTGGTACGGGTGAAATTAGCGGTTTTAAGTGGGAAGACATTAACGCGAACGGAGTTCGCGATACCGACCTAGTGCAGGGTAGCGATCCGGATGTTGTATTTGTAATTGATGTTTCGGGCAGCGCTGATTTTAACTTTGTAGGGTCTAACGTTGCCGACTTTAACGGCGACGGTAGGGCCAACACTCGCTTAGATGCCGAGATAGCTGGATTTATTGCGCTAAACGACCAGCTCGTAGCGCAGGGACTGGGCGATAGTGCTGAGGTGGGTATTGTTGTGTTCTCTGGGTTTGCTGCCCAGGCTGATATGAATACGACACTCAGCGGTACGCAGCTGCTGACGACACCGACGACTGACGCGGACGGGAATGGCGTATCGGATGTTGAGGATATTTTGCGATCGCTGCGCTCGGGTGCCTTCGGCGTTGGCAACTTTACGGGTACAAACTTCGAGAACGCCCTCCGTGAAGTGGAGCAAACGCTCACCACTGTCGATACCCCAGTGGGTAGCGGAAACGTTGTCTTCCTCTCTGATGGAGAAGTCAATCGGGGCGGTAACATCAGTGATGAAATCGCCAGGCTAGAAGCACTAGGCGTCAATATTTCTGCCTTTGGCGTTGGCACGGATGCCTCGATACGCGATCTGCGACGGGTTGACCCAGATGCTGAGATTTTTGTCACCGCTGATGAGCTGATCGATGTCTTCAGCAATCTTGATAGCGGCGATAGCGAATTTGTTGAACCGACCCTAGCCGACTTTACGGTGTACCTTGATCTAAACAAAAACGGTCAGCTGGATCGCAATGAACCCCATCAGCTGACTGGTGCTGACGGTAGCTATCGTTTCACGAATTTGGCGGCTGGAACTTACGAGGTGCGAGAAGTCCAACAGTTTGGATTTGGCCAGACCTTTCCTTTCAGCCAAGAGGTCACTGCCGCCGATGGTACGACCAGAGTGGTCCCTGGTTTCCACTCAGTAGAACTATCGGCAGGCGAGATCGCAAATGGCTTTAACTTCGGCAATAAGCGAAGTACCGGTGAGATTCGAGGGCTGAAGTGGGCCGATGACGATGGCGACGGCGAGTTCGATGATAATGAAACACCGCTAGAAGATATCACTGTCTATCTCGATCTCAATCGCAATGGCCGGATCGATATCAACGAACCCAACCAGCAAACGGATGAGGAAGGACGCTACCGGTTCAAAGATCTTAATACGGACACTTATATTGTTCGCGAAGTGGTGCCGTTTGGCTTTGTCCAGACTTCTCCAGGCGATGCTGACTTCTATGCAGTCGACTTGGGCGTCGGAGAAATTGTTGAAGATATCAACTTTGGCAACCAGTTTGTGGGCACTAATGTCGCACCTGAAATTGTATCGACACCTGTTGTTGAGTACACGGTGCCGCCCGGCCCTGTTCAGGCAGTGGAGTTTATTGACTTCTCTGATCTCAGTGAGATTGAACTGGGGGGTGATGCTGCTCGCCTGACCCCGGTTAGCGATGGACGCAACATCCTCCGCCTTGTCGATTCGGCAACTCCCTTTGAATCTGGCAATGCACTGATCCGTAATCCTTTTGACCTTTTTGGGCCGAACGGTGAGGCACTCTCCTTTAGCACGAACTTCCAGTTCCAAATTACCGATCCTGGTGGCATTACCGATGAAGATGGGGCCGGGGCCGATGGCATTACTTTTCTCTTGTCGCCTACGGCTAACGTCGGGAGTTCTGGAGCGGGAATTGGCTACGAGGGATTGCAAAATACGGTAGCTGTCGAATTTGATACCTACAACAATGGTGCTAGAGATAACAACAATGGTAACCATGTTGGATTGGCGGTTAATGGTGATACGAGTGCGATCGCTCAAACTGCCGTCACCCCAAGATTTAACAACGGCGAAGTGTGGAATGCCTGGATTGAATATGATGGTGAGTCTCAGCAAATTCAGGTTTGGGCGTCGCTCTCTACAGAACGTCCAAACACACCGTTGCTTTCCGAGCAAATCGACATTCCAGCCATTGTTGGCTCTGACGAGTTCTTTGTTGGATTTACCTCAGCAACTGGCGCAGCATTTGGCGTTCACGACATCTTGAGCTGGAACTTTACCGCTGGTCAAATTCCAGTGGTGCCGGATGACTACACCTATCAAGTTGTTGCAGTTGACGAGGATAGTGACCCGCTAACCTACAGCCTAACGGCGGCCCCCAGTGGCGCGACAGTAGGCCTGGCGACCGGTCAGATCATTTGGGATAGCAGCTTAATTGCGCCGGGTTCCTACGACTTTACTGTGCAGGTAAACGATGGTCGCGGTGGCAACGACGAACAAAGCTTTACCCTGAATGTAGAAGCAGGAAATCCGGCGGCAGCGCCCAACCAGGCCCCTGTGATTGTCTCCGACCCAACGTTCCAGGTGGCACCAGAAAATCCTTACTTCTATAACGTCAACGCCATTGATCCTGAAAAAAGCACCCTCACCTACTCGCTAGCTGGAGTCCCGCCAGAAGGGATTCAGATTGATTCGGAAACGGGTGTCATCCGCTGGACGCCAACAGCATCTCAGGCTGGCGAGTTCCCAATTACTGTTGTGGTCAGCGATCCTGACGGTGGCGAAGCCAGCCAAACCTTTACGGTTACGGTCGATGCAGCGTTTGTAGACCTGCCTAACCCAGAGCTACCTACCGTCGAGTTTGGGTTTAGAACCAACAAAGTCGCCATTGGTGAAGCCCTCGATTTGCAGGTTCAAGGTATTGACAGTGATGGTTTGGCTAGTTTAGAACTCATGGTTGACGGTGAACCAGTCGCGCTCAATGCTGATGTGCGTAGCGGCGCTATCAACGGCGCTACCCTGCAGTTCTCTGAAGCGGGACTCATCGAAATTGTTGCGACAGCGACCGATGTGAATGGCAACAGCGCGACTCAAACCCTCACAATTCGAGTGACCGATCCCAACGACACAGCAGCACCTGTGACCGAACTAGACCTCAGCCAGTTTGCTGGAGATAACTCAACAATCACAGCCCCTGTAGACGTGATCGGTACAGTCAACGACGACAGTCTGGAATTCTACCGCCTCGAAATCGCCCCTATTGACTTAGTCAATCTCAATACTCCAGCAGCCGTAGATTCAGATTACCGAGTCTTAGCAGAAGGCACCGGCAATATTGACAACGACGTCCTCGGTCAGATTGATCCGCGTCTGCTGGCTAATGGAAATTACTTTGTACGTGTTGTTACAGGTGACCTCAGCGGTAACATCAACGCACAGGGAACAAATGTCACCATCGTAGGTAACTACAAGCCCGGACGCTACACACAAGAGTTCACTGATGTTGAAATCCCCCTGGCTGGGATTCCTATCGAAGTTAATCGGGTTTACGACAGCCTAGAGTCAAATCGAGTTGGAGATTTTGGATTTGGCTGGAGCCTGGGAACACAAAATGCTCGCATTCAAGAATCTGTACCCGTTACCGATCTGGATAGCTTTGGACTAGGTCTCTTTAGCGCAACGCCATTTCAAGTCGGCAGTAAAGTCACTTTGACAAATCCTGATGGAGAACGAGTCAGCTTTACTTTTGATCCTGTGGTTACAAGCTTTAGCTTACTAGGACCGATCTGGTCTCCTAGATTCGTACCGGAACCAGGGGTATTTGATACGCTTACTGTCGATAATATTCCTCTCAGCATCCGTTCTGACGGAACTGCGGGTCTCTTCCTCTTTGGCTTACCTTTCAACCCGTCAGAGTATCGGCTAACAACGAAAGATGGTTTGACGTACCGGCATGACCAGTTTGATGGTTTGCAAAGTATAAGAGATCGAACGGGCACAACAGTGAGTTTCTCTGACTCAGGCATTCAGAGCTCAACGGGCGTTAGTCTCCAGTTTGTGCGTGATGCTCAAGATAGAATTACTGAAATTATCGATCCTGCTGGCAACAACGTTCAGTACGTTTATGACGACAATGGAGATTTGGCTGAGGTCATCGATCAAGTTGGTCTTTCGACCCAACATGAATACTTTAAAGACATTCCTCATTACCTTGAAAAGGTCATCGATCCACTAGGGAATGAAATTCTCAAGATCGAATACGATGAGAATGGCCAAGTCCGAGCGACTACGGATGCTGTTGGGCGTTCTATTCAAAGCACTTATGAACTCAATAATGGTGGGGCTATAGAAACCCAAGTTGACCTTTTAGGCAATGTCAGCACGACAGAACGAGATGCCCGAGGGAACGTAGTTGCCATTACCGATGCTAATGGGGCAACTCGTCGATTTATCTATGATGAGAATAACAATCAGATTAGTGAAACTGCCCCCTTGGGCTCTACTATCAGCCGTACCTACGACCAGAACGGCAATATTACAAGCATCACTGAATCGCTTGGGCTTGTTACCAGCTTTGAATACGACCAATTTGATAACATCACGCAAATTACCGATCCCTTGGGCCGGGTCACAACGTATGAATATGATGAGTTTGGTTATCTCTCAAAAATAATTGATCCACTGAATGCGGTTGGAGAGCTTAAGCGCGACGAATTTGGTCGATTAACCAGTTCTGTCGATCCCAATGGCAACAAGACAGAATATATCTTTTCTGACGCTTCTGGGATAGGCGCTGTCGTTAACAGGCCCAGTGAGGTTGTGTTTGCCGATGGTACAAAACAGCACTACACCTACAATGTGCTAGGCCAAGTCCAGTCAGCTACTGATGAGAATGATCATAGAACTGAACTGGTGACCGACGCCATTGGTCGACTGCTGCGTCAGCGTGACCATCTGGGTAATGAAACTGTCTACGGTTACGATGCGCAAAATCTGACCAGCGTAACTGATGCACTGGGCAATGTTACTACCTTCGAATACAACAAAAACGGTCAAATCATTCGCCGTATAACGCCCGATGGTGGAATAACCGAATACGAATACGACACGCTGGGTAGACTCGTTCGCGAGACCGATCCGCTAGGACAAACAGTGGTACGTAGCTATGATGCTGTAGGTTTGGTTTCGTCTATTACTGACGCTACAGGGGGGCTGACGCAGTTTGAGTACGACCTGGGTGGTAACTTACTTGCGATCGCCGATCCGCTGAACCAAAGGACACGATTTGAATACGATGCTCTGGGTCGTCTTATCGAGCGAACTGATCCACTGGGCAATGTTGAAACGTTCGTTTATGACGCTGTCGACAACCTGACTACAGTGGTTGATCGCGATGGCTTAACTCGGAATTTCATTTACGATGCTGCCGATCAGCTCGTTCAAGAACGCTGGTTAAACAGCGACGATTCTGTTGCTCGCGAAATAGAGCTAGGTTATGATGCCGCTGGCAATTTACGCTCGGTGCTTGATGCGGATAGAAGTCATGCCTTCATCTATGACAATCGAAACCGAGTGGTTCAAACAACCGAAACGCTTGCAGCAGGTCTCGATCCATTCATCTTCAATTATGGCTATGATTCTGTCGGCAATGTTATCTCGGTGGGCGACGCCTTGGGAATAGAAGTAAAATCAACTTACGATCCTCTTAACCGTTTAGTCGCTCAGACCTGGGAAGGCATCGGCAGTGAAGAAGCCAGGATTGAGATGAGCTACAACGCAGTAGGCGCTCTGATTGAGATCAAAAGATTTTCTGACTTGGCGGGGACTCAACTCATCAGCACTAGCACCAATGACTTTGATGCGGTGCAGACTGACTCTACCTTTAACGCAAGATCCTACAACTCTAGAGGTGATCGCGATCAGGCCGATGCATTATCAACGCTCCTCAACCCCAGCGCACCAGTTCTGCAAAATCTAGATGATGCGGCTCGTCAAAACGGTGGCACCACAATTCCCCGAATTACTGAAACAACAAATACAGACAGCTCAAGCGATATCATATCCAGTTACTCACTGGACTATGACCTAACTGGTCAAGTGATCAAAGAGACTACCTCTGGGGGAGCCATTGCCGAATATGACTATGATGCCAGAGGACAATTACTAGCTGCTGATCGTTCCGATTTTGTCGATGAGGTCTACGCCTACGATGCCAACGGCAACCGCATAAGTGGCGACAGTACCGTTGGAGAGAACAATCAAATCGTCTCAGATGGCATCTTCAATTATCTCTACGATGCTAGAGGAAACATCGCTAGTAAGCTAGATACCCGTACAAATGATCGCACTGAGTACACCTATAATCATCGTAATCAGCTTGTTGCTGTAACGACAAAAGATGACAGTGATCAGGTCATTCAAACCGTAGAGTATACCTATGATGCTTTTGATCGCAGAATTTCTGAAAGCATTGATGGGGAAACAACATATTTTGTCCATGATGGTGAAAATGCGTGGGCAGATGTCAATGCCGAATCGGAGGTAATTGCCCGATATCTCAGTGAGGATAAGATTGATGGCCTAGTTGCGCGGTATCGTCTAGACGAAGGTGTTGCCTGGTATCTAAAAGATAGATTGGGCTCTATCCGCGACATCGTTGATAACCGGGGCAATGTAATCAACCATATTGATTACGATAGCTTCGGGCAAATTCTGAGCCAAACGAATGCATCAGCTGGCGATCGCTTCGGATTTACAGGGCGAGAGTATAGCGAAGTTACAGGATTGTATTACTACCGGGCACGCTACTACGATCCGGCCTTGGGTCGCTTTATTAGTGAAGATCCAACAGCCTTTGATGCAGGTGATTCTAATCTCTATCGCTATGTTGGCAATAGTCCGCTCAACGGTACTGATCCATTTGGCCTAGTGAGCACGGCTGAATATAGCGCATTGACCAGAGGAATTATCAGTACTGTGCAAAGGTGTATTTCTAGAACGGTTGGTGCATCTATTGTTCAAAGCTCTCTTGAGGCAGGCGTCTACATGTTCTTACTTCCCAACGGCAAGTGGTACGTAGGTATGACTAATGACTTTGACCGACGCTTGGGCGAACACAAAGCCGGCGCCAGAAAATACATCAGTGATACGATCAGGAAAATTCCATTCCCAGCAAAAGATAGAGATGTCTTGAACAAAATTGAGCAATATCTCTATGAAGTTGTTGAAGAGGCATTTGGTTCTGCCGATAAAGACAATAGAAGAAGACCTCGCAGTCCTAAGAAACCAAAACTAGACTGCTAGACTTTGGTCTGATTTACCACCAATATCCAGTAGAGTCTGAAATCAGTCAAAGTCAGAGACCGGTTTGTATTCGACCTGTTTTGGCGACTGCTGCTAGAGATTTTAGTGACTGCCGCCAGAGATCGTGCGGGCAGGCCGCCCCCGACGCCGGGGTTTGAATCCTCGTCTGCGATTGCGACGACGGCTCATGCGCTTTAGCCCTGTTTGCTGACTCGCCTCCTTTGTCAGCTGCCTTTGAGCTATGTTGGACTTTGCCTTCTGGGTTTGTTCTGAAATTATTTTTTCGTTGAGGGACATGACAGCAGTGAGTTGTATAGCGTTGCATGAATATGGCACTGGCCAGCAGCGAGCATATTTCTTTATTCACGATTAGCCAAAACAATTCCGTATGATAATTAGCCCGCAGGCAGATTCAGAGCTAAGCACACTCAATCCGTGTGCTCACAGCTGAGTGTGATCGATAGAAAGTTAAGCGGTTGTCACGGCAGATCTTTGGTTCTATGTCCTGCGATATATGTCCCTTATTCAATAACGACTCCTATGGATGAGGGAGGTAGATGCCTCCTGTCCCTATGCTGATTAGCTATAATTCTTAAATCAAGCATGTTTCTGCTACTCATCCACACTTTTCTCTATGGCACAGCCTGACCTTACTATCCTTGCGCAGCAGCTAGATACGGGTGATATCAAAGACCGTAAGCTAGCGCTGGCCGCTTTGCGAGATGTTTCTCCCGAGCAGGCAGTACCGCTGATCAAGAAAGTGCTAAGCGACAAAAATGAGCAGGTGCGCTCTATGGCGGTGTTTGCGCTGGGTCTAAAGCCGACAGATGAGTGCTACAGCCTACTGGTAGATATCATGGAAGGCGATTCTGACTATGGGGTCCGCGCAGATGCGGCAGGTGCGCTGGGCTATTTGGAAGACCCCAGAGCGTTTGACCCGCTGGTGAAGGCGTTTAAAGAAGATGTGGATTGGCTGGTTCGCTTCAGTGCGGCGGTGTCGCTGGGTAATTTGAAGGATCCGAGGGCGCATGATGTGCTGATAGCAGCGCTCGATAGTCCAGAGGTGGTGATTCAGCAGGCAGCGATCGCAGCCCTAGGCGAAATCCGCGACCTGGAAGCTGTAGATAATATTCTCAACTTTGCCCAAGCGGAAGACTGGCTAGTGCGTCAGCGCCTAGCGGAAGCCCTGGGTAACTTGCCGACACCGAAGAGTCTTTCTGCCCTACGCTATCTGGCAAAAGATGAGCATTCTCAGGTCTCTGAAGCTGCCCGTATCTCTTTGGAAAGGCTGAATTCTGAAGCAGCCTGAGGCTTCTTTACACTGACAGCAAAGCTTCCTCATTTTTTATTTTCAATCGTTAGTCTCTGCTCTGTGGGTTTGTTCTAGTGCGTTGCAGAAGCTGTTGAGGCTGTCTAGCAAGGCATTGTAATAAGGATATGCATCTGTTCTTTCTTTTTCTAAGCGAGCGTATAGGTGAAGTTCTAGGTTTGAGCGCATGTAAAATTAGCTCTGCACCTGGCAAATTATCAAAGCTCATTGTTCTTTTATTAGCCTACTCGACATCATAGGTCAAATTTTAGCCTTGCTACCCTTTCATGCTTTAGGATTGCGTGGATTTTAGCTTGCTTCCAAAGAAACATCCTCTGGGGGAATAAGGTAGAAATGTTCTCCCTCATCATCGGAATAAAATGTCATAGTCTCGGGCCAGAAGAAAAGTGACTGGTCGCCGCAAGCAGCTGCAATACAGCGATAGGTGAGTAGCCACCTTTCTTCATCTATCAAAAACTGTTCGGCAGCATAGTCATAGTGACCATTCGGCATAGATACGGTGCCAGAAAAAACAACATTCCAGTTCTCGGCCGCATAAGGAAAGAAAACAATCGGCTCACGATCAGGCCGCCAAAGGTACACATGGTTACTACTCAGCACCACTAGCCAGTCTCCGACTATTTTTGGTGGCGTGTCAGCGAAAATTCCCTGACGAGATTCATTTTCGTATTCGCCCAGTAGATGAGTGCCGTTGTAGCTCACTTCATAGTGACGGCGCATATCGTAGTCTGGCCAGCCGCTGCCTTCCTGGTAAATTTTCTCATGCACAACATATTTACCTGCATTGTAAGTCTGCTCCGCTGTTAGCGTAGACTCGTTCGCGGCCAAGGTAAAAATCAGTAGGCAAAAGGCTCCCCACAGAAATGGTGCGATCCCACACAAACCAACTACCGACCATACCAATATCAAAAGAGATTGCTTAAACTTCATGCCAAAACCTGTGCAGGTTGAAGAAGATACAAGCGATACGCTGATTGTTACAGAGGCAAGATTGCGTCATCTATGACGTTAGCGTGTGGCAGTAATCGATTAGGTGGTTCATGCGGTGTCCCATACTTTGCAGCAGCTTCAGCGCCACTTTAGGCTCTGCCATTAAGTGTTCTACAAAAACAGATTTTTCAAGCACCATGGTTCGCACTCTTGTTTTGGCAATAATATCCGCCGAGCGCACCTGATCTGTCAGCAAAGTCATTTCGCCAAACACTTCACCCACACCCATCGTATCGACAACCTCATCACTGCCCGCATGCTTCACATCCACCTCACCGTCGGCAATGACAAACGCACAGTTGCCCAGCGTTCCAGCGCGTAGAATCGCCTCACCAGGTTCATACAGCGCACAGCCGTAGGAATGCATGATGCCTTGCAGCTCATTTTGTTCAGTAAACTGAATAAACGGATCTTGGAGATCTTGCTGAAGGTTCAACATCATCGGCAGCGTTCTTCGATTACGTTTGCCATCAGGCAACAAAGATTGGAAACCCATATCTTCTAAAATAGGAACAATCTTTTTAGCGGCAGGGGCCGCAATGTGAGTAATCCCTTCAGCCATTGCCAAATAGCTCGCGACCGATAGCAAGCCCGCCGTCACCTGTGGCAGGTGAAAATCAGGATGCACACAGTGCAAATCACAGCTTAACAGTTTGCTGTCCTCAGGTAGATTCGCACGAAAATCATAGTATTCGTCGGCAGGTGTTTTTTCTGCGCTGTCAAAGGTCAGCCGGAGGCTGGCAATCACCTGACGCTCCAAAATTGCGGTGACATGGGTCGTGGTGGGAAACGTGTCGAAGCGATCCATCAGCCGTTTTGGCCGCTCAGTGGCTGCGGCGTCTGCCGACGCGAGCAACACCTGATGGCGCAGCTGTAGCACTTCCTCTATTTGCGTTGGGCTGTTAGCAATAGCAATTCTGAGCATGGAAAGATTCGGCGTAACGCAGCCCAAACGGCATCTTTAAAGTGCCCTCAATGCGCTCCAGAAGCTGCAAGTCTAGTTGATTTGGCTAATTGATTCGGCTAATTGATTGATAGAGCCGGTCGAGCTGAGCGGCGATCGCCCCCGACCTTCCCGTAAACCGCAAGTGCAGCGCCGTCGGGTCCACCTCGCTCACCGCAGCTGACTTCTCTAACACCTTCGCATAAAAGTCTTCTCCCAAATGATTTGCATCATCAGACGTATTGGCCAAAAAGTTCAGCTTCAAATTACTCAACGAGCAAATCAGTGATTGTTCTGCGGCGGCGACCTGTAACAAAGCGCCCTTCTTAGAAAGCTGCACCAACCGCCCAGAGAACAAAGGCCCATCCATATGCTTGCCACTGACGACATTAAACAAAACTGCAACAGGTTTGGCTAATGGGTAAAATACTTCTTCTTCCTGAGGTAACACCAAGTTGTACGGTGCACCAACGCCCCCAACATCATAAATCGTGATTGGCTGGGCAATACCCTTGGGGCGCACTTCCCGCTGCCCTCTAATTTGTGCCAGACCATCTGCCGCTGCCAATGTCTCCTCGGAAATCAATAGCTGCCCGCCGGTTGTAAAAGACTCAATCCGATAGGTCAAGTTCACTGGAGAGCCCACCACACCATACTTCGTGCGCTTCTCTGAGCCAATGTTGCCGACCACCACTTCGCCAGTATGGATGCCAATGCCCATCTCTAGCGGTGCTAGTCCCCACTCCTGGATAGTTTGGTTCACTTCGCTCATGGCTAGCTGCATCGCTACCGCGCAGGCGATCGCTCTTTTGGCATCATCTTCCCGGCGTATAGGCGCACCAAACAATACCAAAATCCCATCGCCCATCAGCTCATCAATGGTGCCGCTGTGGCGAGAAATAACATCCGCCATATACTCAAAGTAAAAATTGAGTACCTTAATGACCATTTCGGGCGGTAGTCGCTCGGAGATAGCCGTAAATCCGCGTAGGTCGGAGGTCAAGATTGTAATTTTTCGGCGCTCGCCGCCCATTCTCTGGCCTTCTGGATGCTCTAGCAAGGCGGTGACGATTTCTGCGCTTAGGTAGCGGCCAAACGTCCGGCGAATGCCAATAGCCGTGTAGGCCAAATAGGCCGTTACCGCTGTGGCTGCCCCAGCCATTGCCAGCCCAGCAGGCACCAGCGGCAGCCACCAACCATATAAAAAGGGAATATAGGTGGAACTCGCTAAAGTGACGATCACTGCCAATATCAATCCACTCCGCTGCCAGCGATAGGGCAGATACGGCCCCGTATGGCTGCACAGCCACACCACCATCGCCCCGGTCCCACTCCACAGCAGTATCCACCCCCATTCCACCGGCTCCGACCAGCTTTTAATCAAGGGCCGATCGTCCATGGCTGCGCCAATGATCTGGCTGGTCAAGTTAGCGTGTACTTCTACACCGCTCATCGTTTCGGGGAGTGACAGTATGCCGCCACGATAGGGCGTGTAAAAGCTGTCTTTAAAGCTTTCACTCACCGCGCCAATCAACACAACCTTATCTTTGGCCCAGTCCTGTGGCACGCGCTCTTGTAATATGTCCGAAAAAGAAACGATTTCAAACGTTCTCTGCGGCCCACGGTAGTTAATCAACAGCTGATAGCCTGCCGCATCCGTACGAACATATCCACCATAGTTAGAAGAAAGTGGGCTAAAGGTTGTTTTACCCAGCTTCCACGCATCATCTTCCAACATCTCTGGACCAATACCCTCTGCATCTAAGTACAAAAGAGAGAGATAAAGGCTCAAGCTATAAACTGTTTCACCATCCGGTGCCTGAACAGAAATTAACCCTCGGCGAATAGTATTGTCTGCATCAACAACAATATCGTTGGCAGCAACCTGCCCTTTTTCGGCTAGCGCAGGCGGTGGTGGGACGCTACTTATCCCGGCTTCTCCAACGACCTTCCGAATGCCGATTAGTGACGGGGTTGTATTGAATACCTCGACCAGTTCCTGATGACCGGGGTCCATCGGCAGGTTCCGGTAGATGTCTAGCCCAATCGCACGGGGAGATTGCGATCGCAACTTTGTCAATAGCTCTGCGTACACCCGGTCATTTACAACAGCCTGATTCAGCTCTTGCAAATCAGCTTCATCTAGCCCTACAATCACCACCCGACTGTCGGTAGGTTCTGCCGGACGAAGCCGCATATACTGATCGAAAGCAGCCCATTCCCAAACCTGAAAAAGCCCCAAAAATCGCAACAAAATTACCAGCACGGCAACAGTAGGCGCAGCGATAAAAACACCGCGCCACTGCCAGAAAAATTGCTGCAGGCTGCCCCGCTTGGCGTTTTTGCTCACAGGTTTATGGTGCGCTAGAAACTGATTCGCTAGAAACTGATTCGGGTTGAGCGTTTATCTCTGTCGCTAGTACCTCCAAATCAATAGATAATCCAACAGATGTCAGTAGTTCGGGCAATAGCTCAGGAGCAGACTCACGGAGCTGTTCAGCAAGTATTAAGGTCTCTTGCCAAATTCCAGCGTTTGCATAGAGTTCTGTCTGTTCCTGTGGATTTGCCGCCTCTAGCTGCGAGGACAGTTCTGAATCTAGTTCTACCGGCTGTAGCAGACCACCGATATGATAATCCAAAGAGCGATCGCCCGAACTACAAATAACGGCGAACTCCCACTTGTACTCTTGATTTTTTTCTAGTAATGGTGCGCCAGAAGCATCGTTAGCGGGTAGCTCTACACGGACCAGTCCACCAGCGTCTAGTCCCTCAATCGAAATTTGTTCTTGATAAATGACTTCATAGGTCTGTGCATTTTGTACAAAAATCTCTGCTGTTTTTTGGTTAACCCCAGGGGTTCCATAAATCCAGAGGGCGGCTTGGTCACCGACAAAAGTATTGATATTGTTATGCGGGACCAGCGCGGTTAAGGCTATCTCATTACCTTGTGTACTGGCGATCGCATCATCCTCGCACCAGCCGCTACGTGTACCGCCGCCCGCCGTGGTAGAAGGCGCACCGCGATCGCCTGTATCAGGGAACTCTAGTGCATAACCAGGCATTCCCACACCTGCGGCCAGTACAGCAACGCCACCTATTGATGACAGCGTACGCAGAAATGATTTAGATCGACTCTGAGAAACTTGAACGACAGACAATAAAATTCGATACATACAATTAATTGCCTTTCTTTTCTGGTAAAAGGCCCCTTCGATATAGTTCTATAGTAAAAATGCCAGGTCGGCGGGTCAACCCAGAAACTACGGCTTTTGACGAGCTTGTTCACCCGTACTACCAGGGACTGCCCACCATCAAAAATCCAGACCAGTAGTACGGATGAGAGAATTCTCCTTCACTTTGCAGTAGGCCGAGCTGAGCTTGCTGCAAGGCCTCAGCCTTGGTTGGGACAGCGCTGAGCTGGGTGTAAAACTCGTCCATTAGGGCTAATGTTCCCAGATCGCTGACAGACCACAGGCTGGCCATTGCTGAACTGACCCCAGAGGCGATCGCCAGTCCCGCAAACCCCATCTCTGCCTCTGGACTATCCAACGCAGTATTACAGGCCGACAGCACTAGCAGCTGTACTGCTGGTGAGTCCCACCCTAATTGACTTAGCTCACCGAGCGCCAACTGCTCGTTCCATAGCTGGATATATGAATTATCAATGCTTCCGGCGTTCATTTGTGCGTGGGTCGCCAGATGAATAATTTGGTAAGGGGTTTGTGAACGCTGCTCCTCCAAATTCTGTTGGGTAAAGCGCTCATTCAAAAAGCTGCTACCGGGCCAGTCTTCCTCGATTACTTTTATCTCATCGGGCACACCAGGCAGATCGTTGAATCGGTCAAACTGACCGAAATCGCTAATGCCCATCGCCAAAACCTGAGAAGAGTCTAGCGAGGCATACTGTGTGTCGATCATGCCTAGGGAAGGCACTGTACCCAGGCTATATTTTTCTACTAGAAAGGATGACCCATCGTGCAACGCGGCCAGCGGAATCGTTCGCAAGCCCTCATCCATTGCAAACACCAGTGTCTCTATGCCCGCTGTAGCCAAGTCGTTCTCTAAGGGTTTGACCAACCACTCGTACAGCTGTTGGGCAGCTGGTAAATAGTAGTCACCACCCCGCCGAGCAGACGTTGCCAAGTCAGCTCGAAAATCTTCAACAGTAGACGCTAGCGTATCTGCGTCAACCTCAGGCGTAGTTATTTTGATAGGCTCACCCGTTGCAGTAAACAGCAGCAGTTCTAATGCACTTGCCTCAGAATCGTCTATCCTAGCAGCGACATCGTCTGCACTGTCTGCCTCTGCGATGCTCTGAGGCGCTCTCGCATATATCACTGCCGAACGGCTACCGGCATCTCTTTCAGCGTTTGCTAAAACCTGTTGCACATCGGCAAAAGACAGCTCTTCAGCGGCTAGCTCGCGACCGAAATAGTCAGAAAATAGCTGAGTGGTTTGACCTTCAATGGCTGTGATCGCCGCGTCTGCATCCTGACTGCTTAGCACCGTGCGACCTGCACTATACTTTGCACTATCAGACTCTGTCGCGATCGCTGATGCTGCCCCAGCTAGAAAAAGGGAGCTATCCAGTGATGACTGAGCTGACAGCTGAGAGAACAAAGCGCTGTATCTTTCATCTTCGTTGAAAGAGCGTTCCTCATTAGAAGAGGGTTCAGGGGCTTCAGGATCTGGCGTTTCAGGATCTGGCGTAACTTCTGGCTCAGGGACAACATCTGGTTCTTTGACAAAGGGAACTCCGTCTACCAGCACTTCTCTGAGGGCAAAGAAGTTTGCATTGTTGTTACCACCAATGAAAAGTTCCCCGGTGCTAATGCCATTAGTTATGCTGGTGGAAGTGAATGTACCTGCGCCTGTGGCACCTTCAGTGCGAATAATCCCAGTTGTGATAGAGCTACCGGCTTGTAGGTTGATGCCGCCACCCAATGCAGCTGAGGATGACGCATCAATATCTCCGGTCCGAATTGCACTGGTTGCATTCAAGGTGATGGTGCCGCCACCCTCAGGAGAGGATGTGTCGAGGTTGCCTAAAAACAAGAACTTGCCGGAGAAGTTGAGCGATCGCCCTGGCGCTATAAGCGAATCGTTTCTATCGCTAAAGATAACGCTACCATTTCTGTCGCGATCAGCATCTGCAGTAAACGTAATCCCCCCGGCTGCTGCGGAGAATGTAAGCGTATCATCGTCTAAGTCCTCAACAATAATATTGTTTGTGGCTTCTAGCGTAATAGAAGAATTCTCCGAAAGAGATTCTAACATTGTTGCTGAAATGGTCAACTGGTTGGAACCATCACTTGCACGGATTCGATAGTCAGTCAGCTCTGCATCGTCTGCACCAGGCTGTTCATTGGTAATCAAAATATTCTTTGGGTCCAGCAATAGAGAACCTGTCATTCCATTGTTTGCGCGAGTATCTACCCCACCTGCAAACACTAGGCTTTCTCTCCCAGAAACTTCAACCTGTCCGCCGTTCCCACTCAACCGTCCACCCGTTGCAGAAATCTCTCCTAAATACTGAGTCGTATCATCGGCCCAAATAGAAACGTGACCACCGTCGCCCATTTGAAGACCATTGGCACTAATCTGCACGTGTTCTCCTACAATGGTTTCGTGAGCAGTCGGCAAAGTAGTCGCGCCCGCAAAGTCGCCGCCAATATGAATAACCCCCCCACCGCCTGTCCCCGAAGCTGAGAGCGAGCCCTCTATGATATTTACAGAATCTCCCAATAGAGAAATGCGCCCACCAGTCTCTCCAGCTTGTTCTGATTCAGCGGAAACTGAGATATTGCCTGAAACAGTGCTACTTCCCGACGAAATAATTGTTGGTATTGTTTCATTGGCTGTCTCTAATCTAACAGTGCCATCTGCATTTACATTCAGCGTATTAGCATGGAACTGTTCACTGTAGGTCAACAGGTTAGGGAGTGCTAAAGGTGTTATGACCGGTGTTGCGGACTGCTCATATGTGTTAGTGGCCACCGATACTTCCAGACTTAGCAGGCTGTTGGGCTGTCGGAGCTGTAACGTAGTTTCGCCTGGCACTGCAATCATAGAGACTGAGCCGCCGGGTGCGGAAATATCGCCAGTACTAACAACGCTACCGCCTACCAAAGAGATTGACGATTCTGGTGTTACCGATATTTCTCCCTGATTGACGATGCTACCGGGCTGAGCACTGTTGAATACAAACTCACCGGTTGGTGCGGCGTTTAGGGTAGCGTAATTGTTTGGTTCTGTAGCGTTGAATGCGCCCTGCTCAAAGCCGATAGCATCAGCGGTGGTAACAGTCAGGTTGCCTGGCAAGTTTAAGTGCGCATCCGGGCCAATTAGCACACCTGCTGGATTCATGAAAAACAGATTGGGCTGACCTGCACCGCCCTCTGTCACCTGGACTGATAGCTGGCCGTTGATGACGGAAGACTCGCCACCGTTTACACGCGACAGCACATTTTGAACGGAAGGATCAGCAACAAAGTTAGCACTATGCCCGGCTTTTACTGAGAAGCTTTCAAAGCTGTGGAATAGATTGGTCCCGTCTGAGGAGTGGCTACCAGCTGTAATGGTTGTGTTTGTGCCTTGCTGGATAACGCTCGTCCCTGTACCGTCTGGCGTAGCAACAATCGACTGCGCCTGTGCGGTATCTGCCCCGGCCAGCGTACCGAGTATGGGAACAAATACAGCTAGTGAAAGCCAGTGAGCGTGACTGCACGGTTGAGAAGAGCGATCTTTCATGGGTAGAGCGGGACCGTTATGGAAAGTCTTTGCTTTGGAATAGCGAACCGTGACGCGCTGTTGTTCCAAAGCAAAGACAAAAAATAGTCTGACTTTGAGCGAGTTTATTCTCAAGATTCCCAGTTCGAGTCAGCAGACTGCCCGTCACATGCCGATGTAACGGAACGTGATGTAGGGAATACGTCGCTGGTGCTGCGGGCGATCGCCTATTTAGACGTAAGCTATGTAAGAGAGGAATTAATGGTGAAACGTGTCTGAGATAGCGGTACTCGCAGAAGAAATGATTGCCCGGCGAAAGGAAACCGGCTGGCGGAGGGCCATAGAAGATAGCTGGCTGATTACGGGTCGTAACCTGATTCGGCTGAAGCGCAATCCGATTGTGATTGTAGCGATCGCAATTTTCCCTATGGTCTTCCTGGCTGGATTCTGGCTGGTCGGCCAAAAGCTAATGGCCCAACAGGGCGTGGACTACATTCAGTACCTAGTGCCGATTATCAACTTACAGGCCCTTTTCTTTTCGGGGTTAGGGTCGGCGCTGATGTTTGCCAAGGATATTGAATCTGGCATGATAGACCGCTGCCGGGCGATGCCCATTTCGCGGGTGGCAACTATTGCAGGCCTGGTGATGGCCTACATGGTGAGAGCGCTGCTAGCGACGCTTATTTTACTGATTGTCGCGTTTGTAATTTTTGGCTTTCGCTTTCGGGGCAGTGTGATAGAGGCGCTGTGCTATCTGGTTCTGGTAGTGATATTTACCGCCACCTGCATTACGGGCTACAGCATTCTGGCGATTAAGCTACGCCGACCAGATTTGGTGAATGCGGTGGCGATTATTCCCTATACGCCGCTACTGCTGCTGAGCAATGGATTTAGCCCGACGGAGAATTTCCCGGAATGGTTACGGCCAGTAATTCGCCATCAGCCGGTGAGTGTGACCTGTGATGCGTTGCGATCGCTTGTAGAAGGTACAGACGGTAGCCTGCTGCTATTTGGCTATAGTTTAGTGTGGCTAACCGGGCTGTGGATTGTGTTGGGAGTATTGGCCGTACGGGCCTATAAGCGATTGGTATGATGGCAGAAAATAATTCTCCTTACGATTCGGCTGCGATCGCTGCTATGGTTGCGGCTCGCCGCGAAGGCGGTTTACGACGCACCCTACACGATATGGTGATCGTCGCCTGGCGCAACATCCTCATAGACTTTCGCAATCCAGCATCCTTAGTGGTCTCGGCGTTTTTTGCGACCTCTCTATTTTTTGTATTCACCGCTAGCTTCGCCAAAGTGGTCAATCCAGGAGAAGGCTACGGTGCCTACGCTCAGTTTTTGTTACCATTTACCGCTGTTCAAGGGTTGATGTTCAACACCGTTGACATTGGCAGCTTCTTTTACAACGATTTGCAGAATGGTATGGACGTGCGGCTGCGGGCGATGCCGATTGCGCGGCTATCAGCTATTGGGGGCCGGTTGCTCTCCTCGGGGGTGCGGCTGTTTATTCAGCTGCTGACAATTGCGATCGCCGGTCACCTCATCGGCTTCCGGTTCCAGGGCGGCATTCTGGCAACCACTGTGTTTTTCTTGTTACCGATCATTTTCACATTGTCTATTGCCTTGATCGGCTTCTACGTTGCGGTCGATGCAAAATCTGCCGAAACCGTGTCTGCCGTGCTAAACCCATGGATATTGCCATTTACCTTTTTGAGTGTGGGCTATGTGCCGGTGGAGGGGTTTCCCGACTGGGCGCAGCCGATTGTGACGCGTAACCCGGTATCTATTTTGTCGGGGGCAATGCGATCGCTTGCTAGCGGCAAACCTGCTGTGCTCGAGGTTATGATTATTTTGCTTTGTAGTTTGGCCCTATGTTTACTCTTTGGGACGTTGACAGTACGGGCCTACAGGCGAAAAATATAGACAAAATAGCCGAATTCTTCCTATGTCTACAGCTCAGCACTACGACGTAATTATCATTGGCACAGGCGCAGGCGGCGGTACCTTAGCGCATCGACTAGCCCCCAGCGGTAAAAAAATACTGGTGCTAGAGCGCGGCACTTTTTTGCCGAAGGAAAAAGCAAACTGGAGCACAGACGCGGTCTTTCGCGACGGTCGTTATCAAACCAATGAAGTGTGGGCCGACGGCGAAGGTAACGACGTTCAGCCAGGCATTGGCTACTGGGTAGGTGGTAACACAAAGGTATACGGCGGGGCGCTGTTTCGCCTCAGAGAAGAGGACTTTAACGAGGTTCAGCTACACGAGGGCGTTTCCCCAGAGTGGCCGCTTAAGTACAGCGATTTGGCACCCTATTACGACGAAGCCGAAGCACTGTATCAGGTACATGGGAAGCAAGGACTAGACCCGACTGAACCACCTCGGAATGATGAGTACCCTCACCCAGCGGTCAGTCACGAACCGCGTATTGCCTGGATAGATAAAGCGCTTCAAAAAAAAGGGCTCAAACCATTTTATTTACCCCTATCGGTAAAGCTGAACGAAAAGGACGCTTTCCTCAGTGAGTGCATTCGCTGTAATACCTGCGATGGATTTCCCTGCTTTATCGATGCCAAGTCGGATGCCGATGTAAACTGCATTCGACCCACGATGGGCAGCGAAAATGTTCACCTGATTACCGAGGCAAAGGTAAATAAGCTGCACACCAGTGAATCGGGGAAAGAGATTACAGGGGTGGAAACAGAGATCGACGGAGAGACGCACACGTTCTCTGGCGATATTGTTGTTGTTGCTTGTGGCGCTGTAAACTCTTCTGTTCTGCTGCTGAATTCAGCAAATGAACAACATCCGAATGGGCTGGCAAATAGCTCTGACCAGGTAGGTCGCAATTTTATGAAGCACCTGGCTGCGGCAATTGTGGGGCTATCGCTAAAAGAGAATCACAGCGTTTTTCAAAAAACACTGGCGATTAATGACTATTACTGGGGAGAGCCAGGCTTTGACTACCCGATGGGTCATGTGCAGCTGCTGGGGAAGGTGAACCATCGTATGCTGGCGCTAGATGTCCCCAAGATAGCGCCCACCTTAGCGCTAAGGATTGCGGCCAAGCGAACGGTTGACTGGTGGCTGACGGGCGAAGACGCGCCTAATGCGAACAACAGAGTGATGGTGAAGAATGGCAAGATTACGCTGGACTATACGCCGAACAATATGACGGCGTTTAAGCGATTGATTAAACGATGGATTAAGACAATTCGTGAGGTGGATAGTGAGGGGAGTGTGCTGCCAGTGAGCTGGTATTTTAGTAAGATTTTGCCGGTGGGTGCGATCGCCCACCAGGTCGGCACCTGTCGCTTCGGCACAGATCCTGCCACCTCCGTGCTAGACATCAACTGCAAAGCTCACGATATAGATAATCTCTATGTCGTAGACGGCAGCTTCTTCCCCTCTAGCGCTGCGGTCAATCCATCACTCACCATCATGGCCAACGCTATGCGCGTAGGCGATCATCTGATAAAGCGATTGGGTTAAGGTTCGCGGGCTCATCAGGAAACCTCGTCGAAAATTCAGTCAGCGCGAATGCATCCGCGCTTTTCTATATCTCTTGCCTACTCCAAAACCTCGGGATCAGGCTGTTCTACAATCTGGAGATGTAGGAACTCTTGACCACTGCAAAACCCCTTAGCCAAGGCGGGCGACATCCCTTTCACCCGAAATGAACTGTTAACATCGCGACGGCGATTAACAAAGTCAGAGATCTGATAGTCGTCAACATAAACAATGCCATTAAGCGCGTCACTTACAGGCTTAACAATGGCGTCGCTATCCGGCAAGGTGCCGTACTCTAAGTTCTTTGAATCGTAGTAGTGCGTAATGGTGACCTGAATAAGGCCACCGACCGGCGCTTTTGCAGGCCAAGCAGCGATCGCGGCTTCTCGAACGACCTTTCGCCATCGACGTAGCTCAACCTTATCTCTATTTCCGTGGGGAACAGGGCGGCCTATCACAACAAATTCGAAGGGCAGCACGGCAGCAATTGTGTGAAAAGAATAATTTTCTCGACTAGCTTTTTCTAGATGAACCACATATAGCGTTTCTCGGATACATAACGCCGAAGGCGACGCAAAGCGAACGAGGAACGCTAGTCACTTGGCCTGTTGTTATATAAGGCTTTTAGCCTGAAAACTGTACCTCAGCCAAGTGACAAACGCTATATAGAGCTATGGCTTCATACGGGGTTTATTGTGCGATCGCTAAACTAAGAGTCCCTCACCTATCCAGAATCGAAGTTTGCCGGAAATACGTGGGGCGCTTTTGTGACACCTATGGATAGAGAACACCTCAGCGAGCAATTAACTTGCTTAAACGCTAGAGTCGAGAGTAGGCAAAAATAGACATGCGATTAGCTGACCAAGAAATTGCTAGCGTACTCGCTAACTAGCAACCAATAGTCTGATAACTTTTGCGTACACAAAATCGAACCCAGTAGCTGAATATCAACTGGATACTCGCTAAGTGCTAAGTGCTAAGTCTAGATTTAGATCTAGATCTAAATAAATAGAAAAACAGGACGATCTAACCAATCGTTTTAGCTAGCTGCTGCTACGGGTTCAGCCGAGTGAGGATTGGTCACGACAAGTTCAAACTCCCAATTGGGTAAGTCTTGTACGCGCTCGCTAATTCGGCAAAGGTCTCTGTCACCCCTTTGGGTTAACGTAGCGCGTGTTCGGACTGCAACGGCGACAGTCCCTTCTGTATGCTTTGCTACAAGAGACAAAGCACAGTCAGCTAAGGTAGGCGGAACATCTTGAGCCGTGGGATACACAATTACTTGGTAACCATCACGTCGATACTCTCTGGCCAGCCTTACAACCCGCTGGTGCTCTAAACTTTCTGAAGGTATCATACGAAACGAACGATTCTACTTAAGGGATGTTGGGGTCCACTGAAGCTTCTATCCTAACATGCAAAAACTCCTGTCCTTTGCAGAACCCTCTAGCAAGTACTGGCGAAATTCCTCTGACGCGAAATGACCCGCCAAGGTTGCGACGGCGGCTAATAAAGTCAATAACAGCAAGGTTGGGAACAAAAACCAAACCGACAAGTACCTGCCTGACGGGCTTAATAATATTATCGCTATCGGGTACGCCACTTTCATCCGAGGAGCCAACATCGTAGAAGTGGGTCATTGTGATTAGTAAGGGTTCATCCAATGGCGGTGCTTGCCAAACAGATTTCACAGAGCGGCGCACGGAAGCCTGCCAGCTCTGAAGGCGACTTTTATCCTTCGTTTGCTGAGAAATGGGTTTTCCAAAGGTCACAAATTCGAAAGGAAGCACTGTAAGCCTGCCAAAAATAAGCCGCACGGTTATCGATAAGAAAAACCGGTAGAGGCGTTCAACACTTGCCCAACATTAGTAGATCGTATGTACTATTCTATCTCCTTTGTGAGATAAGCGAGCCGGTCGCGCCAGTGAATGTGGCAGTACGCACTGTAAATATCATAAACAAATACACAGTGCTTTGAGCACGGGCACTGAACCCTACAGTCAAAAACGCTACATCGTCTACTGAGAGAGTTCTCTACAGCTTTTGCAATGGACGAGGATAGCTTTCACAACGAGCTTGCACGTACCGAGCCTTATAGTCTGTGAGGCTAGTAGTTTGTTGTATTGCTAGTCGAGCCCGCCAAAGCCGCCGTAGTAGGTCGTGCTACCACCGCTGCCTTTGCCTCTATCTTCAAAGTTATCGCCGTAGTCTTTGCCTTTGTTGCTACGGATAAAGGCGCTGACGAGATCTAAATCGCTGCTATCGTAGATATTGTCATCTGCTTGTTTGAGTATGCGGCCTTGGGCGTTGAGGCGATCGCCCAGCTCAATTACATCCACCGCACTAAACCCAGTATCTGAAAAAGGCAAATGCTGAATCAGCTCTTCGCGAGTGATGTTGTAGTCGTAGGGTTCTGTCATCGTGCTGTAGTAGCCATCAAAATCAGCCTGAGAGCAGTACAGCGCCAAACCGTAGCCATCGTGCGCTGTGCTGTAACCCCACTTACGCATCATGGTGATCACCTGCGCCGTGCTGTAGCTTTCTTGTAGGCCATGACGTACGCGCAGCACCCGACCTAGCCGACGTACATAGTCCCGCAGGGCGCTGCGTTTTTGATAGCGGCTAGTAAGGCCAGGCAGTAACGCTACTGGAAGGGTCACGCCTGACAAAACGCCTATCAAAATCAAGAAGTTTAGAAACGTAACCATGAGTAAATCTGCCCAGTGAACGTTGTGTAGTTTACCTAGTAGTTTTGTCTACTTACTGAACTTATTACACAAGCATTTTTAACGATTACGGAAAAGCCATCAATTTTTTTCAATTTCTTTTAGCCTGCATCCAGGCTATCAATGCTCAGCGGCACCAGCTGATTATCTGTCGTCCATGCCATCCATAGTTCTTCGTTGGGCTCAATCATATTGCCGGTTAGTGCACAGCGTTCCGGCTTGCGTGCTTCCCCCGCCAAAATTGTCCGAATGTCTTCACGCTTTATCTGGAATGCGGGTTTATCGGAATGATGCTTCACATGGTCCCACAAAATTTCGCGTACTAAAGACTGATATCCCTGGCTACCGGCAAGAGACTTTAGCTTGTCTATGAGCTCTCTTTCAAAGCGAATGCTAGTGACTTGCATTTCGGTCGTAACAGTCTGAGTTTTTAGGGCCATGTCAAGATTTAAGGGAGACTTGTGCACAACTTCTTCTAGAAATTTGAAAAAATCTCTAAAAAAGGTGGACATTTCAATACTACAACTGTAGTATAGGGTTAATCGAATCAAATGAGTGTTGCCAAGCAGTCGAACTTTGCAATCTTAAGTTTTCAATTCATTCACTACAGCCGCAAGGCCAAAGCCATGATACGCACTAGCCAATCTACAGACAGACTCATACACACCACACAAAATGAATCTCTCTCCGGCGCGGCTATGTATGCGGCAGTGCGAGCGGGTTCGGCTGTGACAAGGACTTTCTTCGACGTTCAAACTTCCAATAATTTCGCAGATGGCACCTTTACAGACGGTATCTTCATCGGCTGGTGTAATGATATTTTCGCAAACAATTTCGCCAACAATATTGAGGGCAACGGTACTCTCGTAGGCTGTGACCTACACGCTATCAACCGTCCATTCGGACTCGTCAACGATCTATTTAAGCAAGGTAGTGCCCGGCAGGACAGTTCCTATCTAGGATCAGCGCAGGAATCAGTACGATTAGCGCACCAGCCCGCATGTAAGCCCTTCGGCCTCAGTGGTCTAGAACCCAGAGACTTAGAACCAAAAACACATCGAAGCAGGGAACCCTGGCGAATTGCCACCGTTTCCATCTAAAGCCTGAGCGGATCAAGCTTTTCACCCCCTGCTTCCTTCTACCGGAAACAGGGGGTTTGTTTGTTGGGACTTATTTCCCATCACGTTTTACATTATCTTTCTTGCCCTTACAGGTCCAGGTCATGTCACTTCTGTCTCGCACAGTTTCTTCTACTACGCCTGTTGTTTTGTTCTCGCAGAACTATCTACCCATGACGCGAATTGATTTGAAGCGCGCGGCTACTTTACTGGTGACGAATAGAGCAGAGCCTTTGGACTTTTCTACTGGCCTATCTGAGAAGGGGTGGGTGATGCGATCGCCCAGCATAGTCCTCAACATTCCAGAACACATCCGGCTCAAAACCGGCGGCAAAGAACGCATCTGGAAAATTCCACCCGTCAACCGTCGTGAGGTCATGCGGCGAGATGCTCACACCTGCCAGTATTGCGGCAGCAAAAAGCGACTCACCCTCGACCACGTTTTACCTAGGTCCAAAGGTGGACAACACAGCTGGGATAACGTTGTTGCGGCTTGTGCGCCTTGTAATGCATATAAGGCAGACCGTACGCCTGAGCTAGCGAAAATGCAGCTACGGCGTAAGCCACAGGCCCCGATGCACCCGGTTATTGCTTTTGCGGGGCAGTTTTGGAAAGCCCAGAAAATAGAACAACAAGAAGAGTAAATCCTGCGCCGCCTCCGGCGCATAGAGACATCACACATGGAGGCTATAGAACAGTGTTGAAGCTTAACTACAACGATTACGGATTATTCCTGGAGCGGGTTACGGCGTCTTTGGATGCGATCGCTACTCAGCGTGTCATGCTCGCGGTATATGCTGGCAAGACGCTGCACCTAGAGCCAGGACGGGCTGCTTTCTTAGTACCCGCCAAAACAACAGGCGTAGGCCAACTAGAGACTGTACTACAAAGCGATGCTACGCAAGCTGTGACGTTGACCGATGTTGACGACGAGTTTGTAGAAGTAAGCCTGAAAGGTACGTGGATCGCCGACAATGCAAATGCAGAAGCCGGTACATTTATCACCGCGCTCACGCCTGTCAGCGAGGCAATAATCTATCAGCTGTGGCAGGTTACTCAGCGCCAAGCGGCCTTCTCCGTTTAATCGTTAGCGATTGATTTCTGTTTATTTTTCTAGAGGCGTACTGTGTTGTACGCCTCACAGCTCGTCATTTCAAATATCTATGGGGCATCATGTTTTTTACACCTACTTTTCAGCATGTGTGGAGATGGCGTAAGCACTTTTCACACAGACAACCTTTCAAGCAACATCCGCTCAATCGAGAAACATCAACGGCAGAGAACATGCGGCTACGGCAGCATCATGACATTGCCGTCCATGAACAACAGAAGATAGCACGAAACCATTTCTTGGAGCGTCGTACCTTTCTGTAAAACGACTGAACACCTAGCGTAGACGAGGGCGTAGAAGAGGCTAAGAGAGATTTCAAAAAGGAATTTTCCAAAAAGTCTCTTTTACCCCTTGACAATCTCAAAACAAGCTGTGTAGCATTTAAGTAATACGAAACGTACTACAAAAAGAAGCGAGCACAGTTTCTTCTTCTAGGCGTTAGGTAAGTCGAGTAATCAGCACCTTGAAAACTAAATAATTCTTCTTTTGGGGATGTAGCTCAGCGGTTAGAGTATCTGTCTGTCGAACAGTCTGCTTATTCCGGAGCGCCGAGTTCGAATCTCGTCATCCTCGCTCATTTAAGTCCAGGTAGCCAAGCTGGTTTAAGGCATCGGTCTGCAAAACCGACATCGTGAGTTCGAATCTCACTCTGGACTTTAATATCATCGCAGTGTCACCTAATTGGTTAAGGTACTCGCCTCATAAGCGAGGATATGCGGGTTCAAGTCCCGCCACTGCTACCAAGCAGGAATGGTGTAACGGTAGCACCTCAGTCTCCAAAACTGATTGTCTGGGTTCGAATCCTTGTTCCTGCGTTTTGATGGTGACGTAGGCAAATTGGTAAAGCCATACGACTTTCAATCGTATGTTTGCGGGTTTCTCCTGCGGAGACGCTTCGCGAACGACTCCCGTCGTCACTGCCACGGGTCGGCTTCTATCGGCGTAGATAAAGGTCTGTAAAACCGGAGTTCTTTAACACTGTGGGTTCAACTCCCACCCGACCCTTTGGATAAGTTTTCTCTCTCTTATCCATTTCATGGAAAGCAATCCTGTCAGGGAGCAGGCGCTGTTTGCTAAACAGATGGGGCTGGCAGCCTGTGGTAACTCCTAGCGGAGACGCTTCGCGAACGAGTCCACTGTTTTCCGCCAGGGAGCGTAGCGCAATTGGATAGCGCGTCAGCTTGCGGAGCTGAAGGTTGCAGGTACTCTTCGAGAAGTCTGCGCCTACAAGTCCTGCCGTTCTCGTTGTTTGTAGAAGTCCCTGCGAACATATTTCCCCCGGTAGCTCAGTTCGGTAAGAGCGCCTGTTTGAAACACAGGAGGCCGTCCGTTCAAATCGGAGCTGGGGGGCTTGCACCTAAGTGATTGGGTGCACATTGGGGTGTAGCTCAACTGGCAGAGCGCCTAGCTGTTAACTAGGTCGTTGGAGGTTCGATTCCTCTCGCCCCAGCCAAGTGCTAGTAAACACACTCTCCTGTGGTGTAATCGGCAACATCTCACACTTTGACTGTGAAGTTCTAGGTTCGATCCCTAGTGGGAGATTCGTGCCCTTGTGACGGAATCGGAATACGTGCTGGTCTTAGAAACCAGATTTTGTGGGTTCGACTCCCACCAAGGGTACCAAATCGGAGTGTATGTCAGTGGTAGACGGCCTTGTTTGGAACGAGGAGGTCGCAGGTTCGAACCCTGCCGCTCCGACCATTTGCTCCTATAGCCCAACTGGTAGAGGCGGCTGTTTTAAAAACAGCTTATGTGTGAGTTCAAATCTCACTAGGAGTCCTAGGGTCGTTAGCTCAACGGTAGAGTACCTGCCTTTTAAGCAGAGGGATCAGAGTTCAAATCTCTGGCGACCCACCAGACAGATCATTCGGGGTTGTTAGCTAAGTGGTAAAGCAGCTGCCTCTTAAGCAGAAGATCGTGAGTTCAAATCTCACACAACCCATTTGTTCTGTGTAGAGCGTACAGTAACGCTTTACTACCACGTGTTGATCTGTTGAATTTGGTGAGGGTGGGTAAGGGGACTATTTTCAAATGCCGGTGTAGCTCAATTGGCAGAGCAGCTGTTTTGTAAACAGCAGGTTGCAGGTTCAACTCCTGTCTCCGGCCCCAAAACGCAGCCTTGCGGATGTGGTGTAGTTGGAAACATAAGAGCGTGCCAAGTTCTTGTCACGGGTTCGAGTCCCGTCGTTCGCTTGATAGCCCTGTGGCTCAACGGTAGAGCAGCTGTTTTACACACAGAAGGTTGTAGGTTCGATTCCTACCAGGGCTACCACAAGGGAGTGTCGCCTAATGGATTGGGCATCGGTCTTCTAAACCGATTTGTGTAGGTTCAAGTCCTACCATTCCCGCCAAATATGGGGTCATAGCTCAGTTGGGAGAGCGCCTGATTTGCATTCAGGAGGGCGAGGGTACCCTGCGGGAAGTCTGCGCCTACGATCCCCCTCTGATTCCACCAAACATGTTGGCCGAATCCGAAGTAGACGAGGAGCTGGTCTGTGAAACCAGTGTTAACGGGTTCAAGTCCCGTCGGTCAAACCAATTGGAAGGTGCTGCTGCATGGTCGGCAACTGGTCGCCCTGATGTGGATAATTTTGATTCGGCATGAAATAATGAGCTTTATTGTTTTGATTGGCTAAGCCTAAGCCATGCGTAGTGGGTATGGACGCAGACCTGAGATGGATGTCGGAAGAGAATGAGCGATCGCACCTAGTCTTAGTCATTGAAGATCAAACGGCTCATATAGATGCGATTGAGCAAGTGCTGAGTCAAAGCAACACAGCTCGCGAGATTGTTTTTATCCACTCCACTCAAGAAGCCATCGACTTTTTGCGAGGACAAAACAACCACGAGCAGCCTCAGCGCCCCGATCTAATCTTGATGAATATTCATATCTCAGCAGGCAACGGCTCGACCCTACTCACAGAGATCAAATCGGATGGTGCGCTCAGACGTATTCCAACAATTCTGCTGACAAATAGAGCTGATACCGCCGAAATTTTGAGCAGCTATCAGCAGCAGTGCAATTGCTATGTCATTAAGCCGCAAGAATTAACTCGGCTAAATGAAGTTATCAGCGTGATTGAGTCTTTCTGGCTTAACCTTGTGACACTCCCTACTGAGTAACGACATCCACGAGTGTGTACTTATACAAACGAATAATTTAATTGAGACATCAAACATTACATCAGGTATAAGACACGATTAAATCTTTACTATAAAGAAATCTCCTCCTGGCTCTACACCCTTTATCTACCAGCGGTTTCGCTGTCTTAATATTCATTTAACAACTAATTAAAAGATGTTGTTTGTTCGCTGCTATAGGCTTGATATCAGAGGTGTTGTCGATAGATACATTATTGCTTTGATGTGTTGTTAAGGCAGAGCCTTGGCTAGGTCGTAAGTTGCCTTTGTAAGGTGTCCTAGCGGTGAAACAGAGCCCGCCCTACGGAGAACATCATGTCGAATACTAATCTTGTCGTTCAAGCTGACGAGCTGAAGGTACTCAAGCAGCCCCCCATTCACCATCTGACTAAAATTCAGGCCTATGGTGTGGTGCTTGTTTTGGATCCTTCCACGCTAAAGGTTTTGCAGGCGAGTACCAATACTTCAACAGAATTCTACCGCCCTGCCGATGAGATTATTGGCCAAGACCTGGAAGAGATTTTCGACCCTTTTCAGGTAGAACAAATCAAAATTGGACTTGCAGGCGACAATCTAGACGCCATCAATCCTATCAAGACCTGGGTCAGACGAGACGGTGACGATTATCAGGTGTTTGATGCCGTTTTTCACCGCAGTAAAGATGGTTTCTTGATTCTGGAGCTAGAGCCCGCTGTTACCAGCGATACGATTCCTTTTTTAAGCTTTTATCATCTAGCACGGGCCTCTATTAGCCAGCTAAAATCTACCGCTGATCTTCGTGCGTTTTGCCAGGTTATTGTCAAAGAGGTGCGAAAGGTCACCGGGTTTGATCGGGTCATGCTGTATCAGTTCGATGATGACAATCATGGCGAAGTGCTCGCAGAAGAAAAGCTAGATGACATGGAGCCTTACTTAGGATTGCACTATCCTGAGTCGGATATTCCTCAGACTGCTCGACAAATGTTTTTGTCGAACTGGATCCGTGTCATTCCAAATGCCACTGCAGCGCCAGTGAACTTGTATCCAGCGAATAATCCAGTCACTGGAAACCCAACTGACTTAACACTTTCTATTTTGCGGAGTGCTTATCCATGCCATTTGGAGTATCTGCACAATATGGGAGTGGCCTCTTCTATGACCATCTCCCTGATGAAGGATGGACGGCTGTGGGGGCTGATTGCCTGTCACCATCAAACGCCTAAGCATGTGAACTATGAGCTTCGCAAAGCCTGTGAGTTTTTGGGAAAAGTGATTTTCTCAGAGATTTCGACTCGGGAAGAAGTGGCCGATCATGCCTATCAAATGCAGCTAGGGACAGCGCAATCGGCTTTGATCGGCTCGATGACAGAAGCCGACTACTTTGTAGATGGCCTTACGGGTACAACGCCTAGCCTATTAGACTTGGCAGGCGCTAGCGGCGCAGCGGTCTGCTTTGGCAACCATTGGAGCCTGGTAGGGCGGACGCCAGCAGAGGAAGATCTCAATCAGCTGGTGAAGTGGCTGGAATCGAATATGGACGATGAGGTCTTTTATAGCGACACGCTTCCGCAGGTATATCCCGATGCACATCGTTTCAAGGCCGTTGCCTGCGGTCTGCTGGGCGTTTCTATCTCTAAAAATAGCTACATTTTATGGTTCCGGCCCGAAGTCATTCAGACGGTAAATTGGGGCGGTGATCCTAACAATGCCTATGAGGTGACAGAAGCTGACGAGGGCCTAAAACTCTCCCCAAGACAGTCTTTTTCACTATGGAAAGAAACCGTACAGCTGACGTCGCTGCCGTGGAAGTCTATTGAGATTCAGGCCGTGATGGGCTTACGTAAGGCGGTGGTCAACATTGTGCTGCGCCAGGCGGAAGAGCTGGCTTTGCTAGCTCAGGACCTGGGACGTTCTAATGCTGAGCTGAAGAAGTTTGCCTACGTAGCTTCCCACGACTTACAAGAGCCGCTCAATCAGGTGGCAAATTTTGTACAGCTTTTGGAGATGCGCTATGGGCATAAGCTCGATAGCGATGCAAAGGAATTTATTACCTTTGCCGTTGAAGGTGTTAGCCAAATGCAGACGCTGATTGATGATGTGCTGCTGTATTCTAAGGTGGATATTCAAGGGGTGGATTGCGCTGTGATTGAGGGTGAGGAGCCTTTGACCCTGGCACTAAGAAACCTGCAGCGGCGGATTCGAGAAACCGAAGCGGAAGTGACTTACGACCCGATGCCAACCTTAGTGGCAGATAGCACTCAGCTGATGCAGCTGTTCCAAAATCTGATTGGCAATGCGATTAAGTTCAGGCGTCAGGATGTGGCGCCACGAATTCATATTGGGGTAGAACGCCAGGAAGATAACTGGCTATTCTCAGTACAAGACAATGGTATTGGGCTCGATACTCAGTTTGCCGATCGGGTATTTGTAATCTTTCAAAGGCTGCATACCCGAGACGAATATCCTGGCTCGGGCATGGGACTGGCGATTTGTAAGAAGATTGTCGACTGCCACCGGGGCCAGATATGGATTGAGTCTGAGGTTGGCGTAGGCACTTGTTTTAAGTTCACACTGCCGGTAGGAGGCCGCGATCGCACACATGTCAGAGAAGGCAGAACCCAAGACTATATTCTTAGTAGAGGATAACCGGGGCGATATCCGATTGATCCAAGAGGCCTTCAAAAGCGTAGAGACGCCCTGCGAAGTGTCTGTTGCCAGAGACGGCGTAGAAGCAATGGCCTATCTACGCCGAGAGGGCGAATATAGGCAGGCAGTGGCCCCTGACTTGATCTTGCTGGATCTCAACATGCCAAGAAAAGATGGCAGAGAAGTTTTGGCAGAAATTAAAGCCGATCCTCAGCTGCATCACATTCCGGTTGTCGTGCTGACGACATCTAGGAATGAAGATGACATCTTTAAGAGCTATGATTTACACGTCAATTGCTATATTGCCAAATCCCGCAACTTGGCCGAACTGTTCACCATAGTTAAAGGAATTGAAGAATTTTGGCTGAAAACGGCTTCCCTACCCACGGCGACTATCCATACGTAGAGTCTTCAGAAGCCGCATCTGCAGAGACTAAGACCGCTTCGAGTATTCGAGTGCTGCTGATTGAAGATAGTACTGCCGATGCTCGTTTGATGCAGGAGTTTTTGTGGGGAACGCCACTGTACAAGTTTCAGCTCACCCATGTGGACCGCCTGGGAGAAGCCCTACAACGACTACAAACAAGTAATTACGACATCGTTTTGCTCGACTTGACGCTGCCAGATAGTGCAGGGTTAACGTCGCTTGCCCGACTGTTAGACCAAGATTCCAGCCTGCCGGTGGTGGTGCTAACCAATACTAATAATCCTGAGCTGGCCGTTGAGGCTGTGCGACAGGGCGCGCAAGATTATCTGGTCAAGCGCCACATGAACAACGATGTACTGGTGCGATCGCTCCGGTATGCCATCGAGCGCAAGCAGCAGGCAGAAGCACTGCATCAGGCTAACGAGGCGTTAGAGTCGCGGGTACGCACCCGCACCCATGAGCTAGAGGTTGCCAACCAAAGCCTGATAGAAGAAGTTGCCCACCGGCAGGCCGTCCAAGAGCGCCTCACACTTGCTCAAAAAATTGGGAAAATTGGCATTTTTGAGTGGGATATCCAGGGCGATAAAATGACCTGGAGTCACGAACTAGAAGTTCTGTACAAAATGCCAGAACATAGCTTCGCTGGAAACTCAGACGCCTGGCTATCACTGATTCATCCCGAAGATAGTAACCGAGTCAGGCAAGAACTTTGGCAGGCTGTGTCGCTTGGTAGAGGTCTTAATACAGAGTTCAGACTGTGCCTGGGAAACGCTACAGCCGCCTCGGCCGCCAGCGCCTGTGTAACAACACCAACGTTGCTCTCTAGTAACGTCTCGTGGATAGCGGTGAAAAGCTCTTTGCTAACAGATAAGCAGGGAAACCCTTTGCAAATGCTAGGGATTCATATCGACATCACAGAGAAAAAGCAGCTAGAAGCGCAGTTCTTGCAGGCGCAGCGACTGGAGAGCCTGGGCGCACTCGCTAGCGGCATTGCCCACGACTTGAACAATATCTTGACGCCTATTTTGGGCGTAGCGCAGCTACTGCCTATGGTGCTGCCGAATATTGATGAGAGGACTCAGCAGCTGATTGAAATGCTCAACGGCAGCGCTAGACGAGGAACAAAATTAGTTCAACAAATCGTCTCGTTCGCGCGTAGCAGTGGCAACTTTCGCCATATTCTTTCAATTGCCGAGCTACTTGAGGAAATAGAGCGCATTATCAAGCAAACGCTACCCTGCTCCATCAAGCTTGAAATGAAGATTGCCAGTAACCTCTGGCTGATTGAAGGAGACGATACGCCGCTCCATCAGGTATTTATGAACCTGTGTGTAAATGCGCGGGATGCAATGCCAAAAGGTGGGTCCCTGCGTATTCATGCAGAGAACTTGTTAATTGATGAAACCTATCTGAGGATGTATCCACAGGCAAGCTTAGGTCCCCATGTTATGGTTACCGTTGCTGATGAGGGGACAGGAATTGCCCCCAATGTCCTGGAGCGTATTTTCGATCCGTTTTTTACCACCAAGAGCGCTAACCGGGGTACGGGATTAGGGCTTGCAGCAGTGCAGGATATTGTCAAAAGTCACGGTGGATTTATTAAAGTAACAACCGCGCTCGATCAAGGCTCTCAGTTTCAAGTATTTCTGCCAGCCGATCCATCTTCTTCAAACAGTATTGCTTCGCCCATTGGGTTGCTGCATGGTCAGCAAGAGCTGATTTTGGTCGTTGATGATGAGCCAGAAATTTGTCAGATTATGAAACTCTCGCTGGAGTCATGTGGCTATCGGACTTTGGTGGCTAATAATGGGATAGATGCGATCGCGCTACTGGCCGAACACCGTGACAACATTGACTGTGCGGTTGTTGACCTGATGATGCCAGAGATGGACGGCTGGACAGCCATTCCGCTTCTACAGCGACTGCAACCACAGCTCCCTGTGATCGCCATCACCGGCGATATTGTTAACGAACTCAATTTGGAGCAGCTTTGTGTACAAGGCAAGCTGCTCAAACCTTTCTCTACCCAGGAAATACTGATGTTGTTGCAAGCGGTGCTAAGCAAAGTCGGCTAGCAGCACCTCACAAAGTCCTCACATTTCAGCGTTATCTTAAAAAAATAAGAGATAAATAAGGAGAGAAGTCGGTCAAGCCGTTTCACTTCGGGAGGAGAAGAGAGAAATCTCTTCTTAGGTAACGCTAATGTTTTCGCCTGACGCAGATGGCATTCATAGGGCCCCTTTAAAGGAGAATGGCGTTAATGCCTGCCGAGATACAGACTGTGGCACGAAAGAAGCAGCCGTTCATCTGGGCCGTACGCTGCCCTCCCTACTAGATGAAGGGTGTGAATTTGACGACACGCTACCAGCGACTATTAATGACCATATTACCCACGGGCAGTGGCAAAGCTGGACACTGGCAGAGCTAAGACAAACCGCTGAAGACATTGCCTTAGGCCTACAACAGCATCAGAATTTGCAAGATTCTCAGAAAGAAGCGTTTGGTGAAGAGACTTTGTATCCACGCGCTGCGTTGTGGATGGATAGTAATGCAACATTTGTTATGGCAGATATTGGCTGTTTGCTAGCGCAGTTTATCACTGTGCCAGTATCGCCAGAACAGCCGTTAAAAACAACTGAATATATTTTGAAAGAAACAGCGGCAAAAGTACTGTTTGTTTCTAAAGCCAAGCAGATAGAACCGCTGTTGCCAAAGATACCTAGCCTTAGCAAACTTCGACTGATTGTAGTTGTGGAGTCATCGAGCCCTGACTCAAAAAAGGGTTTAGAAGAACTTCGATGGTCTTTACCTGAAACGATAGAGATTGTTTCTTTAGTTGAGCTTGTGCAGCAGGCTAAATGGACACCTGCGCGCGCCCAGTCACTTCGCGCGGCACTAAGCCCTACAGATGTAGCCACCATTGTCTACACGCTCACAGGTAGCGGTCAGTTTTTGGGTGCAATGATCACCCACGAAAACCTGGCGGGAAGCGCACTAGCGGCTTTTAGCACCCTGCCTTGCTTACGAAAAGGGGCCAATGAGGTCGCGCTGTCTTTTTTGCCTCTGCATCATATTTTTGCCAGAGGCTTCGTTTACGGTGCGCTCAGCTACGGCCAAAGTCTTTACTTTTCTACGCCACGACTGGTGATGAGACACCTGCGCGAGCTAAAGCCTACGGTGTTCTATACCGTTCCTCGGCTGCTTGAGAAAGTGTACGAAGGCTGGCTAAGTGCGCCGAAAAAGCTAAAGGGTGCTTTTAGCAAGCCGAAGAAAACAGCCTGGGCTTGGGCCTGGAAGCTAGCGCAGGCATACCAGCTAGATAATCCACAGTCGCCTCAGTACAGGCTGCAATTGGCGCTAGCTCGTCGATCTGTTCTACGGCCACTGCGGAATTTGTTTGGTGGACGGCTAGCCTGTTTTATTACGGGCGGAGCAGCTCTACCAGCGGAGGTAATGACGTTACTTTCTGCTGCGGGATTAAACATTTGTCAGGGCTATGGGCTTACAGAAGCCAGCTCTACCCTGAGCTTTACCCGCAGGCAGTGGAGCCGGGCTGGAACGGTGGGTGTGCCGATGCCCGGTGTGGAGCTAGCACTTGCGCCCGACGGGGAAGTTATGGTGCGATCGCCCTACGTCATGCAGGGTTACTACCGGCATCCCAAAGAAACTCGCGCAGCCCTCGAACCCAATGGCTGGCTGCACACAGGCGACCTGGGTAAATTTTCCGCTGATGGCCTACTGACCCTCACTGGCTATAAGAAACATCTGTTCAAACTTTCTATTGGGGAGTACGTGGCACCGGTCTCAGTAGAGCGCGCCTTAAAGCGTTCACCTTTAATAAAAGAGGCACTCGTCGTGGGTCCAGGTCGCAAGTTCTGCGGCGTACTGATGTTCCCAGATGTTGAAGCACTTGCAGCACAGCTGAGGCTTTCTCCGTTAGACCTTTCTCAGTCCTTTGAGCCATTGATGAGTCAGCCACAAGTCGTTACGGCGTATCAGGCACTCGTAGACCATGTCAACAAAGACTTGCCTTTTTGGTCAACGGTAAAGCGTTTTCAGCTGGTGAGTGCTGGGATTGCAGACGAACGACTGGCGCTGTTCCGTCAGGCTAGTCGGGAAGAACTGTATCTTGCATTTGCCGAAGAGATTGAGCAGCTATACCAATCCTCTTCCACAACCCGGACAATACCCCAGGCGACGACGGCAAAAACACAATCAATGCCTGAGGCACCTATTCTATCTTCTACAGAAGGGAGGCTACACCATGTTTAAGCCATTTCGCACCGTTGCTGTTTTAGGCGCAGGCGTCATGGGCAGCCAAATTGCCGCTCACTTTGCCAATGCTGGACTGCGTGTTCACCTGCTGGATATAGCTGCTGCTGATGGCGCTAGCCCAGAAGAGAGAAACTCATTGGTAGAGGCTGCTTTCGACAAGGCTAAAAAGCTGTCACCACCTATTTTCTTCTCTGAAAAAAGCAGTCAGCGCATTCAGCTGGGCAATTACGAGGACCACTTTCATCGCTTGGCAGAGGCTGATTGGATTGTTGAGGCCGTAATTGAGAACTTAGAGATTAAGCAACAACTGATGGCCCGCTTAGATAGTGTTGTCAAAGCAGATGCGGTCGTTTCTTCTAACACAAGCGGGTTGCCTGTTCACAAAATTGTTTCTGGATGCACTCAGCAGTTCCGGCGGCAGTTCTTAGGTACTCACTTTTTCAACCCACCTCGATATCTAAAACTGCTGGAGCTGATTCCAACTGCCGATACCGACTTGGCAGTGCTCACTCGGATGGTTTGGTTTGGTCGTGAGTATCTGGGCAAAGGCGTTGTACTAGCCAAAGATACGCCCAACTTTATTGCCAATCGCATCGGCCTATTTACCACCTTCTTGGGAATAAATGCGCTGGACCAGGGCTATAGCATCGAAGAGATAGATGTGCTGACTGGTCCGCTGGTAGGTCGGCCCAAATCGGCTACTTTTCGGACGGTGGATTTGGTTGGGTTAGATACCCTTCAGCATGTAGCAAAGCACCTTCACAAGGCTGTTGTAGACGATGAGCAGCGAGATGCTTTTGAGGTACCGCCTCTTCTATCGAAGCTGGTAGAAGCAGGGGCGCTGGGCGCAAAGACGAAACATGGCTTCTATAAAAAAGAGAGCGGAGAAATTCTCTCGGTGAATCCGGAAACGCTTGCCTACGAATCGGCCAAACCGATTCAGCTAGAAGGCGTAGAGGCGATCGCTCACCAACCTAAGCTAGCAAAGCGGCTAAACAGTTTGTATGAGTCACCTGGCAAAGCTGGCGATTTGTTTCGGGAAATGACCTGGGCCACGCTGAGCTACAGCGCCTGCCGCATACCAGAGATTGCCGATAACCCTGTAGAGATCGATCAGGCTATGCGCTGGGGATTTGGCTGGAAGCTGGGGCCGTTTGAAATCTGGGACGTGCTGGGTGTACAGCGAGTGTTGGATGACTTGCTGGTTCGGCAATATTCCGTACCTGATTGGGTAAAAGAAGTGACAGAAGACAGCAACAGCTTCTATCAAGTGGGTACGCATGAGCATTTGCTGACGGAAAAAGCAGCCAATGGGGAAACTGAGTCTCAAAACATTCCCAGCTCTGAAGAAGAGATTTCAGTAGCAGAGCTAAAAACAATTCCAAATCGTACGTTGTGGCAAAACCCTGAATACGCAGTCTTGGATATGGGTGAAGGGGTAGCCCTGTTTGAATTTCGCTCTAAGGGAAACACGCTAAGCAATGCGGTGATCAGAGGGTTAGAACATGTTTTAGATGAGCTAGAAACTGGAGACTTCCGGGGACTGGTCATTGGCAACGATAGCGACCACTTTTGCGGTGGGGCCAACCTGGTCGAGATGGGACAGATGGCTCAGACAGCTGATTGGGATGCGATCGCTCACCTAATCACCCATTTCCAATCGCTCCTACAGCGCATTCACCACTATCATAAGCCCATCGTTGCCGCCGTACGCGGACGGTCTTTGGGGGGTGGCTGCGAGCTGGTGATGGCTTGCCCACAGGTCGTCGCTGCGGCTGAAAGCTACATCGGCCTAGTAGAGCTTGGGGTAGGGCTAATTCCTGGCGCAGGCGGCATTATGCGAATGGTGGAGCGAGCTGCTGATAGAGCCGCAAGTAACGCGCCCAGCCATATACAGCCTTTTATTACCCAGGCGTTTCAAACGATTGCGCTAGGCAAAGTTTCGTCTAGTGCTGAAGAGGCGCAGCAGTTTGGCTACTTGCTGCCAACCGCCCGCATCATTATGAACAGCGATCGTCGGCTACAGGTTGCTAAGGAAGAAGTGCTAAGACTCTCCAACCAGGGTTATCATCCACTGCCTGAACGCCACGATATTTGGGTGTTAGGACAACCAGGGCGAGCGGTGCTAAACCATATGGCATACGTGCTAGAGCAGGGCGGATTTGCCTCTCAGTACGATCGGTATTTGGCGAATAAGCTGGCCTATGTGATGACTGGAGGCGAGCTGAGCACACCAGCCCGGGTATCTGCCGACTACTTGCTGCGGCTAGAGAGAGAGAACTTTGTGCCCTTGCTGCAAAGTGAAAAAACCCAGGCGCGGATGGCTCATTTGTTGAGATACAAGAAACCACTGCGGAATTGAGCGAGTCACGTTCATTTCAACCCTTCAAGGAGAGAAACATCATGCAAGCCTATATTGTTAGCGCTGTTAGAACCGCAATCGGTAAAGCACCCCACGGCGCACTTCGCCATATGCGGCCAGATGACTTAGGCGCGATCGCCCTCAAAGGCGCCCTCGGCAAAGTGCCTAATCTCTCTCCTGATCTGGTTGAGGATGTGGTGATTGGCTGTGCTATGCCCGAGGCCGAACAAGGGTACAACCTTGGCCGGGTGATTGCACAGCGAGCAGGACTGCCCGACTCGGTGGCCGGAGCGACGATTAACCGATTATGTTCTTCGGGCCTGCAGGCGATCGCCACCGCCCACCAGGCCATTACGACCGGACAATCCGCCGTTATGGTTGCAGGCGGTGCTGAGTCGATGAGCCTGATTCCGATGGGTGGGCACGACCTGCTGCCGAACCCGGCCCTGATAGAAAAAACACCCAAGGTGTACTGCACGATGGGGAAAACAGCGGAGAACGTTGCGAGTCAGTTTGATATTTCTCGGGCGGATCAAGATGCTTTTGCATTGCGATCGCACCAACGCGCTCTACAAGCCATTGAACAAGGCCGGTTTGCCGATGAGATTATACCTGTACCCGTAAAAGAGACTCGCTATGTAGAGGGTCGCGCCGAAACAACAGAAATGCTGTTCCAGACAGACGAAGGACCGCGCGGGGACACTAGCTTAGAAGCATTAGCCAAGCTACAGCCTGTCTTTCAGCTTAAGGGAAATGTGACAGCAGGGAACTCTTCTCAAATGTCTGATGGAGCCGCTGCTACGGTGCTAGTGAATGAGGAGACATTGAACCGTTACGACCTTGCGCCTATGGCCAAGATGCTAGGCTTTGCCGTCGCTGGCGTACCCCCAGAAATTATGGGCATTGGCCCGGTGGAGGCTGTGCCTAAGGTACTGAAGCAGGTGGGTCTGAGTCTGGCAGATATTGGCCTAATTGAGCTGAATGAAGCCTTTGCGTCTCAATCACTAGCGGTGATTCGTAAGCTGGGGCTAAATGAGGACATTGTGAATGTGAATGGGGGCGCGATCGCTCTGGGCCATCCGCTGGGCTGCACAGGTGCCAGGCTCACGGCTACGCTGCTTCACGAGATGACGCGGCGAGGCATTCGCTATGGCCTAATCACGATGTGTGTAGGGGGCGGCATGGGCGCTGCGGGTGTATTTGAGAATTTGCAGCTTTAAGACTTTATAGCAGTAACAACTGAGACAATTTGGAGGTTCTATGAATACGCTATTATTTACTTCACTCTCGGTCCCTATTCTCACGGCCATCATAGTCCTTAGCGTGCCTCGGTTGCGGCGATGGGTGATTAGCGATCGCCTGTTTAACGTCATTCAGTCTCGCCAGCTTCTGCCGAAAATCTCAGAAACTGAGAGAGCCGCTATCGAAGCTGGCAACGTATGGGTAGAAGGAGAATTTTTCTCAGGGAAGCCAAGCTTTGACCGTATTCTTCAAGAACCCTATCCTACACTCACCGCTGAACAACAGGCGTTCTTGGATGGGCCTGTAGAACAGGTGTGTCATATGGCAACAGACTGGGAGATTTTTCAGCGGAAAGATTTGCCGCCCGACGTGTGGGCCTACCTTAAGGAAACAGGTTTCTTCGGCATGATGATTCCCTCCGAGTATGGCGGATTAGGCTTTTCGAACACGGCCTACAGCGCAGTGATGACTAAGCTTGCCTCGCGTTCGTTCACCCACACGGCAACGGTAGGGGTCACCAACTCCTTGGGGCCTGCCAAGCTGTTGTTGCACTACGGCACACCCGCACAAAAGAAATACTACCTGCCCCGACTAGCTCGTGGGGAAGAGATTCCTTGTTTTGCCCTGACTGAGCCAAAGGCGGGTTCCGACGCTGCTAGCCTGACGTCTTCAGGAATCGTCTTTGAGAAAGAAGGAGAGCTTTATCTACGGCTGAACTGGAATAAGCGCTACACCACACTCGGTGCAATTTCCACGCTGATTGGTCTGGCCTTTAGGCTGCGCGATCCTGACAATTTGTTGGGTAAAGGCGAAGAGGTTGGAATTACCTGTGCGCTAGTACCGACGAGTACTCCAGGCGTTATTGTTGGTCGTCGTCACGATCCGATGGGCGTCCCCTTCTATAACTCTCCTGTGAAAGGTAGAGACGTTGTATTGCCTATTGGACAAATCATCGGTGGCGTAGAACAGGCGGGTGAAGGGTGGAAAATGCTGATGCAGTCTCTGGCCGCAGGGCGAGGGATTAGCTTTCCGGCAACCTGCACAGGCGTTGCGAAGCTAACGACGCGAGTGACGGGCGCTTACAGCACCATTCGTCATCAGTTTGGCTTGCCGATTGGTCGTTTTGAGGGTGTGGAGGAGCCACTGGCTCGAATTGGTGGACTGACATACCTGATGGAGGCAGCGCGGCTGTATACCTGTGGTGCGGTGGATAAGGGGGAACAGCCTGCGGTGGTTTCGGCGATCGCAAAATACCAGTTCACCGAACTCTCTCGCAAAATCATCATCGACGGTATGGATGTGCTCGGCGGTGCAGGCATCAGCCGAGGCCCTCGAAATCTGCTGGCAAATATCTACACCGCAACCCCGATTCCAATTACGGTAGAAGGCGCTAATATTCTCACCCGAGCGCTGATTATTTTTGGTCAGGGGGCCATTCGCTGTCATCCCTATGTGTATGACGAGATTGCAGCGCTGACGCAAAAAGACCTTGCTAGCTTCGATAAAACAATCTGGGCGCACATTGGTTTTACTACGCGCAATCTGGTTCGATCCGTGGGGCTGAGCCTGACCCGAGGCCATTTTGTGCGGGTGCCGCTATCCAATAAAACGGCTCGCTACGCGCAAAAGCTGTCCTGGGCATCGGCCTGGTTTGCGCTACTGACGGACTACGCCATGCTGACCTATGGCGGTAGCCTGAAGCGGCATGAAAACATCACAGGTCGTTTTGCGGATGTGCTCTCCTGGCTGTATTTGGGGAGTGCTACGCTGACGCGCTTTAAGAAAGAAGGACAGCCGGTGGAAGATCTGCCTTTTGTAGAGTGGAGTATGGAGTGGGCGATCGCACAAATTCAACAGGGGTTTGAAGGCCTGCTGGAGAATCTTCCGCTACCCGTGGCGGGCGGAGTCTTACGTGCTGGTTTGCGGCTAAATCCGTTGGGTAAAGGCCCCTCGGATAAGCTCGCTCAGCGTATTGCTCAACTTATGCAACAGCCTGACGCTCGCGGGCGATTGACCACAGGCATATATGTACCGCTGGACCCAGAGCAAGCCTTGGGCAGGGTCGAAAATGCTTATCAGCTGACGCAGCAGGCCATGCCCATTTTCAAGAAGCTGAAGGCGGCGGTTAAGTCAGGGCAACTGCCGGAAGCGATCGCTCAAGCTTCTACAAGTGAACTCATCGAAGCAGGTTTGCGGGCCGGACTGATCACTGGTTTAGAATCGGACATTGCCTACGCAGCTGAAGTTGCTAGGACAGATGCTATCCAGGTTGATTCCTTCACACTGGAGGACTATCAGAATATTGGTCATCCTTCTATCTTGACCACCCAGGAACAGTGATTAGGCCAAACTACGAGACTATGTTGATAGTGTCAGCTTGTGTGTAGAACAAGCTGCACTATCAAACAGAACCAGCTTTTCCAGTCAGCATAACGGTTAGGGATATGCAATCAAATAATATACCGACCACCCTCACCCTAGCCCTCTCCCGGCGGGAGAGGGGACCGGAGTCAAAGTCCCTCTCCCGCCGGGAGAGGGATTTAGGGTGAGGGCGACAGCGCTAGTCACCGTGGGGATGTTATTAAGTTGCTTTTCCCTTAGTAACCGACCTCACCTTTAGCGCGCTAACCTTGTCCGCTAGAAGTCTCCGACAAGAGATCCTTCAAGACTGATTGAGTGCCTGATGCATATAGCTGCCGTAAATGATTAGCGACAGCTGCTGTGAAGCGTTCGGATTCGGATAACTCTCCGAAGATTGCTGTTATATTAAGCAACTGTGTTGGGTCGTTCCCGCCAGCTTGGGCTTTCTCTTTGAGTGTGGCTGCAATCGCATCCTCAATCGGCAAAGCCTTTCCCTGTTCATCCACGCCATTGAGATAGCGAAACCAGGCCGCAACCGTAAAGCTCAGGTAGTTAATTGAGCCATCTTGCTCAAGCTTGTCTCGTAAGCTGCCAAGCACAAACTTAGGCAGCTTGTCCGAGCTATTCAGGCAAAGACGAGAAAGCTGATCGCGGACCTTAGGATTGGAGAATCTTTCGATTAAGGTTTGCTTATAATCGCCAAGATCAACATCTGGAAAAGAAGGGAGGGTAGGCGTTACTTCGTCCATCAGCTGTTTAATTGCCTGTCGAATTAATGCATCGCCCATCGCTTCCGACGTGTAGGTGTAGCCAAGCAGTGAGCCTAAAAAGCCAAGCAGTGAGTGACTCGCATTTAGCAGCCGCAGCTTCATCATCTCGTAGGAATGAACGTCGTCTGTCATCTGTACCCCAACCGATTCCCAGTCCGGTCGGCCTGCACAAAAGTTATCTTCTACAACCCACTGAATGAAGGATTCGGCAACCACGGGCCAGGCGTCTTCAATCGCAAAGCGATCGCGCACCATCTGAATATCAGCAGGCGTAGTCGCAGGCGTAATGCGATCAACCATGCTGTTAGGGAACGCAACATTGTCTGCAATCCACTGACCCAGGTCTGGGTCTTGCAGTTTGGCAAAGGCCGTCATCATCTTACCGGTCAAACTGCCGTTGCCTTGAATGTTGTCACAAGAGAGAACCGTGAAAGGCGGTAATCCTTTCTGATGCCTCTGCCTCAGCGCTGCTGTGAGATAGCCATAAACGCTAACAGGCTTGTCAGGATACTGTAAATCATGCTGAATATTGGACTGTTTGGCGTCGAGTTCGCCAGTCCCTTCAATGACGTAGTATCCCCCTTCTGTAATCGTGAGTGTAACGATTCGGCAGGCCGCATCCGCAAGCTTATCGATAACAGCCTGCGGATTATCGGGAGCGAGTAAGTATTCTGTAATCGCTCCGATAACACGAGCCGTATCCTCTTTCGAAGATCGTTCTACCAGGGTATATAAGCAATCTTGCGCGCGCATCACGGTTTGCATTTTCTCGTCGTAGTGCAACAGCCCTACGCCACAGATTCCCCAAGGCGTCTGAGACTGCCGCGCTAGATGTTTCTCTATATAGTTGTCTATATAGAGCGCCTGGTGTGACCGATGAAAGCCACCTACGCCAATGTGAACAATCCCGTTAGTCACATGGGTGCGGTCGTACCTGGGTAGGCGAACTTGCTCAAGCTCTTCAGAAGATTCGCTTAGTAAGGCGTTGCTTAACCGAAGGGCCTGATTAGGGGTCGGTTTAGATGAGCTTGGATTGTGGTGTAGCGCTGGGCTGCTGGTCATGGGAAGTCTCTAGAGATGTTGCTGGGGCTGTTCCTGAACTGGGCTGCTGAGGGTTCATCTGGTCGATAAGGTGATGCTTCTGTGCTTTGGGAATAGCAATGTCGTTCGCATCGAACAGATGACAGGTATCGCCATCGATATGGATAGGAACCTGGTCGCGAATGGCAACCTGCCGGTCACCGTTTGTTTGCACAATGAGCGTGTCGCCACCAGGAACCCTGACATACAGGTAGGTAGAGTCGCCCAATCGCTCAATCACTAGGACTTCGCCCATGAATGTGGGATTGCTAGCATCGATTTGAATGTTTTCGGGACGAATGCCAAGCGTAGCTTTATCGCCTACCATCAAGGTTTTTGGCTGCACGGGCACTGTTAAGGTCGCATCGCCCGGTAGCCTTAGCATCGTCCCAGAGTCTTGAACGCTGGTGGTCATCACTGGCAAAAAATTCATTTTTGGCGAGCCGATAAACCCGGCTACAAACTTGTTGCGGGGATGGTGATACAGCTCCATCGGCGTACCAATTTGCTCTACCACGCCTCCTTGCAGGACAACAATCTTGGTAGCCAAGGTCATAGCTTCTGTCTGGTCGTGGGTCACGTAGATCATGGTGGCCTGCAAGCTGTCGTGAAGGCTCGCTAGCTCTAGCCGCATCTGGCCGCGCAGTGCAGCGTCCAGGTTCGACAAGGGTTCGTCGAACAAGAACACTTTAGGGCTACGTACTAGCGCTCGCCCAATTGCGACTCGCTGTCTTTGTCCGCCTGATAGGGCTCCTGGCTTACGGTTCAAAAGCGGCTCTAGCTGGAGGACGCGGCCTACTTCTTTAGCTCTTTCGTATCGTTTGGCCTTTGGAACGCCCGCTAGCCGTAGACTGAACGCCATGTTCTCGGCGACGGTCATGTGTGGATAGAGCGCGTAGGTTTGGAAGACCATGGCGAGTCCTCGCTTATCTGGAGGGACGTTGTTCATGAGATCGCCGTCAATAAGCAAGTCACCAGCGGTAATCTCTTCTAGCCCAGCAATCATACGCAGCAGCGTAGACTTACCACAGCCAGAAGGTCCAACAAAGACAACGAATTCACGATCTTTGATCTCAAGATCGATGCCCTTGATGACTTCGGTATCGGTATAGGTTTTACGAATGTTCTTGAGAGTAACGGTAGACATGGAATTTTAAGGGTGAATGATGAACGATGAATGATGAACGAGATTATTTCACAGCGCCAAAGGTGAGACCCCGAACGAGCTGCTTTTGGCTAAACCAGCCGAAGATGAGGATAGGGGCGATCGCCATCGTAGAGGCCGCTGACAGCTTTGCCCAAAACAGCCCTTGCGGACTAGAGAATGATGCAATAAACGCCGTCAGTGGAGCTGCATCAAAGGTTGTGAGATTAAGGCTCCAGAAGGCCTCGTTCCACGACAGAATAATTGAAAGTAGCGCGGTAGACGCAATACCTGGTAGCGCTAGCGGCAGTAACACATAGGCCACTTCCTGATAAGTGGTCGCCCCGTCCATCCGATCGGCCTCAAGAATCTCTTTGGGCACTTCCTTAAAGAAGCTGTAGATCATCCAAACCACAATCGGGAGATTGATCAGGGTGTAGATGATGATGAGCCCAATGCGAGTATCTAACAGACCCGATTCGCGACCGAGAATGTAGATAGGCACCAGCACACCCACAGGCGGTAGCATCTTGGTCGAAAGCATCCACAGCAGCGTGCTTTTCGTGCGCTTCGTAGGGAAGAAGGACATCGCGTAGGCCGCTGGAACTGCCAGCAGTAGCGCCAGAATAGTAGCCCCGACAGAGATAATTACGCTGTTCCAGGCGTAGTTAAAATATGAGGCTCGCGCTTGAACGTCGATATAGTTTTCAAGCGTTGGTGCAAAGAAAAGCTGAGGCGGGGTAGCCACTGCGGCAACTTCTGTTTTGAAACTGGTGATAAACATCCAGAATATTGGGAAAAACAGAATGCCAGCGACTATCCAGGCCAGCAGGCCAATCAGCCATTTGTTGGGTTTGTTGTTGTCAGCAGCCATTTTAGGTATCTACCTCGGATGTTTAGATTAAGGAGTTTTTGAAGGTGTTGTTTTCATTTAGGTGTCTAAGTTTTTGGCCACACTCCGCACCAAGAAAATTGCCACAATGTTCGCCAGCACGACCGCAATCAGACCGCCTGCCGACGCACCGCCCACATCAAACTCCAGCAATGCTTTCAGATAGATGTAGTAAGCCAGGTTCGTGGTTGCAAGCCCCGGTCCACCGCCTGTTGTGACGAAAATCTCTCCAAAAATCGTGAGAAAGAAGATGGTTTCAATCATGGCAACCACCGCGATCGCTCGGCTCATATGTGGCAACACCACAAACCGAAACAACGCCAGCGGCTTAGCCCCATCCATCCTGGCTGCTTCTAACTGGTCAGTACTCAAAGACTGAATCGCCGTCAGCAAAATCAATAGAGCAAACGGTAACCACTCCCAAGACACGATGATAATCAGTGACAGTAAAGGGAAATCGGTAAACCAGTCAATCGCGCCTAACCCCAGCCCTCTCGTGATTTGTGCGAACAGCCCGTTTACCGGGTGCATCAGCATGTTCTTCCAAATCAGAGCGCTCACTGTGGGCATCACAAAGAACGGTGAAATCGCCAGCACTCGGGCCACACCCTGTCCTGGAAACTCCTGATTGAATAGCACCGCCAGCAGCGTGCCCAGACCAATCGTAATCAGTAAGACAGAGCCGACCAGGACAAGTGTAGTCCCGATAGAAATCCATAGAGCCGGGTCGGTCAGGATAAAGGTAAAGTTACCAAGCCCAACAAACTCACGGTTGTCAGGCACTAGCAGGTTGTATCGCTGGAAGGCAAACCAAATGGCCATCGCCAGCGGCACAATCATCCATAGCAGCAGCACAACAACAGAGGGTGCAACCAGCGCTAGCGTCGGTAACTTTCGGGTCGATTTGGTGTCAGCTTTCGCCGGAGGGGTTGCCCTCGGCGGCTGATTTAATACAGAAGAAGAAGTCATGATCTCTCTCTTTGGGTTCCTTATCCCTTCTTTAAGCTTTTCCTGCTGGAGTCTTTCTCATTTACTCGATATATCCAACATGGCGCATAAACCGTTCGGCCACAGCCTGCGAGCCTTCAAGCGCCTTATCTACCGAAACTTTCTCAGCGAGGGCTTCAGCCATTCTTTGCCCTACCTGTGTCCCAATCGACTGAAACTCAGGAATGTCGACATATTGAATGCCTTTGTAAGGCGTTGGTGACGCGGCAGGGCTTTCAACATCCGCTGACTCAATAGAGGTCAGCACAGTTTTGGCAAAGGGTGCCACTTCCTGGTAATTAGGATTTTCGTAAGTAGAGGTGCGTGTACCCGGCGGTACCGACACCCAACCTGATTCCTCAGCAACCAGCTGGATATATTCTTTGGAGGTCGCCCAGGTGATGAAGCGCTGTGCGGCTTCGGGCGATCGCGATGTCTCTGGAATTGCCAAAGACCATGCCCACAGCCAGTTCGATCCATTGGGATAAGAAGCAACTGGCGCAGCAGCAAATCCCACCTGATCAGACACCTGCGACACTTCAGGATTAGACAACAAACCAGCAGCAACGGTTGCATCAATCCACATACCGCATTTACCCGTCGAGAACAGCGCTAAGTTCTCATTAAACCCGTTAGAACTTGCACCCGGTGGCCCATAGTTGTTCAACGTATCCACGTAGAAATTGACTGCATTTTTCCACTCTGGCGTATTGAGCTGAGGGTTCCAGTCCATATCGAACCATTGCCCGCCAAACGTGTTGGCTAGCGTCGTTAAAAACGCCATGTTCTCGCCCCAACCGGGCTTACCCCGCAGGCACATGCCGTAGACACCGTTGCTTGGGTCGTTAACCTTTTCGACCCATTCTCCTACCTGTTCATAAGTCGGATTTTCGGGCACCGTAATCCCCGCATCTTCAAACAGATCACGGCGATAGTACAGCATTGAACTTTCGCCATAAAACGGCAGCGCATAAAGCGTTCCGTCGTAAGAGAGACCCTCACGAATAGGATCGATCAAATCATCAACATCGTAATCAGCCGATAGCTGATCAAGCGCCTTTAGCCAGCCCCGCTTAGCCCAAATGGGCGCTTCGTAAGATCCGATTGTCAACACATCGAACTGGCCACCTGCGCTGGCAACATCTGTCGTTGTTCGCTGGCGTAGAATATTTTCTTCTAAAACAACCCATCGCAGTTCGATATCGGGATTGTCCGCTTCAAACTTACGAGAGAGGTCTTGCATTACCACCATGTCTCCATTGTTGACGGTGGCAATGGTTAGCTGTGTTTTGTCACTTGCTTGCGGACCTACGCCGCAGGCGTGCAACATTTGTATGAGCAGAACGCTTGCTAAAAACGTGGCTACTACCTTGGCGAAGCGGAATGATCGCACCGCACGGCTCCTTTTACTTTGCTATTAATGAACTGTTTTTGAGCTTATGCTCATTTGCTGGGCATAAGCTCTATATTCAAGATATAACGACATTGCCAGTAATTATGAGACGTGCTGTTTCATTTGAAACATTTCTTGATGCGCTGTTACTGATTGTGATAAGTGCAGCGTATTCTCTTTAACAACGGCAACAAATTTATTCATTAAGGTAGAAGACTATGACACTTTTAGGTGGGATAGAAGCAGGCGGCACCAAGTTTGTGTGTGCGGTAGGCAGCGGGCCAGACAATATTCGAGCCCTCGTTCGCATTCCAACAACAACGCCAAAAGAAACGCTCGCTAAGGTCGTTGACTTTTTTAAGCAGCAGGTGGAACAAGAAGGTGCTATGGAAGCTATGGGCATCGGTGCGTTTGGTCCAGTAGATGTACGAGAAAACTCCCCTACCTTCGGCTGGTTTTTGGATACGCCGAAGCCAAACTGGCAGCAGGTAGATTTTGTCGGTGTTATCAAGGATGAATTTGACATTCCTGTGGGCTTTGACACGGATGTGAATGTAGCGGCTTTGGGTGAACATCAGTGGGGAAATGCTCAAGGCTTGGAGACTTTTATCTATTTGACCGTTGGGACGGGTATCGGTGGCGGGGGACTGGTAGGTGGTCAACCTATCCACGGACTGCTGCATCCTGAGATGGGACATATTCTGGTATCGCATGACTTGTCGGTCGATCCATTCCCGGGCAGCTGTCCTTTCCATAAAGACTGCTTGGAAGGGTTAGCTTCTGGATTCGCTATGGAAAAACGATGGGGGGTAAAAGGCGTCTCTTTACCCGAGGATCATCCTGCTTGGGCGTTGGAAGCTAGCTATCTGGCAGCAGGATTGATTAACTATATTTTGGTGCTTTCGCCTGAGCGCATTATTATCGGGGGCGGTGTGATGGAACAAAAGCGGCTGTTTCCGATGGTTCGTCAGCAGGTTCAAGATAAGCTGAATGGCTATTTAAGCGTGCCTCAAATTACCGATGGGATCGAAGACTATATTGTGCCGCCAAAGCTAGGGAGCAAGGCAGGGATATTAGGCGCTTTTGCACTAGCAAAACGAGCTTTAGCAGCATAAAGACGGGTCCAAAAACAACTATGCTAGCTATGTAGGTAACCTTTAGCAGCCGTACGTATGGCAGAGTCTAGTTCAACCCGACGTAATACAACAAGTCGTCACTCGCGTGAACGCAAACTCGATCTGGCTGCCCGCGCTGCCTGGCTCTATTACATTGCCGACAACACCCAGGACGAGATCGCTACTAAGCTAGACGTGTCGCGTCAGGCAGCTCAGCGATTAATTGCATTGGCCGTCAGCGAAAAGCTAATCAAATTTCGGCTAGACTATCCGCTCAGCAACTGCATATCCTTAGCAGAAGCGCTACGTGACAAGTTTTCGCTGACGACTTGTGAGGTCATCCCCAGCAGCACAAACAATTTGCTAGTGGGGTTGGGAATTTGCGGTGCCGCTCATCTGGAAACGTATTTGTTGGATAAGACGCCTACCATTATCGCGTTTTCTTCTGGGCGTACGCTGCGGGCAGTGGTTGAGCAAATTCCTTCTATGAATCAGCCTCAGCACAAGCTGGTTTCTATTGTGGGAAATCTGTCCCATTATGGCCGGGCTGGGTGGCATGAAGTGGTGATGCATTTGCGCGATCGTACGGGCGCCTCTGCCTACCCCATGTCTACCCCCGTTGTTGCCACCAGCGTTAAAGAACGCAAGCTCCTCCAAACCCAAAAGTCATTTATTGCCATTCAGTCTTTAGCTGCTGGGGCCAAAGTTACCTTTGTCGGTATTGGCGCGATCACCCAAGATGCCCCGCTTTATAAAAGCGGCTTCATCAACGATGATGAGCTCGAAGAACTCCTGACGCTAGGCGCAGTCGGAGAAATTGCCGGATGGGCCTACGACAAAACAGGCACATTGCTAAAAAAGGGGACCAACTCACGAGTCGCAGGCGTACCTCTCGAACACCCTGTAAAGCGACTGACCATAGGCATCGCAGGTAGCTTGAACAAAACAGAAGCCATCTTTGCAGCGCTCAAGGGCAGGTTAATCAACGGTCTGATAACAGACGAAGCTGTAGCAAAGGCTATTCTTCAGCAGCGCTAGTGCCTGTCTGATTGTTGTGCAGACATTAGCACCTACATAAGTTCCTCAAATTCTTGCTTTATAACTAATAGTAGTAAGCCAACTAAAGAAGCTTACTATGCTGAACACACCGGGCGGGCTGCTCCTAGCAGTGATTTTTGCAGCGATTTTTTGATTAGCGAGGGAACCAAAATGATCACTAAAATCTTGGTCGCAATTGATCTCAAAGAAGATTACACCCATATTTTTAGTCAGGCGCTTGATCTGGCGATTGCAACAGGTGCGGACCTTAATCTGCTAAGTGTGCTAACAGCAAGCCATGACTATCTGATGCCTAGTCAGTACTACCTGGGGACAGCTTACCCTACGTCACTAGACGATTCCTTCTGGAGTGATACTCAAGCCGAACTCAAAGAGATTAAAGAGAGAGGGCACCGGACGCTTTCTAGGTTGAGTGATCGGGCTAATGCTAAGGGGGTTCAGGCGGCGTTTTCTCAAGTGACTGGAGATCCGGGGCAGATTATTTGCGATCGCGCTAAAACCCAGTCTTCTGATTTGGTCATTGTCGGCAGCCACGGGCGCAGAGGCTTAGGCGAGTTACTGATGGGAAGCGTTAGCAGCTATGTTATGCACCGTGCACCGTGCTCAGTCATGATTGTGCACGCAGAAGCCTCCGCCGATGAATCTACTAAGGACTCAGCGGATTTGCTGGCGGCTTAGTGATTGTACATCGCTATAGCCAACGGCACCCTCGTAACCAGACGGCTGTAACCAGGCGGCTGCGGGACCATTATTCATAGCGTTAGGTTCCGTAGAGCAACCCAATTGCTATCTACACTTTGCTATACTTGCTTGCCGCCTTGTGCGGAGCATCTTTGCAAGCAGGGTAAGTCGCAGATGAAATGGCCATTTTTTAAGCTAGATGAGTCCGTTTTTACGCCGAGTGCGATCGCACAATTTCTGCTCATTCTCCTGCTTGCGGTCTTATTTTCTGTCGTTGTTCGCCGCATTCTGTCGCAGTATTTGCTGAGGCGGGTAGGGCTAGGAACCGGTCAAAGAGAATCGGTAGCAGCTATCAGCAGCTATGGTATCGGAATGTTTCTGTGCATTGTGCTGTTGCAAGCAACGGGTGTAAACATTGACTCGTTGGCAGTAGTGGCTGGCAGCCTGGGTATTGGTATTGGCTTTGGCCTGCAAGAAGTCACTAAAAACTTTATTAGCGGGCTAACGCTCCTTTTAGAACAAAAAATAAAAGTAGGTGATTTCATTGAAATAGATGAGTTGCTAGGACATATCACCGAAATCTCTTTGCGCTCTACAGTGATTCGTACCGTTAGCGATCGCCATATTGTTCTACCTAATAGTGATTTGGTTAGTCATCGAGTCATAAACTGGACCTATTCCAACACAAAAGGATGGGTTTCGATTCCGGTAAGTGTCTCTCACGAGAGCGACCCGCTACTCGTGATTGAGGTGCTGATGGATTCAGCATACCTGGAAGAAGCCGTTTCTACAGAGCGAATGCCGGAAGTTTATTTTACGCATATAGGAGAGAATTCTCTCGACTTTAAGCTGTGGGCTTGGACAGACAAAATTGACCAAAAGTTTAAGGTAGAAAGCTCGCTGAATTTTATTATTCGTCAAAACCTGAAGCAGCACGGCATTTGGCTGGCTTCTCCCCGCATGAACGTATGGCACCGAAATCCTAACGTAGTTGTCCAAACAGAGCCACAGGAATATGCGCAGTATGCCGCAGCGCTTCAGCGTCCACAGGGCGGTAATCTAGACGCTTTTTCAAAACCTGTTGCTGTCAGGGACTTAATCAAGAAGATTCCCTTTTTCGCACAGTGTAGCGATCTGGAGCTTCGTAAGCTAGTGGAAATTGGGCGAAGAATTCGGTTAGAACCCTTGGAAGTGCTGTACGAAGAAGGCGATCCAGGAGATGCTTTTTATATTATTTTGAGTGGTGAGGTCAGCTACTCACTGGATAAAGCAACAACAACAATCATGAAAGCAGGACAGTTCGTGGGTGAGTTTTCGCTGATGCTGAAAGTGCCCCGCACGGTCACCACCATAGCAACAGTGCAAACAACGCTATTTATGCTAAAGCCTCAAGGCTTTCAGAAACTACTGCACGATCAGCCCCACCTATACGATCTTATTGTTGAAGAAATGGGACGACACGAGGCTGAGCTGTCGCAGCAGGGACGGCAGCTCAGGGCGTTGGGGTTGATAAACCAGGACGAATACAGTCTGAACCCGGTAGCCTGGATTCGCAAACGGTTGGAGACGCTCCTGCTAGGCAGTTAAGCTATGCTGTTGAACTTGACTAGTGTTCTTTCAAAGCTTAAAAACAGACTTTGGCGAGTAGGGAGCAGGAATAAAATCTATGCAAAGCCCCCCCTACCCTCTGGTCAAACGCCTACAGTTCAAACACCTTAACTGTTTTCTCTGTTCGCTGCATGGACAAATCAATCGCCGAGAGAACCTCATTAATAGCGCGATCGCTCTCAAGGCACCGCACTATCAAAGCAGCCACGCCCGCACGGGGAATAGAGCCTGCAACAGTCGGATCGGCGGTTAGGATTTCTTTCCCGGTTGCCGATTCAGAAACCAGGCCACCGGGACGAATAACGGTGTAGGCTAGCCCACTTTGTGCCAAATGTTCTTCGGCCCGTGCTTTTTCTTTCAAAACTGGGCCAAGGGTGTCTAATACATTTTGTGGTAGCGCCCGAGCGCTGTTGCCACTGCCAATAGAGCTAATGAGGATGAATCGCTGCGCTTTAGCCGCAACGGCTGCGTCTATCAGGTTCTTGTTTCCCAAAAAGTCAGCCTGGGTCGTTTTTGCGCCCGGTACTCCGCCAATAGTACTGACAACAGCTTCCACAGGATAATCGCGCATGATTTGGTCCATGGCATCTGCGTCCAGCGCGTCTCCTTTGACTGTAGTGACGCCCATAGCCGTAAGGTCTGCCTTGGCGTCATCGCTTCTGAGTAATGCCAAGACCTGATGCCCAGCTACAATCAGCTGCCTTGCCGCCTCACGACCGACGCCTCGGCTAGCACCTGCCAAAAAAATGTAGGTCATAATTCCAGTTTTTTGAAGACTTACACAATTTTAGTATTAAGTGGTCTATTACCCATAGCAAGGAGCAGACGGGCGATCACACGCTTCAGGTAATCGTTCAGGGCAAAGCAGCCAACGCACCACAAATGTCACCAGTCAATAGCTAGCATCCTTGGGCTAAGGCTCTCTAGGCGAACCTTTCGACAATCACTTTGGGATACTCTACGATTGCGCTAATGACCTTAATTGCTTTCGCTTCAAGTGAGGGAATAGCAACAACCTTGGTGTCTAGTGCGCTCCGATGCGTTGGCACACTCAACAGCGTATGTCCTTCCGAATTTTCAATGGCAATTCGATGGACGTTGCCCTGCCTGATCAAATCATTGATCTGGCTCATTAAAGTATCACCTGAGATATTAAAGTTTTCTACTACAAAGCCAGTCTTCTGCTCTTTTGCCGCCGTCACTCCATAAGAAATTGGGACGGCGGCATCCGCATTATCGACAAAACTATTAGCAGGCGTATCTTTTTGCATCTTACGCAGCGCTCCAGGTCGTTTCTAGGGCAATTTGGGGACATTCTCGAGCGTTCGTATAGGTTAGCTCATAGTCTATAGCGTACGTATGAGGGCTCTGACCCTTCGGGCTATCACCCTTCGTGAATAATTGCAATACGCTTTTTACGGATTCAGGGTGTTTTTTCGGACATACAAAAGCGCTAAGACATACCTAGTAAAGGCACAGTAATGATGACTATTTCCAAAAGTAAAAACGCGTGGAAATAGTGTGTGGGATAAGTACGAAAAAGCGACTTTCAATCATCAACAACTGTAGTTCACATTCACCCACTTGGCTACCAGCTTATTAACAGGAAAGCAAACAAGAATGAGTAGATACAAAGTCACTCATGAGAAACTCGTGAGTGCCCCGTAACACTCCTAATTTTCCCTTTTCAACAATTCTTTCCAAGAAGAAATTTCGAAGAAATTTCGGCCTATCTCATTAGAGAATAAATCTATTCAATCCAAAATATAATTTCCTCCACATCCCTTGCAATAATAGGATTTTAGAATTTAACCCCAGACTATTTTTATCTATTTACTCAGCATAAAAGCAGGTAAGGGCCAAGGGTTTTTATCTTATTCTAAGCGGTCGTTAAGTTTACAGCTATTGGCGATCTATACATTAATAACTGTCATCCGAAACATATGTTTCTGTTGGTATAGAAACTAGCGGCTGTTCAAAAGCCAATGCTGGTAACTAGCTAATATCTTTCATTGGGAAGCTTCTCAAGAGTTTTCTTTAACCCTCTTCTAAAACCATGGCTCAACAACTATCGGCCCATCCTCTACGCTTTTTGATCGCTGAAGATCATGAAGCAGTTGTTGTAGGCATTACACCCGCCCTGCAGGCACGCTATCCCGCAGCAGAGCTGACTATTGTCAAGACTGTTCGAGCGGTTGAAGAAAGTATCGCTGAGCAGCTACCAGATCTCATCATTACTGATTTGACCTTGCCAGCTGAGGAGCAAACTATTCCCAGTATTAAAGCTGGCCTGACGTTATTACAGCGTTTGATAGATCATGAGCTAGCACCTAGTCTGCTGGTGTTTAGTACACATATACGGTCGCTAATTCGGCTAAAAGCTTCTATCAACACCTATCGAGGTGGGTTTGTTGCCCGAAGTAAGTCTACGCCAGTAGAAAACATTATTGAGGCAGTGGGGATCGCCCTTAAAGGCTCGATTGATTTGCCGCCAGATGTGCGATCGCGCTCCGAATTTGACCCGCGCTGGTTACAGGTATTAGCACTCAAGTACGAGGAAGGCCTATCGGACAAGGCGATCGCGCAAATTATGGGAATTAGCGATCGCACCGTGCGTAATTACTGGACCCGTATTCAAGACGCGCTCGGCGTGTTTGATAGTACCCAGCAGGATTTAAAGGTTCAAATTCAGATCGCAGCTAAGAAAGCTGGACTGATTGAGTAAACGAAAAATAGGCTTTTTACGGGCTTTCATCATCCTTTCCAAGATTGGAAAGCCATTTACCGTCATTTTTCGTGCTTTTCAGCAACCTCTAAGGCAAAATATACTCTAGCTAAGGATTAAATGAGCATGCTTTTAGACGTCTGTGAGCGATCAAGGGTACGAAAGCTTAATCGGCTGCACTCTCCCAAGCTCAAACATGTCAAGCTCAAGCACATCACGATTATTGCTGATGAGCCAGAACTTACAGAATCTTTGCAGGCCGACTTGCACGGCGAAGGCTATCAGGTTAGCGTCATTAACGATGGATTGCGCGGGCTGCTAGCTGCCAAAAGAATTGCCACAGATCTGGTCGTTGTCGGCTGGACACCGCCACGCCTGTCGGGGATAGAAATATGTCGCCGTTTGCGTACTGGCCAATACCAACAGCCGATTATTTTACTCACTCAGGTCGACAGTTCAGCAGAGCGAATTGCTGGGCTTCAGGCCGGTGCGAACGACTGCCTGTCTAGGCCCTTCGATCCCCAGGAGTTTGTTGCCAGAATCACCGCTAGCTTACTGAACTACAGCCCTCAAGACCGACAGCCGACGATTCTTCGCTGCGCGGACATTCAGCTGAATCGTCAGACTCGAGAAGTATGGCGTGGTGAACGACTTGTAAACCTGACGGCCAAAGAATTTGACCTGCTAGAGTACCTGATGAACCATTACTTTCAGGTACTTACCCGAGCGCAAATACTTGAGAATGTGTGGGGCTACGAGTATGCAGGTAGCTCTAATATTATCGAAGTCTACATTCGTTACTTGCGACGCAAGTTAGAGGCGCAAGCAGACGATGTCAGAGTTATTCATACTGTTCGTAGCGTAGGCTATATTTTCAGAGAAGAGGGGTAGTCCCTCTCTATCTTTTTTCATGCCTGTTTCTCTGTGTCAACAATACAGCAAAGACAACGCAACAAAAACTCTCATGAAAGACATCTTTCATGAGAGTTTTGTCTGTCGGATTAAAGCTATTAGCCAAAAGTGTTTAGCCAGTCGCCTCAAAAGACTGAGTCGTATCGTAAGTCGGTTTACTTAGTTTGGTTGTCTAGTTGCTCTAAGCGTGTTTCTTGAATGTTCTCCACACTCTTAGTTTGGTTGTCCAGATGCTCTAAGCGACGCTTATGAACATCGGTACCACCAGCGACTTCCTTGAGCTGATCTTCAGAAAGTTCGTCGTTTTTCACAGTCTTATTGTCTTCGGCCATCGTTCGATTCTCCTTTAAGAGTAAAAAAGTGAGCCAACAGCTTTCGCTGACTTGTCTCGTATGCCGTCTCGCATATCGCAAGACTAACGCTGATTGCTTCAGCTGAATCTGCGTCTACAACAATGTTTACAACAGCGTTTTTTTGACTGCTAAAACCACTAAAATATTTATGAGAGGAGGATTAAAACACCATGAGAACTCAACAAAATAAAGGAATGTGTCATGCCACGCAAAGAAACTATGTGATGACTCTTACGTATATTTTATTCCTGGTAGATCGACAACAAATATCAGAGGGGATATAGTTGTTCAAACACGAGAAATCAAAAGTTATCGGCAATAGTAGAAAGAGAGAGTGCTATGGAAAAAGACACTGCTTCGAAAAACGATGCTCAAAAAAGCAGCATCTTTCGGCAGGAAGCACTGGAGCGACTTTCTTCGCCAGAGCAGCTCGACCAGCTGATGAAGATTGTGACGCCGCGTAGCCTGCTACCGCTGTTAGCGCTTGGTGGTCTGCTGGGCTTTGGCCTCGTGTGGAGCGTTGTTGGCAAGATTCCGGTCACGACGACAGGTCAGGGGGCACTGGTATTTGCTGATGCGGTGGAAAATATGCTGCCCGAGAACGAGTTTGATATGTCGCCCGAGCAGCTGGTAGGTGTGGCCTATTTCAGCGCAGGCGAAATTGCACAAATTCAGCCGGGGATGGAGGTATTGCTAATCCCGGATGTGGATGGCGCTCAGGTAGCAGGTGGGCTCAGGGCGGAGGTCTTATCGGTATCGCAACCTTCTGTGACAACGATTGAAGCTGCTAGGGAAAACCGATTAGACGATACCTATGTAGAGGTGGTGACGATTCCGGCCCAGGATGAGAACGGTCATTACTACTGGTCTACCGGGACGAGTGATATGGCCCCGATCGCCGGAATGCCTGCGATCGCCCGCGTCACCCTAAAGGAGCGATCGCCCATCTCTTTCGTATTCCCTTTCCTAGGCCAGCAGGAAAGCAGTGAGCCAATCGGGGGATAAACATGGCAGCTACTAAAACCCCAACCGTTCTACAAATGGAAGCCGTGGAGTGCGGCGCAGCGGCCCTAAGCATGATTTTGGGTCATTATGGTCGCTACGTCCCGCTCGCGGAGCTGCGTCAGGGCTGCGGCGTTTCGCGCGATGGCGTAACCGCAGCAAACGTGCTGAAGGCGGCTCGGAACTATGGGTTAGTCAGCAAAGGCTTCAAAAAAAGTATCGACGGGCTCAAAGAACTAAAGCCGCCGTTTATTGTTTTCTGGAATTTCAATCACTTCTTAGTAGTCGATGAGATTAGTGACCAGTATGTTCGCCTGAACGACCCGGCGCTAGGGCCTAGAAAAGTAACGCCAGCAGAATTTGACGAGGGCTATACTGGCGTCGCATTAACCTTTGAGCCTGGAGAAAATTTTCAGCGGGGAGGGAGTCGGCCTGGCGCTGCAAGAGGGCTCAAAAAACGATTGGGGAAGTCGGTCGGGGCGCTGGCATTTTGTACGGTAGCGGGCTTTTTGTTGGTACTACCGACGCTAGCGCTGCCAGCGTTTAGCCGTGTATTTATCGACAATGTGCTGCTGGCAAAACGGTTGGACTGGCTACCCTATGTGCTAGTAGGTATGGCGGCGACGGTGTTGCTACAGGCACTATTGACCGCCTTGCAATTGCGCTACCTAAGAGCGTTGAAAATAAAGCTTTCTGTGGGGATGACCAGTCGTTTTGTCTGGCATGTGCTGCGGTTGCCAGTGGGCTTTTATGCTCAGCGGTTTGCGGGGGAAATTAGCGATCGCATCGATCTTAACGACAGTGTCGCCAGCGTGCTATCAGGCCGCCTAACGACGACAGCTATCAGCATGGTGATGATTGTGTTCTATGCGATCGCCATGTTGCAATACGATATTCCCCTCACTATTATTGTTGTCACTTTCGCAGCTATCAATATTCTTACGTTGCAATGGGTCTCTCGCACGCGCACCGACGCCAACCGCCGCCTCGCACAGGAATATGGCAAAGCTTCTGGCGTGAGTATTGCCGGGCTGCAAAGCATTGAAACGCTAAAGGCATCCGGGTTAGAGTCAGATTTTTTCGCTCGTTGGTCAGGCTACTACACCAAAGCTACCAACGCACAGCAGGAATTAGGCCTGACCAACAGATTGCTGGGTCTGTTACCGTCGTTACTGACAACTCTGACCACGCTGGCTCTGTTGATTATTGGCGGCTGGCGAGTAATTCACGGCAGCCTTTCTATTGGCATGCTAATTGCCTTTCAGCTGTTAATGCAAAGCTTTCAAACCCCGGTCAGAAATTTGGTGGGGTTCGCCAATACCCTGCAGGTGTTGCAAGGAAGCCTGGAGCGCCTAGATGACGTGCTAGACAACGAAGTCGATGTTGTTTTTGAACAAAATGACCGCTCAGGAAATCTCCAACAGCTAGATAGTTCCAAGTCTAGCGAATCGCTTTTCAGACTTTCTGGCGCTATTAATATTCAAGATCTCTCCTTTGGTTACAGCCCGCTAGACGATCCCTTAATCAGTGAATTTAATCTTTCTATCCGCCCAGGACAGAGAATCGCCTTTGTCGGCGGTAGCGGCTCTGGTAAGTCTACCCTGGCGAAGCTGATTGCCGGACTGTATCAGCCTACATCCGGGACTATTCTCTTTGACAGTACGCCCAGAGAACAAATTTCTAGAGCGGTTCTCACCAACTCTATTGCAATGGTAGAACAGGAGATTTTGCTATTTGCAGGCACCGTGCGTGATAACCTCACCCTGTGGGATAGCACTATCCCTGAAGAGAGATTGCGTCAGGCCTGCCAGGACGCGGAGATTGAAGAGGCCATTTTGGCGTTGCCCTATGGGTACGACGCGCAGCTGCTAGAAGGCGGGCAAAACCTGAGCGGCGGGCAGCGGCAGCGATTGGAGATTGCCAGAGCACTGGTCGCGAATCCGTCCATACTCATTATGGACGAAGCCACCAGTGCGCTAGATTCTGAGACCGAGAAAATTATTGACCAGAATCTGCGCAGGCGAGGCTGCACCTGCCTGATAGTGGCTCATCGGCTAAGCACGATTCGGGATGCGGATGAAATTATTGTGTTGAAAAATGGAAAAGTCGTGCAGCGAGGACGGCATGATGAGCTATGGCAGCAGGAGGGGCAGTATGCGAATTTGATCAGGCAGTCTGGAACAGCACTTTAAGAAGGTCGATTAAAAGAGAGCGGTTAGGTGCGCCATGGGCTGACCCACCCCGTCGCTGCGCGCCACCCCTCCAGAGGGGATCTTTCTCGGCTGGGTGGCTTAAACAAATGCCCCTAAGCCAAAAGCAAATCCCCTCTGGAGGGGTGCCCGATAGGGTGGGGTGGGTCAACAACGTGGGCTCCCAACCAAAAGCTCTCTAACAGATTTCTCCAACAGATTTCTCCAACAGATTAACGATGGCTTTATCACAACAACTTGCATTGCAACACTCTTCATCGCATGAGCTAAAAGGTAACGAGGCTTTCTTTCTAGCCCAGCCAGAACAAGCATGGTGCATTCAGTCTGGCTCGGTCGGCATTTTTGCGGTTGGCTGGCAGGATGATAAACCGGTAGGCTCACGCCATTATCTATTTTCAGTGGCGGCTGGGGAAACGCTGCTGGGGATGAGCCCTGCCAGGTATGGGTTGGTCGCGATCGCCTTTGAACCAACCACCCTCAAATGTGCTCAATTACCCACTGCCAAACAGCTGACGACCTGGCGCGATCGCTTCACAGAAATCGAAGATTTTCCTTCCAGCCAGCTACCAGACATCCATAAAGACAAATTTCTCTTCGACCAGCACACATTGGGTCGTATAGAAAAGCTAATCACCCAGCAAAAAGAGACTAACCTTCAACAATTTCAGAGTCGGCAACAGCTAAATCAGCGAACTGCACAAACCACCCTCACCGGGCTGGCCTCGCTGCTTCAGCCAAAAGACGAAAGCTACTTGCGGGCCAAAACGCCCTTGCTGGTTGTCGCAGGTGCGGTGGGTCATGCCCTAGGCGTAGAGATTGCACCACCCGGCGAATCGGAAGATTTGGACCAGGTGAAAGAGCCGCTAGAAGCGATCGCGCGTGCTTCTCATCTACGCCTGCGTCAGGTACTACTGCGTGGTCAGTGGTGGAAACAAGACAGCGGTCCGCTGGTGGTATACACCCAGGCAGACCACCAGCCGATGGCGCTACTCCCAATCAAAGACAGTCGATATGAGCTGTTGAATCCCATTACTTTGCAAAGAGAGCTGGTAACCGAACAGATTGCTAATCAGCTAGATCCCAGGGCATTTGTGTTCTATCGCTCTTTGCCCGACGGCAAACTAAACGCAATAGAGCTGTTGAAGTTTGCATCCTACGGTCGTCAGCGGGATTTGTGGATGGTGCTGGCCACGGGACTGGCCATGAGCTTGCTAGGAATGGCGATTCCTCAAGCTACCGCTGTGCTGATCGACGAGGCGATTCCCTATGGTAGCACCAGCATTTTGTTGCAGATAGGCCTGGCGCTGATTGCGGTGGCCATTGGCCGCACTTGCTTTCAGTTTGCTCAGGCGATCGCGGCCATGCGGATAGAAACCAGCTCAGATTCTACCCTACAGGCTGCTGTATGGGACCGCCTGCTGAAGTTGCCACCTTCCTTTTTCCGTGACTATTCCACAGGCGATTTGCAGGCCAGGGTCTCTAGCATAAATACCATTCGCCGCAAGCTCAGCGGTAGCGCCCTCGATGCGATTCTCTCGGGTGCGTTCGCTTTGTTGAATTTGGGTTTGTTGTTTTACTACAGTTCTAAGCTGGCCGTGCTAGCGCTGTTTGTTGCGCTCGTTGTAGTGGGTGTCACCTTAGTATCGGGCGCACTGCTGCTGAAAAAACAGCGCCCTTTGCTAGCCCTGGATGGAGAGATTTATGGACTGATGGTGCAGCTTATCAATGGCGTTTCTAAGCTGCGCATTGCTGGAGCAGAACCCAGAGCCTTTGCTCAGTGGGGCGGACGGTATCAGCAGCAGCTTCAGCTCGAAAATAGCACTACTAAGCTAGAAGACTCGGTGGATGTGTTTAACACGGCGATGCCGACGCTCACCGCGATTGGTCTGTTTGCGATCGCCACCACGCTAGTCAGCTCAAGCGGGATGGACGGACTTTCTAGCGGGACATTCCTAGCATTTAACGCGGCCTTTGCCATCTTTATCAGCGGGGCCACTAGCCTGAGCCAGACGGTAATTGAGGTGTTGGAAGTAGTGCCGCTGTGGCAGCGATCGCAACCCATCCTTGCCGCCATCCCCGAAACCGACATCCACAAAGCCGACCCTGGTCGCCTTACCGGACGCATCTGCCTGGACCACGTCACCTTCCGCTACCGCGAAGACGGCCCCCTGATACTAGATGACGTCACCGTTGAAGCCAATCCTGGCGAATTTATCGCCCTCGTCGGCCCTTCTGGCTCTGGCAAATCCACCGTACTGCGCCTGCTGCTTGGCTTTGAAACGCCGCAGTCCGGCACCGTATATTACGACAGTCAGGACGTCAGCGGGTTAGATATTACCGCCGTGCGCCGTCAGCTAGGCGTGGTATTACAAAACGGACGAATCAACGCAGGATCTCTGTTCGAGAACATTTCTGGTGGTGCGCTCATTAGCCTGGACGATGCCTGGCAGGCCGCAGAAATGGCAGGCTTTGCAGAAGACATTGATAGCTTTCCCATGAGTATGCACACCGTGATTAGCGAAGGCGGCGGCAACCTATCGGGCGGACAGCGCCAGCGACTGATGATCGCCCGTGCCCTAGCATTAAACCCTAAAATTCTGTTGCTAGACGAAGCCACTAGTGCCCTCGACAACAGAACCCAGGCCATCGTCAGCGAAAGCCTGGATCGCTTAGATGTTACGCGCATTGTGGTGGCCCATCGGCTGAGTACCATTCGTCATGCTGACCGAATCTACGTGATAAAAGCAGGCCGCGTAGTACAGCAGGGAACCTTCGACAATCTGGCTACTGAACCAGGCGTATTCAAGCAGCTTATTAAACGTCAGGTGGCTTAGCGCAAGCGATAGTAAGCGTCATCGTGACTACTGAGAGTCTCTCATTTATACGGTGCTCATTTTATACAACCCCTAGCTGCAGAGGGATACAGAGAATCCGGATAAAGAAACAATATCTTTCTGAATACACAAATTAAACTTGATATGAAACTCTCTTAGTCTTCTACAAACCTGGCAATGTGAACGGTAGGATTTCATCAACAGCTTACGGAAGCAAACCGTGAGTCAGTCAATCGGGGTGAATAGTTATTGCCTAACCACACACCATGAGATAAACCATTATGAGTTTTATTATCAAAGCTACAAAAGGAAGAGGATTGCTGCTAGCGCTTCTTCTCGCACTTACAACAACTAGCTGCATAGGCGGCGGGAATAAAAAGTCATCCACGATCATACCTGGCGCAGCAACAAAAACCAGCCAGGATGCTGCTGCCAAAAAACAGTCAGGAATTGATTTTAAAGCTCTCTCCGACGATCTCTCCAAGTATGCGAAACAGAAGGAGGATTCTGTTTCTACGCCCGAGCCTTTGCCAATTGCAGGCTTGTTCGTTACAGCGCTGTCTCTTGCTGTTGTAAAGCGAAAGCAGCTGCGTCAGGAAAATCGTAACAACACCGCTGATGGAACCCTCAGCTAGCAACTGGTAAGGTTCAAATGCGTCTAAGTTGAATAAGCCTCTAGAAATGGCGTGCCCGTGTTTAGCGCGGACACGCCATTGCTTCTTTTACTGCAATTGACGTAGTGAACTCCGACAGCAGCACTACACGACCTTCGGACGACTTGCAGCACTACACGACCTTCGGACGACTTTCAGAGAAAATTCACTATACTCAAGGCAGAATAATAATAAGAGGCGTTCCATGATTATTGTGATGAAAGCCACTGCGCCCAAAGCAGAAATTCAGCGCATTACCCAGGAAGTAAAATCGTTAGGGCTCACGCCCGAGCCTATTTTTGGTCAGCAAAATGTTGTGATTGGGCTCGTCGGCGATACTCAGGCTTTCGATCCAGGCCAGATTCGGGACTTGAGTGAGTGGATTGACAAAGTAATGCGGGTGAGCAGGCCTTATAAGCGGGTCAGCCTGGAGTTTCGCAATGGGGAAGCCAGCGAAGTGCCGGTTTCTACGCCCGATGGCACGGTGTATTTTGGCGAGCGGCATCCGCTGGTAATTGTCGCTGGGCCTTGCTCTGTAGAAAATGAGTCAATGATTGTGGAAGTTGCCAAGCGGGTAAAAGCCGCAGGGGCTTCGTTCTTGCGCGGCGGTGCGTTCAAGCCTCGCACATCGCCTTATTCCTTCCAGGGCCATGGCGAAAGTGCGCTGGGACTGCTCGCCAAAGCGCGTGAGGCGAGTGGGCTTGGCATTATTACCGAGGTAATGGATGCCGCTGATATTGGAGCGATCGCTGAGGTTGCCGATGTGCTGCAAGTCGGTGCTCGCAACATGCACAACTTTGCGCTGCTCAAAAAAGTGGGCGCACAGGATAAACCCGTACTGCTAAAGCGCGGTATTTCTGCCACGATTGAAGAGTGGCTGATGGCAGCAGAATACATTATGGCGGCTGGCAATCCCAACGTGATTTTGTGCGAGCGCGGTATTCGCACCTTCGACCGGCAGCACACGCGCAATACACTGGATCTGGCGGCGGTGCCTGTGCTGAAGTCGCTGACTCATTTGCCGGTGATGATAGATCCTAGTCATGGCACAGGCTGGTCTAGCCTGGTGCCTTCTATGGCCAAAGCAGCGATCGCAGCAGGCACCGACTCACTCATGATAGAAGTGCATCCCAACCCCACCAAAGCCCTTTCCGACGGCCCCCAGTCACTCACGCCCGAGCAGTTTGACCAACTGACGGCTGAGTTAAGTGTTGTGGGAAAAGCAATGGGCCGCTGGGCACCCGCGACGGTTATGGCGTAAACAAAACCGTCTTAGACAAGTGTCGTCTTTTAGCAGGCGCACGATTGGTAGCTGCCGTGGAGTTAAGGCGTATGATAAACGCTTGGGTTAACGGCAGCATACAGATTTCATGAATAGGTTCAACTTTAAGGTATTTCGTCGGTTCTGGGCGATCGCAAAACCCTACTGGACGGGCGATCAAAAGTGGAAGGCGAGAGGGCTACTGCTGCTAATTGTACTTCTGCTGCTGGCCTATACAGGGCTAAGCGTGGTGATCAACACCCAGCGCGGGGAGCTAATTTCGGCGCTGTCGGCCAAAAATGAGAGTCGGTTTTGGCGGACGACGCTGATATTTGTTGGGGTGCTGGTGGTGTATGCGCCGCTGCTGGCGGGCTATACCTATTTGCGCGATCGCTTAGCTCTGGCTTGGCGCAAGTGGCTCACCGATAGCTTTGTTTCTCGCTACTTTAGCGATCGCGCCTTCTACAACATCAATCAGTTCAATGCCGAAATAGACAACCCAGATCAGCGAATTGCCGAAGACGTCAAAAGCTTCACCCAGGAATCGCTGACGCTGGTGCTAGTCGTCACCGATTCTGTGTTGGAGATGATTGCCTTTAGCGGCGTACTGTGGGGAATTTCTCGTGAGCTGGTGCTGTTTTTACTGGCGTACGCGGTGCTAGGAACGCTGGTAACAGTGGGCGTATTTGGTCAGCCGCTGGTGAAGCTGAACTTTGAGCAGCTGAAGAAGGAGGCGAATTTTCGCTTTAGCCTGGTAAGGGTAAGAGAGAATGCAGAGGCGATCGCTTTTTACCAGGGCGAAGATCAAGAATCCAAGCAGATCAAAGAGCGGTTTATGGCCGCTTTCAACAACTACAAAAGTTTGCTGCTGTGGGAACTGTCCCTGAACGGATTGACGAATATATACGAGTTTATCCCCTACGTGCTGCCTGCGATTGTGGTTGCCCCTGCCGTGTTTGGCGGTGAGGTAGAAGTCGGGAAAGTGAGTGAGGCCCAGGGCGCTTTTATTCGTGTGTTTTTCTCACTGAATGTAATTGTTGCTCGGCTACAGTCGCTGACAGCATTTGGTGCAGGGATCGATCGACTGTATGACTTTGCCGACGCGCTAGGTCCGGCTGAATCGGCTGATATAGATGCTGAGAAGGTGACTGAGTCGGATAAGAAGAAATTAACTGACAATGAGGAGAAAGCAAATTCACAACAGCCAGTTATTCGCTTTGAAGAATCTCCAGAGCTGACACTAAAAGACCTGACGCTGCAAACGCCCAACTACCAGCGGACTTTGATTGAAGACCTGTCAATATCTTTAGGTAAAGATGATTCGCTGCTAGTAATGGGACCGAGTGGCTGTGGGAAGAGTTCGTTGATGAGAGCGATCGCAGGCCTGTGGAATTCCGGAAAGGGCACCATCCAAAGGCCCGAGCTAGGAAATCTGTTATTTCTGCCACAAAAGCCATACATGGTACTGGGCAGTCTGCGTCAACAGATTCGCTATCCCTATCCAGACGTAGAGATTTCAGAAGAACAGTACCAGGCAGTACTAGAACAGGTGAACTTACCCGAACTAATAGATCGCTTCGGGGGCCTGGATACTGTAGAAGAGTGGGGCGATGTGCTGTCTTTGGGTGAGCAGCAGCGATTGAGCTTTGCGAGGGTGCTGGTGCATCAGCCCGCCTATACAATTTTGGATGAGGCGACAAGTGCACTAGACCGTGAAAATGAACAACAGCTTTATAAACACCTATCGATGGCGCAGATTGCTTATGTCAGTGTGGGGCACAGAGATTCTTTAAAGGATTATCACAAGTCACTGTTGCGATTAGCGGAGGACCATAGTTGGGAACTGAGTTGAGTAGACAGCTTAACAAAAACGGATAAAGTATAATTAGCAAATGATTCATGACTGGCCGAGCTGATGTCTGATGCCGAAACAACCCAACACTTTGATGCCATAGACGAACGGCTTAACCAATTGACAGGAGCCGTTGATACGTTGGTGACTCAGTTTCTACACCCGCTAGCTCAGCAGTCGCTAGAAAATCAGCGCTCCATTGCACGATTGATAGAGCGCAGCGAACAGCATCAAGAATGGTTGGATGAAGACCGTCATGACATAGCAGAATGGCGACAGGTGCAAGCCGAGCGATCTCAGCAAATACAGTCACTGATAGACAGTGCTCGCGCTGACCGAATCAAAGCTAACGAACGATTTGAGCAGCAAGACCAACGGTTTGAAGAGGTTCAGACAGAAATCCGGCAAAACCAACGATTACTGTTGTCTGGGCAAGAACGACTAGACAGTACCTTGGATGAAATACTGTCGCTATCGAGAAGGGTGCAAGCAGTAGAAGACACACCCTGAGACAAGCACACCTGGTACTTGTACTGAGATCGGAGCGGCTTTGTAGTAACGCTTTTTGATGTGATACATCAAAACCTTTTAATTGTCAGCTTTCTCATGAAAGATATATAAACTCTCAGAGAAACTACTTGTACCTCTTTGAGAGCTGCAAGATGCTTGAGTAACGCGTTTAACAGCATCGCCATTGAGCGTAGACAACTGAGCGAAGGAAACCTTCATAAGAGACTCCATAGGCAGATCAAAAGATGGGTTTGCTTGCAGCGGCGACACCCGCCAAAGCCGCTCAACTTGCAGCAGGGCCTAATGGCGAGTTTGTTTTTGACACTGAGAATTCTGTTACTGATGTCACTGTCTTAACGGGCGATACGGTCACATTTGGCCATGGTCATACCCCTTTTACAACCGATCCTGGCAATAGTATTAGCACCCTTAATGGCGGGGCGCCAAATTCTGTACTAGGCATTGGGGAGCCCCAGTCAGGGCCATTTGTCTCCAGTAGTGTCCAGGTTTCCTGGGCGGGGCGCTCTGGTGGCGATACTTTTTTGGTCAATAATTCTGGGCTTGACTTTTATATTTTTGAATCGGGAAACAGTGACAATATTGATACAGTCGCTGTGAGCGCCCTGGGCAAGTCTGGCCCGACGGACTTTTTCTATGAACGAGCCACCAATTTTACGAGCACGACCTCTCCGAGCGTCGGCTACTGGACGTTTGGCTATGATCTAAGCTGGTTTGGGTTGGCGGAGGGAGATGCCATTCAAGGGCTCGAAGTTAGCAACTTTTCACCGTTTGCAACCGTTAACCCCATTGCAGGATTCGCCGGAACCGGGAACCGAGGGTTTGTAGATTTTGGTGGCGCAACCGGAGAACTGATTGAAGGCGGGTTGGGCGATCGCTTTTTAGGCACAACTTCATCTGCTTGCGGGCCGGTTGTGGATGATGGTGGCGCGGGTGCCAACAGCTACTACTTTTCGTTCTGTCTCCCTGGATTCGAAAGCTTTGATACAGATCCCGATCTTGTTTACATCGTGGCGACTGGAGAGAATGGCGTTGCCGAGTTTACAAGTATGAATGGAGGAGTAGAGGTTCCTGAACCGTCTTCTTTTGTGGCGCTTGTTGCCTTGGCTGGCTGGGGCATTGTTCGTCGTAAGCTAGCGTAGTTTCCGACACTCAAAAACCAGAGTCGCTTGGCAAGCCCTAGCTACTCAGATTGAATCTTTGCAAACGCTGCTGTAATAGCTGCGGCAGCGCTTTGGTGAGTTCGGACTTTTTCTCGAAACTCAGACGATTATGCGTGGGCGTGTCAAAGGGAAATTGACCGGGCATATCGCTTCGTTCCATTTGCGCTAGGACAATCTGCTCGGCGCGTTTGCACTGGAGGGCGTAGCCCATTTCTACACAGACTTTGGGGCTGGGCACTAATTGGGGCGGTGTGCCGTCAATGCTATGAATGGGGGTGCCGTCAGCGATAAAAATGAGCGATCGCCGAATTTGTCGCATCAGCGTGCTGTTGATTTTCACCGCGCCTTGACTCAGCCGATTGGATTCCACGAGCGATATTGGCAGGCGAGATTTGTTGTTGAACTTTTTGATGAAGGCTTCTAATGCGTCGCGTAGCAAATCGCTGGAGTCGGTGTATTCGGTTTGGTAGCTCAGGAAAATGGTAGGGTCCAGGTTAGAAAGGGAGTCTTGCTTGGCGAAGTAGATTTCGTGGCTAATCAGGTCGATGTTGGCGATCGCATAAATTCCACTCCCCTCTATATAAAACTCAACCCGGTCACCTTCTAGATATCGCTGAAACCAATCTGCCTGCTTGACATCTTCAATATCTTCGAGGAAATCAGCCCGTAGTGCCGACTTTAGCAGGCTGTTTTTGGCCAGTCGCAGGTCATGGGGCCGCTTTTCCAGGTCGCGAACGGGTTCGTAATTGCTGAGATACCAGGCCTTGAGCGCGATAATAGCCATAGCGGGGAAGTGTCCTTTATTTCCTTATCTTTTACTCTAATTCGTAGCCCTATGGAAAGGGCGGTTTTCAGAAAAAGTAATACATTTGATCTATTTTAACCCTAAATTTTGTAGTTGAGTTTTTGTATGGCAGGTGTGATAGCCGCAGGGCATGCCAAGACGGCTGAAGCTGGCAGGGATATTTTGGAGAGCGGCGGAAATGCCTTTGATGCGGCGGTGGGTGCGTTGTTTATGGCCTGTGTCGCAGAGCCCACGCTGACTTCGTTGGGCGGCGGTGGCTTTTTGCTGGCCCACACCGCGACTGGGGAAAATACGCTGTTTGATTTTTTTACCCAGACACCGGGCAGTCGTGCTCATTGCAACAGGCCAGATTTTTATCCAATTGAGGCGAACTTTGGCGATACGGTTCAAGAGTTTCATGTGGGTAAGGCGTCTATTGCGGTGCCAGGGTTGCTGGCAGGTGCGCTGCAGGTGCACAAAAAGCTGGGAAGGGTGCCTTTGAAGGTAGTGGCTAAACCAGCGCTCGCCTGTGCTCGCGCTGGGCTTGCGGTTACTAAGTTTCAGGACTATTGCTACGAACTATTAGACGCTATTTTGATGGCGACTGATGGGTCGCGCCAAATGTTTGCGCCATCGGGCGAGCGGCTGCGGGTGGATGACCAGCTGCACCTGCCGCAGTTTGCCGATACGTTGGAATATTTGGCAGGGCTGGGGGATGAGGGGGCACTGCGAGCTTTTTATGAAGGGGAAATCGCACAGCAGGTGGTGCGTGACTGCGAGGAGGGGGGCTATCTGACGTTGGAGGATTTTCGGAACTATCGGGTAATTGAGCGATCGCCGCTTTCTATTAACTATCGTGGCGTACAGCTACTGACCAATCCGCCGCCAAGCGCTGGGGGATCGTTGATTGCCTTTTGTTTGGAGCTACTGGACCGGTTTGAGCTGAGCAAGATGACGTTTGGCTCAGCAGAGCATTTGACGTTGCTGTCTCAGGCAATGCGATGGACGAATGTGGCAAGGCGATCGCATCTGGACGGTGCACTGTTCGATCCTGACATTGCTGATAAATTCGTCGCGGCAGATTTGGTCGATAAATACGCCGGGCCGCTCAAAGACATTGCGAATAAAGGCATGAACAGGTGGGGCAGCACCACACATATCAGCGTAATGGATGATGAAGGGAACGCGGCGAGTGTGACAAGCTCCAATGGCGAGGGCTCATCCTACGTGATTCCAGGAACGCAAATTATGCTGAATAACATGCTGGGGGAGGAAGACCTAAACCCCCATGGATTCAATCAGTGGCCGCTGAATCAGCGAATGAGCTCCATGATGGCCCCGACGATGATCTTGAGGGAGGGGACGCCTCAGCTGGTGCTAGGATCAGGAGGCTCGAATCGCATTCGGACTGCGATTTTGCAGGTGATTTCAAATATTTTGGATTTTGGGATGCCGCTGGTAGATGCGGTGGAAGCGCCTCGGATTCACTGGGAAAATGGCGTACTGCATGCAGAGCCAGGACTGAGTGAAGTCCCGCTTGTTTCGGAAGTGTTAGGGACTGAGCAGGTAGTGCAATGGCAGCAGTCGAATATGTTTTTTGGGGGTGTCCATACGGTGGGCGCATGTACAAAGAGCAAACAGCCATTTGGGGCACTAGTTAGGGAGCCTGTCAGCGAGCTGAGCGGGGCAGGGGATCCTCGGCGGAGTGGCGCGGTAAATAAAGGATAAATTAACAGGCCAGAAAGAATGGGTTTGAGAACGCTGCCTTCACATATGTTTAGGCGGGTGGCTAAGAGAGCGGTAAAATCTGGCTGGCTTCCGGAAGGGCAGGCATTTTTGAAGCTAGCGATGCCTTTGGCGGCGGCTCAGCTGGCTCAGTTTGCGGTGAGCTTTGTCGATACGATTATGATGGGCCGGCTGGGCACGGAGAGCTTAGCGTCTGGTGGTTTGGCGGCTTCGACGTTTCAGATGGCGCTGACTGTGGTTACTGGGTTTGTGGTGTCGGTGGGGGTGCTGGCCGCAGAGGCGTATGGTGCGGGTAACAAGTCCCGGATTACGGGGTTAGCGCGGCAGGGGCTGTGGCTGTGCTTACTAATAGCGGTGCCGTTTACGGTTTTGCTGTGGAATATGACGCCGATTTTGCTGTTTTTGCAGCAGCCTGTGGAGGTGACGGCGCTGGCTCAGCAGTATTTTAATTCGGTGTCTGTGGGGGTGCTTCCGGCGCTGGGGTTTGCGATGCTGCGTAGCTATGTTTCGGCATTCTCGCTAGCTAATGTGGTAATTGGCATTGTGATGATTGGCACGGTGTTTAATGTGGCCTGCAACTATGTGCTGGGGTTTGGCAAGTTTGGCTTTCCTCGGCTGGAGCTGGTGGGGCTTGGCATGGGGAGTGCGTTGGCGCTGTGGCTGATGTTTGGGCTGTTTGTGGCTTATATTCTGCGGCATCCACAGCTGCGGCTGTATCGCTTTTGGCGCGGCTGGAAGCATCCGAATGCGGGGATTTTGTTGCAGCTGGCGCGGGTAGGGGTGCCAATTTCGGTGACATTTATGCTGGAGCTGGGATTGTTCACGGCGGTGTCTTACGGGGCGGGTAGCCTGGGGGCGGATGTGCTGGCGTCGCACCAGATTGCGTTTCAGACGATGGCGCTGATTTTTATGGTGCCGTTGGGGATGTCGCAGGCGGTGACGGCGCGGGTGGGGTTTTGGTTTGGGAAGGGCGATATGGTGGGGGCGCGGCGAGCGGGGATAGTGGCGATCGCTTCTACCATTGGCTTTTTGTCATTTAGTGCGATCGCGCTTTACTATACGCGGTCCAATGCGGTGGCTCTGTTCATCGATACGCAAGATCCGAACAATGCAGCTGTAACAATGCTTGCTACGAATCTCTTGCTGGTGTCTGTTGTTGCCCAAATAGTGGATGGGGTGCAGCGGGTGGCGATGAGTTCGCTGTATGGGTTGCAGGATTCTGGGGTGCCGATGGTTTTGAGTGCGATCGCCTATTGGGGAGTCGGCCTGACAACCAGCTACATACTTTGCTTTGTTGTGGGTTGGGGCGCGGTTGGCCTGTGGGTAGGGCAGTACACAGGTGTAGGCGTTGCAGGCATCATCTTTGTTTTGCGGTTCTATCGGTTAACGCGTTGACTTGGGTGCTGGGATGAATCAATCAATATAGAATGGAGCCTTAGAAGACCTGAGATACCTCATGGACTATCAAGATATCATCACCATCGAGCCAGGAAAACGCAGCGGCAAGGCCTGCATTCGTGGGATGCGGATTACGGTCTATGATGTGCTCTCGTATCTTGCAGCAGGCATGACACAAGATGAAATTCTGGCTGACTTTCCCTACCTAACCCAGGCGGATATCTTGGCCTGTCTCAGCTACGCAGCGGATCGTGAGCAAAAGACGCTGACAGTTGCAGCATGAAATTGCTGTTCGACCACAATCTTTCGCCGCGATTGGTCACTCGATTGGCTGACTTATTCCCTGGGTCGCTACACGTTTTTCCGTTGAATATGGGCGAAGCGGACGACCGACAAGTTTGGGAATACGCGAAGCAAAATGGCTGCGTTATCGTAACACGCGACTCTGACTATAACGACCTCAGCTTGATTCGAGGCTTTCCTCCTAAAGTCATCTGGATTCGTCGTGGCAATTGCTCTACTCAAAAGATCGAACAGTTGTTACGAGTGGCAAGCAATGACATTCAAGCTTTTGAGGAGAATCCATTAAGCGGAGTTTTAACACTCACCTAACGTCTTACCAGCATGTAAAGTTTCTCATCTACTCAGACGACCATCGCCCAAATGTGGATTACTACCTGTCGGCAACGATTTAATAGAGGTTGACCACAAGATTCCGAACAGGTAGATGGAACAGATAGGTTCGACAATCGGCAACCAATTTATAGTCATTGATACGAAGGCAAAAGATTCGTTGTCCTTAATATCTGCATCGATCCGAGCGACGACGTGGCTGCCTGCTACTAGTGCAGAGTAGTAAGACCATTCTTGTCTACAGACTTTGATATCAGCAGACGTAGTCATGTCAAATGTTTAGTTTTAGTGGATTTGGATCCTCTACAAATCTTGATGGGAAACACTGCGTTAGGTCAGGAAACATGTTGCTAAACATATGTACTATTCACACACTTAAATATGACTGAACCTGTAAGTCTCACTGTTGGCTCAATAGCAGCCTTAGCATTTTCTACCTTTCTGAAAAGCGGTACTGAGGAAGTTGCTAAGAAAATAGCAGTAAGTGCGATTGAGAAGATTAATGCTTTACGCGAGCAGATTTGGTTAAAACTTAGAGGTATTCCAGCGGTAGATCAGCTCAAAATTGATATTGAGACGAAGAAGCAGGTTACTGATAGCCAAATAAAGCTGCTGACTCCATACTTAGAGTCGGCAATGGCTGAAGACGCTGGTTTTCGGCAAAAAATACAAGAGGTAGTACATGATATTAATCAGCTGACTGATATAGACGAGTTGATCGGGAAAAACGTTCAAAATGTATATGGTGGTGCAGCTGTCCAAATTACAGATCCAGACGCCCCAGTATTCACTGGCAATATTAGTGATAGTAATTTAACCTTCAATATCACAAACAATTGACTGGAGTCGTCTGATAGGGACCAGACAGAGTTAGTCCCTGTAGAAAGCAAGCAGAGTGTTTTATCAAGCAAACGAGATAGCTCCTCTACTCTTAAGATGAACTTATCCTGCCAATTTAAGAAAAGTGCCGAAGATTCTGGCCTTGGTCTACTTTATCCAGACCAGAGCCAAACCCATATCGAGACTCTGTTTGTATATCCTGAACTTCAGCCCTTGAGTGGCCTGTCTGAAAAAAACAGAGAAATCATGCATGGGAACCTTTTGCTACCTTTGCTTGATGAAGAAAAAAGATGGCTCATTTTTGGTGATGATCAGTCTGGGAAAACTGCATTCTCAAAGAAGCTCTTTTTAGATGCCTTCGCTTTTGGATACACACCCCTACTCATAGATGGGTCAAGAATTAAGACTTCTAGTCTTGAGAAAATAGTCTCGAACGTAATTTCAGATATATATCCTGATGTAGAGGCTACTGATTTCTTGAGAAGAAAAGACCTGATCTGTATTATTGATGATTTTTCTAAGAGCAAAATCAACGAAAGTGCAAAAAGAAAGCTAATAACTCATGGTTCGCTGAAAAATAGTTGAGAAAGCCAAATAGATGTCACGATGGTGAAGTCAAGTACATCAGGGGATAGCGGCTATGGCAGAGCTAGTGGGGAACGAACGGGTCGATGATATTCCGTTGCTATTGAACCAGATGGAGCAACTAAATCTGAGCGTTCTAGTAGACGAGCATTTCGTGGGACATGGGAACTGGCAAGGGTTAAGTCTAGGCAAGGTGATATCGGGCTGGTTGTCGTATCTCCTGTCGCAAGGAGACCATCGCCTCAATCAGGTCGAAGCGTGGGCTTCAGGCCTGAATCATACGTTAGTGCATTGTCTATCGCCCACCGTGAGAAGCCTTGACTTCAGTGATGACCGTTTAGAGCGGGTGCTTGACCGCTTGAGCGATGATGTGCAGTGGGATGGGTTTGAAGGCGCGTTGAACTGTCATACGGTGCGAGTGTATGACTTGCAGGTGTCGTGTGTCCGTCTGGATACCACCACCAGTAGTGGCTACAGGC
>JBCBBK010000015.1:0-174515 GCA_038531675.1 Cyanobacteria bacterium J06581_3
CAGCCGGATCTTGTGTTGCTCGATGTGCGTATGCCAGAAATGGATGGCGTAGCCGTAGCCCAGCTCATTTGCCAGCAATTTGAAGAGGTCAAGGTTCTGATGCTGTCTACGTTTGATGACGAAGACTATGTCTGTCGAGCTATATTGTCCCATCGTCCGCTGTCGCTGTGGGATTCAGAGTATGGCTGCGGACACTACGTCCTGCGAAAACATAAAAAGCAGGCGTTTTTTCATGATTTTTTGTGCGATCGCGGGCAATACCAAATAGCTAGCTTAAGCCAAAAACAGAGTCACACTTAAGTCAGCCATAAATCAACTTTTCTTGGCCTTTAACGTAGCCTTCCGCCTTGTGTAATAGAGATATTAGGCAAAGAGCAAAAGCTCTACTTCTCATACACATCACTAATCTACAACAAGGAAAAATCAATGGCCGTTCAACCAAAATTTCACTGGCAGTTTGAAGAGAGAGAAGGCACAACAGCAGTCGATAACGTGAGCGATATTATAGCAACGTTTTCTAACGCAGAATTTGATGGACATGGTCGTATTGGGCATGCCGTTCATCTACTTAAAAAAGGCTCCCACATCAACTTGGGTAAAGAAGCCGGTCAATTCGGAACTAGCGACTTTACGGTGGCATTCGGGATGAAAAATATTAGCACTCACGATGATGGGGAGCTGGATATCATCGGTAGCCAATCGATGAAAGGGCATGGTAATTTTTTCTCGCTGCGGCTAACCAATCGGACCATATTTTTTCACGTCGATGAAAATAGCAAAGGCAAGCATTACGTAAAGGTCAAAACTAAGCGTTTACCAGTGCTGCCGAAGAAAACATGGTTTCATATAGCGGCTGTCAGAGAAGGCCGAAAAATCAGCATCTATATTGATGGTGTTTTGGCAGCAGAAGCAGAATCAAAAACAGGTGTTGCCAACATTAAAAACGACACTGATGTGAAGCTGGGCCATTCCAGAAGAGGCACCCCAAAGGCAAAATATGAAGATCTGCGAGTCTATCACACAGCTCTCAGTGCCGACGAGATCAAATCCCTCATCCCACCCGTGGACCGACCACTGCGCGAAGGTGAAATTGAGTTAGTTTCCGCCGATAGCGCCACCGTTATCCTTAATCGAGATGTTAAAGACCTATCCCGTTTTTCGGCTGGCTTTCAAAAGCTACGAATCAGTAACAATACAGGCGTTGAGCTATATCAAAAAAATGGGTTTACGGGAGTCTCTCAAAAGTGCTACGCAGACCTGCCAGACATCCGGCTCTCACGGCTCAAGAACTTTCCAGGCTCTATCCGTATTTTCTCCGCCGTGGGAGAACCCTTTACCGGAAGGCAGATCATTGAAACGCCCAATGGCCAGGTAAAAATAGCAGACAATGAAGGCCAGGTAGGAGAACTGGCATCAGGAGAGGTGGCCTTATACGAGAATGTGGCCTATCACGGAAAAACCTGGATTCTGTCTAACAATGCCAAAGATAGTAACGGAGAAAAAGCAGACGGTAACCACACACGCTTTACAGACTTCCAAGGGTTAAACGATCAAGCCTCATCCCTTCGATTAGGACCCGATACAGGTGTGACATTGTTTAAAAACCTCGATCATCAAGCAGCCGATGCTAATCGAGAAGAGGCGATTGAAGACATTGTCAAAAACGTGCCAGATCTTAAAGAAACTCAGATTGGTGACGATTCAGCGTCTTCTCTCAGGATCTTTCAGACGATTGCCCCTGAAGGTATTTTTACCTCTTTTACCAGCAAGCTGAGTCAGGACTATCGGATGGTAAGAGATACACTTGAAGAGTTTTCGTCCTATCGCACCATTCTGAGGTTTGAACCAGGTGCGGGTGAGGTAGAGGTTGCAGCAACTGACTTGACCGAAATCGAAGTCGAAGGCACCACCTATGAGATAGATGAGGTCCGCTCGGTCACGCTCAGCCCAAATGCCCTTAATGCCATCATGATTACCTCTGAGGCTGATGGCCTCGACACCCCTGGACTAAAGCTGCGCACCCACCAAATGGCACCTGGCGCGCAAGTGGTGATTTTCCCCAACAAAGAAGCGCATCAGCAAATCGCTGAACTAGAAGATGGGGCGCTATGGAATGCAACAGATGCTCAGGGTAACTTCATTGTTGATCGCAATGCCCACAGCAAAGAAGAGGTCGCTAGTGTACAAAACACTATCAAGCGGGTGATGGCGACGGTTGCCTATTCTGACGGTGCGCCTGTTGCGAATACGGGCGATCGCGTTCAGTCATTGAACCGCTCTGTCGCTGGCGATACTATCGACAATCCTTGGGAACTCAAATTTGGCACCGTTGGAGAAAGCAAAATTAGTCCGAGTGAGTGGAAACAACTGCGCTCTGTAGCCACCAGCGGTGAAGAAGATAGCGATCTAGACACTGGCAGTGTAGCGACTAGAAGTGTCTCTAGCAGAGGCATTGGCAGACGCATTCGCAAGAAATTCAAGAGGGCGATTAAAAAAGCCACATCAGTTGTGATTGGGACGGTTAAGAATGTCGTACATGTCCTGGTCAAAACGGCTGAAGGCATCATTGACTTTGTGGTTGACACCGCTGAAAAGGTAGCTGAGTTTGTCGAAACGGTGGTAGAAAAGGTGGTGAAGGGCATCAAAAAGTTCATCGAGTTTCTCCAATTTTTGTTCAACTGGGACGACATTTTAGACACTCAGCGCTATCTAAAAAAGACCATTAACGCAAGCCTCGATTCTGCCAAGCAGCTCGCAGAAGATGCCAAACCTCACGTCACATCCTTTGTAGATGACCTGCAAGACGGCGTAGAGGATGGCATGAACCGCCTCGTTAAAACATTGGGAGGCAAGCCTTCGGAGGTAGAAGAGTCTGGGTTTGAGATCCCTGAAGCGCTGGAGTGGTTTCTTTCAAAGCTCTTGGCGGTCGTAACCAAATCACCTTTTGGGATCATATCGGAGCTATTGGGAGGCGGATCAAACCAATCAGAGAGCGAGGATTCTCCGTTAGCCAGCTTCGTGAGTCAAATGCTAGAAGCATTTGAAGATGCCATTGGTGCTGGACTTCGGCTCTCTGAAGGCATGCTTGATAGCATCCAGACCCTGATTGCAAACCCACGCGAGCCGGAGGCTGCCCTGATTGTCATCATCGAAGCGTTTAGAGACACAGTTATTCAGGTATTGGATGCTGTCGAAAATGTGGCGCTGGGCTTGTTGGATGTGGTTGGAGCCGCCATCGATCTGTTTAAGGATTTTCTGAATGCAGCAATCAGAATCCCCTTTATTTCAGACTTGTTAGACTTCATCGGCGTTGGTAAGCTAACGGTGCTGAATCTGGCCACCATCGTTCTGGCCATTCCGGTCACGGTGACAGCAAAATTGGTAACCGGCCAAAATTTGTTTACAGATAACACGCCTGTGCCGCTAGATTTATCCAATCAGCAGGGAACCACGCGGACATTTGCTAACGTGACGGCTGCGAGTGCGGCTCTCTCCGCCAGCATTGATGCGTCGAATGACTTCGCCAGCCTAGACGGGATTAATGAACCCGACAGCCTCAGTGACTTGCGTAAGGATCTGACTTTCACAATCATCGGGACTTTGGCAGGTACTGTTGATCACCTCATCGCTGGCATTCTAGATGCCGTTGACGTACCGAAATCTGGGAATGCTCAAAAGTCCACTAAACCTAACACTTTGCCTAATGAGGCCATTAAAAGAAGTGTTGACCCTTTGAAGGCGCTAGAGGTCACCAGCGTTGTTCTGAGTTTAATGAGCTGGAGCTTTAGTAAGCCTGTGCCTGGAGCCGATAGCAAGGAGAAACGTAGAGAGATCACCTTGTGGTGTTATCGAGGAGGAACATTGTTGTTAGATGCTGCACTAACCATGCTGCTTACGCGTCAGCGGATGAGACGCCTAGAAGAAAACGGCCTCAACATCGTTTGGGCTCTATTAAACGTTATTGACGTGAGTCTTTATTCGTTTTACCTAGCGGCTGTGGAGGAAGAAAATGATGCTATTAGGAGAGCTAACATCAGTAATGAGTTTTTCTCAGCGCTGCCTAACCTCGCCAGCATTGCGCGGTCCCTTACTGATAAGGTGGACCCAATCACTGCGGTAGTACTTCATGTGGGACATGTGGCAACCGATGTTGTCGCAGCGGTCGTGACAGCCACAACGGGCGGTATCCTGATACGAGAAGCCAACAAAGCGTTAAATGAAGCAGAAGCGGCAATATAGCAAGCCTAGCCAATAACCCAATGACGCCGCCAGGTTCTAACCGACCTGGCGGTTTTTTATTAGCAGCTGACCTTGGTACTTGCTGTACAAGACAGCCATAAGTCAGCCTTTCCTAGCTCTTAACGTAGCCTTTCGCCTTGTCTAATAGAGATATAGAGCAACGCACAAGCGTTCTACAGCTTGAACAACCCAAACGTAAGGTATTACTATGCAACGCTTCATCCTTTCTGCTTTCACCGTATTGCTCGCAACGGCAACAAGCGCACCCGAGGCCTTGGCCTTGAAGCCAGTTGATGCTGATTTCAATCTTCAGTCGCAGCGTCTAGCCGAGTTAGACTCCCGTAATAAAGGTAACATTTCGCCTACGTTCAAGATTCAGTCGCAGCGATTGGCAGAACTAGACGCTCGCAACAAATCTGAAGACAATTCCCAGCCCTACTATTCACAACCTTCCACACAGACCTCACCACAAACCGTCAGTGCTGAGCAAGACAGCATACCAGTCCCTGAGCCCACTGTTTGGGAAACACCAGAAGCCCCAGTAGAAGACTCTTCTCTAGCGCTGTCAGTAACAGAACGACACCAGCAATCACTAGATCGTAATTAGACACTCGCTCGTATCGCCTTTGCACGTAGCCGTTGGGCGTGAGGGTTTAAGCAGCCTCTTGTCTATCGCCTAGTACTAAGTTAGAAGGCTCTGCGTAAGATGTTTCTGCGCTAGCAGTACGAGAATTATTTGGAATAGGATGGCTCTGGTCAATCGGTAAGTCAATAATAAATTCGGTACTACTGGATTCTTCCGAATTAATTTGGATATTGCCATGGTGTTTTTGCATGGTTTGATAGGAAATGGCCAATCCTAGGCCAGTTCCTTGTCCAATCGGCTTGGTAGTAAAGAACGGATCAAAAATCTTGGCCTGAATTCCAGCTGGAATTTTAGGACCTGTATTTTTAATTCCAATGTGAATGAATTCACGCTCGGTCACCCAGGTTCTGATAAAAATTTCCTTCGGAGAAATACTTTCATCGTCCATCGCATCAATAGCGTTAACAAAGATACTTAGCAACACCTGATTAATCTCGCCAGGATTGCAAACAATACTGGGTAGCTGACCGTAGTCTTTATGAACTTTAATGCCCTGAGGCGTGTTCTGAGAAAGCTGGGAAGTGAGCATATTCAAAGTGCTTTCGATACTCTGATGGATATCGGTAGGCTTACAGCCTTGTTCATCTGAGCGGGAAAAAGACTGTAAGTCTGAAACAATTTTCTGGACACGTTTAGCCCCGTCAAAAATAGACTTTAAGACATTGGGAATATCCTGCTGAATATAGTCCAGGTCAATTTCTTCGATATGTTCGCGAATAGACTCAACGGAAGTAGCCTCAGTAGCAGGCGCGTCACCCAGGGACAGTTGACTCAAACAAAGCTGGATTGTACTGAGAAGGTCTTGAACATAGTCTTTCATACAGTTGACATTTCCGGACAGAAAAGTCAGTGGATTGTTTAGTTCATGGGCCACACCGCCTACCAGCTGACCAAGGCTAGACATTTTTTCTGTTTGGATCAGCTGAGTTTGAGTCTGTTGTAATCTTTCTAGTGTGGTGCTCAGCTCAGCCGTGCGCTCAGCGACCCGCTGTTCCAACTGCTTTTCGTGTTCTTTTAGCTTTTGTTCGGCTAGTTGCTGACGACGAATCGCATAGGTCATAACAGTGATGGTTACAAGTCCACTGGCAAACAGGATGCTGACCACCCACACCAACCTGTGATATTGGCTATAAAAAGAAGGCTTAGCGTTGATTAAAATACTCTCTGGCGGCAGTAGTTCTGGATCGATATTGGCACGTTGGAGTTCTTGCGCGTCAAAGATCCATTGGTTCTTGGCCTCTAGGACAGGTGCAACCTCACTCATAGGGGTGCCATCCAAGACGGCTTTAGCCAGATCTACGGCCTGCTGCGCGTGATAATTACCGTCCATGATTTTACCGCCAATAGCGCCATGGCCGAATTGCGTGATGGCTGTTGTGTATAAGGGATTAGGGAGTTGCGATCGCAATAGTTGAGACCCTTGCTCAAAGGGGATGAGTGCGCCCGCTGTATCGTCTTTACGGAGCTGGCCGAAAAAGAAAATAGGTAACTGGTCTGAATACTCCCCTAAGCGAGCTTCTACCTCCGAGTCCACAACATCTCTTACCTCAATGATCGTCGGGACATTTTCATAATCTAGCAGCTTAGATTTGATGCTGCGGACATTGTTCTGACTCGTTGAGCTAGAATCGCTCAGCACAATTACGCTGTCAGAACCTGTTTGACGCGCAGACTCTATGACGGTTTCAGCAGTACTGTGGTTTTCAAATACGCCTGTGAGTAAAGGCTGATTGAGTAAGTCTTCTCGCACATTGTTAATGCCCATAAACACAATCGGCAGGGTCGGGAAATAGGCCTCCCGTGTTGCCAAAATCATATTCAACCCTGGATCATCGCCAACTATCATCACAGACAAGGGTGTCTCTGCATATTTTTCTTTTACGTAGTCCAAAAACGCTGATTGATAGTGCAGATTGGGATAGCGTTTAGCATCTAGGAACTCATGGTATACTGTAACGTCTTGCTTTGTCTCTTGAAAGCTTTGATCAATTCCCTCTTTTTGTGATTGCGTCCACGACATCTCCGGGTTGTAGGAATGGATGACGAGGACATGCTTCTCTTCTTGTGAGGCACTTTGTGAGGCACTGTTTTCACTAGCGATAGCTGCATTGGCATATAGCATCCAACTTAGGCCTATCAGTGGAGCCGCACATAACATTGCGCTAAAAAATGGCCTTTTCCACTTTAACCGTTGGATATTGAAAGAGTCCATAAGGCAACAAATAATACCAATTACATCTAACTATTCCCAATGTATTTATCACAGCACAGCTTAGAGATATCAGAAACCTCCTAAATCATACAATTCTTACATGGAAGATACCTAAAAGTCAGCCTTTTGTAGCTCTGAACGTAGCCTTTCGCCTCGTTTAATAGATATACCGCAACAATCGTAGGTAACAGCAACCAGGTATTAACATGAGATACTCCCCCTTCTTTCATACGTTTCAAAAAGATGCCGATCTTCCCCTTGTTATGGGCCATCGAGGGGTTCCTGAAGACCATCAAGAAAATACGATGGCGGGCTTCCATCGGGCTGTAGAGCTGGGTCTTGACGGCGTCGAACTCGATGTATTTCTCACCGAAGACAACAAACTGGTCGTTTTCCATGATCTCGATACCGAACGGCTAACCGGTGTGCCTGGCCGCATCACCGATATGACGTGGAAAGAGATCCAACAGCTCACCATTAAGCCCGTAATCAATGTGGGCGACAAAGTCATTGACTATGGCCGTGAAGAGAAAATTGAGCTGCTAGAAAATGTCCTCGAAGAGATGCGGGGAAAGCTAATCGTGAATATTGAGATCAAGGCCTATGGGCTCGACTTTAGCCAGCGACATACGGGTACAGCAGTCGCTAATTTGGTTCGACGCATGGGGCTTGAGGCTGATGTGTTTGTCACTTCGTTCAACTTTTGGCCGCTAATCTGGCTGGAGAGAACTCATCCTGGTATTGAATCAGGGCTCGTTTATGCCCCAGGGGTTATTAAAAATGGTGCATTGCAGTGGCTGATGGAATCAAGCCTGGTAGGAAAACTAGTGGGCTCAACCCTGACGAATATGAGCCTAAATATGTTTGATGACGACACGATAGAGAACGTGCACAAACGTGGGCTAGCTGTAGGCGCTTGGACCGTCTTTTCTCAAGATTCTAAATGGTTAGGAGAGGCAATCTCACCTGAACAAGAGCTGAGTGATATTCATTCACTAACAGCTCGTGGCATTGATTATTTCATTACAGATGATCCAGTTCGACTGCGACAAGTGCTGAACTCGACGTCTGCCACAGCACTTTCTACCAGATAGCTGGCCTGCAAGATAGCCAGAAGTCAGCCCTTTGTTCCCGTTTTTACGGATGTGGGTGGACGGGCATTCCGGACATTGCATAAAGCAGAAAACCTCAATTCATACCTCTACTATGCAACGCCCGGATTTTAATCTGTCGGCCTCTGAGTCAGGCGGCTCTGGATTTTTTGTACTGTCAGTATTCTTTGGAAGAATCTGCTGATTACCGATTGGTAAATCGATAATAAATTCGGTACTACTGGATTCTTCCGAATTAATTTGGATATTGCCATGGTGTTTTTGCATGGTTTGATAGGAAATGGCCAATCCTAGGCCAGTTCCTTGTCCAATCGGCTTGGTAGTAAAGAACGGATCAAAAATCTTGGCCTGAATTCCAGCTGGAATTTTAGGACCTGTATTTTTAATTCCAATGTGAATGAATTCACGCTCGGTCACCCAGGTTCTGATAAAAATTTCCTTCGGAGAAATACTTTCATCGTCCATCGCATCAATAGCGTTAACAAAGATACTTAGCAACACCTGATTAATCTCGCCAGGATTGCAAACAATACTGGGTAGCTGACCGTATTCTTTATGAACTTTAATGCCCTGAGGCGTGTTCTGAGAAAGCTGGGAAGTGAGCATATTCAAAGTGCTTTCGATACTCTGATGGATATCGGTAGGCTTACAGCCTTGTTCATCTGAGCGGGAAAAAGACTGTAAGTCTGAAACAATTTTCTGGACACGTTTAGCCCCGTCAAAAATAGACTTTAAGACATTGGGAATATCCTGCTGAATATAGTCCAGGTCAATTTCTTCGATATGTTCGCGAATAGACTCAACGGAAGTAGCCTCAGTAGCAGGCGCGTCACCCAGGGACAGTTGACTCAAACAAAGCTGGATTGTACTGAGAAGGTCTTGAACATAGTCTTTCATACAGTTGACATTTCCGGACAGAAAAGTCAGTGGATTGTTTAGTTCATGGGCCACACCGCCTACCAGCTGACCAAGGCTAGACATTTTTTCTGTTTGGATCAGCTGAGTTTGAGTCTGTTGTAATCGTCCTAGCGTAGTACTGAGCTCAATCGTTCGCTCATTGACACGTTGTTCTAACTGCTTCTCGTGCTCTTTCAGCTTTTGTTCGGCAAGGTGTTGACGACGAATCGCATAGGTCATAACGGTGATAGTGATTATTCCACTGGCAAACAGAATGCCTGTCACCCAAACCAGAGTGCGATACTGGCTATAAAAAGAGGGTTTAACGTTGATTAAAATGCTCTCTGGTGGTAACAGCTCTGCGTCAATTCCTGCACGTTTGAGTTCTTGCGCATCAAAAATCCATTGATTCTTAGCCTCAAGGATAGGTTCAACCTCGCTGATGGGGGTTCCGGCTAATACGGCTTTAGCCAGATCTACGGCCTGCTGCGCATGGTAGTTGCCGTCTATTACTTTGCCGCCAACGGTGCCTTGATCGATTAGCATCATTGTTTTTGTGTATAGCGGATTGGGTAGCTGCGATCGCAAAAGCGGAACCTCTTCTCCAAATTGCACCAGCGGCCCCGCCACATCGCCTTCACGAAGCTGACCGATAAAGAAAATGGGGATATGATCGTCATAGCCTGATAAGCGAGATTCAACCGCCGAGTCCACAACGTCTTTTTCTTCAATGATTGTCGGCGCATTGTCATAGTCCAACAGCCCAGATTCAATGCTACGAAGATTACCCTGACTCGATGAACTAGAATCACTAATCACAATCACCTCGTCCGATCCTGTTTGGCGAGCTGCCTCCAGTACAGTTTCAACAGTGCTGTGTTTTTCAAATGCGCCGGTTAAAAAAGGTTGATTCAGCAGCCTTTCTTGCACATTGTTGATGCCCATAAACACAATTGGCAATGTCGGGAAGTATGCTTCTCGCTTTTCCAAAATTAAATCTAAGCCTGGATCATCGCCAACCATCATTACAGATAGGGGCGTGTCTTCGTATTTCGTTTTCACGTAGTCTAAAAACGCTTCCTGATAGTGCAATTCTGGATAGCGTTTGGCATCTAAAAACTCGTGGTACACCGTAATATTTTGCGCTGCATCTTGAAAGCCTTGGTCAATGCCGTCTTTTTGCGATTGTGTCCAAGACAATTCGGGATTGTAAGAATGAATAACGAGCACATTCTTACTGGCTGCATCGCTCGTGCTAGCGATCGCTGCTTTGCTATGGGTATTGAGCACCCAGCTTAGTCCTACCAGTGGGAGCACGCACAGTACTGAGCTAAAAAGGGATTTTTCCCACTTAAATTGCTGACTATTGGCAGTGTTCATAAAGCAACGAAATAATACTAGTTATCTCTAATCTTCCCAACGCGTTTGTCACAGTACAGCACAAGTTAGAAATATTGAAAGCCTCCTAAATTTCACGGGTTTAGGTAAGAAAGTAGCCATAAGTCAGCCCTTTGTGACCCCGAACGTAGCCGTCTGAATTTTATAACTGTCAGTAGTTGCATTGATGTGTTCGACACTTATCTGACCTATGAATATGCTTTCACCTTTCCGTAATAGCAGCGTCTCTACCCTCTCTATCGGCATTACCACAGGCACATTAGGCGTCCTATTCGACATCTCTTTTGCCGCTCTCATTTTCTCTAACAGCCTCTCAGACTACCTGTCTGCGGGCATCGGCTTCGTTCTATTCAGCGCTGCTGCTGCCCGAATTATGGTAGCGCTCATGAGTTCATTCCCTGGCATGGTGTCAGACTTGGCGGCGATTCCAACTGCGATTCTCTCTTGGAGTACCGGCATGGTGGTTCGCGAGCTGCCACCCACTGCTTCACCAGAGGAAATGCTGGTCACGGTCATCGTTTCCATTGCGCTCACTTCTCTGCTCACAGGCCTGTTTCTATGGACATTGGGCGAACTTAAGCTCGGCAGCATTGTTCGCCTCTTGCCCAATTCAGTGATTGGTGGCTTTGTGGCCAGTAGTGGATTGCTTTTGGTCAAGGGGGCCGCAGAGATATTGATGAAGCAACCGCTAGATAGTATTTCTCTCCATAGCTTTAGTCAGTCGGCAACGCTGATGCAGTGGCTGCCTGGGCTTTTGCTGGCGCTGTATTTGCTAGTGGTGACTCGTCGTGAGCGTCAGTCTTGGATGATTGCCAGTAGTCTGGTGGGTGCGATCGCACTTTTCTACACCACCCTATCCCTCACGGGCACGTCCCCAAACCAAGCCAACCTGCAAGGCCTCACCCTAGGCATTCCCTCCTTGCAAACCACTTGGCAACTGCTCAGCTGGTCTGATTTATTGCGAATCAATTGGCAGGCCATTGCAAGTCAGTGGATGTGTGCAGGCACTGTCAGCGTTCTCACAGCAGTCCTGCTACTGATGAATGTCAAAGGGTTAGAAGTGGTCACCGCACAGGAAATTGACTTCAACCATGAACTCAAGGTAGCGGGCAGTGCCAATGTCTTACTCGGCATGGGGGGCGGAATTCTTTCTTTTCACTCCATGGGCGGCTCCATACTCATGCACACCATGGGTGGCCGCACTCGCTGGGTAACGGTCATCGGCGCGGCGACTTTTATCCTGCTGCCAGTGCTGTTTTCTCCCTGGCTGACCTATTTCCCTACCTCTATTCTGGGTGGACTGTTGCTCTATTTAGGACTCTCTTGTTTACAGGAGTGGGCATGGCGAGCACGCAAAAAGATGACGAGCGTAGATTACTTCATTGTGCAGTTAATTTGGGTGGTGAGTGGCATTGTGGGCTTTTTGCAAGCGTTGGCGCTAGGGTGGGCGATCGCAGTTTTACTGCTGCTACACCAGCTCTGGACACGCAAGCCAGCCTTCAAATAATGATTGCCTCATCACAAGTCAGCTTTTTCCCGCTCACAAGTCAGCCTTTCCTAGCCCCTAACGTAGCCTCACGCCTTCTGTAATAGAGATATCAAAACGATTCAGATGCATTCGTTATAGAGGAAACCGCCATGATTTCACTCAACGCTAGCAACTTTTCTCATCCGTCTGCCACGCCAGTACTTAACAGACAGCACTCCTTTGACTGGCTAAAGGGTCACGTTATCAGCAGCCTCAATGCGTTTTTCAGCGGGCATTTTACAGAGATTGACCAGGCTTTTGTAGTGTGGGGCGCGCTAACGCTCTTCATGTTTTCCTTAGGCCAATTTTCTACGCTGAGCTGGACGACGCAGGCGATTTTAGACGCGGGGCTGACAGGTATTGGCATTACGGCGACCTCTGGCCTGACATGGGCGATCGCCTGTCAGGCCAAGCTACGCTGGGTCGTTTTACTCTGGGCCATGCTAATGGCAGCGGGCAGCCTAATTACGGCCTACGGTATTTTTTGTGGTCATGCTCTGATTTTGTTGAATCTATGTCCACTGTGGTTAGGCTTGTGTGCAGTAGGCTACGGGGCTATGGCAGCAGGCATGAAATCTCGTTGTTTCACAGCGGCTTTCTGGGTGCATTTGAGTGCGATGCTCTTCCTTAGCCATACTGCCAGCTATCAGTTCTTTACCAGTGGCCTAGTCATCGCGTTAACGCTTTTCTTTTTCTCAATCGTTCCTTGGGACAGAGAAGAACCCTAAAAGGAAAACCCTAAGTAAGGAGAACCTCAAACGACACATCTATAAATCTGATTTTCCTCCACACCACTCTCGCCGTAGCCACTCTTAAAACGTTGGCTACGGCTTTTTTATATTTTCAGAGATGAGATGTCAGCCATGCATTTTAGCCTAACTACTTAGCCATAAGTCAGCCTTTCTTTACCCCTTAACGTAGCCTCTCAGTCGTTTTACTGAATATGTAGAGAGCGACAAACAACAACTTTCACGTTGCTCTCATCACACTTCTTTGTAATGACTAAGGCTAGGAACCGTTTCCATGAAAAACACACTTGATTTCGCTCAGTCACGTATTCGCAGACAGCTAAAACTAGGTCTGAGCTATTGCTTATCTTTGATAGGCATCTTGGCAATTTCTGCTGAAGCCATGGCCATGCCAGTCGCTTCCTCCGTTAATCCTGATGAGAGCAGCCAGCGTCAAACCACAGCAGCTCAGACTGTTCAAATCACTCAGTCTCCTGATGCAGGGGCATCTGCACTACGGCTCGGGCCCTCTTATCATGTCAACTTTACAGAAGGGGCTGGCCATGACGGATTTGCTAGCTTTGGTGGTTTTTTCCCAATCTTTCAGACCCCTGGGCAAAACGTCACCTTCTTGGAAGGCCGCGTCAACGTAGATACCGATGGTGACTTTGGCGGTGGGTTACAAGCCGGTTATCGAACCTTGCTTAACGACAGCACTATCTTAGGGGCCTATGCCGGACTAGATGTGCGCGATACGGGCGGTGCCGCCTTCACCCAGGCTGGCATTGGGGCTGAGCTACTGGGAGAGAACTGGGACCTCATGCTAAATGCCAATCTGCCTTTGGGGAATGCCCGTCAGGTCGTCGATAGTGCCAGCCAGGCGGTCAATCCACAGTTTGCCAACAATCAATTGCTCATTGACGAGCAGCAGGTGAACCAAATTGAGGCCGCGCTCACTACCGTTTCCCTGGATAGTGGCCTAGAGCTATTTGACTTTGGCGGGGGCAGCAGCCTTTGGGGTCGAGGCGGCGTATACTTCTTGGGTGGAGAAGCCTCTGACGATAGTTTGGGCTTCCGCACTTCGCTGGACTACCGAGCCACGAACAATTTACGCTTTGGCGCAGGGGTACAAAATGACGGTGTCTTTGGCACCAATGCGTTCTTTTCTGTAAATGTATCGTTAGGGGGTCGGCCCGGGCGCTCTTATGACAATGGCGAAAGTTCCACTGGTGAGAATTCTACAGATGCGCGGGCTGAGCTATGGGCGAGAGCGGCAGAGCCTATTAACCGTACCAATACCGTACTCATTGAAAATCAAACAGACATCGCAATTGTTCAGACTGATGTCACGGCCATTAACCCAGATAGTGGCAATCCTTTTGTTCTGCGTCATGTGGGTCGTGCAGGCGGAGCCAATGCCATTGCCAATGACGCCGCCAATGACGCCGCTAACGGTCTCGCCAACGCTATTTTGGTAGAAGAGATTGTTCGCGACGGAACTGTTGAAAACCCGTTTAGAACCATCGCTCAGGCGGCGGCGGCTTCTGAGGCCAATGCCGATAACGTTATCTTTGTGCAAGCAGGTAACGCAGGTGGCGGATTTACCCTGCCAGACGGAGTGCAGGTACGCTCTGTAGGGCCCATTCAACAGTTAAATACTCAGTTTGGCGCAGCCACCTTGCCAGGTTCGGGTAGCGGTAACTTGCCTACGGTTACTGGCCAAGTCACTGTTGGCAGCAACTCGCTCGTCTCTGGATTAGAAATTGATCCATCAGCGCGCCAGGTTGAGGAGCTAGCAGTCGCTGAGCTAGCGGCTGTCCGGAGAGTTGTTAATGGCATTGTGGCGCAGGGAGAGAATATCGCCCTTGAAGATAATGTGATTCGCAATGTTGATACAGGCATTAGTCTGCCTGACATTAATGGCACGGTATCTGTCGTTCGCAATCAAATCTCCAATACGCTGAACGATGGTATTTCCTTTGGGGATATCAATGAAACAGACAATACAACTATCACCGTTGCAAATAATACCTTGGAGAATATTGGTAACGCTGCGGGTGACTCAGGGATTGAATTTGGATTGATTGAAGGAGATGCGATCGCAAATATCACCATCGCAAACAACCAGCTCACCGATGTTCAATTCGACAACATTTTCTTTGATGACATCCAAGGAAACGCAGTGGCCAACATTGCCGTTGAAGGAAATATCATCAATGCAGAGAATGTAGATACCGAAGAGTTTGGAGGAGACGGCATCGAATTTGACTTCATTGAAGACAATGCCAATGTCACGATTACCATTAATGACAACCAAATCTCTAATGTGGGCGAAGGCGGAATTGACATTAATGACGTTGAAGATGAAACCATCGCTAACATTACCGTCACCAACAACACCATTCTGAATGCAGGTGCAGAAGGCATTGAATTTGAAGACATTGAAAATAATGCCAGTGCCACGATTACCGTTAGTGAAAACCAAATTACTAATGTTGGCCTTGACGGTATTGAATTTGATGACATTGAAAACAACACCATTGCCAACATTACAGTCGCCAACAACAGCATCCTTGGCACAGGCACACAAGGCATTGAATTTGACCTCATCGAAAACAATGCTAATGCCACGATCAATATCCTCAATAATCAAATTGAGAACGCAGACAATGAAGGCATTCAATTTGATGACATTGAAGACGATACTGTTTCCAACATTACCATCGCCAATAACAATATTCTTGGTGCAGGCACACAGGGCATTGAATTTGACTTGATTGAAGATAGTGCCAATGCCACTATCAATATCCTCAATAACCAAATCTCAGATGTCGGCGAAGAAGGCATCCTCTTTAATGACATTCAAGAGACGACTACAGCAGTCATCACGGTAGATGGCAACACCATCACCGATGCAGGCGATGATGGCATTGACTTCAACCTGATTGAAGACGAGGCCAACGTCACCGCAACGATCACTAACAACACGATTGTTAATCCTGGCACTACAACCACATCGGGGACTAATCCTGGTGATTTCCCATCCATCGTGATTGACTCACCCAATAGCGGTGATGACGAGCCAGACGACGAGCTAGACGAGGACGACTTGGCAGAGCTTTCTGCCAGTGTCAATGCCGTTGCCGCTGTCACCGAAGTCGAAGCGGCACTCGAGCCAGCTGAGCCAGACGGCGATGGCGTCCGCATTAACCACACCGCTGATACTGATATGTGCCTAGTGCTAGATAACAATACCGTTATCAATCCAGCCAGCGATGGCTTTGAGCTAATTAGCAATGGAGCAGGTCAGTTCCAAGTGGTTGACCTGGCCAATATCACAGAGCGAAATGTAGGTAACTTTGACCCTGCTGACATTGAGAACAATGATGCCTTTGTAGAAGGCACAGCTGGCACAGCGCCCTGCCTCTAATGCCAAAACATCAGAGAGCCCTATGCATAGGACTCTCTGATGAATCGTTCTTTCGATAGAAATAGGGGTGTTACTGTAGCTGATGCTGTAGGAATACATGCAGGCTGGTAGCGTCACCGTGCAGCTAACTTAGGCTACAGCCAAACAACCTGTTTCAACAGCACCTTTAATCGCACTCCAAGCAGGCAAACCACCACGGAGCTCAGCAACACTCTTGTATCCAGCTTCGCGTAGGCTAGCGATCGCGCCAGCATCGGAGCTGATATTTGCGGTGGTGATACGGAAGTTAGCTATAAGTCAGCTTTTCGTAGCCTTTAACGTAGCCTTCTGCCTTGTCTAATAGAGATATAGAGCAACGCACAAGCGCTCTTCTACAGCTTGAACAGCCCAAACGTAAGGTATTACTATGCAACGCTTCATCCTTTCTGCTTTCACCGTATTGCTCGCAACGGCAACAAGCGCACCCGAGGCCTTGGCCTTGAAGCCAGTTGATGCTGATTTCAATCTTCAGTCGCAGCGTCTAGCTGAGTTAGACGCTCGTAATAAAGGTGCCATTTCGCCTACATTCAAATTTCACTTACAGCGATTGGCAGAGCTAGATGCCCGCAACAAATCTGAAGACAATTCCCAGCCCTACTATTCACAACCCTCTACAGAGCCCGCTGCCCAAGGCGTTTCTACAGAACAAGAAAGCACTCAGAAAACAGAACCCACAGCATGGGAAAACGCAGATAGTCAGGAGCAGCCAACTTCTCCAGCGATCTCGTTGCTTGAGCGGCGTCATCAATCACTAGATCAAAGCTAGCCGATAAAGGCCAGCTTCTACAAGCTGGTCTTTCCCTAGTCCCAACACAGCCCCCCATCCTACGTTTGTCAGTTTTCATATTGGACTTCACATTGGAGTATTGCCCCCATGAGACTCTATTCTGCGGCGATTATTGGCACTAGCCCAGCAGGCTGTACGGCAGCCATTGCCCTTGCCCGTAAGGGACTAAAAGTCCTTTTGATTGATGTTTCTGAGTTTTCTGGCGATCGCGTCGAAATTTCTTCATCTTCTAATTCTTCACCTCCTAATTCTTCACCTCCTAATAAGCAGCGCAGCGCACGGCTAGGGAAATCGCTACGCAACCAGAGTTTGATGACACTGGCACAGGCGCAAGGTGTGGAGGTCTGGAAGGCCTGTCGCGTGGACACTGCCATCGTTGAACAGCAACAGCTTATGGGGCTGACCACAGAACGCGGCACGGTTAGGGCCTATCACATCCTAGATGCTTCGGGGCAGCGCCAATGGTTATCCCAGCAGCTCGGCGTTGGCACCACAGTAGCTTCGCCTGAGCCAATGGACCGGTGTAAGCCTGTGGCCTGGCAAATGCGTGATCCTTTTGCTGGCCCTGGCTGGTGGCTACTGGGTAATGCGGCGGCTAACCCTAGCCTAGCCGTGTCCTGTGGATTGCTGCGAACCTTTGCCCACAGGTTGAAAGTAGTCATCAGTGGTCTGCAGGCGGCCAGTGCAATTGCAGACTGTGAACACGGCAAAATTTCAGAAGCGATCGCTACCCAGCGTTACAGCCAGTGGCTACATACCTGGTTTGTCCGAGATTCTGGTGCGCAGCACAGCAAAGAACATACAACTTATGGTTCTCTAGCTTTTCCAATGCGTCTTGAACTTGACCATAAGCCCTTTATTCAAGGCCAAATGCAATGCTAAGACACAACATCAAATGGGCTGAAAAAACAGCTGTTATTACAGGCAGTGGATCGGGAATTGGACGAGCAATTGCGATCGCACTCGCGAAAAAAGGCGCCACCGTTCACCTCATCGATCTTCGTCAAGCACGAATCGACGCACTGGTTAAAGCGCTATCTACACAGGCAGATGTGTGTAGCCATAAAATTCATGGCCATACCATAGACGTCACCAGCCCAGAGCAATTAGAAAACCTGGCAGCCACGCTCCAAGGCAAAGTCGACATTCTAGTTAACTGTGCAGGTATTTTGCATCAAGGCAAAATCGCCACCGCCGCGAATAAAGACCTGCATCGGGTACTAGATGTAAACCTGTGGGGCGCCATATACAACATCAAGGCCTTTCTTCCACTCATGACTAAGTCCAAGAAAAAAGACCCCCGCCATATTATTAACATTGCATCCATTGCAGGCCTAATTGGTGCCCCTGAAATGGCGATATACAACGCCTCTAAATCCGCAGTCTTGAGTTTAACGGAATCTCTCTCTATCGAACTAGCCGCCGACAACATTCACGTTGCAGCAGTCTGCCCAGGCTCTATCAACACCAATCTTGGCCAGGATGGGCAATTCTCTTCAGAATCCACAGCAGCCCAAATTTTGCGTAACACCATACGCAACGGTGCAAAGCCAGAGCAAGTAGCAAAAGATGTTATTTGCGTTATCGAAAGCTCGTCCTTGTTTCAGCTTTCTTGCGTTGAGCTACATTGGCAATTTTTGTGGCTATGCAAACGAATTTTTCCTGGTCTATATCCCAAGCTGGCCAGCACCCTTTATCACAAAGTTCTAGACAACAGATATCTAGCGTCTTTCTCATCCCTAAAAGCTAGCGTTAAGCAATGTCTATAGTCTCGTCACCGCAGGCATTCGCCTCAAGAAGAACAATAGGCAAACTGTAGACCCACCCAATCACTTGTTATGACACTACTTAATCACTGGCATCCCACAATCGCGAGCAAACTACTGAAAAAGAAGCCCGTCCTAGTCCAGCTATGCAATGAAGAAATTGTGCTGTTTCGGACTGCTGAAGGCAATATTGGCGCACTGAGAAATCGCTGCTGCCACAGGGGCATGAAGCTTAGCCACGGCTGGGTTGAGAATGAAGAGATTGTTTGTCCGTATCATGCCTGGAGATACGCGCCCGATGGTAGAGGATTTAGCCCCAGCACACCGAAGTTAAAGCTTTGCGTACCCTCATTTACGGCGATCGAGCGTTACGGCTTCATTTGGATAAAATCTGCTGATTCGTTGGCCCGTTTTCCTGATTTCAATATTCAAGACTATCTATTTGCGGGTGTTGTGAATCGCCAAATTCAGGCCCCTTTAGAAGTCGTTGTCGATAATTTTTCAGACATTGAACACAACCCCACAACGCACACCTACTTTGGATACGCTTATGAGAATATTGACAACGTTGAAAGCCGAATTGAAACTACAGAGAGTACTGTCCGTGTAGTTAACAAAGGGGCTCAGCAGCCTTTACCCTGGATCATTGAAAAACTATTTTTTAACGTGCACTCAGGCGATCAGTTTGTAAACGACTGGAAGACGTACTTTTCTCCTCTTTACAGCATTTTCGATCAGTTTTGGGTTAATCCCAACACGAACCAAAAAAGAAAAATACAGGTAAAGTTAGTCGTATTCTATATCCCCATTAACGATGACCAAATGCGGCTAATGATATTTGTTTTTGCTAATCCTATTTTCAATAAGTCGATATTTCATTTTTTCGTCAGCCCTATTGTCAAATTTTTCGTGGATTATGAGCTAAAAAAAGACAAGAACATCCTAGAAAACCTTGCCGACAAGCAAATGCCTTTGAGCGAAATGCAGCTTGGTCGCTATGATCGTGTTCTAGGAGAAAATCGCAAACGAATAAAGAGTCTTTATCAGGGCTAAACATACGACTCAGGTGTGGTTCTTAGACGAGAAAGAGGCAAAAAAATGAGTACTTCAGATCAGTTTCATACGATCTTGCGACAAGGAGAGACAACTACAGATGAAGCTTTAAATCTTTTTGATGAGCTGGCTCCAGTAGATACAGATTTTATGATGGGTCGATGGAAAGGCACGGGGTTTAACACACAGCATCGAATGGATGGTTTGTTAGAAACCGTTGGCTGGTATGGCAAAGAATTTGTCAGCCCAGACTGTGTTCACCCTTTGCTGTTTTCTGATGGTCATAAGATCTACAGGGTGGATCCCAATCCCATCGTTGTAAATTTGGGGTTCAGCATTGATCTTCCTCAAAGAAAAGCGCTTAAGCCTATTTATAGTGCAATGAGCAAGTTACTCAAAACACAGGAAAGTAAAGCAAGCGTTCGGATGATGGAGTATCGAGGCAAACTCAGCGCCACGATGATATACGACTATTTGCCCATTCATGACATTTTCAGAAAGCTGGATAAGAATACTTTGTTGGGCTTAATGGACTTTAAGGGAATGAAACAACCCTTCTTTTTTGTTTTAAATAGGGCTTGACTGATCGCCTGTTATATAACGAGGTCGATATAAGCCATCAAAAAAATCTATGAGTTCAGCAATAATCGTTATGGCTAAAAAGCAAGATAGCTCAGCATCTGTACGTAGATATACAAATGCTGGATAGCACCACAGATTAAATAAGGCAATTCACAAGGAGTTGCCTTGCTATGAAGCTGAATCAAACTTTGTTAAAAAGACTTTCCATTGCCTGTGCGTTAACCCTTTCAGCTACACTCGCTACTGCCTGTTCTGCCCCTTCTGAAACATCTACGTCAGGAGATGCGACAGCCGAGAGCGCAGACACAGAATCTCTGAATGGGGAAACGATCAGAATTTCCATCGGGACTCAAGACCAGGTGATTAATACTGCTGTCGGCGGTGCCACAGTCAGAGAATTGGGTCTTTTGGAAAAGTATCTGCCCACGACAGGAAAATACGAAGGGGTAGAGTACGAAATTGAGTGGTCTAGCTACACATCGGGACCGCCTATTACTAATAAAATGCTTGCCGACCAAATTGACATCGGTCTTATGGGTGATTTCCCTGCTGTTATCAACCTAATCAAGTTTCAAGAAGAGTTAGAAGGCGTTACCTCCACCTTTATTGGCACCCTGGCTTATAGCCCAAATGGGGCAGGCAATGCGGTCGTTGTCCCCAAAGATAGCGATGTTACTTCTCTGGCCGATCTCAAGGGCGGCTCGGTGTCTGTGCCCTTCGGCTCTGCGGCTCACGGCATGGTGCTAAAAGCGCTTAGCGATGCAGGGGTGGATCCAGAGACAGATGTGGAACTGATTAGCCAGGCACCGGAAGTCGGTGGCACCAGCTTGCGCACTGGGCAAATTGATGCCCATGCAGACTTTGTTCCCTTTGGAGAACTGTTCCCTTATCGGGGCTTTGCCAAGAAGATCTTTGATGGTGCGCAAACTGGCGTGCCAACGCTACACGGCATTGTTGTTCGCTCTGACTTTGCCGAAGATTATCCAGAAATTGTAGAAGCCTACCTTCAGGCAATGCTTGAGGCTAATCAAACCTTCAGGGAAAAGCCTGAGGAGATTTCTGCTCAAATTGAGGAATGGTCTGGGATTGAGAAAGAAGTGGTCTATATGTTCCTCGGCCCATCTGGGCTGCAGCCAATCAATCCTAGTATCGGTGAGGTTCAGCTAGATGCGCTCAAAAACAGCATTGCCACATTGATTAGTCTCGGAAAAATTGAGTCTCCTGTAGATCCAGAGGATGTAACAGGTTGGGTCGATGAGAGCTTCTTGAAAGGGGCCATGGAGAAGGCGGGCCTAGACTACGACGAGGTGATTGCAGAAGGTGAAAGCTACGTCATCTCCGGCAAAGATGCTTTGACGGACGAGGAGATTACAGAGCCTAAAATGGCAGCGCAGCTATGGGTTCAAGAAGAAGAGACGGTGACTAATTTTGCCTCGATTCCCAACATGGTAAAGCAGCTGAATACCCTACAAGGGGAAGGAAAAGCGGCTGATGTCATCTTTGTGCACGATCGCAACAAGGGTTGGAAGCTGTTTGCTGAGAACGCCTATTATGTCACCAGTGGTGATGAAGTGTCTGCCTTCTTACTCGCAGAAGATGCTGAGACGTTTGCCGCTGAGTCTGGCGGTCAGGTAGCCAGCTTTAAGGACCTATTACAAACCTATGCTAGCGGTCCACAGCCTGTACAGGTTAGTCGGTTGACACAGGATAGATTGCGGCTGGCGCTGGAGCGGGTATTGCCTTTGCTCGCAGGATAGAGGCGGCTCTCATAAAAGGGGGCGCGGGAAGGGTATCTCTCCCTTTTCTCCCTCGCCCCCTTTATACCCAAGCAGAAGCACTACAACGCTCCACTGTACAGTGCTTTTTCAACCACATAAACCGTTCTTTATTATGGCTAGCACCCTTCCTCAGACTCGCACCCGCACTGATAGCACTGCTTCAGCAGCCCAGCGATCGCGCACCTTGCAAAAGAGACTGTTTGCCAACCGCGCGGCGGTCCGATGCCTATCCCTAGTTCTGTTCTTTGGCATCTGGCAGGTGCTCTGTATTATTGGCTTTGATTTCTTCATCAACTTTCAGCTGGTGCCTTCGCCGGTTGAGGTGCTTGACGCGACAGTAGATTTCTTTACCAGTGAACCGGGTGTACATATTCGCTCTAGCATTTACCGGGTGCTCATCGGCTTTTGTGTTGCGTCTGTTCTAGGCACCGTTCTGGGGCTGTTTATCGGCTGGTTTCAAATTGTTGAAGACCTGATGATGCCCTGGTTAGAGTTACTCAGACCGATTCCAGCAGTCGCCTGGATTCCCCTGGCGATTTTGATGTTTCCAACTGCGGAGACAGGGATGATTTATATCACGTTTGTCGGCGCATTTTTTCCAGTATTAATCAGTACGATTCGAGCCGTGGAAAATATTCTGCACGACATTGTGCTGATTCGAGTGGGGCAGTGCTTGGGTGCTAATAAGTGGTTTATCTTCAAAGATATTGTGCTGCCAGGGGCCCTGCCGGGAATCGCAGGTGGCCTGACTATTGGCATGGGAAATGCCTGGTTTTGTTTGGTAACAGCTGAGATTTTGGCGGGTCGATATGGCGTGGGCTATATCACTTGGGAGTCCTATGTGACCTCGAACTATCCGCCCATTGTGATGGGGATGTTGTTAATTGGGCTAATGGGGGCAATAAGTTCGTGGGCAGTGGGACGTGGCATGCAAAAGCTCATGCCCTGGCGTGTGATTAAAAAACAAGATGCCTAGCCTTTGACAACACTGAGACGGTAAGACTCAACAGCCCTAAGAGAATTCTATGAGGAGCGATCGCAATGGTCCAGCAAACCCTACCCAAACTAAAGGCACCTCTCGAACCCAAAAAGGGCGAGGTAAATGTGGAAGGAGTGTCAATGATTTTTGGCAGCCGCACCCAAACGAACCAGGTTTTAGAGTCGGTAAACTTTCAAATTAAGCCAGGAGAACTGGCGTGCTTACTCGGTCCATCGGGCTGCGGTAAATCAACATTGTTGAACATCATTGCTGGATTTATCAGGCCCACAGCAGGCTATGTCATGGTCGATCAGCAGCCGGTAACCAAGCCCGGCGCTGATCGAGGCTTTGTCTTTCAACAGTATTCTTTGCTGCCCTGGAAAACCACCTTTCAAAATGTGGAGCTGGGGTTAAAAATAAAGGGCATACCCAAGGCTGAGCGACAGGATATGGTGGGTGAGTACCTGAACCTGGTGGGGTTGGCCAAGTACCGGAATGCCTACCCCAAAGAGCTATCGGGCGGGATGAAACAACGAGCGAGCATTATTAGAGCGCTGGTCAATTCACCATCGGTACTGCTAATGGATGAACCCTTTGCAGCGCTGGACGCGCAGACTCGGCACATGATGCAAGAGCTATTGTTAAATGTGTGGGAGACGCTGAAAACAACCATTATATTTGTGACGCACGATATCGAGGAAGCGGTATTTTTAGCCGATCGCATTTTCGTGATGGGCGTGCAGCCAGGTCACATCAAAGCTGAATTGTCAGTCACGTTACCCAGACCACGTCACCTAGACGATGTCATGACGCCGGAGTTCACGCGCACCAGCCGGCAGGTCTTTGATTTGATTCGCGAAGAAACGCTGAAGAGCATGGAGTTTTGAACAGCCCTTCGCAACCCTATAGCAACAACCTCATAGCGAGCCATGCCCCAACGCCCCAGACCAGTTTTGATGACGCCGATTCGCCGCTGCGGCAGCCATGCCCTGCGGTTGCGGCTAAACTTCTCAAACGAGTTCTACTCGCCCTATCCGCTCCATATTGTTGAGTTTATGCCGCTGCTGCCACTGTATGGAGCGCTCTCTAACGACTTTAACTATTTTCAGCTAGTCATAGACGTTGTTGGCCTGCAAGCGGCCACCATGGTGAAGTGGGATGGTATTTCGCTCGATCCGGTGGTTATTTTTGAACGGATAAAGGATCGCCCCCGAAGTATTCATGCTATCACCTGGGAAATGCTGTTTCTGGCAGGGCAGAAACACCAAACTAAGGTGGTAATGGATAAATCACTAGATAGTGTGCACTATGCCAATGAGCTGATGGCACTCTTTGACGATATGTTGTTTCTTAATGTGGTTAGAGACCCCAGGGCGCAAATTAGCAGCATCAATCGCGCTATCATTCACGACTTTGATACTTTGCTCAACACGCAGACATGGGTGAAGGCACATGACGCGGCGCGGGCCTTGGAACTGGCTTATCCAGAACGGGTACTGACCATTCGCTACGAAGATTTTATTCAAAGTCAAGCGGCGGCTTTGAAGAAAATCTGCCAATTCTTGGGCATCCCATTTTTAGCGGCCATGCTTGATGTTTCGCAGTCTCGCGAAGCGCAAGGTCTCTCGGGTCTTTCTAATCTATGGGCTACTAATTCTTCTCAACCGATTCCTGCCAATGTGGATAAGTTCAAAAAAGATTTGAGCATAGAGGAAATTCGACTAATTGAAACCCTGAGCGCCGACCATATGAGCTATTACGGCTATGAGCGAATGACTAAAGGGACAACGCTAGTCACAGACTCTATGGTAGAGACGGCTAAGCAGCAGAGTGCAATAGGTAAGACTACGGCTTGGGAAATAATGAAAGCGCATGATCCGCAAGACTATCAGCTCAGAAAGTTTAGAGCTGATTATCTCAATATGTTGAGACATAAGCTGACGCGGATAGCCGCCTAAGATTCGCTGCAATATTTCCGTTTCTTTACGTAAGTGGGTAAATGTGTCGATGTATACAACAGCTGTAAAAGCCTTTGTTATTTACTGGTTTTAGTTTCAAAAGCGAAACAGGCCAAACAGACCCCATAAAGGTTTCTATTTTCTTAAACTGCCCGATACATTGTTGAAAAGTGAGAAAGCATGAAGCGAAGAAAATTCTTTCAGTATGCGGGATTAGGGAGTGTGAGTCTTGCACTCACGGCTGCTGTGCCCTCATTAGCGAGTACTCAAACAGAAGGTGATTCAGCCACTGCCTTGGGAATTCCCTTAGCGTCCTTTGAGTTCAGCACTGTAACCGTTGATAAGGCTGGCCGTCTCAAGCAACAGCAACAGCTCAGGGCACAGTTTTTCCCAGAACACTTGCCAAACACGCTGCTGGAGATGGTTGCAATCCCCTCTGGCATGTCCGCCACCGCTGGCACCTCTTCTCATCGTCGTGAAAAGCTGTCGCCATTTTTTATCAGTAAGTATCCCATTACGCAGTCGCAGTGGTCAGCAGTGGCCGCTTTGCCCCAGGTTAAAAGGGCGCTAACGCGATCGCCTGCTCACTTTCACGGCGATAACTTCCCTATGGAGAGTGTTTCTTGGGTAGAGGCTGTGGAGTTTTGCGATCGCCTCACTCAACACACGGGCCGTCGTTATCAGCTGCCCAGCGAAGCGCAATGGGAATACGCCTGCCGAGCAGGCACCCAGACCCCTTTCCATACCGGCGAAACCATCACTAGCGAACTGGCTGACTATGTCAGCACCTATACGTACAAAGCTGAACATGCCGGAGACTATCGACAATCTACGCTGCCAGTCGGTGAATTTCCACCGAATGCCTTTGGTCTATACGATATGCACGGTAATGTTTGGGAGTGGTGTGCTGACAAATGGCATACTGCTCACCGACGCTCACCGCAACAAGGACAGACCTGGACAACAACACAGCGTGTCATTAAGGGCGGAAGCTGGTTAGACACGCCTCATAAGCTACGCTCTGCTAGCCGCTCTGGATATGTGGAAACTGGGCTAAACCGAACGATTGGGTTTCGAGTTGTCGCGGCAAGCGCTTCAGTCTAAATCTCAGATAAACGCTATTCCAGGCAAGCACTATCAAAGAGGGAACAGTATATATGGCCTTACTTCAAAAGATTCCTGTAACGGTGTTGACCGGATATTTGGGGGCAGGAAAAACAACGCTGCTCAATCGCATTCTGACCGAAGAGCACAACCGGCGAGTTGCAGTTATTGTCAATGAGTTTGGTGAGGTAGGCATTGACCATCAGCTGGTAATGGATGCCGACGAAGAGATTTTTGAGATGAATAACGGCTGCATTTGCTGTACGGTCCGAGGCGACCTGATTCGCATTATTGGCGAGCTGATGAAGCAGCCGGAGCGCTTTGATCATTTGGTGATTGAAACGACAGGATTAGCCGACCCCGCGCCGGTTATTCAGTCTTTCTTTATGGATGAGGTGATGCTGCAAAAAACGCAGCTAGACGCTGTGGTGACGGTAGTAGATGCTAAATATATTTGGGAGCATTGGGAGAGCAGCGAAGCCCAAGAGCAAATTGCGTTTGCCGATATTGTTTTACTTAACAAGACGGATTTAGTGCCTGCGGCGGTGCTGGATGCTTTGGAGAAAAAGGTGAGAGGGATGAATGCGATCGCGCAAATCCACACTACCCAAAACTGCGACATTGCCATTGATACCGTACTGGGCGTACAGGCCTTTGATCTTAAGAATGCTCTGAGCATCGATCCAGCCTTTTTAGAAGAAGAAGCCCACGAGCACGATAATTCTGTTGCTTCTGTTGCAATTACCGAGTTAGGAACGGTCGATAGCGACAAACTCAACCGCTGGCTCTATCAGCTAGTGCAGGCACGCGGCCCAGATATTTTCCGCATGAAAGGCATTTTAGATGTGGACAATGCCCAGCGGCGGTTTGTTTTTCAAGGCGTTCATATGACGCTAGACGGGCGCCCCGGAAAACCCTGGAAACCAGGCGAAACTCGTCGTAATGAGCTGGTTTTTATTGGCAGAAATTTAGACGAAGCAGAACTGAAAGAAGGCTTTCAGAGCTGTTTGATGGATTTGCCCGTCGCTGCATACGCTGCCTAAATTCAGGCCATCTGCTCCATATCAAATGATTTGTTCTCCTTAAGTTAAGTCAATCAGTCGCAATTTAAGTCAATCAGCAACACTATGAAACTACAGCATAATCTCGGCGGACTCGAAGGGTTAGACCCAATTAACACGGAAACTCAAGTGTTTGTTGAACCTTGGGAACAGCGAATTTTTGGCATTCATACCGCTATGATGGCGCTGAGCAATCAGCTGGGCTCCTCGCCCCCCCAATATGCGATTGAGGAAGTTCCCACGACCTTTGAAAGCTTTTGGACTTGGGGCCATCTGCGGATGGGCGCAGAAAACATGCACCCCTTTGAGTACTTTCGACTGCGCTACTACGAAAAGTGGCTAGGCGGTATCTCTGGCTTCTTTGTATCAGAGGGCTACATCACTCAAGAGGAATTGGACACTCGCACGGCTGAATTTTTGGCCAATAGTGAATTGGCTGAAGCCCCACTACCCTCGGGCGGAGAGACCGCGATCGATGAGCAGGTAGTGAAATATTTGCGTGAAGGTGATTCTCCCATGCGGACCCTGTCTACGCCGGCCAAGTTCGCGGTAGGGGACCAGGTGAAGATTAAGGAGGTAAACTCGGGCGAGCACAGCCGTCTGCCTGGAAACTTGAAAGGAAAGATCGCAACAGTCGTTGAAGTGTACGATGGTGCCTTTGCGTACTTCTTTCCCACGACTGATGGGATTGGACCGCCGATGCCAGTGTATAACTTGGCCTTTCAGCTAGAAGAGCTTTGGGAAGCGTCTGTGACTGAGCCAAATTTGATTTATTACAACGACATTTTTGAAGTGTATATCGAGGCAGCTTAGGAAGAAGACAGTCGAGGAAAACTAGAGGAGGAAAAACAAATGCCAAGTAATTATCCAGGATTTCAGTACGATGCGGATAGGGAAACCTTCAGTGCGGCTAAGGTAAAAGCACTAGAATCTCTGTTAATTGAGAAAGGCGTGATTACAGGCGATACCGTAGATACGATATTGGGCTATTTTGAAACAGAAATGGGTCCTTTTAACGGGGCGAAGCTGGTGGCCCGTGCCTGGGTAGATCCTGCCTTTAAGGAGCGCTTGATTGCGGACTGCAATGCTGCAATCGAGGAGCTGGACTTTCCGGCGGGCATGTCTGGCGCCGAAGGTGAACATATGCGAATCGTGGAGAATACTCCCGAGGTGCACAACGTGATTGTGTGTACGCTTTGCTCTTGTTATCCGTGGCCAACGCTAGGCCTTCCCCCCTACTGGTTCAAGGATCCGACGTTTCGTGCTCGGGTAGTACGAGAGCCTCGTAAGGTACTCTCTGAATTTGGGGTGGATATTGATGACTCTGTTGAAGTGCGGGTGTGGGATAGTAGCGCACAGATTCGCTGGTGGGTGCTGCCGATGCGACCTGCGGGAACAGATGGGTTGAGTGAAGAAGCGCTAGCAGCACTGCTGACGCCAGAGGCGATGATGGGCGTGGCTACCGTTCAGGCATGATGGAGGCGTGACATGTTTACTAAGTTTGAGCACTTTGCGGCGACTAGCCTAATGGGCTCGCCGGAGGAAGCCCCCCCGCGCAAGGCCGGGCACTTGCACTTTGATCGAGATTGGGAAAAGATGGCGTTTGGAGTGGCGATCGCGCTCTCCAAACAAGGCCACTACGAATGGGAAGAGTTTCGCCAAACGCTAATGGCCACCATTAAAGAATGGGAGACTACTCACGCGCTGGATGATCCTGAATGGGACTATTACCAGTGCTGGCTCACCACGCTAGAAAAGATGATTGTAAAGTCGGGCGTACTTGAATCGGAAGAGCTAGCGGCACAAACCGCTCAGCTGCTGAACTGTAAGGCATCGCCAACAGAGCCCAAAGAAGCAGGCTTAGTTTTTCGCGCTGAACCTGTAGTTAATCCTAGCGTTTGAGCAAGCTAGCATTCAAGCAACAAGTGTAAAGAGACAAAACGAAATGAGAAAAGACTTACAAACGCAGTTACTTCAACCTATTCAGAGATGAATGCTAACGTTTGGGCTAGACATAGCGGCGTTGCTGTTAATGTCACCCCCAGCCTTTGTCTATTTAAGTGATTTGGTTTTGGGATAACTCTGCTGTCTGGAGTGGCAAGCTAGGTGAATGGTTCTCATACAGAAGCCAATGCGCTTGCTAACAGCTCTGGTTGAATCCAGCTGTCTAAATTGAGATTGCCTAGCGCCTCATTTCCAGAAATGGCAGATAGCTGTTCAATATGCTCAGCGACCCAATCTTTGCGTATTTGTGTTTCTGGGAAAAACAGCCCTACCGCACCTGATCGCTGATAGTCCAAAGTCTTGGCTACAATTTCAGGATCTAGCCTCACCCAGTTGCTCACCAGGGTCAGTGCACTTGGCGTTGTTTCATACCAATACTGCGCCGCGATTAGCGCCTTTAGGTAAGCAATCACAAGTTCAGGATGCTCATCGGCAAAAACCTCTCTTACCACAATGCCATGAAACGTAGGTAGCTGCTCTACATCGCCGTCTATCAGGCGACGAAATTTCCCTTTGTGGCTAGCAATATCGTGTAGTGGCGCAAAGTAGGCATAGCCGTCTGCCTGGTTGTTGCGGGGCGTTAGTCGGTGGATGTTGAGATTGTCTATCGACATTAGCGTGACCTCGGGCAGCAGGCCTTCCTGGGAGAGCGATCGCATAATCATGCCATGGGCCGCCGAGGCAAACGGCACCGCAATCACCCGCTGACGCAAATCGTCCAAACTTGTTAGCGGAGAGCGATTTGGCACAATGACGGTATTGCCTGCACCATCTGGATTGCTAGCAACAAAGCTCACCAGCCGAGTTTTGGCCAGGCTGCCGCTAGCAGTAGGGCTGTCACTGGTCGCAGACGCTCCACTCAACAGCAGAGGATAGTCCCCCAAAATGCCGATATCCAACTGGTCAGACTGTAATCCGGCAACAATAGGTGCCCCTGATGTAAAATCACGCCACTGAATTTGATACTCAGTGTTGCGATATTGACCATCGCGAGGCAAAAAGTGCTCTAGAAGTCCTAGCTGCTGAACAATAATTCCCGCCGTGACCGTTTGAATGGTTTTGTTTTGAGTACCGATAGAGATAGTTTGTTTTTCGGAGGTACTTAGTGAGCGAACAGATATTCTCGGAGACTGTAAATAAACGGGCTGTGAATGGTTCGATGCTGTTGTTTTACTAGCGGTTGTTTTCTTAGCAGCTGTTCTGCTAGAAGCTGTTATGTCAGCAGGACGTGTAGAGCCATAATCTGTTCTTTTTTTGATCAGCTGAATCAACTGCTGCAAAGGCTTCTTAGCCGCCCCCTGCTTAGACTGAGTCTTTTTAGACTGGCTACTTTTCGCATTAGAGTCGCTACTTTTTACACTTCGTGTCAGCTGTAGCATAAACAGTTTGAGATCGAGCGAAAACTCCTGTAGTGGAATCGCCCTTAACAGGTTTGCATTAAGCTCAGTCTTAAACTGTAGGCTAGAGGCAAATCCGAGGTAGTGCCCTTGACTTAAGAAGGGCTTCATCAGGCTAGAAGAGTGCACAATCTCGTAATTCTCAAAATCTGAAAGCTGCATGCTCAGCTCACTTAGCCTGGTGTCAAGGGCCAGGCGTTCTGGCGTTATGTTTGCCGGAAAAACCCAGGCCTCTGTGGTCAAGTTTTTCAAGCTGAGCCACTCCGAATTGGCCAGCCTGTGGTCTGCTGCCACTATCAGGCAATACTGAAAACTATCCACAGGAGAAGAATCTATCTCTTCAAACTCGCCTAAGTCAGTTTCAGAAAAGCCGACGTCAATCTCTCCTAACGTCATTGCTTTGTGCAGTGAGGTCGCAGATTCAAACGGCAAACACTGCACGTCAATTTCTGGATATTTCTGACGATATTCAAACAAAATATTTGGTAGCCAGCCGTTGGCGACACTCAGGGTGCAGCCAATTTTCAAATGCGTATGTTTCCCCTGCTTAATCTCTTCAATTTCTCTAGTTAGCCGACGCTCCAAATCCAGCAGGCTGGGCCCTCTTTCTAGTAAGTAGTCACCAACGGTCGTTAGTTTTATCTTACGGCCTAGTCGATGAAACAAGTCAGTGCCTAAGCTCGCTTCTAACGATTTTATTTTGGCACTGACCGCAGGCTGCGTCAGGTTTAAAGCGTCAGCAGCCTCGGTGAAGCTCAGATAGCGAGCAACTTCTAGAAAGACTTTGAGCTGGTAGATTTCCATGCTAGATCTCCACGCCCTCAGGCAGCTTCCATCATTGATTTCTATCAGTGTATAAAAAAAATCAATCGGCAAACAGTGCGTTTCGCTACCAACCTGCTTGAGGCGCGCTCTGGCCCCTTCTAGAATAAGAACAGCAAAGCCTGAGGAATTTGTGTGAATATTCAGAATCTGAAAACAGATTTTTTGGTGATCGGTGGTGGTACGGCTGGCACAATGGCTGGCATTAAGGCTAAGCAGGCCAACCCCGATGCAGACGTGTTGATTTTGGAGAAAGCGAATATTCGCCGCAGTGGTGCGATCGCAATGGGCATGGACGGCGTTAACACCGCAGTCATTCCTGGCAACTCTACCCCCGAACAATACGTTAGAGAAATCACCATTGCTAATGACGGCATCCTAAATCAAAAGTCTGTGTATCAAACTGGACGCTGGGGCTACGAAGTTATTCAAGAACTTGAAAGTTGGGGCGTCAAGTTTCAAAAAGATCACGAAGGCAACTACGACCTGAAGCAGGTTCACCGAGTCGGTAAATATGTGCTGCCTATGCCCGAGGGCAAAGACCTCAAAAAGATTCTCACCCGCCAAGTCAAACGTCATAAGGTGCGGGTGACCAACCGTGTAATGGCTACCCGCGTAATGGTGAAAGACGGTCGCGCCATTGGCGCTGTTGGCTTTGATGTACGCAAAGGGGACTTTGTTGTTATTCAGGCCAAAGCTGTTGTTCTGTGTACTGGGGCCTGTGGACGCCTGGGACTTCCGGCCTCTGGTTACCTCTATGGCACCTACGAGAACCCCACGAATGCAGGGGATGGCTACTCTATGGCCTATCATGCTGGTGCTGAACTCACCAACATCGAATGCTTTCAAATCAACCCGCTAATTAAGGACTACAACGGCCCTGCCTGCGCCTATGTGGCAAGTCCCTTTGGTGCATACACCGCAAATGCAGAAGGCAACCGCTTCATCAACTGCGACTACTGGAGCGGTCAAATGATGTTAGAGACCTGGAAGGAGTTGAACTCTGGGAAAGGGCCCGTACATCTCAAAATGTACCATCTGGACGACGATACTATTTCAGAAATTGAGCAGGTGCTGTGGGCAAACGAGCGGCCTAGCCGAGAGCGCTTTCACGAGGGCAGAAAAGAGAACTACCGCACCCACGGGGTAGAAATGAACATTTCTGAAATTGGCCTGTGTAGCGGTCACAGCGCCTCTGGTGTTTGGGTGAATGAAAAAGCAGAGACAACCGTTCCAGGCCTGTATGCCGCCGGGGACATGGCTAGCGTACCGCACAACTACATGATTGGCGCTTTTGTGTCTGGGCGGTTGTCTGGCATTCATGCGATGGAATACGTGCAGGGCGTAGAACATGTAGAGCCTGACGCAGACTTTCTGGAGGCGGAAAGAGCACGTATTTACGCACCGCTAGACCGGCCAAACGGTGTGCCGCACACGCAGGTAGAGTACAAGCTGCGGCGCTATGTGAATGATTATCTGCAGCCGCCCAAGTCGCCGACGAATATGGACATTGGCTTGGCGGCTTTTGAGCGCTATCACGACACGTTAGACTTGATGGGCGCACGTGATCCGCACGAGCTAATGCGCTGTATGGAGGTTCATTTTATTCGTGACTGCGCAGAGATGGCGGCAAGGGCTTCGCTGTATAGAAAAGAGAGTCGCTGGGGTCTGTATCACTATCGGCTGGACTACCCAGAAAAGAACGATGAAGAATGGTTCTGTCATGCGAATTTGAAGAAAGGAGAAAATGGAGAAATGGAAATGTTTAAGCGTGATGTAGCGCCTTACATTGTGGATGTGAATTTGGAGCAGGAGGTATACGATGTGGCGGTGCGGTAATGTGCCCTCACCCCCAGCTCCTCTCTCAAGCTGCCTCTCACTCATCTATCCCCTAACCCAAGCACTCACCCATGGCCCTAGCAACCCAACGTGTTGATGTTCCTGTAATTGTCGACGAATCCAAATGTCTCGAAAAATGTACTGCCTGCATTGAGGTTTGTCCCCTGGATGTACTGGTGAAGAATCCAGAAACCGGCAAGGCATATATGAAATACGACGAATGCTGGTTTTGCCTTCCCTGTGAAAAGGAATGTCCCACCAATGCAATCACTGTTCAAATTCCGTTTTTGTTGCGCTAGGGAGAGCTTGTAAACATGGCCCAAATAGATATCCAGACAGACCTTGATCCTGAAGTTGTGCAGTGGGTAAAGATGCTGCAATCGCCTGACTTGAGCGATCGCCTTGTTGCCGCAAAAACGCTTCAGCACCTAGGTGATGAAGACACCATCGACAGTCTTATCTTGGCCCTTGAAGATAATAGCCCGAAGGTTCAAGAAATTGCGGTGATGGCGCTTTGGGAGATGGCGAATCCTGTTGCTATTAAGCCCCTGCTAAAATGCCTGAGCGCTGCCCACGAAGAAGCTGTGCGAGTAGAGGCGCTAGCCGCGCTAAAGGAAATGATCTCGCCAGACGATTTGCTAACGCTATTGGACGCGGTGCAAATAGAGGACGAAACCGTACAGCTGAATGTGTTGATTTTGCTGCGAAAGATTCACGATGCACAGGCGCTGCCGTACATTGCCCCCTTCTTTGAGTCGGAAAGTGCAGTGCTGCGAGAAGCCGCTGTTGTTACTCTGCGCTATCTCAATCAGGTGGTGAGGTTTGAGCCTGCGCTGGCGCTAGCCAGTGACGAAAGCGAAGAAGTGCGACGGAGTGCGATTCTTACCCTGGGGCACCTGACTGACGAAGCTGTTGTGCCAACCCTCTGTAGCATTTTGATCACTGATCCTGACTGGCAGGTGAGACGCAATGCGGCCCAAGCGCTGGACCTACACGCTACGACAGAGGCCATTCCTGCGCTGACAAGTGCCCTGTCAGACGACCATTGGCAGGTGCGCAAGTTTACCGCCCGAGCGCTGCAACGAGTCGCTGATGATACAGCGATTCCTAGCCTGGTTAGAGCGTTGTCTGATGAGTATTCGGACGTGCGACGAGACGCGGCGATCGCACTCGGCAACCTGGGCAACCCAGACGTGCTTTCAGCTTTGAAGCAAACCCTGGATGACCCCGACCGCGACGTCCAAATCTTCTCTGGCAGGGCCATCCAAAAAATTCAAGATAAGCTGGCAGAAACCACCAATGCCTAATCACGAGTCTCCTTTTATTCGTCAGTCTTTTAACGAACCTCAGAATGCTCCAGAAACCAGCCTAGCTGCCGCTGCTCGAAAACAAGCGGCGATTGTCTGCCTGAAGCAGGTAATAGAGCCTCGACTCAACAACAACATTGTTGAACTGGGTATGGTACGCAATTTACGGGTTGTTGATAACTATGTTTATTTTCGACTGTATATTGGCGTTCATCAGCAGGGTCTTAAAGAACAGGCACAGCTAGCACTGAGTGATTTGGGCTGGTGCGAAAAAGCATACATTCAGGTGTGCACTATTCCTGGCGTGCGCACAACGCTAGCAGTTTCTAGCGGTAAGGGGGGCGTGGGCAAGTCGACCACAGCGGTGAATTTGGCAGCGGCGCTTACGAAAGCAGGGGCGAAGGTCGGCATTCTCGATGCTGACATTTATGGCCCAAACGTACCGCAAATGTTAGGGCTAGGCCACGCCGATGTGGAGATAGTAAAAACCGCTGAAGGCGATAGATTCAAACCGCTAGAAGCCCACGGCATCAAAGTAATGTCCGTAGGACTATTGGCAGAGCCGGAGCATCCGCTGGCATGGCGAGGGCCTGTGCTCCATAAAATTATCACCCAGTTCATCCAGGAAGTAGAGTGGGGCGAGCTGGACTATCTGCTGATTGACCTACCGCCGGGGACAGGAGATGCACAGATTACGATTATTCAAGAGAGTCCCATTTGTGGGGTGGTGATGGTGACGACGCCTCAGCAGGTAGCTGTTTCGGATGTGCGGCGTAGCATTCATATGTTTCGGCAGGTGGGGGTGCCGGTGCTGGGCCTCGTGGAAAATATGAGCTATTTAATTTGTGATTGTTGCGGCGATCGCACCTCTATCTTTGGCACGGGCGGTGGCGATCAAATGGCCGCAGAGCTATCTGTACCGCTGCTGGGTCAGGTACCCATCGATCCTAAGATTTGCGCAGGGGGTGACACAGGACAGCCTCTGCCGATAGCCGATGAAGATGCGCCTTTATCGAAAGTGTTCGGGGCGATCGCACTGGGGCTAAACAACACATTTTCACCTGGTCTTAGTACGCCGCCTAAGGCTGTTAGTTCGGCATCACCATGAGCAGACTAAACGATCTGGGCATTCCTCTGACTATTTCAAGTTTGCAGCAGCAGTATACTGCCGGTAAGCTTTCCCCCGGGGATGTCGTTGAAGCCATTATTGCTGAGCTGGCATCTCGTAAAACCGATGGTATCTGGATCTATCAGGTACCGGAAGCAGACTTGCGATCGCGCGCCCACACCTTAGAGACCACTATTGACAAGTCTCTGCCGCTTTGGGGAATTCCCTTCAGCATCAAAGACTGTATCGACGTTGCCGGACTCCCCACCTCAGCAGGCTGTCCTGGTTTTGTCTACACCGCCACTCATACCAACCCAGCCGTCCAAAATCTGTTAGATGCCGGTGCCATCCTTATCGGCAAAACCAACCTCGATCAGTTCGCCACGGGGCTCGTCGGCATTCGCACCGGCTACACCGTGCCCCACAATGCTTTTTCCAAAGATTATATCCCGGGTGGCTCTAGCTCTGGCTCGGCGCTGTCCGTCGCCGTTGGGCTAGTTTCCTTTTCTCTGGGGACGGATACAGGCGGCTCGGGTCGGGTGCCCGCTGGGTTCAACAATATCGTCGGGCTCAAGCCCACGAAGGGACTCTTGAGCACGGCTCACACGGTTGAAGCCTGCAAAACGCTGGACTGCATTTCCATTTTTGCGTTAACGGCTGAGGATGCTCAGAGGGCTTTTGAGGCGGCGCAAAGCTATGACCCGGCTCATCCCTTTTCTCGTCCGATGGGCGAACCGCCGCCACGGCTAAAAGGCTATGAGCCAAAACAATCTTTTCGGTTTGGGGTGCCTCGGCTAGGGCAAAGAGAGTTTTTTGGAAACGGGGATGTGGAGAGGCTGTATGAGGGGGCGATCGCCACCCTAATCGAAATGGGCGGTACCTGCCAGGAAATAGACTACACCCCGTTTTTAGAAGCGAATGAGTTGTTGTTCAACGGACCCTGGGTAGCAGAGCGCTATGCTTCTGTCGGTAGCTTTGTGGAAACTAATCCAGAAGCTGTTTTTCCAGTTACGCGCAAGATTCTTGAAAAGGCTGGAGAAATTAGTGCGGTAGAAGCTTTTGAAGGGCTTTACGCGGTGGAATCGCTGAAGCGAAAGAGTCAGCCGCTTTGGGACGAGATGGATTTTCTTGTGGTGCCGACGACGGGAACGATTTATCGGATTGATGAGGTGGAAACGGAGCCGCTGAGGTTAAATGCGAATTTGGGCTACTATACAAACTTTGTGAATTTGTTGGACTTGTGCGCGTTGGCGGTGCCACTTCCTTGGAGAACTGCGCTACCCAACGGATTGCCATCAAACAGTCTTCCGTCGGGTATTACCTTGATTGCGCAGCCCTACAGTGAAGCGTACCTAGTCGAGCTGGGCAAGGCTTTTCGTCTTGCTAGCAACAATGCTCAGAACCACCGCTTGGGTGCGACCTCCTTTGCATTGCCTACCTAATCTATAAGTGGTTTTGAGATCTTATTGTAGGGCTAATGGCAAACAGGTTTACGAAGCAGCGTCTGACTCTGACGAGTCTATTATTTTATCCTGTGTGCGGTGCTCGAAGTCGCTAGCATCGTGACGCTCATGTAGTTGTTCTGACAAGGCACCCCAGGTTCGATTCACCATGCGACCACGCTGTACCGCTGGGCGTTCGGCGATTTCTTTGGCCCAGCGAATAACGTGTGTGTAAGCCGCCACATCAAGAAACTCTGCGGCATTGTAAGCATTGTTGTGAACCAGACCGCCATACCAGGGCCAGATGGCAATATCGGCAATGGTATAGTCTTCGCCTGCGACAAACTGATGGGCCTGTAGCTGACGGTTCAGCACATCCAGCTGACGCTTTGTCTCCATGGTAAAGCGGTCAATGCAATATTCAATCTTAATCGGTGCATAGCTGTAAAAGTGCCCAAAGCCACCCCCCACATAGGGCGCTGATCCCATCTGCCAAAACAGCCACGATAAACACTCAGTTCGCGATAAGTGCTCTGTCGGGATAAAGTGACCAAATTTTTCTGCAAGATACAGCAAGATAGAACCCGATTCAAATACACGGATTGGTGTAGGCGTTGAACGGTCGACAAGTGCCGGAATTTTTGAATTAGGATTGACTTCAACGAACCCGCTGCTGAACTGATCACCGTCGCTAATTTTGATTAAGTGAGCGTCGTATTCGGCCCCTGACTCTCCCAGTGCCAGCAACTCTTCAAACAGGATGGTGACTTTTTGACCATTGGGCGTTCCCATGGAGTAAAGCTGAAAAGGATGTTTCCCAACAGGTAAAATTTTATCGTGGGTTGGTCCTGCAATGGGTCGATTGATACTGGCCCAAGTACCGCCACTTTCGGTGTTCCACTGCCACACTTTTGGGGGAGTATAGTCGTCCTGGCTGTTCATAATCAGTCTCTGCTGTATCTACTCTGACATGCTACAGCTAATGTCGGCAGACTTCTTCAGCCTGTTTATACTGAGGGCACCACGCATATACTCAAGAATAAACTGTATACATTAATACTACTTTTGCCGATTTCAGGAAGATTCTTAATGTCACACGACGTATCTATTCGAGATTCTGTTCTTTGTGCTACCTGGCACGTTGTCGCTATTGCCAACAGCATTAAGCCCGATCATCCCCTCAAGGTTGACTTACTGGGTGAAACAATTGCACTCTGGCGAACAGAAGGAACAATAGTAGCTGTTCAAGACCGCTGCCCGCACCGAGGCATTTCTCTCTCTATGGGTAAAGTTGAATGCAATAGCAGACTTGTTTGTCCTTACCATGCGATGGCTTTTGATGCGCAGGGCCGATGCCTGCGCATACCAGCAGATTTGAGAATTACGACATTCCCCCAAATGGCAAACCTACACACCTACTCAGTCCAAGAGAAATACGGTTTCGTCTGGGTTGCTTTGGACCCGCCTGAACAAGAGATTCCAGCTTTCCCAGAATGGGAAAACACAGCGGCTATTTCGTTTCACTGTGGGCCTTACCGCATCAACACGAGTGCACCCCGTATTTTGGAAAATTTCGTTGATGTTGCTCACTTTCCCTTTACCCATAGTGGCTTACTAGGAGACCCCAATTTTCCAGAAGTCTCGGATTATACGCTAGCTGTGGAAAAAGGGGGAATTATAGCGAGCGACATTCACTTCTATCAGCCTAATCCGGAAGGCACTGGGGAAGCAAAGTCAGTCTCCTATATTTATAAAATTGTGCGTCCGTTGGTGGCTCACTTTCAAAAGGGAGAAAGCGACGATAAACAGTTCTCTATTTTTATGGCGCTCACCCCAGTTGAAGAGACTAAAAGTATTGCCTGGCTAGGCGTTTGCCGTAACTATTCGCCTGATATCTCAAATGGCGAGCTACGCCGTTTTCAAGATGATGTGATGGCCCAGGATATTCCGATGGTGGAATCACAGCGTCCTCAAAGGCTACCTCTGGATCTACAGCAGGAATTTCATTTTCCCTGTGACAAAATGTCTGTGGCCTATCGCAAGTGGCTTAGGCAGCTGGGTGTTCAATTTGGAACCTGCTAGTGCAAGACCTGCTAAAGTAGCGTGTCGTAGAAAAAAGAGACGCTATGGAAACTCGCCCGTCTGCTGTGAAGACGTCACTTTTGACTGGGGCTACCCTCGTTGCATTTGCGGCTAATTCGTTACTGACTCGGATGGCGCTGGGTGAGGGCTCTATTGATGCAGCCAGTTTTAGCACCATTCGGCTACTGTCAGGTGCCGCTATGCTGATAGCGATTACGACGCTCACTCAGCAGCAGAAACCCAGCCTGGCGAAGGGTAATTGGACAGCGGCGATAATGTTGTTTTTGTATGCGATCGCATTCTCCTTCTCTTACCTACAGCTAGCCGCAGGCACCGGCGCGCTCATCCTATTTGGTACGGTGCAAATCACAATGATTTTAGCCGCACTGAAACAGGGAGAAAAGCCTAGCTCATTTGAATGGGTAGGACTCGCTCTGGCGATGACCGGCCTGGTCTATTTAGTTTCTCCAGGGTTAGAGGCCCCGCCTATTCTTGGCTCTGTTCTGATGATTGTAGCTGGGATTGCCTGGGGGTTTTACTCATTGCTAGGCCGGGGCTCACAGCAGCCGGTTGTTAATACCATGAACAACTTTATGCGAGCCGTTCCCTTTGCACTCGGCGTAAGCCTGGTGAGCCTGTCGGGTTTGCACTTGTCAGGAACGGGAGTGATGTTGGCTGTGTTATCGGGTGCGATCACCTCTGGTATCGGTTACGCACTTTGGTACGCTGCGCTTAAAGGGCTTACAGCAACCAGAGCAGCTACAGTGCAACTGTCTGTGCCTTTGCTAGCAGCTTTAGGCGGCATTTTGTTTTTACAAGAAACGCTATCTGTACGGTTGATGCTAGCCTCTCTGATGATTTTGGGCGGCGTCGGCTCGGCTGTGCTGGGCCGACAGCGTTAAGCGTAGATATCTTTTGCCGAGCGGCGAAGGCAGCGTGTGTTTAGCTATGCATAGTAACGCGCCTTACTGTCGAAAATTTGCCAAAAGATGTCGAACTTAAACAATCTTGTCTGATTGCGTCTAGTAGTTTTTGTGCTGCTGCGTTCGGTGGATATTTTGGGTGAGTTGCAACGGCAACTTGGTGTTTTAATTCAATCTGGGTAGGATGAATGGCAATGAGCACTCCGTCTTCTATGTCTTTTTGAAACTGAGAAGGCGGTAAAAATGAAATACCGTAGTCAGATAACAAAAGTTGTCGGAGGGGTTGGCTGCCGCTCACTTCAATCACAGTACTTATCTGGCTCTGATGCGAGCTGTACAGCGTCTCAACAATTGAGCGAATACCAAAGTGCTTCTCTTGTCTTGGTAAAATGAGCGGATGAATACAAATATCTTTCCATGTGACACTCTCTAAAGAGGCAAGCGGATGTGTGGAATTTGCCATGAGCCACAAGGGCTCTGAATATAGCGTTTCAAACCTGAACCCCTCAATCGGAACAGGCAACGAAACAATAGCTAAGTCTATTGTTTGTGCCTGGAGTCCTGCAATCAGGTCATCTGGGATACCTCCCAAGATTTGCACATGAACATCGGGATACTGCTGGTGATAGCATTTTAATGCTTGTGATAAGCAACGCGGGGCATTAAAACACGTGATGCCTAACGTCACCGTGCCTTCAGTTGTTTTCGATGTTCGCAGTGCTGAGGCGATCCCAGCCTCAATATCCTGCAATCCAGTTCGGCAGTGAGAGATAAAGGCTTCACCGGCCAAGCTAAGATACACTTTATTTGAGCGCCGATGCAGCAACTTAATGCCTACAAACTTCTCTAATCGTCGCACCTGCTGGCTCACGGTCGGCTGAGATAAGTTCAGAGCAGCGGCAGCATCCGTAAAGCTACCTCGTTCAGCCACCTCAATAAAGGCAATGAGGGCCGACGTCTCTAGATTAGCGAGTGTGGATTTTTCCATGAACCAAGCCAAGGCAAAACTTCAAAGGCTGGTCTGATATTAAGGTCTGCTTCTATGCTTGCTAATGCATATGCTTGCTAGTGTATTAGAGCGCTAACTTAGCTCTCCTACCTAAGACTAATACACTTCTATATAGATTTTGTTACTTTGACTACAAAATCGCTAAACACGTACGATTTTATACGCCTATTGCTTCTATGAATAAGGCCATTACTCATCACAATAGAGAAAGTATTAATCGCAGCTGATTATATTTTCAATGTCGGATTATAATCCGGCCATAGAGACTTGTAGACCTTGCAGACTATTATGATGCTGGCGTGTTTTCTGGTTATTTGTTGTTGGCACTGATTACTCTGTCAAAAGTTTTTCAATCTTTATTGAATAGTCTCGATTGAATAGTTTTACAGGGACAAGGAGCTTCTTATGTCAGTTCATGGTGATATTTCTTCTAGTAACGATTCAGTGGGTGTAGCTGTTGTTAACTATAAGATGCCGCGATTGCATACCAGAGATGAGGTATTGGCAAACTGCAATAAAATTGCAGAGATGATCGATGGGATGAAGGTAGGTTTACCCGGAATGGATCTGGTGATTTTTCCAGAGTATTCCACCCATGGCATTATGTACGATGGTGATGAAATGATGGAGACAGCCTCTAGCATTCCAGGTGTTGAGACAGATATTTTTGCTGAGGCTTGTATTCGTAATAAGGTTTGGGGTGTTTTTTCCTTGACGGGAGAACGGCATGAGCTTCATCCCCAAAAAGTCCCTTACAATACCCTGATCTTGATGAATGACAAGGGTGAGATTGTTCAAAAATATCGCAAAATCATGCCTTGGACGCCCATTGAGGGGTGGTACCCAGGAAACTGTACCTATGTGAGTGAGGGGCCTAAGGGGCTGAAGATTTCTCTCATTATTTGTGATGATGGTAACTACCCTGAGATTTGGCGAGATTGTGTCATGAAGGGCGCTGAGCTAGTCATCCGCTGCCAGGGCTATATGTATCCAGCCAAGGAACAACAAGTCATGGTGTCTAAATCTATGGCTTGGATGAACAACACCTATGTTGCCGTTGCCAACGCGGCTGGCTTTGATGGCGTTTATAGTTACTTTGGACATTCTGCTGTGATTGGGTTTGATGGCCGCACGCTAGGAGAATGTGGTGAAGAAGAAAACGGCATTCAGTATGCTGCACTCTCTAAGTTTGCAATTCGGGACTTTCGCAAGCATTCTCAGTCTCAAAACCATCTCTTTAAGCTATTGCACCGTGGCTATACCGGCATGCTCAATTCCGGCGATGGCGACGAGGGGATGATGGAATGCCCCTATGAGTTTTACAGAGAGTGGATACTAGATCCTAAAAAGGCGAAAGAAAAGGTAGAAGCGTTGACTCGCGCTACGCTGGGCACAGAAGAATGTCCGATTGAAGGCATTCCGAATGAAACGTCAATAGCGATACCCGAGGTCACGATTAAAAAGCCGGAAGCTGTACCAGTAAGGCAACCTGTGTCTTAGGACTACCGGTTAGCTTTGCCGCTCATTCTCTTCCCCAAGTTCTCCCCAAGTTCCATGGCCAATCGGTTAGCTTTCGCTCAGAGCCTGTATTTACGAAAACATGCTGATAATCCCGTGGACTGGTGGACTTGGGGGGAGGAGCCGCTCGCACTTGCCCGCCAAACCAGTCGGCCCATTTTTCTCTCTATTGGTTATTCGAGCTGTCACTGGTGCACGGTGATGGAGCGAGAGGCATTTTCTGACAATGCGATCGCCCACTACCTCAATACCCACTTTCTCCCCATCAAAGTCGATCGCGAAGAACGCCCCGATCTCGACAGCCTCTACATGCAGGCCCTTCAGCTGATGATTGGGCAAAGGGGATGGCCTCTCAATGTGTTTCTCTCACCCGATGATTTAATTCCCTTTTATGGAGGAACCTACTTTCCGGTTGAGCCTCGCTACGGAAAGCCCGCTTTTTTAAAGGTGCTCGAAAGCCTGCACAACATCTATAAAAATGACCTCGGGCAACTGGCGTCTATTAAGTCCCAAGTATTAACAGAGCTAAAGCCCCCGACAGAGAACAACGCTCACTCAGAACCCCTAACGGCAGAGCTGCTCAAGCGAGGTTTGGTAGAAAGCGCCCAAGCTTTAATTCCCAATATCTCTGGGGCGAGCTTCCCCATGATGCCCTACGGGTTGGTAACGCTACAGGGCACCCGGTTGATTCCTAAAACGGTTTTAGACCTTGGCCAAATTTGTCGTCAGCGAGCCCTAGATTTGGCCCTCGGTGGCATTTTCGATCAGGTAGCTGGGGGGTTTCATCGCTACACTGTTGACCCCACCTGGACGGTGCCCCATTTTGAAAAGATGCTCTATGACAGTGGCCTCATACTTGATTTTTTGGCTGAGACCCTCCGTTTTGGAAAGAAAAGTCCAGCGATAGAGCGAGCGATAACGCTAACGGTTGAGTGGGTTAAGCGGGAGATGACGGGCCCGGGCGGGTATTTCTATGCCGCTCAAGATGCAGATAGTCTCACAGAACCCGATAGTGAGCCTGAAGAAGGCGCTTTTTACGTTTGGTCAGCAGCTGAGCTATTGTCTCTTTTACAGCCTTCAGAACGGGAGGCCCTAGAAGCGTTTTTTATCATTAGCACAGAGGGTAATTTTGAAGGGAAGACTGTTCTGCAGCGACGCGACGACAGTGAGCTGAGTGAGCTAGCGGGGCAAGGATTAGCCAAACTGTTCCAGGCTCGATACGGCAGCTCAAAAGTTCAAAAGGTTCAACAGTTTCCAGTGGCGACTACTGTCAAAGTAGCCAAGACTCAGCAGTGGCCAGGCCGAATTCCGCCGGTTACCGATACCAAGCTGATTGTGGCCTGGAACGCCCTGATGATTTCTGGATTAGCCAAAGCGGCGGTTGCCTTAGAACAGGGCGATTATCTTGACTTGGCGATCGCAGCCGCACAGTTTATTCTGCAAAATCAGTGGCATAACGAGCGGCTTTACCGGCTCAACTACGATGGGCAAGCAGCGGTGCTTGCTCAATCTGAAGACTATGCTTTTTTCACTCAGGCACTGTTGGATATTCAGCAGGCTTGCTTGGCTATTGATGACTATGCTTCCCAATCAGCTGAGTGGCTACAGCAAGCCCAGCGCATTCAGGTAGAACAAGACGCGTGGTTTTGGGATGAGACTTCGGGCGGGTATTTCAATACGGCCTATGACTTGCGCAGTCGCCTCCTCAGCCAGGAGAAAAACTATCGCGATGATTCTACGCCGTCGGCTAATGGGATTGCGATCGCAAACTTAGTTCGCCTCTCACAGTTAGCTGAACCGGGAGAATATCTCAGCCAGGCAGAGCGTGCCCTCAATAGCTTTAGTCACGTGATGAAACAGGCGCCCCTGACGTGCCCTAGTTTGTTTAGGGCACTGGACTGGTTTCAAAATGTCACGCTAGTCAAAAGCTCGGTAGAACAGATTTCTGTTTTGTGTCAGGCGTTTTTACCCACCACGGTGTTTGCGATTCAGCCGGATTTGCCTGAGGGTGTTGTGGGTTTTGTTTGCAAGGGCTTAGCCTGTTTAGAACCAGCTGTTAGTCAGGAATCGCTTAAAGCGCAGGTGTTAAGGGGGAGATGAATTCAGTGCTCTGGACTCCTACTCTGGCTCTCTTTCAGCTAAGGCAGGGATGCGGGCCACAATTTTCTTTCTGAGCTGTTTGGGTTGCCGCACTTGTGACACAATTCCGCCTTCGCTGTGAAAATACTGCTCAGCAAATTTTAACAGGGGGGCAGCGCTTTCAAAGGGTGAAAGGTCGCCAAAGGCAAAGGCTGTTTTGTGGGAGCCCGAAACCGCCGCTGAACACGGGTGCTGACAAATACTCATACACCTTACCGTCTGTATATCAAAGGATTCTGCCAAAGGCCAATCTCCGTATAGCTTTGTCAAGTTTTTCAGTAAAATCTCGCCGCCGGTTTGCCCCTCAAAGTAGGGCTGATCGACAGCGATAAAGCAAGACTTGCAAATAAATAAAGTGTGCTTTGCCATAAAAAATTGAATAGAGCGAATTTTGAGTAGGGCGCAATACGGGAGTTTTGAAGTTAAAACGGGCACCATGTATCAGATTTTATTGATACTTCCTACTCACGACTTCCCATGGCTAACCCACACGATTCTAGTGAAAATATTCCAGATAGCATTCGCTTTTCAGAGAAAGACTGGCAACGCTTACGCGCTGATTATCCTATGGATAGGCCGATATCTGAGTCTGACGGTGTTAGCGTAGAAAAAAACGGCACTTCAAATCAGTCACTTACCAAGCTAATAAAAACCGACCTGAAGTCCGCTACCGAAGATATTAAAAATATTTTACCGTGTTTGCCAGAGAAGGAACGTGAGAGATTTATCAGAGAATTTGGCGAAAGGCTTTAGCAACAAACATAATTCTAGGCAACCTAACCGAGAACAACAGCACTTAAAAAGGTCATGCCAATAACGCCCCCAAAATAAGGTCGAACAGGCAAAGCTTTAGTGTACATAGGGATGATGTCCTTCTGTTGTGGGTGAGCAATGACTAACGTCTGTTTGTGATGCATGCAGCTTTTCGAGGGCTCGTAAGGCATATTGGTATCGGGCTAAATTTCCCTGACGCTTGTAGAGGGCAGCAGCTTTTTGGCAGTCTGCGATCGCCCCAGCCCTATCTCCAGACCGATGACGTACCACGCAGCGATTCCCATAGATATCGGCATCTTCAGGCGCAATGAGTAGCGCTTGGCTAAACAACTCAATGGCGTTTGGATAGTCTCCTGCAAGGGCGTACTGGATTCCTCGCCGAAGAGGCTGCTGAGTGTCCTTCTGAGGTGACTCAGAAACTGGCGATACCACTGTAAAAGACGAGCTTAAACGAGACACTTCGAGAATCCCTCCGCAAACTCCTCTCGATCTAAATTACGACCAATCACAACGAATTCGCTGTGTTTTTGTTCCTCGGGTTTCCACTTATGGGCTCGTCGCATAGAGGTCAGCATCCGAACGCTTTGGAACAAAACCCGTTCAGAGAAACCCCTCGCATAAAACAATCCTTTTGTTCGGTAAAGATCCTCGCCTTTGAGCTGAGCGACCTCATTCATCCAAAGCATAAAGCGATTGATATCAATGGGTTCTTCTGCAGTGAATACAAAAGAACCCACGGCGGCATCATGCTCGTGCTCTAGATCATCCAAGAACTCAGGATCAACCTCTAGCTTGGCCTCTAGTTCAAAGGCACCCACGTCTATCACGTGCGAAAGATCCACATCAGAATATTCGGCGTGATAAATCTTAGCCAACGGATTGAGTGACTTCAACTGCTTTTCTAAGGCTTTTAGGGCCTCCGGCTCAACCAAATCAGTCTTGTTAAGCAACAGAATATCTGCAAAAGCAATCTGCTCTTCTGCTTCATGGCTACCCTTAAGATTGCGCTCAAAGTTGTAAGCATCGACCAGGGTCACAAAGGCATCTAGCTTGAGGCTGGGCTTGAGTTCCTCAGAGACGAAAAAGGTAGAGGCCACGGGAGCTGGGTCGGCCAGCCCGGTAGTCTCTATCAGGATAGCGTCCAGGTCTGTTCTCTCGGTTAATTTGGTCAGTGTTTTGACCAAATCATCCCTCACGGTGCAGCAAAGACAGCCATTGTTAAATTCAACTAGCTGCTCGTCACCATCTTCTATCACCAGCTGTCCATCAATCCCAATCTCACCAAATTCGTTGACGATAACGGCAACTTTGCGTTCCTTTTGGCCCTGCAAAATCTTGTTGATTAACGTTGTTTTTCCAGACCCCAGAAAGCCAGTGACTACAGTGACAGGAACGCGTTTGTCAGTTTTTGTTCTCTCAGGCTTAGCTTGTAGCTGTATCATTTTACTGTCCTGTTCCTATGGAGTTGCCATTACGGTGTTGCGACTACGGTCTTGGTCATCGCAGCAATGCCCTCTTGCAAAATAAACTTGCGCGTTTCGGGCAAGTTCGCTTCGCCTCGGATTTGGTCGTAGGGCACCACGACCCAACAGGCACAACCCCATAGGCACTCGCCCGCCATCCCTTCAAAGCGAATGGCCGGTTCAGACATCATCACGCCCAAATCAAGCAGCCAGGAGTGATCCAGGAGCTTTTCGTCCCAGCTCATTTGGTCGTAGCTGTCGCGGCTCTTGAAGTAGGTTAAGAAATCGGTTTTGGCCAAGCCTGGCATAATGATGTCGATATAGGCAGTCAGCCGGTCGAAGAACTCATCGTGGGAGTAAATCAGCGTAGAGTCTTCAAGATCGTTACCTAAGTAACCCATCATCGTCTTCTTGAATTTCTCATCTAGACCATCGTTCCACATGTCGCGAGGGGCATGGATGTAGCACTCGGCGTAATCCGTTTCAAAAGTATCTTTGATGCCGTCATAGTCTTTAATATGCTCCATCCACTGGCCCAGCACCTGCCGCCATTTACTCAAGGGCTCTCCCGGCAGTACCTGAACCGCAGGGTGGCTCAGCTTTGCAATGTTGAACAGCGTCCAACTGCGAGACTTTGTACTGATGCATTCATGTGGTGCTGAGGTTTGGCCAGAGGGGCGTAGGGCTTTGAACAGGGTACGTCCGGAGTCATGCTGAACCAGGCGCATGAAGGAGTCGGCCACAAACTTTTTGGTAACTTGTAACCGAATGCGATCGCGCACAGCGGGCTCACCCGTTGCGGTATAGCGACTCAGCCGCTGCCAAGAATGCTCCGAGGAAACCGCCAGGAAGCCGCCGGTAAAGGGATTACGATAGAGGTCTCCCCAGACCTGTACGACGCCTGCATTCTTGTCGTCATCGAGCATGCAGTCAATTTCATTGAAGGTTGGGAAGAGGCTGCTACTGTTGTTTACCTTAGGCTCACCTTCACAAGGCAACACCCCAACGCCAATGACCGGAATCCGACGGCCTAGCTTAACGCTAGATAAATGACGAGCCAAATCGACGACCATGCCGCTACCCGTACTCTCGCCCATCCCAAAGCACACCAACACCATAGAAGGTATGCGGGTTTGATCAACGCTATCAGCAAACTTTTCCAGCTCTTTCTCTAAAATTCTCTCGCCATCGTAGTAATTCATCCCATAAATGGCTTTGGAAAGTGCCCGAGGGAAGGTGCCACCTGCTTCTGGAATCTCTATATCTTCGGGTAGCCAAGGCTCATAGTTAGGGTTCCAATAGTATCGAGGATATTCCAGCTTTAAAAACTCTCGATAGCGCCGTAAAGAAGAAAACAACTCTTCTCGACTAGGCACCTCTAGCGCAACTGGCTGAAACTGAAATCGTTCTGTGGGAATATTGCGCTCTTCTAAGCGCTTGTACAGACCGTCTGCATAGTCCTTGGCCTGCATCATGTCCTGCTCGCCTATATCCACGATCATGGCGGTAAAGCGAGCCCGTGGATCGTCCAAAATGTCTTCTACTTCACCTGTTCGCAGCATGGCATCGACCATTCGCGCCCCGTCTTTACCAATACCCACAATATGCAAGCAGTGAGGTGATTGTGCTCCGGAGGCACTGTGATACATCGAACCTAATGACATTGTTTAGACTCCTGATAAATAGTTAATCGGTAATTTGGCATTGGTGAAACTTTGATTGAGGCTGGGGGAAGAGCGCACCTAACAGTACAGACCTAACAGCCCCCCGGACGAAAACCCGTATCCTCATCAATTAGGCCCAAATCTCTAAAAATATGGGCCACAGAGGTTGCTCGCTCATCGGCAACGTATATTTTGTAGTCTTCAACAAAATAACCTGGGTCTTTAGAGACTAGCCCTTCCTCAATGAGTAGCGCTCCTTTCTCGAGATTTTTACGCTGTAAACTGGCTTTCCAAAGCGGTGAGCGAATATAAATGTTTTCATCATCAGCCCCGGTAATTTGAAGTATTTTGTTGCCTGCTACGGTCGGAACTTGCGCTCCAGCACCGTACTTTTCTTTAATGACTGACCAACTGAGTGCCATGAGCGTTGATGTCTCCTATACCGATACAACTTGTTCAACCTTCTGTTTCAACGGCGTATTTACCGGTTGCAGCGAAGGCTCGTCGCCCCGGATCGCATCGTAGGGAACGACCACCCAGCAGGCGCAACCCCACAAGCATTCACCCGCCATTCCCTGAAAGCGAATAGCAGGCTCTGAGAGCAAGACGCCCAGCTCCAATAACCAGGCATGAACCAGTAGCTTTTCATCCCACTCCAGCTGATCGTAACTGTCACGAGATGAGAAAAAGATCTCCAAATCGTTCTTGCTTGCGCCCGGTAAGATAAACCGAATGGTGGGCTCACCACCTGAGTCACTCCGAACAATTCCAGGCTCAACCAGCGGTGAAAAGACTTTGTTCATGGTGTCGGCAACCTCAGCGAGGGTCTCATCAGGAAGAGTCTCACTGCTCGCAGATGTCCTAATCTCAAAGAAATCAGGGCTATACTTATCACCTGTCAACCCGAGTAGCCCTGGCAGGGTAGCTACCTCAGGCATCGTCTTCTGAAGATCCATAAATCCAAGAATGTGGCACCAGCGCTTGCCGTAGCGGCTACGGGCGGCTGAGTGCTGGGTAGGAGACGCCCCTACCCAGTTGAGCAACCTCAGACTTTCATAGAGATCGACGCTCTGGTTACTCAGTAAAAAAGAGGCTAATTCAGCATAGGTCAGCTTTTGGGTTGCCTCAAGATCTTGCGTCTTTTCCCAGAAGGGCTTCTGGGGCACCATCAAAAAGCCCGCCGTGAAGGGATCTCGGTACAAATCTCCCCAAACTTGAACTACTCCATCATTTTTCTCCTGATCTAGCATGCAATCTAGCTCATTAATCACCGGAAATATAGCGCTTGGCTGGTGCAAATTACCTTCGCAAGGAACAATTCCAACGCCCAATACCAGTGCCCGACGCCCAAATTTCACGTTAGCAAGGTGCCTGGCGAGATCGACAACCATCCCATTGCCAACGCTATCGCCTAAGTCAAAGACAACGCAGACAATGGTCTGACACTTTGTATCGGTCACACTTTTTGCGAAGCTTTCCAACTCTTGCTCTATCGCACTGTCTTCTTCGTAGTAATGCATGCCATATATGGCTTTGGTGAGTGCCCTTGGCAGTTCTTCTGCTGGCTTTGAGAGATCGACACTATCCGGCAACCACGGCTCATAGTTTGGATTCCAATAATACCGGGGAAACTCCAATTTCAAAAACTCTCGATACCGTCTCAGCGCACTGAACAGATCCTTCTTTTCGGGAATATCTAACGCTAACGTTCTCACTTGGGACTGATCGCTGGGTAGACTGGCTGCTGCCGCTTCAACCTGCTTCAAGTTTTGATCGCCAATGTCTACGGCAAGGGCCGTAAATCGCTGACGACTATCCGCCAGAAAATCAGCAGGCGCCTGTTCAATTGCTTGAGAAATAAACTCTGCTCCGGCCTTACCCAGCCCCACAATATGGATTGTGGTCGGCATAGGAGCCTCTCCTTTAGTTCTATGAACACCGCCCAGCTTCAGGGCCTGCATTCTTTTCTTGATTAAAAGATCATCTCTTGTTTCAGGCATCTTGCTACTTATATATCCTAGATGGAATACTTTTGGACGAAAAACTACGGGAAAAACACACTCTTGAACGTATTGCTGAGTGGAAAAACCAAGTGGGAAACGGCTAAAAAAGTCCCCAATAAAGCTTTAAACACAGAGCCAAGAGAACCTTATGCCCTCCACAAGATGGCATGCTTGCATGGGCAATTAAATTAGTTCTTGTTACTTGCTGGCGAGCACTAGCTGTAATGTTAACAATGACCACAGCCAAAATATTTGGAGAGGGTTAACCGAAAGCACGCACATCTCTTACCTGCTCAAAAACTATCAAGTAAATCGGGCGCGTGCTGTTGCTTTCATCACATTTTATACATGCTAACCAATTGCTTATTTGAATAGCCTTATTACGTCTGCGAATAAGCCTGACCGCTAGGGCGTTGTAAAGCTCTTTTTATCGAAAGAAGAGAAGAAAGAAGAGAAAAATAGCTGCTGATTACTTAACTAATCTCAATTCATTGAGGGTCACGAGAAGCGTGAATCCCTCATGTCCAAGCACCCCAGTTGGTAATTTGAATAGCCTGTTCGAGTTTCTCCAGACGATCGCCCATCAATACAATATCTGCGGTTTCTAGGGCAATATCACTTCCTGTTCCACCGATGGCAATCCCTACGGCAAGCTACTACAAATCAGTAATTTTTCTAGACTCAAAAAAAATATTGATACTGGAAACATAGTTCAGATAACTTTCTCGTATCTATGACTACAAAGGCTTTGAGAGAGCCCTGCTTCAATGACCCTAACCAACACGGAGACTCACATGGCAGAGACTCGCACACTGGCAGCTGCCCCTTTTCACATGCCCGAGTCGTGTACTAAACCCCTTCAAACGTCGTGCTTAAATTGTGACAGTCATTATCTTGTAAGGATCTACGCATCATGACGCTTTCTAGAAGACAACTTCACAAGCTTTTACTCGGCGCTAGCTTGAGTGCAGGCCTGACTGCAAGTCTGGGAAGCTGCACCTCAGAGCAGAGCAGTGCACCCACACCAGAAGCTGACACTACTGCAGAAGCAACTTCAGACCCTGTCTCACTCCGCCTGGCTCAGAACCTGTCACCTATTTCGGGCGTCGCTATCGTCGCTAAAGAACAAGGCTTTTTTGATAAACAGGGCCTAGATGTGGAAGTCAGCAACTTTACCTCCGGAAAGCAATGTCTGGAAACTGTGATGGGCGGCGCTGCCGATATCGCAACGACTGCTGAAGCGCCGACGACTGCCGCTACCATGGCTCAGCAGCCCATCGCCTTCTTAGCGCGTATGGAGTACTCCGATCTTAAAACACTCACCGATGCCAGCGCAAATGTTGCCACTCTAGCCGATCTTAAGGGAACGCGAATTGGGTTTACCGCCGGTACTGGGGGTGAGGTGTACACCATGGCCGTGCTTAAGGAAGCTAACTTAAGTCCAGAAGATGTTACCCTCGTGAACTTGCGCCCGCAGGAAATGCTAGCAGCGCTCACTGCTGGCAGCATTGATGCTTACAACACCTGGGAACCGCACATTAGCAATGGACAAAAAACACTGGGCGATAAAGTCACGCAGCTAGACACTGCTGGCATTTATTCAGAAACTTTCAACATTGTGACAACAACCGACTATCTTGATGAAAATCCTGTTGTTGCTGAGAAGTTTATGCAGGCACTGATTGATGCAGAAGATTGGATGAAGGCCAATCGGGAAGACGCGATTACCGTTGTGGCCGAAACTGTTGATATGAAGCGAGAAGACCTGGCTCCCATTTGGGATGACTACATTTATGAGGTTGTACTCGATCAAAAAGTCCTAGATATATTGGATACCCACGCCGCCTGGCGACTAGAAAGTGGAAATCATCCAGATGGTGTCACCGATGTGCCAGATTTTAAGAGTATTATTTACCCAGAACCGCTCAAGGCGGTCGCGCCTGACCGGGTGAAGGTTACCGGACTTTAGTCATCTGATAGAGCAAAAACAGAGCAAAAACATGGCCGGTGTTACCAAGCAACAAGCCGCTTTGAACCGTTGGGCCCTCGTTCTATCGATTCCGCTCTTCTTAGGCGGATGGGAAATAGTCTCTCGTTCTGGCATGGTGAATCCGGTGTTGTTTCCACCGCCAACGCTGGTGGCGATCGCACTAGTTGGCTGGGCCAGGGAAGGCACTATGCTGCTAGATATTGCCATGAGCCTTTCAAGGGTAATAGTCGGCTTTGTGTCTGGTGCGATCGCTGGCATTCTCGTTGGCATCTTAACCGGGCAATATCAGCTGATTGCCAATCTCCTCACCCCCGTCTTTCAGCTCCTCCGCCCGATTCCGCCGATTGCCTTCGTGCCGATTGTCATTTTATGGTTTGGCCTTTCAGAGCTGGGGAAATGGTTCTTGGTATTTTGGGGCGTATTTTTTACGGTGTGGATAGCGGCTCACTTGGGTGTGCAGCGCGTCGATAAAAATCTCATTCGCGCCGCTCAGTGCCTGGGCACGCCCGAAAAACAGATGCTGCCACAGATATTGCTGCCCGGCTCACTGCCCTACATTTTTGTCGGTCTTAGAACATCTATTAGTATCTCTTTTTATACCCTGGTAGCAGCTGAACTGGCGGGGACGTTTTCGGGTATTGCCTACCGAATTGATATCTCTCAGCAGAATTTACAGGTTGGGAAGAGTTTAGGGGGATTAATCATTCTCGGGTTGATTTCAGCTATTGCCGATAAAGGCTTTGACGCGGTTTCCAAAAAACTCGTCTGGTGGACATAATGGGTTCATTGCATACGCTACCGTCACACAGCTCATCGCCGAACGGTCTACCGGGTCGTATTTCAATAGGGCAGCTATCTGTTGTGTTTGGTGAGGGCAAGCAAAGCTTTCTGGCCGTTGAGAAGTTCTCTTTAGACATTCCTGCAGGTGAGTTTGTGTGCTTGATTGGGCCTTCTGGCTGTGGCAAATCGACTGTGCTGAATACGATTGCTGGGTTTATTACACCGAGTCGAGGCGCTGTTACGGTTGATGACTGCGTGATTGAGGAGCCGGGAGGCGATCGCGGCATGGTTTTTCAGCAGCCTTCGCTATTTCCCTGGAAGACAGTTTTAGGAAACGTTGCCCACGGGCCACGCATGGCAGGTAAGCCCAAAGCAGTCGCCCATAAGATTGCTCAGGATTTTTTACAAATGGTGGGGCTCGCCAAGTTTGCGAATCGCTATCCGATGATGCTGTCTGGGGGAATGCAGCAGCGAGTTGCGATCGCTAGGGCGTTAGCCAACTCTCCCCGAGTGCTGTTGATGGATGAACCCTTCGGCGCACTGGACGCGCAGACCCGATTTATGATGCAGGAGAATTTGTTGAAGCTGTGGTCAGAACTGAAAACGACGGTTGTTTTTGTGACGCATGATATTGATGAAGCGATTTTTTTGGGCGATTGCGTGGTCGTTATGAGTGCCAATCCAGGCCGAATTCTTAAAAACATCGAGGTCCCACTACCCCGTCCCAGAACGAGCGATCTTTTAGTAGACCCAACGTTTTCAGCGCTGAAAAAAAACTGCTTCGATTTAATTCGCCAAGAAAGCCTACAAGCTTTTGAACAACAGCTGGAATAAACAATTTATTAAGTCCTCTTGATAGGGATGTTCCGTTTTACGGCAGAGGTTTCATAATGAAAGTGAAGCATTAGAGAGTGTAACTGTTATGAAGCCTTTAAGTGTGTTTATTGTTACAGGACTACTTTTCGTGGGGCTAGGTGCTTTTGCAATGTCTGCTCAGGCGCTAGAAGCAGAAAAACTAGAGACGCTTGAACAAGAGCTCAGTGTTGAAGATTATGACAGTGCTGATTCTCTTTTTGAGCTTGAGCCTGTATCGATTGAGGATAGGCTAGTCAATGTAGAACTCTTCAGCGACCCAAACCCTGCAAGAGAGATTGAAGTCATCAATGAAGAGTTTGATGACACTCGCGGCGCTCGCGGCGTAGAGATTATCGAATTTTCTTTACCAATTCAATAGATTTCAATTCAATAAAGGAAACTATTACGCGGCTGGGGTTCCTTGCTTAATTGCATCGAGCAGCAGGCTCAGCGCCTGGTCTTCAGTTGAGTTGACACGGTGATCGAGCAGGGCCAAGCTGACAGATTTCGATAGGGCGATCACCGCGATATCAGGGTCAAGGTCTTGCATCAAACTGTCAATATTTTGAGGCACTTTCAGCGCAGACTGGATACCTGCCAGGTCGTCTTCTGTAAATCCTAATATCTGAATCTGGGGCTTAATTTCTTCCCAGGCAGGCACTTTCTGCTCAGGATATCCCACCTGAATAACGTAAGCGAGCAGACGATAGAATCTACTCTTTTGCTGGTCGGTCATCTGCTCGGGCTGAATCATAGGCGGGTGACCCTCAGCACCATCTAGGGTAAGATTTTTGAGGATTTTTTCCCAGTCGTGGGCATTACAGGCCGCTGGCTTACCAACTGTTATTGAAACCTGAATTTGATTGGAAATAGCATCGACCTTCTGAACATTGGCCTGTACGCCCAGAAAACCAAGCCACTGAGCGATGGTTGTCATCAGGGTGGAGCGCGTTGCGTTGCTGTTTGCCAGCAGCTGGATTTGAGTGCGCACCATGGGACGAACCAGTTGTGAAAGCATAGAAATACCCAGGAGAAAGCAAGATACAGCGTTTTATCATACAAAATTTGTCCATAGCCAACTGTCGCCAACGCGTCAAAACGGCAGATTTTCAGTGGTAATAAATGCTGGCTATGAAACAAACTGCAGAATGGTATGGAACGGTAGGCCAGTTGCGTAGTGAGAGTATTGCGATCGCCGTCAGCAATGACTAAGCTAATCCAGTAAGCAACTCAACCGCAGGGGCTCTCTTTTCCCAGGGGACGTAGCTGTCTGCATTCTCTTCGCTAATCACCCGTCCATAGGTCGAGCACACTATTTCATCCTCCATATCAGTTCCGTTCAAGAAAATGTCCTTGAAGAGTTTGCCTGCGGTAATGCCTAATTCTGTTAGCCCATAGTCGTAGGTTGCCAAAGAATCACCCCGACGAACTGCCTCTACTGCTGCCGGGCTCCCGTTTCGTGAAACTACAGGCAACGTTCCCAGCAGACCTCGCTCTTTCAAAACGGGAAGCACATCTAGCAGGGTCTCATCATTAAAGACAATCAGGGCATCGAGATTGGTGTAAGTGTCCAGGACGTGCTGCGCCGCCTCCGCCCCCGCCCCAGCGACATCAGATACGTTGCGACAGGCAATGTCATGTGGATCATTCAGGAGCTTTAGCTTACAGCGCTTCACCCCCTCTATAAGGCCTTCCACCAGCTCTTCGTCATCCAAAATAGGCGGGCCACCCAAAATAGCAATTCGGGCCTGTTCTTCTACATGACGCGCCAAAAACTGGGTCAGAAAAATGCCGTGATAAAAATTTGGCGTTGCCACTGTTGCAGTGACCGGAAAGGTGGGCTTATGCAGGGCGATGACCGGAATGTTTTTACCTATTGCCCGCCACACAGCAGGTGCTGGCTCTCGTTCATCCAAAGTAAATAAACAAATACCATCCACCTTTGCTTCTGTCGCGGCGACAATCGCTTGATTTTGTTCCACTGCGTAGTGGGGATCTCGCAGGTCTGCAGGCAAAATCCGCAGCGCTGTGTCGCTACCCTCTAGCCCATGGGCAATTCCATGGGCGACCGTATCCATGCCAGGATGGAGCCCCGGCGGCAGCGGCATAATATAAACAACCGTTCGGCTACTCATGCGCTCACCTCTTGCAAGACGGCTAGTATATTAGCTGAAGCTGTCACCGGGCGCTCTGCTGGCACCTCTGATGAAAAGCCATCAGGCACATTGTCTGTAGCCTGAATGCGACTGGCAAGATAGCGCTGGATCTGGTGCACAGGTTTTTCCAAGTGGCTCATTCGTCCCGGCTGAAAGGCGATGGAGTTAAACCCTCTTTGAACCGCTGTACACACCTCAATATCTTCGCTGTGAAAGTCTTTTAAGGCTTGGGTTTCTTCCGCTAAATGTTGTTCAAAATCGGGATGAGCCTGGGCCTCTTGATTCACTAATATGGTGGTAACAAGATGAATCTTCTCGGCGCTGATGGGCAGCAGCCGATACCACAGCGCGCAGTTTGGCCCCGTGAGCATCAAAAAATCGGGATAGCCTACGTGCACAGTCCATTCGTATTTATAGTCTTCTGGCAGGCCAGGAATTGGGGGAAACGTGCCAAAGTGTTCTCCTTTTTCCTCAGCTTCTTTGAGCGCATCGATTAGGCTTTGGCGATAAGGCAGGTGGGCACGGGTGTAGTGGGGATGGTAATCATCGGTCCAGCATCCTGTCGCTGGCATCATGGGTTGGAGGGTTTTTACATGAATGCCCATGTGATGGTACGGCTCCATCCAGTTCTCAATCATGTTCTTCCAGTTAATATCCAGATCCCACGCTATCTCTGTCACAATATCCATATCGGCCATGTGCCAGGGCGCAACCAAAGGATGCAAATCTACGAGCTGAGTAGCAACAGGATCCGCCTCAAAATTGAAGGTCATAAACACAAACCCCTCCCATACCTCACTGCGAAATTCGACTAGCCCAAAATCTTTCCGGTTGAAATCGCAGGTTTTTTGCATGGCAGGTGCGCCTTTAAGCTTGCCATCCAGGGCAAACGTCCAGCTGTGGTAAGGGCACATAAACCCCTTCACCTGCCCCCGCTCATCGTAGCCGAATCCCGTAGGCATAATGTCCATCGCCCGATGCGGACAAACCCGCGACATGACGCGAATGGTGTTGTCTTTGGCACGAACAACAACAATAGGTTCCCCCAGCACATCGAGATTTAGATAGCTGCCTGGTTTGGGAATTTGTGAGACGTGGGCTAAGCAAAGCCATTCTTGCTTGAAGATTGTTTCTTTCTCGTACTCAAAATAGTCTTGTGAGGTGTAAGCTGTCGCAGGTATGGTGGCGGCATGTTCTAGGCCAGCAGCAGCGGATTCTAGGATGGCGGCGTTGATTGCCTCAATGCTGGTGGGTTTAGGTTTTAATCGATTGATCATGGTGAATTCTCTTGGGTTGTTGATTGCAAAAGACATAAATCAAGGCGTCATAAATTAAGACACCACAAATTAAGGCCTCATAAATTGAGGGTCAGGGTCAGGTAAGTCGTAACGCTCCCATCCGGCCAGAATGCCACCATCCACAGGCAGAATTGCGCCAGTGATATAGGCAGCTTCATCACTGGCGAGAAAGTGGAACGCTGAGGCGATTTCTTCCGATGCCGCCAAGCGCCCTAATGGCGTTCGCTCGGCTACAAAGGGAATTTCAGGATTGTCTGGAATGTTGGTGACAGCAGGGGTGAGGACGGTGCCGGGGGCGATCGCATTCACTGTAATCCCTTTCGGGGCCAGCTCAATAGCCGCACATTTTGTAATGTGGGTGACCGCCGCTTTGGAAACTGCATAGGCTGACCCAAGAGGAATGCCAATCATGCCAACAAAGGATGTCGTGTTAATAATACGTCCCCCTGTTTTGGGCATGAAGGTAGGTGCGTGTTTTATTCCAAACGTGACCCCATGCACATTGACTTCAAATGTCCGACGGAGCGTCTGTTCACTCAGCTCTGCAAAAGCAATGCCGAGCGGCTGTATGCCTGCATTATTAACCACGATATCAATATGGCCCGTCGGTGCTGCGGCCTTCTCAAACAAAGCCTGAATATCCGCCTCTTTCGAGACATCGCCTACTAACGCGGTGGCTCCATCCACAGCGGTGTTCACCAAATCGATAGAGTAAACCGTAGCGCCTGCTTTGAGAAACCGCCTAACAATAGCCTCACCAATGCCAGAGGCGCCTCCTGTCACAACTGCAACTTTGTTGCTTAACGAAAACATCATGCTCTAGACCTATTCAATAAGAGATGCCATCGGTTCCCAGGAGATACCGGCTCTAGACGCTTGCTTTTGTCTCAGAGAATTTAAAAGTGACAGAATTAGGAGTCTTGGATTAGCATATGCTTTAGACACTAGCGAACCTTACCGACTGGCGTTGTCTCGATAGATACTGCTAGTGACAGAGAGTGGAAAAACTAATAATTTGTAAAGGTTGTAGACCACCCTCAGAGTATCTTCGGGATTATCGCTGAGTGAATCTCTGTCGCTGTCGCTGGCCCATCCAACAGGTAATTTCCCAAACATCGGCTACAGGTAGACCTGTGTAAGGCAGCGTTTGCATATATCCATCGTACAGAAACTCCGGCATCATCGTGGTGAGGCTCATGCCTCTTTGCTGTTGTTTTTCCCAAATCAAGCTCCACCACCGTTCATGAGCCACTAGCGCTGCTTGGGACTCAGGTGCTCTTGGGTCGGCAACCTGAGCATGTTGGGAATATCCAACACGACACTGAATGTGCTGAGCCCGTTCAGCGCACAGTTCCAAAATCGGCCACTCTGTATCAATTAAGCGCTCACAGACCACGCACCAATGGCTAAAATCGCAGGTTAGTTTCATCTTTGGAAATTCGTTCAATAGGTCGCGGGTAATCCAGGGATTAAACAGGGAGCGACTCCGATGGGTTTCAAAGCTGATGGTGATGCCGGAGCGTTGTTCTAGTTCTAGGGCACGACCAAAAAAGTCAACCTGCTGTTGCCAGGACCAGGCGTCATAGCCGCACATGGTTGAAACAAATAAAGCTTCCATCTCGGCGGCGTGATTCACAACCCATGTGAGATCCTGTAGGTGATTGTCCACAGTCCGATCTGGGCGAGGAATCCACCAGTCACTGGGGCTATTGGGGTCGCTCCCAGTGGTGGCTTCGGCGATAAAGACAAGATTATGCTTCTGCAACAGGCAACGCAACACGGTTCTTTGCTGAGCATCGTCAGGGATGGGGCCTTCAATTCCATCAAATCCTCCCTCAACGGTTTGATGGATTAGCTCATCTAAATCGGTAGGGCCGCTCCAAAAGGAACGCAACATTAAAAGTTCCAAGGTAAGTCTCTCTTTTCTCCACACTGCATAGACTGTTGTTATCAAGTCGATTTATTGAACTGGCAGATTATTGAACTGGCAGACAGTCCGACAGATTTGCTTGTGCCACACTTCCATTGTCAAATGCCGTTGATGTCGTTTCTGACTCGCCAACGGTAATGCTGGCGATCGCGCCGCTAATTTCCGAGTCTGTTACTCGGATTTGTCCTAACTCACCGCGCGGTAGCGTGTCATCTACATCAATTGTGAAGCTTGCTGTGTCGCCCGGCGCTAGAGAGACAACGCGCAGTGCGAGTGCGACATCACCATCATTAACACTATCAGCAGCAAGCTGCACTATGTCACCCTGTTCAACCTCAAATGGCTGAAAAACCTCCACGCCTGCACCAGCTGCAGAGGTATCAAATATCAACATCCCAGCACTTTGCGATAGGTCGAGTTCAAGCATCAGCTCTTCTAGTGCGCAGCTCCCCGTATTAGTGATGACAAAACGGTCTTTGGGTGCGCTCTCGACAAATTCGATTTCGACTCCGGACTCTACGCCAGTTAATAAATCCGATTCTTCAGTTTCCAACGCTTCAACTGTGGAAGCTGTGCTCGCTACTGGGTCTAACTCTTCAATTGGGGAAGCTGTGTTTGCTACTGGGTCTGGTTCTTCAATGGTCAGAAACGTGCATCCGCCTAAGAGTGGCATCAACATCCATAAACACAGTCTTTTTTCTAAAGTCATGGCTTCGTATTCAAGCTAGTTCTGGGCTTTCAGTAAACGACACACCAATCATACTGTCACGGTTGATCAGTGCGATTAAGTCCGTCTCGGACCAATGTTCAGTCCCTGCCGGTCTGAGCGGAATCACCAAATAACGAGTATCTGCTGTGCTATCCATCACCCTTACTTCAACAGTTTCTGGAATAATTGTGCCAAACTCTTCTGCTAGCACGCCACGAGGATCGACGACGACTCTGTTACGATAGGCTGTGCTTTTGTACCAGGAAGGAGGATGGTAGCCCAAAATGGCCCTGGGATAGCAGGAGCAAAGCGTACACACCACGACATGATGCACCTGTGGCGTATTTTCAACAACTTGAAGCCGCTTGATTTCTACTGTGTCGATGTTCATCTCTCGGCAGGCAGCTTTACCGTCTGCTAGCAAGCGCTGCTTAAAGTCAGGATCTATCCAGGCACGAGCCACTAAGCGCGCGCCTAACATAGGCGTGACTGAGTCTTGCCGCTCTATTTCGCGCCTGACTTCGGCAGCGGTAAAGAATCCTTTTTGCTCCAGAAGCTTCTGGATTGTTTGAGTTTTTTGAGCCCAGTATGCTTCGTTGTCATCAATAGGGTCATGACTGTGGCTATGGGCCTCTAGATTCTCTGAGTCATGGGGTGGTGAGTGGTTGGGTTCGGAAAGGTTGGTCATAACCAAAGTGGTAAGCAATTAAGTTGGTGACAGCCAGGACTCGTAGATCTCCGCTTTGACTTTATCCTTAAGGCTTTTTCTAGGGCAGCGATCGCCCCAAACTTCTGTCATCTCAAACTCTACTAAATAAAGGGGAAGACGAACAACCGTTGACTTCAGGTGAGCGACATCCTCCGGGTTAGAAAGCATAGCTTGAAAGCTGACTACTTTTCCACGTTTTCCAAGCAGATAGGCAGGGACTCTGATATGACCGGGTTTTGAGTGAGGCGCAACCTGGACTGCATCACCTGGGCTGTATTTGGGTTTTGGGTATGTCTTTTTGTCAATGTAAGGTGAGTAGCGCTCTACACCAACGCCAACGCCTCCCTCAACTCTATCCGGCACAATCTCATCCGGCGTTTGCTGTAGCTCCTCGCGTGTAACAAAACCCATCTCGCAGAACACTTCTTCAACCGCGAGTACTCGCCTTTCGCTGTACTCTGGCAAACGACCCTTCAAAAAGTCGGGAAAGAATCCAGGAAGGTCTGCTGAAGACTGCTGGTCGTCGAACAGTCCGTCTACCTCTTCAGCAGCACGACGAATAGAGTCCAAGCTGGGCAAATATCCCTTCGAGATCAGCAGGTGATGAATACAGACAATCTGTTTTTCGAAAAAGCCAACGTCCTTTTCAGAGTGTAGAATTTTTGCGCTGTCATCCGCATTGTGGGGAATATGACGATGGTATGCTTTCGGCAGGATTTCTTGCATAGGCTTCTAAGAACAATACATATGCTCCAAAAAATTAGGCGGCTTCTAAGGACCACTCGCTGTGCCTCACGCGAGTTCTGATTTGTCTAGTACCAGCTCTTTCGCAACCATCTCTTCATCTAGCACCTCTTCATCGACAAAAACATTAATGAACTTTTGATAGGAGTCTAAATCAGTCTCGTCGAGATCGTCAAACCGCTTGAGCAGTGGCTGAGCAACATAGGCTGCCTGCTCAGGCTCAAGGGCCGTAAATTCGGAGATAATAGGTCGCACGCTATCAAAATCTTCGTTGGCAATTTTGGTCGCTTCGTCAATCACCTGCACTACTTTTTTCGCCACTTCAGGGCGGTCGGTCAAAAACTTAGAGGTGAGTACGGCAGCACCTGAATAGAACGGATCGGAGATGAACATCGAGACAGGATTGGTCATCGCTCGCTTACCTTGCTCGGTCGCTTCGGCAATCGAGCCGATGGGTTCTAGCGACAGAGTAGCATCCACGGCGCCAGAGACCACAGAGGGTAGATGCAGGCCAACGGCCATCTGTTCAATCATGACATTATTACCGGGCTCTAGCCCATTTTGTTTCAGCACATAGGAGAGAATCGTCTCCCACTGGATACCCGGAATGGTGCCTACTTTTTTGCCTTCAAGGTCCTTGAAGGAAGTAATAGCCGAATCTGGCGTCACAATGAGACCATCGTTGATCAAGCTACTTTTAACGCCCCCGCCCTGTAAGCCAAACACCTTAAACGTACCAGGCGTTTTCGCCTCTGCAAGGACAGCAATGCCAGCAGCCGTGCCAGGCGGCCCAAAGTCAGCACGTCCCGAGACCAGCGAGTCAATAATTTGGTTAGGATTCTCAAACTTTACCGATTCAATCTCAATCCCAGCTTCCTCAAATAGCCCCTGCTTCAGGGCAACGTAGTAAGCTGTTGTTTGCATAATCGGTAACCACGAGGCCACTACCTTTTCTTTTTTAACAATCAGCTCGGGGCTACCACCGCCTTCGGCTGACACATCACTTGAAGTGTCAGAAGTAGCTGTATCCGATGCACCGCCACCACAGGCGGTCACTGCACCTGCGCCCACTGTCAGAGCCCCATACTTAACAAACTTTCGCCGACTCAGAGAGAACTTATCCATAACCCTATTTTCCTTTCCAGTGAATAAATTTGTTTTCAGTTAGCAAAAAGAGCTGATTGAGCCCATAGCCCATAACGCCTGTCGCAATAATGGAGGCATACATTCCTGGCATATCAAACACCTGTTGCGAGTCAATAATGCGTTGCCCCATCCCGTTGGTAGAACCCACGAACATCTCTGCCACAATAATGACAACCAGCGTCAGCGAAATCGCCGTACGTAAGCCGATAAAGGTTTGAGGTAGGGTTTCAAAGAAAATAACATCGATGAAAATACGCCATTTCGGTGTGCCCATGGCTTTTGCTGCCATAATTCGCGTTTTGCGGGTGTTCATAACGCCATAGGCAACATTGAAAAAGATGACAAGCGCCCCAGCAAACGCAGCGACTGCGATTTTAGAAAAGTCACCAATGCCAAACACTACTAAGAACAGCGGAAACATAGCTGTGGCTGGCGTCGAGCGAAAGAAGTCGATCAAGAACTCGAAAGATTTGTACAGTCGCTCATTGGAGCCTAGCAAGATGCCTACGGGAACACCCAGAATAGCTGCAATCACAAACGCATAGAGCGTGCGATAAAGTGTCAGCCAAAAGTCTAATAAGAGATCGCCTCCTAGCACACCTGTCCCAAGCGCAAGGAAAGTGGAGACTGGGCTGGGTAACAGCACTGGCTGGACCAGTTCTAAGGCCGTTACGACCCACCAAATTAAAATAAAGACCAGTGTCCCTATGTTTGCAACCAAAAAGGGAGATAGCTTGGCCCAGCCAGTATGAGGCTTTTGATAGCGCTGCATATTAATTGGCCTCCTGGCGAAATACTTCTAAGCTGTGCGCCTTCGTCTTTACAAAATCTGGATCTGAGAGGGTTTCTAGGGTGCGGGGACGCTTAGCTTCAAAGACAACTCGCTCTGCCAATCGAGTCGGGCGCTTAGTTAGCAGCAAAATATGATCTGCCAGATAAACAGCTTCTTCCAAGTCGTGAGAGATCATGACAATAGTGACGCCAGTAGCGGTAAATACTGTCTGAAGCTTGTCGCGAATGGCGAGCGTTGCTTCGTAGTCTAGGGCGGAAAAGGGTTCATCTAAAAAGAGAATATTGGGCCGAGTGGCCAGTGCCCTCATGATTGAAACCAGCTGTTGCTGACCGCCCGAGAGTTCGTAAGGGTAGCGCGATAGATCAAACTGAACGTCGAATTGATCGATTAATTCTTCTACCCTTGCCTTTCGCTGCACTCGGGATAAGCCCGTGCTCAAGAGCGGATATTCGATGTTTTTAACAGCTTGTAACCAGGGGAATAGCGCGTCTCGATAATTTTGGAAGACATAGCCGATTTTGGTTTGCGATCGCGTTTTTCCACCAAAGCGCAGCTGCCCTGCATCTATCGGCATCAGCCCTGCGATCATATTTATCAGCGTCGATTTACCACATCCATTGGGGCCAAAGATGCAGGTGATTTTCCCACTGGCAATCTCCAGGTCAAAGTCCTTATACAGAACCTTGCCGCCTAAATATTTCGTTAGGCCGGTCACTGTAATACCCAAACCAGAAATATCCAAACCAGAAGATCCAGGTGGTGACTTTTGAAGATAGTCAGAGTGCTGTGCTGACATCACCATATTGATTAAGCTCTAATGCTGCGATGACAGGACTGCAATTGACGTTGTTATGTTTTACGAAAGCTAACGTTTTCCTCAATAACAAACAGTTAACTACAATACACTTCGTTTACTAAAAGCGTTAAAGTTCTTTGAATGCCTAAGATTTTCGCAAGAAAACCCCTTTTGTTCCTACCAATCAGGAAGATTTTCGAAAAGTCTGACGGCATTCGTTGGGGATGAATTTCTATTTTTAGAATAAAATGTGTTGGACTCAGTTCGTTTATAGCTAAGTGACGATGGTAACAGCCCAAAATGGTTTGTCTGCTGAAGCGGTAAATGGTTACGAAATTGATCAGCTGGATCTCAAAATAATTGGGCTTTTACAGGGCAATGGCCGTATCGCCTATAGCGACATCGCACGGGCTATTGATGCGCCAGAGGCGACTATTCGCTATCGCGTTAAGCGGTTGTTAGATGAAGCAATTATTAGTATTAGTGCCTTCATTAATACTGGTAAAGTAAAGCACGAAACCGTCGCTTATATTGAGCTTGACGTTGCCCCTAGCTTCCTCGAGTCAGATCTTCAGGCACTCGCCTCACAGGAAAATATTAGCTACATTGCTTCAGTCACTGGAGAATTCAACATTATGCTGGAATACATTTACAGAAGCAACGATGATCTGTTGAATTTTATTAATTCGCTCAAGCGCAATCCAGAGGTTAATCGGCTCAATTCCAGAACAATTCTGAAAATTCATAAGGCTCAATATCCCGCAAGAGTTCAGCCTTGATTCAAGTCGGACACACGCTGTGTTGATCGAGTATGGCATCTATGAAACAACTCTCTATTCCCAAATCTCTGACCTATTCGCCTCATCATGTTCATCAACACGGTGAGGATACGCACACCCATACCCATGGCGCAATTGATCCTGCTATTGCGACCTCAGAGCGTGGGCTTTGGGCAGTGAAGGTATCGCTTGTTTGTCTCGTCATAACGGCGATCGCACAAGCAAGTGTATTCTGGCTGTCGGGTAGCGTCGCACTCTTAGCTGACCTGATTCACAATGTGGGTGATGCGATGACCGCCCTACCGCTGGGCGTGGCATTCATCCTGGGGCGACGCAAACCAACAAAGCGGTTTGCCTACGGCTACGGGCGGGTCGAAGACCTGGCAGGGGTAGCCGTTGTCGGTGTCATTTTGCTCAGTGCCCTGATTACGGCCTATGAGTCTGTCAATCGCTTTTACCATCCCCAACCTATTCACCATCTGGGCGCATTGGCGGTGGCTGCGCTCATTGGCTTCATTGGCAATGAAACCGTCGCGATCTTTCGTATGCGAGTGGGACGCGAAATTAATAGCGCAGCGTTAGTCGCTGATGGACAGCACGCGCTGGCTGATGGTTTAGTGAGTTTAGCTGTGCTGGTCAGTGCAATCGGCGTTTGGGCAGGGTATGCCTGGGCGGATCCGCTAATTGGTTTGGTCATTACAGGGTTGTTGCTCAAGATTGTGTGGGAATCAGGACAAACTATCTTTACGCACTTGCTCGATGGCGTGGACCCCGATCTTGTTGATACCCTTCGTCATGCCGCAGAGCATGTGACGAATGTGAAATCAGTGGAAACTATTCGGGCCAGGTGGCTAGGACACCGGCTTTATGCAGAACTCAATGTCGTTGTGACTGAGAGTTTTTCAGTGAAAGAAGGACAGGCGATCGCCGAAGCAGTCAACCTTCAGCTTCAGGAACATGTTCCTTATCTTGAAAACGCTGTGGTTCAGATAACCTGCTGAAGACTGTTTGACTGTAAAGCTGTTTGATTATAAGTGTTTGATCACAAATGCGCTTTCAATGTCTCCTTAATCCAGGCCGCGTGTTCTGAACGGAAATCATCACGGCTGATCAAAACATAGTCGTCTACCTCGAACAGTTCTTTCAAGTCTGTAGCCTGTAGCTGGTCGTAGGGGGATTGATCGGCTTGCCAGGCGGTTAATTCTGCCCGAGGCAGAAGGGCCACATCGAGCTGCTGTGTACTAATTAAGCTGGCCAGCCGCAGTGAATTGCGGGCACGGGTCACCATGGCTCTGGACTCAGGAATCTCGTCGGCGAGGGTGTGGGCGATCTCCTGACCCAAATCGTAGGCTACAGTGTCCTCTCGATTGACCGCAATAAACAGATGCAGCTTGCGATACACCTTCCACTGAGGAAAGGGGGTATGGGCCAGTGGGAAGAGTGCGATCGCCCCCATGCCCTTGAAACAATCACGACGCTTCACCGAACGGCTACCTCTGTATTGCTTTGGGCGTTGCTTTGGACATTGCTCTGGGAAATATTCTGCAAACTATTCTGGGAGACAGCTGACTCAGGAAAGATGGTTAACGGGATGATTGCAGACACCAGATAGTTGGGCACGTCTACGAGCTGGCCAATCCGCAAGTCTGCTGCCACGCTGGCCACCACATAGGCCTGCTCACGAGTCAATTCATGGTTATCTACCAAATAATCCACCATATCAATCAGCGCATTTCGAGCGGCCAATGTCAGATCTTCCGACAGGTTACTCAGAGGCTCTAACACCTCGCTGTTCAAATAGGTATGATAGGGCGGAATTTCACCTGCTTTTTTAATCGGAATCCCCGTCGTCGCATAAAACTTCTCCGGTGCCAGTGCCTTTAGCTGATCGCCGCCTTCAAACTGGGGGGCTTTGACCTGGGCGCCCAGCCCTTCACGAATCTCAGTCGATACGGTAACTGTTGCACCCATTTCAATGGCAGTCCCCGAGACTTCTCCATCGCCTTGGGCATAGTGCACATCCCCAGCAAATAGCCCACAGCCATCCACAAAGCAGGGAAACAGAATCGTCGTGCCTACCTGCATCTGCTTCACGTCCATATTCCCGCCATTCTCACGCGGCGGAATCGTCCGAATACAGCGATCTTTATCAGTCCCTTCAGGCCCACACAAATCAGCAGGCAAAGCCCCCGTTGGGAGAGGTGTAAGAGAAATCCCCCCTACCTCCGCGAGTTCAGCCTCACGGGTTAGAAAAATGTCTAGCTCAGGCTCGCCAGGCAGCACACCCATCGATCCAGAAAAGGGGGCAAAGGGAATCCGGACTTGGGGAATCTCTGCTGAGACTGCAGCGGTGCGATCAAGGCTCCAGTTTGCAATGTATGGATCGGGAAACAAATCACGCAAAAAACCAAACCCAGGCGCAATTACCGTATAGCCATAGGGATCTGGCTCAATGTCTTCGAGCGTCACCGCGAGCACATCCCCTCGCTTAGCACCCTCAATATAGATTGGCCCCGTCATGGGATGTACTAATGATAAATCAGCAGCGACCACGTCTTCGGGCGTAGAGTCCGGGCCAAATGCCCCGTCAAAAGCATCGCGGGTGCCTAACACAATCGGTTGGCCCGGCTGAGCCATAGCCGCAGGCGGAATATCGGGGTGGTAGCGGTTGAAGCACGCTGAGTCATCTACACAGAACTCACCCGTCCGCTCTATTACTAAGGGATCAGGCGTTTGACTACGAACAGCCGTTGCGCCCACAAATACCACCAGTAGGGTCAGGGCAAACCCTAGCCAGGGCAGCTTCCAATTCTTTTTCATCACACCCGCTCCAATCCCCGCCGGGAATAACATTGGTTTTTCTGTTTAATATCAGAAGAGAGCGCATAACTGTCGCTATCGTTGCTACAGTTTGTTACTCTGCTTTTCTAAATGTCTCTTGGATATTCGCATCCTTTTCGATCACACCTTCCAAATGGCGCTGTAGTTTTAAGAAGTCAGGATTGTAGCGATCGCGAAACCGGTCGTCAGCAATATTCACAGTTTCAATAATTCGCCCTGGCCTATCCCCAATCACAATCAGCTGCTGCCCTAGTAATATGGCTTCTTCAACATTGTGCGTAACTAACACCATTGTCGTCGCCGTCTTTTGCCAAATGGAAAAGAGAAAGGTTTGCAGCCGTCGTCTCAATTGAATATCGAGGGCGGAAAAAGGCTCATCTAATAGCAACACATCTGGCTGCACCGCAATCGATCTGGCGATGGACACCCGCTGCTTCATCCCTCCAGAGAGCTGATGTGGAAACAATTTTCTGGCAGGGAACAGGCCTACTTGCTCCAATACATTGTGCACCTGAGCGGTATACTGAGCAGGCCTTTGGCCTTTCATCTTAAAGCCAAAGCCAATGTTCTTTTCAACCGTTAGCCAGGGATAAAGGGTATTTTCCTGAAACACCATTCCAATTCTGGGGGTGATACCTTTTAGCGTTGCTCCATGAAAAAGAACCTCACCTGAGCTAGGCGCAATGAATCCGCCCAACAGCTTAAGCAAAGTAGATTTCCCCCCACCTGATTGCCCCAAAATAGTGACAAAATCACTCTGGATAACGTTTAAGTTGACATCGGCCAAAACAGTTGAGGCTTGCTTACCTTCATAAAATCGTTTGGAAAGGGCCTGACAGGTCAAAATAGAATTGCCAATAAAGTTATCAGCGGTCATCGTCTAGACCTGCCACCAAAAAAAACGGCGCTGAATAAATAACAGCAATCTATCCACTGCAAACCCAGTGATGCCAATAATGCAGATGCCCAGCAGGATTAAGTCACTGTTAAACAGATTACGACCTGTCATTACCACCGTGCCCAAGCCGTCTCGCAGCCCCGTCATCTCTGCGGCCAATACAGCCATCCAAGCCGCAATAAAATTAAGCCGTAGCAAGGTAAAAACGCCCGGCAATACCGCAGGAACAATCACCCATCGCCATCGATTAAAGCTCCCCCCCCCTAAGTTTTGAGCTGTCATCAACAGATTTTCGGGGATTCGTTTAATTTCAGCAACTGTAGCAATGGTCAGCGTAAAGAAAACCCCCATAAAAACAATAAATACCGCCGTTAAGTTGCTCACACCGAAGACGACTAACGCCAAGGGAACCCAGGCGATTGGTGCGATTGGCGCAATTAAACCCAATATCGGCAAAATAAATAGCTCAGACCACTTGGAGAGACTAATCAAGAGCCCGCATAAAATAGAGCCGATAAAGGCGATGGTCATACCCGCTAAAACCCTGACTAAGGTGACCGCTACCGACTGGTAAATAGAAGCCGACTGAGCCCCAAGCCCAATCTTAAAATCGCTTTCTAGTAAAACCGGTAGGAATTGAGAGGGCGGGGGCAAAACCTGAGTAATCGGATTAGCTGGATTTTGGCCCATCCCTTCCCAGATCGCTACAAACACGCCACAGGAGATTAAGCCACACACAACGGGCAGTAGCGACTGCCGCCAAGTCTCTCTCTCTCCTCTGCCGTTTCTCATGCTACTGCTCTAATTCTTTTACAATAGTGGTGTCAAAAATATCCTTCGCCGGAACATCCGACTCAATATATTGAAGATCCACCATTTTATCGACGACGGTTTGCACTGCCTCTAAATCAGGCGTAAAGGTAATAGGGGTTGGCTGAGTCGTAAACGCTGTTAGCAAGACGCCATCATCCACCCGATAATAATTTCCCTCCGTCAGCAGTTCAACGGCTTTTTCTGGCTCTGTGTTAATAATCTCAGCGGCGCATTGCAGCCCCTGAATATAAGCTTCAACCACTTCTGGACGTTCATTGAGCGTTTTATCCAACACGCTGACGACCGTGTTCGGTGTGGTCGGAGACCATACTTCAGCATTGTCGGTGAGTACTGTCGCCTCACCGCTGGTCACAAACTGAGTGGTGTAGGGCTTAATGTGACTTAAAACATCAACCTCCCCTACGCGAAAGGCATCAACCATAGCCAACAAATCATCAAAGTAAACCATCTCAAAGTCGCCGGGTGACACACCGGCTTCCTCAAACGCATCGACTAAAATAAGCTCTAGCGTGTCGCCTCGTAGGGTTGCGATTTTTAGCTTTGTATCAGCATTATCTGATACAAAAGTCACTAAATCTGAGATGGACTCAACCCCATACTCATTGTTGATAATAACCTGCATGACCCCCCACCCACCGGCTGCGGCAACCGTTTTAATCGGTACGCCGCTATTCGCCGCAAAAAATGGCAGGGTAAAGGGATTTGTGCTGAAGTCGATTTGGCTACCAGCCAGCGCAGCGTTGTTGTCACCTGGGTTGGTAAACAGCACAGTCTCGACGGCCAGCCCTTTCTCTTCAAAGCAGCCTGACTCAACACCAACAAACAAAGGGGCCATATCAAGCGCGACCAGGTGACCAGCTTTGACCGGTGTAAGCTCGTTGTCTGAGGCACTGACTTCCGTTGTTGCAGATGTCTCTGTCGCCTCAGGAGACGCACAAGAAACCCACAACAAACTACTCACAGAAACAGCTGCTATCTGCCTTAGTAACATGGGATATAGACCTTACAACATTCACTTTTACTCAGCTATGTACACGACAAAGCCGCAACAATCATTACCGTGAGTAAAAGGACTTATCTTTAGTAACAGTAGGTGAGTCAACCCGCATTTGTTGTAGTCAAATACACAACTTTCGCAAGGAAATAACTTTTTGGCTTGCCGAATAAGCAATATAAGGTGCCAGCTTTACGAATCCACTAATGATGGCGTTATCGTTGCCTCGTACAGTTTCGATGAATGGGCTACCCAACCCAACACCCCCCCTTCAGACTGAATCGTCTGCAGTGTAGCAACGTGGTCTTTAGGATCAAAAGCAGCGCAGCAGTCATCTAGAAGTAGGCAATGGTAACCCAAATCATTTCCATGGCGATAGGTGGCTAGCACGCAGCATTGTGTTGTTACCCCAGCAATGAGTAGATGCGTAACACCATGAGCTTGTAGCGTTTGATCGAGCGAGGTATGAACAAAGCAAGAGTGCGCTGGCTTGTCTAGCTGCCATTCTTCTGGTAAGGGTTGTAGCTCTTCGATAATGGCTACGCCGGGTTCTCCTCTAACTAAAAAACGGCCCATTTTACCGACCTGACCAATAGGAGAGCCTGCGTTGGCGTAGCGCACTTTTTTGCTGGCGGATAAATCTGATAGGTTCGCACTGTGACTTTCTCGGGTAAAAATAGTCTTGACCCCGGTTTGTCTGGCCCAGGTTAACAGGGTTTGAACAGCGGGGATGATGCTGCGAACCGCACTCATATCAAGACCTAGTTCACTTCCATTAAATCCATCAGGATGGCAAAAGTCATTTTGCATATCGATAACAAGCAAGGCTGTTTTCTCTAGAGGCAGTGGGAATGGATGGGTATATGTGTTGACGATGGTCATAGATTGACTGATCTTATTGGGTGGGTTGCTTGGGTATCTTCTCTTATTTTCTGTGCAGTCTAAAAAACAGTGTAATGCTGATAGAATATTTTTTAAGGTAGTATACTTTGTTGAACTCGCTTATGGCGTCTCATCACCACCGCCCCGAAGCTTCAATCGCACTCCGCGTAAAGGCGATTGAAGCACTTTTAATTGAAAAAGGGATTGTAGATTCGGCTACGCTCGATACTATTATCGACACCTATGAGACACAGGTGGGACCTCATATTGGCGCTCGTATTGTTGCTAAGGCCTGGGCTGATGCTGATTTTAAGCAGCGACTGTTGGAGGATGGTTCTAGTGCGATCGCAGAACTGGGCCTAACCGGTTTTTCTAGCGAGCATATGGTTGTTGTCGAAAATACGCCACAAGTTCACAACCTTGTCGTTTGCACCCTGTGCTCTTGCTACCCTTGGGCTATTTTAGGCTTACCACCCACCTGGTACAAGTCATTCGCTTACCGCTCGCGCGCAGTGATTGAGCCTCGTAGCGTTCTCAAAGAATTTGGCTTGGAAATTTCAGAACAGACTGAAGTCCGCGTATGGGATAGTAACGCTGACATTCGCTATCTTGTTCTTCCTGAGCAACCTGAAGGGACTGAAAACCTCTCGGAAGAAGCGCTCGCAGCGCTAGTCACCCGCAATGCCATGATTGGAACCGCCAAAGTCCAGCCGATACCCGCTGTCTTAACCTCTTAATATTTATCACTCGATTCAATCCTGGAGTTATCTCTAATGAATGGTCCTCACGATATGGGCGGTATGCAAAGTATGGGCTCTATACCAATAGAGGAAGACGAGCCTGTTTTTCACAGCGACTGGGAAGCCAAAGTTTTTGCCATGAGCTTTGCTACCTTTGGTAATTTCTTTACCGTAGATGAAACTCGTCATGCTTCTGAAAGAATGCCGCCAGGAGAGTATTTGAGTTCTAGTTATTACGAACGCTGGCTATATGCCTTGGAACTATTGATGGCCGAACATAATTTCGTGACACCAGCAGAGATTGAATCCAAAATCGCTCAGCTAACCCAAGCTGACGCCTGAAGTCTTTTTTACGCTTTTCGAAGCTTTATTACCGAGAAACGTTACTTCAGCTTCTTCAGCCGCCTTTATTCCTCAGTGTTGTGCTATGCCTATTGAAACCAGTAACCAATGTATGACGCCCACAGCAGCTAAAGCCATGTTCAGCAATGGCCTTAGCTGCCAGGTAGAGAGTGACATTCCATCTCAGTTTCAAATAGGCGATTGGGTAAAAGCTAAGGTGGTACATCCTAAAACCTACACTCGCCTGCCTCGCTACGCGAGAGGCAAGGTGGGAAAAATTGTCAAAGACTACGGTGTTTTTGTCTTTCCAGATACAGTGGGTCAAAGGCTTTCAACAAAACCGCAGCATGTCTATAGTATTTGTTTCTCTGCCCAAGAACTTTGGGGCACAGAAGCTTCAGCCAATGATTCGCTATATCTCGACTTATTCGATGACCACCTAGAAGCTCTTTAAGGTAGCGCTTCGTTATGATGCCTCCTTCTCCAAATCAATCAACGCCATTTATGCCACCTGACAACGATAGCGATCCTGTTTTTCAAGCACCTTGGGAGGCCAAAGCCTTTGCCATTGTCAACCAGTTAGCGTCCACACATCACTATAGCTGGTCAGAATGGACAGAACAGTTAGCCCGTGAGATCTCAACCGCTGAGCTAGATTTAACAGACAAGCGGTCGTATTATGAGCGTTGGATCTCTGCATGCGAGAAGCTATTGATTGCTAAAGGACTGTTAGACTCACAGGCAATCGATGAAAAAATTGAAATGCTGTTAGCTGAGCGCGAGACTGATCACACTCACTGAATCATCATCACTAAATCATCAGGAGTATAGCAATCTCCATTTCATCTATCGAACAACAATCGCGCTGATTCCTAAAATCGAATCTATGTGTTGAATCTGTGTGATTAGAGAACAGTAGTCGTATATTCCATCACTTTTTTTAGCTGCGAATAGCATTAAAACAATCTTAAGAAGGGCAATCTTATAAGCTTCCAGAAATAGGACAGTGGTGTTATCTATTGCCTTTTGGGACAACAGTTTAGGTAATCATATTGATGGATAAATTGATGATACGGACACTGTTTAAGTCTAAAACGTGGGCTTATCTTTTAATTGCGTTTATTCTCTTAGTTCCCCAAGCGGTTTTCGCCCAAGAAGGGGGTACAACAGCCTCTCCTGGTTTTCTCGAGGCTGCATTTCAAAAAATTATCGACCTGTTGAATCTTGTTTTCTATTTCAAGATTGGCGGTGAAAATGGCATGCCTTTTATCGTTCTCTGGCTGGTGATAGGCGCCACTTTCTTTACGTTGAGGATGAAGTTCATCAACCTTAGAGCCTTCAAGCATGCCATTGAAGTGGTACAGGGTAAGTATGATGATCCTGAAGATGAAGGGGATGTTTCACACTTTCAAGCTTTGGCCGCAGCGCTTTCTGGCACGGTGGGCATTGGTAATATTGCTGGCGTGGCGATCGCCATTCGTCTGGGTGGCCCCGGTGCAGCCTTTTGGATGACGGTGGCTGGGTTTCTAGGTATGTCGAGTAAGTTTGCGGAGTGCACGCTTGGCCAAAAGTACCGCACGATTAAGCCCGATGGTACCGTCGGTGGCGGTCCGATGTACTACCTTTCAAGAGGGCTCTCATCGATTGGCATGAGGGGACTTGGGCAGGGCCTGGGTGTGATGTATGCGGTCTTTTGTGCGATCGCCACAATGGGTGCTGGTAACATGTTTCAGGCCAATCAGGCTTACGCGGCGGTGGCTAACGTCATTCCGTTCTTTGAAAATGCCAGCTGGCTGTTTGGCCTTATTCTGGTCGCGGTGGTGGGCCTGGTTATTCTGGGTGGGATTGAGCGAATTGGCGCGGTAGCTGGGCTGCTGGTGCCTTTGATGGCCGTTATTTACACCCTGGCTTGCGTGTGGGTCATGCTGGTGAAGTTTACAGATATTCCTGGTGCGATTGGTACGATTATCAGTTCGGCTTTTGTACCCCAAGCCCTGGCCGGTGGCATACTCGGTGCAATTGTGATTGGTTTTCAGCGGGCGGTTTTCTCTAACGAGGCAGGGATTGGCTCGGCGGCGATCGCCCACTCAGCGGCCCGCACCGACGAACCGGTAAGAGAAGGGATTGTTGCGCTGCTAGAGCCTTTTATTGACACCATGTTCATTTGTAACATGACGGCGATTGTGATTGTGCTAACCGGCGTGTATGCCGACCCAGCCTCAGCTGATTTGGATGGGGCCAGGCTCTCGGCAGAGTCGTTCGGAACCATCATTAGCTGGTTCCCTTATGTCATTGCGATCGCTGGATTTCTGTTTGCCATATCCACGATGATTTCCTGGAGCTACTACGGGCAAATGGCTTGGACGTATCTGTTTGGAGATGCCACAGTCAACATCTACAAAGTGCTTTTTCTAGCCTGTGGATTCATTGGTAGCATTATCAATCTTCAGCTAGTTTTAGAATTCAGCGATATTTTGCTTCTGGCTATGTCGATTCCCAATTTGCTGGGCTGTTTCTTACTCTCTGGAGTAGTAGCAAAAGATTTGGAGCACTACATGTCCCGGCTAAAATCTGGCGAGATGCTAGCTGAGATTGGTGTGCCTGCCAGAGAGCCTGCTCTAAAATAGAGCTGCAAGACCTAGCAAGGAGAACTCGAAAGCAACTTTAGAGAAACGGTAGAGCAAGTGGAGAAACACTATGAACTGGCTTAAGAAAGACTGTGTGCTCGTTCCGATTGATTTTTCTGATATTTCTTACCAGGCAATTCCTGTTGCTAAGACGTACATCGAAGAACCCTCGGTTCTAAAGATTATTCACGTTCTGTCTCCGATGCATCCGGCGGATCCTGCGGCCATGTGGGATACATTAAAAGACGATGAGCGCATGCAAAAGGTTCAAAGCTTCCTGAAGAAAAAGATTTACGACTTGGGCTACGGCACAGCAGATGTTGAAGTGAGAATAGGCGATCCGGGAACTAATATTTCCGATTATGCGGCAGAGGTTAAGGCAGACTTAATTGTCATGCCCTCTCATGGAGAACGCGGCTTTATTCGTCAGCTTCTTATCGGGTCAGTAGCTGAGCGAGTTGTGCGGCAGGCGCATTGCCCGGTGCTAGTACTAAAACCCTCTGCCGAGGGCGAAGAGAATTAGCAAGATAGATAGTAAGGAACATCAGAACTGAGATAAAAAAGGACCTGCTGAAATTGTCAATTTCAGCAGGTCCTTTTTAGAGGTGAGAGATGGCGCCTCTTTTACAGGGCAAGAATAGCTGACTCTAAACTATTGACCAGTCGATCTGCTTCCTCATGAGTGACCACTAGCGGCGGACAAACAATCAGGACATTAGAAAAGCCAGGAATCGTATGGGCATTTCGCCCAATCAACACTCGCTGCTCCAAACAGCGTTTTACTACGCTAGCCACGCTGGCATCTTCTAAAGGTGTCTTACTGTCCTTGTCTTGCACTAGCTCTATGCCCAGCAGCAATCCCCGGCCTCGCACGTCACCAACGTTAGGATGATCCAGCAGTCTCTGCATCCGCTCCATCAGGTACTCGCCCATTTCAGCAGCACGCTCCGCCAGGTTTTCTCTCTCGATAATTTCGATATTGCGTAGGGCAACAGCGGTAGCAACAGGCGTGCCACCATAGGTACTGATATGCCGGAAGTGACTATCAGTACCGGGTTCGTCAAGGAAAGCCTCAAAAATATGCTGCTTGACAACAGTCGCCGAGAGCGGCATATATCCACTGGTAAGACCCTTGGCAAAACAGATAATGTCGGGCTCTACACCCCAGTTCTGATGGCCAAACATCTGGCCAGTGCGGCCAAAACCGTTCACCACTTCATCGAAGATCAGCAAGATTCCTGTGCGATCGCAAATCTCTCTGACCCCGCGCAAGTAGCCTTCTGTCGGCGGAATCACACCGCCACCAGAGATAATCGGCTCTACAATGATCGCGGCAACAGACTCAGCCCCTTCATAGAGAATAGTTCTCTCTAACTCACGTAGACACTCGGCGTTGTATTCTTCTTCCGTTTTACCCTCTCCAAAGCGGTAGAAATAGGGCGGATTTACGTGCAGAAAGCCGGGGACTAAGGGACCGAATTTGAGCTTGCGATCGGCTTGGGCCGTTGCGCTCAAAGCGCCCATCGTAGAGCCATGGTAGGCCCGATAGCGAGAGATGATTTTATAGCGAGCGCCCGCGCCTGCGAGAGCCGTTTGAGCCTGATACTGGCGAGCAATTTTGAACGCCACCTCATTGGCTTCTGAGCCCGTAGTAGAGAAGAATGCTTTGCCCTCGTAGCCAAGTAACTCCACCAGCTTATGGGCTAGCTGGATAGCCGGTCCGTGCCCCGTTGTCATTGGCGCATAGGACAAGTTCAGCATTTGATCGTAGGCGACATCAGCTAGCTCCCGACGGCCATAGCCTACATTTACGCACCAAACCCCAGAGATGCCATCGAGATATTCTATGCCCTTGGTATCGGTAACATAGCAGCCTGCTGCTTTGTCTATACACTTAGGCGGATTGGTGGCAAAGGTTTTATGCTGAGAGAGTGCATGCCACAGGGATTCAGAATCCATCTGCTCTAAGTTCGAGCTTGAAACGTTCGAGCTTGAAACGTTCGAGCTTGAAACGTTCGAGCTTGAAACACGCTTGCTCTTAACCTCAACACTATTTTTACCATCGGCTGTAACAGTGTCTTTTTCTTTTTCAGACGCCTTCTCTGGAGAAATTTTTGGAGCCTGCGCTTTTCGATTTAGTCCTGTAACCATAACAAGATGCTCCTTATGCAAGAATCTATGAAGGGAATGAGATTTGAACTGAGTTGGCGAGATGAAAAGTCTTTTATTCGCACTAACATTTAGACTAACAATTCGAGAGAAAGCAAGTGTATCTCAAGATACGATTGAGTCTCAATATCTTTAAAGAGAAGTTGTGAAGCCCTAACTTTTGGCATGCGGCAGAACTGTCAAAACAGTGTTGTTCTTAGCTGTAAACGCATGATTATGGCTGTATTCCTAGCAAAAGGAGCCGAAGGCCAATGACGATAAGCATAGCGAGAACAACTCTACGAAACAGTGTGGGATTAAAGAATGTGGATAGCGCAGTTCCCACTAAAAGCCCTATCACTACGCTGGGAATCGTTATCACATATTGTTGTAATACAGCGACAGGGTAATGATTTTCAAGCAGGTGCCCTGACACCACAATCAGGCCATTTCCACAAAAAAAGACGCTAAGGTTGCTCTTGAACTTTTCCTGACTCCACTGCTGACTATTGCCATACAAAATAACAGGCGGTCCTGGGACATTGTAGCTACCGCCCAATGTCCCACACAAAAAACCAGTGCAATATATCCACGCCCGAGATTTGAGTACGGGGAGCGCTGGCGTGATCAAAGCGTAGATGGCGTAAGCTACGATCATCGCCCCTAATCCTGCGAGCATCCAGCTGCCTGGGAAAAAGCGCAAGACCAAAAAGCCTACCGGAATACCCAAAACTGATCCTGTCCAGAGCTTAGAAACAACCTTCCACTCAAAAGAACGCCGATAGTAAAAGCACAGTAGGGAGTCGTTAGTGAGGCCAATAATGGCGACGAGTGGTGCCGCTGCCTGAATACCCATCATCCCGGAGAGCACGGGCATCATAATCAAGGCCGCACCAAAGCCAGAGACCCCACGCACAAACGAAGCCGCAACAACTGTCAGGACGATGATGAGTTCTGTACTCATCATTGACTCCGATTTATCAGTGTGCCAGAGGACTGATCGGTGGGAATTAGATAAATTTCGCTGATGTTGACGTGAGCCGGTCGGGTTGCAGCGAACAAAATGCTGTCGGCAATGTCGTCGGGGGTGAGCGCTGTCATCCCATCGTAGACATTTTTAGCCCGATCGGTATCACCGCGAAAGCGCACATTGCTAAAGTCTGTTTCAACTAGCCCTGGTTCAATGTTGGTCACACGGATGGGGGTACCGAGTAAATCTATTTTGAGACCTTCGGTGAGGACTTTTACTGCTGCTTTGGTGGCGCAGTAGACGCTGCCGCCAGGGTAGGTATAGCGCGCAGCAATAGAGCCCACGTTGATGACGTGGCCCGCGTTTCGAGCGACCATGCCAGGTGCGATCGCCCGCGTCATATACAACAGTCCTTTAATGTTGGTATCAATCATTTCCTCCCAGTCTTGCAAGGGGGCCTCGTATTGTTTATCGAGTCCGCGACTGAGCCCTGCATTATTGATGAGGATATCAATGGCTTGCCAATCGGCAGGCAGGCCCTCAATCGCAGTGCTGACAGTGTCCACTTGCTGTACATCTATCGGCAGTATCAGGGTTTTGGCCTGATACTTTTGTTGTAGTTCGTCAGCCAGTGAGTGGAGTTTTTCCTTTCGGCGAGCTGACAGGATAATACGGGCACCTGCCTCGGCAAAATAATGGGCACAGGAGGTACCTATACCACTGCTAGCACCCGTGATCAGAACAACTTTTTCGGTCAATGAAAAGGGCATAAAAAAGACAACTCCCTGGGGAAAATTCACCCCAAAGCAGGCCGTAAGCATGGGCAAAGGCACGCTTTACACACCAGAAACAGCGGAAATGGCAACAGGGTAACGGTAACGCTTTATTGAAGGGAGCTAGCGTATGGCGAACCGACACCGTTCCATTTGAGAAGGTGCTTGTGAAGTCTTCCCTCCTTGGTGTGAAGGTAGGAGGGGATGTGGCTAGGGCCCAAGGCTGAAAAATACAGAGAAGCTGCCAGCATCTGCCATACCTGGAATAGAAACACACTCCCCTCAAGCATAGAAAAAGCACTCTATCGTTTCTGTATTCTGTTCTACGGTTTTAAAGACAATTGAAAATTGACAGCGGAGAAAGCCTTACTGGATGAAAATTGTCTCCAGCAAGGCTGATTTCTATATTTAGCGGAAATATTTAGCGAAAATCACTAGTTTTGGCACAGATATTGTAGATCTTGACACGGCGGGCGACATCGTCTGTATTGCGTAGACGAATTCTCCAGGTACGATAGTCGGCAGGATAAGCGTTCACGATTTTGAACCCATCAAAGCTGTTACCAGAGATACCTTCTGTTTCGAAGCCACCACCAAGGGTGTAGCGATCGCTTGAGCACGTTGAGTACAGGCTACCTGATTGACCTGCACCGATGGTAACCCAGCCAGATTGTGGATACAGTAGCGGGGAAGGACGACTGGCATGGGCCGGGGCCCAGACGCCTGCGATCAGGACCAGTGACAATGTGAAAATAGTGGCGATCGCCTTGAGGCTAAAGCGGGAGCGCGCGCGAAAACGGAGAGAAGTCATGGGAGATATACCTATAAGTGGGCTTCTCTTATTACTTAGGACGAGAACGAGAAGTTATGCAGTCGGCTTTGCAGGTGCCCGTCAGATCGTTTCTTACAACCAGCACTCTGTTTCTGCTTACTTTTCAGTAGCTGGCGATCGCTTTTTAAGGTATCCTTTGCCCACCAGGGAGTATAGACAATTGATACACAACCAGGCAGAAATCTTGAGAAGAGACACCTCTAGAGACGGCTTTATCAATCGGCTAGAGCTGTTTTTGTTAACTAACTTTGGCTGGCTATGGAGATTAGTACAGCAAAGTCAACTGTTAACGCGCTGGCTGAATCGGTTCTTAACGAACTTCACGATTTATAAAATTACAACCCGGCCTTATCCATATAGCTTAATGACGCTAGATGAGCATGTTCCCGATACGGATAGGCCAAAGAAACCAGATGTGTATACGTCCTGGGAGTCGCTGAGAGATCAAACCTACATAGGACGACACCTGCCCCCAAATCTCCAGTTTAACCAGCAAGCTACTCTGCCTACCCCAGAAGCTTTGTCCGGTCTCTTTCGTAAGCAAAAAGGCGAGACCATTTACTCCAATAAGTCAACACTGCTGTTTCCTTACTGGGCGCAGTGGTTTACTGATGGTTTTTTGCGTACAGATCGCGATAATCGGCTGCGTAACACCTCTAACCATCACATAGATTTAGCACCGGTATACGGACTAAATCGCCGCACGACGCATCAGCTTAGACGCTTCGAAGGTGGCAAGCTTAAAAGCCAGCAAATCAACAACGAAGAATATCCTCTCTTCTTTTATGAAGATGCTGAAACTGGGACGATTAAAGAAGAGTTCAAAGATCTCTATATTCCCCTATCTGATGAAGTCAGACAGCCGCCTGAGCGCAAAGCCAAGCTATTCGCGATGGGTGTAGAGCGCGCTAACGTACAGATTGGGTATGTGATGCTCAATGTCATCAGCTTACGGGAGCACAATCGGATTTGTGACCTACTAGCCAAAGCGTATCCTAATTGGGATGACGAGCGACTGTTTCAGACAGCCCGAAATATCTTAATCGTGACAATTATGAAAATTGTCATCGAAGACTATGTGAATCATATTACGCCTTATCACTTTAATGCTGTTCTCGACCCGCAGTCATTTCCCAACGAGAAATGGTACCGAGAAAACTGGATGTCGGCTGAGTTCAACTTTGTTTATCGGTGGCATAGCGCTCTACCAGAGACGTTTGTGTATGGTGGTGAGCAGGTGCCGCTTCTAGAGTCGCTGTGGAACAATCAAATGATTCTAGATGAAGGCATTGGCCCGCTACTACAAGAAACGTCCGCCCAACCCGCCAGCAAAATTGGCCTATTTAATACGCCTGACTTTTTGATAGAGGCGGCTGAAATACCGACGATTAAGCTAGGACGTAGAACCCAGCTAGCTAGCTATAACGACTATCGTGAAGCATACAAATTCCCCAGAGTGACCCGCTTTGAGCAAATCACAAGCAGTGCACAGACGCAGGAAATGCTGCGAAAGCTGTACGGCAAGGTAGACAACATAGAGCTATATGTAGGTCTGTTTGCAGAAGAGCCCCATGAAGATGGACTGCTAGGGGCATTAGCGACTCGGATGATTGCAGTAGATGCGCTTTCGCACGTGCTGACTAATCCATTGCTAGCCGAGAATGTGTACAACAAGGAGACTTTTTCGGCGATTGGATGGGAGATTATTCATGAGACTAAAACGCTGTCGGATTTAGTCAATCGCAACGTTTCGGCTGGCGATAAAGCGCTTGAGATTAGTTTCTATCAAAGCGGTGCATCCTGAGCCTACTGTCCTGTGCCTGCTGAATATAGCCTACTGAATATTAAGGTCACTCCCTAATGACTCAAGCAGATCAGCAGACGCTGTCACCCAGCCAAAAATTGTCTTCGTCATTTCTATCGACACCCGGTGAAATTCTGAATTCAAAGACGCACAGCAATCTTCCAACAGCAAACACTCATAGCCCAAATCATTCGCTGTGCGAAGCGTAGTATGTACGCAGCATTCTGTGGTTACCCCGGCCAGCAGCAACTGCTTAATCTCCCGCTGTCGCAAAATCAAATCTAAATCCGTTGCAACAAAAGCACCTTTCCCAGGCTTGTCTAACACAATTTCACCCGGTTCAGGCCGGAGTTCATCCACAAAGTCATGACTCTTGGAGCCTCGCGTCAACAATCGGCCCATAGCGCCTTCACTGCCAATCTCAGCCTTTTGGCATTTTGAGCGAGCCAGCTTATGGGGCGGACAGTCACTCAAATCCGGGCGATGGCCCTCTCTCGTATGGATAATTGTGATGGGCGTTTGTCGTAAGGCCGCTAACAACACTCTCAACGGCTCGATCGGTTTGCGCGTATGGCTCACGTCAAACCCCTTCAGGTCAGCCCAGCCACCGGGCGTACAAAAGTCATTTTGCATATCAATGACTAGCAGCGCCGCATTTTCAAGGCTCAGCGCAAGGGGATAGGGCTGCGATGGAATCGTGATAAATGAAGCAGACATAGCTTTAAAGAAAATACCCCGGCAAAAACCAGGGTACTTGTAATTGCGTGAGCAAAGGAAAGCGCGGAAAGTCTCTGATAAGCAATGACTGGCTAGCCTTGGTCTACTTTGAAAAAGTCCAACAGAAACAGCGCATAGATTTTAGTTGCGGCAACAACTTTTTCTATATCAATGTACTCATTGACCGGCGCCCAGCCGTCTTCACCTGGGCCAAAGGTAATCGAAGGAATGCCGCTATGGGCAAATCGCAGCGTATCGCAGTAGGCATTTTTGCGATAGAGCACAGGGTCTTTCCCCAGAACTTTTTGATAGGCCCTCGACAGCGCCTGTACGTGAGCCGCCTCTTTCGAGACTTCCATATAGGCAGGCACAAAGGTCTCGCCTTCTACCTGGGTAATCGTGGCCTCTACCGTCGGATCTTTTGACACCATGTCGTCAATCACTTTTTGCATGTCTGCCACGATGGAATCGTAGGTCATGCCTGGGACCAGGCCAATGACCCACACTCTAGCCTTGCAGGAAGGCGGTGTGAACTGGCCTTCGCCAATTTTGCCTGCTTCAATCCTGACCGGGCAAATGCTCGGCTGAGTAGGACCATAGATTTCGGGTGGCTCGTGGGTGAAGGGGGTGTTCTTCAGGGTTTCGATGAGCTGGGCCATGTGAAGGATGGGGTTGACGCCTTCGTCGGGGCGCCAAATGTGCGATCGCACACCCACCATCTCAATGTCCACCACGCACAGCCCCGAATGGGCCAACGCAATCCCAATTCCCCACTCATCCTCATTCGTCCAGGAAGTCGGCTCAGCCGTCACTTCATAATCAGCCGTCAGCCCATACTCATTCAGCAAATGCATCGAGCCCGCCTTACCATGGCGCTCTTCATCAACGGTGTAGGCGCAGATCAGCTCGCCGTTAATTTTCACCCCAGCCTTGCGCAACAGTTCTACCGCAATCAGCTGGCAGGTCATGTTCCCCCGAGTATCTGAGGTGCCGCGACCATACAGGTGGTTGCCATGCAGCGTAGCATTGTAGGGGTTGTGGCCGGACATGTGCCACTCCTGCGGATCGCATGAGGGATAGGTGTCCAGGTGATCGTTGAATATTAGTGAAGGCCCGGGCAAACCGTCATTCCAGCGACCGACAACGTTGGGTCGACCTTCAATGGCAGCGACCCATTCTACATCTAGCCCGTAAGATTTCAACAGCTCTCCTACCTGCTTGGAGATGTCTTCTTCATGGGGCATTGGAAATTCTGGATCGATAGAGTTTCCACAGCCTGGCTGTCCCGTTGGCACCAGGTCTTTGATGAGTTGAATGCACTTTTCAGCAGTAATTTCAGAGAGAATTTGTTCTGCTAGCGCAGCGGTCTTAGATGGGTTGGAGAGGGTCTGTACCATGGAACTTTACTCCGGTAAATGATTGGAAAAACTGTAGGGGCTGTAGAGATATACAGCTATTAGCCCTGCCAATGAACAACGCGGGCGGCAATGAGCCTGAGCAGAAAGTCAGAGACTACGCCAAAAAAGGCAATCATCAGAATGCCGACAAACAGCGCTTCTACGTTGAAGAAAGTGCTGGCATCTTGAATGATGTAGCCCATGCCCAGGTCGCCTGCTAGCAGCTCGGCGGCCACCAAGATGCCAAAGTCTACTGAGAGGGCAACCCGCATGCCGGTGAAAATATTTGGTAGGGCAGCCGGAAAAATGACAAAGGCAAATATAGCGAAGTCGCTCGCGCCCAGGGTTTGGGCCGCGAGAATCTTCTCCTTGGGGCAGGCGCGTACCCCCTCCATTGTGTTGAGCATAACAATGAGCGCTCCGGCGTAGAGAATGATCAGAACTTTGGAGACTTCTCCAATACCAAACCAGAGGATAAACAGCGTGATAAAGGCAAGCGGTGGGATGGGTCTTAATATTTCGGTGGCGATGTAAAAGGCGGCGCGAATGTACTTGTAGTAGCCCATAAGTAAGCCTAGCAGCAGACCCACAACGGTACCAACGCCAAAGGCTGTGAAGACCCGGCGCAGGCTCGCCAATACGTGAGACATTAGTGGGGTGCCCGCGTAGCCTTTCTTGGCGATCGCAAAGAACTGAGTCACAATTCCCGAAATACTCGGTAAAAACAGTTCGTCAATCCATCCTTGCCGCGTGGTTGTTTCCCACAGAATCAGAATCAGCACAGGCATGGCAATGCCCACACAAAACAACAGCCCTTTTTCTCTTAGCTCTTGGGTTTGTAAGTCTTGCCCTTTGAACTGAGGGATATCGTGAGAGACTTGTTTGGATGGGTTTAGCTGCATGGGTGGGTCTCCTTGGCGTCTAAGCTGTTCAGCTGAGGGTTGTTCAACTGATGGCCTTCATCTTCAGATACAGGTCGGTTCGGTACTGATTAAAGGCATCAGAAACACGGTTCATCGGCGCATAGCGCGGTTCTGGTAGCTGTACGACGGTTTCGTCGCAAATGCCGCCCAGGTTGCGGTCGAGGATGATAATGCGATCGCTCAAAAACACCGCCTCCTCGATACTGTGGGTGATAAACAAAATCGCCCCCGATACCTGCTCATGCAGCTTTAGCAGCTCTTCCTGTAGGCCCTCACGGGTCTGCACGTCCACTGCTGCAAAGGGCTCGTCCATCAGCAGAATCTCTGGCTGCACCACCATGGAGCGGGCCACAGCTACCCGCTGTCGCATTCCGCCCGACAGCTGATGCGGATACTTGCGCTCGCTGCCGCGCAAGCCTACCAGCTCAATAATGGTTTTCACCTTTTGCTGCTTTTCAAGCTTAGGCAACGGCTGAAACCGAAAGCCAAAGGCAATGTTCTGTTCTACCGTCATCCAGTCGAACAGTGCATTCCCCTGAAATACGACCCCGCGCCTTTCTGAAGGGCCCTTAACTGGCTCGCCGCCATGGGTGACCAACCCTGCCAGTGGCTTATAAAAGCCTGCAATCAGGTTCATGATGGTTGACTTACCACAGCCGGAGGGGCCCAACAGCGTCAGGAACTCTCCTCGCTGAATGCTGAGGGTAAGATCTTGCAACACCAGACGCTTTCGACTGTAGCCAAACGTCACGCGATCCAGACTAATAATCTCCTCTTGGGCCATTGTTTGCCTGTTTGGCTCAGGCCCATCTGACTCAGCTGAGTAAGCCTGTGAAGGAGACATACGGATAGACTGAGCCATATCACTTGGTCTCGAGGTAATCAGCAATGTAGCTAGAGTTGATTAGCGGAGAGAGATCTTCGGGCACGCTCTCCAGCCGTCCCTGATCTACCAGAAAAGTCGCATACTCTTCATAGGCCTTGTACAGGTTGGTAGATTCAGGCGCACCGGGCTCGCCCAGCCACTCATCCGAGAGCTGATCTTCTATCGGAATCACCGTCGAACCCTGGCGATCAACCATTGCACCAAACTCTTCTGGCGTTAGGTTTAGCCGTTCAGCTTCCCACTTTTGTCCAGATTTCGTATCCGCAAGGTAGTCCTTTTGGGCCATGTCCCAGGCTTCCATGAACTTCATCATCACCTCAGGATTCTCTTCGGCAAACTCCTTACGCACCCCCCACAGTGCAACAGCATAGGCGCCTACGGATTTCGCTGTAGCAATATCTGCTCCACCCAGCTCGTTCAGCTTGCCAGCTGCAGGTTCCCAGGTCCACGCTGCATCAATTCTTCCGGCAGAAAAAGCTGCTGCCATTTCCGATGGCTTCAGGTTCACAAGGGTGACGTCCTCTTGAGAAAGTCCCGCTTGGTCTAGCGCGGCTAGGAGAGAATGGTGACCCGAGGTACCAATGGTAACGCCTAGCGTTTTCCCCTGGAGTGCGGCCATATCAGGGACTGACTCACCAGCAATTAAACGCTCTGCGGTTAGGGGTGCATGGTCGAGCAACACAACCTCGAGGTCAACGCCTGTTGCAAAGGCAGTCAATGAGGGGAAGGGAAAGAACCAGGTAATATCGACTTCTCCGGCGGCGAGGGCAGGGACCATCGCACCGCCAGAAGAGTATGGGCTCATTTCAACATCCAGGCCGACTTTTTCAAAGTAGCCTTCTTCAGCCGCAACCATAGTGATGTTGTTGATGTCCCCTGTTTGAAACCCGACTCTAACTTTAGGCATATCGCCAGCAGGTGCTGCCGAGACATCACCAGCGGGCTCTGCCTCAGCGGCAGTTGGGGCCTCTACCTTCTGTGAGCAGCCGACCGTCAGAGCCAGTGAACAAACTGCCAGACTCGCCGCTGTTAAAAACTTGCGCCGTTTAAGAAAAAATCTGCCTTGCTGCATATCTAAATCTCATAAATACTTGTTGCTTTAAAGCTTTGATGGGTTGGCAGATTCTTTTTGTGATTAAAAGTACAAACGTTAGATTAGGCGGGGTTTCATCCAAAAGAAAAAGTGATGAGTCAATCAATTTTATTTGTGCACTTGGCAATGACTGTCGTAAGGTTTCGACACAAGAAGAACACTTTAGGCATTGCAAATAGCACCTATTGCTGATGTTTAGCGGAGGCTGTAGGGCTGCTTCGGCATAGATAGCGGTACAGCAGGTGCGCTTCTTTTTTCGAGGTGATCGTCAATACAATCTTAAAAGGCCATAACTTTTAGGATGAAAGCAGTTTTGTAAACCCTCAGTTTTATTAAGGATTGACTCGATTGCGATCGCCTCTTCAAAGTTCATTCCAACGCATTCTGACAGGTGCGCTGTTCTTCTCTTTTACCATTTCTGCTGCGGTGATTGGCTACATCATCGCTGGATGGACCTTGCTAGACGCAATTTATATGGTGGTGATTACCATATTTGGCGTGGGTTATGGCGAAGTCAAACCGCTAGAAACGACCTCCTTAAGGGTATTTACTATCCTCGTTATTATTGCTGGCGCACTGTCAGTCGCCTACATGGTGGCAGGCTTTGTGCAGCTGGTCACCGAAGGTGAAATCCGCCGTGCCCTCAACCTCAGACAAATGACCAAAGAAATTCAAAGCCTGTCGAACCACGTCATCGTCTGCGGCTATGGCAGAATGGGCCAAATGCTGACCCAAAAGCTAAAAGCAGACGGCCAGCGATTTATCGTGCTAGACCGCGACACAGCACGAATCCACCAAGCGCAAGAGAACGGCTACCTGGTGTACCTGGGCAACGCCGTTGATGAAACACAGCTGCAAGCCGTGGGCATCAACAGTGCTAGGGCACTGGCCACCGTACTGCCCGACGACGCTGCCAATGTATTTATCAGCCTCACCGCCCGAGAACTCAATCCCAACCTCCGGATTGTCGCCAGAGGCACGCTGCCCTCTTCCGAAAGGAAGCTAAGGCTCGCAGGCGCAGACGAGGTGATTTTACCAGCCAGCATTGGTGCGCTGCGGATGGCCCATCTGATCGCTCATCCCAATGCGGTAAACTTTCTGTCCCAGAACGATGGCCGCGCTGATCTTAACGCGTTGCTAGGCGAAATTGACATTCAGATGAATGAAATCGCTATACGACCAAACTCTCCTTTGGTGGGTCGCAGCATTGGTGATCTAGAACGTCGGGGCCAGGGAGCTTTCATCATCGTAGCGCTTAAACACGCCGATGGAGAGGTCCTCGTTCATCCCAAACCTCACCAGCAGCTCGATGAAGGCGATGCCCTGATCATTATGGGCCATCAGGAAGACATGCCAACGTTTGCACAAAGGCACGCAGCCAAAAGTCAGCTACGCTACCGAGGGGCAAAAGTTCGTTGAACTCCGTTTTTTACGTAGACGCAACGCTTGTGACTAATGTTATGCTTGACGTAATGCATAACGACCGAGAGCGACGTTGAGTCATTGAGTGGAGATCGTAAAAGTCAATACAGTATCCGCATTAACAATCAGTGGCGGCTTTGCTTTGAGTGGCCTGATGATAGGAAACATCCATTCAATATTGAAATTGTTGATTATCACTAAAGGAGAAACATTTTATGGTACGTCCCGCAATCCATCCTGGCGAGATTTTGTCAGGTGAACTCAAAGAGCTTGAGATGAGCGCGGCCGAACTAGCCAGAACGTTGCATGTCCCAACCAATCGAATTACCCAAATCCTTAATGGCCAGCGAGGTATTACTGCTGACACAGCATTACGGCTGGGTCAATGGCTAGGCACTGGAGCTGAGCTGTGGTTGAATCTACAAAAATCCTATGAGCTACGTTTAGCTGAACAAGAAAGCGGAGAGGAAATCAAAAAAACGATTAAGTGTCTTTCTCCTTTGTAGGACCAACAGCCTGTAAAAGTTTAGGTCTGTGAATAAGTGCCTTTGCCTGCTCGTAGAACCATCACAATAAGGCAACCTATTGCCACGCCGAAAATATGAGTCTTGACCATCCACCTCGCATCCTGTTCCTCTACGGCTCTTTGCGCGAACGTTCCTATAGTCGCCTATTGGCTGAAGAAGCCGCTCGGATTATTGAAGGGTTCGGTGCTGAGGTGAAATTTTTTGACCCACGGGATTTGCCGCTGCATAACGCGGTGCCAGATACCCATCCCAAAGTGCAGGAGCTTCGCAATCTTTCACTGTGGTCGGAAGGTCAGGTATGGTCTAGCCCGGAGATGCACGGCAATGTGTCTGGCCTAATGAAAACGCAAATAGACTGGATCCCGCTAAGTGTAGGCGCAGTTCGCCCCACCCAGGGGAGGACGCTCGCGGTAATGCAGGTCTCTGGCGGGTCGCAGTCGTTTAATGCGGTAAATACGCTGCGTATACTGGGGCGCTGGATGCGGATGTTTACTATTCCCAATCAGTCTTCGGTGGCAAAAGCCTATCAGGAGTTTCATGACGATGGCACAATGAAAGAGTCTGCTTATCGCGATCGCGTTATCGACGTTATGGAGGAACTCTATCGCTTTACGCTATTGCTACGAGAGCACACCGAGGAGCTAACAGATCGTCATAGCGAGCGCAAGGCAGCAGCTGCAAAGCAGGCAGAAGAAGCAGCGAAGAAAGCCTTGGAGTAAGCTTTACGGCTTAGTACTCCCCAGACTCTTTAATTCTACGGACCAAATACTCTCGCATTTCAATAAAGTCCTTCGAGACCCGAAGCTCCGAAGGCGCCATCTCTGCAAGCTTTGCAGAAAAAGGATTTGGAATATCTTCTACAATGCGTCCGGGGTTCGCGTACATCAATATCACGCGCGTAGAAAGCAACAGCGCTTCTTCTACATCATGGGTAATAAAGAAAATAGTTTTATTAGTTTTGAGCCAAATATCACGCAGGCTCATCTGCATGGACTCTCGGGTAAAGGCGTCTAGTGCGCCAAAGGGCTCATCCATTAGGATGACCTTGGGGTCGGCGGCCAGGGCGCGGGCGATCGCCGCCCTTTGTTTCATCCCGCCCGACAGCTGATGGGGCAGCTTACGAGCGGCATCTTCCAAAGAAACCATCTCCAAGTAATGACTCACCCGGCTGAGCCTTTCGGGTAGCGCCACGCCCTTCATCCGAGGGCCAAAGTCTACATTCTTGGCAATTGTCAGCCAGGGGAACAGATTCGGCTGTTGAAACACAACCCCCACCTCCGCGTCCGGCTTCGTATGAGGCCGTCCGTCCACAGTAACGCGTCCGGCTGTGGGCCTTTCATAGCCAGCGAGTACTCGCAATAGCGACGTTTTCCCACAGCCAGACGGCCCAATCGCACAGACAAACTCCCCATTTCCCAGGGTCAAATCAAGGTCCTTGAGCGCGGTAAATGGCGCACCGCCATCTCCTTCGTACACAAGGTCGATACTATCTAGGGTGATGAGCGCCTCGTAAGAACGATCAATCGTGGCAGATTTTCGGTCAGTGGCAGAGGCGGAAGCTGTCATGTGAATCTCTTGTTAAAGGTCTCTCTTGTAGGGCTTACTGAACCACTGCTTTGTTGAACAGTGCCTTGTTATAGGCTTCTATATCGGGCGCTGACTCGATAGCATCTTGCTTCACCATAAACTCAGCAGAGTCCTTGAGCACCTGTGCCATTGCGCCAGGCGCTTCTGGCGTACCCAAATACTTCTCACCAGCCTGTTCGTCAGCGCTCACCCATACCAGCTCGTTCATTACCTTCAGGCTTTCTTCAGGGGTTAGGCCAATCTCTTCAGAGATTGCTTCGGCAGCAGCTTCGGGGTCGTTGCGGTATAGCTGTACAGCTTCGTCTAGCGCAGCAACGTATCCCTGTAGAAAATCAGGGTAGTTTTCAGCAAATTCTTTGCTGACAATTCCCAGATCAGCAGTGATGATGCCTTCTTCGGCGAGCTGCTTTGCCGTAATTAGCACGGTACCATCCGCATCCAGCATTTTAGAGAGCGTAGGCTGCCACACGAAGCCACCATCAATATCGCCACGCTGCCAGGCTGCCAGCATATCTTGGGGCTGCATATCCAAAATGTCTACTTCAGCTGGGTCAATGCCCTCTTTGTCAATGGCAGACAGCAGACTGAAGTGTGTTGTAGAACCGAAGGGAACACCGATCTTTTTACCCGACAGGTCGGCCATACTGGTAATACCAGAGGCCTTTGTAACAGCTAACGCTTCGTTGTCACCAATCACATCGTGGATGAAGTAAACCTGGTAAGGCAGATCTTGCGCTACGCCTGTAGAAACAGGAACAGAGCCTGCCAGGCCAACGTCAATACCACCAGAAACCATGGCAGTGTTCACATCTCGGCCAGAGTCAAATGAAATCCACTGGATATCAACATCGGGGAATCTTGCTTCTGCAAAGCCCATGTTCTTGGCGAGGACTTCGGCGTTTGGAATCACCTGGTAGCCAATACGGAACTCTGCAGGCATGCCACCTGCTTCAGTCGTTGTAGCTTCAGGGCCACTGCAGGCAGCCACGGTCACAACCAACAGCATGCTAAGCAAGCCTAGCAATAGGCTGTATTGTTTTCGGAATCTTCTTTTAATTGCGTACATTTTCTCGGATTTAGCCTTCTGTAAGAGTTTTATCGTAATTCAGTAGCCGTTGCTACATAGCAGTTATACAGCACTCGTGTATTTCTCTTTCTAATTTTTCTTTTGTTTACTCTTTACCAACCCAGGGCAGGTAGCGAGCCTGAAGCCAGCGCAGGCCACTGTCTAGCGCAATAGCGATCGCTCCCATAATAAAAATCCCAACAAAAATAATATCGCTGCGCAAAAACTTACTCGCATCTAGCACCATCCAGCCAATACCGGAGACCGCCGCAACCATTTCAGCCGCCACCAGGGTGGTGTACATAAATCCCAGTGCTGTTCGCAGGCCAGTAAATAGCTCCGGCAGGCAAGAGGGAAACACAATTTGGGTGAACACTTGCCACTGGGAAGAGCCCAAAGAAAGCGCCGCGTTGATGCGATCGCGTGGCACCCGCTTCACCCCAGACACCATCGCCAGGTACAGCGGTGCAAACCCCGCTAAAAACAACAGCGCAATTTTTGAACCATCTTCAATACCCAGCCAAATCACAATCAGCGTGTAGTAGGCCAGGGGCGGTAGCGGCCTGTAAAACTCAATAAACGGATCAAGCACGGCCCTAAAGGGTTTGAAGTAGCCGCTAGCAAGCCCCATGGGTACAGCCAAGCCAAAGGAAAATACAAAGGCTATCAGTAGCCGCCGCATGCTAGAACCGATGTGCGCCAGCAGCGACTGTCCCTTGTAACCGTCTGCCAGGATAGTGACAAACGCAGCCCACACCTTGCCAGGCGCAGGGACAAAAAGAGGATTGACCAAATCAAAGTACGTAACAGCCCACCAAAGGCCCATTGCGATCGCAATGGAAGTAACAGAGAGCAGTCGGTAAAGCGGCTTGCCTTTTAACTTCGAGCGCGATGGTCGAGGAATGTCTTTTATACCGCTTTGTGAATCACCAGTAGATGGGCGATCAACAGTCGGACTATCAGTTTTCACAGGCATGTCAGCTTAGGCCCAATGGGTGGTGTCATCCTACAGGATTATCTGTTTCCCGGCTAAAAAGTCCTTCTCTGGGTCAATAAATTCACCTGTATGTTATTCCGTTATGACAGACGCAATCGACTGTTTTGTAGACAAGTCGGGCCAGCGACCCTTTGCTCAAGAAGTTTTGTAACGGGAACGAGAAGTGTCAAAAAACTCGGCTATCGGCCTGGTTTTTTGTGCATCAGCACATTCGCCCCTACGCTGCAATCAGCACGTCGTTGCCCCTAAGTACGCTCAGATAGTAGCGCTCTAGCTGGCGGGTTGAGGCTTCCCAACCCCAACGCTCGGCTTCCATGCGGGCGTTCTGTCTGAGCAGTTCGCGCTCGGCCTTCATGCCCAGCAGTTTTTGGGTCGCTGCGATCGCCCCATTCTCATCCGTCGGGTCAAACATAAAGCCGTTTACCCCATCGGTAACAATGTCGGGAATGCCACCAGCTCTGGCGGCAACGACCGGACAGCCCGCTGCCATCGCTTCTAGTAGCACCAGTCCGAGGGTCTCTGTACGCGATGGAAAGATAAACGCATCGGCAGAAGCGTAGGCTGCACCTAGCTCCTCACCAGCCAGATAGCCAACAAAGTGCGTGGGCGTTCTCTCAAAGTGTTTTTCTAACTCTTCGCGGTAGGGGCCATCGCCAACGAGTGCTAGCCTAGCGCCGGGAATTGATTCGAGAACGGGCTTGATTCGGTCAATTTCTTTTTCGGCAGAGAGGCGACCAATGTAGATGAGGATGGGGGCTTCTGGATTGCCCTGGGTGAGGCGCGATCGCATTTCATCACTCCTCAAATCCGGGCGAAACAGCTCAGTATCCACACCACGCTGCCACACCTCCACCCGCTCAATATCGTGCTCCGTCAGCTCCTGCTGCATCACTGTAGAAGTGCACAGGTTAATCGCTGCGTTGTTGTGCATGGCCTTCAGCAGCTCCCACAGCACACCTTCTAACAGGCCCAAATTGTAGTGTTCCAAATACTTGGGCAAGTGCGTATGATAGGACGCCACTAGTGGAACATCGAGAGATTTGCTGTAATAAATGCCACCCAAGCCCAGGACTGCCGGATTGACCACATGAATCAGGTCAGGCTTAAAGTCTTCTATCGCCTCACGCATAGAAGGCCGTGGAAAGGCCAGCTTCAGCTCTGGATATAGCGGCAGCGGAAAGCCTGAAATGCCTTTAACTTTTGCCCCTTTGTATTCTGTGAGGCCGCCTTCTGGGCAGAACACGCACACCTCGTTTCCAAAGCTTTGCAAGTATTCTACCGTGTGCTTCAGGCGAGTCACGATGCCGTCTACTTTAGGCAAAAAGGTTTCGGTAAAGATAGCAATACGCATGAGAATAAATTGGTAGGTTGTGACTTCGACTCCGCTCAGCCAGCGGGGTGTTTTGATCAGGAACTTCCTATGCAGAAGGCCAGCTTGCAACAATCTTACAAACTGGCCTCTTTCTGGAGAGCTATATGCTCATGTTGTTGCTAATCTCGTCGCCAGCTAACGGTCGGCAAGATCTGTTTCTTATTCACACGGTGCTTGTACTTAATCGCCGTATTAAGAACAGAATCCAACAGAGAATCTGACAGCAAATGAGGCTCTAGGCCTAAGTCAATCAGCTTGGTGTTCTTCGCGTTAAAGTAGTGCTCTTCAGCCTCTACGCGAGGATTGTCCAAGTTCTTAATTTCAACATCTAGCCCCAGGGTATTCCCGGCCTTCTTCACCATCATCGCCAGGTCGTTGATGCTAAACATTTCCGTGAACTGGTTGAAGACTCGGAATTCTCCGGCGCCTGCAGGATTTTCACAGGCAATCTCGATACAGCGAACCGTGTCGCGAATATCTAGCAGTGCCCGGGTTTGGCTACCCTTGCCGTATACCGTTAGCGGATGACCTACCGCTGCCTGAATGCAGAATCGGTTTAGCGCGGTCCCAAACACACCGTCGTAGTCGAGCCGGTTAATTAGCAGCTCGTCCATACCAGTCTCTTCGGTGAGTACACCGTACACAATGCCCTGGTTCAAATCGGTTGCCCGCAGGCCCCAAATTTTGCACGCGAAGTGAATGTTGTGCGTATCGTGCACCTTGCTCAGGTGATAGAACGAGCCAGGACTCTTGGGGAAGGGCAGGGTATCTTCACGACCGTTGTGCTTGATGGTGATGTAGCCTTCTTCAATATCGATGTTGGGCGTACCGTACTCGCCCATGGTCCCCAGCTTAATCAGATGGCACTCGGGAAAGTGGTCACGCAGCACATACAGCAGATTCAGGTTGCCCAGCACGTTGTTTGACTGGGTCATGACTGCATGCTCACGGTCAATCATAGAGAACGGCGCAGAGCGCTGCTCACCAAAGTGCACTACCGCTTCTGGCTGAAACTGAAGCATCGAGCGCTCCAGAAAAGGATAGTTGTTGACATCACCAATGAATAGCTCAATGTCTTTGCCGGTCAAATCCTTCCATCGCTGAAGCCGAGTTTGGATAGGTGCAATGGGGGTCAGCGTCTCTGACTGTAGCTCCATATCCCAGAGCCTGCGTACAAGGTTGTCCAGAATAGCTACATCATGACCTTTGTTGGAAAGATAGAGCGCCGTTGCCCAGCCGCAGTATCCATCGCCGCCGATTACTAAGACTCGCATGTGCCTCTTTATGAAACCTTTAATAATGATTTGCTGTTGCTCAATTTATCAGGTTTAGGGGTACCCATAGTAATTTCTTGGAAAGGGAGTGTTCGTTAAATCGACAGGTTGACGATTTTACTATTGTGTTCACCAGTCACATTTTTAAGCTCAATCCCTTTATTGGCCAGCACTTAAGATTATTGAGCGATAGGACAAGTCCCCACTCAAACTTTTTTCCTGTTTGGATAAAAGTGCATGCTTATCAGAATAAGTTTGCTTTAAGAAAAGTTTAACGTGTTGATTTTTTTAGTCTTTTTACCTTCAAGCGCCTCTGCCAATGGACAGAATTTCACAAACGATTTTGCTGGGTTTTGCCTAGCTTCTGAAGGCCCTCATCCCCAACCCTTCTCTTTCGGGAGAGGGCTAGGGTGAGGGAGACGGCTAGTCTGCTAATAGTAGTCAAATCATTTAATTCGTAATCCCTAGCTGAAAAATTAGCAGCTGGGTTTCCTGCTCATCTAGGAAGTTATCGTCACTCATGATGAGTAAGCTGCGACGCTGAGCACCCAGGGTAGGGCCAAAGGTCATGGCTTCATAATTCTGCACTGGCATACCAAGGCTGGCCAGGTCAAGCACCAGCTCTTTTTGTATCGGGTTGATGCCACTGGTGTCGCCTTGCAAGGAGTCGACGGTGCTAATGTCTGTTGCCCCACCCGATGCCAGCTGATAGAGCTTAACCGCGAGGCCCTGAAATCCATATGAGCGCTCCAGGCTAAGAAAGTGACCACTCTGGTCGAGTACGGCAATTTCTGACACGCCGTGCAGAACTGCCCCGGTGGGGGCCAAGTCCATTTCGTACAAGTGTTCGGAGATGAGGGTGGTTTGATACGGGTCGAGGGTGTAGTGCAGCAGGCGATTTTTGTAAGGGACTTCGGGGGCAAAGTCCAGGTCTTGCAGGAGAGGGCCTTCGGTGGCGACAAACAGTCTGTAGGGTTCGTATACGCCGCCCGTGCCGGAAGACACATTGACAGCGAGCGCTTCAAAGCTGAGGTTTTCTTGGACGCCTTTGGTTTGCTGGGCAAGTTTGCCGGGCTCGGCGGTCATATCAGGCAGGTAGCGGGCAGGGACGGGAATCGTTTTTATAATTTGGCCGGTGCTGATGTCGTACTCGCCGATAGCTGGGGAAATTTGGCGTTTGGGTGAGCCTTCTGTGGAAATTAGCAGCGTGCCAGCAGGGGTGAGGGCCATGCCTTCGGGATCGAGCATCAGGGGCTCGTAGGGGTCGCCATTGGCGTCTTTGAGGTAGGTGACGCTTTCTATGGTGAGGGTGGGTGGGTTTTGACGGTTATTGGCTAGCTGGCCGGAGAGGGTGAAGGTGTAGAAGCGGGGGCGATCGCGATTGTCAGACAAGCCATAGAGCCGATCGCTAGCTACGTCGTAGGCGATCGCTGAAATACCGCCCACAGCGTCCCCGTCAAAGCTTTGCTTAGGCAAGGTGTAGCTGCCTACCAGGTCGACCGATATATCTAGAAACGTCCGGTCCTCGGCGCTGACCTGGGGCAGGCTACAGCCGCTAAGCAGTGAGCCAGAGAGCGCTATTAGCAGGGCTATGGTGGTCCAACGACTGACAGCCTGACGCAGCCATTTACTCACTGTTTCAATCTGCTGAAGTGCTAGAACCGCCTTAGCCATCAAGGAACCACCTGCGAGTGAATAGAAATAAGCAAATATTAAAACCCATGCATCACGATAGATTATTAAGGCCTTATGTGCCCGTAATCGAAAGGTTCTTTGTATGAGTTTAGAGTGTAAGTTTGGAAGATGAATAACGGCTGGACTTACTGCGATCGCATCTCTAAAACTTCAGCGGGTCAAACGGTTCTGGCTTACTACAGCGATCGCTACCGGCACTCTAGCAAGGCCGAATGGCAGACGCGCATAGCTGATGGGCAGATTTTGCTGAACGGCCAGCCTACGGATGGCCAAACAATTTTACGCTCGGGCCATCGGCTTAGCTATCGGCGATCGCCCTGGCAAGAGTCAGATGTGCCATTAGGGTTCGACGTGCTGTACGAAGACGAGCATCTGTGGGTGATTGCGAAGCCGTCTGGGCTGCCGGTATTGCCGGGGGGCGGCTTTTTGGAGCATACGCTGCTGCATCAGCTGCGATCGCGCTACCCAAACCAAACGCCCATCCCTGTTCATCGGTTAGGCCGAGGCACATCTGGCGCAATGCTCATTGCAAAATCTCATTCGTCTAGAGATGCACTAGCCCGCCAGTTTCGTACGCGCACGGCGACTCAGAATGCGGTAGCCAAAGATTCGGCGGTTCAAGACTCGGCAGTGGTAACGCCAGATAATGCACAGACGCTGACCAAGATTTACCGGGCACTGATTGGCCCAGCGATGGTCGATGAGCCCGGCGATTCTGCTACGAAGACGCTACCCGAACGCTTTACCTGCCAGTATCCCATTGGCAAGCTACCGCATCAGCAGCTGGGCTATATCTATGGTCATTCTGTAGACGGACTGCCTGCTCGTAGCGATTGCACCGTTGTACAGCGCACAGAAGACGCGACTTTGGTAGATGTTTCTATTTCTACGGGCAGGCCGCACCAAATTCGGATTCATCTGGCAGCGGCAGGCTTTCCGCTCGTGGGCGACCCACTGTATCCGGTCGGCGGTGTGCCAGCGCCAGACTGTACGGCCCGGCCAGGAGATGTCGGCTACTGTTTACATGCCCATCAACTTCGGTTTGTTCATCCTCACAGTGGGAAACCTGTTTCTATCACTGCGCCGCTGCCTTCTGTGCTGCAAACTGATCTGGAGATGGCGTCTGTATAGACGGATCACAAACGGTCTTCCGCACCGCGCAAATAGTTGCTGGTAGGCTACCTTCTTTCTATGACTAACCCTACGTACATTCTGTATGCACAACACGGCTGGGCTGATGTTAATCAGGGCATTGGCAAGCTAGCAGATCAGATTGCCTGCCCACAGGCGAAGGTGGTGGTACCAAATTTGGGCTTTGTGAATACCTGGATACGGATTGCGCCGCTGGTGGAACGGGTGGAGGCGATCGCGCGCAGAACCCAATCCGAACATCCGGGCACCCCTATCCGCATTGTTGGCCACTCCATGGGAGGGCTGATTTGGCTAGAAGTGCTGGCCCGTCATCCGGAATGGTGGCCCCTGGTAGAGTCTTTTGTATTGGTGGCTTCACCTGTGGGTGGCGCTCATCTGGGCCGCATGTTCGACCCGTTTGAGTGGGGGTTGGGAATTGCCCGCGACCTGGGTGCGAACCGTCGGCCACTGGCAGAGAAAATCGCGGCCAATATTCCGACCCTGGTGATTGCGGGTAATTACGACGGCGGTGGCGACGGCGTTGTGGCGCTCGAATGCACCAAGTTTGACCGGGCTAGCTATGTCACGGTGAATGATATTAACCACGACCGCATGAAGAAGCACCCGGCTGTGGGCAATATTATTCAGCAGTTTTGGGAAGATCGTGACCGGCTGTGTGTGCCGATGCCGATTGAGACGTATTGCGATCGCATTATTCGTCAATTGCAGGCCATTCCTGGCATGACGGATGCCCCCTATCGCGGCTTCGAGTCTTCCCAGCTATGGACCTACCTTCCAGAAGGGCTCAATCTGCGGATTTGGCAAAACCGTTTAGGCGTTCACCACGTCTTTTTGGCTAATCGGACGGGGGATTGTTTGTTTGCAGGCTTTGTTGGCTGGCCCCATACGGATGCTTTCTATGAAAAGCTGATGCAGCTACGTGAACGATAGAGCCTTCTAAGCAACGCTTTCTACGCGACCCACTTCTTTATCCGCAGCCTTCGTCAGTCGCTTTAGCTGCTGCTCGTACTGAGCGATCAAATCCGCTTTTGGCAAGTTCCGCTTGGAGCCAATCGGCCTTGTGCGTACGCCAAAACTCTTGGCAAAGCTAGCCTTCCGAAGGTCCGCAACCTTCCACTTCTTCCAATTCACTGGCTCACAAACAATCTCTAGCTTTTGTACTGTTGGTTTTTGTGTTTTGGGTGCAGGGGCAGAAACAGATGGTGGTTGTGAGCTATGTAGTTGTGAGCTATGTACCTTGGGTGTTTGCTGCTCAATAATAATCTCGATGCCAGGTTCTACCTGAAGTGGCTCTACCTGAAGTGGTTCTGCCTGAAGTAACGGTACAGATGCAGACTCTAGCTGAAGCAACGGCACAGATGCAGGGGCGAGCATCGGCTTTACTCTGGCCGCTGGCAGAGCTGCCAAAGTAGATGTTCTCTTTTGCTTGCGCTTGTGGGTGACCACAAAAATGCTGAAGGCAGCGGCAATCCAGGTAACAGAGCCGAAGAGAATACCCGCAAGAGCAAAATCCAAAGCCTGGTCGATAGCGCTGAGAGTCATCATAAAAGCCTCTACTTTGCTGACGAGATTTAATAGCTTTGATTATAGCAGTACTTTTGAACTATGGTTCGTCTGAACTATTTTGATTCCGAGCATAGCTTTTGCGAATACTATCAAGTTTTATTTAGAAATGAGGATTAAATGACTTGACCGGCTAGCCCAGCTGCCCTACTCTTCGAGAAGAGCAAAGCTCTACGACTCCGCTCAGGGCGCGGTTCCTGTAACTGTCGCTGGCTGAGCGGAGTCGAAGCCACAACCTACCGACTTCTAGAAGCAGCTTTTGTTTAATTGCCGATCCTTAGTCAACCAGATAAGGACCGATGACAGCATCCAACTCAACATAGAGGCCTTGACTTTCTCCATATCTCCATATGGAGATAAATCCAATGGCGGAGCCTGGCTACACTATATTTCGAGATTGTTGGAGATTACTATCTGGTAGAAGCAGGTCATAACACTGGCGTCCTAGAAGTTCCACCCTTTTACAACTCAGGATTATCCAATGTGCACCCCGTAATAGTTGTATGATTAAATAGTTGTACAATGCAACTATATTGAAGGTTTGTTGATGGGTGACCTGCAAAACGCTTTGATAGCGCTAATTCGTGGATTTGGCCTTCATCATCCAGAGCAGACGCCTTGTGGTCAGCCTGTTGCTGTGGCGGAAGCTCACGCTTTGATGGTGCTGATGCAGGAACAGCCACTCTCTCAAGGCATGCTGTCCAATCGGCTGAACTTGGAGAAAAGTACGGTTAGTCGTTTGCTCAGTGGTTTGGAGAAGCGGGGGTGGATTGAACGCGATCGCAATCCAGACGACAGGCGCATCGTCGAAGTCGCACTCACCGAGGCCGGAAAACAGACAGCCGAATCCTTGTCCACTGCTCGCCAGTCTAAATTTGACCGGGTGATGCAGGCCATTCCTGAAGATCAGCAAACCAAGGTAGTTGACGCACTGCAAATCCTAGTGAGAGCTATCCATGAAAGTTCATAGCACCCGTTCTGTGAAGCGAAATCCACTTTTGAAAATAGGCGCTGCTGGTTTAGGAATCGTTTTCCTTTTACTGCTGTCAGCTGGTATCTTCCTACACTCAAAGTCAGCCCATCACCATCGCCAAGCTGAAGTTGCCTCAAAAGGCGCTCAGGTCATGCCCTTTGACCTGGAGAAAACAATTCATCGCTTCGAGGCGCTACCCGATGGAGGACTGCAAACAGTCACGGTCAAAGATCCAACAGATACCGTACAAATAGAGCTTATACAGTCTCATTTAAAAGAAGAAGCTGCCAAGTTTGCTTCAGGTGATTTTTCAGATCCAGCTGCTATTCACGGAAACGACATGCCTGGTCTATCTACACTTTCGGCGGGCTACCAGAATATAGACATCAGCTACACAGCACTACCGTCTGGAGCAAGTATTCGCTACGCCACGCAAGAGCCTAGTTTAATCGCAGCTGTGGGTGACTGGTTTGAAGCCCAGCTTTCAGACCATGGCCACCATGCCATGTAGAACCCAAATTCAAGGCTTAGGCTCAACAGTGATAGATGTAGAATTCTCTCCAGATGTTTTAGTGGCCTGTCCTATGGAGCAGCGTAAGCATGGCTAATTTAGAAGCGCTTGAAAAAGTTGAAGTAAGCTCTACTCAAGAGCTTCGTCAGTGGTTTGAGGAACATTATGCTCAGCCGGAAAGTATTTGGCTGGTCACCTACAAGAAAAATGTTCCAGACAAGTATGTCTCTATCAAGCAGGTGCTGGATGAAGTATTGTGCTTCGGATGGATGGATGGGCGACGGATGAAGCTGGATGATGAACGTACGATGCAGCTACTATCGCCGCGCAAAACCCAGCACTGGTCTAAAACCTATAAAGATAGAGTCGCTGAACTAGAGAAAGTAGGACGGATGCATGAGGCTGGATTGAAGGCGATCGCAGTCTCTAAGGAAAATGGGCAGTGGGATTTTTTGAATGATGTAGATGCCCTTATCAAGCCTGATGACTTGACCAAGGCATTAGAAGCACATCCGCCTGCTTTAGAAAACTACGAGACTTTTCCAGCGTCAGCTAAGCGCGATATTTTAAGATGGATCAAGCTAGCCAAAAAGCCAGCAACTCGTGCAAAACGAATTATGAAAACAGCACAGCTCGCTGCCGAGAATAAGCGCGCCTCCGGAACAAAATAGAAGAATGTTCAAAAACTATCGCTTGTACCAGCAAAGGGATATTAAAACATCGGAGACAACATAGATGGAATCCACAATACACGACTGGCGAGGCTTCAAAGAAGCTCAGCAGGAAATAGTTTTACCGGCTGGCGCAGCCGCCCATATTCCAGTGACCATCCGCTATATTGACGAAGGAGAAGCCCATAGAGGAACGATTCTCCTAATGCACGGTATTCCGACTTGGGGATATCTCTATCACGCCATTATTCCGCCTTTGGTAGAAGCTGGATATCGCGTTCTTGCACCCGACTTTCTCGGTCACGGTTGGTCTGATCGGCGCGATCGCTTTGATCGTTCGTTTCAAGATCAAGCCCGGATGATTGTTGCGTTCTTGTCGGCTCTTGGTTTAGAACGTGTGGACGTAGTCGGTCATGACACAGGCGGAGCAGTAGCACTGATTTTGGCGATTGAGCACGCATCCTTAGTAAATCGACTGGTCATCTCTAATTCGGTTTGCTACGACCGCTTCGATGACGATATGCTGGATTTCGGACATCCTTTGCGATGGAAGCCTCGTTCTGTTTCAGACTTAGTAGAAGCGCTCGAAAGCAGCTTGAAAGAGGGTCTCTCGCATCCGCAACAGCTTACGCCCGCATTTCGAGAAGGCATTATCGCACCTTGGAACAGCGAGAGAGGAAAGCTCAGTTTGCTGCGTAATGCTTCCGCCTTGAATGCTAATCAAACCATGGCTCTGGCCGATCGCCATGGCAATATCTCTGCGCCTACGCTAGTGCTTTGGGCCATGGACGATCCTTGGCAAAAGTCGGAAGATGGGATGCGGCTAGCGAGCGAAATTCCAACGGCGCGTTTCCAAGCGATTGAAGGCGCTTCTCACTGGGTACAGCAGGATACGCCTGAACAGTTTGCGAACGCGCTGCTTGCCTTTTTTGAATGAGATCGCAGTCGTTGGTTCGCCTGCCTTACCTATCACAGGCTCTTTCATGTGCCTGCGAAGCTCTTTGGTGTCGTTGATTGGGTTCGCAATCTTCAGCTCAAAGACCTTGAAGGGTTGAAAGCGTATTCGGAGGAATAGATTCGATGGCGTTGAGGTTTTCTTTTGTGATGACATCAGCGATCTTCCTAAGGAAGGGCTTCGCCAGCGCACGATAAAGATTAGGCGGATGCTCAGCCAGCCGGTTACACAGATACAAATGCCACTCTTTTCCGTAGGGTAGATAAACGCGAGTGCTATAACCACGCTGACGCATTTCATCTAACCGTTCTACAGTGACCCCTCTCAGCATCTCGAATTCTACGTTACGAGCAGGTAGCTGCCGCGCTTTGATGAATTGATGTGCGTGACTCAGCATATCAGCATCATGAGTTGCAATCGAACAGGGGCGATCGCTTTCTATCAGTGATTCCATCATCTGGCGATAGGCGGCATCGAGTTCAGCGCCTCTAGCATAAGCCAGTTCTTTATCAACGTCATAAGCACCTTTTACCAAACGAATTTTGCCAGGTCTCTTTAAGACAACCGACAGATCTGTTGGCGTTCTATGCAAATAAGCTTGTAGCGTAATACCAACATTAGAAAACTGCTCGCACAACCTTTGATGAATATCCAAAATTAGCGTGGTTCTATCAGTCCCCTCCATGCTGATCATCATCTCTAATCCCCCTTCCTTTGCGCTTTGAGCAAGAAGAGAAGCGTTTTCGTAGGCAATCTCTGGGTCGATGACCATGCCAATATGAGATAGGTCCAGGGATACTGAGGCTTTTAGTTTCTGTTGTGCGATGGTCTCCGACCGGCCTGTGGCCATCGCCCTAATAATCTCCAGAAATTCCTGAGTCGCCTGCGCTGCCATTGCTTCATCACGAGTGCTTTCACCCATAAAGTCAATGGTGACCGCATGACCTTGTTGATTAATTGCTTTGGCACTCTGTACACACTCATCTAGAGTCTCGCCGCCAATAAACCGCATTGCTGCTTGCAGGCCAGCTTGATACAGCGGCGGATGTTGAAGCACGTAGGCTTTAAGTGACTCATCAAGGGCAATATGACGCAGTGCTTCGGCGGCTTCAAATTCAATACTCATAGCGTTCTCCACTTTCCTCTACGAGTCTATAAGACTTTTGATGACACCACCGACATTTTGCAGTTTCTAATGTCTTGCGGCTCAGGCTAAATCTCTAGCTGAGGGCACATCTCTTTTATCAGGTCTAGCAGTGCAAAGCCTGCAGGCGTTAGCAGAGACTCTTTGAGGATCGCTACGCGAATATTGCGGAATAAAGGTGCTGGTAAGCCATATATATGAATGCCCTCTGGTGCAGGCATTACGGCCAGTCGGGGACTAATCGTTGCCCCTAGCCCCTTGGCTACCATGCTAACGATAGTGGCATCAGAGCGTACATGGTACTTGGGCTCTAGCGTGACGCCATACTGAGCGCAGTGCTTATAAACTAGCGCATCACACCAATCTCCTTCAGGAGCCATAACCAAAGGATAGGCAGTCAAGTCAGCCCAATCGATGGTGTCGCCCTGAGGCTGGAAGCTAGGTGGAAAAAGCACTACAAAGTCATCTCTCACAATCTCCCAGGTTTCAAGATCATCGCTCGGTGGTAGATAGGTAATGGCTAAATCAACCCGGCCGCTGCGTAAGTCTTCTTCAGCTTCTGGGCAATCGTCATGTTCGGCAATACGAATGGCAATAGCAGGATAGCGTTTGCAAAACTCAGCAATCACCTCTGGCAATAAACGAGAAGCGGCACTGCGAAAAGAGGAGATGCGGACATAGCCACCCTCTAAGCCCTTTGACAGATTAGCTTGTTTTACAACATCGTCTAACAAGTGAGTGATACGTCTGGCACGATTCACAATCTGTTCGCCTACTGGCGTAAGATAAGCGCCCTGGCGACCCCGCGAGAGTAGCACTACGCCTAATTCGTCTTCTAGAGTGGCGATCGCATAGCTAACCGAAGATTGAGACAGCTGAAGTCGCAAAGCCGCTTCGCTAAAGCTACCAGCATCGGCCACTACGATGAGCGTGTGCAGATATGACAACTTTGAGTAATTCGGGAAGCTCAATCCCATTGGTAAGTCCTCAATTGTTTCTGAGATGTTTTTTGGGAATGCCTCGTACAAGCTTTTGTGCTTAGATTGTCTGAACCGTTGCCAACTTTATGACAGGAGAGACAATCTTCCTATCGAATTGACTGATAGAAGCGTTTGGCTCACTATTTAGTTTGCCTGTCCACTTGTCATTTACAGTAAGCCATCATGACTCAAGGCTTTAGTATGGCGGCAGTGACTTCTCCCAAGACCCATCGAAAAGGCATATTTCTACTTCTGCTGGTAACCATCATTTGGGGTACTTCGTTCCCTGTTTTGAAAGACACACTCAATGGTGTTCATCCGACCGTGTTGATTGCCGTTCGATACAGCATTGCAGCAATGGCGCTTTTACCTTGGCTACGGCATATGAACTACCCACTCTTGCGAGATGGCATGCTGTTAGGCTCTATTTTATTCTTTGAAACGACGTGCGCCCTAAGAGGCTTGGAAACGATTTCTGCCAGCCGCTCGGCCTTTATCGTTGGTCTAAACGTAATTGTGGTGCCGTTTCTAGGGACGCTCATGGGTAAACGGTTGCCCAGGCGGGTTCTGGTCGCAGCGGGGCTAGCAATAGTCGGTATGAGCGCGATGTCTTGGGACGGCGGTGGCCTTAGTATGGGTGATGTGCTGACGATGGCTTCGGCTATTGGTATCGCGGTATACATTACATTGCTAGAGACGATTGCTCCGCGTCATGAATCATTACCTTTAGCTGCCTCGCAAGTATGGTTTGTGTTTTTGCTAAGCGGACTCTGGGCGCTACCAGAGGTGATTCAGCAGGGTGTAGGTATCGGCGAGCACCTTCCTTCATTGTTGTATTTAGGGCTGGTTGTCACCATTGGTCCGCTTTGGGGGCAAGCCATCGGACAAAGATGGATTCCTGCCCACGAAGCAGCGCTGCTCTACACGCTAGAGCCTGTCTTTGCTACCCTTTTTTCTGTTCTACTATTAGGCGAAGGTTTGACGCCCAACGGTGCAATTGGAGCTATCTTTATCTTAATGGCAACAGCGGTGAGTCAAGCAGCAAGGCGCTGAGTCTTTTGTATGATTTTGGTGAGAAAAAAGGTACACGCTCTCTACCGTCAATAAGAGACATCTCTGCGAGATTCCTACGATTGGCGATCGCATAGTGACCTACGTCGATGAAATAAAGCTTGCTTCGCCGGAGCAACGCTATGTATTTGAAAAAAAGATCGCACGGCGAAGGTAAGGAGAATGATCAACGAGTCCTACAGCGTGGTTTACTCTATGCTGGAAACTAATTTAGACAATGGATGGTAGATGTGATGACAAACATTGCAGCCGCGCGGGAAGCCTTTGACCTGTTTGCACAAGGCTGGGCAACTGGAAACTTCGATGCTTATATTGCTTTGCTCGCCGATGAAATGACTTTTTGGTTTCCAATGGGGACTCACCGGGGCAAGTTTGAGGGAGCTGAAGGGCGATCGCAAATGATTGCGAAGTGCCAGGATCACGTTGCTGCGGGAGATCGGCTGACGCTACACCCGCCTCAGTTTACGCTTACAGACGGGAATTCTGTCATGTTTGAATTTGAGGCAGACGGGATTTATGCAGATAATCCTTACAAGGGACACAATGCGATCGCCTTTGAAGTTAAAGACGGCAAAGTGGTAAGTTTCCGTGAATATTTCGGCGACTTGGGTCAATAGTATTTCAGCAAGATGGCTGGCTTGTTGTAGTCTGGCTTATCGTGTCAGACATCTTGTTGAAACATGTCTCGAGCAATGTCTAAGAAAGCCTGAGCTACCGATGATATATAACGACTGTCCCAAGCGACTACCAGCTCTACTTGAAGAATAGGAGAATTCATCGCTCGATGGGTGATGCCGCTGCACTCGGATAGTGGTGCTGAGATAGGCAAAAGCGCAATTCCCAGTCCCGAACTCACGAAGCCCAGCGTCATTTGAATATCGTTAGTTTCCTGCTGAATATTTGGGACAAAGCCAGCCTGACGACAGGCTTCTGAAAGACGTATCAGAAGACCACACCCTTCGTTGATTCGCCCTGTAATCCAAGATTCCTGTTCCAATTGAGCAAGCGCTAATGTGTCTTGTTCAGCTAAGACGTGCGATGTTGGAAGCACCACAACTAAAGGCTCAGACAACAATTTAATGACAGAAACATTTTTGTGTTCGACAACAGGATCGACAAAGCCGATATCAATCAATTGCTGATCTAATGCATGTATCTGTTGTCTGGAAGGCATCTCTTGCAAAACCAGATCCACATCAGGGAATCTGCTGCGAAATTCTTTAATAATACTGAGTACCGTCTCATTGTGAAACGAACCCTCGAACCCAATCGTCAGCTGACCGATTTCGCCCTGAGCCGCCCGCCTAGCGAGGCGAATACTTCGATCCACATCGCTTAAAATTTGCCGACACTCGACTAAAAATATCTGACCTGCGGGCGTTAGCACGACGCTTCGATTCGTTCGCTGTAACAACTCCACCTGCAAAGCTTTCTCCAGATTCTGAATCTGACGGGATAGGGGCGGCTGCGCCATCTGTAAGCGCTCAGCCGCTCGGGTGAAGTTCAGTTCCTCTGCCACGGCAGCAAAGTATCTAATCTGACGCAGTTCAATATCAGCTTCCATACCTAAACGGTATTACTCCTCTCAAAATAAGTATTGGACAGTATCAATTCTCAAATTTAATCTTAAGCCTAGCGGAGCGCTTCAGCGTCTTGGTTGGCGCTAGCAATCTTTTCAACAGCAGTTTTTCAGCGAGGAGAATCCATAATGACAACGACATACCAATACAACCGCCTTAGGCGAGAAGATGCTGCTGTTTTACTCGTTGATCATCAGGCTGGGCTAGTCTCGCTGGTTCAGGATTATTCTCCCAACGAATTTAAGAACAATGTTTTGGCGCTGGCTAATGCGGCAAAGTTCTTTGATTTGCCAACAATTCTGACGACGAGCTTTGAAAATGGGCCTAACGGGCCGATTGTTTCAGAGCTGAAAGAGATTTTTCCTGATGCGCCCTATATTGCTCGGCCAGGTCAGATCAACGCTTGGGACAACGAAGATTTTGTGGCAGCGGTTAAAGCCACTGGCAAGAAGCAGCTGATTGTGGCTGGGGTTGTCACCGATGTCTGCGTGGCGTTTGTTGCACTCTCTGCTATTGAAGCAGGGTTTGATGTCTTTGTAGTGACGGATGCGTCTGGAACGTTTGATAAAAGTGTTCGCGAAGCTGCTTGGAATCGGATGAGTGCCGCTGGCGTGCAGTTGCTCAACTGGTTTGCGGTGGTTTGCGAGCTACATCGCGATTGGCGAAATGACATAGAAGGGCTAGGCAGTCTGCTGTCTAACCATATTCCACTCTATCGGGGATTGATGACCAGTTACTTTGCTCGCGCGGATAAGTAGGCCCGCGTTAGAATTTGTCGAGTGGTTGAATCTGACTGTGTGGCGCGATCTTCCCTTGGGAAGGGCTTCGCCATCGCACCGACACAAACAAAACCTATGAACAATAGCCAATCTGTTACGGCTGTCATTACTCACCAAGTGCGCTCGGGTCGCGAAACCGGCTACGAAGAATGGCTCAAAGGGATTGCAGCCGCAGCCCGTCAGTTCGAGGGACACTTGGGCGCTAATATCCTTCGGCCTCAGCCTGGCGCTACGCCGAACTACATTATTGTTCTCCAATTTGAGTCATCTGCACACCTAGAAACTTGGCTCACATCAGAAGTGCGTAATGACTGGATAGCGCGAGTTCAGCCACTCATTCAAGAGCAAGAATCTATTCAGGTCTTGACAGGGTTAGAAGCTTGGTTTCAACTGCCACAGCAATCTTCATCTTACAAACCCCCAAAGCGCTACAAGCAAGCGATTTTGGTGTGGGTTGGCGTCATGATTGTGTCGCTTTTAGTCAGCCCTTTGGTTGCTCCATTGCTAGCACCTTTGCCCTGGATACTCAGAGTCGCTATCAACGTGGCCATCACGGTGTCGCTCTTGTCCTACGGAATCATGCCTTACCTTACGCGCTGGTTCAAAGGCTGGTTGTTTGATGGCTAGCGATTCTTAGCGCACTACCGCTTAATGGAGACATCTCCTCGGTCAATCTCATCTTGTAGAAACGCTTCACAGTGGCTACGTGTAAAGGCTTCGACAGCCCCAAGCCGGTCGCGCCACTCAGGAATGATTCTCTCAGCACATTGTGCAACAACCGCATCTAAATAAGCCTTCGACTCAGCAGTGGTATCAACATGAGCGTAGTCTCCCGGCTGTCCACCAACATAATCAGCAGGATCGAGCGCCTGGAAAGCATCATCCATCGCAGTCCGCAACGCAAAAACGTAGTCTCGGGTCACTGCTAGCTCAGCTTTGGAATAGCTGCGATCTACGTGCCCTGCAACATAGTGGTCAAAGTCGCGCGCCATGATGCGCTCAATCGTGTTGAGGTAGCCCGGAATATGAGAAGCATAGTTCAGCGAGTACCAGGGCACGTGTCCGCCATCGATAATATCAACCACCATCAGCACGCGATGCTGAGGCAAACTGATAAATATGGTGCCTGGGTCGTGACTAGGGCCAAAGTACTCAAGGAGAATGTCTAACCCGCCGATGTTCAGCACGAGCCTGTCATCAAAAGTGACTGTGGGCGTTGGTGGCTGGGCATCGGCAATGTAAGGAATGAGCGCTGCCGCGTCTTTGTGCGCGTAGATTTTGGCATCTACGAATAAGTTAGCCGCTCCGATGTGATCGGTATGGGCGTGGCTGTAGATTAGATGCGTGACGGGTAAGTTGGTTTTGGAGGCGATCGCACTTTCCAAAACAGCAGCCATTGTAGGCGGCGCATCGAACAAAACAACACCGTCGCCTGTTACTGCAAACATCGCCGTGTAATCGTATTGGCCCACAATCACGTAAACGTCATTCCCCAAATCTTCAATGCGGTATCCGATTTTTGGATCAACCGACGGCGCTAGAGACTGTTCAGGAGGCAAAGAAGCCATAGGCTGTGCCACGCTTTCCTGCGCGTAGCCAGCTGTTGTTGAAAATAAAATCAGAGAAAACAGAACAGTTAAAAAGAATGTCTGCAGCGTCTTGTACATTTTTGTTATCTACTAGAAAACTAAGCCGTAGGGCTCTAGGCCAAAACAAACCAAAAGTCGAGGTCGAAAGAGGTAGGCTCTAGCATCGACAGCAATTCTTGTCCAATAGAATCTTCCAGATAGCCATTGCAGATTTCACGAGCGGCACCCATCGTCTGAACGAAGGCAATTTCAGAGTAAGTGTCCTCATCAACCTTGCTCAAAAAGTGCTCTCTCGACTGTGGAAACTTTGCGATATAGCCTTCCTCTAGTCTTTTGGAGACAGCCAACATTTTAGACTCCGAAAAGTCAGCGTTTTCCTTTGACTGAAAGGTGCCAAACTCAATACAGGAAAAATCGCTGGGTGCCTGTATGCCTTGTTTTAGAATCAGATTTTGAGCAGGCCGGATACTCTCTGGCTCAATCAGCGCCATTAGCGCTTGAGCGCTCTCGTCTTTCATGTATCGTTCGGTCATGTTCTCGTAAGCTACCGAGTCCGCCGTCAAAATTGCATCGGCAAATTGACCTTTGAGGTTACCGAGTAAGCAGTGCATAACGACACCTTCTTGCTGCCGAAGAAAATCTCGTTGCCAATTCATAGAAGCACTAATCAGCGCTTCTGATGTTGTATCCTCTCGCTTTTCATAGCGCGTGAAGCCCATGAAGGTAGCTGGACTAGATGTTAGATTTAGCACGACTGTATTCTCCATTTCAATTTAAATCAAAGGTTTCTTGTAAAACTGGGTCGCGCAGTAGTTCTCGAAGACGAACCGCAAAGTCTGGGCCATTCGGGACGGGATGCGCTCTGAAAAGGTCTGCGTATTGGGTCTCGCTCAGGTCGTCTAGCGACTGCGAACTTGATGCTGCACGTTGCTCTAGGCGAGCGACTTGCTGAGCGGTAAACTTCAGGCTGTCAGGGTCAACCCAGCCTGCTTTTATAAAGGCTTGAGTCTTTTTTCGACACCGACAAGGATTTGCTTTATTAATCAGACCGCATTTCTGATTCATGAAGCTGGTCAGGTCGCGGCGAGCACGTTCGAGTCGCTTACGGAATGCCGCAGGTGTGATGTCTAAGATTTCGGCAGCGATCGCACTCGGTGCATCAAAAATCTCACCTAAAACATAAGCAACTCGCTGCTCCCGACTTAAGCAAAGCAGCATCCCAAGCATACAGCCGACTTTGGCATCCTCAACAATCAGCTCCCGATAAGGCTCATGTTCTGGAGATAAGGCGAGCGTCTCAAGCGGTAAGCTGTCTAGCTCTCTTCCATAGTCAGAAAAAGAAGTGATTATCTGCTCCAACTTTCGCCGTTTTCCATCCAGAAAAAGGTTGACAACAATGCGATAAGCCCACGTACGGAAGGCTGACGCACCTCGAAACTGTGACAGCCGAGTCATGATACGAATCCAAGCTTCCTGAGCTAAGTCATCGGCATCAGCCGGGCTGACGACTAATCGTAAGGCCAGATTATAGACCCACCGCTGGTGTCGTCTAATCAGCACCGTCAGCGCGTCAATATCGCCATCGACGGCTTTGGCGCATAGCACTATATCGTTGTCATTTTGCTCAGAAGCTTGTTCAGCGAATGGGTTTGATAGCGTTTCATTCATGCTGGTACCCCAAACAGCGCTAGGACTTCCATCTTTTTCCTCTCCTTTAACAGAAGCTACATAAGGTTAGACGTAAGCCGCGACACCTCTGTGACTGAACTCGCGGATAAAAGTCTTAAAATTTCCTATTTGCTGCTTGTTTTCTTGTCAAACTTCTGGACGGACGCAGCATGTGCTTCCTTCAGCAAAGGCAATATCTTCTCAAAGGTTTCTACTGTAGGGGATAAAACCTGAACCCATCCCATCCATGCGTAAACTGGATGAGGCATCAGCTCGTTGAGCTTTGTGAAATCATGCCCTGTCGTTACAACGCTGCCTTTACCGGGACGCGGTGGTTTCTCTCCAAATAGACTAACGTAACGCTCTTTCTGTAGGCCAATAGCTAACCGGAACACATTCTCTCGATCTAGATTCGACGCTTTATCGTTTTCACCATCTTTTTCTTTGACGGTGCAGAAATAAATGCCACTGGGCAGCACTTTCCCAGGGTTGTAAAAGAGTGACGTTTCTCCCCAGCTAGACTTTGGAACAACACCGGAGAACTCCGTACATATTCTATTTATAATAGCTTCTGGTGTCATTATTCGTCTCATAGCTGCTAGAGCAGTCCATCTTAGCTGTAGACTATACCACTGCGTAACTTGCAAGCTGCACGACCTGTCAGTCCTCACGCATGTATTCAACAAAGTAGTCGATGAATCCGGCGACTTGTCTTGGCAGATATTTTCGACTGGGATAAACCAGCTGTAAACCAACTTTGGCTTCGTCTCTGGTGTAAGCGCCTACGGTGTAGCTATCGAGCAGTGATACCAGATTGCCTGCGGCAAGATCTTGTTTGATATCCCAAGCGGACTTGAGGGCAATACCTGCACCTGCGATCGCCCACTGCCGAATCAATGCGCCATCACTGCCGACTAGGGCAGCAGCCACTTTGATAGTGGTGCTTTTTTGCCGAGTGTGAAAGCGCCATTGATTGAGCTGTTCACCGCGCCTTTCCATAATTAGGCAGCGGTGGCGGGCTAAGTCCTGGGGCGTTTTGGGGGTGCCGTGTACTTGCAAATAGCTGGGGGCCGCGCAGAGGATTCGACTGTTTTGGGTAGTGAGCGATCGCATCATCAGTCCGCTGTCTGGCAAGTTGCCTAGCCGTACCCCAATATCGAAACCTTCAGCAACAAGATTCACCATGCTCTCAGAGAGAAAGAGATAAGGCGTAACGTTCGGATGCTCGCGAACAAAATCAGCCAGAGCTGGGGCGACATATTGACGACCAAAGTCCGACGGGGCGGTGATTCGTAAGGAGCCCGAAAACTCTTGTTTGATGGCTTGCAGGCAGGCTTCAGCTTCGGTCACTTCCGCCACGACTCGCAGGCAGGCTTCGTAGAAGCGGTGTCCTGCATCGGTGAGAGAAATGCTGCGGGTGCTGCGATTAAGCAAGCGCGTGTCGTAACGGGCTTCGAGTGCCTTGATACGAGCGGTCATGCTGGCAGGAGAAAGGCCTAGCTGTCGCCCTGCAGCGGCGAGGCCACCTGCTTTTACCACCTGGGCAAACAAAGCCATGTCGTCGATTTTGGTCATAGCGATTGGCTGTACTATTCGATTTTAGTGAATAGTGTTTTCAATATTCAGCCCATTGTATAAGCGAATGAAAATAGCTAAGCTAAAGGTAATCAAAAGTTGATAGGAGCCTCCATGATGAAAGCAGTTGGGTTGTATGAATATTTGCCAGTAACCGACGAGAACAGTTTGCAGGATATTGAGGTTGCCAAACCTGAGGCGACAGGCCGAGATTTGTTGGTGGCGGTAAAGGCTATTTCAGTGAATCCGGTGGATACGAAAGTTCGCGCACCGAAAGAGAAGGTTGAAACAGATCCTCGCATTTTAGGATGGGATGCTGCTGGCGTAGTTGTTGCGGTAGGAGAAAACGTCTCGCAGTTTAAGCCAGGGGATGAGGTTTACTATGCAGGCGATATTACCCGTCCTGGAACGAACAGTGAGTTTCATTTGGTAGATGAGCGAATTGTAGGACGCAAGCCCAGTACGCTGGGGTTTGCTGAAGCAGCCGCACTTCCGCTAACCGGCATCACAGCCTGGGAGTCGTTGTTTGAGCGATTGCAGATTAGCCAGACGGGTGAGGATGCTGGAAAGTCTATTTTGATTATTGGCGGGGCTGGGGGGGTGGGCTCTCTTGCCATTCAGATGGCAAAAAAGATTGCAAAGCTCCATGTCATCGCGACTGCTTCTCGGCCTGAAACGGATGAGTGGTGCAGAAAGCTGGGCGCGGATGAGATTGTTAATCATCGCAACGATTTGGCTGAGCAGGTGGAACATGCCGACTATATTTTGTGCCTGAATGCGACGGACGCGCACTGGCAGGCAATGGGCAAAATTATCAAGCCTCAAGGCATTCTCTGTACAATTGTAGAGAACGAACAGCCTTTAGCGATGGATCAGCTCAAGCTTAAGAGCGTGGGCTTTGTGTGGGAGTTTATGTTTACTCGTTCGATGTACCAAACCGAGGATATGGATGAGCAGGCCAACCTCCTAAATGAGATCAGCCAGCTGGTAGACAAAAAGGTGTTGCAAACGACCTGTACTGACGTGGTGAGCCCTATTAATACAAGCAACCTAAGGGCGGTTCATGCTCGGGTAGAAGCGGGCAGTAGTATTGGAAAAACCGTTTTGGCGGGTTGGGCCTGAGCGCATGACTTTAGGATTTTGATGTAGAATTTTTGAGCTGTTTACGAGGGCCCGGCGCTGAGTAGTTTTATCCATCTGATGACGGTTGCCCCTCATTTTGTGCCTGAAGTGTTACAGAAGCCTTCTATCCGAAATCCTATTGCCGTGAGTTTGGGCGCGATCGCAGGCTCTCTCTCACGCTATTACATCAGCATTTGGATAGCGCAAAAGTTGGGCACCAGCTTTCCCTATGGCACCGTGCTAATCAATCTCACAGGCTCGTTTGCCATGGGCCTACTCACGACGCTAGTCCTCGATCAGGTGCTACTGATATCTCCAGAGCTTCGACTGCTGTGCGCGGTTGGCTTTTTAGGCTCCTACACAACCTTTTCAACCTTTGAGCTAGATACCATCACCCTGATACAGGGAGCCCGTTTTAACATTGCAACGGTTTACTGGCTTGGGAGTGCTGTAGCGGGTTCTCTGAGTCTTTATTTAGGAATTGTTGTCGCCAGACTAATAAGATGACAGGAACGCAAATAATGGACTGGCAACAGTTAACAATTTATACGACCGAGGGAGCTCGTTGGCAGCATCAGCCGCTCTATTTAGCAGTGGTGGAGCGGGCTAAAGCAGAAGGGCTACTAGGGGCAATTGTCACTCGGGGCATAGAGGGATTTGGGCCGCATCACGCGGTGCAGACAACGCATGTGCTGTCACTGTCGGCAGATTTACCGCTCGAAATTAGGATAATTGACCAAACGGCGGCGATTGAACAGTTTTTGCCCCTTGTAAAAGAGATGTTGCAGGGTGCCATGATGACACTGCAAGATATCAATGTTGTCAGCCATTCTGAATAGTTGAAAACAAAGCTCTTGAGGGTGGTTTTATCGAGCAGACATTATTCACTTATACTGAAAAGTATTTTCGCAAATAGACCAATTGTGAATGTGAGAGTGAACAAATAGACTGTGATTAGTCCAACAAAAGGAGTCTACATATGACGACTAATCTTGCAGCCACGCATCCTCTGTATACGCCTTACGATATGCAAGGCATTGCGCTGAAGAATCGTTTTTTGATGGCTCCGATGACGCGATCACGGGCTTCTCAACCGGGCAATGTCCCCAACGCACTGATGGCCAAATATTACGCGCAGCGAGCAAGCGCGGGGCTAATTATCACAGAGGCTACGCAGGTTTCGCTTCAGGGAATGGGCTATGCAAACACGCCGGGAATCTATACGCCCGAGCAGATTGAAGGCTGGAAGCTGATAACTGAGGCGGTTCACAGCGCAGGCTCGAAGATATTTTTACAGCTATGGCATGTGGGCCGGGTGAGCAGTGCCAAGGTGAATGGCTTGCAGCCTATCGCGCCTTCGGCTGAACCTGCCGAGGATACGAAGGTGTACATTTTTGACGGGGCTCCGAATGGGGATGCCACAATGATTCCAACAGATATGCCCAGGGAGATGACGCAGGCGGATATTGATGGGGCGATTGAAGAATTTCGGTTAGGGGCAAGGAATGCGATCGCAGCAGGCTTTGACGGCGTAGAAATCCACGGGGCGAATGGCTACCTGATAGATGAGTTTTTGCGCAGCAACTCGAACAAACGCACGGATCGGTATGGCGGCAGTCAAGAGAATCGCACTCGTCTGCTGAGTGAGATGACAAAGGCGGTGATTGATGAGGTCGGAAAAGAGAGAACAGGCGTGCGGCTCTCTCCGTTTATTACATTCAAAGATATGGCCGACCCCGAAATTTTAGAGACGATTATGATTGTAGCCCGACAGCTAGATGACTTAGGGGCAGCCTACATTCACCTGTGCGAGGCAGATTGGGATGATGCGCCCGAAGTGCCTGAAGACTTTCGCGTAAAGCTGCGCTCGGTGTTCAACAATACGATTATTGTGACGGGCAACTACACGCCAGATCGCGCTAAGGAGGTGTTGAGTGAGGGTTATGCTGATTTGGTTGGGTTTGGGCGTAAGTTTTTGACGAATCCTGACTACCCAGCTCGCGTAGACATCGGCGCTGAGCTAAACGAGATTAGCGATACGCATACGCTGTTTGGTGGCGGTGGCGCAAGGGGATATACAGACTATCCTAGCCTTGAGAATTAGCATAATTAATTATCTTGGATCGTAGGACATTTTTGTCGAGTGATGTTAAAGCTATCTTTTATATCAGTGAGCTCTGAGCGATCTTCGGATAGCTGGTATGTAAAGGTCTGCGTAAATGGTGGATACCCAGATTCTGTCATTTCAGCCGTCACCGTAATCTCAGAATCGTCATAGATAACAACATCTATAACTGGGCCTGCGGAGGCGTAACTCCGAATACGATTCGAAGAGATTATCAACCGAGTATCGTCACGCATAGAAGAACAATTTTCCAGGCTGGCGTTTCACATACCCTGGAACTGAACAGGAATCTCTATCTCTGACTGTTTCACTGAGTCCGCTGTGGCATTCCCAGCGCAGCTCATCAAAGCTATCAGTCCGAGGCACGCACGCAGACTTGTCTTAGGCTGCCGTCTGGAAGAAGTCAGAAATCCTATTGTTTTTATAAAGCCGAGTCCTTTGTAGATGAAAGTAGTGAGCTGAAGATTGTCCATAGCTTCTACAGCGCTGTCGAACGAGTTTTAGGACCGTATTGTGCTCACAGCTGCGGCATTGAAGCTATCGTCAGTCGCCGCTTTCTCTTTGGCCTATATCTTGAGAGCTGTTTTAATTCTTTCTAGAACGGCTTCTTCTCTTGAAGAGATCAGTCGATTATCTAAGATAGCAGGTACAGAAGTACGGGCGACGCAATCGCTGCAATAATAAACCAATTTCTTATACTCACGCAGTTCTTTCGGTGTTGCTTTCGCTGAGAGTACCGACACTGCCTGCTCGATCTCTGTGATAGCCTTCGTTAGTAGCTGATCTAGAGTGTTATAGCTATTGCTATCATCATTCAGTGCTAGCCTGCGCTTGGCAGGGTGGCCAAACAATGCATGAATAACAGAGTTATCGGGATATTTGCTCATTGCGCCAGCTAGCGCTTGTCTTAACGCAACAGATTCTAATTGGTCGGAGATAAATCCTATCTCGGCCCTAGATACGGCAGTAGCGCTTAGGGTGACAGCAGCAGATAGCGCCAGTAGTTCCTCAACCTCGTAGCCTGCGGTATAGTCAATATCATAGAATTCGCCAGCATGTGCGTTAAACACATCATCTTTAATCCAGCTCAGTGTTGTTCCTACGTTGTAGCCTGGTGTAGGCGTCAGGCTCAAATACATCATTCTACGAATGGTCTGTCCTACGGTTCCTGAAATCTCGTAGCGGTCAAATATATTTGCAACCGCTTTGCCTATGCCTAGCTTCATCACGGTTCCTCTCAGGCTGATGTTTGCAGAAGGGAGAGAGTTCTTTTGTTTGGCTTTGGCAAGTAGGGCAGCTGCGATCGCTCCGCCCTGCTGATAAGCTACCTGTGCCGTTGCGGGTAAGGGCTTAGCATAGCCCTCTTCAGAGCCGATGACGGCGCAGTCTCCGGCCGCAAAAACCTCTGGATAGGCCAGTAGCTGAAGCGTGGGCTTCACTAAAAGTTGACCTCGTTTTGTCCGATGGTTCTTGGGAATAGGCAGCGCTTCAATAAGTGGGTGAACTTTGGTTCCAGCCGTCCAAATAATAGTTCCTGCTGATAGGCATTCTGGTTGATCGTTGCGTGTAAATTCAATTGAATTCGAATGCACAGCCGTCACCGAAGCGCCCAGAAGCACCTCCGGTTGAACAACACGATCTTCCATAGCCGACATTGCCGTGTCTCGTAGAAGACTATTGACGTCGCCTTTGAGAATATCGCTACGATTTAGCAGCACGATGCGAATGTCTTCTAAGCTGTTAGATGTTTCACCGACGGCTGCATCGGCGATGTTGCGATACCATTGAGGCAACAAGTCTCCTAATGTTAGCGCCAACTCAACACCCACTGGCCCGCTGCCTACGACGGCAACAGTCATCAGCGATCGCGGCTCTCCTGATGACTGCTGCAGCGCTTCTTGGCAGCGGGCCATAAGATGTTCTTTCAAAGTATCAGCGTCGGCTTTACTGTGAAAGGTAAAGGCATGGTCGGCTGCTCCCTTTGCGAAAAATGAGGGAACGCTGCCTGGTGCGATGACTAAGTTGTCGTAAGCTTCAGTGCGGCCGTCTGTCAAACAAACTTGGCGAGCTTCTAAATCAACTAACTCAACGGTTCCCCTAATCAGTGAAATAGGACGGTCCTGAAGTAGCTCAACGTATATAGGATTTGTTTGATAGGATTTCAGTTCACCACTCATGTAGTCGTATAGCAGTGGCTTGAAGCAAAAGCGTTCGTTTCGATCAATAAGAACAATCGGGTGCGGGTAGCCCTGGTTGGTGAGGTGTAGAGCTGTAAACAAGCCTGAAAATCCTGCGCCGATAATGACAGTCGAATTCTTTGTTGGAGTTTGAGTCATGTGGTTATCAAAGATTCACCCAACTTGAATATCACCTCTAAGGACGTGAGGTCGCCAAAAAGAGTAATGCGTTCACCCGACCTTGTAGGCTACAGAAAATATAGATCACAGAAAAATATTTTACTAGGACAAAATGCGACCGTACCGGACATTTCACGACATATTAAGAGACTAAACTGGCCCCATACACTAAAACCAAATTAGATTCCTCTGACAGGACAAACCAAATTATTGTTCAAAACCCTCTCTTTAAAGCTTTAATAGTGTATGACTATTTTCAACAACAATGATTCAAGCAGCTCGGACGTATGAAGAGACAGATCAACGATATAGAATGCTGACTAGCATCGTTGCCAATACATTTAATTATGCATTGGGTCGTGGTTTACAGTTAGGAGAGATTAGCGCTGCTACCGGACTGACGCGAACTGATTTAATCGATCCAGAAACTCGGTTGCCCGAAGAGGCTGTCGCAACTATATGGAACCTGTTGAGTGAGATATATCCTGGAGAGGCGCTTGCCCTCCATGCAGCTAGTGCAGCTCCTCTATCAACGTTTGGGCAGCTATCACTCGCTGCTCAATATGCACCAGATGTCCGCTCAGCGCTAGAAGCCATCGTACAGTATCGCTCTGTACTCTCTGATCGCCTCAGTATGGAACTGTCTGAATCGGGCAGTGAGGCAACGCTAAAAGAAAGCCATCCGGTTGATGAGATGGATGGCGGCTATGGCGCTGAGGCAGGATTAGCAATATTAGCACGCTTAGGAGAAGACTTCGCCAGTGGAGAGAGTCCACTGGTGCGCGTAAATTTTAGGCATCAGCCGTTTGGCGATCGCCAGATCTATCAAACTTTTTTTGGGACTCCAGTTTACTTTCAACAGCCAGACAACGAGCTTGTGTTCAAGAAAGAGGCTCTAGATCAGCTTACCAAGAAAGGAGACATTCATCTATTTGGGTATATCAAAGGTAACTTAGATCTTCTCCAAGATCACTGGAGGCTATACGCTGATTCGTCGCAAATATCGATGCTTTATGACGCAGTTGCTCGCAACGCTGAGGCTTTTGAGTACAGCGCAGAAGCGCTAGCGCAACACATGAATATGAGCCTGCGAACACTACAGCGACTGGCTCAAAGCCACAATCTCACCATTCGTGAGCTTCTAGACAACGCGCGTCAAGCCAAGGCTAAACAGCTCCTTAACGACCCTGCCCTTCAAATCGAAGAGATTGCCAACCGGCTAGGCTACTCAGATGAGCGTTCCTTTCGTAGAGCCTTTAGGCGTTGGACTGAGCAATCACCTACGGAATTCCGAAGAGAGTAGATAAACTTCGCTTATCAAGTAGCGGGGTAGCACAGCCAATAGAGAGTATGCTTTCTTCTTGTTGAGCATTTAATTAGGGTATCGAGATCGCTATTTAATTAATCTGATCAGGAGAGATTATATTGAATGCGAAAGGCTCTGTTGGAAACTGACTTAGATAAGCCTGACTTAAAAATATTTCAGCTTCTGGCCAATCCTTCAAGTGCTGGTTGAAGAAAGAAAGACTCAGCGCCTTCATTTGGGGCTGAGCCTGCTGTGGAGTAGGGCCGATGGTGTTTTGTGGTATTGGTAAAACGCCGGGGGTGGAACCGTCTAATAGAGAAAAGTGAGTGCCTTGCTCGATCAAGACGAGCGTTTTTTCTTCCGTTGTTAGCCAGTTAAAAGGTTCGATTTGCTCAGGAACAGCAGGCGTAAAAGCGTCGTTTTCTCCGGCTACTATCATGACCGGAATATCTATCTGCTCAAGGCCCGATTCTCCGAGAATATGGCTAGCCAGCGGGTTGAGTGCAACAACGGCTTTAATACGCGAGTCTGCTGTAACGGTGATAGCTTCATTCGACAAGTCTGATATTTCGCACTGAATCAACATCGAAGGGTTAATCGGTATCCAGTTCGACAGTTCTGTGCAAGATTCAGAAAGTGGATTTTGGTTAAGCGATGCGCCACCAACGCTCAAAGCTGTATAGCCGCCTAGAGAGTGTCCTAAAACGCCAACAGATGCTAAATCCCAATACATAAGATTGCGATCACGTACCTGCTCAGCTTCTAACGCATCTAAAACCGCTGTGATGTCTTGGGGCCTGAGAATAAATTCCTCTGGATTTGGAGAGCCTTCGCCCCCGTTGAGAAAACGTCTGAACTTATTAGTATCTGTACCGATATGTTCAGGCACAACGACACCGTAACCGTGCGAGACAAAGTGTCTTGCTAAGTAAGCAAGGGTCTCTCTATTTGACGCGACACCGTGTGAGATAGTGATAACCGGGACGTCCTCTGGCGCGCGCTCCAACACTGTCGGGTAGTAAACATCTGCTAGGGAGCTAACCGACCGATTTGGGCTTTGAAAGCGGATTGTTTTAACCTGCCAATCGTATCTTCCTGTCTGCTGTGGGTCGACACCCATTGCTGATTCTACCTCCCAGATAGATTGGTCTCTAGAGATTTTCTTAACTTCAGAAATAATAGACTCTCGGTAGTCAAATGTTCTTTCGCTCTCTGCCAAGAGAACTTGTAATCGAGACATATCTATCTGAATCGTATCTAAGGGATAGCTCTGAATGATTTGCATGACGGTAGCTTCTCCTTCATAGACTGCTGCTACAGATATAAGGGCAGCACGAATAGCCTTACCTCCATTCAGAAAGTTTTCTGTCTGAATAATCTCTCCCAACGAGTTCAAGAGCCTTTCACCCAGGTCAGAGTAAGCAAATTGCGAAATAGAGACCGCATCAATATTGTATTGAGCATTCAAAAATAATCGCACACGCTCTCTCTGCTCACTATCTAAGCGATCGGCTAGAATTTCAAGGCTCGGTGCAACTTCTCCTGTTTCAGCAAAGGTTGCTATATCGTCAACGTAAATGGTAGGTTCAAACGGGCCATAGAAGAACTGAATTCTCTCTGCACTCTTTGTAGGCAGGGCCGTTAATGCGATCGCCGCCACGCCCAAAAATAGAGATTGAGAAACTGTCTTAAAGGCATTCAGATAAGTTTTCTGGCGAAAGAGAGACATTGCTTTCAAGGGGGCACTGAGCCGATAGGTTAGCGGGTAGCTTTGTTTGAGTCGAAGTAAATAGAATGAGATGAGCTAAAGATCCAGCGCAGGCATAAAGGCGCAATCAGCGTTGTCACAATCACCATCAGCACAATAGCGACCGTCAGCGACTCGGATAAAATGCCGAGTTCGGTGCCAATACCGGCAAACACCAAACCGACCTCTCCCCGAGGAATCATGCCAAAACCTACGGCTAAACGATTGAGCGTAGTTGCTGATGGCAGCAAGTAGCCAGTCGCAGCTTTGCCTAAAATAGCCACCACAATCAGAAAAGCGGCAATGGTCAAACCTGCCATACTCTCTGAATTGTTGGGATTGAGTGAGCTCAGGTCTGTCTTTGCACCGATGACCACAAAGAAAACAGGAGCAATCACATTTACCAGAGGCTGAAACTGTTCAGTTAGCTCGTGCTTGATGTCGGTATCACTTAGAATAATTCCAGCTGCAAAAGCGCCCAGAATTGCTTCTAGATGAATGGCGTTGGCCACAGCAGCACATCCCAGCGTAAAAACAATTCCGCTGACTAGCAGAGCACTTTCTGTTTTTAGCAGGCGGGTAAACCATACGAAAGCTGACCCTAGCTGCTGGCGCAGTAGAACAACACCTCCGACGAAAGCAGCCGTGCTAAATATCAAAACCACCAGATTCACTAGGCTAACGCTACCGCCCTTAACGACGCTGACAACAACCGACAGAATAATGATGCCTAGCAAATCATCTAAAACGGCTGCGCCAATGATGACCTGGCCTGTTCGGGATTGAAGCTGGCCTAAGTCTTTCAGTACCTTGGCTGTAATACCAATGCTAGTGGCTGTGAGCGCAGCACCTGCAAATACCGCAGGCAGCGTTGCTATATCAAAGAGATAGATAAGCCCCAGCGTACCGCCTATAAATGGCAGAATAACGCCTGAAACAGCAACAACAGCGGCCTGTGGCCCAACCTGCATCAGCTCATCAAAATCTGACTCCAAGCCGATTAAGAACAGCAGCGCAATCACGCCCAAGTTGGCTGCACTTTCAGAGATTGCCGTGAGCTGATTAGAATATGCCGCTGAAACCATCGTGATATCGGCTGACGTTGCCCACTGAAGAACGTTGATAATATGGTCACTCACCGCATGGTCGGCGCTCTCAGAAAAGACCAAAATATGCAGTGCGGATACGCCTAAAGTGACGCCGCCGAGAAGCTGTCCAACGACGCCGGGAAGGTTGAACCTAACGAAGATTTCTTCAGATAGCTTACCGACCAGAAAAACAACGATAGCAGAGAGCAAAAGTGCGCTAAATACAGTCGATTCGTCGGGTTTGACAGTGAGCAGCACGGTCGGGAGCGTTAGCAGCTTTGGAAGGAGAATTAAGTTGAACATAGTGGCTCGTAGAGAGTAATTGTTTACTGTGCTATTCAGTGCTCTATAAAATAAGTCAATCGATTGACTTATTTTTAAGTTAGTTGACAGACTTAATCCTGTCAACAACAGAAGGTCTGCCTCAAAGATTAGATTTGTAGAATATGGTTCGAATATCTAGTGCTGATACTGGGCGCTAGGATCTTTTGCTTTGCGCGCGTAGAGCGTCATTTACCTGTTGGTGAATGACATTGCGAATAAGCTCAAGGCGATCGTTATCAAAATCGTCCCAATGTAGGCTTTTCAAGGTGACCTGTTTCATCGCCCGAAAAATGAGTATTTGGCCAAATAGCGAGAATGCTCGGACGGTACATTCTGGATCATCTATGGGCTTGTCTAAAATTTTGCTAATTAGCGCTGCGCAGGGGTTGATTGTCTTTCTGACCACTTTCTCATTTAGAATGTCGAAGACAGATGAAGGCTCCGCCAACTCTCGAAAAATAAACCGTATCCACAGATCAGGTCGATCTGCCGAAAGCAACGTGGTCATAAAAGCCTCAAACAGCTCGTGCATGAGGTCTAGCGCCTGCTCTTTGGATATTGACGGGCTCTTTGTTTTACTGTCAATACGCGCGATCGCTGCGTTAATTTCGGGCTCGTCAAGATACAAAGCAATATGCTCTGCAACCGCATGATAAAGTCCTTCTTTGTTCTTAAAGTAGTATGGAATAGCGCCCAGATTAACGCCCGCTTTCTCAACGATGCTGCGAGTGCTTGCTGCTTCGTAACCCTGTGTGCTGAAAGCCTCAATACCAGCCTCTATTAAGTTACGGCGCGCTTCTTCACCGCGCTGTTTTCCATTGGACTGAAGAGAATTTGATTTGACCACGGGTATATATCAGTAATTTAAACGAAAGTGGGCTATTGTTAGGAGGCAAACACCCTCTCAGGTTGTCTCCGTAGGAAGGACCGACATCACGTCGCTTGTAGAGATCAGTATACAAGAATGCCTTTGCAAAAGGGTTTGACTGCTCGTATTTACTGCTTACAAGTTCTGTGAAAAGGTACTTTACACTCAAGCTATAGCCTTCTCTAATTCACTGAATCTTTTACAAGGTTCTGGGTAGCGCAAGCGCAGCGTATTGGAAACAAGCTGATGCTTTTCCATAAACTGAAAGACTTCCGGCTCTAACTCTGGCTTTGCAATGGCTGAGAACCGCTGCAATAAAGATGCCAGCGCACAAACAATGCTTAGATAAGCTAGCTCCTTACCTGTGTATAGTGAAATAGCAGGCTGAATAAACTTGCTGGGTGTTTTGAGCGGTACTTGAGCGGAGAGCCAGGCAAACTTCAGAGCAGCGTCTTCACGATCGGTAAATAAGCCCTTAGGCGATTTTTTCCCGGTTGCAACTGCAAAGCAGTGTCGCACTTTATCAATAGCAATCGGCTTGACTGAGCTTGTGTGATAAGCCATAAATCCTTCAACGGCTGATAGATAGCCGTGGTTTTTTGCGATCGCTGACACTCTAGCCATCAAATGTTTTAACTCTGCGGATATGGGCGTGCGATCGCCATTGCACATCACTTCTCCATAAAAGAAAGCTTGTTTTTTCTGCAAGGCAGTAGGCCACAGACTAATCCAGTCAGGCATCAACCCAAAATTCCGATTAGCATAGCCCGCTAAGTCCTCGATAGCTTTATCATACTTCGTCATCATCTCCAGCATAGAGGGTCCACCCGTCGGCAGCACGTAGTCCAAATTTGACGGGTTTTTCTCCTGTACCGCGTGGCGACCGGCCTCAATTCCGCTTTGTTCTTCTGCCTGCTTTGCCCAGTCTCCCTCTATCTCAGTTCCGATCAGATCGTTAAACACATTGAGAAACCCGAGATTAGCAACCATCATCTCAACGGCCTCAACATAGTCATAGGCTGTTGTCGACGCTGTTGACAGCGCTTGAAGCTTCTCAACAGTGCGATCAAGAAAATCTCTAGTAATCTGATTGAGTGTGGCCTTTGCAGCCAGGTCAGTAACAGCTACTGATAGATCATCGTAAGGGTTATCGTCATCGCTATTACCCTCCTTAGCCTGCCGAAGTTGCTCTCCAACGCCAAGCGACTTCTCTCCATTGGCGGCTACGCTATGCACCTGACAATAAGAGCAGCCGTGCGCTTCAGAGGTTGCATAGCCAACAGCCAGCATGTCTGACATACCAAGATTCTGTTTACCACAGTCAATAGCCGGGATGTAGTGACAGTAAACAAACATCTTGAATATCTCTGGCCATTGATTGAGATAGTCGTAGGTGTTTGGCCAAAAGCCAAAAAAGTCTTTGCTAAACTGCAAAAGCGGCCAGATTTCTGGATCGTTGCTACGTGAGCTATCTTGCCTATTGATGATAGTTCTTAGCGTCTGATCTTCTGCACCTTCTTTTAGTGCCTTATCAGAGGCAGAATCGATAGTGAGCGTAGCGTTCTGGACAGTATCTATCAGATAAGACAATTTTCCTGTTGCATATAAACGTTCTAGATCGTCTGCTCCGTTGATGTGATAGTCTCCAATAAAGATTTGTGGAACCGTACCAACGCCACTGAAGTACAGAGTTGCATCGGCGTTGCGGGGATGAGTAACATCGCGCTCTGTGTAGCTATAGCTTTGCAGAATACGCTTGGCTCTCTCACAGTACGGACAGTTTGGTTTAGTAAAGATCGTAATTCGGGGCTGTGTCATAGTCTTGAGGCTCCTGGCAGATTACTCTTAAATAAGTCAATCGATTGACTTATTTAAGAGTAATCTGTTGAACAGTTGTTGTCAATAGAGAGAAGCACCTCAGAAGGATGATATTCTCGAATTAATTTATGGTCTTTGAGATAGTCTCTAAAGAACACTTAGGAATGAGGATTTAATAACTTGTCTAGTTTCAAGCCTGACCGCAGGCCCTCATCCTAAATCCTTCTCTCCAGGGAGAAGGACGTCAAGCTCCCTCTCCCTGGGGAGAGGGTTGGGGTGAGGGTGGCAGGAAATATGCGCTTTATTAAATCCTTACCCTTTACCAAAAAGAATAAAGGACAAGCGCAAAGAAAGGGGGAGTATTAGTAATACTCTCCCTCTCTTCAAAGCACAATTATCTGTTCACGCATGTCGACGCGATTCTACGACCCCTCCAATGTGGGTTGCATTGTTTCACCTGTAGGCTGACTGCGGCTTTTGTTGTGAGTGTTTCGGAGATCGCGTCGATGCATCATCAAATAGGCCGCAGGCGTAAAGTACAGTGCGAGAAAAGGAGAGCCGCCAATACCACCTGCGATCGCAACTGCCAAGGGATACCAAAAAGGATCGCCTGAGAGCAGCAGCGGCGCAAAGCCAACCATTGTGGTGATAGTTGTTGTGATGACGTGCCGTGTTGCCCTCATCACAACCTCTTGTATCGCCTTGCGATCGCCCTGACTAGCCAGCTTATCCTCATTAATTGCCGAGAGTACGATAATGCTCCCGTTAATTGCAATTCCAATCAGTCCCATCGCGCCAACAATCGCCATAAAACCCAACAAAGAACCAAAGGCCCACAAAGAAAACAGGGCCATACCTACAGAACCAATTCCAACAGCGGCCACAATACCTGCCGAGCGAAAGCTCTGGAGAGAAAGCACAAGCGCAGTCATCATAGCTAGTAACAACAGCCCAGCCGAGCCCAAGAGATCTCCGGTCGCATCGCTACTTTCGGCCTGTTCGCCACCAATCTCAGTCGTGTAACCCGGCGGTAGCTCAAAGCCTTGATCTTCTAGCGCCGTCAAAAAGTCGGCTAGCACCGTAGAGGGTAGCGTCCCTGCTGTAATGAACCCCTGCACTGTGTTTACGCGCTGCTCGTTACGGTGCGCAATTTGAGCCAGCTGCGGCACAATCTTGAATTCTCCGAGCGCAGAAACTGTTCTAAAGTCATTCCCTTGCCCTGGCAACAATTGCCCCGGCTGCAGGTTTAGCGCTGCAATCTGAGAAATATCGCCGCGATCACCATCCGAAACTTGCACGCGCACGGGTAGATTCTCTGTCGATTCAAGAATCGATCCGCCTACCGCGCCCTCTAGCGTTGCCTGAAGCTGCTGAGCCACTTCTGCATTAGAAACGCCCGCCTGCCGCGCTTGTTCTTCATTAATCTGCAATGCCAGCTTTGGCACTGTAGCAGTGAGATCATCTCGAACGTGAACCACATTGGGCACCGTTGTCAAAATCTCTCTAGCTTCCGCGCCCAAAGCCCTCAGCTCTTCTATATTCGGCCCATATATCCTTAGCTCTACAGGCGCATCAAACGGAGGACCCTGCTCTAGCTGTCGTACAAGCACTCTCGCCGCAGAAAGTGCAACATCAAGATCTGCCTGAATCTCTTGAATAAGCGCGGTAACCCCTTCCGACGAATTAAGCTGTACTAGCGCCTGTGCATAGTAAGGTGAATTCTCTCGAGTTGCAGTGATGTTGTAGTAAAACTTAGGAACGCTTTCACCAATAAACCAGTGAACATCTTCAACCTGCTCATATCCCAACAGCAAGTCTCGTGCGCGCATGACTTGCTCTGTCGAATTTGCAATCGCGTTTTCTTGAGAAAACTCAACCTCTATCTGAAACTGATCGCGATCTAAAGAAGGAAAAAATTGAGTATCTAGCTGAGTTGCCTGGATAAAGCCTACAGCCGGAATCGTCATGGTTAATACAATTGCAAACACAGGCTTTGCGATCGCTCGCCTGACGGTCCATTGATAGAAATTACCGAGCCGGGTCGGGCTCCAGCCGTCATTCCACCAGCTGCCCGGCTTCATGAGAACACGCAACAGCCGCTGAAAAATATTAAGAGAATCCTGCGTCTGCAATCTCTCAGCATCTGCCTGACTTTCACCCAGGACTCTGCCGGTAACCGCTGCAATTACCGTCAGAGAAAGAACGAGTGATGAACCAATAGAGAGAATGACGGTCATTGCAATAGAACCCACGAATTCGCCAGCGCCGCCCGGTAATAGCGCGATCGGTAAAAACGTCATCATGGTTGTCAGCGTAGAGGCAAACAGAGGCCCCCGCAGGTAGTTAACCGTCTCAACCACCGCTCTTTCAGGCTCCATACCATGCTTTAGCTCTACCTGAATTTCATCGACCGCGACCACCGCGTTGTCAATCAACAAACCTAACGCAATAATCAGTCCGGCTACTGATATCTGGTGAATAGGAATACCTATCACACTCATCAGTCCCAGTACAGCGCAAATACTCAACGGCAGCGCTGCGCCCACAATCAACGAACAGCGCCAGCCCATAGTGACAAAGGTAACGATGACAACTAGCGCCGCACCAAACACTAGGTTAGAAATCAGCGTTCCAAGCCGGGCATCCACATATTCACTCTGATCGAGAAGGATACTTAGAGATAGACCGCCCGGTAACTGGCTACGAAACGTCTCTATTTGCTGAAGGGTACTATCGGCCCACTGGTCAATCCGTTGTCCGGGGCTCATCAAAATGCCGTAGGCGACTGCCGGTTTGCCATTGACGAACGCAATATCAGTCGGCGGTTCTCTGACGCCACGATCAACCTTGGCCACATCGCCTAGCCGCGTAAACTGCCCGTTTTCTGAGCGAATTGGAATCTGTCGAATCTGTTCTAAGGAGCTGAGCTCGCTATCAATTTCAATGGCTAAGTTCTCATTTGCGTTCCGCAGCTGCCCAGCAGTCACTTTTGCATCGCTTTGACTAACCTGCTGCGCTAATTGCTGTGCGTTTAGGCCAACCGCTGCCAGGTTAGCAGCATTGATCTCTACGCTAATTTCTTCGTCTGGAAGGCCGAACTCCTGTACTTCTTCTGTGCCCAGCACGCCTCGCATCAGAATCTCAAACTCTTCGCCAAACCGTCGCAGTATGGCGTAGTTAGGTTCGTCTTCTTGATCCCAGGTGATCGCTGTGATCATTGCATACGCGCGCGTTTCGCTGGCTTCAAGCTCTGGCTCAAAGGCTTCAGGCGGAAAAAGAAGCGTCGCATCGCCCATTTTGTCTCTTACCCGAGACCAAACAGGCTCTGCGTCTTCAACCGAGTCTTCTAGCTCGATAACGACTGCTGAAAAGCCAACTCGCGAAGTCGAAGTAATGGTTTTAACTTCCTCAATTTCAGAAACTTCGGACTCAAGAACTTCAGTGACCAGTGCTTCTACCCGCTCGGCGCTAGCACCTGGAAACACCGTATTTATCACGGCTACGCGGGCGACTTGAGTAGGGTCTTCTTGTCTTGGCAAGGACTGCATGGAGGAAAGTCCCCACACTAAGAAGATAACAATCGCCAGAATGAGAAGTCTGATGTTGCGGAAAAAAGGACGGACCATGAGAGTTTCTGTAAAGCCTGTAGTGATTGCTTATAACCAATAAAAGAGTATTCACAGCTAGAGACTCTACTCAGGTGGAATAGTTCTGACCCTCTGCTTTGCCACCAGACGGTGAACACCGCTAGTTACCACTTGGTCGCCAGTTTGCAAGGTTCCTCTAACGAGAACACGAGTGCTTGCACTATCTCCATCTTCTGTCGTTTCCTGCTGAATAATTTCTACAGATCGCGGTTCAACCACCAAAGCCCGATCTTGTTCTGACGGCTGAGCGTTTGCTTCCTGAGCCTGTTCAACGAAACTTTCTTCTGCTGCCAGCCCTCTATACTCGCTAGCAGGCACGACAACATAGCAGGTCCACAATCCTCGAATACCCTGAGTCAGCGCGCCTCTAGGTAGCCAAAAGCCATCGGCCTGAATTGTCTCTTCTATCTCTAGTCTCGCTGTTTGCCCTGGCTCAACTTCTCCAATCGCAGTTGTATCCATCGCTAGCACAATTGTCTGCGTCCGCGTGCTCTGGTCAACCTTGGGTAAGATTGAGATAACCTCAGCAGAATAGGGCTGATTATTAATGCGAATAGTTTTCGAGGTCCCAAGCTGTATTTGATTGACCACGCTAGCTGGAATACCAATTCGAGCTTCTGGTGCCGCAGCTTCTACGAGTTCAAAAACCGCCTGCCCCGTCCCGACAACAGTTCCTTCATCTGCAATTCGCCTAGCAACAATGCCATCAAAAGGTGCGGTAATCGTACTTTTTGAAATGTTGACGTCAATATCCTGCAGCTGGGCGTCGAGCTGACTCACAACGGCTGTTTGCGCATCAACCTGCTCGAAACGAGTCCCATTACGCAATTCTTCTAGGCGACCACGAGCTTGGTCTAGCTGAGCTTCGAGTGAATTTGCACCAAAGGCAAACTCATCTAGTTGTTCTCGGGCGATCGCACCTCTTTCATAAAGATACTCTCGTCGCTGTTCCTGCGTTCGTTGTAAGGTAAGCCGCTGTTCCAAATCTCTGACTGCAGCTTCAGCGACTACAATATCTTCTGCTCTGGCACCATTTTTTAACTCAGTGAGTCGGGCGATCGCTTGTGCCTTTTGCGCTTCAACTTGAAGTCGCTGCGTCTCCAAATTTCGAATATCTAATCTTGCTAACATTTCACCCGCACTCACTCGCTGGCCCTCATTTGCCATAACTTGAATAAGTTCACCACCCCGTTCAAAACCTAGATCGCTATTCCGCAGCGCTACAGTCTCTCCCGTATAAATTCGCGGTACTTTGTACGATGAAACCCTTTCAACTGCTGTTGTTTCAACTGGCAATACCGCGCCCCTCTCAGAAGCTGCTTCACTTGGTGTGCTAACCACTGCCCGATAGCCAGCAACGCCACCAACTGCAATTAAAAGCCCAGCGGTACCTAGCAGCAAGTATCGCATCCAGCGAGGCTTAGGTACTGATATCGAAGCTGAACTGAGCCTTGCGGAATCAGCCGGAAAAGTGCTCGGAGATTGAGAGGGATTAAAGTTCATGATGATTGCCAGCTTGTCAATTCGGTAGGCGCTCTAATTAAGTTAATCATTCGACTGACTTAATTAGAGCGCATGAGTTAAAAAAGCGCAACCTTCTATTTGTCTATCACATGATTTGCTCGTCAGAGACCTTACTTATCAGCCGCCAACAGCTTGACTATCTTTTGTGCTGTAGGTATTTAACAAAGCATCGTTTGGATAGTTCCTTTAAGGAGAAAGATCTTGGTGAATGGCTAAAGCTTGACAAGGATACCGGTACATTAGGCATAGAGAGATTTCTTCTCTGGGGCTGGCTGTGTAAGGTAGCCGTCTTCCATATAAACAATGCGATCGGCAATGTCGAGGATGCGATTGTCATGAGTTACTAGCAGAATGGTGCAGTGTTGTTCTTTTGCGAGCCTTTGCATCAGTTCAACCACGTCGCGACCTGATTTTTTGTCGAGGGCGGCAGTCGGTTCGTCGGCGAGGAGGATTTTGGGATTGCTGACAAGGGCACGGGCGATCGCAACTCGCTGCTTTTGCCCGCCCGAAAGACTCTCAGGATAGTAGTCAATGCGATCGCCTAGTCCCACCTGATTTAGAATGGCGATCGCTCTTTCATCCAGCTCTTCTGTCGCCACCTTACGGCTCTGATGGCAAGGGCCGTTTTGTCTTTGACCGAAGATCGCAGTTACTGTCAGCTATCGGTAGAGATTTCGGCAGAGACAGCTAGGAGTGAAACGATCGCCCAGCTGAAAGCTAGAACTGATGGCGATCGCAAAGGGTTGGGATGTGGATGAGATCGCCAAGCAACGAGAAATAGCGTTACTCAAACTGTTGTCTCCGAGCTAACTGTATAAAGTTGCTATTGCTATTGCTGTCACCTTGCGAAAGCTATGCCGATGTAGCGGAAGAGGCCAAAGCTCACCAGCAAACCATCACAGAAAGCAAACACACTATCTAACTCAACTAAAACCTGAGTCTTAGTTGTTGCAACCGGAGATTCATCTCTTCGAGGTTATGTAAAATCCCTATTTACGGACAATTCTCAAAGTTGATTTGAGTCATTGTGATTTTCTCCTGTTATTAGTTCTTATTACGCTGATCGCGGTTATACGTGACAACTTCGTGAAGAGTGACATTGCCATCCTCATTGAGATCGGCAACGGGATTGTTTAACGATACCTGTCCGGTACTTTCTTTCTGATTGTTGCTTTTGTTGCCACCAACAATATCCTCAAGCTGCTCGTCTGATACCGAGCTATCTACCGAGCTATCTACTGTAGGGTTTTCTGGAGCAGTCTTTTCATTTTCATTTGACATGGATAAGCACCTTAGAGAATGTTTAATCGTTGTCGAGAAGTGATGCCTTTCAACCAGCTTCTTCTCGGCTACATTGTATGGAGCGCTAGCAATCATAAAATGAGTGAGCAATTAGAATTTTAGAATTTACTGTTTAAATAATTTCAGTTTCGAAGTGATCCAGATAATAGAGCCGAATGGAATACCCGCAGAATCAACGTTCAAAGCCTGGCTAGTAGCACTGAGAGTCACCGTAAAGGCCTCTAATTCGTTGACGAGGTAGCGCTCAGTCATTTTCTTCGGTCATTCGCACTACCAGCGTTCGCCCGCCATGACCATGAATATGCTCTACGAGCGCTACACTCTTGTACCAAAATGTAGAGCCTTCGGCGCTTAGCCACTGAACCACGGTTATTTGTTTAAACGCGAAGCCGATGGCGACCTTGCCTGTGCCACTGATGCCGTTGTAGTCTTCATTGCGCTGCAGGTAAAAAGTGCGCCCGGCAGCAGGCGGATGCGTCTGCCCATCTTGAAAGGTGCGATCGTCCATTTACATCAGTTCCTGATATAGAGAAGAATGGACTCGCATATTTATCATATCCAGGAGTGCAACCACCACCGTAGCTGCAGCTGTTCGGGTGTCAATGGCGACCCTAGGCTTAGGGGTAGCCAGAAGAAAAAGGAGAGGGCGATCGCACCCAAAAACGCAAACCCCATCTGCCGGGTAGTCGCAGGCGATCGCACACTCAGCCAGTCGCTTAGCAGCCAGGCCAGGCCCACAAAGCCAAACACCGCCGATGGCATGTACAGATAGTTGTAAGTGCAGCGCGACACCATCGCCCAGGGTAGCCAGTTCGCCAGGTAGCCCACCAGAACGTAGGCAACCACGCCATTACCCTTTTGAGTAGTTGCTTTGACAAAGCGCACAGTATTTATCGTTAGCATTACGATGGCTGCGCTCGAAAGCCACCATAGGGCCGGATTGCCCAGGTTGTTTACGGTGTAGGCTTTACCGGCGCTTTCTTCGTACCAGTAAGCTATTGGCTTTATCAGCAGCGGCCAGGTAAACCACCGGGAGCAAGCAACCTGCATTTCGTCTAGGCCTTGATGAAATGAAAAGAGAGTGTGATGAATACTCAAAAAAGAATCTTCATTTATGGATAAGTGTGGAATCCAGATTAGGCTGTAAACTATGGCTGGCAGTAGTATTAGGAAGCCAGCTATTGTGAGCGCTCTACGCCAATTAATTTGTTGAAAAGCTTGCTTTATCGAGCGAAAGTGTTGCTTTTCGGCTGCAAAAGTGGTCGATTGTACAAATCGCCAGCCTTCCCAAAGCAGCAGACTCAGGACGTAGCCGAGGCCGTTCCATTTTGTAGCGATCGCACCCCCCAACGCTATCCCACTCAGCAGTCTCAACATTGTTCGTCGTCTCGACTGCTCTACCGTCAGCATATTCGCCGCATACAGCCACAGCCAATGCCCCAACAGCCCAAAGAACACAATATAGGTATTAATCAGCGCATAGCGAGCCTCTGTTATAAACAGGCCATCTATAGCAACAAAGCCACCTGATAGGAGTGAAAATAACCAAATGCGATTTTTGGAAAAGGGGCTTTTGTGTATCGCGCCCCTTCCCCCCAAATCTCGGCGCAGCACCTGGCAAATCCCCACCACTACTAGCGGAATCAGCGCACCCACAAAAGCATTCATCCAGCGATAGCTAACGGGCCACAACCCTAACTCCGCAGTGACGTCGTTGCTATTGTTTCCCAGTCGTTCGCCCAGCCAAATGCCAACCGCAATCAAGTATTTCCCCAGCGGCGGATGAGCATCAAAAACAGCTTGCCCCTGCAAATAAGCCTGAGCGAACTTTACGTAGTACACCTCATCGAATACCAGCGCATCGAACCGACCTAGCTGCCAAAAGCGCAGGCTAAAACTGAGCCCAACAACGGCTGCCAGCCCAAAATAGCGCAAGCCGCGAACTCGATAAATGATGGCAGTAAGGCCTTTTTGCACAGGCATCAACCTATAGCTAGCTGATGCCAAACATAGCCCGGACCTTACGACAAGGCAACGCCTACACTCCCTTCCGCCGGCCTCAACGCTTTACCGCCAACCTATTTCAAACACTTCCCATTAATCACTAGCACTAGAACGCGCCGCTGCTTCCGTCTTCTGCACATCCAGCTTCAGCATAATCACACTCAAAGGCGGCAGCGTTAGATCCAACGAGTAAGGGCGAGAGTGAAACGCCCAATCATCTGACCATTTGCCACCCAGGTTACCAATATTGGCCCCGCCAAACTCACGGGCATCGCTGTTGAAAATCTCTCGATAGTAACCCTTAGTCGGAACGCCCACCCGATAATGGCTATGGGGCTGCGGGGTGAAGTTACACACCGTCAAAATAAACTCCTCACTATTCTGGTCATAGCGAATAAACGACACCACACTATGGCGATTGTCCGAGCAGTCCACCCACGCAAACCCGTCCTGAGAAAAGTCTTGAGTGTGTAGCGCAGGCTCTCGGCGATATAGCGCATTCAAACTCTCTACACAGCGCTTCAGGTTCTTGTGCGCGTCAAACTGTAGCAGGTGCCATTCCAGGTCTCCCCATACATTCCACTCGCTCCACTGGCCAAACTCCATCCCCATAAACAGCGTTTTCTTGCCCGGATGCGCAAACATATAGGTATACAGCGCGCGAATATTCGCCATCTTCTGCCAGTCGTCGCCCGGCATTTTGCCGATCATATGGCTCTTACCGTGCACCACTTCATCATGGGAAAGCGCCAGCATAAAGTTCTCGCTGAAGGCGTACCAAATGCTAAAGGTGACATTGTTTTGGTGGAACTGACGGAACCACGGATCCATCTCGAAGTAGTCGAGCATATCGTTCATCCAGCCCATGTTCCACTTCAAGTTGAAACCCAAACCGCCCACATAGGTAGGCCAGGACACCATCGGCCAGGATGTGGATTCCTCCGCGATAGACAGCGCGCCAGGATAGTGGCTAAACAGCACATGGTTCACCTGCTTCAGGCACTCGGCAGCTTCGATATTCTCACGTCCGCCATATTCGTTAGCAACCCACTCGCCGGGCTTGCGGTTATAGTCCATGTACAGCATGGAAGCAACCGCATCTACCCGAATACCGTCAATGTGGTACTTATCGAACCAGAACAGGACATTGGCAATCAGGAAGTTACGAACTTCGTTACGGCCATAGTTGAACACTAGCGTGCCCCACTCTTTGTGCTCGCCCTTACGAGGGTCGGCATGTTCGTACAGGTGAGTGCCATCAAAAAAGGCAAGGCCGTGACCGTCCTTGGGGAAGTGGCCAGGCACCCAGTCGACAATGACGCCAATGCCGCTGCGGTGGCACTGATCGACAAAGTACATAAAGTCTTCGGGGCTGCCGTAGCGAGAGGTAGGCGCAAAGTAGCCAGTGACCTGATAGCCCCAGGAACCGTCGAAGGGGTGCTCCGCCACGGGCAGCACTTCAATGTGGGTGAAGCCCATTTCCAGAACGTAGGGAATCAGCTTATCGGCAAGCTCGCGGTAGGTGAGAAAGCGCGCACCAGGCTTCAGATCTGCCACGGTGACCACAGGGGCATCGCTGCCGTCCGCATTCTTGGCCGGTATCGCCGACGATTCATGCAGCCAAGAGCCCAGGTGCACTTCGTACACAGAGATGGGCTGACTCATCTGGTCGGTTTGGCGGCGGTGGTCCATCCAGTCGGCGTCTTGCCATGCGTACTGGTTCAGGTCAGCCACAACAGAAGCAGTCTTTGGCCTTACTTCCTGATAGAAACCGTAGGGGTCAGTTTTTTCGTAAATGTGACCGTCGTAGTTTTTGACTTCGTATTTGTAAGAGGTGCCCACGCCCAGCTGAGGGATAAACAGCTCCCAGATGCCGCTGTTGCCCTTTCGCATCTGGTGCTGACGGCCATCCCAGCTGTTGAAGTCGCCCATGACAGAAACGTTGCGAGCATTGGGGGCCCACACAGCAAAGTACACACCGGCCACGCCGTCTTTTTCCATGGGGTGTGCGCCCATTTTTTCATAGATGCGGTGGTGGTTCCCTTCCCCAAACAGATGCTCGTCAAAGTCAGTAATCACTGGTGACTTGAAGGCGTACGGGTCATACACCACATGCTCGTCAGGGCCGCTTTTGTAGCGCAGCTGATAGTTGGCGATGTCTGCTTCATCTAGGGTGACTTCAAAGAACTGGGGATGCTGCTCGTTCTGCATCGGGTACTCTTTGCGAGTTTCTGGCAGTACAACCCAGGCGACATCTGCATTGGGAAGGTATGCACGTACAGCCCAAATTTGTTTTCCGTCTTGCTCTACAGTGTGTGGACCCAGGACCTCGAAGGGGTTATGGTGCTGATTCCTGATAACACGTTCAATCTGTTCAAGAGCAATCGTAGACGACATAAATAGGGCCTAAAAGTTTACGGTATGTACTAAGTTCTTTTGTTTAGCTGTATTTCAGCTATCACATTTTTTTGATATAGCTATAATTTTAACAAACCTTAGTGATTTAGCACGACTTTTCGTAGCTTATAAAAACGGAATGATCGGCTGTACCCCTCTTCTTATCTGCAATAGAAAGATTAGGTAGCGAAGCTGCTGATTGACTAGCGGATCACCGGCAGAAGCAGCTAGCTCGGCCTGTAGCACGGCATACTCAGCGGCGCTCACGGGCTCACCGGTAAGGGGCGACCTGGCACCTGTGATAATCTCTGTGCGCAATATTTCCTCTGGAATGTCTTCAGATAAGACTACTTCGGATAAAGCCGCTTCAGAGGGAACTGCTTCAGGGGCGACTCGCGATCGCACCGCTTGAGCGCTGGCTGTAGGTGCGAGGGAAAGCCAGCTGAGAGCGACAAGGCAGCTGGTGATAAGTCCTATGTTCATTTGTGGCAACCTGCTCATATCAAGCCAACTTTCATAGTGTCCCACAGACTGTAAGCACCCATGACCGAGTAGATTAAATTACGGAAGACTGTCGGCCCGGCCACGTTAAGCCACATTGAATGTAGAGAACAGCGAAGTTATGAATTTTTTACCTGGGAAAGTCCCTAACAAAGTTGCACAGGGACTCCTTTCGGCGATCGCCCTGACAGGTGTTGCAACCGTTGCCCATCAGGCAGCGCTAGCGCAGGCGCTACTGCAGCAAGACGGTGTCCTGGCGCCGATGGAAGATGCCTATCCTTTTGATGGCACTGCCGGACAGACCATGACCATCGAGCTACAGAGCGAAGAGTTCGATACTATTTTGCTGCTAAAGGGCCCCGATGGAGAAGTGCTCACGTCTAATGACGATTTTGGCGGTACGCTGAACTCTACAATCGTCATCGAGCTACCCGAAGATGGGACCTACAGCGCGATCGCCAGCTCTTTTTCTGGCCAGGGTGGCAGCTACCAAATCGAAGTGCGCCCCGCTAGCGAATACGAGCAGGTGTTTAGCCGGGCCTACGACCTATCTATATCCGAAGACTATGCAGATTCGATTGAGGCTTACAGCGCCGCCATTGAAATCAACGACGCGGATCCAGCAGCATACCTGGGCCGTGCCGAATCCCGCATCAACCAGGCTTACCTAAACGCCACTGTCGACATCACTGGCCCCAGCGACCTACCCGAGGAAATTATCACCAGTGTCGTCGAAGACTATCTGAAAGCAGCTGACCTGCTAGAGCAGCAGGGTGAGACGGGTCCAGCAGCGTCCTTGCGCGAGCAAGCCCAGTACTTTAGTGAAGAGCCTACGCCACCGCCGACTAACGTAACGCCGGACGCCCCTGTAGAAGAAGAAGAAGAAGTTGAACCTGGAGAAGCTGTTGAACCAGACGCAGCGGAAGAAATGATTCCGGTAGAGCCTGATGGCGGCATCGGTGACGGTGCAACGCCTATCCCTGAGGCTGAATAGTCAGCGGATGGAAGCGTAGCGCAGTAATGCTGTACTACGCTTCCATCTGAAAGACGCCGTCTTTTTCCGCCAGATCTGCCAATACCGCCCGGTGTCCACATCTAGAACAGGACACACTGGGGCTATTTTCCTGTGTGCGCTGCGTTCCGACAGAAGGAATGTGCCAGCCGATATAGACATGTTCGCACTGAGGGCACTTAACGGTGATGGTGGGCGATATCGTCATAGCGTCAAACCTGGATACAGGGGCCTTGATAAAAAGACCCCAAAAAAAACAGAGCGAGCGTAGCCTAAGCGATTTTGTGACCTGTCGCGGTGATTGCCTGTTTTACAGATTCCTCAGACATGTTTGAGTCAACTTCTACTGTTTTCTTTTCTACATCGACGTTAATCGTCGCATTGGCGTCGTGTACCTTGATTTCTTTCGTGATGGTATCTGCGCAGCCATCGCATTTAATAGAAGGCACGCTTAAAGTTATAGCCATTTTTAATCAAACTCCATTCACTAGTTGGTTTCGATCATACAGCTTAGGTTTCAGCGTCTGCGGGCTATGTGTCTCTAAGGGCTTATCTCGCTGTACCTAAAGAAGTAGCCTACTACAGGCCACCGACAAATCGGCCTGGATTGAGTCGCCCATCGGGATCGAACTTTTGCTTAATGTCGCCCATCACCTTGAGAGCATTGCCGGTGTAGCCCCATACGTCTACAGATTGCTTCAGCGAACTGGGCGCTTGCAATATGCTCAAGAATCCACCGTTCGACTGTGTGTGCGATCGCGCCCACTCAATCTCTTTGATAACGTCCTGCCCCTCTACATCTGCTGACGGCATCGGCCACTGCAACCACCCCAAGCCACTACTACCATGGACCAGCACCTGGCAGTGGTCAGGCAGCTGCGCTAGCAGAGCAGGCAAGGCGCTAGGCCGCATCCCCACTTTGCACAGCACACTGTCTGCACAAACCAGGCCACTTACCTGCTGCCAAAACGCTTTGTCTGCCTCACCATCCAGCTGATGAATAGCCATGCTATGGGTGGTGGCTATTGTCTTTAGCCGGATGCTCTGCTCTTCTACGCCATCCACAATGCCCTGAAAGCGAGCCACCAGGCCCAGCTGAGGGCCTTTTTCAGTTTCCACCTCTACAGAGGGGCCATCGGCACGCCCTATCAGCGCAGAAACCTGCTCAGCCATCGTTAGGTCTAGCGCGACGGGAGTCAGGCCCGATAGGCGAACTTCGGCGATCGCTTTTTCAACCACCATCTCGCCACCAATTAGCACCAGCGTCCGCGAAGCCTGAGTCACCGGGTACAGCCGAAAGGTCAGCTCGCTCAACACGCCCAAACTGCCATAGGCCCCCGTGACCAGTTTCATCAGGTCGTAACCCGCGACGTTTTTGACCACCCGGCCACCGGCCTTGGCCACTTCGCCATCGTGACGGACAAACTGCACGCCAATTAACATATCGCGCAGCCCACCATAGCGCTGACGCAAGGAACCCGCGTCGGCAGTGGCTACGATGCCGCCAAGGGTTGCCTGCTCACAGTAGGCAGGGTCGATAGCCAAAAACTGGTTATGCACCGCTAGCTGCTGCTGTAGGTCTGCAAACTTTACGCCAGCTTCTACCGTGACTGTAAAGTCGCCGATGGCATGTTCTACAACTTTATTGAGCCGTGCGGTACTGATAACTAAGTCGATGCCTTTGGCAAGGCCTCCCCAGCTAAGCTTGCTGCCCTGTCCGGTGGTGAGGATACGCCAGCCTTGCTTGGCGGCGAGGGTCATGAGCTGTGAAAGCACTGGGGTTGTTTCTGGGAAGGCAATGCAGGGTGTGGCGTTAGCGTTGGGGGCGATACTCCGGGGGAGTGGCCTTGCCATCGCACTGGCAATCTGCGCCTGCTGCTGAGCCGAAATATCGTCCCAGGGCAGCACCTTCAGTCCTTCTATCGATGCTTTGATTTGGCTGGCGATTGCATGTTCTGCCACAGTATCCACGTGCCCGGTATTCAAGTACTGTTATTCCTCCCTGACCTTACCGGATCACCCAGGGCTGACTCAATTCCTAGCTCAATCAATGCCAATGGCAACAGGGCCAGTTGCAGGCGCGCTGGCCGTAGGACCGCTGCGGGGCTTGCGGAAATCGGTGTAGAGGCGATCGCGCCATTCCCAGAAAAGTTTGAACTCGGGCGCATCTGCCAATCCAGGCACGCCCTTACCGCCCAGACCTGCTGGCAGGTCTACATACACCGTAGAAGGAAACTTGATATACATAGAGAGTCCAGCCACCGCAAAATCTGCCAGCGTTGGCGTCTCGCCACACAGGTAGGGTTGCTGGGCCAGAATCAGGCACAGCGACTCCAAATCTTGCCGGAGAATGTCGGTAGCGGCTTTGACGGCATCGCCACCGAAGCCTGCTCCTGTGCCTAGCAGGCTGAGCAGATCACCAGGAACAGAGCCCACAACGTTTTTGACAAGCTCGGGCGTAGAGACCGGCAGGAGCGCTGTTCGGAAGTTAGGATGCTGATTGAATGCGCCAATCATGGCTTTTCTGGCGTTTAACCCAATCGATTCGTCGGCCCAGGCTTCCATCATCAGGCAGAGGCCTTTTTGCTTCGCATCGGTGGGAAGCACTGGTACAGCTGGGTATTTGACGTCTAAGTAGCGGACGATCGCTGTCGAATCGGGCACCACTTCATCGCCATCCTTCAGTACAGGAACCTGCCGCTGGCCCGAGAGCCTATAGAGATCTATCTGGCCAACACCGGGAGAAACTTCAATAGTTCTGTAGGGTAATCCCTTGAAGTCCAAGACTAGTCTTACTTTCTCGCAATAGTGAGACGCTTCAAATTGATACAGCTCTAGCATGCAAATACTTCCTCTATAAGCCAAATTTCAGCAAAAATACAGATGCTCAACCGCCCTGACAACAAAGCCTTAACCTTCTTTACCAGCGGTTAACACACCTGAATTTATCACCTTATTTCTATCTTGACGCCTTTGCTAATTGCAGGTGCAGATGTATGCCATTTGGCGGATTCTTCGATATGCTTTGTAAAAGCTTAATGAAGTTTAATAAATTTTTTACGTCATTAAGTGAATTTTTGTACGTATCTACCGTCAAGGCGACCGTCCGAAAATACCCATCTAAGACATTTACAACAGAGGATCTATGCAAGTTAACAACAGCCCCCGTTTTCTCAAGAATGTGATGATCGGCCTAGTGGCTAGTAGTGCGGGTGCATTCATTGCCCTTCCTGGCATGGCTATGCCCGAGCCGACTGAGACAGGCGCTGAAGTCGAAGCTATTGAGGAAATTCCAGCCCCTGCTGCTGTTGAAACACTTCCTACGCCTGGTGCTGAAGCACTGGAGGCTGATGCCATGGAAGCTGACGCAATGGAAGAGGAAACCGTTGTAGAAGAGCCTGCAATGGAAACTGAGCCTGTTGCTGAAGAAGACACAATGGAAGAAGAACCCATTGCTGACGAAGAGGTAATGGAAACTGAGCCTGTTGCTGAAGAAGACACAATGGAAGAAGAGTCCATTGCTGACGAAGAGGTAATGGAAACTGAGCCTGTTGCCACAGAGGAAGTGAATACTGTAGAATTCACGATTGCTGAGCTGACTGACAATAGTGACTCCTTCGAGATTTTGGCAGCTGCGCTAGCTGCGGCTGACTTGACCGAAACCCTCGGTAGCGAAGGTCCTTTTACTGTATTTGCGCCAACTGATGATGCTTTTGCCGCACTGCCAGAAGGTGCCGTAGAACAGCTGCTGCTCCCTGAGAACAAGGACGTTCTGATTCAGGTGTTGACTTACCACGTCGTTCCAGGCGCGCTAATGTCTACTGACTTGGAGACTGGCAATGTTGAAACGGTAGAAGGCAGCGAGGTTGCCGTTGATATCGCCGATACCGTCACTGTAAACAACGCAAACGTTGTAGTTGCTGATGTAGAAGCCAGCAACGGTGTTATTCATATCATCGACCGCGTTATCATCCCACCTTCTCCTGAGGCAGATGCCACTGAAGACGAAACTGTCGCCCAGTAGGTTCTTTCGGTAGGTTGCCTGATAGGCGCTGATTTAAACGCTCAGCGCCTGCCCTACTCCTCTCTTTGGCAAAAGGCAAAGTCAGCAATCTACTAACTGTTTTGAAAATAACGCTTGTGTAGTTACGCTCTCACGACTGTCTTAAAACACATTGCCCTCTTAGCCATTTTGGCTAGGAGGGCTTCTTAATACGTGGTCGTTATAAAGGAAAAAGCTAGTTGGCAGGCTGACAGGCTGCGTTGCTACTAGGGGTCGTTTCTACAGTGACTTCTGTAAATCCGGCTGCCTGAAGTAGCTGACTTACCACCAGTGCGGCTCGGTCATTTGCTTGGTTCAAGATGCCTTGTTCACAGGCCGCGCGTTCTATTTTGGTTTCGGCTTCCTGCTGGGCCAAGGACTGTAGCTGAACCGCCCGGTCTGGGCCAAAGAAGCCTCGGTCATAGTCGTAAACGCTGGATCTGTTGACGTCTATGTTGGTGCCCAGAAGCTTAGGGGCGGGCAGGGTGAGTTTGATTTGTTTGCCCGTGGGGGAAGTAGTGACGTCTGCGGCGGTTAGCTCTTCAAGGTCTACGCCTGCGCGCACTTCACCGTAGGCTACGTACAGCAAGTTGGTTTTACCGATGGTGAGTTCGCCAAATTTGCGATCGCTTCTCGCAGGCACCACAGCTTCCATGGTGAAAATAGCGGTGGTAAGCTCACTCACTTCCTGAACTTGCTCTACAACTACCGTACGTACGTCGACCGTTTCTTCAGGAGCCTTGACCGTTAGCGAGTCCTTGACATCTTCAAAAAACTGACCGCCAGAGCGCAAGAAAGCGAATAGGGCAAGGCTGCCAAGCATGACTGCACCGCCTGTGGTGGCGATCGCCAGTAGCTGCAATCCCTGGATAATGGGTGACTTTCGCCGAATGCGATCGCGTTTGGAGGGGTGTTCGGGCGATGGCGCCTCAGGCACTGGCCGCGTGGGGACTGGCTGCGTATCGTGCTCAAACAGCTCCTCCGGCTGGCCCGAATCATATCTAGAGGGTATGGAAGGATAGCGGTAAGGATCAGACATGTGAGATTTCATTGCGGCAGGGCCAGTGCTTCTATCTTAATAGAACTTTTCCAGCAGCCTTCGAGAAGTCTGTGTAAGTCCTGATGAAGATCAAGGTCAATACGTCTGTTCTATCGTAGTTTGAGCAATTTTCCAACGGTGAATAGACCACTTTTGCAAACAAGGCACTAGAGAATCGCAAACCGATACGGTGCCTGCTTGCCCTCACCCCAACCTTTCTCGGACACAGTTTAACTGCAACAGAACGCTAATGAACCGCCAACAACTCCTTAAGCTCCGCCCTTTTCTCCTCAGAAAGGCGATAGACCTTAGGCTTGGCCTCATTGACGATGTAACCCTGAATATAGTTAACGCCAATATCTTGCAGGTGCCCTAGGGCAACAGGCGCGTATTGATCAAACCCTTCGAGGATGACATTGGGCGGATTGAGCGTATTGGTATTGCCCAGCTCGTGTACAAAACTAATGATGATATCCCGCGATTCGTGAAAAAGAATCTCGCGATCTACTTTTATATAGGGGGGCTGTAGGCCTGCTAGCTGCGACACAGACGCATGCTCTACCCCAAAGTCGTCAATGGCACACCTGACCTTGAGCTCGCGAACGTATCTAGCCAGCTCGTCTTTGAATCCAACCCAGGCGGCTTTCGAGCCAGTATCGGTACTGTACTGGGGCAGGCTCGTTTTTTCTGAAATTTCCAAAATCAGCTTTCTGCCCGGAATCAGACCATCTTCTTGTGTAATTTTTTCGACGGTGTGGAAATAAGCTTCTCGGGTGAGCGACTCCGGATAGACATTGACCGACAGTGGCAAAATGTCCTGAGTTCTATTCTGTTTTATTTCCTGTCTGCCTTCCTGGTATTTTTGGGTGGCGACCTGTAGAAAGTACTGATCTAGCTCAATCATGAACTGAACGCCCCACAGCTCTGCCGCCTGAAACAGATCGACGGGCGCTTTGCCAGTGTTGGGATCGCGGGCCAGTGCTTCCCAACCACTGATGCTGAGGCTGTCCAGCTCCAAAATCGGCTCGAAGTAGATGGTCATGGTTTTGAGGCGATCGCAAAACAGCTCGAACCGTCGGTTATAAAGCGGCAGCGATATAAACTTATACGCCTCTTTAAGGTCATCAATAATCGCCGCCTCGATTAGCTGAGGACTCTCTAGCTGCCGATGACAGTTTGCATAAAAAGAAGAAATAATTTTTCCATAGGCATCCCCCAAGTAGTTAGACCTTTCGGGCAACCCTGCAACAATCATAAACTTTTGAATGTTTGCATCTGCCACTATCGGCACAAATACAAAATGCTTGCACAGGTCTTCTCCGTTAACGATGCACCGTTTATAAATGCCGTGGTGCTCCGAATTGAAGATCGCTTCTATTGAGGTAGACGGTAAAAAGGTTGTCCTCAGCGACGCAATCAGCTTTTGTGTTTCCTCAGAATCAGCAAAGTCACTTTGGTAAATAACACTCAAATTTTCTTCTACATCGTTTTTTAATACGAGTACAAAGTTAGCTTCTGAGGCATCCTGAATAATGTTGAGAATCTCCGACTCAACCTCTTCTGTAGGCTGCTCTGCATTCGGCGTAATTATAGAATCAGCCAGGCTATCGGCCAGATCCTGCACCAGCGTTTCGTACGGGTCTAGGATGTTGGGCAAGTAGTCTCGGCGGCCAATCTCATTAGCCGATGCAAGCTTAATATTTTTAAGAGACAGCTTTTCTTTGGTGAGGGAGCTTCCATGGGTGGCTGATGCAAAAGATTTGGCCAAAATAATATCGGCCCCCAAGTCTTTGAAGGGAATGAGCTTAGGCGTCATTGAAGAAGCATTTTCTCTGGATTTGTTGGTGACATATCGATGGAGATCTTGAACAGAAATATAACCGTCTTTGTCCATATCAGCGTCACCTGTTTTGAGGCCTTCAATTAGGTACTGGGTGTATACAGATAGGCTAGCGCTTTCACTTTTACCAAAGGAAAGCTGTAGATGATTAGAAGAGGTCATGACGACTCTTCCTTCGCCACCAAGCTGAGTTTTAAGATCAAGAGAGCCGTCGTCTTTGGCGGCCAGGCCTGGATCGAATGCACCGCTAAAGCAACAGTCTAATATAATGCCCTGCCTTTTGGCGCGGCAGCTATCCATCATGTCGTGCACAAAGCTGGCCGGAACCATGGTAGCTTTGACAATTCTGTCTTTTAGGCTTTTGCGCGTTCCAGAGGTTGCAAAATACAGCCTGCCCGCGTCGTCTTTGATGCCATGCCCCGAAAAATACAGCAGCACCAAATCATCTCGTTCGGCCTCTGTAAACAGCCTTTCAATCTCACTCTGCATCTGTTCTAAATTGGGATTGAGCAGCGTTTTTACCTGATCGAAATCACCAATGCTGCGATCTTCTAACACTTCTTGCAGTGCTCTGATGTCTGTAGAGGCGCTGGGCAATGCGTTGAGCCCGACTAGGTACTCGCTAATGCCAATGAGTAAAGCAGTTTTGGTCATTTTACGCTCTCCTGTGAGATGGGCGCTTGATCAACAAATCGCTGAGCGTTTTGAATGGCAACTTCCAAATCTTCCTGGCTGCTGACGGTGACTTTCAAGCGCCGACCGTTGGCTTCTACTTCTAATTCAATTGTTTTTCGGACCAATCGAGCGTACAAAGAGCGGATGGCTGGCTTTAAGTTGTCTCCATTAATCTCTGCAGTCAGCAGGTTTTTGACGAATGCCAGAGCGCTTTTGCTGGGCTCGGCGGGCACCTCTGATCGGGTTGCCAAGGGAATACGATGTATCGCGTCAATGGCTGGGTTGTTTTTGAGTTCATGAATCAGCCGTAGATATTCGCGATCGCACTCTTCTTCATCTAAAACAGGGTCATTGAACTGAACTATAAGCTGAGCTTTCGGGCCAGAGACCATTCTGTATTCCTACTAATAAGTCATTCACAAACAGCATATCCCCTGATTTTGAAGCCACTGCCAAACTAAACTGCCGTGGCTACGCATCCGTATATTCTCTGTTATATCTCGAAAGCCTTTATGCTGAATACCAGGTTTTTACTGATTAAATTGCCGAGTTCGTGTATCTAATTACTCTCAGAGCTAGAAAAAGGAGCCAACCTAAGGTTGGCTCCTTTATTTAATAAGCCTCAGATTTTACGAATGTCGGGCATTAAGCTCTACACATTGACAAAGTTCGCTGCTGTGAGCGTACTTGTGTCCAAGCCGCTGACTATCGCGAGCACTTCATCATCCAAGCTAATTTGCTCGCCGGATAGTGACAGCTGGCCAAAGGTAATATCGCCTGCCAGGCCAATCAAGTCCTTGCTGAACTCGAAGTCCATAATGGTGTCGGTGCCTTCGCCTGCTGCCAAGACAAAGGTGTCCACACCGCTGCTGCGTCGGTCATCGCCAAAGAGAGTATCGTTGCCCAGGCCGCCCCGTAGTAAGTCGTCACCCGCGTCGCCGTAGAGAGTATCGTCACCGGTTTCACCAAACAGCTGGTCGTCGCCAAGCTTGCCGCCAATCCGGTCGTTACCAGCACCGCCAAAGATAATGTCATCACCACTGCTACGGCCACCCGCATTGGCAGCGCGAGAGTTACCGTCACCTCGCAGCACGTCGTCGCCGCCTGTGCCTCGGATAACGTCGTCGCCACCCAAACCGGCAATAGTGTCATCGCCTTCTGTACCGATCAGTTCTTCCGACTCGTTACCGCCTACAATTTCCTCACCCTCGACCGGAACGACGCCGTCGAGGACAGTGTCTTCTCGGAAGGCTAGGTTTTGAATTCGCATGTCTTCGGCGCGGCCTGTGTCAGCTTTGTCAAAGGGCGTTTCTGCACCGAAGTTGTCGAGCAGATATTCAGCAAAGGCGTCTTGCTCGGTGCCGTCGGGGGCGAAGGTAGCATCGCCTGTACGGGGGGCGTCGTCTTCCTGGGCCAAGTCAACCACATCGCGATCGGGGAACGGATAGTCATCACCGCCGCCTGCCAGGAAGCCCAGTGTGACCATGCGGAATGTGCGAGCCGCATCGCCAACTAGCTCGCTGTCTTGAACAATCACGTCGGCGTCGTTGCCGTCTTCGTCTAGTACGACGAGAGATTGAACGCGATCGCCCGGCGCAGCAGTCAGGTCAAAGCTGAACTCAATGCCTGCAACCTGGGGGAAGCGACCTGCGGTTACCGAATCGTCCGGCAGACTTTCTGCGATGCCATGCTCAATGACGGCTAGCAGCTCTTCAGCAGTGATAGTAAGCAAAGTCAGGCCGTTGTTGAAACGCAAAGAGTTAGCAATATCTGTTTCGGAAATGCCACCAGCAGGCTTCACGCCAGGAATCTCTTCTGTGGGAAGTAGTATGGGCTCGCCAGTGCCGCCAGCAGGCACAATGGATTGACCGATGTCGTCGCGAATGCCGCCACCGTTTTTGAGGGAGATAACAACAGTGGGATCGGTTTCTTTGGCGATCGCCAAGTTCGCATCCGCCGTCAAGTTCCCCAGGTTAGTCTCTTCGGTCCGCACGCTGCCACGCACACCGTTCAAATACACGTCGCTAATACCGAAGACATTGCTTTCCTTGGCAACAATAACTTCTTCAAGAGTATCGACAATGTCCTGAATTTCAGGATCAACCAGGCCTTCTGCGCCTAGCGCTGCAACCCCTTCGTCATCGGTCGCGTAGGCACCGCTCACTGTTGGGTCGTAGCTTTCGGGAATAACGTTTCCGTTCTCGTCAAACTCTACAACCAGGCGACCAATGTACTTGTAGTTGCCGTCAGTGTTAACAATCGCAACCGGCTTGCCATCTGCATCTGTCGTGAAAATAGGATACTCACCCTGGGCAGAATCACCCGCACGGAGGCGATCATCTTCATCTGCCAGGAGTGTATTAGAACCACCCGCGACAATCACGTCTACATTGGTCAAACGCGTTGCCAGCGCCTGCTCGATTCCAATCTGCTGCATGTGCGAGAGCACCACAACCTTGTTGAGGCCAGGGTTGGCGGCTAACAGCTCATCTACATCTGTTTGAATTTCGGCGGCGAGCGCGTCTAGCTGCGCTTCTGTTGGATTACCGTCAAAGTCTGCGGGAAGCACAGTGACATCGTCAGGGCTAGAAATACTGGGAAGTGTTGGCGTAGTCGCGCCGACAACACCGACAGGTTCGCCATTGACATCAATCACTGTAGTGGCTGCAAGGCTGTTAGGCACAGGTGCCTGGTCATCAGGAACAACTAGGTCAGCCAGGTTTGGATCTGTGCTGAAGTCGAGGTTACTGCTGAGGTAAGGGAACTGGGCACCGATGAACGATTCATCAACGTCTGGCGTTTCTGGGTCGTCTTCGCCGCCTGCTATCAGGTCGCGGAGGAGTTCTGTACCCAGGTCGAACTCGTGGTTGCCCAGAGCGATCGCCTGAATACCCAGCTCATTTTGAATCGCAATATCCGCGCGGCCCGCACCGCCAAAGGCATCGGCACTGGCAGAAAAGAACAAACCGGGGATAATTGCATCACCTGAAGAGAGAATCAGCGTGTTTTCAAAGTCATCTTTGAGAGCATTGATGACCGCAGAGGCCCGAGGCGCATCGTCCAGGGCAGGAATGCCCGCTTCCTGGTCGGCAAGATGGAGAAGTTGAAGGGTAAAGTTTTCCATTGCAGGTTTTTCTAGGGTGAGCTGAGCGACGAGGGGTTCGTGGTCACTGGCGACAATAGTGGTGTCAAACTGCGATCGCCCGTCGTCTCTGGGGAAGTCGTTATTAACATGAACAACGTCAAACTGCGCGTCTGGCAGCAAGCTGTCAGAGACATACAGATGGTCTAGCTGCTGACTGTTGCCATCGAAGATAAAGCTATAGGCATCATCATCGGCAATGGCCTGATCCACCAGGTTAGTGAGGACTTTCTCGTCCCCAGTTCCTGGCAAAATCTCAGCCAGGTCGTTGGTGAATTCAAAGGTATTCAAATCGCCGAGTACAACAACGTTAGCGTCCGGGTCTTCCGCAATCAGACCGTCGACAAAGGTGTTGATTTCCTGAGACTGCGCTTCTCTGGCATCTTCGCCTGCCTGAACAAACGGCTGTGGCCCACCAAATACCGGGGTAGAGCCGAAGCGAGAAGAGAAGTGGTTGTTAACGACAGTCACCGTGTTGCCGTTGAACACAAACTCTCCAACTAGCGGATCGCGGCTACCTTCAAAGGCATCGAGGCCTTCTAGCAGGCTTAGAGAATCTAGACTAACGCGGTCTGTGTTGTACAAGAATGCGTTGCGAATGTTGCCGCCGGGTGCGCCGCCAAAGGCATTGGGTGCGGGAGCAATATCCGCAAAGGCGTAGGTGGGGCCGCCAGCAGCTGCGATCGCATCTACCAGCTTCTGCAACGTCTCGGTCGCGTCCGTCTCCAGGTTATCCGCACCGCCTTCGGTACCGTTATTATCCTGAATCTCTTGCAGGCCGATAATGTCTGGCGCATTCAGGTTATTGACGATTTGCTCTGCTAATAGCTCTCGCTGTGCGTCGTCTTCTGCTTCAGCGCTCAGGTTCAGTACGTTGTAGCTAGCAACCGTTAGCTGATCCTCACCGCCTGCCAGTGAAGTCACTTCCTGCTCCAGGCCACTGGGCGTAATCTCAAACGCATCGGTGACATTTACCTCAAAGTTGCCGAAGCTGTAGCCCACCACGCCTGTCACATCGCCCAGCTTGTCACCAACGGTGAGTGCGGGCGTGTCGAAGCCCTCTGGTAACAGATTAGGATCAAACTGGATTTGAACTCGCTCAGGATTCTGATCGCCTGTGTTGTCTGGGCCAGAAGCCAGATTAATGCCACCGCGAGCAGTGAGCATACCCTCCGGCGTGGCCGTTGCACCCTGGTTTGGTAGGGTAAACGCCTCTGCGGAGAATCGATTAAATACGCGAGTCGGAGACACTGCAACAGCATCTTCTACCGTGACGCGCATGCCTTCCACCGACTCGTAGAAGTCAATAGCATCTTCAGCCGGGTCAAAGTTTCCGGCCTCTGTTTGCAAGTTGACCGGTAGCTCATCGTCGGAAATAACAATTTCGCTGGGAGCAACCCGACCACTCTGGCCAATAACCACCGCGTCTGGCAGCGCATTACCTTCAGAAAGTACAACAACTTCGGGAGAAGTGAGCTGTGTGACGGATAGATTGCCCGTGTCTGCGCCACCAGGAATAAACTCACTGACCGTGGCAAACACGCGAGCCTCGTCTCCTACCTCGACCGTGGGTTGACTTCCTGTGAATACAAACACGCCATCTGAGGTTGCATCGTCGCCATCGCTGTCGCCTTGCAGATAAAAGCCGTTAAAAGCAACGCCTGTAATAATTCCTTCGGTCTGTACCAATTCACCGACCAGAGGAGAGATATGCGCGGCGCCTTGAATTTCACTGACGGTGGCTTCGGCGACAGAAATCTCATAAATCGCGACAGTGCTAGAGACTTCGTTAGCGACTGTCAGGAGCGGCTTGCCTGTGGTGCTCTCTTCAGCCGAAACGAAGGCAAATCCTTCAGGGGCGATGTCCTCGTCGCTGCGAACGTACTGGATGAACTCAGGCGATCGCGGGTCCGAAAGGTCGTACACCAGTACGCCACCACCTGCTCGCTCCAGGCCAACAAAGGCGAAGGGCCGTCCACCAATCTCGCCAGTGATGATCGCTTCAGGCTCGGCCCCTTTGTTATCCGAGCGATTATCGAATTCTTCTGGATCGCCGTCATTCGCGTTGAACAGCTCAGGGCTCAGCTCAGCCGTGATTTGGGCAATCTGGTCACCGCTATCGAACACGATGTTGCCGTTGGCATCGAGTACAGAAAAGGAGCGACCGCCATAGGAAACAATGCGATCCAAATCGCCATCCCCATCTATATCCCCATCAATAGAAGAGATAGTCAATCGGCCCAGGTTTTCATCTTCTAGCAAACCGTCTGCGACTAGTCCATCAAAGGACTCATCCAGCGACAGCCCGCTGCGGCCAAAAGAGATCACATCGGCCAGATCGCCCAGGCGAGCCGCATCGCCGCGTTCGTCTTCGTCGGCATCGCCACGGTCGTCACCTTCATTCGCAATCACATAGAAGGTTTCGCCCCCTGCGGTAAACGAAGCAATCGAATCTGGCATGTACAGGCCAAACACAGGCTCGTTATCGATATTGATTGCCTCATCTCTATCGCTAGCATCTAGCCCATTACCGTCTTGACTAAAGTCCTTTAGACCTAAAGGTTGAATGCTTTCGACCGTTGCACTTTCAATATCGACGATCGCGATCGCATTGTTCTCTTGCAGCGTCACAAACGCTTTTGTCCCATCAGGTGACACCGCAATGTATTCAGGCTCTACATCCTGTGCGGTCGTGGCATCTGGGAAAATTCTGACACCGTCGGCCCGCAGGTCGGCCTCTTGGCCATTGAAACGAAGAAAATCAGCTGTTGCAACATTCTCCTGACCCAGGCTAGCAAACTCTCCTGATATGTCGATAATGCTAACAGAACCGTCTGGGTCTATACCCTCGTCGGGCTCACCTTCGTTGGCAACTAGCACCTTACTGCCGTCGGGGGTAAAGGTCACCATGTCGGGCAGTGAGCCGACTACAAATACCTTGGTAGCGCTCTCTATATCATCTGGTGAGCTAATTGCGTCCAAATTTACCAGGGCTACTGCGCCTGGATCGGTTTGCACCTCGGCCTCTAGCGCAACCGCGAGCAGACCATTTTTGAAAGCAACGCTGTTGGCACCTGCAACGGGTGCGCCAAGGTCGTCGATATCAAATGAAATCACTTCGCTGGGCGCGGTTGGATCGCTAATGTCGATAACCTGAAGAACCGTGCCGCCTGAGACTACATACAGCAGAGAGCGGGTGTTATCGAACGCAAGAATTTCTGCGCCAGTCTCACTTACGAAACCGCCGATTCTGTTAAGAGAAAGGGTCATATTCTGTCCTTTAGTTTGATGGCTATAGTGTCGAAATATTTCTAGTACAGGCTCTTGTCGACGACCGTAAAGCCTCAGACAAAGAGCAGATGTATCACCCTTGTGAGCTATGAAAAGACAAAATTGTTATGAACTACGCATATTCATGGCCATACATCTTCTATCAAAAAACCTTCGACCGAAAGTAAAGGTAAGGTTATGGTCGGGTTATCAATTGACTGATTTTTTGGGGGAGCGGAGGCAGATCAGCAGAGGTGGTCGCAGTTGATCTAAGCGATCGCGTCAAACCTTATCATTCGCTTAACCTCATGGCCTATATTCTCTGAGAAAATGCAGATGGGATCTAGGGATGTTTTTAATGATTGCGTATGGTTGAAGGTAGTGCTAAGGACTGATTGTGTCAAAAACTGTTGCGCCAAATTTCTCGCCGGATTTTTCAGTGGTCATCTGTACCTACAACGGAGCGCTCAAGCTACCCGCCCTACTGGAAAGACTAAGCGCTTCTGAGGGAATCGCTTCTGAGGCGCTGACTCAGATAGATGACAAGAGAAATACTAAAAGAGACGACGCCAGCACACCTTCTTTTGATGGAGGGTTTAGTTGGGAGATTGTAGTGGTGGATAACAACAGCAGTGACGCTACCGCCGAAGTCGTGCACGAAGCTCAAAAGACTTGGCCTGCCAGTATTCCCTTACGATATTGCTTCGAGCCATCACAGGGTCTGGCCTTCGCCCGTCGCCGTGCCATCAAAGAAACCAAAAGTCCCCTCATTGGGTTCCTCGACGACGATACGCTACCAGCGCCTTCCTGGGTGAGCGCTGCTTTCACCTTTGGTCAGCAGCATCCTAACGTTGGCGCTTATGGTAGCAGCATTCAAGGCCTTTACGAGGTTTCTCCACCGCCGAACTTTCACCGAATTGCCTGCTGTTTGGCCATTATCGACCGGGGCTCTGAACCTTTTCAATATTCTGCGCGCGCTGGTGTGCTACCTGCTGGCGCTGGCATGGTCATTCGTCGCCAGGCATGGCTCGACCAGGTACCTGAGCGGCCTGCTTTGGCTGGGGTAAAGGCAGGCAGCCTGAGCGCAAAGGGTGAAGATGTAGAAACCTTGAGCTACATTCGCCAGGCCTGGCCTATTTGGCACAATCCAGCGATGAAGCTGTTTCATCTTATCCCGCGCGATCGCCTGGAGCGCGATTATCTGTTGCACTTGTTCTGGCAGATTGGCCTTAGCCGCTATCCACTCCGCAAGCTTCGCTATGCTTCCTGGCAATGGCCGCTGATGGTGCTGCTGTATTTTGCTAGCGATATGAGGAAGGGCCTGAGCTATTTGTTTAGGTGGTATTGGTGCAACGTGATAAAAGGGCACTTTATAGTGGCGTTTAATACGACGCTTGACACCGTCGAAGCCTGTGAGATCGCGCTGTTATTTAGCAGTTTGTTAAGCCCTTTTTATGCCCCACTTCGCCAGCGTCAGGGTCGGTGGCAAAGAACCGATATATCAACCGATCCGCACGTTTGTTAGCTATTTTTAGGGTGCTTCTACAATGCCTACAGCCGTGCCTGTTTACTTTTATATCCCCAAGGCGTTGTGGCCTAACGAGCTACCATCAAGCTTAGATGAGAATTGGGCGGGCTATGGTTTGGGCCTGTATGCCTGGACAGTGCAGACCTATTTACGGCTACGGTCCGCAGGTACCCAGTGTGAGCTAACGAGCCGCTTGCCCGACGAAGGAATTGTGATTTGTCATAGCAATGCGCTACGATCACAGGCCATTAACCCTGGGCCTAGGCGGTTGTTGATTTGCATGAAGGCGGAATCCTGGCAAAGCGAAAAAGCAACACTGCACATTGTTCAAAACCCTTCTGAAACATCGTTGGCTGGCAACTGTTACTTTGTTCCACACTGGCCGCAGCCTGGGCTTATTCCCCGAGACCCATCGCGAAATGATGCGTTTGAAACAGTTGCATTTTTTGGTCATGAGGCTTCTGTAGCCCCTGCGCTGCGATCGCGTGCCTGGCAATTTGCCTTGGCAGAGCGAGGTTTACGCGAACGTGTGGTTGCCAACACTAACCGGTGGAACCGCTACAGCACTCTCGATGCTAGCTGGAATGATTACCACGATGTGGATGCCATTATTGCAGTACGATCATTCAATCCAATTCGACGATGGGTAACCGGCGGATTTGCCTACAAGCCTGCAACGAAGCTATATAACGCCTGGCTAAGCGGTGTAATCGCGATTTTGGGTGCAGAAGGTGCCTACCGGGAAACGGGCGATCATAAGCCAGGTGCTGGGCAAAATTATTTAGAAGTAAGGTCTTTCGCTGCATTGCTAAACACATTGGATAAATTGAAGGGTGATGTATCCTTGAGGCGATCGCTCGTTGCCCAGGGGACAAAAGAGGTCGTCGAGTACACCGCTGCTAAAACTGTTCGTAAGTGGCAGGTGTTTTTAGAGGTGATCGCAATACCCGCCTATGTTGAGTGGCGTGGTTTCTCGCCATGGCAGCGTAAGCAGGCGCTGATTGCAGCCCGCATTGCTAGCTACCGCGATCGCCTAGCCAGAAAAAGCCAAACAACACTATTGAGTACGCTCCCACTGTAGAAACACCGTTGAGATAGAAACACCGTTAAGACACACAGAAAAAACGCAACCAGAAGAAAACCACCATTGACAGAAAACAAATGAAACTTTTTTATTATCAGCGACCCGACGGGCAACCCAACTTCGGCGATGAGCTCAATCACTGGCTGTGGCCGCAGCTATGTTCTGACATATTTGACGATGACGATAAAACAGTCTTTGTCGGCACAGGCACTCTGCTAAACAACAAGCTGGGCGATCGCATCAGCAATGCCAACCAGCTGACGATTTTTAGCACAGGCGCAGGCTACGAACAGCCCATGAAAAGGATTCCTACCCACTGGCACATTCACTGCGTTCGCGGTCCGTTTTCTGCACGGCTACTCGGCCTACCAGAAAAAAAAGCGATTACCGACGGCGGCGTGTTGGTTGCGACCGTCTTTCAGTCAGCCTCGCCTCGCACGGGCTGTAGCTTTATGCCCCACATTCACAGCGCCGATGCTGCTGCGGACCGTTGGCAGCGCATCTGTAAGCAGGCCGATATTCACTATATCGACCCGCGCTGGCCAATAGAGAAAATTTTGGAAGCGATCGCCTCCAGCACCCATCTGATTGCAGAAGCCATGCACGGCGCGATTGTTGCCGATGCCCTGCGCGTCCCCTGGACTCCAGTGACCAGCAGCCCACGCATTTACGCCTTCAAGTGGCAGGACTGGTGCGCCTCCATGCAGCTTCCGTACCTGCCCCACCGGCTACCGCCTTTAATTGACTATCCTCGCTGGGGCAGAGGATTGCGCTCTGGCACGTTCTCGCTCCGGCACTGGCTCCGCTCTGGGTTAGAAAGTCCAGGAACCACTCTTGAGTACGCCGTGATGAAAAATGACGCTGCGATTGTTCGCAGACTGCGGGCGGTGGCGAATGCACATCCTTATTTGAGTAAAGAAGAGACTTTCCAAGAGCGATTGGGTAGATTGCAGACTTGCTTTGAGAGGTTTGTTGAGAGTGTAATTGCGCAAAAAGAGTCGGAACTGGCCTCTGTTGCGTAGCGATCGCAACAGCAAGAACCGAGGGCTGAGCGGAGTCGAAGTCCGGCTGGGTTGTGACTTCGACTCCGCTCAGTCAGCGGAATGTGCTGACCTTGAGTCACCATAGACACATAATTTTGGGAGAGGGCCTTAGAGGTGATGGCTCTACCCGAAGTTAACAAACGAGGACTCAGAGAGTTCGCTGACGCCTGCGATCGCCACCAAAGTCTCGTCACCTGCCGTCACCAGCAAATCACTCCCTTGCTGACTCAGCGATAGGCTGCCAAAGCTCAGTCCGCCTGCCAGGCCAATCACATCACTGCCCACTACAAAGTCTGTAATCAGGTCAGTGCCTGCGCCCGCCTGTATCACAAAGGTGTCACTGCCAGCTCCACCGGTCAGCGTGTCGTTACCCAACCCACCTGTGAGTACATCATCACCGGCTGTCCCTACCAGCGTGTCGTCACTATCGGTGCCAGTTAGCGGATCGACGACTACTGATGATGATAGTGAGCTGTCCGTCGAGCTACCTGTTGCCTGGCCCGCTACCCCAATTCGCTCATCCAGATTCAACGGCTCCGCCAGCTGAATTTGAATAATCTCATTGTTGTCGATAGCCTCGCCCGAGAAATCGCGGCCAATAGAGAAAGGATAGTTGTTATCGTTAGCAACCAAAATCGTTTTCTCATCTAGCACTAGCACATCTTCAATCGTCACAAAGGGAAAGTCAAAGGTTGTTTTCCCATCCCCGTTCAGATCGTTCGGATCTGCCACGTTCAACAGATCCACCAGCTCCGTCTTTTCTACAAAGCCATTCTCATCCAGGTTAGAAAGATTCACCTTGAAGATTTTTTTGAACTGAGCCCCTTCAGCCTGGCCACCATCACGCTCAATCACCAGATATTCATCGTCATTCACAGGGGTAAAATCGCCGATAGCGTGATTGGGCTGGTCCATTTGGTACAGGCCCTTAATGCCCAAGAAGCTACTGCTGGCTGCGTCGAACTCATAGATGCGTAGCGAGCCAGCCGGATCGCCAAATACAGTGCCTTCTAGCATTGGGTACAGGGTCTGGCGGTCGGGGCTAAAGGCCATTCCTTCGTAGCCACGTGAGCCGCGCAGATTGGCAAATTCCTCAGCCGTCTCGTACTGCTCTACAACAATCCGCCCTGTTTCAGGAAAGTCAGTAAAGAAGCCATCGACACCCAGTTCAATCAGCTGACGAAACTCTTCGCCCGTAGTTTGTGGTGTGCCATCCGCATTCAGCGTGAGGAATCTCTCTTCATCTCGCAGGGTATAGGGGTGTACCTGCAAGCCTGCGTTATGAGCAAAGTCAATTAGTGGGAACACTTCGCCCGTTAGCTGAGACGTAATCTCAGCCTCGCCGTCGCCGTTGCCATCTACCGGCGTATCAATCGACTCACGCAGCAGAATATTATTCTTCCAGGGGCCAAGTCCATCGGCGTAGCTGCTAATAAAGTCAATTACTGTTTGATTGGCCAAGTCGCTGTAGTCGGGCGCTGAGGAAAAGTTAATCAAATCCACTAAGTCACCGTAGATTTCGCGAAGCCCCGCCTCGTCTAAGTCTGCATTAACAACAAAGTCGTAAGGCACAGAAAAACCGCCCCCGCCTTCGTTGATGAAGCTGCCTTCGGTGTCACCAAACAGCTGAACGAGCTGTAGGTCGTCAAGTCCTGCGGCAGGCAACAGATTCTGTCGTAAATCCAACAGGTTCGCAACCTCAAAGGATTGAATAAAGATACGGCTACGGTCAGTAAAGCCAGTTTCTACCAGGGTTTGTACCAGAGGCTCTTCGAGGGAGAGTCCCTGTTGATCGAAGAAGGTCGGATGCTTGGTTTCTGGGTAGATGCCGATGTTACGACCGACCACGGGGCTAAGCTCTTGTACCAGCTCAATGACTTCTTTAAAGGTCGGAATTTCAAATTCACCATTGTACTCCTGGTTACGGTAATCGCGAGACTGGACGGCGCGGAGCTGCTTAATTTCGTCTAGGGTGAAGTCTTCTGCGAAGTAGGCAGTGACTTCCTCACCGTCTAGCAGTTTGGTAGACTGTCGCTCGGGGCCAAAGACTTCGGCGACGTTAGTGGTGTCATCCAGGATGGGTTCGTGGCGAGCAATCAGCACGCCGTCTTTGGTGGTAACCAGGTCAGGTTCAACAAAGTCCGCACCCTGGTAAATGGCCAGGCGGTAGGCTTCTAGGGTATGCTCTGGGAAATCGCCGCTGGCCCCGCGATGGCCAATGACGAGTGGGGTTTGGCCATTTAGGGTGTTGAAGTCGAAATCGGGATTATTAGGCGATCGCACCACGTCACTGGTCAGCTTATCCACCACCGGGTCACCCGTCCGCGCAAAGTCAGTAAAGAAGCCATCTACACCAATCTCCACCAGCTGCTGAAACTCTTGCTCTGGCGTTTGGGGGGTGCCGTCAGCGTTCAGCGTCAGGAATCTCTCTTCATCACGCAGCGTGTACGGGTGCACCTGCAACCCGGCGGCGTGAGCATCGTCTACAAAAGAGCCAATTTCGCCAGTAAGCTGAGACGTGATTTCAGCCTCGCCGTCGCCATTACCATCTACCGGTGTATCAATCGACTCACGCAGCAGAATATTATTCTTCCAGGGGCCAGCGCCAGCGGCGTACTTATCGCTAATAATCTGCAATATTTCCGCATTATCCAGGTCGCTGTACAGCGTATTTTCCGAAAGTGCGTTCTCAGCAGCATCCAGGAAGTCTTGGCCGTAAATGGCGGCCAGGTCGTTGCCTTGCTGAGCGTTGAAGCGAATGTCGTAGGGAACCGAGAAGCCACTTTCAGGACTTGCGCTGTCGGTGGCATTACCGTACAGCTGCACCAGCGGTAAGTCTCCTAGTCCTTCACCGTCTAGCTGCGCTTTTAGTTCAATCAGGTTCTGAAACTCAAACGACTGGATGAAGATCCGCGCAGGATCGGTGAATCCGGTAGCTTTAAGGACCTCTACCAGCGGCTCTTCCAGGGAGAGGCCTTGCTGATCGAAGAAGGTCGGATGCTTGGTTTCTGGGTAAATCCCAACTTGTACGCCTGTTTGGGCCTCTACTTCCTGAACCATTTCGATCACTTCCTGGAAGGTCGGCACCTCAAACAGGCCGTCGAAAGCGGGATCGCGGAAGTCACGAGACTGCACAGCGCGGAGCTGCTTAATTTCTGCCAGGGTAAAGTCTTCTGCGAAGTAGCCTGTGGTCTCGAAGCCGTCCAGGTTCTTGGTGGCGATGCGGTCGGGGAAGATGTCGGCAACGTTGGTAGTATCGTCTAGCAGGGGTTCGTGGCGGGCGATTAAAATGCCGTCTTTGGTAGTGACCAGGTCGGGTTCTATAAAGTCTGCGCCAGCTGCGATCGCTGCCCGATAAGCCGCCAGCGTATGCTCAGGAAAATCCCCACTCGCGCCACGGTGGGCAATCACCAGCGGATCTTGACCATTCAGCGTGTTCAGATCCACCGGATTCGGCGTTTCAATCGGCGCTTCTAACAGTTCGCCATTAGCACTAAAATGCAACAGATACGGGCCAAACTCTTCACCAATCCAAATGTCTCCATTGGCATCGAATACAAAAGACTCAATATCGAAGTCTCCACCAGTCAGATTTCTCTCTTCGCTACCTTCGTTGATAATCTCGAATGGAATAAGATTGTTCGGGTCAGAAAGCTGAACAGTGGCCTGAATTTCTACCGAGGCGTCGCCCGCTTCGCTACCTGCAAAGCTAGGGTCCACCTGATACAGCCGTAGCAGATAGTCCTCACTGTTGCTTTGTCCGCCAAAGCCATTATCCGACATAAACCAGAACACGTCCCCTTCGCTGCCGGGGGCAAACTGCACTGCGCTAAAGCCCTGAACAGGCTGCCCTTCAAACGGCCCCGTGCGACCGTTGGCACTAATCGGCTGAATGCGGCCTATAGCGTCGATGCGGCCGTTATCGTTACCAGAGGAAGGGCCTTCCACAAACGTATCCGCAGGCAATGACGCAAATCCAACCAGGGTATTTTCTGACGTTGGGTTTAGTGGTGTTGGGTCGAACAGTTCGCTAGTGGCAACGCGCTCATCATCAAACTGTACAAACTCAACGTTTCTCAACCTGTCGCTGCTGGTGTCATCCCCAATTCTCTGGCTATGAAAGGAGGCTGCTGAACCGACGAATTCATAATCCGCCCGCGTGCCGCTCAGCTGAACCGTATCTTCCCCCTCGCCGCCGTTGATAAAGTTTTGGCCCTCACCGCCCGCCAGCGTGTCGTCGCCTGCGCCACCAAAGAGCGTATCGTCGTCTGCGCCGCCTTCTAACGTATCGTTACCCGCACCACCCAGGAGCAAATCTTGGCCGTCCTCTCCTTTTATGGTGTCATCACCGTCGCCGCCTGCCAGGGTGTCGTCGCCGCTACCGCCCAGTAGATTGTCATTGTCTGCGCCGCCGTAGAGGCGATCATCACCCGCACCGCCGGCTAGCGTATCGTCACCTATGCCCCCAACAAGGCTGTCATTCCCCTCATCGCCTGCCAGCTGGTCATTCCCGGCACCGCCAATGAGTTGGTCATCGTCATCGCCACCTTCCAGGATGTCGTCACCTGCCTCGCCAAACAGCTGGTCTTCACCGGCCTCCCCTTTTATGACGTCATCACCGTCGCCGCCTGCTAGCGTATCGTTGCCGCCGCCGCCCAGCAGTTCGTCATTATCTGCACCACCAAAAAGTCTGTCGTTACCTTCGCCGCCTGACAGCTGATCGTTACCTGCGCCGCCGATGAGGCTGTCATCGTCATCGCCACCTTCTAAGGTGTCGTCGCCTGCCTCGCCAAACAGCTGATCTTCACCGGATTCTCCTTTTACGGTGTCACTACCGTTGCTACCAAAGAGTCTGTCGTCGCCGTTGCCCCCTGCTATTTGGTCATCTCCCATACCACCGTACAGCACGTCTGATCCATCGGTTCCGATTAAATTTTTGTTGTCTTTCATAAAATACACCTTTTGGATTTACTTTGAGTTGACCTGGAATTACGAGTGTTTGATTGATAATTGTGTTTGAGTTCTCTAACAGTTCAGCTTCGCTGTAGCCATGAATTACTGCCAGTTTGAGCTATGTATATAGCCTGTTTGCTAGCTTATGCGGAGGTCGCCACCCGTAGGTAAAGATTGGCTTATGGGAAGCTTATAAACAGATTCACATACGGATTTTTCAAGCTAAGATAGTTGTCTTCTAAAATACAAAATAAGCGATATCAAGAGACAAAAAGAGAGAATCTTAACCTCAACTTATTTTCTCTTTAGGTTGCCCTCAATATGGCTGTGCTATTGGTCCACAAACAGCCCATAGAACAACCAAGAGAACCATCGGGAGATTAATTTGTTATTTCTTGCTATATCGGCTTCAAAGGCGCTCCTTACCGTTGCGCTTTTACTCCTTATCGGAGACTTTGCCTCTACCTTCGTCTACCATGTTCCAGAACATGCGCTTGGTCGCCTTCACTGCCGAGTTCACCACGAGAGCAAGCAAAGCTTTCAACACTACGCGGTTCTTTCTAGTCATCCACTAGTGATGTTAGATGGCCTGCTAGGTGCGCTGCCCTACATTTTGGTAGCTATTCTGTTTTATTCTTTTTCTCCTGTAGGGACTATTGCTGGCCTCCTGTTTGGTGAGTTTCATGTTGTGTGGCGACACACTACCAAAATGGGCTGGCATACACCGCTCTGGGTTCAACGATGCTGCCATGCTTTGTGTGTAGTTACCCCAGAAGAACACTGGGTACATCACGAGAATGGTGCGATCGCCTTTGGAGACATATTTACTTTTCTGGACATGCCTGCTCAGGCCTGGCTAGCGATGCTGCTGAGCTGGAAAAAGCAACTGCGGAGGCGGCATCGGTCTGCGCCGTAGTCGCTCAAAAATTACACAAATAAATACGCCATAAGAAAAGCCCAGGTATATAGAAGTGCCACGACCATCCCTGGGCTAAAACATGAGTGTGATAGGCCTTTGTTGAACGGGCCAAGCCGGTTCAATAGCTAGCGTTCGTGAGCAGTGTTCGTGAGCAACACGAACACTGCTGTAAAGACATGTTTCGCAACACTACCAAATAGTTTGCATCCAAACGTAAAGGAAAGATTATGAGCGGGTTATCAAAAAATATCGTTCTAAAATTAACGCTTGCCCCGCGTACGTCCTTAGCCTGTATTGTTTCTAGCACTTTGCTTTATACATTGCGATGGCTACATGCCATACATAGCAGCGGACATAGCAACGGATAGAGCCCAAATGTGTTTGCCTTTCGCCTTGCTTATCCGTAAATTTACAGAAAATTCAATCCACAAAGAAAATCAGATAAAGTCCCCGACAAAGCATGTGGTATTCACGGACGATCTTGCTTATAACCGTATAGCTGGTCATCTCTAGATAATAAGGAAAAATTCTCGAGATCCCGTTACATATCACTCAATAAAACGCATGAAGATAAGCAAGCTTTTACTTTTTCCATTGGTTTTGGCAGGAATGCAGTCGGGCCGGGCGATCGCAGCCGACTTTACGCCGGACAATTCAGACGCCATCATCCGCTGGAACAACGCGACCTTAGAAGCTATTAGCAGCTCCAAAATTGCGCCGACCTCTAGTGCTAGAGCGATCGCCCTGACATCTACCAGTATGTACGACGCCTGGGCTGCCTACGACCCCACCGCCATCGGCACCCAGCTAGGCGATAGCCTGCAAATTGCAGCGCCCAACGTCACCCAGCAAAACAAAGAAACAGCCGTCAGCTACGCGGCCTACCGCACACTTAGCAACCTATTTCCTACTCACCAAAACCTGTTCGACTCGGTGATGAGTGACCTGGGCTACGACACCACCTTCACCACAACCGATTTAACCGCGAGCATCAACGCCCAAACCGAAGCCGCCATCACTGGCAACCTGACCGCAAAAGCGCTTCTGGACTACCGTGCCAATGATGGCTCTAACCAACAGAGTAACTACGCCGGCACCCTCAACTATCAGCCTGTCAACACCTGGGACAACATAAACGACCCTGAACGCTGGCAGCCCATTAGTATAGATGGCGGCGGCACCATTCAAGAGAATCTCACGCCCCATTGGAACCAGGTCACACCCTTTGCCCTATCCTCTGCCGACCAGTATCTTCCAGCGCCGCCTGAACCGTTTTTAGATGCTGATGGCAATCTCAATCAGGGCTTTGTCAATCAGTCGCTAGAGGTGATCAAGTACAGCGCCGAACTTACCGATAGAGAAAAAGTCATTGCAGAATACTGGGCAGATGGTCCCAAAACCGTACTGCCTCCTGGTCACTGGCAAATCTTTGGTCAGTATGTTTCGCAGCGCGACAACCTCTCGCTGGATGACAACGTCAAACTATTCTTTGGCCTGGGTAATGCGGTCTTTGATGCCAGCATCTCGTCCTGGGATGCAAAAGTGCACTACGACTACGCCCGGCCTATCAGCACGATTCGCTACCTTGCGGGTAATAACCTGCTACCCACTAGCGACCCAAACGTACGCATCAACGCGGACGGCAAAACGGAAATTTTCGCCTGGGGTGGGCCTGAGCAGGGCTCACAATGGATTTTGGGTACGGACTGGCTACCCTATCAGGATATTACGTTCCTCACGCCGCCATTTGCAGAATACGTCTCTGGCCATAGTACGTTTAGCGCTGCTGCTGCCGAAGTGCTGCTTCAGTACACTGGCAGCGACGACTTTGGCCTATGCCACGTCGAACCTGCTGGCAGCTCTACCTTTGAGAGCAATACACCTGGCGTACCTGTCGAACTTTGCTGGGACACATTCACGGCAGCAGCAGACGAAGCAGGGCTCTCTCGCCTGTATGGCGGCATTCACTTCAAAGATGGTGATATTAACGGACGCGCCATGGGCCGAGAAATTGGCGATACAGTTTGGGCCAAGTCTCAGTACTACATCAATGGTGGCAAGGTGCCTACGTCAGTGCCCGAGCCAGCCTCAATACTGGGTCTGTTCGTCGGCGCAGCGTGGATGACCAAGCAACGGATGAGTGCTTGACCCTGGCACTTTTACGAGTATAGTTTTATACCTGACGCCGGGAAAGCTCTAGGGTGAGCCTGACAGAGAAATCTGCGGCTCACTGATTTTTACAGTGCATTTTTATAGTGCAATAACTATGAGTGGTTCTAGAGTTTCTATGTGGCAACGAGGGATTCAACTGTTTTCTTTGCTGGGTGTGATGGCACTCTCTGCGCCAACAGCAGCAACAGCACAAATTACATCGACTGATCAAGATTTTTTGAACAGTCTATATCCCTTCTTACAAAGCCAGGATGACCTTGCTTATCAGACCGCAGGGTACATCGGTGATGAGACAAATGTTTGGCTAGCGCAAGGGATGTGTATGGATTTTCGCCGAGGGTTAGACCCAGCAGAGGGCTACAACCTGTTGATGGCCGCAGCGCAAAACCAAATGCACACTGTGCCACAAGAGATGCAGGCGCAGGCTTCTTACTCAGTTGGGCTGTATGGTGGCAGCTTGATGAATTTGGGTGCAGCTTATTACTGCCCGGACTATCAGCCTGGGGTAGAGGCGGCATTGCGATCGCTCTAAAGAATACGCTAAGCGTTGGCCTGTTGTTTCTTCTGTTTCTTCTAATTTGTTTTTTCAAAGAGAGTATTGCAATTGTAAGAAAACAATTGCAATACTAGGCCATCAAATCCGAGCTACTAGGAAATGGTGGCGCGGGTGTCTAAATCTCTTAGGTAATACAGCGCGAAACAGGCGGCCAGCATAGGCCAAGAGGCATAGAACAGAATGTTAGCAGACTCGAAAGGCGCGATGTACTTTGGGAAGGAAACCAGCGTAGACGCGGCGTGCATCAACAGAACTAAACCGTAGGACATTTTCTTTTGATAGCCCACCAAAAACGCGATCATAATCGCTAGCTGAATACCACCGAGGACGTAAGAGACAATAGCACCAATACCACCGATGCCATAGAAAGACTCGAAGACGGCAGCGGCATGTTCTGGTCTAGCGAATTTGTCTATTACCCAGATGATCATGGCAATAAATATGCTGATACGGACAAGTAAAAGCACCAGTGAGACGCGATGAGTGATAGGTGTTTTTTTGTTGTTTACGACAGTGTTAGACATAGTTATTACGCTGGATAAACTGTTCTTTATAATCATTGTTGCGGATATGGCCCAACAAACATGAGAGCAGCTTAAGAAACTCATTCGTCTCTACTCACGGAGGCGTATAATCTTTTACAGAAGGATTTTAGAGAGTTGCCTGTGTTTCACGACCTGCTTTCGGTTCAAAATAGAGCGCTGGTGCTTCGCTTTTACAAGGCGTTTGACGATCGGCGGCTGAAAGAAGGCTTATCGCTGCTGTCGCCAGGACTGGTGGCACATATGGCGGGGAAAGATACGCCATTGTCCCAAGCTGAGTTTGCCAGCTTGGGAACGGAGGTGTTTAATGCGTTTCCCGATGGGCGACATGTGTTTGGAATGGCGATCGCTCACAAAGACATAGTGACCACCTCTGGCTACTTCACTGGCACCCACCTAGATACCTTTCACGGCATCCCAGCAACCGGGAAGACGGTAAGGTTTTCAATTATGCATATTGACCAGGTGCGCCACAGCAAAATTGTGGCGCACTGGGGCCAGGGCGATCGCCTGTCGATGGTGCAGCAGCTAGGCGTGAAGCTAGTGCCAGGGCCAACGTTGATGGTAAAAATGGGCGTTAAAGCAGGCAAACACTTTACCGGCGACGCTTTTGAGCGCTTGCGAGCGGTTACCCAACCTGACTACTATCCCCAAGTCCCTGACTGTTAAGACGGATGAACGCGCTGATGATAACTTTTGCTCAGGCAGTTGACGAGATTAGTCGATGCCAGGCGCATTTGCTCTACCGCTACCGAAGTCGCCGGTAAAATTAATGCCGCCACGCTGTGCAAGGTGCACGCACAGATCGAAAGTGGTTCTGCACGAGGCAAAATTGTACTTGAAGGCTTCTAACTTTCGAGTTAGTCAGCAGATTCTATCCATACAGAATCTCCCTGCCGAATTGTCCCACCCTGCATCACCGATAGCCGAACACCGGCAATCACGTTGTTATGCTGCGCTGTTGTTCGCAAAATATCCAAATCTTGCGGCAAGCCCTCCTGGGCCAGGGTCGTCACCACGCACCGAGGACAAGCCGTATCAATCTTGAGTGCTACAGAATCTCCAATCATCAGAACCTGTCCTACCCAGTCATTTTCTACAAAGCTCGCTTGCGCTGCTTGCGTATCAATCAGCAGATTGGGCCGAAAGCGACAGGGTTCAAAATCACCAGCAGGATAAAGCTCCTTTAGCCGTTCGAGCGTTGCTACCGTAATTGCATGAATAGGGCAAGAATCAAAAAAAGTACTCTCCGGCATGAACAGCTCAAGCACCGTGTCGCGATGTTCTCTTCCTTCTACATCAGGCCAATATTGGTCCAGGCTAGGCGCTTCAGGAACAGAAGAGAGAAACTGAACCTCTCGCTCGGCCCAGTTAGAAAGGAGTGGATTGATATCGGCCTGCGTACTCGTGACCGTAGCACCCACCGGTAGCTCGATGTGTACTGGCGGCATTTGCTCACCAGCTTGGGGTGCTTTTGCAAATGTGGCGCGACAGTCCAGCAGCGCGGCCCACTTTTTAGGATTTTTGGCACTGGCCACTCGCTTTGTTTTCACATCCCAGAGTGCGTGGGTGCGATCGCCCAGCAACCCCCTTTCTACCACCTCACAAGCTTCCAAAGTCTCTCCTTGCATAGACTTTACCGGATAGCGCCACAGTGCCTTAAGATTTCCAACAAACGTGCGTTCCATAACAATATCCTGTGCTACAAATCAACCCTTGCAAAGGCGTTCAAAAGCAAAGCCAAACTGTACCTGGCTTTCTCCAACAGGTTTGTCACATTCGTCACACAGTCGCAGCTACGGCATTTCATGAAACTGGTATAAAGCCAGCCTACGCCCTGAGTATCGCAGCTGACTTGGATGCCACCTACGCCGCCTCTGGACCAGTGGGCACTTTGACTGTTTGAATAATGTCAACAGACTGACTGGCTGACAAAACATGACGTATGTGGTTGTTGGCTTTGCTCCTGTAGCCACTCGTTAACTAACCTACCTACTGACCTTTAATTGTTGTTAACGCAGTTTTAAGCTTACACCCCTTTACTAATCAGAACGCTATCTTATTTTTTGACGCTATAAATCATGCTAATGAAGCTATGGTCCCTGACCTCTGTTGCGATCGCCGCTGCCCTCTGCCTCGCAACAGCCCCCGCCAAAGCCGCCACCTTTCGCGTAAATCCTTACTTGCAACAGCCGACCGCTGACGGCATGTCTGTTACCTGGTTTACAGAAGTCAGCCAGCCAGGCATCCTGTCCGTCACCGGTCCGTCCCTGGCCAGTCCGCTCACCTTCAACAGCACTCCAGAATTTCAGCCACTGCTGAGCTACACCACCGCCGAAAAGAATCAAGACATTGAAGGGCTAGCACAGGGGTCATGGCTACTGGGCGATCGCAACTACAAGCACGCCATCAATATCAATGGCCTTGCCGCCAACGAAACCTATCAATACAGCGTCACCGTTGGCGACAGCACATTCGAGTCTGCTTTTAAGACAGCCCCCACCTCAGAAAACTGGGACAACATTCGCTTCATTGCCCTTTCCGACAGTGAAACCCAGCCCGCAGGGCGCATTCAGGGGCGTGACTGGCAAGCAGGCCCACTGGCACCCGGCTCAGCGCCACGACCCAGCGTTGAAGGTAGCCAGTGGGCAGAGACCTTTGGGGTAAGCGGCGAGCGGATTCGCTATGCCCTCACAGAAACCGAAGGCTATGCCACTAACCTAGAGATTGTTAACAGCCGCAACCCCAACTTTTTGCTAATGCCCGGCGACCTGGTTCAGGGCGGCGGCTATCAGCCTGGCTGGGACGAATTCTTTCGGCACAATGCGGGCGAATTTGACAGCGGCCTCTCTAGCTACCCCCTCGTCGCCGCCCTGGGCAACTGGGAGAACTTCGGTGCGCTCAACGGCGGCTACGGCACCGACGACGACGGCCGCTTTGGGCCCAAATTTGGCCGCGACAAATTCCACGTTTACATCGACGGCCCCGACAATGGCACGCCCGAGCATCAGGACAACTACGGTCGTACCGACTACGGCCCCATCACCATTCTCACCCTCGATAGCTCCAACGGCGAGCCAGACGACAGCCGCGATAACTATGGCAGCGAAGGGCAGCCGCCCAAAATCAGCGGCCAGGCATACACCGGCCCTGGCACAGACACCCAGCAAAACTACACCCGCGAAGACTACGAAGCCGCAGGCGGCACTGACCTGGCCGACTTTAATCCTGGCAGTCCGCAGTGGAACTGGGCCAAAGCACAGCTCAAAGACGCCCGCGAGCAGGGTCAGCTTGTGTTTGTTCAATTCCATCACGCGCCTTACTCCAGCGGAACCCACGGCTTTCCCATGAACCACGAGCTTTCTAGCGGTCAGGGTGGCACGCCTATGCGCCAGTATCATCCCCTGTTTGAAGAATACGGCGTTGTTGCTGTTTTCTCTGGCCACAGCGAAATGTTTGAGCGTAGCTTTGTCGATGAAGATGGCGACGGCACAGGGGTGCAGTATTACGATGTCGGCATCTCGGGCGATGGACTGCGTGGCGAAATTCAAGATGAAAATGGTAACCCGCTAAATTACAATCCATTCAGCCAGTGGACTGCCGACCAAAATGCACCAGAACTGTGGCAAGAAGTAGACGGTGCGTTGCAGCTGGTAGACGGCGGCAAACACTACGGCCATTTGGAAGTGAATGTAGAAAAGTTGGCTGAGGAAGGACTCTCGCGCGTTGCGTTTACGCCTGTTTATAACTTTCCGCTGCTCGATAGCGATTATGCCTTATTAGGCACAGAACGGCGGATCTACGGCGATGAAGTAACCCTGTTAGTCGGTGCCGATGGACGAGTTGTTGCTGTTCCTGAACCTGGTACGGTCGCTGGGCTTGTGCTCGTTGGGCTCTGCGCAATTGGACTGCGGCGGCGATCGCCTCAACGTTAATCCACTTGAATCATCGCGGGTAATTCGTTCTGCTCTACAGAGCGTGATTGCGCAGGCGAGGATACAAATTTCACTGGCAAATCTATATTGGTGATGACGACTGTTAGAAACATCCCGAGGACTATTCCCAATCCCAACGCTCGGATATGAGACGGCTCTATTGTGCAGCACAGGTGACGCTTTTGGTCGTAGACATGAATAGACCATCCTTCTTTTATAGATTTTGTAGATGTTCTGGATTTTGTATCTTTCATGAGTGTGTCCTGATTGAAGTAGGGCCTGGTTAAACTAGAGCCCGATCGGTCAAGGGATGAGTGGTTTAGCATCCGGTTTGTCCTCTCTTTCAGCTAGGCCTTTAGCAAATCGCATTCGGTGGCGACGAGACACCTGTTGTTCGGGGTCAACGCCATCGAAGGTCGGTGGAATCCAGGCTCGAACAACTAGCAAAGCGCCCAAAACAATTAAAAAAGAACAGGCGGCTAGAACTTGAATCCAGGGCGTTTCGAGGATGCCACGGACAATGATTTCGCGCAGCACCGAAACAATAGAGACTTCTACCGCTACGCCGATAGAGACTCGATGCTCTTTCAGGTAGATAATGAGTAATCGAAACAGTTCTACTAAAATCAGCAGGAACAAAATATCGGAGGTAACCCAAGGAAAGTCTAAGGGTGGCAGCAGCGATAGGAACATCTCTCGCAGTTGCATCACCATGAAGCTGAATAAGCCGATGCAAAGAGAAATAATAATTAAATCCTGAACCAGTTCCAGGACGCGAACAATATGGTTGCCATTGAACCAGGCAGCCCAACGATGGGGAGTGGATGTTGGTGAGGTATTCATAATGTAGAGGGAGTAGAAGGAACGTGTTGTAACTGGGCACTAGCAGGCTTGTTTTTGTTAATACTGACTTCCAGATTTTCAGTGTTGAACAGCGGTCACGCCTACCGCGTCCAACACATCACCTGACTGAACAGTTGCATAAATGAGATGATGATCGCCGCAGGCTATGCGGCCTTGAACCTTGCATTCTAAATAGGCCAGGGCTTCTTCTAAAATAAGACAGCCGTTGTTAGCGGAGCGATGCCTGAGCTGGTTAAAGGCGCTTTGCTCCTGAGTGGTGCTTTGGCTGCGGGACTGAAAGTGTCGTCTGACGGAGCGGCCTTCTTTTAGGAGATTTAGGACAAAGGGCGTGTCGGGCAGTGCCAGGTGCTGGGCGGCTTCGTTGGCGGCGATCGCTATCATCAACCCAGGCGGGCTAAAGCTAGCCTGAGAGATCCAAGTCACCAACAGACCGTTGTGGCGATCGCCGTGCCGGGTAGTCAGCACGCTAATCGAGCCAACAATCCGGCCAACTGCCTGTTCAGTGCGCCCTGACTGGACTTCGCTACCGCCCTGCCGTGTGTGTGCTTTCTTTTTCTGCTTTCTCAGCTGTCGGGCAAATTCAACGCCTGCCTGTTTACCCGCTTTCAGCGTTTCTGCGGTCGGGCTAAACCGAACGCGAATTGTCTCGCATCCCAATCGATAGTTGTGATCACGCAGTTTTTGCTCAATCATATCGATGGCTTCTCCACTCCAGCCATAGGAGCCAAATACGCCCGCCAGCTTGGTTTTAACCACCGATGAAAGTACCGTACCCAGCGCCGTCTGAATCTGGACAGGGGCATGGCCTGCCAGCGTTGGCGAGCCGATGATAAAACCATCGCTTGCTTCAACAACTTTGGCCAAGTCAGCCGGGTTAACTGATTCACAGTTCACTAGTTCGACCGCAACGCCAGATTTCATTAGTCCCTGGGCGATCGCATTGGCCAGGGTTGCTGTATTGCCATAGGCCGACGCATAGATCAGCGCCACCCGCAGGCTTTGCTGTTGCTGCTGCTGACACCAGTGCCAATAGTCACCTTTTAACCGGCTCAGACTATAGCGCACCAATGGCCCGTGCCCAGGTGCCAAACACTTAAGCGCCAGTTTATCAACACGGTTAAGGACGGCTTCCACCTGTTTTGTTTGAGTGGCATGGAGACAATTGAAGTAATAGCGCCGATCGTCTTCTAGCTGCCGCCAGTGGTCGTCGAACAGCATATCATCGCAAACATGAGCACCAAAAAACTTGTCACTAAAGCAGGGCTATTTCATCAGGGCTATTTCATTCTAGACAACAAGGGGAATCCTAATGCCAGTCGTTGATTTAGGCCTGTTTTTCCATGAGCACATTAGCAATCGTAGAAGCCTTTCAAGAGCTACCTGACCTGCGCCGTGGTGCAGGTCGTCGCCATGACCAAGCACTTTGTCTGTCTCTGTTTACGCTAGCGGTGAGTGCAGGCTGTCGAGGCTTTTTGGCTATCAGTGATTGGCTTGATGACTATCGCGTAGAGCTTTTAGAGCTATTTGACCCACCGAAAAACCGACTGCCTTCTTACAGCACGATACGTCGAGTTTTACTGAACTTGGACTATGCAGCTTACAGCTGTTGTCTGGCCCAGTTCTTTGAAATTCAACCGTTGGCAGGAGAAACTATCGCACTAGATGGCAAAGTCTTGAGAGGTTCCTACCTGCGTGATACGCCAGCGAGTACAGCCGAGTCCCATCGAGCCATTCAGCTGGTGACGGTCTATGTCGTAGAACGGGGCTTGATCTTGCCCATTCAACCAGTCGATAAAAAGAGCAACGAAATCACCGCGCTACCGCCTGTACTGAAGACATTGGCCCACCGGGGTGTGGTCTTTGCCTTTGATGCACTCAATACCCCAAAAAACTTGTCAGCAAATTGTTGACGCTGGCAATCGCTACTTAGGTGCGCTCAAAGGCAATCATGGCAACTTCTTCAAAGCAATCAAGCGAAATTTTCAATCCGACGCTCACCATCACTCGGTAACAACTGCTCATGGTCGAGTCGAGCGACGTACTGTCAGGCTATGGCGGCGTGAGATTGAATCATTACCCGATGCAGACAATGGGCGGGGCTTAAAACTATTATCCAAGTCACGAGCTATCGGCACATTCTCAAAGGTCAGCATATCTTGATTAAGAAACCTGCCGTTCGTTATTACATCAGCTCTTTGAACGAATCTGTTGAAACGTTTGCCGAGCGTATTCATGATTACTGGCACGTGGAAAACAAGGTTCACTATGCACGTGATGTGACACAAGGGGAAGATGCCTCCAGGATTCGGGTCCAGCCTTTACCCAACGTGTTTGCTTTGGCTCGTAATCTAGCCCTTAATTTATATCGTAATCACGGCTTTGATAGTATGGCTCAAGCTCAACGTAAAGCTAGTCATGGCCTCAAGGTGATTAAATCTCTTTTTAGAATGAAATAGCCCTGGGTTGGCCTGGCAATTTTGACATCAGGAAGAGTCTTGTAAATTAGGCCAAACAACAGCGTTATAATGCCAAAAGAGACCGCAGCATTTAAAAGCTGCCAGCCGACATCCAAGCCAAACAACACATCGCCAAACAGGCTACTCACCGCTGATAGTCCTGCACTCAGCATGAGCGATACCAGCAGCCAAAAGCCAATCGCCAGCACCATGCCAAAAGAAAGCAGGCGATCGCGCAGCAGCTGCCAAATCACAGTCTTTTGGCCTTTATTATTTTTGGGAACCACATTCCATACCGTATTTAACGCGTCTTGTAGCTGAATAAACAGGCCAGAAGCACCCAATATCAATAGCCCTGCGCTGATCGCCGTGGCCCAAAAACCGTCGCTTCCCTGGGACTTACTAGTCAGCATTTCTTCTACAAGGCCAGCACCGTTATCACCGAGCAGCCCTTGTAGTTGTTCTAAAATGCGGGTTTGCACCGTGCTTTGTTCAAATAAAAAGCTCGCTACTGCGATCGCAATAATCAGCACAGGGGCCAATGAAAAGGTTGTGTAGTAGGCAAGCGCCGCAGCGAGCCGCGACACTTTATCACGCTACCACTCAGCTACAGTTTGCCGAAGTAAAGACCAAAAAACAGAAACGCTCATAGCAGATAGAAAGGTGGAGATGAAGGGTCAAAAAAAGGGTGAAATAAGGAAAAAAAGGCAACCCGGACGGATTACCTAAACTGCTGTATACAATTTAAAAAGTTTTACTCGCGTCCAGCTAGCTGATTAAGCCCGCACGCAACGCACGAACAGCAGCTTGGGTGCGATCGCTCGCACCTAGCTTGTTTAAGATATTGCGCACATGAGTCTTTACCGTGCCCACCGTCACAAACAGCTTTTCAGCAATTTGCGCATTGCTACAACCCCCTACAATGCACTCCAAAATCTCTAACTCACGGGATGTCAAAGGGTAGGCTTCGATGATTTGCTCATAGTCGGCATCCACTGCTCGAATTTCCACTGTTTTCCTACTGAAGCTTTCACCCACCGTAGTGGAAGACTTGACCTGAGAGAGCACCAAACTCGCAATAGCCGGATCAATCCAAGAGTTACCTGCTTGCGTTTCCTGAATAGCAGTAATCAGATCTTTGGTTTCAATTTCCTTCGTACAGTAAGAATCTGCGCCAGCAGCGAAGGCAGCTAGCACGGCTTTTTCACTGTCATGCATTGTCAGCATTAGGATACGCGTCCCGCTTTCAGGGTTTTCCTGTTTAAAGCGCTGAATCAGCTCAATACCATCAATATCAGGCAGGCCAACATCTACAATGGCCACATCCGGACTCATTTCCTCAAGCATCGTGAGGCCTTTTTCGCCATTCGTAGCTTCGCCCAAAAACCTTAGTCCGGCTTGGCGGAAGGCGGCTCTAAGCCCCATCCGGGTTAGGTCGTGGTCTTCAACCAGTGCAATGCTAATCTCTTGGTCCATCGTTTTTGTGCCTAACTATATGCCTAAAGTAAAAGTATCTGTTGTTTTTTCGCGAAGTATGGTAGAGCCTAGCTTCAAGTCCGGTCATTTCAAGCTCAACCGATTGAACTATCTCAACTGGATCATTAAGTGAACCTGAATCATTGAAAGCAATATCGCAGCTTGAGGAACAGGGGAGCATCTACCTCTCGAATGACAATCACGGCAGGACCGCTTGATTGTCTATGCCTAAAGACGCAAGCAAAAGTATGAAGATGAACTGGAGTTATGGAAATCACAGTGAAGCCTATTTGGGAATAAGAATTACGACAATAGTCGGAAAGATTTAATTATTTAGACTTAATTCCTCATGGCATGTGTTAGCTGACGCCTTTATACTTTTAATGGTGTAAGGGCGCTAGCTACCTTGCTTTTGGGACAAGCTGTTTCTACGTACCCGTTCAGGGGTTAACGAAGAATTAGGAATTGCAGCGTTAGTGTGCCGATAGAATGCACAAATGAGCAAGGAT
>JBCBBK010000016.1:0-54914 GCA_038531675.1 Cyanobacteria bacterium J06581_3
GATCATCAACACGCCGAACCAACCTACATAGAGGCGGTTGTCGGTGCTAGTAACCCACTGACAGAACTGCTCCCACAGGTTAGCGCTTTCGCGCTGCTGTAGAGTAGTAGTCATTTTTATTATTCCGGGTAGTTAGGTACGTATGGGCTGAGTGCTTCAAAAAAAAGAAAGCTAGGCGGCTGGTCTTTCGACCGGGCCTCTCAACCGATGTAATCAATATAACGTATGTAACGGAATATTACAAGTCTGCACTTGTTCTCTTAATAATTGATGCTGTCGTTTGCAGGAAAGGAAGCGGTAATTAGCTGCATCAGTACGTTGTGTTAGTGCATAGCGCCCATTGTGCTTTTCCACAGCAACTCCCGGCGCAGTAACTGTAAGGCTTTTTGGTCAACACCCGAAAATAGCTCGGTTGCAATTAGTTCACTCAGGACTTGCTGAGTTAATTGCCCTGCAAACGTTCCGCCAGAACGTAGCAGGTGACTGTAGTAAGTAAACTGTGGCTGCCTGTCGGCCGAGCGATGGAAACTGTGAATTTCAGCAATATCCATTTGGGACACGGGAGTATTTGCAGGAATGACCACCCGTGGGATGCCCTGTAATCCATAAGCGTTGCCGCCATCCGATTGCATGCTGCCGACTAAGGCCACACTAAGCAAAATGCAGGTGTCTTGCACGAGATCTGGGGTAAAGATTGGATCGGGCGCACTGGTTAGACGCGGGCCGCTATTCAAAAAGGACGAGTTGAACAGCTGTGAGTCGTATACGATGCCAACTGCCCAGTGGCGTGAGCTTTCAAACTTTACGAACTGGCCAAAGCCGTAGTCTTCGGTTTGTGGCGGGTTGTTGACGTCGTTTGACGTATCGAGCTGAACAACGTAATCACAGTGAGAGTTGGATTTTACAACTTTGCCTAGCAAGCAGTTCGTAGCTTTGGTGCTGGAACTACCGGATGTAAGTGAGGAAGGGGAGGCCATGACTCAGGAGAGGTGAATTGCGATCGCAACCCAAGAATATCGCAAACAAACGTACAAATGTATTAATTCTCAATGCAAAAGCGACCAGATTGATTAATCTGGCCGCCTCTGAAGCTCATATATAGGACGAATTCTTAGAAAATCTAAGAAGACATTGCTTGAATGATGTAATCAAAGTATGGCGCAGCCTCGCTTGCATCAGCTTCGTTCATCAAACCCAGGGAAGCATCCTTCAGGCAGCGAATCGCTTCTACCATGCCAGGAACGGGGACATCAAGTGCGTTATACATCTCACGTACACCAATCAGGCCAATGCTTTCGATAGGATCCTTATCGCCTGCCAAAATGCTGTAAGTAATCAGGCGCAGGTACCAGCCATAGTCGCGCAGGCAAAGGGCTCGCTGCTTTTGACCGTATGCATTACCACCCTTAGCAATAAAATCAGGGCGTAGCTTCCATAGGGCGCTGCTGGCCTGCTCGACAACTTTTTTTTCGTTATCGGCCAGGGTCTGAGCAATCCGCATCCGCTGATTGCCGGTCTTTAAAAAGTTCTCAATACCTTTGAGTTCGCCGCTAGTGGGATAGCGCAACTCGTCATCTGCATTGAGGATTACTTGGCTGACTACAGACATAGTTTTAGATTGCGGTAACTCTGTTTATATTGACAGTTTAACGACTTCAGGGGAAACAAGGGAAGGCATTATCTGCATTAATTCAAAATTTTATCGCCGAGAGATAAAGCGAAACGCTGCTACCTCGCGACTGAGAAAAAGCTTAAGAAATATTACACAGGTTATGAAGAACCTTAAGTATCACATTTCTGGCCATAGAAGAACGCCGGGCATCGGCCATCGGAACGAAGGAAATAGTCCATACTAAGAAGCTCGTCACTTAATATATTCGTCTGTCACGCTACGTCCGCCCATCGCTCATGCCCAGAATTACCATGCTGCCTTCAACGCCTTCTTCTGAAAACTCATCTGATGCTCAGGAGAGTGTTTGGCCCACACCACCTGGTAATGAGAGAGATGCTGTCACACCAAACCCTCGTCTGGAAAGCAAGCCATCACAAAAGCCTCAGACAAAGCATCAGACACCACAGCCTCAGACCGTCAGGCCTCAAACGACTGAGCCGACTGAGCCCTGGAAAGAGACTGAGAAGGCTCCGCAGTGGCGAGAAGGGGAAATTATCAAAGTTGAGATTACAGACCTGAGCAATGGTGGCGATGGCGTAGGTCGCTGGGAAGAGCGAGTGGTATTTGTGCCAAACACGGTGCCCGGTGATGAAATGCGCGTCAAGCTGACAAAAGTAAAGCCCACTCATGGATTGGGTAAGCCTGCTGGAATTGTGACCCCTTCTCCAGAGCGGGTGCGCCCGGCCTGCATTGTGGCCGATAAGTGCGGCGGGTGTCAGTGGCAACAGGTGAGCTACCTAGCACAGCTAAAAGCCAAGCATCATCTGGTAGCCGATACTCTGGCGCGCGTTGGCAAGCTAGAGAACATTCGCATAGACCCTGTGCTGGCAGCCGACGAGCAGCTAGGCTACCGCAACAAGGCAACTTACCCGGTGCGTCTGTCACAAACCAAAGCCGTCAAGGCAGGCTACTACCGTAAAGGATCCCACCGCCTGGTAAACCTTAATAAGTGCCCTGTTCAAGACGATCGTCTCGATCCACTCCTCGCCGAAGTCAAAAAAGACATTCAGGACCGGGGGTGGAAAATATACGACGAGCGAACGCACAAAGGTCATATCAAGCATCTGTCTTTGCGCGTGGGCAGGCGAACCGGGGAAATTCTGCTGACGCTGGTCAGCCGATCGGTAAAGCTGAAGGGCATTCACGAGCAGGCACAGCAGTGGATGGAGCGCTATCCCAACGTGGTAGGCGTACTCATTAACCTCAACTGGAAGAAAACAAACGCGATCTTCGGGCCCGAGACCTTTTCGATTGCAGGCGAGGCGCATCTGGAAGAAAGCTTTGCCGGGCTGACCTTTCACATTCAGCCTGCCACCTTCTTTCAGGTGAACACTGCCCAGGCTGAAAGATTACTCAGTGAAATTCAGAATGAACTTGCCCTCACGGGTGAAGAGACCTTGGTAGATGCTTACTGTGGAGTCGGCACGTTTACGCTGCCGCTAGCCAAGCAAGTGAAGCAGTGCATCGGGTTAGAATCCTTTACAGAATCTGTGGTGCAGGCACAGGCAAACGCCGCACTCAACAGCATTGACAACGTGGACTTTAAGATTGGCGATGTCGCCACGCTGCTGCCCGAGCTAGAGGTCACGCCCGATATTGTGATGCTCGACCCGCCGCGTAAAGGGTGCGAGCCAGAAGTATTGGCGGGGCTAATAGCGATAAAGCCTGCCAGGGTCGTATACGTAAGCTGTAACCCAGCGACCCTGGCCCGCGACCTACGAATACTGTGCGAAGAAGGCGGATACACCGTGACCAGAGTGCAGCCTGCAGACTTCTTTCCGCAGACTTCTCACGTAGAATGCGCGGTATTTCTGGTAGCTTAACTGCGAAGGGATCAAGCACAGGGGTTAAGCAAGGGAAGCCATATGAAATTTAGTCAGATAGTTAGTGCCTTGGGCGATGCGGTTAGTGGGTCGAGCCTAGAACGAGAAGGCGACGTCACACCAATAGATATTCAAGGGCTAGCAGCACTTCCTGATGCAACTGGTAGTGACCTTAGCTATGTAGAAGGCCCCAAGTTTGCGTCTCATATCGCAACGACACAAGCAGGGGCCTTGGTGTTGCCTGATGATGAGCAGCTTCAGGCGGCTGCCAATGAACGGAATATTGCCTGGGTGAGTGTCAAAGATCCCAGGCTGGTGTTTGCTCGGGCGATCGCACTCTTCTATCAACCCTATCGCCGCTCCCCTGGCATCCACCCCACCGCCTTCGTCGACCCGGGTGCCAAGCTAGGACAGGACGTCGCCGTTGGCCCCAACGCGGTAGTTCACGAAGGGGCGACCATCGGCGATCGCACCTGCATCCACGCGGGCGCCGTCGTCTACCCCAACGCTCAAATCGGAACAAACACTGTCCTCCATGCCAACTGTGTCATTCACGAGCGGGCTCAAATCGGCTCCAACTGTGTCATCCACAGCGGGGCGGCAATCGGATCTGAAGGGTTTGGCTTTGTCCCAACAGAAGAAGGCTGGGAAAAGATGCATCAGGCCGGGATCACTGTCCTGGAAGATGGCGTAGAAATCGGCTGCAATTCAACCATCGACCGCCCTGCCGTCGGTGAAACCCGCGTTCGGCGTAACACCAAGATAGATAACCTGGTGCACATTGCCCACGGCTGTCAGATTGGTGAGGGCGTCGCGATGGCCGCGCAGGTTGGGATGGCAGGAGGGGTTACCATCGGCAATCGGGTCATTTTGGCTGGGCAGGTGGGCATTGCGAACCAGGCGAAGATTGGAGATCGCGCCGTTGCCTCAGCCCAAGCAGGTATTCACAACAACATCGCACCTGGCAAAGTCGTTTCGGGAACGCCCGCCATGCCCCACCGGACATACCTGAAGTCAGCCACGTTAATAAAGCGACTGCCCGAGATGGCAAAATCTATCAAGGCAATTAAAAAGCAGCTGGCCGAAGACTAATCCTGTGAAAATGCGATCTCGCTATTCGATCCACCTCAATAAATCAAGAGTGAAAGTAGGGTTGATCCCCACGTTCACTCAACGAATTATTAACAGAACATTAACTCCTGTAGCGCTGTATTAACTTGCGCTCGTAACCCTGGTGTATCAGGGGGTTAGTGCTAACCTAGTTAGTAACAAAGACAACTAAATAACTCGCATTCGGGCTTCTTAATCGGTTTTCCCGAGAGAGAACCCAGGCGCCCTTCCAAAGCGTAAAATCTTTGCGATTACCTGCACATAGCCTGGGCCTCACGTCTTATTTTTGTAGACTGAGCCAAATCCAAACGGATAACACATTCGCAGGTCATGGCAAGCGTTGTAAACCCCTCTATCCGAAGGATTTCATTATCATTCACTAGCCCGGAGGCCCCATTAACGACTGTTTAATCGAGTTGACCCTTGTTTAGAGCTGACCGCCTCCGGTCGGCTCTTGTTCGTTTAAAGTGCCTTACGCCCCTTCAACCTATTCAAATGAAACGCTCAGAACCCTGGCTGGCGCTCGTCATTGGCAATACACGCTTGCACTGGGGATACTTTGATCAAGCAGGGTTGGTAGGAAGCTGGCATACGCCGCATCTTACAGAAGCGATCGCTGCCAGTCTTCAGCAAGCCCACTTCACTGCTGAGGGTTGGGAGTCACTCACTGATTGGTCCGGACCCTATACAGAGACCGAACGCGCTGCACTGCCTCAAGCACCGCTGTCCCCTGAAAATATCTGGGTTGCTTCTGCGGTACCGGCGCAAAGCAATCTGTGGAAACAGCCTCATCGGATGGCGAGCATCGTGATGCGATCACACATCCCCCTTTCAGGCATATACCCCACCCTTGGTATTGACCGTGCCATCAACCTACTAGGCGCAGGCGAGCTAGTCGGCTATCCCGTGCTGGTGATTGATGCGGGCACTGCAATTACACTCACCGCAGGCGTCGCGAAGTCCGTTTATGGTGGCGCTATTTTGCCAGGGCTGAGATTACAGACGGAGTCTCTGGCACAGAAAACGGCCAGTCTGCAAGCCTTGATACCCAGTTTCGATGCTGACCCAAACGCTGCTCCAGTGCTACCGACTAGATGGGCAAAGGATACGGAAGGGGCGATCGGCAGCGGCCTTATCTACAGCCTTACCGCCACCCTCACCGACTATATCCTCAGCTGGTGGCAGCAGTTTCCTGCCGGTCAGGTTGTCCTCACTGGCGGCGATGCGCCCCAACTGCATAGCTACCTAATACAGCAAGAAAATTCCGAAAATAAAAGAACCCCAGAGATAGTCTCCAGGGTTCAGGTGAATAGCGATCTGATGTTTTATGGCATGCAGGTCTATTGCAGGGAGCGAATGTTGTTAGCGTAGTCGCTTTCGCTGGTGCCAAATGTAGCGTCGGCGATCGCCTCAGAACCATCTAGCTGCTGTAAAGAATTCACTCGGTTACGCGCGTCGGGGTGAGTGCTCAAGAATTCTGGTGGTGCACCCTGGCGAACCAGCTTTTGCATAAAGGTGACCATGCCCGTTTGGTCGTAGCCAGCGCGGCCCATGCTGTAGAATCCGTGGCGGTCAGCTTCGTATTCATCACTACGGCTAGCCGGGAGCTGTAAGGCGATTTGCGTACCCAGGTTTACCAGGCGATCGCGGTTCACACCTAGCGCCCCTGTGATGCCCTGGGTAATCGCGGCCTGACGCATCTGCTGCACCGCATGTTTGCCGGCAATATGACCAATTTCGTGGCCTACAACGCCAGCTAGCTCAGCTTCGGTATCAGCGGCCTCTATGAGTCCTGTGGTGATGTATACGTAGCCGCCCATCGTCGCAAAGGCATTGACCGCATCTTCTTCTACTACTTGGAACGTGTAAGGAATGTCAGGGCGATCGCTCACCTCTGCCAGCGTCTGACCAATGTCTTCAACATAGGCATTAATCGGTCCATCTTCGAAAATTCTGATTTGACCACTGTTCACTAGCTGACTGTTAATACCGCCACCCAGGTCAACCTCCTGAGCATCCGTCATATTAGAAAGCTGATAAACCCTGACACCCTGAATGAGCAAGTCTATCCATCCAGCCTGTGAGGGTTGTGCGATTGCGATGTTAATGCCAAGCACCATCGTCAGCGCTAGCAAGCCGTAAGCCATACGGCGAATAGCCTTACTCTTGAGCTTCGTCAGATTAAACATAGGTTCGTGATGTGCGAGGATTCAGTATTCGAGGCGTTGTTGCAAAAGAAATAGTCTAGAAAAAGATGCCAGGTCAGCGAAAGATAAAATTAGCCCCGTCAAAAGCATAGCTATCTGTTTAGGCTCTGCGGGGCAAATAATGTGACACTTCGATAACTGAGGCGAGCAGCTGTAGACCCAATCATCAGGTTACAGCTCATAATAAAAACCTACATCTATTGGTAGATGTATTCCTGACGGGAGAGTATTGGCTGTGTCAGAGTTTTATCAAAGTGTGGTTAAATATCCCTTGCACCTTGCCTTCAAGGCATGACCTGAGGACACTAGGTGAATAGCATTTCGATAGGGTAGGTAAGGGGTAAACCAATGGCAATTCTAGATTCTAAAGGGCGACTGTTTGGCAAGCTGAGCCTGCTCGACCTGGGCGCGGCGTTAGCCATTGTCTTCGTAATATTTGGCATCTTTTTCTATCCCGGTGCAGGCGGATCCGTCGCCCAAGTGGGTGCCAGCACCAAAAATGTTGAAGTGGATGTGATGGCAAGAGGGTTGACAGTGCTGAACCCGGAAGACTTTTTAGCGGACTTGGCTGCAACAGAATCCACTAATATCATTGTCCGCAACCAGGACTATGGTGAAATCGGCGTTAAAAACGTGGTTGCCTTGCCCAGAAGCGTCGCGGTCCCACAGCCCGATGGCACCGTAAAGTCTTACCCAGATCCCAGGCCAGAGCTAGGCTACACCGCTGATATGCTGATTACACTGGGCGGCTCAGCCATCATCAAAGATGGCGTGCCCATCCTATCTGTACCTGTCAAAGTGGGTACGCCCATCGAAATCGATGGTCCCCGATACAACTTCAGAGTCTCGACAGTGGCCGTGCGTATTTTAGATGACGCGCCGGCTGAAGCTGTCCCGACTGAAGACGCACCTGCTGAATAGGCCCGTCAGATTTACCTAACAAATTCGCCCAGCAAAGACGTTAGAAGATCTGCAAAGTATTGGTGAGCTTTTCGGCAATGCCCGTAATCCACGCTTCATCCTGCTGTGTGTAGCTACGCGGTGCATTGGCCCCCAAAATTAAAGCACCCCTTTTGCCCAGGGGTTGAGCAATCAATCCCTGGGTATTGTCCGGCAAATAATCGAACTCTACACGGCCTGGATACAGCGCTAGGTTTACCAGATAGACTGGCTTTTGCTTGCTGAGCACCCGCTTCAAAATAGTGCCTGGCGTCAGCGTCTTTTGTGTTCCTTCTGCCTTTTTTAAGACACCTCGTCTGAGAATGACCTGCTGATCGTAGTACACCAGCACAGTGCGAGTTGCCGTATTGGTCAGTAGCAGGTGAGAGGCCCATGCTAGCTCTGTTTTAACCACATCGGGGAAATCGTCCGATAGCTCGAAGCCTTCTTCGCCCAACAGCTCCACCGATTCGGGTCGCTTGGGTTGAATGCGCTGCCACAGCAATCCGGTCAAGATCAAGATGGCGCTGATAATCACGCCCAGTGCGTCAGAGCGAGACTGTGAGCCACTGAGCTCGGGTGTCATCACCCGGTTTAGAAACAGCAGCGTACCGCCAATCGAGCCAACTACAATTGGCAGCTGGCGTAGCACTTGATCTTGATCGGGTCTGGCCATTCACAAAACTCACTCTTTGAAGACACACGGAAAGAATGCACAGGGATAGTAGCTATAGTGTATCTTTGGCAGGAATTGATTTTGGGCGCGACTTGCGAAACAGTATGTCTTCGGTAAAACGGTCTTCAGTGAAACGTCCTCTGGCAACACATCCTTCGGCAAAGCAGCTGTTGGTCAGACGGGTAGGGCTAGGCGGGGTGTTTGCACTCGCAACGATTCTCCTGGGAGCGCAGCTGCTACCAGAATTAGAAGCAGAGCAACCAGCTCAGCCCCTGAAGATTAGTGCGATTGATATCCGGCCACAGTGGGCATCTGCCTGGGTTCAAGAAGTGGTGGCTAATGACCCGGCGGCAAAGGCAATTGTGGCTAGCTACGTGTCGCAGCTGGCGGGAGCGGGCTATCAGCCTGAGCAGCAGGGCGTATGGGTATCGGCAGGCCAGTATCCAGTTGCAGAAAGTGAAGGCACATCCCCAATTCCGGCGGCCTCACTGACCAAAATTGCGACGACCCTGGCAGCGCTGTCTACCTGGGGGCCAGACCATCGCTTTCAAACGCAGGTGGGCTGGCAAGGCAGCTTTGACGCCAGTAGTGGCACAGTTAACGGAGATTTGGTGATTACGGGCGGGGACGATCCGCTGTTTGTGTGGGAAGAGGCGATCGCACTCGGCAACGCCCTCCAGCAGCTAGGCGTTCGCCGCGTCACTGGCAATCTGATTATCTCAGGCCCGTTCAACATGAACTTTGACACCAGCGCGGCCAAATCTGGCGCATGGTTAAAGCAAGCTTTGAACGCCAATAGCTGGAACGGTGAGATAGAAACGGCCTATCGCAATCTATCGCCGGGGACATCCAGGCCGCAGCTCGCTATTGAGGGTAGTGTCAAGGTCGACAGCAGCCGACAGAGCAGGCCGAATGGTCAGCTAATTACCCACAATTCATTACCTTTGGTCGCTGTCCTCAAGGCGATGAACATTTATAGCAATAACCCCATGGCAGACCAAATGGCGAATGCTGTCGGAGGGCCTTTTGCAGTGGTTAGTAAGGTGCAAGAAGCAGCTGGGGTCACCCCTGGTGAAATTCAGCTGGTCAATGGCTCTGGGCTCGGTGAGGCAAATCAAATGTCACCGAAGGCGGCGGTGCTGATGCTGCGCGAGATTCATGAAATATTGCGATCGCACAACTTCACTATCTCCGACATCTTTCCCGTTGCAGGAGCCGACGGTGGCACTATTGTCGATCGAGGTCTGCCACCCAACGCTGTTGTAAAAACAGGCAGCCTGGCCGTCGTCAGCGCGCTAGCAGGCGCTTTGCCAACTCAGGACAAAGGAATTGTGTGGTTTTCGCTGATTAACTACGGCAGTGGGCTAGATGCGCTGCGATCGCGCCAGGACCAGGTTCTATTAGAGCTAGAGCAGCAGTGGGGCAAAGCACCCAGCATTCCCCCAGAGTTACAGACTACCGTGGTCATTGGTCAGGCACCCTATCAGTTTGGCAGTCCAGAACGAAATGTCTCTGCGATAGGGCAGTAGGCGCCAAGGTTTAGAGATCAAAATCAGAAATCATCCAGCATAATCTCAGTCACCACATCTGCCGACGCTCCCCCTTCAATCACCAGCGTCCCAGCCTCAATATCACCGACCGCCCTCGGCCCAGAAATCGCAATATCGGGATCCGCCGCCTGCTGATATTGCACATTCCCAACCGCTTCTACCTGTTGCGTCTGGGTCTGCCAGGTCACACTGTCAGCCGCCAGCCTGGAATCATTCTCTTCGCCATAGGCGCGAACACTCCCCGTCAGATACACCACCTCGCCTGCCAGGTCCAAACTTGCCTGCTGTGCCTGCGCGGTAACTTGCCGACTGGGCTGCTCAATATTAACTGGGCTTTTCATCTCTACCATCTCGGCATCCACATCCCAAATTGCCTGCTGACTCTCTACAATCAAGGGCTGAGTTAGCGACTCTACCGTTACCGCCTGATCGAGCGTTACCGTATTCTCTGCCAGGTCTACCTCACCTTCTTGCCCCACAATGCGGTCCGTCACGGTTTGATAGGCATCACTTGCAAACTGTTCTACCTTGAGCGACTGATTCGCTTTGATCAACTGCTGCTGAGTCAGCCATAGCAAAGACGTCGATTCGAACGTTATCCAGGGGGACGCTTTACTCTCAGCTAGCACATCGCCTAAAAGCTCCACTTCATTTTTACGGTTGTTGACTCTAATTAGCCGAGCAACCGTCTTAATTTGTGGGTTAAATCCAGTCACTGGCGCATTGTCTATATCTAATGGCGTCGTTGCCTCACCCGGTTTAAGCGCTGCCTCAGAGGGCAAATCATCACCTGAAATGTCATCCTCGAACTCGCCCATCACCAGCAGGTCTTTTCTGGGCAACCACTTGAGTTTTTCGCCTTCTAGGGTAAGTTCGTTTTCGGTGCCTTTGGCAATCAGGTTGCCGCGCAAAAACAGCTGGTCACCATTTTGCAGCACCTCACCCTCGTCCGCCTCGATGGTGTAAACAGCCTCACCATCCTGAAAAAACTCACCTTCTAGCTCAACGAGTTCCGCCCGCTGAGTATCAGGTACATAGTTCACTGACTTTGCTTTGAGTCGCCACAGTAGCTTGCCATCTTCGTCCGGCTGCTCTAAGGTGACCGCGTTCAAAGTCAGCTCTGCATCAATCTTTTCGGGGGGCTCACGCGTAGCCAAATCATTACCTGCAAAGCAGGCTCGCAACCCAAAAAACAACCCCACCAACGCTGTGATCACAAGCGCTCGTCGAAACCATCGATTTTTCACTACATTTCTACTCAGCCGAGCAAAGATAAAATTTGCCTAACCCAATCCACTAATACTACGGATGGGCAGCCTCAGCTTCGTCTAATACAGAGAGACTAGACAAGGGCCGGTAGGTGTAGTTGTGACTAGCCGTTGTCCCCTGAGTTCCCCGCGAGGTTTTGCAAATGTCATCCTTTATGCTGTCCAAATCAATGTAGCGGTCCGAGACATTGATCAGGCTATCGCTAGTCATTGCTCGTAGGCTAACGACTTCGACGCGGACCCCTTTATAGCTAGCGGCATCGACCGCATAGGCCAAATCGCCATCGCCACTGACCAGCACAGCCGTGTCGTAGCAATTTACCAGGGCCATCATGTCCACTGCGATTTCTACATCCAAGTTGGCTTTTTTCGAGCCATCGGGCAGCTGCACCAGGTCCTTTGCAATGACTCGGTAGCCATTGCGGCGCATCCACAGCAGAAAACCTTGCTGCTTTTCGTTGGCGCGATCAACCCCTGTGTAGAAAAATGAACGAAACAAACGAGAGCCAGAGGTCAACCTTGAGAGTAGCTTTGTGTAGTCTATTTCTATGCCTAGCTGAAGCGCAGCATAGAACAAGTTAGAACCGTCGATAAAAATAGCGACGCGGCCCCTATTCTCTAATACCTGCTCCGGCGTAAAAACGGAATCATGGCCCAAAATCTGAGGATTGTTTAACATTGTTTTCCAATTGAAAGCGTTCGGCTCTCATAGTCTTTTCGCTTTTAGTGGTGCTTAGGAAAGCCTAAAGCAGCACAAGAACAGGCAGAACAGGTCTTTAGCAGATATTTCTCTAAATCGAATGATGCCGGAGTAAATGGGGATATGGTTAATAGAAGTTGTGTATATGAGTATCTAAAGGAGAAATTTAAGGGACGTTTCTTTGATTTTCTTTGTAGAATCTGAAGCCGAATGACCAGGCTCTTTACAAGCCTATTGATAAGCACACTGGTCATACAGTCATCTACATAAGCTAATAGTCATAAGCTAACAGTCTCAACAGGGTAGTGGGCCAAGATAAAAATCTGAGCTAACTATTCTTAATGGAACGCTACAATACCAGCCATAGATAAGCAGTAATTTAGCCTTCGAAACCGTCGGCTTTTAAGATTCGTCCTGTTGTTTGATTGCTTGCTGTCGGCATCCTAATCAGCATTAGTTAGCCATTGACAGCCTCTGTGTGAAATCATTTGAAGCCCAAAAAAGACGGTTACTTTATGAAGTGAACGGCTGCTACAGGAAACTCGCAAAGGAGTTTCGTATGCGCGTGAGCGCAGCAGTCCCCAATAAGCGCCTTTCAACTGATTTAACAAGATATCCACCGTGCCCATACCCCTAATAGTATCGCCGTTTATTGGGACTGTGTGAGCTTTCTATACATTTTAATCTCTTCTCAAGGGATAAAACATTTTTGTTAGGAAAATCCGTCTGTGGTGACACTGTATGAATCAAAATGAATCAAAGCCACACCTTTTAGTTAAACGAAGGCCCGGGTTAGAAAGAGCCTGCTAAACTATGAAAGCATCTGTGAAAGGTGTAGTTCAAGGTCGATGTATCAATTGCTGATGCTTCAACTTTTTAATGGCAAGTGTGTTCATATTTTGTTACAAATAGAAGTGAACTTTCTGAGCAGGTATTCACCCCAAGCATGTTAGGCGGTCTGCTAGGCTCTCAATCATCCTCAACGGATTTCGGCGAGAACATGCTGAGTTCCGTTGCACGTCAAGCTATTGCGCAGTTATTCACGCGCAGTGAGTCTGTCGACGTTTCAATTCGTTGTTCCCCTTCTAGCAAGATTTTGCAGGGCATTGTCGACAGCTTCAAGATGAAGGGCAAAGGCCTCGTCATCAAAAAAATGTTTGAAGCTGAAGAAATGGAGTTTGAAACGGACGCCGTTTCTTTAGATATGTCTGGGCTGATGGGTGGAAAAATCCGTTTGAAGCAGGCAACCCATGCGATCGCAACGGTCACTATGACCGAATCGGGCATTAACAAAGCGTTTACCGCTGACCTTGTAGAAAAGCATCTGCAAAACGTCACCACCGAAGAGGCCACTAGTCTATCGGGGGGTGACCCGGTGTCATTCCGTGAGGTCCATATGACACTTTTGCCTGACCAGCGAGTAAAGATCTCAGCTAAAACAGACTTGCCCAACAAAGAGAATTTACCGATTCAGCTCTCTGCCGAGGTCAGTGTAGAACGGCGACGGCGAGTGGTTTTCAAGAACGTAGAATTCGAGCCAGAAGGCATCCCAGAGGACATTCAGTGGCTCTCGGAAGCAATGATTCCAGGCTTTATGGGTGTCCTGAATAAAATGGTGGACTTAGAGCGCTTTGACCTGGATGGGGTCTCACTGCGAGTGAATCAGCTAGATGTAAAGGGCAAGCAGCTGCTATTTAACGGCTACGCCGAGATTGAGCACTTTCCTGGTATGTAAACGAAACTAGGCACTTTCCTGGTATGTAGATTAGGAAGGCTGTGTAAGAGGAAAGGGTCTGTGGGGCTAGTCGATTTGTTTCGCTCTGGCGGCGTGGTGATGTGGCCACTGCTAGGATTTTCTATATTAGCGACAACGCTGATCTTTGAGCGGGGCTGGTTCTGGCTACAGCTATACCAGCAGCAGGACCGCTTTATCATGCAGGTATTAAGCCTCTATAGCACTCAGCCTCAGGAGGCGATCGCCCGTCTACGCCAAGAAGTTCGCTTTCCCATCGCCCGCATTTTCCTGGCTGCACTCACCTTAGAGCAAGGTACACCCGACGACTTCCGCCTAGCCCTAGAAAGTGCGGCCCAGGGTGAAATTCCTCTGCTGAAGCGATTTAGCACGGTGTTTGACACGATTATTGGTGTGGCTCCGCTGCTGGGCCTGCTAGGGACCATTTTGGGGCTCATGGAATCCTTTTCATCTATGCGGTTGGGCAATGCAACGAGTGAGTCGGCAAGCAATGTAACGGCTGGGATCGGGACTGCGCTAGTATCGACGGCAGCGGGCTTGCTAGTTGCGATCGCCACCCTCTTATTTGCCAATCTGTTCTTGGGCCTTTACCGCCGCCAAAGATCTGCTATTGAAGCCTACAGCGGACGGCTGGAGCTTCTGTACCGGCAATACTACCGGCAATATCTCAGTCGTCAGCAAGGGAGCCGCTGACCCAACTCAGCCGAGGTTGATTGGAGGCTGGGACGAAAGAGAAAGTTCAAGAAAAATTGATAAATCTATAACATTTGATAGCCTGGCTGAGCGATAGGATGAAAATGACCTAGTCAATGCCCTGTATACTCCGTGAGCTTATGCGACGTTCCTGGTTATTTTGGGCTACTGGCATTGCTGTTTTTGCGCTGACCATCATAATTGCCATCGCGGGGAATAATTATGGCCCTGCCCAGGGTAATCAGTCTAATAGTCGGCTGAGCTACACCCTGAAAGGCACACCTGCAGCTATTAACCCTACTATCAATGGTCAGCCGTCTCCATCTGATAGTAGCTTTGGCTTTGAGAATTCCAGGCTCTTCGCTCAGTCAGCTTCTAGCTATCGGCCTGTAGAACGACTGGCCCTAGCCCATCCAAGCAACTACGGTGAGCGTGTTGCCGTGGATATAAATGGCAATCCAGAAACCCATGCAAATCTTATTGTGCTTCACGAAACCGTGGGGTCCGCTGGAAGCGCGCTCAATACATTTCGTACAAATCATCCCAACGACAACGATCAGGTCAGCTACCACACGCTGATCGGCCTAGATGGCACGATTTACTATGTTGTGCCCCCCGAACAGCGAGCCTTTGGAGCAGGCAATTCAAGCTTTAAAGCAGCTACAGGTGAAGAAAGTACCTTTACAAATCCGGATTTTCCCAGCTCTGTCAATAATTTTGCTTACCACATCTCGTTGGAAACGCCACCCGATGGTAACAACAACAACACTTACCACAGTGGCTATACAGAAGCTCAGTACCAATCACTGGCTTGGTTGATAGCGCGTAGCACAGTCCCTAATGATCGCATTACCACGCATCAGGCCGTAGACCGCTCTGGCTCACGAATGGATCCCCGCTCTTTTGAGCCCGATCGCCTGCTGAGACTGCTAAGTCAGTATCCCAGTAGGCAGGGCTTCTAACATGCGGACTTCCTTGAAGTACACCCTCCGCAATATCGTCACGTTGCGCTACCTGGCGCCTCGTGTTTCTGAGCGTTTATTTTTCATCTTTGGCTGTCAGCGTAGTGGTACAACCCTTCTGCTTTCTATGCTGAGCGCGCATCCTAACATTACGGGAACCGACGAGACGGAGTTTCCCAGTCCTTACCCATTTCCGTCAGCGCAACGGCTGCTTCTCAATCGACTCACTGGCCAATATGCTTGCTTCAAGATGTTGGAGCATTCTAATAAGCTTGAGTTTTTATCGCAGTTCTACCCCAGGGCAAGCGTGCTGTGGCCAGTTCGCAATCCTCACAGCACGATTTCTTCAATGTTGAATCTGACCAATTCAGAGGGCAGCTGGATTAATCGCTGCGCTGATTCAGAGATAGAGCGGCTCAAACCCTTTTTTCCCGATCAGTTAGGCGGGCTAATGCTATCGGAGATATCCCCCCTTAAGAAGGCCTCGCTTTATTGGACCTACAAAAATAAGTATGTAAACGTGCTGAAGATGCAGGGATTTAAGGTGTTTCCTTTTCTGTACGAAGACCTGCTGAGCCAGCCAGAGAAAACGCTCAGGCAGATGGTAGATTTCCTGGGAATTGACTGGAGCGAAGATTTGCTCTTGTTTTATCAGAAAAATACAGGAAAATCATTGGCTGGTGGTACGCGCACCGATCGCCCCATCAACACAGAACGGGCGAATAAGCTACAAAGTGATTTAAGTACGGAGGATGTCGCGACTATCAACCACATCTGCGAGCCGGTAATGAAGATATACGGTTATCCTGCGCTTTAGCCGATATGTGGCGACTATCCTCTTGTTGGTCTTTTGATATCAGGCTTTTGATATGGGGCTTTTGATATCAGTCTTTCGATAGCAAAGTCTTCAACCCAGACTTGACGCGCTGCTTCATTTGCTGAAGCTTCGATGGGCGTAAGCTAGGACGTGCCTCGAAAACTGCTTTGCCGTCGGGATCGTTACGGTAGCGATAGTCTTCCCACAGGGTGCGGTAGGGACCGCCTGTGCACATGGGTGTCCCCGCCCAATGCAGATAGCGCAACGGGCGATCGCCATCGAACAGCACATCACCTCGCCGCTCGAAATGAGAGGAACCGCCCCAGCTACCCGGCTCACCAGGCTTTGCTTTGACGATATTGAGGCGTCTGGGCATGATCTTGAGCACCAGATAGTTCATAATTGGCTGATCGGTACAGCCGCTGGAAAAATCAAAATACTCGTGGTGCGCCGCACAGTCCTTGAGGACGTTATAGAGCTGCTCTAAGCTCAGAGCACTTTTTCTAGACCCCCACAGCCCGCTGTTAAAAACGTCTTTGAGCGCCTCGTCATCAAAAACATTTTGCTGGGGGACTACTTCAGAAAAAACATCTTTGAGGCCACGCTTGTAGTGGTAGTCGCACCAGATGAAGTCGGCCTGATCCAGGTAGGCCAGCGTATCGCTTACAGGGGTAAAGAACAGGATATCGGTATCGATGTACAAAAACTCGTCGAGCGGGCCGAACCAGGCGGCTAGCTTGCGCATTTTGTTAGGCAAAGCCAGAAAGTCGCGGGGGAAGATGTCGCCAATTTTTTCAGTCAACGCGTCTAGAAAGGCAAGGTCTGGAAATAGCTGTACGTCGTAAAGATCGGCCAGTCGGCTCGCCACCTGCTGATGGTCATCATTGAACGGAATCAGAAAGACCGGAATATCGGGATCGTACAGGCGAAGGCTGCTCATAAGCGCGATCGCATTTTCACCCACTTTATCGTTCGCGACGATGTACACACCGCGCAGACTACGCTGGTCCATTATTGGCGTACCTCACGGGTCGACTTTTCCATATCTTCAACCACTTTTAGCAAGCTCAGGGTGTCTTTATAGGCAGCTGTTGTCAAATCATCTCGCTCTTTGTCGTCTTGTACACCAGTGCCATCACTCAGAATGTTCAAAATCCCGATGACGCTATTCAGGCGCGATCGCATTGCGTAGGAAGCCTCGCTAATGGTTTCGTCCAATTCACCCAGCTCTTCGTCAAAGGTCTCATCTTTTCGCTGGTCGGTGAACTGGATGGCACAGAGTTTCGCGTAATAGCCACCTTTGCTCAAAAGCTCTGTGTGGGTGCCGGTCTCAACGACTTTACCCTGGTCAAGCACGGCGATTTGGTCGGCATTTTGAACCGTGGACAGGCGGTGGGCAATGACTAGCGTGGTGCGATCGCGGCTAAGCTCATCAATGGCTTTTTGAACCAGTCGCTCAGAAATCGTATCCAGCGCACTGGTTGCCTCGTCAAGGATCAAAATATCAGGATCTTGCAGAAGCGCACGGGCGATCGCCAGTCGTTGCCGCTGTCCTCCCGAGAGCAATACGCCGCGATCGCCGATCAGCGTGTCTACGCCCTGCGGCAGCTCTTTTATAAATTCATGGGCATTTGCTCGGCGCGTCGCATCCTCAATATCGGCATCGGTTGCCTCTGGACGCCCGTATATCAAGTTTTCGCGTACAGAAGCATTGAACAAGAACGTATCTTGACTGACAATCCCTAGCCGTTTGCGAAAGCTGGTAATTTCCAGATCTTTTAGATTAGTCCCGTCAAGTTTGATCGCGCCAAAATCAGGGTCATAAAAGCGAGGCAGCAAGTCTGCCAGCGTTGACTTACCAGCCCCTGAAGCCCCCACCAGCGCCAGCGTCGTTCCTTTTTTGAGATGTAAATCAACGTTTGTTAACACGGGCTCCTCTGCGCCCGGATAGCTAAAAGTGAGGTGATCGAAGTGAATTTCTCTTCTGAGCTGAGTATATTGCCGATGGCCACGGGACATAAAGGGCTTGTCATCGCGACGTAAAAAGTCGCTAACAATAGAGACACTCGGTGAGACATTTGCGAGCTGCGACCTAGCAGCATTCAGCTGACCAATCGCTGGCAGCATCCGAAAAAGCGCTACCAAATAGGTCAACAACGTCGCAGAAAAGCTCTGAATCTGATCGCCCATCGCGATGCGGCCCAGCACTGCAACGACAATCAGCGCAATAATGCTAGAAACCTCATTAACCGGTGCGATACCCGCAAATAGCAGCTGCGCTCGGTACTCAGCAACCTCTCTATCGGCAATGAGCTTACTGACAGTATCGTACTCAGTGGATTCATTAGCCGTCGCTTTGACTAATCGGATGCCTGACAAAATCTCAACAATTCGAGAAGAATAATCACGTGAGAGCTGTGAGAGCTGCGCCCCAAACGACTTGGACTTTCGCACAGCTGACTGATTGACTAGCGCGACTAGCCCCAATGCCAGCGTGGCAATAATCGTTAGCTGCCAAGAAGTCCAGAGCAGAAAGCCAACAAACACCAAAATCGTGATTGCCGAGATAGCTAGTCGTGATAGCGCTCTTACGGCCATCGTCGTCCGACTCACTTCTACATTCAAATGGTTAATCAAGTCCCCTACTTTGGCCTTAGAGAAGTAAGCCAAGTCTACATCGAGCAAAATTCGCAGGCCATCTAACCGCAGCCTTGCCGCCAGCTTGCGGTTCAGCGTGCTAGACGTTAGCGATCCGCAGTAAGTCGCTCCGTTCTTAAAGATAATGAGTGCTATGACCGCAATAGAAAGCGACAGTAGCCGATAGCGATCGGGAACGCCGTCAAATAGGCCCAATATTCTTTGTAAAATCGGCGGTAGCTGACTCGTAAATTCCGTAGACTGCCCTAACAGCTCTAGCAAGATGGGTATCAGCAGAACTGTACTGACGCCATTAAAAAGTGCTCCAGAAAACCCCAATGCGATGGTTAGCGTCACCAGCAAAGGGTATCGAAGCAAAGATTGAGTGAGAAGTTTTCTAGAGTGCATAACCTGTTACAGGCAAAAATGGCATTACTGGATAGTCAGATTGCTACAGATTACTGTTAGTAGGAGACAGTTCATGGCTGGGGCATTCCGCTCAAAATTTGTTGCAAGCTGGTTGCCATAGCTTCAATACTATAGTGCTCCATACAGCGTTCTCTAGCGCGCTGGCCTTTTTGATTCGCAGCGCCTAGATCTTGAAAGATCAGGGCTATCTGGTTTGCAATTTGGTCTGGTGATGCCGGGTCGACCAAATAGCCTGTGTCGCCCAATATTTTTGGGATATCGCCAACTCTAGAGGCTAAGACGGGTTTGGCCATGGCCATGCCATCGGTGAGCTTGAGTGGGAATTGGGCTTTGGCGGCGGGAGTATCGCGCTGTGGCACCATCAATACATGGGCTGCTGCAACCAAATCAGGCATCTGAGCATAAGGATATTTGGGAAGTTTGATGATCCACTGGCCCCAGTGCTCCATCAGGTAGTCGTCGTAGCTATCGTAGGGACTACCACCAACGATGACTAGCCGCATATCGGGCTGACCAAGTCGATCGAGCGCTTGTAGCACGTCTTCTACGCCCTTGTAGGGGCGGGGTGCCCCCGGAAACATCAAGACGTTGTAGTCAGATAGGTTATGGCGAGCACGACTCTCCTGTGCATCGTAGTTGACTGGATCAAACAGCGCCATATCCTTACCGTTAGGCACATAGTGCCCACCAAAACGCGACTGCATGAACTGGGTATGCAGGGTAATAGCATCGGCTCTAGGCGTCAGTTTTTCTATCCACTTCAAATACATAGGATAGTCGGGGTTGCGCATCGCCCCGTCCGATTTCAAAATGTCTCGACCCATCTGCCAAAATGAGCCAGGATAGCGCCAATTGTCGCCCCCGTGCCAGCTCAGCTCCCAGTCATCAATATCTAAAATAACAGGACACTTTTTGCGTAGCTTGTACCATAGCGCCGGGCCAAAGCTACTGGGTTTGAGCTTGTAAGCCAGAACAATGTCTCCTTCTATTTGGGCCAGCAGCTGATTGGCCGCGCCCAAAAACTGGGGGTAGCTGGCTTTTTTGAAGACTTTGATTGGCAGTTCCGCTTCATCAGGTAACCCCTCGCCATCATTGGCAAAGCCTAAAATTTCTACCTGATGGCCCAGTAATTGAAAGGCCTGGGCTAGTAAAAAAGGGCGGACGGCGCCTTTCCATCGCCCTGCGCCACTTGTGGACAGGTCACTGGCAATAATAGAAATTTTGAGTGGATGCTTTGCGGATTCGGTTACGACCCTTTCGCTCACAAAAAATAGCCTCTAATGATATCCGTAGACTGGGTCCAGCTGTGTTTGGACGGTGCTATCGAGATAGGCAATAGCCTCATCAGAAAGCTCTGTGCGATAGCCACCAACCGAGCCTTTACGCACCTTAAAGGACTCAGGTACATCGACATCACGAGCTGACATTACGCCTGTTCGCACCTGCTGACTACCCTCTAGCTCCATTTTTCGCATGTTTTTAAAGGAAGCATAGTCAATTGCCCGCTGAACTTCATCTACACTCACGCTCATCTGCAAAAAGTCAAACACCCGGCTCACTTCTTTAAGTGTGTCAGCCTTCATATCTTCGTAGCGCACCAGTAAAAAGTCTTCGGCTGTATCGCGATATCTTTGCCAGTCATTGTAGAACTGAATGTAGGCCGCCAGATCGACGCCAGCGGTGATGTAGTCTTCTAGGCTATCGAAGGATAGCGTGTTACTTTGCGGCTTGCGGCTTTGTTGATGGTAGCGAGACACCAAGGCATCGCGCGGGTCGCGCGATAGCAAGATCACCTTTTGCCCTTCATAACGATTGCCAAACTGACCGTACTTTTCGTGCATGGGCTTGATAGCAGGAATCAGGGGAACCGTCTCAGAGAACCGAAACAAATCGTGCAGGTTAATGCCTTCTTCAATGTCGTAATGTAGCTGCATCGCCCGGCCCAGAATAACCCTTAGCCAGGTGCGTCCACAGTTGGTCAGCGATAGCAGCAAATAGTCGGCCTGCTGTCGTTCTCGCTGGTGCTTTTGCTCGTCGGATTCGAACCAGGGACGCACTTTTTGCCGGGCCCGATCAAACAGGTCGTAGGCAGGCCGGTTGAGTTTATATAGGGTTGTTTGAATCATGGGCGTGGGCTGGGATGAGGTGGCAACTCTAAACTTAGGCTACCCAGCACGCCTGTGCGAAATTCTTGAAGGAGTTTGCGGGCAGCTCGCTCCTGGGAGCCTTGAAATTTGGCGTCTGCTAGCTGCACCAGGTAAGTCTCTCCGGTGCAGCTGGCAGGGCTAATGCCATAGCGGTCTATTAATGCCTGGGTGCGATCGCACACCCCACTGTCCTGCTCATCTAGCTGCTTGAGTAAATCGACAAAGGCGGTGGCTACTCGCTGGGTATCGTAAGCAGCCTGACCAATGTCGTCACAAATAGCGAGCTTCAGGGCAGCGACCTGATCCGTCAGATGGGCTGGAATGATGCCGGGTGAATCGAGTAGTTCTAGCTCATCTGAAATGCGGACCCAGCGTAGCTGACGGGTAACGCCTGCTTTGCGCGCACTTTCTACAATGCGCCGTCGTAGTAACCGGTTGATTAGCGCCGACTTGCCAACATTGGGAAAGCCGATGACCACAGCACGCACCGGGCGAGGGCGCATGCCTCTATCTTTTCGCCGCTGGTTCATGGCAGTTCCGGCTTGCTGCGCGGCTTTGGCAATTTGGCCGACGCCTTTGCCCTGGGAGGCGTTGGTGTAGTAGGCCGTCTGGCCCTGGGCTTTGAACCATTGCTGCCAGCGATCGCGCATCGCAGGCAAAATCATATCCACTCGATTTACGACTAACACACGCTTTTTATCACCAATCCAGCGCTCCAAATCGGGATGCAGCGTAGATAGGGGAATGCGCGCATCGCGAACCTCCAGCACTACATCGACGCGCTTAAGCTGCGCTTGTAGTGCCTTTTCGGCTTTGGCAATGTGGCCTGGATACCACTGGATAGAGGGCGCGGCCATTAGGGCACAACCAACACGGGACAGGGAGCCAAGTTAATCACTCGGTTACTAACACTTTCTTCGCAGCCATCTTCGATCAGGCCGGTTCCGCGACAGCCCATCACAATCAAGTCAGCAGAGACTTCATCGGCCACATCACAAATGATAAAGGCCGGGTGCCCCTCACGCTCTACCGTCTTGGCATTCAGGCCGCGCTGTTCAAAGACCTGTTTGCTTTTAGAGAGGAGGGTGGCGACCGCTTCGGCAGAGGTTTGCTCAAGATGGGCCGGGTCGCTATTTTCTTCGGTTTCTACCACAGAAAGTACGTGTACCATAGCGCTGCATAGCTGGGCCATGTCGAGCGCGGCTTGCAAAACTTTTTTAGCGCTGGGGCTAGAGTCAATGGATAGAAGCAGCGTCTTGTACATAGAGGAATTGTATTTTTTTGCTTCGGTTCTCGGTTGCGAGCGTCAAGTCGTTTTGGAGGAGAAGTCAATTTACTTTGGGTTTATTACAGAAGCGATCGCAAACTTCTGTAAACTAGTAGACACATAGGCAAAATTACGCAGTTTTAAAAGCCTTACGCATCTGCCAAAAGCGAGTCTTAGTTTATGCCTTATCTGCATAAGAGCGAACTTTATCAACAGTAATCAAGCTTTGCCTCGCTTATGGCGCTGATGCACATAAACGTTACATCTTTTTAGGAGAGTATTTTCTGTGGCCAAGAAAGCGCTAGCTGATTTATCTGCATCCGACGTTTCTGGAAAACGAGTACTGGTACGCGCCGACTTCAACGTCCCCCTCGACGACAGCGGAAACATCACAGACGACACCCGCATCCGCGCCGCGTTGCCAACCATTCAGGACCTTTCGTCTAAAGGTGCGAAGGTCATTTTGGCCAGTCACTTCGGTCGTCCTAAGGGTAAAGTTGTCGATAGCATGCGCCTGACACCAGTAGCCAAGCGCCTTTCCGAGAAGCTAGGCAAAGACGTTGTGAAGTGTGACGACTGCATCGGTGACGATGTCGCTAGCAAAGTCGGCAGCATGAAAGACGGTGACGTTCTGCTGCTAGAGAACGTGCGCTTTTACGATGGTGAAACCAGCAACGACCCAGAGTTTGCGAAGAAGCTTGCAGCCAATGCTGACTTGTATGTAAACGACGCTTTTGGCACGGCTCACCGCGCCCACGCTTCAACAGCAGGTGTAACCGAGTATCTCAGCCCAGCGGTTGCCGGTTCTTTGATTGAAAAAGAGCTGAAGTTTTTGCAAGAAACCGTTGATAACCCTCAGCGACCTTTGGCGGCTATTGTCGGTGGTTCCAAGGTTTCCTCTAAAATTGGCGTGATTGAAACCCTGCTCGACAAAGTCGACAAGATTTTCATCGGCGGCGGCATGATCTTCACTTTCTACAAAGCGCGAGGCATGAGCGTTGGCGGTTCCCTGGTAGAGGAAGACAAGCTGGATTTGGCGAAAAGGCTAGAAGCCAAGGCCAAGGAAAAGGGCGTTGAGTTCTTGCTACCTACCGATGTGATTGTGGCTGACAAGTTTGCCGCAGATGCAAACACTCAGACCGTGAGTGTAGACAACATTCCGGATGGCTGGATGGGTCTGGACATCGGTCCTGACTCTGTAAAGACTTTTCAGGATGCACTTGCTGATTGTAAGAGCGTCATTTGGAACGGGCCTATGGGCGTGTTTGAAATAGAAGCCTTCGCCAAAGGCACAACCGGTATTGCCGACACTCTCGCTGGCCTGACTGGTAAGGGCTGCACCACTATCATCGGTGGCGGCGACTCTGTAGCAGCCGTTGAGCAAGCGGGCCTTGCGGACCAAATGAGCCACATTTCTACTGGCGGCGGCGCTAGCCTGGAACTGCTCGAAGGCAAGACACTTCCTGGTATTGCCGCTTTGGATGAAGCGTAAGTGATCAGGCCAGCTGAGGTCTGATTAAATTAATGAAAAGCCGCTACTCCTCTATTGTGATGGACAGCGGCTTTTTATTGTGAGGAAACCGACTATGCTACCGTCACTCTCTACACGAGCACGAAGATCTTAGGAGCCTCATCGGGAATTCCTTCTTTCGTACAATCAGCTAAATCACCATCAATATCAACCACGCAGTTAACAACAAGCTCTGCTAAGTCATTTCAGACAAAAGCCATTTTGTTATCGTTCGCCCATGTATCGAATGAGTTGGGTACTTTTCCGAGAATCTTTTGAATGTTGTCGTTGGTCGTGGCGAACTCACCCGTCGCAAACACGTCGTACAGTTCGGCAAGTACGGTCGCTGTCCACTCGGGTATTCCCGACTCAATCATGCCGTTCAAATACGCTTCGCTAGTGAGGGGCACGTAGGTCACCTCTTTGCCAATTACGTCACCTAGCCGACTGGCAATCTCGTTATAGGAAAGGCCTTCAGGGCCAGTTAGCTCGTATATCTTGCCCGTATGACCAGGTTCAGTCAGTATTTTGGCTGCAACAGCCATCAGGTCACGAACATCTACCAGGGACTGTTTTGCGTCGCCGAAGGGAAGGTAAAACTGACCGCTTTCTTTGATGGAACCTGCTGACCAAAGCATGTTTTGGTAAAACGAATTGGGTCGCAGAATTGTGTAGGGCAGTCCAGATGCGATAAGTGCTTCGTCGCTGTCGGTATGCTGTTGCTGAACGACCGACTTGGCATAGCCCGCACCGAGTGCGGAGAATTTGACGATGTGAGCTTTGGTGGTGCGCTTGGCAGCGTCAAAAAAGTTTTGAAAGAGTTCGACGGTGTTCGGCGTAATCGCCGTCACGATAAAGGCTTTGTCGACGCCTTTAAATGCACCCTCTAGCGAGCCAGGTTTTGCAAGGTCGCCTTCGTACAGCTCTACGTTGGGTTGAACGAGTGACTGTGCTGTGCTTGGATTGCGGACTAATGCGCGAACCTGATGGCCCGCTTGAGCGAGCAAGGTGGTTAGCATGCGACCGTTTGTGCCTGTGGCTCCAGCAATAAGAATCATAGGGATGCTTCCTTGTTAAGTAACTGAAATTTGCAGCGACAATTAACTGAACATGCTGCAACCCTAACAACCGCTAAACTATCTAACAAGGTGATATTTAGCATAGTTATCATCAATGAAATCGATAAGTCTTAACGCTATTGACCTGAATCTGCTGGTTGCCTTTGAGGCTTTGTGGGAGCAGCGGAGTGTGACGCGAGCAGCGGAACAGCTGCTGATTGGTCAGCCAGCTATGAGTGCTGCGCTGAGTCGATTGCGTGTGCTGTTTGAAGATGACCTGTTTGTGCGGCTAGGGCGGCAGATGGAACCTACGCTGAAGGCTCAGGCGATCGCACCCGACCTATTAAGTGCCTTGCAGCAAATTCGTAAAACGGTGACAGCTAGTCAGTCCTTTGACCCGCAGGTGAGCGATCGCACATTTGCTATCGGCAGCGCAGACTACAGCAGTTTTGTACTCACGCCACCGCTATTGAACCTAAGTCGTCAAACGGCTCCCTTGATTAACTTACAGATGATTGGATATCAGAAAGGCAACGTTGGTGACCTATTAGAGCAGGGTGTGATTGATGTCGCATTGGGCGTTTTTCCACATCCGCCGAGAAAGACTCAGTGTGAACCTCTGTTCACAGAACGGTTCGTAGGGATTGCCCGGCAAGGACATCCTGCGCTTGAAGCACAGCCCATAAGCGTTGAGACCTTTGCTGGACTCTCACACGCCCTTGCCACCCAACGCCGTGACACAACAGGTGTCATAGATGAGGCGCTAGGAGGGCACAACTTGAAACGTCGGGTCGCGTTCACTACGCCTCATATGATGGTGCTCCCTTTTGTTATCTCTTCTAGCGATTTGGTCGCATCGCTGCCACTGCGCATTGCACAGCGACTGGCCTCCGTTTGTGGCCTCACTATTTTTGAATTGCCTATTGAGACGAAGCCCTGGATGCTGTCGATGCTGTGGAGTGTTTTGAGCGATCGCGATGAAACCAACCGCTGGTTACGCAAGGCGATCAAACAAGCCTCAGAAGAAGTAGAAGATCGCTAAAGCGAGAAGTTGTGGTTTTATCCTGGTAGGTAACCCAACATCGGTAGAGCGATTGAATACGTCTCAGAATTTACAGCAGGTCATTTCGCAACACATTCAGCAAAGCCCACAGCAGCGAATTACATTTGCTGAGTTTATGGAGCTAGCGCTCTATCATCCGCAGCTTGGGTATTACGCGACGCCGGGCAGCATTATTGGACCGCAGGGTGATTTTGTGACGTCACCGCATATGGGTCACGATTTTGGTGAGCTGGTGGGTGAGCAGTTTGCGGATATGTGGGGGGCACTGGGCGAGCCGGAAGACTTTACGGTCATGGAGATGGGGGCGGGTCAGGGACTGGTGGCGGTGGATGCGATCGCTCACCTGCACAAAAACCACTCTCACTGCTTTGAGTCACTAAACTACATCATCGTTGAAAAATCACCCGCGCTCAAAGCAGAACAGCAAAAACGTCTGAGCCAGTGGCAACAGAAAGGACTATCTATTACTTGGCAAACCTTAGAAGATGTTAACCCAGAGAGTATTGTCGGCTGCGCCTTCTCGAATGAGCTAGTTGATGCTTTTCCAGTGCACTGGGTAGAGATGCACAATCAGCAGCTACAGGAAGTCTGGGTTACCCACAGCGACAGCGGTTTTACCACTGTAATTGGAGATCTCTCAACAGATCGATTAGCGCAGTACTTTGAGAACGTCGGCATTGATGTCGCCGTAGGCTATGAAGATGGCTATCGCACAGAGGTCAACTTGGTGGCCATAGATTGGTTGACGAAGCTCGAAGCTAAGCTTAAGCATGGCTACGTGCTTACTATCGATTACGGCTATACGGCCCAGCGTTATTACAGTCCGGCCCGCCGTGAAGGGACGTTGCAGTGCTACTACCGCCATAGTCATCACAGCGATCCTTTTATCCATGTGGGGGAGCAGGATATCACGGCACATGTGGACTTTACTGCGCTGGAAAAGAAGGGTAATGAGCTGGGGTTGCAGAACTTGGGATTTACGCAGCAGGGGTTGTTTTTGATGGCGTTGGGGTTGGGCGATCGCCTCCAAAAGCTCTCCGCGCCACCCGATCCAACTCAGCCAGCTACAGGGCAAACCATCCAGAAAGTTATGATGCGCCGCGAAGCCTTGCAGCAGCTCATTAGTCCCATGGGGCTTGGTAACTTTGGCGTACTCATTCAGGGAAAAGGCCTCACCCAAAAAGAAATCGCCAGACCGCTGAAGGGCCTGACGATTCCACCGATGTTTTAAGCGGCTATTTCAACCATCAGCTTCGACTAAGCTCAGTCTACAAAGGACGGAAGATAAAAGGATAGCGGTAGGCATTATCTGGATCGCTAACACAGCTGAGGATAGCGAATATAGGCAGCGCGACTTGCACGATAGCCAGTAAACCCACCAGCGGCAACCCAATTAGCAACCAGGCTGGAATAATCAGCAGCACGCTATAGAACCACATGTTGAAGTGAAAGTTCAGCGCTTCTTTGGCATTGTCTTTGACGACCTGGTCGTTTGAGAGCAGCAGCATTGCTAACGGAATGCCAGCAGAAAAAACAAGCTGACTGATAAAAATAGAACCATGGGAAGCAATCGAAAACTCTTTTCGCCAGTCCGATTCAAATGTGGCTTCCATAATTAATAAACCCTCAAAATGCTCTTATTTTCAAGAGTAAGAGGAGCACCTAGCTCGCTGCTGTAACTCTTATACCTAGTATATTAGCGGGAAGCGGAAGCGGAAGAAATACGGCTACCATTCGTGAATACCGTCCGGGAAGGAAAGCTCTGACCAGCGATAGATTTGTGTGACTACAGCGATCGCAGCAACCTTAGAATAGAGACAGAACTTTTTGAAGGAACCTCACCAATGCAAATGAAACGACTAGGCCACGTCGCTGTCTGCGTAGAAGATGTCGCAAAGGCAGCTGAGTTTTATAAAAACCTGGGTATGAAGCTGGTGTGGCAAGATACCGACTGGGCGTATCTTAAAGCAGGCAATGATGGATTAGCACTAATGAGTCCTGATTATGATCAGGCCGGGCCGCACTTTGGGTTTGTGTTTAGCGACAGAGCCGAAATTGATACCGCCTACGAAAAGCTAAAAGCAGAAGGCGTAAAGGTCGGCAAAATTCACGACCACCGGGACGGGACGGCTTCATTCTATGGACGCGATCCCTTCGGCAACTGGTTTGAGTATCTGTATGAGCCAGAGGATCTTTTTGACAGTAAAGAGGCAGTTGGATCATCAGTGCAGGCATAGCTTATGGGTGGTCAATCTTTCCCTACTCACGTTTAATTTTGCCTACCCTTCAAAGAAAACAAACCACTGAGTAACTCTTTGCGGCGCTTCTTGATATCTGTGCTACTGAGTACGTTGGACTTACTGGCTAGCTCCCATTCCTGCTCTATGTAGCGGCGACAGCGACGCAAGTATATTCTCAGGTGATCGTTGTAGCGCTTTTGCTGACCCATTGTTTTCCGAACACCTGGCTGTTGACAGGACTCTTCGCTATGCAAGTCACCCAAGAGCCAACTTATTTGCGTGTGGTACTGCTGTTGTTTCTTTGATTCGGTCGTTGTATATCCACGAAGCACCGCGCAAACGGCTGCATACAGACGCCCTAAGCTAGCAATATCGGTGATGCGATGAGGATAAAGATCTCGGATAGAGGCGACATCCTGGTCAAACTGGGCAACGGGTTCAGGGACTTTAAAGGAACGCTCTACTCTGGCAGATGCTTGGCCATTAATGGACTCTACAGAAAGGTTGCCGCCATCATCGGCGATCGCCCATGCATAGCTAAACAATCGGTACGCATAGGCCAGTTTATTGGCCCAATCGTCCTGGGAACTAGCAGCCACTTTTTCTCCAAACTCTGTAGCTTCGTCGCTACACAGGTGATACATCCCCCGCGCAAAAAATAAATAGCACGCATTCGTTCCAAAAAGATAAATAGTGTTGCCTCTTTCAAGACTCTCTACGCCACGCACAAGGTTCTCGTCCAAACCTAAAATAGACATATCGAGATACAAAATTTTCTCTGGGCTGCTGCTCCCTTGCTTGGTAAACTTAACAATGCCTAGCTCTTCATCTCCTCGTTGTTCACGAATCGCAGGCACTGCATCAATCTCGAAAGTTCCAAAATTGAGATGGCGCTGTTCAGAAATACCGCTTTTTTCCTTGATCTGATAGTAGTGTTGTCGACCGACCTCAGCATAAGATAGCAACGCTTGGTCGCGTAACCGCAAAGCCCAATCCTTGGCCTGTGTTTCGGTAAGTTCAAGCTTACGAGAGCCCAGGTTTTTCATCGGCAGCGCCTCTAGCTCAGCTGTAATGAGGTAGGCACAACATTGGTAAGCCGTAATACAAGCATAAAGCTCACTATCGCCATTGCAAGCTGCATACAGCCTGGCTTTTTCAAATAAATACAACCGACCGACGTGAACGGCTCGTGGTGATCTAAGTCCATTACGTTGCTCCACATCTGTGTCAATCCAGCGATACGGATTGCCACCCACAACAGGCGGTGGCGAAAACGGGAAAAACAGCAGCAATCGTGCCCGCAAAAAATAAATCTTTGATAGCAGCTGATAGTGTGGATGAAAAGTTGCCTGAGAAACCTCTTGAATGATGCTGTATTTAGCTAACCGAACATGGACATGATTCTCAGCACGATGCAGCCTGTTCCATGCGTCAACGGGCATTCCTTTTAGATAGTGATAATGTGCCTGGCACAATTCGTAGCGCGCCAGCAGCGTACCAGAAAATACTCTAAATGATTGCTCCGCAGCCAGTTCTATATCTTCGCCAAAGTGCATGTACCATGCAATGCCTTGATTGGAGACACTTTCAATCGCAGACGTAAGCTGGTCGATATAGGGCTTTGCTCGCGCATACCAACCCTCTGTCAAAAAGCTTTCAGCAACTGTCAACTGCATCTCAAAGTAAACATAGGGATCCTCGGGGCACAAGCCTCTATCCCAGCTGTTCCCAAATGCCTGGTGTAAGAAGCTTTGCTGCGCTAGAGAAGAAAAGGGATATCCCATCAGGTAAGCGCAGGCTTTTTTAAATAGAAAATAGCTGTTTACGCTCTCTTTAAGAGCGCTTAAGTAATCCTGAGAGGAAACGCCCGTTAACTTAATAGCTTTTAGACGGGCCTGTAAAGAAGCATTTGCAACCGAGTTTAGAGTATCAAAGCCACAAAAGTCACCTCGACCGATGGGGTCGTTGAAGGAATAGTAGTCGTATGATTTCAATCTCCCAGATTTCTGACTGGCTTGCATCGCCCTAACTAGGGTATCCACTTTGCAGAGATTAACTAGGCTATGCGCGACGACAGGGGCCGGAGCACCGCTACGAACAATGTCCTGCTCCATCATGATTTCGTGCGCTATTGGGAAATAGTTTCTCAGACAGCTGACATCATAAAGGAGAATAAAGTTTAGGACTTTGACAACATGAGAGAACGTTCCACCAATACCGGTACTGCTAAATTCAAAATGAAGTTCTTTGCCTCGATTACCATCACGAATAAGCTGCGAGGCTGTGAACGCACTTAGCGGTTTTCGCTCTTGCGCGGGCAAGCGCATATACAACTGTACAGTCACCTTATTAACGGTGTGTGAGGCTAGCTCTGTAACACCAGGATCCTGTGTAACAACAGTCTCTTCTTCATTCTGATTTTGCGAGAAGTTGAGCAGTTGACGAGAAAGTGTACCTTTCGTAGCAGAAAAGCTGTCAGCGACTTGCAGCGGGAACGGGCCACATCTCTCTACCGTGATGTTTTTGATAAAAACAGCAAATTCTTCGGTCAGCAACTCGTTTTCAAAAACGGCCTGTGTCAGTCGTTTAATAAAGCTGTAGGGTAGATACTTACCAATGTAGTTAGCCTTACTGTCAAGCGTTCCTAAGCGCAGCTGACTTGCACCCGTTTTAATCAAAATTCGATTGATTTCTCGGGTTACCTTCTCAAAGGCTTGTAGTTTTTGGGTGGGCGCTTTTTCTTGAACAGAGCCTGTTCCGGACTGAGTACGCCGTTCGGAAGTTGCCGCATAGCCTAATTGCTCTGATTGAAAAGTTTCCGCAACTTCTTTGATCCAGGCGTCTATTTTTTCTCTGGTTGGCGGTGCTGAGGGATTGTAATCTAAGTTTTGATGCAGTGAAGTAGAGGTGCGATAAATTGCAAGCAAGCGCTCTTCATTCCATGGTCTTTGGTACAACGCCATGTTCAAGAAAGCCTGGTTAAGCAAACATTCACAGTCATCCACAGGAAGACCCAGGGTTTCTTTTTCTTCAGGAGTAAGTGCAATGAGCTTTTGTAGGGCAAGGTAAATATGTTCTGCAGAAATCAGGCGCGTTGGATGGGTAACATCATGGTTTGTATCATTTAAGTATCTTTCTGTAATATTTGTACGTAGCCCCGATAGTATAGGTACAAGATCTCCAACTGTTTTTTTCCGCCCCTCCCTGAAAGCAACATATAGAGCTCGCGCTTTTTCACCGTTTTGAGCCCCAAACAGTCGGCCAGTGTCACGTTGACTTAGATCCCTAGCCTGCGCCAGGCAAGCCTCCACAAACTCAAAAAGAGCGTCTAGTCGATGCGTATCACTCATAGGAAAAGGTTAGGGAAGATGCTTAAGAAATCAAGTTCCAGGTTGCTGAGCAAGAAACTTGGCGCGAATTAAACCAACCCGTAGCAGCAGAATGGTTTTATTCATACCAATATTATCTGATGAAAGGTATTCTTTAATACTAAGGAAATTTTTAAAGTGTAATTGTTGTTACTGAAACAGTTCTTTGAATTGGGAAGTTGTTGGTTTCTCGCGCGCTCCTACACACTTTCCCGGTTCTCAACATACTTGAAATCTTTGTTGTGTGTAGCTTCACGAGAACCCGAAAAATTCTGTTCACCTTCTAGGACACGCTATGCTTTACATAGAGTAGTACCTCTGCATTGTTTCACTGACGCTCCTTACAGCCATATATAGATAGATATGCCGCAGGTACTCAGCATTCACTAAGGTCTGATTCTCAGGCATAGGAGGAAGCAGCAAGATGACTACGGTAGGAAAAGCTGAACCAATAAATCGCCGTCCAGGTTGCCTGGAAATGGCGTTGCATTTCAACACGGTTAGTCATCCTGGACGAACCTTGCCGCCGCCCTCTTCGTCAACACATTCTCAATCGAGCAACAAGCCTTGGGTTGAGGTTAGTCTTACGATTGATTTTCGTGGGGAACAGATGATGCCGATTCCAGCTGGACGACAGCTAGGACTACCAGAGGGAGAGATATCTTTAGGATTTCGTCGAGGCCGGCTGCAGCTTTTCCTAGGAAATTGCCAGATGCCTCAAACGGGAAGAGGATTAGGGCAGGAGAATAACCAATCAGCTCCCATTGATGATTTAGTTGAGGAGAAGATTAAACAAAAAGTTGAAGTATCTACCTCACTAAAATGCTCAGAGAAAAAGTCACGCTTGAATGACTTCTTTGAAGGGATGCCCTTCACAAGCGAAGACAGCTCGGAGAATATTCATGTAGAACGCAGTGGCTCTGATGAGTCACCTATCTGGACTTTTGAGGCACAGGGAAAGCAGAAAATTCTTGAAGGCAAGTTCACTGAAGTCGTTTTAGGTCAGCTATGCTGCTTGTCAATTCCCTGCTTTTTAAGCGCCAGGTTTGTGGTGTGCAATGAGGATATTCGACTGGATTGGGGAGAAGGCCCCTCATCCATGCAGATTCCTCGTAACAAAGTAGCTGTCATTCAAAAAGTTTTAACACATGATTATATCAAGATCGATTCTTATCCTTTGAGCGAGGTGAGATGGCAGCATGAGTGAACTAAAGACACTTTCCAAAATCAATCAAATTTTAGAAGCAGACCATGCAGCTTTTTGTGCATTAGCTTCTATGGTAAAACTGCATCCGCTATCAGATTTTGCACATGCCGATCTGAGCGAGGTAAATCTTTCAGGTGCTGACCTAAGTGGCGCTGATTTTACAGGTACAGATTTCACAAATGCACAGCTGAATGGGGCGAATTTGGCTGGCGCTAACCTAACCGAGGCAACGTTGTTGGGCGCTAATTTTCGGGGCGCGGATTTTCGGGGCGCTCAGCTGTGCCGAGCTGACTTGAGGGGGGCCATTTTTCGACGGGCCAATCTGACACAGGCGGATTTGACTGAAACGGTCGCTCAAAAAGCGACCTTTAACAGCGCCAAGCTAGCAAACGCTAAACTGACTGGAGCAAAGTGTCAGGGTTCTTCATTCAAAAATGTCTGCTTTCTCAATGCCCAGCTCAGAAATGCAGATATGAGAAATGTCGACTTCAGCCGGGCTAGTTTCGACTCAGCCGATCTGTCTGGCGCTGATTTCACCGAAGCTGAATTTCAAGGCGGAGAGCTAAAAAACACCACCCTAATTGGCTCCCAGCTCAGCAAGGCCAACCTGCAAGGGGCCAACTTGCAGGGTGCACGGCTGGAGGCCGCCAACTTGAGCGAAGCTTGTTTACAAGGAACCGATCTAACTGATGCCAACCTAAAACGATGCAATCTCAATGAAGCTCAGCTCTTACGAGCCCAATTTCGTGCAGCCGATTTAAGTCATGCAAGTTTATGTGGCGCTTACATGCGGAACGCCTTGATGAATCGGGCTAAGCTGCGCGGCGCAAATTTACAGGAGGCCAATCTTGCCGGTGCTCAGCTAGTGGGTACAGATCTTATGCGAGCACAATTGCAGGGGGCTGACCTTAGCCAGGCGAATCTACAGTTTTCTTGGATGTATGGTACACAGCTACAGAACGCGAACCTCAGCAGTGCAAACTTGACCGGAGCTCAGCTGACACAGGCCAACTTAAGCCACGCCAACCTGAGTGCGGCTGAGATGGCAGTTGCATCACTGAATTTTGTTAACCTTCAAGATGCTTCATTGATTCGAGCGAATTTACGAGACGCCAGTTTATTTAAGGCAAATCTCAGCAAGGCACGTCTGAATCGGGCATATCTTGTGGGCACCGATTTAGAAGGCGCCGACTTGACCGAATCTGAGCTAGGGGGTGCTAATTTGCTGTCCTCGTATTTGAGGCACTGTAACTTAACCCAAGCTACGCTGGTTCGGGCTTACTTGAGCCATACCGATGTCACTGAAGCGAACTTGACCCAAGCGAACTTAACAAGCGCAGATTTGTCTGGGGTCGACTTAGCACAAGCTTCTGACCTCACGGACTCACGCTATGCTCGCAATCCAGGATTGACCGTATCTATAGCTGCTTCAATATTTACACGAGGTGGCATTCTCCGCTCCGAACGACTCAGGTTTGAAGATTCGGAAACGGCTGCGAGCTTTGAAACGGCCCGCCGATTAGAAGAGGTTCGGTTCGACTTGGAGTCGCGCTATGTTGATTTGGAAGAATCGTGGCGTACCTTCACGGCTGCGATCGACTTTTTAGAGGAAAGGGTACGAGAGGTCTCAAATGTAGAGCAAATTGGAGAGCTAGAACTACGCTATGTTCACAGCCTGATAGAGCAGTTGAGGAAGGATGCTGCACGGTTTATGGATGAAGAGATTTCTCTCTTTAAGCCAGATCCGTCTGTGCTATCTAGACATACCCCAAACAGTGATTTACGCGTCTGGCTCGATCAAGACTATCCGGAGGAGTTGCAGTCTATTCATGAGGGCATTTGCAAAATGCGAAGGCATACTCAGCTTGTAATTACCGTATGGCAAGAACTGGCTGAAGAAGAAGAATAAGCGCGCATCATAAATCGAGCAATACAGCATCCATTTTCAACTCCATAGGATTGAACACCAAAAGGTGTAGCAAGATTTTCCTGTTGTTTTGAGTTGCACCCCCTTTAAAACCTGTCATAGTAGCCTTCAGCACTTTGAGGTCAGCAAAGCAGGCTCTGCCAGAAGGCAATAAAATGTATAAAAAGCACATAATTCGCACATAAGAAGACAGATTTACTGAGTTAAGGTGCTGCAATGCTATTAACCTCAGATACAGAAAAACCTTTGATAAGGTCGCAGTCAGACTCATTAAGGCGGTATGTTCACGAAGAATAATGCCAAGACATATAGACAAAATAAGTATTTTTTATGTATTACTTGAGTGAATAAGCTATAAGAAAGGAGAAAGCATCTATGTTTGGATTTCTAACACTCCATCGAGCCGTCTATTCTTCAGTCTATAAGCTGCTACAGAGTGGATTCTCCAAGATTCCATCTCTTCCTTCGAAGATAGGCACTGCCAGGGTTGAGTGCACTGTCAGGCAAACTGAGTTCGGACGTGTTTTGTACCAGGGTGTGTCCTGGCAAGCCAGATGCATACGAGATATGACATGCTTCCCTGAGACTCGTGTGCAAGTAATGTATCAGCAGAACAGCTCACTCACTATGGTTCGATACATTGCTGTACACACCTGCCGATACCTCCTCTAGTTCCTATCCAAGGATGGAAGATTATAACTACCTACGATGAAATTAGCCGTTATCGGATCATCAGGTGTCTGATCATAAGATGTACAAAAGGTGTCCAAATGAATAAATGAAGACACCTGATGATCCGTCATATCTTGATTGACATAAAATATGAATAAGCGATATACATATTTTATGTAAACCGTTACTTGTTCTGAGCAAGTTTATTCGTGCAGGCAGCTTCTTCCTGTTTTCACTTGCTTGTACTGAGGTCAAAATTAATACGATATGTCTAACACTCCTGCAAAAACCAGTAAGAAAGCAGCTTCCAGGGTAAAAAAGCGGTTAAACTTGGACCTGACACCTGAAGCTTACGAATTGCTTCAAAAGCTCGCTAACGAGTCAGGTAAAAATATGGCTGACGTTCTCCGTACCGGCCTGGCACTGTACGGCATTGCCCAAGAAGAAGAGCAGAAAGGTAGAAATATAGCCGTTGTTGAAGATGAGAAGGTTGTCAAACAAATCGTTACAATATAGAACCGCAACATTAAATCATGGCTGACCATTCATCTGGAAGTAAGGCGTCTCCTCTTAAAAGGCTATCGACGGCTGATTTTTTGGAAGAGAATGGTGTCGGAGAATTCGGAACGGCTTCTGTTTTTCAAGGGGAGTGGATCAGTAAAGAGGCCGAGCGATCTCGTCTGCGCGAAGTGAGCGCAGACGGTGATGCGCGTCGTAGATTAGAGCTGCTCAACTTTCTCTTTAAAGACGTTGTCGGCATTCTTTTGGTAATATCACTCGCCGTTAGCAGCAGCTTTATACTTTTTGATAAAAGCCTTTCGGCCCAAGATAGAGAATGGGCTAGAAGTATGCTGTCAGCTATTGGTGGCGCAGTTGCTGGCTATGTATTTGGCAAGGGCAGCCGTAAAAGCTAGATATCACGATGCTTTCTATAAACGCTTTGCTCTAGGGGCGAGTTAGAACAGTTGTTCGGGGATCAATAATCTTTTTACCAATGCCCGGGAAATGAATCGCCAGGCAAATTTTGTTGCCTGCACCGAAAATATGGGTGACTTTGCCATCGCCAAAGGCTTTGTGGCTAACCGGGTCGCCGACAGCCCAGTCATTTTCGTGGGTGTTGGGTTTGTTGAGGTTGTGTTGAGGGTTTTTGAGTTTGGCTTCGCGGTTGGTGGTGGCCCAGCGTTCGGGGAGGGCACTTGGGACAGTCGGCACAATGTAGTCGCGAGGCAGCTCGCTTAGGAAGATGGAGGGGGTGGACAGCTCGCGCATTTGACCGTAAGTGCGGCGCTCGCGGGCATGGGAGAGAAAAAGCCGATCTTGGGCGCGGGTGATGCCGACGTAGCATAGGCGGCGTTCTTCTTCGATTGCGGCAGCATCTTCTAGAGAGCGAAAGCTGGGGAACAGTCCCTGCTCCATACCTACGAGGAAGACGACGGGAAATTCCAGACCCTTGGAAGCGTGGAGGGTCATTAGTGTCACCTGATTGCCTTCTTCCTGGTCATCTTTGTCGGAGTTCAAAGAGGCATTAGCGAGAAAGGTGAGCAGTGTGGCATCTTCGTTTTCTTCTTCAAACTGCACAACCGCGTTGTATAGCTCTTGAATGTTTTCGATGCGGGTTTCGTCTTCGTCGGTGCCCTTTGCTTTTAGGGTGTCGATGTAGCCCGTCTGGTCCAGCACTTCTTGCACAATTTCAGTCGGTGACACGGTTTCGGCCCGCGTTTGCCAGCTAGTGACCATCTTTGCGAAGCCGCTTACTTTCTTCGCGGCGCGTCCTGCTAGCGTTTTGACAGACGTTTCGTCCTGGATAATGTTCCACAGCGGTACGCCCAGCTCGCTCGCAGCTTTGTCAAGATTATCGAGGGTTGTTTTACCAATGCCGCGCCGTGGAGTGTTGATGATTCGCTTCAGGCTGACGCTGTCGGCTGGGTTCACGGCTAGCCGCATGTAGGCCAGAATATCTTTGATTTCGCGGCGGTCGTAAAATCGCAGGCCGCCGACGACGCGATAGGGGATGCTGAAGCGTGTGAGCACTTCCTCCATGGCACGAGATTGGGCGTTGGTGCGATACAGAATGGCAAAATCGCGCCAGTTTAGTTCTGGATTTTTGTTCTCCAGGTTGCGAACCTGGCTGACAACGTACTCGGCTTCCATCGCTTCGTTGTCGGCGCGGTGGCACATGATGGATGCCCCCTCGCCTCTGGTGGCACGAAGGATTTTGTCGATGCGCTCGGTGTTGTTTTCAATCAGATGATTGGCGACGTCCAGAATATTGGAGGTGGAGCGATAGTTCTCTTCTAGCTTTACCAGGGTTTGGGTTTCGTCGTCACTCAGGCCATCGCCAAACTCTTCTTGGAAGCCCATCAGGATGGTAAAGTCGGCGGCGCGGAAGGAGTAGATGCTTTGGTCTGCATCACCCACAACGAACACAGATCGCTTGTCCCAGTCTTCAAATCTTTTGTTGCCTTTACCGTTGGTCGATAGCAGTTGAATCAGGTCGTACTGGGTGCGATTGGTGTCTTGATACTCGTCGACTAGGATGTGACGAAAGCGGCGATGCCAGTAACCCAGCACTTTTTCGTTTTGCCGAAAAAGTTGCACGGGCATGCGGATCAGGTCGTCAAAATCGAGGGCGTTGTTGGCCGATAGCCCTCTTTGATACTGGCGGTATACCTCGGCGATATTGCGGCCTTTGAAGTGAGGATTTTCCTGCTCGTATTCGTCGGGGGTGAGGCCCTGGTTTTTTGCATTGCTGATGGCAAAGCGTACAGAACGTGGGTTGAACTTGCGATCATCCAGGTTCATCTGGCCGACAACGATGCCTTTTACCAGGCTCTGCGCGTCGGACTCATCGAAGATGGAGAAGCTTTTGGTCCAGGTTTGGCCGTCGAGACTTTTGTACTTTTCGATGTCGTAGCGAAGGATGCGGGCGCATAGGGCGTGGAAGGTGCCGACCCATAGGCCTTTGATGTAGTTTTTATAAACGTAGGAGCGCAGCTGCACTTGCTCACGCTCTGGCAGCATATGAAGTGGTTTGCTGTGGCGGGCCAGGGATTCTTGTTCGGCGAAGAGCTTTTCAATGCGCTCTTTCATTTCGCGGGCGGCTTTGTTAGTAAAGGTGACCGCCAGAATGTTTTCTGGATCGACGTTGTGGTTGAGAATAAGGTTAGCAATTCGGTAGGTGAGCGCCCTTGTTTTGCCTGATCCGGCTCCAGCGACGACCAGTAATGGCCCGGCGAAATGCTCTACAGACTGACGCTGGGAGGGATTGAGCTGCTGAAGGAAATCTACGGTGGTAACCATACTGTAGGAAAAGTGGCGAATCTCTGTGGCCTTATCGTACGCAGGTATCGGTACGGTGGCTATATAAGTATGGCACTTGATATAAATACCGGCGGGTTGAAATCCGTACTTAGCTGAAGATATGACGCGATCGCACCACCCTCCCTCACACTCACATCCCCAACCCTCCCCAGAATCACCCTCTGACCTGCCATCCGACTGGCCCGCTGATCTCGGCTTTGAAATTCCCCCGCCACCCGTCAACAATCCTATCTATTTGCGGCACCGTTACTGGATGCTACGGGCAATAGCTCTCGCCCACGCTGCGGGCAAAGCAGGGGAAGTGCCCGTTGCGGCCATCGTAGTAGACCCACACAACCAGCCCGTTGCCCAAGCGGTAAACCGTAAAGAGCGCGACCATGATCCCACTGCACATGCCGAAGTCCTGGCCTTGCGAGCAGCCGGACAAAGGTTGGGGAATTGGCACTTAAATGAGTGTGTGCTGTACGTCACATTAGAACCCTGCATGATGTGCGCTGGCGCAATCGTGCAGTCGCGCTTGGGCTTACTAGTGTATGGCGCTGACGATACCAAAGCAGGAGCCGTTCGCTCTGTGCTCAATCTACCGGACAGTGCTTGTTCTAATCACCAAGTGCCTGTGGTGGGCGGCATATTAGAAGCGCCTTGTCGCACTCAGCTACAGCAGTGGTTTCGGCAGCGGCGCAAGGTCAAGTCCGCTCAGACTCAGACTAAAAAAACACCTTCTACGTAATTACACGTACTAGCAACCAGACACGAAAGTGTCAGTTCTAGCGCCCATTTGCCGCCTTCGCCACTTACGCTAAGACTCAACGTCTTTCGCACTTTTGACGTTCTCTCGGTGCCACTCTTCCTTTTATGTTCACAAATTCTTCTGCTGATATGGCATTTCCTGCCGATCACTTATGTCCGGCCACTAGCTCGCGCTTATCACCCTGGCTAGCGCCGATTATGTACGGCATTGGTGAGAAAATTATTTTGCCAGCTTATTTCAGCAAAATTCAAATTATTGGTGCCCAAAACATTCCGACTGAGGGGCCTGTGGTTCTGGCACCGACGCATCAGTCTCGGTGGGATTCTTTGCTGGTTGGGCTGCTGGGCAAGAATGCCGGACGTTACCTGCGCTTCATGGTGACGGCGGATGAGTGCTTGGGAATTCAAGGCTGGTTTATTCGGCGGCTGGGGGGCTTTCCGGTGCATGTGCGGCGCCCTTCTATCAAGACGCTGCGCCATGGGGTTCAGCTACTGCAAGAGCAAGAGATGATGGTGATTTATCCGGAGGGGGATATTTACCAGGATGGGATTCATCCGCTGAAGCCAGGGCTGGCACGGATTGCGTTAAGAGCTGAGCGATCGCACCCCAACTTAGGCGTCAAAATTGTGCCTATTAACCTGGCGTACAGCGAGCTGTGCCCAAAATGGCGAGGAACCGTGACCGCGCGGGTAGGCCAACCCATTGAAGTCGCGGACTATAAAACGGGCGATCGCAAAACGCAGTCCAAGCAACTAACAGCCGACCTGCAAGCAGCACTACACACCCTTAGCGAGCAAGCATAGGTCACCAGACATATAAGCATTAATTGCACAGACTATACACCGAGAATCAACTCCCACTTTTTGAGCGTGCCGACGCTGCCTGGCGCATGATCGATCACTTGGAGCTGCCAGCGACCGTTAACTTCGACAGTCAGCAAGCGGCGTAGGGCTGGCGTACTCACAAAGGAGTAGGTTCTTTGCAGGCGGGTCTGACGACCCAGCGTGCGGCCTTGCACCAAAATCTTGATCCCCTGCGGGCTGATCAGGCTGAAAGAGAGGTCGCTCAGAAACTCGTGCTCTGCCTGAATGTAGACCTTGATATCTTGCAAGGTGCCACGCTGCGAGATGGTGACAGGGCTAAAGATACCGCGAGGATCGTTGTCTGGAATGTCAGCCCCTCGGCTATTGCGCACCGATAGTGTGTCGTGTAAGGCGCGATCGCTCGTCATCGCCTCCTGAGCCGCCTTCACCGCCTTGTACGCATTCACCTTGCCATGGCCAAACCACAGCGAATGACCGTTACGGTCGTAGGTGCCATAGCTTTGACCCAGCTGAGGGTCAGGCTCTTTGTCAATGATTTTGTCGGTGGTGCGCTGTAACAGCTGCTTCACCTGCCGAGCCGTCAGGTCAGGATTGGCCGATAGCATGAGGCCGACGACGCCAGCGACTAGCGGACACGAACTGGAGGTGCCTCCAAAACCTGTGTAGTCATCGAGGCTATAGCCCTCCGAGCCAGTGCGATCGCTCGTAATCACCACCCTACCTGGCAAGCTGCCCTGAACCGGCGGCCCCGTATCGAACGTCCCTTCCGAGAGCGCCATAGACGGTGGCGCGTTATTGCTGGGCGCTGTCACCGAAATATGACGCCCCCAGTTACTGTAGGCCGCCTTCCGATTCAAGCTAGTGCAGGCCGAGACCGTAATCACATCCGGGTGAATTGCAAAGCCACTGAGCCAGGTAGTCACCCCTTTTAGCAAGTTACGCGGCCAGCCCATTTCCTCGACCTTTCCTTCCACGGGCCGGTTCGCATTCCCCGCTGAAAATACGACAATACATCCCTTACCGTTACGCCCCTTCGTCGCGGCTCGGTTGATGGCGCTGCTGATTCTTCTAGAAAGGGGAAAATACACCGACGCAGGCGACCAGCTGCAAGAAATCACGTCCGCGCCCTGCTCAATCGCCCAGTCAAACAGCTGCTCGATCGAAGCATCATCCAGATAGCCTGTGGTTTGAATCGGCATCAGGCTACAGCCTGGGGCAATGCCAACAACCCCTGTCCCAGTTTCTTCTGCCAGGGCAACACCAGCAACAGGCGTACCGTGATTTTCGAAATCAACCGGCGTTGGCAAGCCGTCTTTGTTTTTGAGATCCCTAGGCGCAACAATTTTGCCCGCTCCCTGCAAGTCTGGGTGGTTCAGGTCAAAGCCATCGTCGGTAATCGCCAGGGTGACAGAACGACTGCCTCGAGTAATGTCCCAAGCTTTTTCGGCAAAAACGTGAGAACCACTCACCAGACCCGGCCCGCCCCGATGGTGAAGGTGCCATTGGTCTGAATAGCGGGTATCGGTAGGGCGATAGAGGGGAGCGATCGCCATAATAATATTGGGCTCTGCCAGCAGCACCTGAGGATCCGGGGCCAACTGATTCGCAATCTTTAAGGGGTTTTGCCGCGCGGCTGGGCCAACCTTAAAGCAGTATGTATTGTCCTCTCCGCCGAGTGCGTGAATACGAATAAGCCCGACCGCATGGGCCATAGCATCGATTTGTGTAATCGATACGGTCTGTGCGAACTGAACGGTCAACTCATTGGCAACGTAGGCGTAGGTGCCTGGGCTCGCTTCTAGCTGATAGACATGGCTGGCATACACGATGGCCTCATGGTCTCTGAGCGATCTGAGGGCCTCGTCCAGCTGGGCAGGCTGCAGCTGCCAGGCCACAATGATGTCCTCAGACTGAGTAGACTGTGGCGTGATGTTTTGTGTTTGAGTGGGTTGCCAGGTTTCTGCGAGCGTCTGCAGCACGTCGGCATCGGTTAGGCACAGGGTGAGGCGATCGCGCACTTTCTTGAGCAGTAGCTCTTCCCCACCCCGCTGCAAAATCACGCCTTCTAACCCTGGCAAAACCCCTTGGTTAGCAGTGGCCTCAACAGGATTTACCTGGGCTGAATGGCTTGTGAAATTCTCCGACGCACTCATAGACTGCCAGCCCTACTACTAAAAATCCTTAGATCACTATCTACAGGTTCCTTGTTGCAGTTAATAGTAAACCGCAAAAGTCATCTAGTGTTAGCCGCTAACGCTTTCTAGCTTTCCACGTCCCGCCGTAGCGATAATAGGGATTATTCGGCTGGACCTGATGCCAGCAGTCGGGGCACACCAGCTCCCATTTTTCGCGCTCATCGTACTGAATGCGATAGCGAATACTCACGGGCTGCTGGCACAGGTCGCAGGGTTTGAGCTTGAGTTTGGCCATGGCAAATAATCAGAAGGTGTAATCGGAAGGTCACTTGGGTAAGAGTCACATGAAAAGGCGACAACGAAGGGCGCTATGTCCTACTCTAAGTTAAATTACCTAAACCCTATTTAAGGCGCTTCTTTTTAGCTATGGCTTCCATTGTTAAAGCTTTGTTGTCTGGACTATCCCCAAAAGTGGCTGCGATCGCTGCTGCTGGCGCGATCGTCAGTGCAACTTCTGTTCCTCTTGCCAGTCACGCCCAGTCTACTGATATTCCAGCAGATACGCAGCCCGACGCGGTTGCGCCTGAAGCGGTAAGAGCTGTCGAAAGTGCTGATAGCCCGATTGGAATCGCAGCTGGCGAGTCACTGATGAGTGAGGCCGAAAGTGCAATCTCCTCTCAGAACTACACGCTAGCTGCCTCCAAGCTTGTTGAAGCCCGTAAGGCGCTCAATGATGTATCTGTGCACTATCAAACGCTCAATGGTGTATTTGTCGGTGTCGATAGCCGCGTCAGCAGCGACTTGCGCGCCCAGGCGTTAGAGGCGGCCCAGGTCAGAGACCGGGCTAGCTATCAGCTGGCTGTGGTGTACCGAGCTCAGGGGCGTCCCGACTTGGCTGTGCCTTTGCTAGTCGAGGTGGTAAGTTCTCAGCAGCCGACTCGCGAGCTAGGTCAGCAGGCCTACCAGCAGCTTTATGAATTGGGCTTTGTGGGCGTTGCCTACGATGCACCCGGTCAGTAAAATTGCAGGCGCCTTGAATCCTCAGACAGCGGCTGTAGCCCAACAAAGAAGACTCAGACCCGTTTGCAAGTCTGAGTCTTTTTGAGCTTTCTCGTCTTTATCAGGTTCTTACACACGTAGCCGTTGAGCTTGCGGCATAATGTGTCTCACACCCTACATTGAACCCCCAGTACTCCCAGGAGGCATTTATGATTAGCCCAAGCCAGGTAGAAGCCATGATTAAGGAAGGCCTGCCCGATGCTCAGGTAACCGCACAAGATTTGACAGGTGGTGGCGATCACTACCAGGTGGCGATTGTTTCTTCGGCCTTTGAAGGGCTGAGCCTGGTGAAGCGCCATCAGCTGGTGTACAAGGCCGTGGATTCGGCAATGTCGTCTGAGGCTATTCACGCGCTATCGCTGGAGACAAATACGCCAGACGAGGTGGCAGCAAGCCCCTCTTAGTGTGCAGTGATTAGTGTGCAGTGAAGACATGGGCTTGAGTATATTCAAAACAAACATACTGGGCTCGCGCGCTGTGCAGTTGCCAGAGATACCGCTGTCGGCTGCGCGGTTATTGATTGTGCTAAAGCATGCGGATTACCGGCAGGCGCTTTCCAGTGTTTTTATGCCAGAAGATCTATACGGGCAACTTTCGGGTCAGCTCAGTCCGGTCGATCTTCATATCTTGACCGCAGCTGTTCGATGGAGCACTCAGGTACAGGAAATTGCTATTTTTTCTTGCCAGTCGTCAGTCGCCTACAGCGAAAGCACCTATCTTAAAGTTCGCCTGTTTGGCAGTGGTGTTGGGGAAAGTGAGTCAACGATACCCTCCTCTGCGCTAACGCGGAAAAAGCAGCATCTCAAAGCTGAGCGTCAGCTGGTCAAGCAGGTTTCTGAGTTTTGTCCTACTCATATGGTGATGTGTACCGAGTCGCTCCCTCTTTTGAGTTGGGCCAAGCGTAACAAAATTCGGACTATCGCACTTCTGTTCGACTGTCCCGCTTCGCTACAAAAGCGATTACAGCAACAGCTGAGTCTCGCTCAACGCTGGCGAAGCGGTCGCCTGATTAACCAGCTCAATAAGTATGTCGATTGGGTGGGTGGCCATGGCATTCTGGCTTCGCTGCGAATTGAAGAGAGCGGCATTGCGTCCCAAAAAATCATTCCATGGGAGTGGTCTCAGCCAACGCTGGCCGAGCCCTACCCCTACAAAGAAATTCCGATGCAAAAAGTGGGTATCGAGCTGATTTACATCGGTCCCCTAGAGGCGGGTTCTGGCATTGACGATTTGCTAGAGGCGACCATACGCCTCCACAAAAATGGCTACCGCATCAGTCTCCAGCTCATTCGCGACACGCTCAACCAGACCTCTCCTGTCGATAGCGAGGAAACTGCCTGGCTAGAAAAGCGCGTTCAGGTGCTGGGGATTGCTGAGCTGGTCAACGTGTGGGCTGGGCTTTCTCCTGAACAGATGCTCGCGCGTGTGCATGCTGCTGATTTAGCGGTTATCCCTCAGCCCAGCCGAGCCGATCCACCCCTGGGCGTCACTCTGGCTATGGCAGCCCACACGCCTATCGTGGCTTGTGATCACCCCTCTTTGGAATCGTATCTGTATCACAATGCCAATGCGGTCATTTTTCCGACGGGCAATCCGCGCTCTATGGCCCATCGCATCGAGCGGGTGATTGGTCAGCCGGCTCTTTATGCACAGCTGTCAGAAGCGTCAGATTTGACACTTGATAAGCTCAAAGTACCGGCTCGTTGGGATGAGCTGATTGAGTGTTGGCTGGGCGATCGCCCTTACGACCGCCAAAGGCTGGCTGATTTGGCCCTGACCTCTGGGCGCTACGACTCTGCGTCGTAAAGACAGCATTAAAAGACATCAGCTTTTCTACTAAAGCGGCCCTATGGCCCGACAGGTGAGGCAAACAGGCACACCCAGCAGCAGGCTAATCCGACGGCGATCACAACAGAACATACGCTCATAGAAGTCACTTCCACGACCTAGCGAGGCCCATCGTAAGGCAGCCTTCGCCAGCTTGGATCTATTTCCTGTAGCCAGTCTTCACCCACTCGAATGGTAATGTCGGAATCAATGTCGCCGGTAGAGTCGGAAACCACCTGACCCAGAGACAGCGTGCCCTGCACGGCGTTAGCACTGCCAATATCACCCCGCTGAGCAATCACAGCCGTTTTGCGATTGGTATCCGACCAGTTTCTGACGACGTATACATTGTAGAAGCCCTGCTCTCGTAAATAATCGGCCATAGAAGAGCTGGCATAGGGATCGTCTGTAGCGTTTTGAATGGCAATTTTGAGACCGCTGACGGCATAGTCGGAGGGCGGCTCGTAGTAGTTGACCCCAAAGCTAGTATCGGCAACAAGCTCACCCGATTGCGCATCAAAATAGGTGGTCATCAGGTCGCTGCTGGCGGTGCGATCTGCCAGCCAGTAGCTGGCGCTGTACTCTTCAGGGTCGCTAAAGCGGCCGGGCAGCATCACCATTTGCATATCTTTGGCATCTAGCTCTAGGCCAAACCCGGCCAGAGCTAGTAGCTCTTCTACGCTGAGGTTGGTGTCAATGCGCTTTTGCAGTACACGCAAGATTTCGGGCAGCTTGGTCAGCATCACCGGGTTAGACATCCGCTTGCGCAGCGCCTTGAGCAAAATTTGCTGACGCTGAACGCGGCCAATGTCACCGTAGGAATCTTGACGGAATCGGGCAAACTGCTCAGCCTCGTCCCCATTCAGGTTTTGTAGCCCAGGTTCTAAATCGATCACTAGTCCCTGAGTTTTATCTTCGTACTGCATCGCCTTGGGGACCAGCACCTCAATACCGCCCACCAAATCCACAATTTCAGTGAAGGCCGTTGTGCTTACGCGGACATAGCGATCAATCGGTACATTGTTAAAGTTGTATCTGACGGTTTCGGCGGCGAGTTCTGCGCCGCCTGCAAAGTTCGCCTGATTGATTTTTTCGACCCCATAGCCGGGGATATCGACCCGCGTATCGCGAGGAATGGAGAGTACATTGACGACACCCTCATCGGGATCGACACGAACCAGCAGCATGGTATCGGTGCGACCCACTAGGTCATCGGGCTCTGCACCTTCTACGTCGTGGGCTTCATCTAGCCCCATGATGAGCACATTAACCGGGCGAGAGACCTGGTAGCGAAAGCCAGAAAGCAGCAGGTCTGTAAGCGGTGGGGCAACTGATTCACCACTCATTTGGCGCATAGATGGAAAGGTGATGATGGCGATCGCACCCAATCCAGCCGCTGTCAGCGCCGTCGATCCAAACAGCACTGAAAGCACCGCGTTGCGCAAAAAGCCACGTAGACCCCTTCTTTTGTTAGCAGGGGCTTGTTGATCAGAGAGGGAAACTAGGGGGCCAGGACTCGAAGGAACCAAGGAACCAGGGGCATCGTTATCCTCAGTTTGGGCGACCCGAATTGCGTCAGCGCGCGAATTAACCTCGGGTTCGTTAGGCGGAGTAGTCATGCTATGAGTGGCGGGTTAGCAAAAAGGACGAAAGGCTGCTTGCGCAGCTGCGCGAATCGGTATCGAAGATGAACGTTATGGCTTCCCCTATGACCAATGACAGTATCAAATCCCAGGCAACTTGCCTGCTGCCTGGGAGACAGTTCTTTGTATAGATAAGTAAAATGTCTAGGACAGAGGCTGCAACATAAGGTAAGCGCTGATAGCTGTTGGCTGAGCTCACCGTTGCTCACTCAGAGTACTTACTAGCGTTAGAGCAACTTCCAAAAGCCCTGCATCCGGAAGCCTATGAAAAATTTGCGAAGATGTAATTAATTAATCAATTATTGAAAGGATTATAGCCTGCGAGCTTCCGACGAACGGTAGGATAGACCGGAATCTTCGATGGCACAGTGGTGGTTATGGCTCGTTTTATCCCGATTATTTTGGCTGGTGGTAAAGGCGAACGCTTCTGGCCTGTGAGTCGGTTAAAGCGGCCTAAGCAGTTTTTATGTCTAGATGGCGGCGACAGGTCGTTGCTTCAGTCCACTGCCGATCGGCTGTTGCCCCTGGCAGACTGGGAAGATCTGTTTGTGATTACCGCATCTCATCTGGCTGATGGCGTTCGCGAACAGCTGCCTGATATCCCGACTGCAAATATTTTGGTAGAGCCGCAGGGCAGAGACACCGCGCCCGCTGTGGCCTGGGCGACCCTGGAAGTGGCCAAGCGCTATGGGGAGGATGCGGTATGTGGCTTTTTCCCGGCAGATCACTACATCACTGAACAAGACCGTTACTGCGATACGCTGCGGGCGGCGACGGATATGGCGGTAAGTGTGGGTGCGATCGCGACCCTAGGCATCACCCCCACCTTCCCCTCCACCGGCTACGGCTACATTGAGCAAGGCACCGAAGCCGGGAAATTCAGTGCAGGCACCGTCGCAGATCTGCCCGCCTACAAAGTTAGCCGCTTTGCCGAAAAGCCCGACCTGCCCACCGCCGAGAAATTTGTCAGCAGCGGCCAATACAGCTGGAACAGCGGCATTTTTATTTTTCCGGCTGCCATCATGCTTGACGAGCTAAAAGCCCACGCGCCAGAAATGATGAGCGCCTTTGCAGAAAAAGGCGCAGACGCCTACGCCACCCTGGCAAAGCTCAGCATTGACTATGCGGTGATGGAAAAAACGCAGCGGGCCTATGTTGTCCCTGCGAGCTTTGGCTGGGATGATTTGGGTGATTGGAACGCTGTGGAGCGACTGCTAAAAGGCGATGCCAAAAATGTAGAGCTGGCACAGCACCGGTGCATAGACACCTCGAACAGCATTTTGTACAGTGCGAACCCGGACGAAGTGATTGTGACCATTGGCCTGGAAGATATTGTGGTGGTGCGCGATGGCAATGCCACACTGATTGTGAAAAAAGACCGGACTCAAGAAATTAAGCAGGCCGTACGGGCAATAGGACAAGAAGACCAGTTTCAACATTTGCTGTAACAAGACTATTTGATATAGAAACACTACCGGCTCAGGAACCGTCTACTACCAAATCGGAAACGGACCTTTGCTTGGGCATGTTGATAACAGTTCAAGATACTAGAGACAGCTAAAGAGCCGTTAATATAGATAAAGGCGTCTGTTGTGCAAGCTAAGAGGTAAGAGAGGAGTTTCATGCAGCGTTTGAGAAGCAATATACGAACTGTTGGTTTGGCCAAGGAGCCAGTGCGAAATTCTTCAGTACGACAATATATGGCCATCCTGCTGAGTGCAGCGAGCTTTGGGACAGTACTCCTCGGCCCTGCGGTAGTGACGTTCGCCAACACGTCTGCTGCTGATCAAACGGCAACGCCATCGTCGACAGCGAGAGGTATGGAGCAGGTAGCGGCTGGGCCGATGTCGATTGCAGAGAATCGGCTGGTGCTTAATTTGCGATCGCGTCGCCTGTACCTTTATCAGGGTGACGCGCTGCTAACCAGCTACCCAGTCGCCGTCGGCACAGCTGAGACCCCCACCCCACAAGGAGAATTTACCGTTTCTAGAATGGTAGAAAACCCGATTTGGCAAAGCCCTTGGACCGGCGAAGTTCACGAACCTGGCCCAGACAGCGCCCTAGGCCTGCGCTGGATAGAATTCTCGACTACTGAAGCTGGGTCCTTTGGCTTCCACGGAACGCCAACGGTAGAGTCAATCGGTCACGCTGCTTCCAACGGCTGCGTCCGCATGCACAACGAAGACGTCGTTGCTTTGTTCGCCCAGGTCAGTATTGGCACACCTGTTTCGGTCGTTCCGTAGGCGAAGGAGAATAGTTGAGTGCACAGCATGGTGAGCGTCCGAAGAATGAGCAGGTCGGTTAGCAAGCTATTTGTTGGGGCGCTACTAGTTACGGGTGCACTGACGACAGAAAGCCTGGCCATCAACGGCTGGCGTCTTAAGAGAACCGCCTCAGCCGCAGCTGTAGAGCTTTCGGAGACGCTCACTCATGGGTCTGCAACAGAAACTACAACAACAGAAACGCTTCAAACAGAAACAATCACAGAAGTCCTGAAGCTAGAGTTACATCTCTCAGCACGGCAGCTATATGTGTATCGTGGCGAGACCCTGATCGCAAACTACAGCGTGGCAGTGGGCCGAGAAGGATGGAACACACCTACTGGAGAATTTGTCGTATTTCAAAAGCAAATTGACCCGGCTTGGGAGCATCCTTTTACCGGGGAAGTAGTGCCACCAGGGCCCGATAATCCGCTGGGAACAAGATGGATTGGGTTTTGGTCGGATGGAGAGAATTCGATTGGCTTTCATGGCACGCCGGATGAGTCAGTAATTGGCACAGCGGTTTCCCACGGCTGTGTACGCATGCGCAATGAAGATGTGCTGGCGCTGTATGAGCAGGTAAGCGTAGATACGCCCGTGACTGTATTGCCTTGAAAAATAGGTACCGCTTTAGTAATGGATATTACTTTTGTTCAGCATTACCTTGCAGGAATGAACAACTGGCCAAAATCAATTGAGGCTTACTGCTTTCTCCTCAGGACCGGATCAGAGCATGACTGACTGACCCTGAAGAGAATAACAGCGGTGTTTAATCTACATCGCAGGTGCCGCTGGTGGGCTGGCCCTGACCGTTGTGTGTACCGGGTACGTATGTGCCGCCACCACCAATACAGATGGCGATAAAGTTGTTGCAATCGCTGACGCCACTACAGCTACCGGCGTTTGCTACTGGGGAGGTCCCTCCGCCACTACCGGTTGTTCTAATCACGGGGGTGGGTTGTGGCGTTGTGGTACGGGGTGGCTGAGAGAGCCGTTGGGTGCGCTGAGGTTGTGCGGTTCTGGCAGTTTGCGCCTGGCTAGGAACGGAAATAGCCATGGGTGCAAGCAAGAATGCTACGGAAAGCCCCATTGCGGCTTTATGAACGAACTGCATCGGAGAAAAAGTGGACTGAGCCATGATTGATTACCAAATCACTACACTCATTACTTAGGGCGGATAATTTGGAATATGCAGTTTTGGGCTAAAAAAGCTTCTTGAGATCTATAGCGACCTATCGTCTCAAGGCTGTAAGTCTGTCAAAAAGTCTGGGATAGCTAGGACGTGCCAATATACCAGGGCTGCAACGATCACGGTGTACAGGGTGGCGCTACCAAAGCCAATCCACAGGTCTCTCGTTGGATTCTGTTGTTCGTCTGGTCGAAAGATATCGACTGCTCCAAACTGCATCATGATCATGCCGAGTACGTTGGAGAGCCAGTAGCCGATGAGGGTGCTAGGTACAAACCAGTGGGGATTTATCCAGCTGACGCCGTAGCCAAATACCAAGGCAATTGGCAAATTGAAGAAAATATCATTCCACCACGAAAGGGGAGAGAGCATGTAGCCAATGCTTACCAGGGCGCCGCCGCGTAGATTCTTGAACAGCAGCGATCACTTCATAGAGACTTCATAGGCTTATTTTGGATGTTCTCAGGATGCTCTCAGGAGCAGCTCAGAATCCTATTTGCATAGTGACGGTGGTAGTGGGTTAGTCGCTTATTGCGGCTCTACTACCAGTGAACACTACGGAGATCCTTATGAAAGACTTTGTCGGTATTTTATCGAATGCTCAATGGAAGCTAGGGGGGATTGCGATCGCATCCACCATAGCGTCTACATTAGCGTTGGCCCCGGTTGCTAGCGCTGCGAGTATCCGCATTACCGTAGACAATTTAGCGCCTGACAACGGTACGTTTTTGACCCCTGCCTGGTTTGGCTTTCACGATGGTAATTTCGATCTGTACAATCGCAATGAGCCTATTACCCCTGGGCTAGAGCGATTGGTGGAAGACGGCAACTTTGAGCCACTAAATGCTGAGTTTGCGGCGGCTGGGAATGGCAGCGTGCAGGGAGCGATTTTTGGCCCAGAGCTGGCATTTGCTGGGCCGATCGATCCGGGTGAGTCTACTAGCCTTGTCGTCGAGCTAGATGAGAATGCTGCAAGTAGCCGCTACTTCAGCTATGCGAGCATGGTGATTCCTAGTAATGACTTCTTCATTGCCAATGGCGATCCGCTGGCGCATCAAATCTTTGATGATGCGGGCAATTTCTTGGGCGTAGACTTTACGCTATCTGGGGCGCAGGTGCTAGATGGCGGTACAGAGGTGAATGACGAGCTGCCTGAGAATACGGCGTTTTTTGGTCAGCAAAATCCTGATACGGGTGTGACTGAAGGCGGCGGGGTTACGCTGGCTACTGGCTTTATCCCTGGTGGCAATATCCTCAGCAGCGCAGAGTTCGCGAATGCGGACTTTACAGCGCCTGGCTATGAGGTGGCTCGCTTTCGTGTGGAGCTATTGGGTGACGATCCGACGGCTGTGCCTGAGCCGGGGATGATTTTGGGCCTGTTGGCTGCGGGCGGGCTGGTTGCGGCGAGCCGTCGTCGTCAGCTGGCGTAGCTGATTGTTAGTGAGTTGAAGTCGTGATGGTTATGCCGGTCGCGCTCTGTGCGGTCGGCTTTTTTCTGATGGCTCAGCGCTACTTACTTACTCATTCGTTTGAAGCCTTTCTCTAATTCATCAAGAATAGGTTGAATGTCTTGCTTGATGTTTCGGTAGCGCTTTGTGAGAGATTTGAGCCTTCGCTTAAAGAGGGGCGTAAAAATAACCCTAGCCATTACGACAATTTTTTACCTCAAGCATCGATACCCTCCCAGAGCTCTGAGAGCGGCGAAGTTTCTCCTTGATTAGCTTGCTGTAAGGAAATTTGAAGGTCTGCTAAGATTTGGCTGCTGGGCTCTCGCTCATCAATGGGGTCCAATCCAGAGTCTGCTTGAATCAGCTCCATTATCTTTTCCCACAAATCTACAGGAACAAGCACGTCAGTTCTTTCGCCAGCCTTATTGGTCAGGTAGCGGATGTCTAAGTTCATCTGACTAGTGTCGTGAGTTCTATCACCACTTTGCAATTGTTACCCTGCAATTATAGAGCGATGCGACTCCGCAGTGATCGCGTAGGAGAGTGAAACGTAGCAATTACAATAAACTGCAAGATCGCAGTAAGCTGTAAGCACAGTAGAAAAGCTATTATTGACCGCCTATTATTATGACTGATCCGGCCACTGCGATTACCGTGACTGTTATTGCGGAGCTAGCGTTCAAAAAGTTTTTGGAAACGGCAGCGGGTGAGGCTGCGAAAAAGTTTACGGAAACGGCCCTTAGCAAGATGGACGACCTGCGAAAAAGAATCGTGGGGCGGCTGCGAGGGGTGGAAGGGGCGAAGGCGGCTATTGAAAAGCTGGAGAACCAGGCGGGTACGACGGCAGATGTAGAAACAATTGCTGACTACCTGAAGATTGTGATGCGCGAAGATCCGCAGTTTGCCGATGAGCTGAAGGTACTGGCGCAGGAGATTAATGCTGGGAAGATACAGGACAATAGTCAAATGACGCAGAATAACTACGACAGCAGTACGGGCTATCAGGGTAAAGCCGAGCAAGGTGGGACGCTTTACCAAGGCAACATTACTATCAACAACCCACCGCCAACAGATTAGCTGGCGTCGCCTGTGCCGGTGCAGGCAAAGTTAAATCCGGATGACTATATCGACGATGGCTTTCGGCCAGATACGAGAGACTGGCAGGGGCGCGAGGATGAGCTAGTACAGCTGGAGGGCTGGCTGGCCGAGCCTAGTGTGCAGCTGGTAGGCATTAAGGCAGCGGGTGGCTTTGGGAAGTCGGCACTGGCGAAGAAGCTGGTTGAAAGGCTGGCTAAGACCCGGGACGGTGAGCGAACTGGCCCAGAGCAGGGCGAGGCTGCGGGCTTTGACAAGACGCTGGCGCTGACGTTTGGCCAGGCGTATCCGTTTGCTTTGTGGGGGCGCTGGCTGATGGCGCACTTCGGCCAGCGGGTGGAAGACAGCGTGGGCGATGGGCGGCTGGCGCAGAGGGTGGTAAAGCAGCTGCAAGGGGTGCGCTGCTTGCTGATATTGGACAATGTGGAAACGCTGCTGGCGGCGGATAATCGGCAGTGGCTGGATGCGGGCTATGGTCGCTTTTGGCTGGGGTGGCTGAGCGAGCCGGGGCAAAGCGTGGTGCTGGTGACTAGCCGAGAAGAGCCGGATGTAGCGAATAACCTGAGGCGGTTTTGCCAGTGGCTGCCACTGACGGGGCTAGATACACAGCCGGGGATAGCGCTGCTGAGGTCGCTGGGTGTAATGGGCGATAGGCAAGTACTAGATGAGTTTGTGACGCTTGCGGATGGGCATCCGCTGTTGCTGAAGCTGGCGGCGGGGTGGCTGATGGTAGAAGAACCGGATGAGCCAGATATTGAGTATCTGAAAAAAGCGAATGGGCTAAATGTATTCGGGCTGGTAGGAGCGCATCGCGGGCAGCCGGAGACGACTGTGCAGGAGATTTTGGAGGCGACGCTAGGCCGGTTGCCGGGGCAGATGGCAGCGCTGTTGCCGGGGCTGAGTGTGTATCGGCTGCCGTTTTCGCAGGCGGCGGCGGTTGCTATGGCGCCGGAAACGGAGGCAGAGACTGAGCACGTTACGGTAGAGGCGCTGCGAAAGCTGGTAAAAAGATCGCTGTTGCAAGAAAAAAGGCAATCTGTTGAGGGTAAGCGTGTATGGCTGTTTTGGTTTCAGCCGTTGGTGCAGCGATATTTGCAGCAGCGAGCAGATAGCGGGGTTCATCGGCGGGCGATTGAGTACTACCAGCGTATGAGCAATGTGCTAGCAGCGACTGGCGATGTTGAAGCCAGTGTGGAGGCGACGGTGCCCTACCGAGAAATTTTTCATCATTACTGTGAGCTGGGGCAGTATGCTAGCGCGCTGACGACGATTCGGATGCCAAGCAACGAAGCAGAGCGATACAGCAGCTGTGACATGGTGCTACAGCTGAGCGGCTATAATCCGATTCGGCTAGCACTGTACGAGCGATTGGTTGGGCAGTGGCAACCAACAGATGACACAGAGAAAGATCTATTTGCCAACACGCTCAAGGCGCAAGGGGATGTTTTACAGTTCCTCGACCGTAGAGATGAAGCACTCGAAAACTATGAGCAAGCCTTAGGCATCTATCGGCAGGTCGGTGCTCGCTTGGGCGAAGCCAACACGCTCAAGGCGCAAGGGGATGTTTTACAGTTCCTCAAGCGCAGCAGTGAAGCACTCGAAAACTATGAGCAAGCCTTAGGCATCTATCGGCAGGTCGGTGCTCGCTTGGGCGAAGCCAACACGC
>JBCBBK010000016.1:55014-55094 GCA_038531675.1 Cyanobacteria bacterium J06581_3
TCCAGGCGCAAGGGGATGTTTTACAGTTCCTCGACCGTAGAGATGAAGCACTCGAAAACTATGAGCAAGCCTTAGGCATC
>JBCBBK010000016.1:55194-166830 GCA_038531675.1 Cyanobacteria bacterium J06581_3
TTTACAGTTCCTCGACCGTAGAGATGAAGCACTCGAAAACTATGAGCAAGCCTTAGGCATCTATCGGCAGGTCGGTGATCGCTTGGGCGAAGCCAACACGCTCAAGGCTATCGGCAGAGCGCAGACGGATGTTCAGGAGGGCCTATCTTACTTACTCTCGGCACAGGCGCTTTACGAGCAGATTGGAGACTTCTACAGCCAGGGCGTCAATTTGTACTATCTGGGTGGCCTGTATGCACAAACGCAGCAAACCGAAGCAGCCTTAAGCGCCTTTCAATCGGCAGCCGACCTGGGCAAGCAAATAGGGTTCGAGCCTTTGGTAACTGCCACAGAAAAGGCAATAGAGTCGTTGCGCTCTTCCTAATCAAAGCCTTCTTTCCTATCGTCACCGATCTATTGCTTACGATCACCGCTCCACTCTTTGCGATCGCCTAATAACTTCCCACAATCGCCAACCCACTCCATCCACATCTCGATCCACTCCTCAAGCACGAAGATCCACCCATAAAGATCGCCAAGTTGCTTCCTGCGATCGCTATTCAACTCCTCACGATCGCCAACAAACTTCTCAAGATCGCCGTTCAGCTCCTCACAAAGTCAAAAAGTCTTCATCCAATCCCGCAACTTCACGGGCAACTCTCATTGCTATTTCTCCGGACGCTCCAAAACCTCTGTAATCTCTCCTAGCCAGCGCTGTGTCTTTTACAACAGACGCCGGGCATATTGAGCTCAAGCAAGAGAAAGGCGACGCAACCCACAAAGCCAAACACACCCGGCCTAATCACTGCGTCTGCCCTTCTCACTTGCAACACTTAAAACCCTACATCCATCCACGGTGCAACCATGGCAAGAAGAAAAAAGAACCCCGCAATTTTGAACAAACTAGACGAACGCCTCGCTGGCCTCAAATCCATCGGCCCCAAAGTTGACTTGGGCAACGGCCTCACCACTGCCTCATTCGAGAAAGAAGTCAATGAATTCCGTCAGGCTGTTGTTGATCACAACGTCATGCTCTCGCAAATTGACGACTCCGCCAACAAAATCCAACAGATGGAAAAAGAACTCTCCATATCTGCCGAGAACGTATTGATTGGCGTAAAGTTCAAATACGGCAAAGACAGCAGTGAATACGAAATGGTCGGCGGCACCCGCCAAAGCGATCGCCGTCGCCGCCGCGATGCTCAGCCCGCAGGCGAAGTCGTAATGGCATAGGCTCCACATTTCGATAACAACGAGCAATTAATACAAGGAGATGGCCATTGTCATCTCCTTTTTTCGTTCAAGCGAACAAGTGTCCAAGAAGTGAGAATAGAGATAGCTTGTCTATTCGCCGACGTCTCAGTGGCCACCTTGCAAAAAGCGTTTGCTCTAGCTTGCCTGAAGATGCTCCGCAAAGAATGCGGTTGTTTTCTCCCAAGAATTCTCAGCCGCTTCTGCGTCGTAATTTTGCCCGGATGGATTCGCGAAGGCATGACCGACGCCAGGGTACAGGTTGATATCAACCGTTTTACCCAAATCGGTGAGCACTTCCTCGAAGTTGTTCACGTCGTCTACGGCAATCGAGCTATCGTCCTCCCCAAAGAAGCCAATGATGGGCATGTCCAATGCATCAAGGGCTTCCGGCGCAAGAATCAGCCGCCCGTAGTAAATGGCCATCGCATCCAGGTCAGAAGACAGCAGCAGCCCAGTGCGCAGCGACCAGTTACCGCCAAAGCACCAGCCGACCGAACCGAGCGCGGTGGCGTCGTACTCGTTTTTCAAAAACTCAGAGGCCTGGAAAATGTTGTCTTGCGCGGGGGCCGGGTTGTCCATTACCGAGCGCATTAGTTCGCGAGCGGCGGTAGGTTCGGTCGCGACTTCGTTACCGTACAGATCCACCGCTAGGACGGTGTAGCCTTCCCCAGCGAGGCGACGGGTCATCGCTTCGATGTTTTCATTGAGGCCCCACCACTCGTGGATAGTGATGATAGCGGGGAGGGCTTCGCCAACGCTGTCTGTAGGCTGCGCCAGGTAGCCGGTAATAGGCGTACCCTCAACGGTGGCATAGGTGACTTCGCTCCCGGTTACCGGAACAGTGGGTTCGGCCATGGCAATTGGGGTCGCAGTGGGTTTGTCGCCATCGTGCTCTGCGAGCAGCGGGTCTGCCTCGCCATCAGGCTGAACATCGGATTGGCTAGAGGTGGGAACTTCAGCATCTGGGACGGTGACTGCGGTGGGCTCAGACAAGGCATCAGAACCGACGGAATCGGTCGTGGTGGTGCCACAGGCCTGAAATAAGAAAGTAATTGCAAGGGCGATCGCAAACAAAGCCCCCAACAGCGCCTTTCCCTTCAAGACAGCAGCCACCCAGCCTTTCACCTGCTTAAACAAAGCCATACCTCAATCCGCAAATTTGCACGACTTATCAATCATGCTTGCTTATTTGCGATCGCGAGCCAATTGTTTAAAAAAGTTTCCAACCACCGGCCCACCTCAGGACTGTAGCGAACATGATCCTCAATCTGCTCACAGCGCGACTTAGCGTTGGGCGCACCCAGCAAATCCGCCCCCTGCGACGTCCAAAAGTCCACCATGTCAGCCGTCATTTCAGGATGAAACTGTAGGCCATAAGCGCGATCGCCCCACCGAAACGCCTGATTGGGAAAATCTGTACCCGTCGCCAGCAGCACCGCCCCCTCCGGCAGCTCAAACCCCTGGCTATGCCATTGATAAGCCATCAGCTTTTCTGGGAAGGTATCTGCGCCTAGCGCCGTGGCATAAATCGGATAGTAGCCAATCTCTTCAACGCCATCTACGTGCGTATCTACCTTTGCGTCTAACGCCTTAGCCAACAGCTGCGCCCCCAGGCAAATTCCCAAGTAAGGCATCTGTGCTTCCAGAACCTGGCGAATCCACATCAGCTCCTTTTGCAAATAGGGCTCATCGTCATTCACACTCATCGGCCCGCCAAATACCAGCGCTGCTGCGTACTCACTCAATCGCTCGGGCAGCGCATCCCCAAATATCGGCGCACGGATGTCTAGCTGATAGCCCATGGCTTCTAGCTTTTGGCCTACCACACCCGGAATCGTGGTGTCCTTGTGTATGAGGGTAATTATTTTGTTAGTCGGTACTGGCAAATTAGGCGTCAAAAAACAGCAGCTTCAGAATTCATACTGACAGTTTAGTGTCTCTGTCACGGATTGGCTGTTATCTTTTTAGCCGTAGTTTAGCTTTCTTTGGTTAGCTTTCTTCGGTAGAGGGCTCTTCACCACCAGAAGATTCGGAAGAGGACTCATAGAGTGCATTTAGCTGCTCTCTGGCGTCCTTCATCGAAATGGAACGCATCACCAGTAGGGGTTCGTTAATGACGTCGCCGCTGTCATTGAGTAGCTCCGGGTGTGGCACAGGGCGATTGGCACCATACTGCGATTGACGCTGCGACTGGCCCGGCGGCTGAGTCGCCTGAGTACCCAGCCTGACCATATTGCGAATCATGTTAGAAACCGCAAGGACTGCTAGCACGGTAAAAGCGAGGATGTAGAGCAGGTGAAACATGGTCTTTTTGGGGGAGGGGCTGGCTTCGACTCCGCTCAGCCACCGGAGGAGACTAAGGAAGTCGAAATTAACAAAGATTGGGTGGGACGTTGGCTGTGCTTGGCCGTTGAGGAGGATAGCAATTTCAGATGTCAGGCTGATAGGTGTCAGGCTGGGATTGCTTTTCTTGGCGGATGCGGATGGCAAGGTTCCAGCATTCATTCACCAGCTTGTGCCAGCCCATAACGACGCTCATTTCGATGCCTGCCTGGCTATCGGTAGCAGAAGCAAGCGCCTTGGAAGCACTGACCTGCTTCTGAGCGGCCTGCACACGGCTGAGCATATCGGCCTGCTCGGCTTCGCTCAAAAAACTGATTGACTGCTTTTCGAGCCGGTCAATTGTGCGGCCGAACCAGTGATGAAAGTCTTCGAGCAACGGTGGCAGAATCGACTTTAGTAAGTCGGTATCCTCTGGTGGAATCGATGGATAGCTCATATCAACCTAAAGGGTATACCACTCACAAGTCGTCAAGTTACTCTTCTATACTAATACGATTCTTTGGCGCTAGGCTTCCGACTATCGGAATATCAGGATCACTCTTTAGAGTCGGCAAAGAGTTGGCGTCAGCTTCAGAGGCAGGGGGCATACCCACTGCCGTCCCGAGCGCCGGTTTAGAAGGCGGATCATAGTCTGTCGCTAGTGCCTTGATCTGATGTAGGGTTTGCCAGCCCGCCGCCCACAGCTGACGATTCTTGAGGACTTTGGCGTTGAGCCAAAACCGCACGTCCGGGTCACAGGCCGCGACGAGTTCTGCAAACACAAGCTTGCCCTGGTTTTTACGATTAGCCACCTGAAAGTGACGCCAGCCCATGGTTTTCTGCTGAGCGGTCCATTTAGAGCCAACGAGGTGAGGGAACTTTTGTTTTGCCATGGTGCTTCGGACGAAAGGAACGGCGGTCACTTTGCAGATCGGCAAACAGGTGCAATATTAGTCTGGCTTACAGGTGTTAGAATTTCGTGCCAGCTTACATAATTCGTGTTTTATTTCAGTGTAAGCCAGCATTCGGTGTAGGCCAGCAAAAGGGACGTCATGATTGAAGTTGACCAGCTTAGTAAAATATATGGCACCACGGCGGCAATTGAGGATGTGACCTTTACCGTAGAGCCCGGTGAGATTTTGGGCTTTTTGGGGCCAAACGGTGCGGGCAAGACGACGACAATGCGAATCTTGACAGGATACTTACCTGCGACGGCAGGGACAGCCAGGGTGGCAGGGAAAGATGTGCACGCCGAGTCAATGGCGGTGCGACAGAGTATTGGCTACCTGCCGGAGACGCCGCCGCTGTACCCAGAGATGACGGTGGAGGGCTTTTTGACGTTTGTGGCCCGAATTAAAGGGGTGAGTGCGGGCGATCGCACCCAACGGGTCACCAGTGCCATCAACCGCTGCAACCTGCAAGAAAAACGCTCAGTCATCATCCGCAAGCTCTCCAAAGGCTTTCGGCAGCGAGTCGGCATTGCCCAGGCGATTGTGCATAACCCGCCCGTGATTGTGCTAGATGAGCCAACCGTTGGCCTCGACCCCCGGCAGATTATTGAAGTGCGCAACCTAATTAAAAGCCTGGCTGGGGAGCATACGATTATATTATCGACACATATTTTGCCAGAGGTGAGTGCGACGTGCGATCGCATTACTATTATCAACCGGGGTCAAATTATCGCCACCGATACGCCAGCTCATCTGATGGAGCGGCTGACCGGGCGAGGGGGCTATCGGGTAGAGCTGCGGGGTGAGGTGGAAAAAGGCCTGGCCGTGCTAAGTGATATTCCTGGCGTGAGTGAAGCGACGGTGCTAGAGGCTGAAGGGCTGACTGAAGGGCATACGCGGTTTCAGGTGACGACAGGGGATGCGGAATTAGGTAGTGCGATCGCCGCCAAAGTCGTTCACGAAGGACTAGATCTGTTTGAACTGAGCCGCAACCGCGCCAGCCTCGAAGATGTCTTCATCGACCTCACCATGGAAGAGCCTAATGACTTCGCTGAAAGCAGCCTAGAGAAAGATGACTCGAAGGAAGACGGCTTAGACGGCGATAGTCTAGCAAAAGATCGCTCGAATAAACCCCTCTTGGATGAAGAGGGCGCGCCGACAGAAGCCTTTTTTGACCGTGAGAATCTTGAGCGTGAGGAAACCCCATGAAAATTTTTCTAAATAACCTGCTGGCTATCTACCGACGCGAGCTTCAGAGCTACTTTGCCTCACCGTTCGCCTACATCATTGCCGTCGTCTTCTGGCTGATTGGCGGGCTTTTCCTCGTTGCCATTCTCTTCGACCCGCAGGGCCTAATCGCCCGCGTCGCTGCCATGGACCAAGCAGGCCTTACCGGTTCTTCTATCGACGAACCCTACCGATTTTTGCAGGCCTATCTCGAACAGCTCGGCTCGCTGTCCATGTTCATTTTGCCGATGCTGTCCATGGGCCTCTATGCCGAAGAACGCAAGCAAGGCACCCTGGAACTGCTGGCCACCTCTCCTGTGACCAACTGGGTCGTTGCACTCGGCAAGCTGCTGGGCGTCGTTACCTTCTACAGTGCCATGTTGGTTCCTCTCATCATCCTGGAGCTAGTGACCCTTTGGTCAAGCGAGCCTGCTTTTCCCATGATGCTCTTAGCTTTAGGGCATCTGGGCCTACTGCTACTGGCCGCTAGCGTACTGTCGCTTGGCATGTTTGTCTCATCGCTATCGAACAGCACCGTGCTGGCAGCCGTTACAACGTTCGGCCTTGTGCTCCTGCTGTGGATCATAGAATTCGTTGCCCAGGGTTTGCCGGGCGTTGTTGGCGATGGACTTGCCCATCTGTCTATGCTGACGCATTACGAGGACTTTATCGATGGAATTTTTGATACCAGCGGTCTGTTGTTATTTGTTAGCTACATTGTTCTGGGCATTTTCCTCACCGCCCAATCTATCGATACCCTTCGGTTCCAGCGCTCGTAATTTCGGCACTGGTCAGTCAGCCTACCTGGCCCCGCTGGTCGCTAGTCACACCCGCCACCAACCCTCGGTTTGATCCCTTTTTGCATCTCGCTATGAAACCCTCGCCAACTCTAATCAAATACCTGCTCTGGCCAGGAATCATGCTGCTCACTGCTGGCCTAGTGGTCGGTACGCTCAACGGCTGGACCCTGATCGCGGTGGCCTTGCTGGTGATTGGCCTGATGCTGATGGCCACCAGCCTGGCCGGAGGCGATTTCAATGTCTTTAGTACACAGTTTTGGCAGAAGCGCTCGACCCAAGAAGGCACCAATGCAGCCGTTGCTGTTCTTTCTGTACTGTTGATTTTAGGGCTTGTAAACTTTGTAGGTGCTCGCTACGACCACCGGATAGACTTTACCGACGGGCAGCTGTTGACCCTTTCGCCTGCGACCCAAACTGTTGTAAAAGAGCTAGCGCAGCCAACCAAAGTCGTCATCTTTGATATTGGCCCCAACCCCGACGACCAGCAGCTGCTAGAAAATTACAAACGCTTCAACCCACAGTTCGACTACCAGTACATCAACCCCGACGTTCAGCCACAAATCGCCCAGCAATTTGGCGTGACCAACTTTGGTGAGGTATTTGTGCAAACAGAAGCCAGCGGCGAGGCGGAAGAAAGAACACTGCCCGTACAGCTAGTAAACGACCAGGAACGACTGAGCGAACGAACACTGACGAACAAGCTCGTGCAGATAGAGCAAACAGACATCTCAGTGGTTTACTTTTTGCAGGGCCATGGTGAATATCCCATCGACGGGTCCGAAGCTGGGCTATTTGAGGCGGCGAATAGCTTGCAGGACGAAAACTTTACCGTGGCGCCGCTGGATTTGGCCCAGACGGGCAGCATCCCAGAAGATGCCGACGTGATTGTGATTGCCGGTGCCCGCGAGCAGCTATTTGAGCCAGAAGTGATTGCGCTTCGCACCTATTTAGAACAGGGTGGCAGCTTGTTTATATTGACAGACCCACAGGTAGAAACGGGCCTGGAGGTAATGATGAGTCAGTGGGGCGTAGTGCCAGAAAATACGGTGGTAATCGATACCTCAGCCGGTGGTCAGCAGGTAGGGCTAGGGCCTGCAGCGCCGCTAGTGACAGACTATGGCAACCATCCCATTACCGAAGCCTTTGGCAACGGGCGCTCTTTCTTTCCCTACGCCAGACCGCTGCAGGTCAGGGAAGTGCCGAATATAGAGGAGTCTCCACTGCTCTTTACCAATCAAGATAGCCATGCCGAGCCCGATTCCTTGGAGTCACCTGGACTAGAGGCCAACGCCGACAAACCGCCCGAAGGTCCCTTTACGTTGGGTGTGGCTCTAGAGCGCCCAGCGGTTGTCAATCCAGACGAGGTCCCTTCCGAATCATCGAGCGAAGCGCCTGCTGAGTCAGCAGATACTGAAGGTGCCGATGCTGACGCGACCGATGCGGAAACAGCAGAACTCGCAGAATTAGAAGCTGAGATTGCCCAGGAAGAAGAAGCCTCCGATGACCTCACACCCGCCAACCTGGCCCCCAAGGACAGTCGCATGGTCATCATTGGCAACTCTACGTTTGTCACCGATGGACTGTTCAGTCAGCTTCTTAACGGTGATATTTTCCTCAACTCTGTGGGTTGGCTTAGCCAGAGTGAGCGGCCAACGCTTTCTATTCGTCCGAAGGAGCAAACCAACCGGCGATTAAACCTAACTGGTCAGCAAGGGCTTGTAATCATGCTGCTGTCGCTGGTGGTCTTTCCGCTGTTTGGGCTGGTCGGTGCCGGAACCATATGGGCGATCAGGCGCTAGCGCAAACTCGTTCCAGGTAACCAGGCAGATGCCGTCAAAAAGCTACAAAAAGGAATTATTAGATAATGTTGAAACGGGGAACATGGCTGCTGTTGTTGAGTGCGATCGCACTGACAGGCGGCGTTTTACTGCTAGAAAATAGGTCAGGCGATCGCCCAGAGAACACGGCCAGTAACGAGCTAGCGACCGAAAAGCTTTTTCCCTTTGAAGAAGAAGACATAGAACAGTTCTCGGTGGTTCGTGCAAGCGCAGAAGGTCAGGAAGATAGTGACGACGAGGCGCTTTCGTTTGTAAAAGGTGACGATGGCAATTGGGAGATGACTGTGCCTGAGCGTTTGCCTGACAAGGCGATCGCACAAAATGGCGCGATCGCCTTTCTCCTCAGCCAGGTCACCACCACCAATGCCAAGCCCGTTGCGATAGAACCCGATGCCGACTCCAACAGCGACGCTACAGCAGATGCCACCGAATCACTCGAACCCTTCGGCTTGGCAGACCCAACAGCCACCCTATCGCTCACCGCCAACGGCAGCGACTATCAGCTTCTGATTGGCGGCCTAGACTTTGCAGGCAACCAGCGCTACGTTCAGGCCATTGAAAGTCCCTCCGCAGAACCTGCTGACTCGATAGAAATGCCCACAGAAATGCCCACAGCATCGAGCATTTATTTAATCTCGGGCGACATTATCACAGCGATTGAGCGGCCCACCGAAGACTGGCTTCTGCAAGACGAAGCGACAACTAACGAAGCCACAGAAGAGACTGCCACAGAAGAGGCTGCCACAGAAGAGACTGCCACAGAAAATCCTCCACCAGGCGAGCCGGTAGAGGATGCTTCAGAGCGTGAAAACAATGAGCGTGAAAACTTAGAGCGTGAAAACGGTCAATCTGCAACAGAAGAGAACCCCTAGCAAAACATCGACCTGCTGGGCCTAGGGCGTTAGCTCAGTCGAATTCAGCGGCGCAGCAGCGTCACGCTTGCGTTCTTGATCGACTGTAATCGTTAAGATGACAAACATCATCAACACAAAAATAGCCAACCCTAAGAAGCTAGACGGCGCATCGTCTTTTTTCTTTTCCTTTGCCTTGCGCTTTTTGTAGTCTTTAGAATCCGAAGTCTCGTTGTACTCAAAGTTGCAATTTAAGCAGTGGTAGTGGATTACAGAATCTTCTTTTTCAGAATCGTTAGTAAACAGTCTGTGCTCGCCACAACGACGACAGGCTTCTTTACTCTTAATTTCAGGCAGTAGTTTTGAAGTCATAATTCTGTGACGGTAGATGTAGCTGGTTTAGTCATTCTGTTTGAACGTTCTATTTTGAGCGATCTATTATTTTGAGCACTCTATTATTTTGAGCACTCTATGTAGAAGGATGCGGCCCCATACCTATCAGTGAAGCTACTGAACCCCACCGGTGCCTCCAGACTAACAACAATCTCAAAAGATCGTCATCCGTACTGAGAAGCACAGTAAAGAAATCATGTTGAGCAGAAAGGATTACGCAAATTCCAGCAGATATTCATACTTCTTTACATAGGTAACGAGATCTAAATGAACGGAGATCTCCGTGGAACCACACACAAACACAGGACGAATTTTTTTGTCAAAAGTTTTTCCATCGCACGGTGGACCAGCGATCGCAAGGCTCAAATCGCGGGCAAGGTCGCCCACAGCGCGAGTAAGTTAATCACCCCAAGCATTACCATGAGCCCAGCAGGCATAAACTTACGCGTTTTGACCAGGCGGACAATAAATACAATCACCAGCAGCAGGCTAACAATGGCAGACAGAAGCGGCCCCCACCGGATACCCCCAAACATCAGATACGACCCAATCAAAAGCAACAGACCGCTAATAAATCCTGAAATGAGCGATACCTGGCTACCAGCCTGCTTATAGCCGATAGCTCCACCGGCGATCGCAAACACCCCATACAGCAACGTAACTAGCGGCGCAATCGGTAATCCAACCATAGTCATCCACCCCTCAACCAGCGTCTAGGCGTCTTGTGCTTAGGGATTATACGCCCTGAATGGATGCCGATAGCTAGCCGTAACAGATGCCTTAATCTTTTGAGTCCAACAGTTACAGTTCCTTAAGCTTCTCTGTTAATGGGTATCACTATAGCGTTTGTCACTTGACTGAGGTACAGTTTTTTTTTCTGAAAGCCTTATGCATCAGCAGGTCAAGTGACCCGCGTTCCTCGAATGCATCCGAGAAACGCTATATCTCTCTGTCAGCTCAGAGCTGACAGTTTGTCTGATATGCCATCCCTTTCCATTGCGTTTGTCTTGTATTAGGCTTGTAATTGACTTGTAGCCTAATTAGACTGTACTAGCTGGGATATTCCCAAACCTTAATATGGCCAATCGATATAGAACAGAATCAACGCTGAGTGCTCGGGGTCAAACAGCAATCCCTAGCAGTATTCGTAAGCACCTGGGCTTGGAAAGTGGCGGAAAGATAGAGTACGAAATAGACGATGAAGGCGAAGTCGTCATTCGCCCAAAGCTCGACGTAGATGAAGTAGCCAGTCTGGAAGAAGATCCGGCCCTACGTCCTTTCTTATCTTTGCTAGAGCAAGATATTCAGCAAAAGCCTGAACAGTTAGAACCGATGGGATCTGACTTTATAGCCGTAGCGATTGCGATCGCTGGTAGCTGGGAGAACATTATTAACTTTGACTCAGGCGGTTTTGACTTTACAGATGATGACGTTGCCGAACTCTCTGAGCTATTTGCAGAGATAGATGCAGAGGAAGCGCAGCATTGAAACCAGAACCTGCTGTCATTAACGGATGGAATCTTTACACACACCCAGCCTTCAGAGAATACATGAGGAAGCTAGCGCTTGCGGTTGGCAAAATAAAGCAGCGCAATCCTGATAGCTGGCAGCGTAACAACATTGTGTCTTTGTACAAAGCGATCGCACGTACTTGCCTTGTAGAGATACCGAACGATCCGTCTGACAGCCGATATCGTCAAGGAAACACCCTGGGCAAGGCATACAGACATTGGTTTAGAGCTAAACCTGCCAATCGTCATCGATTATTTTTCCGCTACGACCGCAATAGCAGGGTCATTGCTTACATTTGGATAAACGGGCCAAAGCAGCTTAGATCAGCTGGTAGCAAACGAGATGCTTACGCTGTGTTTGCCAAGCTGTTAGAGAAGGGAGACATCCCTAACAGCTGGCCTACCCTAATAGAGATCTGTGACTCAATTAACAAGAACGACACTACCTGGAATCAGGTCTAACCTTTGATATGACAGAGCCACGCTCGCAGGAAAGCCTGACAGAAATTCAGCAGTACCGTCAACAGGCCGCTGCATTGCTGCTGTATCAGTCCGTGTTTGCTAGTGATATTGGCCAGGCATTCCTGGCACTGTTAGAAGCGCTGATGGTTAAAGACGCCATCACGGCTGCCCAAGCCTATGGCCAATGGTTCAGCGCCCTCGCCACTAGGCAACAAAGCTGGCAGCAGCACCTCACCCAGCAAATCCTGCTCGCCGATAACGCCTTCTCCCAGCAAGCACAAACGCTGCCTACGCCTGCCATCTCAACTCCCGTGTCCAAAGACCAGCTTACAAAACACATCCCTCCCGCCATTTTGAGCGCCGTCAACCACGACCTCAAAATCATTAAAAGCTTCTATCAGCTTCCTGCCGACCAACTGAGTCAGTGGCTTCAAACACACTGCGGCATCACCGTCCCCCCGGCCCTACCCTTTGACTTATCACCGTCTCCTTCTCCCTCTTGGTGGCTGAGCATAGCCGAAGCCACCACCACACTCGCCACTCACTACCGCGCCCACGGCGTCGGCACCTTCGGCCAGTTCACCGCCTTCCGCTGGCAATCTAACCCAGATAATGCAGACGGCCAGCTCATCGGCATCCCTACCCCAGACCCCATAAATCTTTCGCAACTCGTTGCCTACGACCACCCAAAGCAGCAGCTCATTCAAAACACAGAATCACTCTTGCAAGGCTACACCGCCCAAAACGTACTGCTCTACGGCAGCAGAGGCGCTGGCAAATCATCCTTAGTCAAAGCCCTGCTGAACGAGTATCACACCCAGGGTTTACGCCTGATCGAAGTCCCCAAAGCTCACCTTCACAACCTACCGCAGATCATCGGCCCTCTCAGCCGTGTCCCACAGAAATTCATCATCTTTGTCGACGATCTTTCCTTCGAGGAAGACGATGAAGCCTTCAAAGCCCTCAAAGTCGTTTTGGAAGGTGGCGTTACTGCCAGACCCCAAAACGTCGTTGTATACGCAACTTCCAACCGTCGTCATCTGATTCGCGAATTCTTTGACGAGCGTCCCAAGCCCAAAGACGCTGACGAAATTCAGGCCTGGGACACCGTGCAAGAGAAGCTGTCTTTTAGCGATCGCTTTGGCCTTACCCTCACCTTCACCCCTGCCGACCAGCCCACCTACCTCACCATCGTCCACGAACTCGCCGCCCAGGCAAACATCCAGCTCGACCCTGACAACCTCGACTGGCGAGCCCGACAGTGGGCCACCCGCCACAATGGCCGATCTGGCCGCACAGCCCGTCAGTTTGTCGATTTCCTCATTGCAGAACAGGGCTTTAAACGTGAGACAGATGACTAAATCTAGTTAACCCGCTACTTTGTAAAAGCCAGACTTTACCCATACCCTTCCATGTCCACCGCACCTTTTCAGACAGTTACCCTCAGCCCCCAAGGTCCCAAAGTCCCAGCACTCGGACTAGGAACATGGTCGTGGGGTGATTCATTGTTTTGGCAGTACGGCAGTGCCTATGGGGCGGATGAAGTGCATGCCGCGTTTAAGGCTTCCTTGCTTGCTGGGGTGAATTTTCTGGATACGGCAGAAGTGTATGGCCTAGGTAAGTCAGAAGAGCTAATTGGTCAGTTCATGCAGGAAAGCGAGCAAGACGTGATTGTTGCGACGAAATACATGCCTGTGCCCTGGCGATTTTCGGCGCAGTCTGTTGCGGATGCACTCACCGCTAGCCTAAAGCGACTGAAGGTTCCTTCTGTTGCGCTGTATCAGGTGCATTGGCCTTTTGACTTTTTTATGGGACAAGAGACGCTGATGAACGCCCTGGCTGATGAGGTGAAGCAAGGGCGCATTCAAACCATTGGCGTTAGTAACTATTCGGCTAAGCAAATGCGTGAGGCCCATAGCCTACTGGCAGCGAGAGGCATTCCCCTAGCGGTCAACCAGGTACAGTACTCTTTGCTTCATCGCAAAATAGAGACTAATGGGGTGATGGAAGCCGCACAAAATCTGGAAGTGACCATTTTGGCGTACAGTCCGCTGGCGCAGGGGCTGCTGACGGGTAAGTACACTGTTGCGAGCGATCGCCAACCCGCCGGGGCCCGCCGCATAGACCCCAAATTCAGCAAAAAAGGCCTACAAAAAATAGAGCCAGTACTGGCCGCACTGCAAGCGATTGGGGACGCCCATGGCAAATCGCAAGTTCAAGTCGCGCTAAACTGGCTAATCAGCAAAGGCAACGTGATACCCATTCCTGGCGCAAAAAATGCGAGGCAGGCAGAGCAAAACGCAGGTGCGCTGGGCTGGGAAATCAGTGACACAGAATGCGAACAGCTGGATAATGTATCCGCACCTTGGCTAAAGTAGATAGCTAAAGTAGATATTGAGTTTTAAGTCGAGCTTTGATATGTCACAAAAAATCTTGCTCAATACTCGGACTACGAACTTCGGTGAACTCATCAGCAATGGTAGACGTTATAGAGTTCCTCTATTCCAACGCGATTATTCGTGGAAGCCAGAGAATTGGGAAGACCTCTGGCAAGACATCATAGATTCACACAACAATCAAGAAACTCACTACATGGGAGCTATCGTGCTTCAGGGTTCTACTGGTGATAGAGAGCTTACTATCATTGATGGACAACAGCGCATAGCAACTTTGAGTATCCTAGCGATATCTGTCATTCAAAAGATTAAAGAGCTGGAATCAAGAGATGTAGAGCCTGCACAAAATATAGAAAGACAAATTATCTTACGTAGAAACTTTTTGGGCGATAAAAGCCCTAGTTCTTTACGTTACTCCAGCAAGCTCTTCCTAAATGAGAACAACGACTCTTTTTATCAAAGTAACTTAATTAACTTACGCCCTCCTAAGGCCTTCCGCTCGCTTAGAAAGTCGAATCAGCTTTTGTGGAAAGCTTTTGAATACTTCTCTGATCAGCTAGAGACCATGCCTTCAATAGCCGAAAGCGGTGCTGGCTTATCAAGCTTTCTGACAGACACAATAGCGAGATTATTGTTGTTTATTCAGATCAACGTAGAAGATGAGATTGATGCATATGTAGTGTTTGAAACACTAAATTCAAGAGGTGTTGAGCTGAGTTCCACAGACCTACTTAAAAATTATCTATTCTCCAGGTTTAAAGGCAGTACAGATGATCTAAATGCTGCTCGAATAGAATGGCAAGAAATCACAAGAACCGTTGGGATGGAGAAGTTTCCTGAATTTCTCAGATACTTTCTAAGCATGAACAGAAGAAGGGTGAGAAGCACTCAGCTGTTCAAAATCATAAAGACTCAGGTCGTGACTGCGGAAGCGTCCTTCGAACTCTTAAACCAGCTAAACAATTTCAGTCGGCTATATGTAGCACTTGGAAACCACAATGATGATTTTTGGTTGGATTACAAACCTCAATTCAAGCAGTATGTAAGAGAGCTCAACTTGTTTAGAACTAAGCAAGCATATCCTGCTCTGTTCGCTGCTTACGAAAGATTTAGTGAAAGAGAGCTTGAGAAACTTTTAAAAATAGTCACTATTGTGTCTTTTAGATACACAGTGGTTAGTAGGTTGAACCCAAATGAACTCGAAGCTCAATATAACACTCTGGCTATGGAAATTTCAGAAGGAAAAGTAAAAACTGCAAAAGCTGCCTTTAATGTAATTTCTAGTATCCTGTACATAGAAGATAGTAAATTCGAGCAAGATTTCGCATTGCTTGCCATACCAACGAAACGTAAAAAGGGTCTAGTTCAATACATACTCAGGCAACTGGAGAAGGATAGGACAAACAAGGACATTCCAGAAGATAGTTTTTCTATAGAACATATTCTTCCGCAGGAGCCTGACGAATCTTGGCGTCAGAATTTTCCTGAGACGCAGATAGAAGAAGCCATATATCGGGTGGGAAACATGACGCCGCTAGAGAGTTCTCTGAATCGTAAGATTGGAAGAGAGTCTTACGACAAAAAGCGACAGGCATACGAACAAAGCGTGTATAGCATTACAAAAGATATACAGGCTGAAGACTGGACAATGGACTCAGTTGTTTGGCGTCAAGAACGGATGGCTAAAAGAGCGGTTCACATATGGCGTGTCAATTATTAGGATGACGAAATTAGGTTTATCTTTCTCTAAGCGGCTTTGCGAGATTGAGGTCGAGGTGCCGAGGGAGTAAAAGTTCTATCCAAAAAGCTGGGTAGTGGTCTACTGAGTGCCACGAGGATAGCTCGTAATAGTTCTGCTTCTGAGTCTGTTGTTTTTCCATCGGTTAGGACGGTGTGTATGCAGGCGTCGGCGATCGCACTTTTCACTTCTGGCATAGCCATCTGCAATCGCTTGAAGGCTTTGCTCAGCGCAGGCAAAGAACAAGCAGGCAGCTCCATAGGGATGGGTGGACGAGACTTTCTTGGTAGCTGGTGGTAGCTATCGCGCAAGGCATAGAGGGCATCTGTGGGTTTGGAATGGCCGATTTGAGCGATCGCGCTTATCAACAGCGCACACTCATCAGCAACATCACTCAAGCTACTTAGCGTAGGCGCTGGCGAAGGATTGCTAGCAAAGTGAGGCGCCAAACGATAGTGCAGCACTGTTTTGATAGCGAACTCAGAGACTGAGAGTTTTCCACTGACACGGACGAGTGCCTGCACGCATTTGAGTGACTGGGTAATAGTCGATAGCTTTAGTGAAGTCAGGCTAGGGATGCACAGTTCCAAAAGGGGAAGACGCGATCGCTTGTTTACACCATCTACTGCTGACTCAATCTTGTTGACCGCTTTCAGTACAGCGGGCGAGCTTTTGCCGATGAGCTGTTTCTGTTGATTACGTGTCGCAGAATTATTATCTAGCAGTAAGCTGTAGACTACAGCGACTGCACCGACTTGCGATCGCGCTGCTTTCAACAATAGTTCAGGCAATTCATCTAACAGCGCTTGAGCATGAATCAAATGTTCTGGGACGGCCAAACCGGGACCGTTGCCTACAGTAACAGGGGCCCCATGATTCATCGGAGATCGCACAGCAGGTTGGGGCTCGGACACCACTGGTATTGCCTGACTCGAAGGGGCCAAAGCAGAAATCCCTTCCGCACCTGCTAGTGAAGCGGTACTCATCGCCGTAGAACGAGCGGTTCGCGTTATCTTTTGACCACTGAGTCGGCGAATTCTTTCTTCCAACGGTGGATGGGTTGCCATCGCGTTGAAAAAGCCCGCTTTGATCGGTGGACAAAAGAATAGATGACTGGTCTCAGCAGCTTTGGGAGAGGCAATTAGAGAGCGGCTGCCTGTGGTAGCGGCAATCTTCATTAGGGCGCTGGTTAGCCCTTCGGGATTTCTGGTGAATTGCACCGCAGAGGCATCTGCCAGAAACTCTCGCTGTCGTGATACCGCGCTCTTGATTAGCTGACCAAAAATCCAACCAACTGCGCCCGCGACCAGTAAGCCTACACCCAGGCCCAGCACCCAGGCTCCATCCTTTTTTCGCCCACCAAATCGGGTGTGATACAAAATCTCACGTCCGGCCAAAGACATGAGTAACAGACCGTGGACCACGCCAATCAGACGCAGGTTTAGTGCCATATCTCCATTCAGAATATGGCTGAATTCATGACCAACTACGCCCTGAAGCTCGTCGCGATTCAGTTGGTCAAGGGTTCCTTGCGTCACCGCAATGACAGCGTCTTTGTGAGTGTGACCTGCGGCAAAGGCGTTAATGCTGCGGTCGGGGAGGACGTAGACCTTTGGGTAGGGGATGCTGGCGGCGATCGCCATTTCCTGCACCACATTTAGCAGCTGGTGCTTCTGCGGATCTTTCGTATCTGGATCTACCGCTACGCCACCCAAACTTGCTGCTACAACTGGGCCGCCACCTTTCAATGACTCACTTTTCTGATAGCTGCCAACCCCTACGCCCACCACCACGATAATGCCGGATAGCATCAGATGGTTGAGGTTAAAAAGAGAGACGATTTGGTTAGTGTTGACAACTTCTATGCAGAGGAGTGCGCCGTAGACAATGAGGGTAGTGAGTGCGATCGCACAGCCAAACAGGAAAATTAGCTGGTTGGTAACCAGCTTGGCCCGATCCTGCTGCTCAAAAAAGTTCTTCATTATGGGTTTGTTCTTTTTAAGAAAGTCTCAGCAATCCACTCACTTAAAAAGACACCCGAGGTGCAGTTTTCGCTTCAGGAGAAAGATCTCTCCATAGCTCAGCCGCCAAGAATTGGAAGGAGCCAGCAATTAGGTTGCTAGGAAAGAGTTCACGGCTTGTGTTGTACAGCGTGACTGCATCGTTAAATGCCTGACGAGCAAAAGACACCTTGTTCTCGGTAGAGCTTAGCTCTTCCATCACTTTATTCATTGACTGATCGGCTTTTAGGTCTGGGTAGGCCTCACTCACCATTAGCAAACGGCCCAGTACGCCACTCAGTCCGGCTTCGGCGGAAGCCGCCTGCTGCATCGCCTGTGGATCGCCTGGATTTGCCGCTGCGCCTTGTGCTGCTGATACGGCCTGATTACGTGCAGCCATTACCGCAGTCAGCGTTTCTTTCTCGTGGGCCATGTAGCCCTTGGCGGTATTCACCAGGTTGGGAATTAGGTCATAGCGGCGCTGAAGCTGCACATCAATTTGCGCGTAAGCGTTTTGATAGCGGCGACGCAAGGTAACCAGTCGGTTATAGCTGTTCCACACAACCATTACCACAACAACAATAATTGCAATCAGCAACAGTAGTAAAACACCAGCAGCAGACATAGCTCAAGCTCTCACTTTTAAGGACATCGTCCCACCTGGGACTTTCCCTAAAAATACCCGTCTAGATTAGCTGGCTATGTAGATAATTCAACCCAACTTGGCACCTACGTATGCGTGGTTTTCCTGAAAAAATCAACCATTTCTTGATAAAAAAGCTGTCCTTTGTCTTTACTCGTAGCAGCGCTAGCCACAACCCCGAGTGTTTCAATCAAAGCCTCACGAGCCGTATCACAAACCAGCGTCAGTAACAAAGTCAAATCGTTTTGCGATCGCTGCGCGGTTACCAGAGCCTCTATATAGGCCTCTCGCTGCTGGTTAGAAATGCTTACAATTGGAAAGCCTGATCGTAGTAACAGTAAATTCATCAGTAATCGCCCTGTGCGGCCATTACCATCAGAAAACGGATGAACAGACACGAAACGATAGTGGGCTTCGCAGGCGTACTCGACTGGATGCAGGCTGCATTTTGCGCTTTCTAACCACCCAACAAACTCATCCATGAGTCCAGGAAGCAGATAGTGAGGCGGATATGTATGATCTGTTCCTGCTGCCTTTACATCTAGCTGCCGGTAGCGACCTGCTTCTGTAGGTGAGATTTTTCTGATAACCAGATTGTGTATCTGTCGAATTTCCCACTCCCCGATAGAGGACTCTGCTTTACTCAACGTTTCGATGTAGTCAATAGCTTCTTTGTGTCCGATAACTTCTAAGTGTTCGACTAGCGTTTTCCCGCCAACTGTAATACCTTTCGACAGCAAAAGTTCAGTTTCACTTTGGGTGAGCGTATTTCCTTCAATCGCATTCGACTGATACGTAAACTGAACGTCGTATCGCTGCTTTAGCTCCCTGACAACGTCTGGTGAGAGCGGTCTGAAACTATCCAGCCAGGATTTTAGCTGGCTAAGCTGCTCAATCCGAGATGCAATGTTCATGTTGTTAGTCGCTGGCAGCATTTGAGCGATCGCTGGAGCAAGCCGCAAGTCTGGATTTGCTATCAGATAGGACAATAGCGCATCGTATGGTCGATTCGTTTTGAGTATTTTAGTCGTTTCCATACGCACTGCCCGGCCTATTGCTGAATTAACGATAACAGCTCATCTGTCGAAACTTTACTACTCATATCTGTACCTGTAAGCAAGCTATCGGCCAAATCGCGCTTCACTTTGTGCAGGCCGACAATTTTATCTTCAATGGTGCCTTTGGCTACCAGGCGGTAGATAGTGACAGGGCGCTGCTGCCCGATTCTGTGGGCTCTATCGCTGGCCTGATCTTCTACTGCTGGATTCCACCAGGGGTCCATGTGCAGCACGTAGTCGGCGGCGGTCAGGTTTAGTCCGGAACCGCCTGCTTTTAAGCTAATGAGGAACACGTCGCCTTCGCCAGCCTGAAAGGCATCTACGCCTTGCTTTCTCTTCTTACGCGAGGTGCTGCCGTCTAGATACTGATAGCTGACTTGTTGCTTGTCTAGATAGTCGCGCAGAATGGTGAGATGATCGACAAACTGGCTGAATACGAGTGCTTTGTGCCCATTTTCCAACAGTTCTGAGATGAGCTGGCCAAACTGTTCTAGTTTGGTGCTAGAGATGGCGAGTTCTGGACGTACCAGAGATGGATTGCAGCAGGCCCTACGCAGTTTCATAATTTCTGCGAGAATCTGCAAATGTTTTTGCCCGGCCTGCGCGTCGCTGTTTGCTAGTTTTTCTAAGGCTTCGCGGCGCAGCGCTTCGTAAAAGGCCATTTCTTCGGTGCTGAGTTCTACCGGTAGCGTGATTTCTGTACGAGAGGGTAGCTCTTGGAGCACCTGATCCTTAGTGCGTCGAAGAATAAAGGGCTGAATAAGCCTTCGTAGGGCTTCTCTGGCATTTTCGTCTTTGTCGCGTTCGATGGGGTTGGCGAAGCGGAGTCTGAAGTTATCTAGCGAGCCGAGTAGACCAGGGTTGATGAAGCGAAATAGGTTCCAGAGTTCGCCCAGGTGGTTCTCGATGGGGGTGCCGGTCATGATGATTTTGAAGCTGCCCTGTAGGGCCATGGCGGCTTGCGATCGCTTTGTAGCGTGGTTCTTAATCGCCTGCGCTTCGTCGAGCACAATGTTCTGCCAGGTCGCTTCCTTTAGCATGGCTGCGACGTCTTCTTGCTGTAGCAACCCGTAACTGCACACCACCAAGTCATTGGCACCCAGCTTATCTAGCAGCGCCTGACGATCGTCTCGGTTGCTATTACCAAAGTCTTGAACTTTCAAGCTAGGCGAAAACCGAGCAGCCTCACTGGCCCAGTTCATACACACAGAAGTGGGGGCAATCACCAACGAAGGGCCTTCGCTACAGCGCGCCAGAATAATCGCTAGGCCCTGTAGGGTTTTACCCAAACCCATGTCGTCGGCCAGACAGGCACCCACGCCCCAGTTCGCCAGTCGGGCCAGCCAGGTATAGCCTGCTAGCTGATAGTCACGCAGCTGCGCTTGCAGGGTATCGGGCACTTCGGGCTCTATTTCGCAGGCGGTTTTGATGTGTTGAATATGGTCTTGCCAGGCCTGGTCCAGGTTGACCTGTGCGGCCCCTTCAAACATATCGTCGAGGGCGAGGGCTGCCAGGCCATGAATGCGGAGGTCTTTGCCATGGGGCTGAGAAAGTTTTTGAAGGGTGCCCAACCGTTGACGAAATTCCTCGGTGAGGGCCAGAAACTCTCCATCAGCAAGGGCAACAAACTGACCGTTGGATCCTTCTAGCAGCGCCATTAGCTGCCGCAGGTCCATGACTTTGTCTTCGCTGATTTGTACCTCACCGCTGGCGGCAAACCAGTCTTGCTGCTGGTGAATGTCGATGCTGAAGTCTCGTAGGTCTAGCTCTTTTGAAACTTTGAACTTTTCGCCTTCTGGCCATTCAATGATGATGAGATCGCCCAGCGCTTTCAACTGCAACAACAGCTCCAAACACTTCTCAGGTTCTTCAATCACCCACTCACTCGTTGCCACTTCTGTGGTTTCAGATAGAACAGAACCAGCCTGTTTTACCTGCTCAGCATTTTCTTTTTCGGCACTAAGGTCTCGCTGTGTTTGCAACCGCTGACTATCTACAACAGTGGTGACAATCTCACCGCCTTCGCCGGGACGGTAGTAAGCGCCACCTTCTGGAAAGGGATGAACGAGCAACGAGACTTTGAGCCCTGCGCCTGCTGGAAGTAAGTGAACTCTGGGCGTTGCATCGGAAGGGACCGTTTCGGCTTCTAGCCCCAGGCCAATGTCCGACTGTACCGTGACCAGGTTTACGACACCTGCGATCGCTGCCAGCACCTGTTCTTCAGCCCGTGCGGGAACCTCCAGCCGGTTATCGCTTCCCAGCAAAGCAACAATCCGCCGATGGTCGGCAGTAATGGGAATCACCTTTATGCGCGTCGGCGTTTCCTGAAAAAGTAAGACATCGGCATCCTGCAATGGCGGCACAAATGAAAGACTCAGGCGCTCTTCTTCCAACCGCTTGACGATGAGTTCTGGTTCTCCTTTGACCAGTTCTATCCGTGTTGTGGGAGCACTTTCTAAAAACACCAGCGGATGGCCCACTAGTGCAAGCAAAGACTCGTTGGTAAAGTAATAAGAGGGCGTAGAAGAGCGGTAGTAATAGTTGTTTTGTTCATACTCCACTTCGATAGTGTCAGCGACTTTTCGGTCGTGCTCGGTCAGATAGTCCGGCATCTCGTACTCATCGACTAGCCGTTTAATGGCGATCGCTCTCCCTTTTGTCCAGTCGCCACGCGCTCCAATCTTCTGTTCTATTGGTGTCAATGCCCAGGTTTTGGCAGAAAAGAAGTTCAACCGCCAGGCCAAGCGGAAGTTGCCGTATTGGATATTGCTGCCAGCGTCGGGCGTTGTTTGTGTGAGCTGGGCGAGTGCCTGGAGCGATCGCTCCCATGGCGCTTGCTGCTGTATCAGGCCTATTAGCGGCACCATGTCCGCCTTCTCACGCATGGCCTCCACCACTTCTGTATACATGTCTTGCGGGCCGCCAGCTGATGGATAGCGGGTTAGCAGGTCTGCGGTTTCGGTCGCCAGCCAGCCATAGCCAGCCTGTAGCGCTTTCTTAAACTGCGTGTCCAAGTAGTCTGGTAGCCACTCCGAGAGGGTCTCAACACCTAGCCAGTACAAACTGTAACTCTCTAAAAGTGCGGGAACGCCGACTGATTGAATCCGATAGCTTTTGAGTTTTTCTGTGGCTTCTAGCACATGGCTGGGTTGCTGTTGCTGCATTCGCAATACGTTTATTAGCAGAGACGCACTTTTACTGAATAAGTGTTGTTCTTGCCTTTGGAGTAACGCCGCATGGCTTGCTATTTCCTTCTGCGCTTCCGGGCTGTTATCAGCTAGCAAGGCCAGGAAAAACAGCGCTGTCGCCGGTAGCGTAAACCAGGCAGATTGTTCTTCGGGGGTAGTGCCAACAGCTTCCAGGCCTAAATGATACTGTTCTATCGCTGCGCTGGTGTATCCCATCAAAAAATCGACGGCACCTTGCAAGGCATGGTATTGATGCGCGTAATCATCAATATCGTCTTCATGCTTTACGTCAATCAACACTTCGCGGGCTTCTGTAACATAGCCCTGAAGCCACAGCTGCTCGGCATATAGCAGCGTCATTTCTGCGCCAAAGTCATCTTCGTGAACGTCTTCTAATAGCTCAAAGGCCTCCTGAGCCGGAACGCAGCGTTCTATAGAGTGTCCTATGATGGCGCTCATGCCCATTTCAAAGAAAGGAACTGACAGGCTACGCATCCAGTCTGGATTGAAGGGGTTGGTGAGGATTCTGCGTAGCACGCTGAAGAAGCCGTAGTCATTTCGCCAGTAGAGGTGATTGATTTCGGTGTAGAGCTGATCAATTTCAAGGCTGTCTTCTCGGTAGATGGCGATACGGAGCGATCGCAGAAATTCCTCTGGCCCCTGAAATTTGCGGGCACTACCAGCATAGTAATGACGAACCGGAAAATGTCGTTCAACCGCCTGAGCGAAAGGCTCAAAGGCGTCTTTCACAACAGCGTCTCTAAGAGCAATATCTATAATGGTGGGCACACAGCTAGGCCCTTGCGTCGGCCCTTGAAATAGCAGCCCCTGACTAATCAGCTGAGTAACTTCTTTGCTAAAAGCGTTTGTGTCTAGTGGCTGGATTTGGACAGCGGATACATTGTCATCCTGCTTTTCGGCAATGCCTTCCTTCCACACCGCATGTGCTTGCGCTCGGCTGGTAGGCGTGTACAACAGCGCAAACACCTGCACAATTGATTTCTGAACGTCTGTCAGCTGTCGGTACATGGACTGTAGACTTAGTTGCTTTTTGGTTGTGGAAGTCGGCATTACAAAGCGTGGCTGAAGCATTCTTCCATCATTATGACGGAGTTCTGTGTATACCGAATACATTTGCCTACCGCTGAATCAAAGAGAGCAGTTCATCCGTTGATACCTTACTACTCATATCCGAGCCTGCGAGTAAGCTGTCGGCCAGGTCACGCTTTACTTTGTGCAGGCCGACAATTTTATCTTCAATGGTGCCTTTTGCTACCAAACGATAGATGGTTACTGGGCGCTGCTGGCCAATTCTGTGGGCTCGGTCGCTGGCCTGATCTTCTACCGCTGGGTTCCACCAGGGGTCCATGTGCAGCACGTAGTCTGCGGCGGTCAGGTTCAGGCCCGAACCACCTGCCTTTAGGCTAATCAGGAACACGTCACCCTCGCCATTTTGAAACGCGTCGACTGCTTGCTTGCGTTTCTTGGCGGGCGTACTCCCGTCCAGATATTGATAGTTAATCTGTTGTTCGTCCAGGTGATTGCGTAAAATTTTCAGATGATCAACAAACTGACTAAACACCAGCGCTTTGTGTCTGTTGTCTAGCAATTCTTCTATTAGCTGGGTAAATCTTTCTAGCTTGGTGCTAGGGATGGCAAGTTCTGGCTTTACTAGGGCAGGATTGCAGCAGGCTCGGCGCAGTTTCATAATCTCGGCAAGCACCTGCAAATGGCGTTGTCCGGACTTTTTCTTGGTTCCTTTTAGTTTCTCGACGGCTTCTCTTCTCAGTGCTTCATAAAAAGTAGTTTCTTCTTCACTGAGCGCAATCGACAGCGTAATTTCTGTTCTAGAGGGCAGTTCCTTTAGCACCTGGTCCTTGGTGCGCCGCAGGATGAAGGGTTGGATGAGCTGGCGTAGGGCTTCGCGAGCAGAAGCGCTTGCAGGTTTACCGGCATCACGTTCTATTGGATTTGCAAAGCGTAGCTTGAAATTTTCTAAAGAACCAAGTAGGCCGGGGTTGATGAAGCGGAAGAGGTTCCAGAGTTCGCCCAAATGGTTTTCGATGGGGGTGCCGGTCATGATGATTTTGAAGTCGGCGGTAAGGGCCATGACGGCTTGCGATCGCTTGGTAGCATGGTTCTTAATCGCCTGCGCCTCATCTAGCACAATCGTTTGCCAGTGAATCTCTGCCATCGCATCTGCGACTGCTTCTTGCTGCACCAGGCCATAGCTGCACACTAGTAAATCGCCCGGCCCCAGACTCTCTAATAACTTCTCACGGCTGGCCTGACTCTCATCTCGCAGGCTCACGACTCGTAGACTGGGCGCAAATCGTTCTGTTTCGCTCTGCCAGTTCATCCCTACCGAGGTTGGTGCAATCACCAGCGCCGGGCCTTTTTTCGCTCGCTTAAGGAGTATCGCCAAGCCTTGGAGTGTTTTACCCAATCCCATATCGTCTGCAAGGCAAGCCCCAACGCCCCATTTCGCCAGGCGCGCGAGCCACACAAAGCCCTCTTTTTGGTAGCCTCTTAGCGTCGCTTTCAACGCTTTTGGCACCCTGGGCGAAATCGATTGCGCGGCCTTGATACTTTTAATATGGTTGTTCCAGGCGCTGTCTACTTTTAGATGCTCCAGTTCACCTACCATCTCGTTGATAGAAAGTGCTGCTAGTCCATTAATCTGAATCTCTTTTCCCTTGCGTTGTGACAGGCGGCTGAGTGTTTGCAGTCGCTGACGGAACTCTTCTGTCAGCGCCAGGAATTCCCCGTTTTCCAACGGGACGAACTGGCCAGTGGTCTGGTCTAGCAGGGTTATCAACTGCTGAAGATCCATTACCTGGTGATCGCTAATCTTTAGCTCACCACTGGCGGCGAACCAGTCTTTTTTGCGACGAATGTTGAACTTAAAGTCGCTGCTGCTCATCTGCTGGGAGACTTTAAATTTCTCTCCTTCTGGCCATTCGAGGATGACAGCGTCGCCTAATTGCTGAAGCTGTAGTAACAGTTCCAGGCAGTCTAGCGGATCTTCAATCCACCATTCGCCGTCTTGTGGAACGTAGTGAAACAGCACTGGGCAGCGGCTAGTGATTGCTTCAGTGTTTTGCAGTTCAGCGGCCAAATCTCTTCGCGTTTGCAGCCGTACACCATCCACAACAGAAATCACGGTTTCGCCGCCTTCTCCGGGTGAGTAGCAAGAACCGCCGTCTGGGAAAGGATGAATGAAAAAAGAAACTCGTAGCCCTTCACCTGCGGGCAGCAAGTGAATGTGAGGGATGGCGTTGGATATAACTTGTTCGGCTTCAGTACCGCCGCCAATGTCGGACTGGACAGTGACCAGGCTGGCGATGGAAGCGATCGCTTTCAAAACTCTCTCTTCTGCCTTGGCTGGCACTACCAACGCATTCGCCATACCCAGCACCTCACCAATTCGCTTGTGCGCGTCACTCACCGCAATCACCTTGATTCGCGTAGGGGATTCTTTTACCACCATCACATCGCGCCGGGTGACTGGGGGTGAAAGGGATAGCTGTAGCCGCTCACCTTCTAGCCGTTTTACCAGCAGTTCGGGTTCACCTTCTACCACGTCGATTTTCACATCTGGGGCATCTTCTCGAAAGATGTGGGTGTGGCCAACGAGCGCCACTAAAGCATCGGCACCAAAGAGATAGGTAGGACCGCTGCGGTGGTGATAGCTATCGCTGTAGGATGTGTAAATAGTCTCGCAGATCTGCTTGTCCTGGTCGGTAAGGTAGTCCGGCAGACCGTAGCCATATAGACGCTTGGTAGGAAGCTTTTTGCCTTTGGTCCAGCCGCCTTTTACGCTGAGTTTTTGTTCTACAGGAATCAGGTGCCAGCTATCTAAAGACTCGAATCGTAATCGCCAGATGAGGCGATAGGTGGGTTCTAGTGATAGAGGGGGTGGTTCGTTTGCGGATGGTCCGGCGAGGGCGGTGAGGGCGTCGAGCGATCGCTCCCAAGCTTCTTTCCTTTCAACAATGTCCACTAGCGAAATGCTGTTGATTTTTCGTCGCAGCGTTTCTGTTTGTTTGGCGAAGGGACTTTCTGGCTGATAGCTCACTAACAGCTGTGTCATTTCGAGCGCTAGCCAGTGATAGCCGGAGGTTGTCAGCTGCTGACACTGCCAGGGAAGCTGCAAGGACATCCAAGCTTCTATGTTGTCAATCTGTAGCCAGTGCAGACAGTAGGTTTCTAGCAGCGCGACGAGCCCGACAGAGCTGAGCTTGTACTGGCTGAATCTCTGTGCACCAGCGGTTTGCTTGCTTTGTTGTTGTTGAATGACGGCAAACAGAACAGGGGCGGTGGGTGTCAGCCAATGGTCTGTGTTGCGTTGGATAAGTAAGACATTCTTTTCGGCTTCTTTGAGTGTTTCGGTGCTGCCGACCTGAAGTAAGGCGAAGAAGTAAAGGAGAGTAGCCGGATGCTGGAACCATTCCACTTGGGCGCGTTGGGATTTGCCGCTGGCTTTGAGTCCTTTTTTGTAGTGAGCGATCGCACCTTCTGTATCACCGGATAGGAAAGCGATCGCGCCTTTCAGCGCGTCACACTTGCTCTGAATATTAGACGGCGCACTCATCTGTTCTAATACGCCACTCGCCTCGCCTAGTCGCCCTCTCAGCCACAGTTGCTCTGCATACAGCGCCTTCAGCTTTGGCCCAGTTCGACCCACTTTATAAGCTTCCTCTAGTAGCTCAAACACACTTTCGGCAGGTACGCATCGTCGTCGAGAGTCGTTCAAGATTGCGCTTATGCCAATCTCGAAGAAATCTGCTGAGAGACTGTCTATCCAGTTGATGTCGAGTGGGGTTGTGAGGACGTCTCGTACTGCGTCTGCCAGGGTGAGCTTTGTGCGCCAGTAGACTTGTCCTACCTGGGTGAATAGGTCTTGGAGGGTGGTGAGGTCTTCGCGATAGATGGCGATGCGGACTTCGCGAAGGAACTGGGCTTCGTTGCGGAAGAAGGGTGGGCCGCCGGGGAAGCGATCGCTGATGGGAAAGCGTTCTGCAATGGCGATCGCGATGGGTTCAAAGGTCGCTGAGCGTACCGCGTCTCTCACCACCAAATCCACAATCAGCTCACAACAAACAGCGCATGAACTCTGCTGTGGCACTAAAATACCTAGCTCTATCAGCTGACGATACGACGCCTTGAACGAGGGTTGGTCTGGCGGGATTATTCGCTCGAAGTTGTCTTGTTGTGCAGCGGCGGTTACCCAGCAGCTCTGCACTTTTTTCTGACTCGAAGGTTCGTACAGCAACGCGAAGATCTGTGCCAGAAAACGCTGTTCTTCGAGAAGGCTCAGATATGTTTCGTAGAGGGTCTGCTGCTTATCGGTGTCTACAGCTGTTGAGGCAAGTGTCTGAGCGGGAGAGGGCATGGTTTGCAAGCAAACGGCTGGGGCGGGCTGGTTGCATTATGACTGAACGGGTGTACTGCCTGTGTATCAAATGACGCGCTCTAGTTGTGCGCTCTAGTCCCAATTCTCTCGGCGCAGCAGCGGATTAATAAATTCATTGAGGCCTTCGCCGATTAGGGACAGGCCGGTCACCATTAGCGTGATGGCGAGTCCGGGGAATAGCGCGGTCCACCATACGCCTGTGGGCAGTGCATCTAGGGCCTGACGTAGCGAATCGCCCCACTCTGGGGTTGCTTCTGGGAGGCCAAGGCCGAGGAAGCCCAGTCCACCCAGGATCAGTACTGCATCTGCTGCGTTGAGGGTGAATAGCACTGGGACGCTCTGCACTACGTTTAGGAACAGGTAGCGAGAGAGCACGACCCAGGTGGATGCGCCCATGGACTGGGCGGCTTCGATGAATAGCTCGGTTTTGACGCTGACTGTATGGTTGCGGACTACTCGGTAGTACTGCGGTACGTAGGCGATGGAGAGCGCTACGGCTGCGTTTAGGACGCCGCGCCCTACGACGAATGCCAGGGTTACGGATAGCAGAAGGCCTGGCAGGGTATAGATGGTGTCCATGAAGAACAGCAGGGCTCGGTCTACTTTGCCGCCTAGGTAGCCGCTGAGCATGCCGAGCGGTACGCCGATGACGACGCTCATGGCGGTGGCGAGGAGTACGACTTTCCAGGCGGCTTGGGTTCCGTACAGGGTTCGGGAGAAAACGTCGTAGCCCTGGCGGCTGGTGCCGAACCAGTGGGCGGAGGAGGGTGGCTCGTGAATGGGGTTGGAGAGTGCGGCTGAGGGGTCTTGTATCCAGCCCCAGCTTTCCATGGCGGGGGCGAAGATGGCGACGAGTACGAAGACGGTGGTGATCGCGATGCCGATGTACATCAGCGCGACGGAGATGGTCAGCTTTTGGGCGGGTTTGCTGCCGAGCTGGGCTTCTGTGGTGTCGAGAGGTGTTTCTTGAACCATGACGAAGGGGGGAAGGGAAGTCGGGTTTTATTGTCGCAGAGGTTGGGCGATCGTTGGGATTTTGTGACTATTGATTCATCTCTGCCTATATTTCTGGAAGGTGCTAACTGATTAAGGCTGTTCAGCTACTGTGATTCGTCTTCTATCTGTAATCTAAGCTGCTGAACCTCATGACGGATTGAGGATAGGTCAGTCAATAGAATAGGAATGTCGCTTTTGACTGTTTTCCAGACTTGGTCGATGTCAATATCGTCATATTCATGAATCATGTTGTCTCGCATACCTGCCATCAGAGACCAAGGAATATCGGGGTATTGATGACGAACCTCTTTGGACAGGCGCTTTGTGGCCTCACCAATGATGAGTAACTGAAAGATAACGGCAGATTGAGTTTTTTCATCATCTGCGAAAGTTGCTTTGCTGGAAGTGGTCTGAAGAAACCGCACGGCCTTGTTAGCAGCTTCTTCGATGTCAATGAGCCATTGAAGGTCTCGATTACGAGGCATAGGCATTTTGACTATAAATAACTTGAGCGGTCGATAGGATGTTCTTTTTGCGAATAGGATTTCGGCTACGTTCTATGGCTCGTTTGCTAACGAGATCGACTTTTCTATTGAGTAGTGTCGAGAGTGTTTGTTGCATTCTGACGTGGTCGAAAAGGCTCCAGTCGGAGTCTGGTCGGAAGGCGATTAATATGTCAATATCGCTGTCCGAGTGAAAGTCGCTACGTAGGACAGAGCCAAATAGGGATAGTTCTGAGACAAGCCACTGATTACAGAAAACCTCGATTTTGGCAGTGGGCCAGGTAATGGGTAAGGAAACCATGGATTTTCGACAGCTACTGCTGTGTCTATATTACTATGCTCACAGACTGCCTGTTCTGTAGCGATTGTGCTGGTGCCGCCGATGGATTTTTTGATCGATGTTGCGAATGCTGTGTTGGAAGCTTCGGGGCTGAAGGAGAAGGTGGCTCGCAGTGAGCAGGTGATTCGGCTGAAGCAGCGGTTTGGATTGGAAGATATTGAGTCGCTGACGAAATTTGAAGATGTGTATGCCTATGCGCTAGTGGAGTACGCCTTTGATGAGGAAGGGCGGTGTAAGCATCCGTTGCTGGTGGAGTTTTTTAAGGCGAAGGCGGTGCGGGATGTGTTTCGGGTGGCGTATCGGGATAATGACCCGGCGGGGTGGTTGGGTAAGGGGCAGGCGATCGCTCAGTATGAATTGGGTGACAAGCTGCCGGTAGGGATTGACCCGAAGCGGGAGCTGAGTACGTTTGCGGCGGCGTTTATTGAGATTGTGAATGGGACGCGATCGCCCAAAGAAATTCGCCAGGAACAGAAGATTGATAGCCTTCAGCGACAGTTGCAGTCTGTACAAGCACAGATTCAGCAGCTGCCGAGCTTGGAAGCGATTAATCAGACGGTGAGTCAGCTGGCGGGTGGGGAGGTGCGATCGCTACCCTCAGCAGCACAGGAGAGTAATGCCGCAGACCTGGCGCACCGACTGGGCGAATGGTTTGAGGTTTTGGAATATGACAGGGTTGCGGACTATGAAGTGTGGGCGCAGGATTATTTTGAATGGGCGATTGATTTTCCGGTGACGCGGCGAAGAGTTTCTCGGACTTTGGTGCGAGGGGTGGCAGGCGTGGTTGAGATGGCAGATTTGCAGGATTTTGCGAAGGCGATTGAAGCTGCTGGGGCGGATGAAGGGTGGCTGGTGGGCAATCGGCGGGTGAGTAAGGCGGCTCGGCAGGCGGCGACAGATGAAACGGCTTATGAGGAGATTTCTTGCTACACGTTTGATGAGCTAATTGATGAGGATGCGGACTTCAGCAAGTATTTGGATTGGCTGGAGGCGGATATTAGGCAGCGCGGGGTGGATGTGGGGTATTTGCCGTTGGCCTGCCGGAAAGATGAGCTGGATGCGGTGAGTCAGCGGAAGATTGGGGTGAGCACCTATGGGGAAGAGGATGGGTGGATTGATGGGTATGTGGATATGTGGCTGGATGACCCGGCGAAGGAGCATCTGTCGGTATTAGGAGAGTTTGGGACGGGGAAGACGTGGTTTGCTTTGCACTATGCCTGGGTGGCGTTGCAGCGGTATCGCGATGCGAAAAGAAGAGGGATTGAGCGGCCTCGGGTGCCGATTGTGGTGCCGCTAAGAGACTATGCGAAGGCGGTGTCAGTGGAATCTCTTTTCTCGGAGTTCTTTTTTCGCAAGCATGAGATTCTCAAGAATTATTCAGTATTTGAGCAACTGAACCGGATGGGGAAGCTGCTGTTGATTTTTGATGGGTTTGATGAGATGGCGGCGCGGGTGGACCGTCAAGCGATGATTGATAATTTTTGGGAGTTGGCGCGGGTGGTGGTGCCGGGCGCGAAGGCGGTACTGACCTGCCGGACGGAGCATTTTCCAGATGCAATTCAGGGGCGACAACTATTAAGTGCGGAGCTGGAGTCTTCTACGGCAAAGTTGACGGGGGAGACGCCTCAGTTTGAAGTGTTGGAACTGGAGAAATTTGAGGATGAGCAGATTGCAGCTTTGCTAGGGCAGCAGGCGAGTGAACGTACGGTGCGGGTGGTGATGGAGAATTCGCAGCTGTTGGATTTGGCTCGGCGGCCAGTGATGGTGGAATTGATATTGGAGGCATTGCCAGACATTGAGGCAGGGAAGCCAGTGGATATGGCGCGGGTGTATCTGTATGCGGTGACGAAGAAGATGGAGCGGGATATCAGCAATGAGCGTACGTTTACGTCGCTGGCGGATAAGCTTTACTTTTTGTGTGAGCTATCTTGGGAGATGCTGTCGACGGATCAGATGAGTCTGAACTATCGGGCATTTCCGGAGCGGTTGAAAGAGATGTTTGCAGATCGCATGAAAGACGAGAAGGAGCTAGACCATTGGCGCTACGACATGATGGGTCAGACGATGTTAATTCGCAATTCAGAGGGGGATTATAGTCCAGCGCATCGATCTCTGTTGGAGTTTTTTGTGGCATATAAGATTGTGGCTTCGCTAGGGGCAATGGCGGAAGATTTTACTGAATTATCAAGAGAGCAGATAGACATAGATCTAGATCTGGCGCCAAAGAACTATACCTGGGATGGCTATTTTAAGCGAATGTTGTGTAACAACACTGATTCAAAAAAGTCCGTTGCTCCGATGAAGCAGTTTGAAATCAGTGATATTAAATACTTATTCTCTTTGCTAGGTACGTCAAAACTAGCGAAGGCGGTTCTAGAATTAGCTTGCCCTATGTTAATGCATGATATCCGTGAACACCTCCTGCCGTTGATTTGGGATACTCGGTCGAGATCAGTGCAAAATGTTGGCTATTTCGCTGGAAACATTATTCAGTTGATGTTGGAGAAGAATCCTCGTATCTTGATGGGAAGCGATCTGAGAGAGACCAAACTTCGAGGGATTGATTTTACCGAAGCTTCCTTACAGAAAGTCAACTTCAAAAAGGCGAGCCTGATAGAGAGTTCGTTCCCAAAGGTTATTGGAAATATTAACGATATTGATTTTAATCCAGATGGTACCCATATAGCTATTGCTGATAGCAATTATGTTCTGCAGATATGGAATGTCATAACCGGACAAGTCGTTTTGTTCTGCTCAGGCCATGCAGGTTCTATAAGATCTGTTTCCTTTAGTCCGGATGGCACAGTGTTTGCATCTGGCAGTTCTGATAAAACCGTGAAGTTATGGTCAATGGCCAGCGGCGAGTGTATGAATACTCTACAGGGGCACTGCGATCGAATTCGTTCTGTAGCATTTAGCCCTGTTGGGACAAAGCTAGCATCAGCTGGGGATGATGGGACAATTAGATTATGGTCAGCCGATACAGGTAAGTGCTTATATGTTTTAGAAGAACATCAAGGCTCAGTTAAATCTGTAGCATTTAGTCTAGATGGTAAGGTTTTGGCTTCTGGAGGCAGTGATAAAAAAATAACCATTTGGTTGGTCGCCAGCGGCGAATGTCTTTTTACACTCGCAGGCCATACTGAGCAAGTGAGTTCTGTAGCATTTAGTCCAGATGGCAGAACTCTTGCCTCTGCTAGTGCCGACACAACACTAAGGTTTTGGCAACTAGAAGGAGGAAAGTGTTTGCGTGTTTTGAAGGGACACAATAGTGGAATTAGATCAGTCGCGTTCAGCCCAAACGGTAAAACTTTAGCTTCTAGTGGTGATGACAAAATGGTAAGGCTGTGGTCAACCAATGAAGGTCAATGCATATCTACTTTGGAAGGTCATGAAAACTGGGTTAGGTCAGTTGTTTTCAGCCCAGACGGTAAAATTCTGGCCTCTGGTGGTGATGGAAAGAAAGTAAGATTGTGGTCTGCTGACAGTGGTGTTTGTCTGAATTCCTTAGGTTATCAATATCTAGTTAGATCAGTTGTTTTCAGTCCGGATGGTAAAACACTAGCTTCTGGCAGTGATGATAGAACAGTGAAGATATGGTCAATTACTAATAGTCGAAAATGCTTGCGTGTTCTTGAGGGCCATGATGGCTGGATAAGATCGGTAGTATTTAATCCAGACGGTACGCTAATTGCGTCAGCTAGTGATGATAGGACAGTTAAGTTATGGTCCCTTGCTAGTGGTGAATGCATAAGGACACTGAGGGGGCATCAAGATTGGGTCAGATCAGTAGCTTTTAGTCCAGAGAATATGACACTTGCCTCAGCTAGTGATGACAAAACTATCAAACTGTGGACGGCTGTAGACGGAGAGTGTATTAGTTCCTTTGAGGGGCACGAAGACAAAGTCTGGGCAGTAGCATATAGTCCTAACGGTCAGCTTCTAGTGTCTGGAAGCAATGATCGAACAGTTAAGGTGTGGTCGGTCAATAGTGGTGAATGTCTACAGACATTTAGGGGGCATCAAGATTGGGTCAGATCGGCAGTATTTAGTCCCGATGGTCAGACTGTTATTTCAGCTGGAAACGATGACGTACTGAAACTATGGTCTACTGATAATGGTGAGTGCATACACACGCTTAGAGGGCATAGAAATGTGATAAGGTCTGTGGCTGTTAGTCCTAGTGGAGAGCATATAGTCTCCGGTAGCAACGATAACACGATTAAGCTATGGTCAACCTCTACTGGTGAATGCATTTATACATTCGAAGGTCACGAAGGTGTGGTGCGATCAGTTGCATATAGCCCAGATGGAAGAAATCTAGCAACGAGCAGCTCTGATGAAACTATCAGACTGTGGAATATAGAGTCTAAAGAGTGTACGCTCATAGCTGATGAGAGGGTCTGTGCAGAAATGACCATCACAGACACACTAGGTTTAACTTCAGGACAGAGGACAGCTCTGAAGCTGATGGGAGCTGTGGATCATGGAGAGGAGTGATAGCGCTTCGATAAAAATTCTAAGCGATGCCATCATTCCAGTTGCCAAGCTAACCCGTTATTTGCTGATTAAGCGTACACGCAACGACAAGTCTAAATTCTTAGCTCAAGCAGGTTTCACGCTCAATAATTATGCAGATCTAGAGAATGCATTACGAAAGCTGATTCTAGATGCTGAAGCCGTTGAAGATCGTACCGACGAATATGGCACATTTTATCAAGCGAGCGGTAGCCTAGAAGGTATCAACGGTATCTGCCTTAATGTCGTCACCGTGTGGCTACATCGTAAAATAGATCAGCGGTTCCAGTTTGTTACGCTAGTACCCGATAAGTAGTGCTCAACCAGGAAATGGCCTTATGACATTAGCTCTTTATCAAGAAATCGCCTTCAATCGCGACTTCCCTGACGACAACCTATACAAAGGCGACATTGCAACCCTAATCGACTATGTTTCTCATCCTGATGGGGGCGAGGAAGGCGCAATTGTGGAAGTCTTTGACGCCTTAGGCGATACCATCTCTGTCGTTACCGTACCGATATCAAGCATCGCTGCTCTACAGCCGAACGATATTCTTTCCATTCGCCGTCTGGCTGAAGCCTCATGACGTGAGACGACACTGAGTACAGCACGTAAAACAATAATGAGCAATTACCTTTTAGAACTACCCCCCGAGCTGTTGGCAGAAGCTCAAAAATTGGCAACTGACAATCAGATGCCTTTTTCTCAATGGGTGATTGCTGCCATCAGTGCCAAAATAGAAGCAGAGAAAACTCGACAACTATTTTCAATCTATGCTCAGAAAGCTGACGATGCAAAATTCGATGATATCTTGGCCAGAGTTCCAGATGTGCCACCAATTGAGGGCGACGAACTACTTCCATGATTTAGCAAAGTCTCGAAATACCTATGAAGTGTCCACACATTATTCAAGCGAAGCTAGCTGACGAACATACTCTAATGATTCAGTTCTCGAATCAGGAGATTAAGCAATACAGCGTTCAGCAGCTCTTTACAAAGCAAATGTTTGCTCCACTACAGCAACCGGCCTTCTTCAGAAACTTTAAGATTGAACCTGGCGGCTATGCTCTCGTCTGGAATGAGGAAATTGACATCAGCGAGTACGAGCTACGGAAAAATGGAACCGCTGTAGCAAGCAAGCAGAGCTTGGCAACACCCATCCCAGAACGTGATGAGGCGCTTGACTGACTACCTAGAAGCTTTCTACATCTAGTATTAGAGTGCTATATTCAAAGTACTAAGAGATATTGACCTATGGCTACGCTTGAATCAATTGACCTGTCACCGCTCACCTTAAGTGTTACTCACTGGCAAGGACGAAACTTTCGCTTCAAGCAGCCATTGACCGTAACCCCTTTCCTAGACGACGAAAGTCAGCAGCTGTACGTTGTTGAAGTTCCAGAGCTGACTTTACTAGTCTATGCAAATTCGCGCGAACAACTATTGCAAGAAATCGCCGAGCAAATAGCGTTCATGTGGGACACTTACGTGCAGAGCTCTGAAGAAACGCTAGCCATAGATGCTTTGAGATTAAGACAGCGATTAGTTGAAATGATTACAGAAGAATGTCAAGATGCCGCGTAAGAAATCTAAGGTTGAGTCTGCCTTACGCAAGAAGGGATTTGAGCAGGCTTCTGGCGACCATCGATTCTTCGTTTATATTACAACCCAAGGTAAAAAGACCGCTGTCAGGACTAAAACCAGCCATACACCGAAGATGAAGGAAATTCCTGATAACCTTCTAGCTCAAATGTCGAAGCAGTGTAGGCTCAAAAAAGCTGACTTTCTAAAATTGATCGATTGCCCTCTGACTAGAGAAAATTACGAGAAGATACTTAAAGATCAAGGCATTGAATAATGCAAAGTGCATGCTTAACAAGAATACTCGCGAATCCAAAAATTGACTCACCATACAACCGTCACAAGCCTTGAGTCTGTGATTTTTCTATCTTTACTTACAAGATGACTTTTATGCATAAGGCTAGTTGCAACAATTAATCGGTCCGAAGGATCCCCATGAAAATTGTCTGATCAGCCGAGTTGACCGCACTGCTATTTCTGGCGTAATGGGCAATAGCTTTACCATGGGTCTTTTCAGAGCAATTTCTATCCACTCCTGTACATCGACAGAGAATCCGAGCCTCTCTTTGGAAACCAGCATAGCAACTTCCCAACAGCTGATAGCCGAAACCCCACTGTCTGATTGCTGAATCGCTATTTTGGCCTTGTCGGACAATTTGTCTGATTCGTTAATCCACCAAATCCAGGCATGCGTGTCTAGAACGATCACGCTTGTGCATCCCACGAAACATCCACTGGTGAAATGATGTCACGTTCAAAAGTAACATTGTCTTTGAGTGGATTATCAGTATCCAACTGATTTTTATCAGCCTGAGGCGATTGAATATCCTGCATAAGGTTGATGGAATTGTAGCCTGTACTTAGCTGGCGCTTGGCAAGTATCTGCTGAAAACCGATAACGCTTAATCCCGTCCATACTTGTACTTTATCGCTGCTAATTTTGCCAAGCTGATACAGCATGACAGCAATTTCCAGCTTCATGTCTTGCTCAGTCATTTGGCTAGCTTTTACAATTTCTTCGGGAATAACGAGGCCCATAGGCCGCTTTCTTGATTGCTACACGCTGATTTCAATAGTAGCAATTTTGAGAAGCTCATGACGGCTTGTAAATTAGAGCTGATAGCAGAGGCTCTAACGCCAGTAGGTGACAACCAAAAGCCTACGTGACAGTAGGTGGTGGCTAATAATAGCCACCACCCAGACATCATGGAAGTTGATGCCAACGCGTGGGCAAGCGTGCCTGCACGACGAAAGTTGATGCACACATGTAAGCCTACGTGCCTACGCAATAAAACTTGATGCCGACGCGTGTGCAAGCGTGCCGACACAGTGACAGCGAGTACCGTTACATCCACGCTAGCCTCAGCCAGTCCATTTGTTTGCACTTCACCACAATTTCCTCAAAGCTACGGAGCCCTGTTCCTCGCCACCGTCCAAATTAGCCAATCACACGCAGGCCGCTCAGTAACAAAAAGGACATTCTAAAAATGTTCCAGTATCAGTGGAACGCAACAGTTAACCAATCATGGAGCATTTATCAAAATGGCCAGGAAAAAGCGCGGCTCTCGCACTTTGGAAAGAGCACAAATTCGTTTAGACGGCATTCAATCAATCGACCAGAAACTAGATGCAGGCGGCGGCTATACTGCGCCGGGCTATCTTAAGCTGATCAGTCAGCTACGTTCAGAAATTAGCGCCTACAACACCGCACTTTCCAACGTAGATGCCCTCACCAACAAAGTTGCCGAGACCGAGAAACAACTCGCAGAATACTCAGAGAGAATGCTGCTAGGCGTGGCCTCCACCTACGGTAAAGACAGCCGCGAATACGAAATGGCCGGTGGCACCCGAAAAAGCGAGCGCAAACGCTCTTCTCGTAGAACAGCTGTAGCTGCGAGCTAGCTAGACAATCAATCAAACAACAACACCTCCTTGGGTAGTAGAGCATTCAGCTTTTTGAATGCTCTTTTTTCTTTTTGAGCTTGCGGACTTGTAACCGGACATACCTCAGTGAGAAAAAAAGAACATTTGAGCGACATCCTAAAAAGCGCAAACTAGCCAAGCACTCATAGACTTTCCCCTATACCTCTGAGTGTTTGTTCGTTCGTAATTTATATAAGAGATTGTAAACTGAAGAAGAAATATCCGGATCTTTTGAAACGCTTTTGCAGCCTGAGATTCTCTCGATAGGGTGGGCTGAGACAGCAGCACATACTGAGTTTGATTGTGATTGACAAAGGGTCGAACGACTTGTTTAATGAAGCTGTCAGACGCACACCAGCTTCTAAATAGAGCTTGTTGCATATTTTCTATATGCGCGGTTTTTTATAAACAGCTGGCGGCGGTTTGGGATGCACTACCTCATTACAGCTATCTAGAGCAAACATCCTCTAGAGCCCAAGATAGGCATGGCTCGCATGTACCGATGCCTATCTACGTCACTATCCCAACTGCCAAGTTCCTGAAATATTAATTGAGAGCATTTTCTAGGCGATCGCACAACTCTGAAAACAGCCCAAACAGACAAAAACGAGTAGCTCATATTCCTGTTTAATCATTCACTGACCATCGTGTAGCGGTGGGCAAACGATCCTGCCACGCATTTGGATACAAAGATATCTCCTTATGTTGTTAGGAGGTGTCAGCTTTGGGCTGTCGCGCTGTTGTTTTGCAACGCCTCTGTTGTGCTCCTCTGTTTTTCTTCTCTGTGTTTGCTGTTCCTCAGGCATTTCTCGGCCAATGCTGAGGGCCAAACACGCTACATACTCAGAAATTTACGAAAGACACCATCAACTGCAAACTATGAAATCCAACATGAACGCTTCCAAATTACAATCTCTTGCTTTAAGCCTGGCAGATACCAACGGTAACGACATCCTCCGAGGGAGCAAGGGTAATGATGTGCTATCAGCCCGCAACGGCAATGACCGACTGCGCGGTAACGACGGCGATGACATTTTGATTAGCTACAGCGATTCCGGCGAGCCGTCTGTACTAGGCAAGCAGGTAGTCAACAAAAATGAGCCACTGGCAGCTAGCAACGATCGCTTAATCGGCGGCGCGGGTGCCGACACCTTTATGTGGGCAATTGAGATTGACGCCAAACCGAAGTTTTTGAAAAAGCACACCCAAGCGGACGGTCGCATTAACGGTGCCAACAACGCCCTAGCCGGTGAAAACAACAACAGCCACGACCACTGGTTAGAAGGCATCGGCAATGACGTCATCGCTGACTTCAACCTGGAACAGGGCGATAAAATCGTCATTAACGGGCACACGGTTGAAAACTACAAGATTGAAAAGAAGGGCAACAGCTATGTGCTAAATCTGCGCTCCAACCAGGGCAATGCCGACCAGAACAATCCCAACGGTGCCCACGATGGTGACTCGATTGGCACCATTAAGCTCAGGGGCGCAGCCAAAAAGTACAGCGAAGCGCAAATTCGCGGCGCAATCACCCTCGACAACATGGTGAACTACGTCGCCGACGGCAGAGGCATCGAAGTAGTGGAGGAAGACACCACCGCCAACCAATCAGGAATTGCGGAAGGTAGCCTACGCGTCCAGGCCGAAGATATGCTGCTAAGCGGTGCGTACAAAACAGAATCGGTTAAGTCTGCCTCTGGCAAACAGGTCATTTCGCTCAGAGGCGGGCCTAACGATGAAACCGGCAGCGCCGCCTTCAAATTCAAAGGCGCTTCAGGTAAGTACGACATCAAAATTGGCTACTACGATGAAAACGATGGCGTCGGCAAGCTCGAAATCAGTAAAGGTTCTCGAAAGGCACAAACGCAGATTGCCGCCTTTGAGCTAGATCAACAGCTAGGTAGCCGTCTGCCCAACGAAAAAACATTTACCACCCGTACCATCTCCGGTGTAGACATCTCCAGAGGAGAGCTGTTCAACATAACAGGCACCGAAGACGGCTCGCCCTCTACTGCCGAACACGCCCGAGTCGACTACGTTGAGTTTATTCCTGTAGAGGGTGCACCTACACCAGAACCTCCTACGCCAGAACCTCCTGCACCAGAAGAACCTCCTACGCCAGAAGAACCTACAGAACCTCCTGCAGATTTGCCCAGCAGCCCAATGAGTCTGTCAGACGGGTTAGGCAACGACACGCTCAAGGGCGGCTCCGAAGATGACGTCATCTCTGCGCGTAATGGCAACGACAAGCTAATGGGTATGGCTGGCGACGATTTGCTCATCTCCTATTCCGATTCTGGGGAGCCCAGCGTGCTTGGAGAGCAGGTCGTTAACCCAAATGAGCCACTCGCTGCCAGTAACGACACCATGACCGGCGGCGCAGGCGCGGACACCTTCATGTGGGCAATGGAGATTGATGCCAAAGAGAAGTTTCTTAAAAAGCACACTCAGGCGGATGGCCGCATTAACGGGGCCAATAACGCCCTAGCCGGTGAAAACAACAACAGCCACGACCACTGGTTAGAAGGCATCGGCAATGATGTTGTTACCGACCTGAACTTAGAAGAAGGAGACAAAATTGTCATTGAAGGCCATACGGTCGACAACTACAAAATAGAACAAACCGGCGATAGCTTTAAGCTACACCTACGCTCCAACCAGGGCAATGCCGACCAGAACAATCCCAACGGTGCCCACGATGGTGATTTGGTTGGTATCATCAAGCTCAAGGGCGCAGCGACTAAGTACAGCCAGCAACAGATTCGTAAGGCGATCGCCCTCGACAACATGGTGAACTACGTCGCCGACGGTCGCGGCATAGAAGTGGTTGACGCCGACACAACCGCTAACCAAAGCGGCGTATCGGCAACAGGCACTATCCGCCTGCCCGCCGAAGAAATGAACCTATCAGGTGCCTACACAATCGAGAACGTTAAGGCCGCTGCTGGTGGCAAAGTTGCTTCCTTAAGAGGGGGTGCTAACGATGACACCGGAACAGCTTCATTCAAGTTTGAGGGGCCAACCGGCAACTACAAAGTCAACCTTGCCTATTTTGATGAGAATGACGGTGTTGGCAAGCTAGAGCTGATGCAAGGTGACGATCTCCTAACGAGTATCACCCTGGATCAGGAGCTAGGCAGCAGGCTTCCTGATGAGAAAACCCTCACCAGCTATGAGATTTCGGATATTAGTGCAAAGTCTGGCGATATCTTTAGCATCAAAGGGTACGAAGATGGCTCGCCGTCTACTGCCGAACACGCCCGCATCGACTACATCGAGTTCATCCCAATGGGTGCTCGCTCGATGCCAATGAATGACCCAATGAAGCCTATGGGTATGGAAACACCTGCAATGGCTGCGATGAGTGAAGTAGCGATCGCCTCCGTCGCTTAAAAGTCCCCCCTTCACCAGCGGCGAAATAGAGACGCTTTCTATATCATCTCTATTTCGTCGTGTTTCTCAGGGCCTTACGGAAGTTCCTTACCGCCTGAGTTTGATTGGGTTCGTCAACAAACTGAGAGAGCAAAGATAAATCAAGGGTAGGCAGCAGACGGCTCTGTTCTATGGCTTCATAGCCAACCGTCGCATCAGTCAGGCTATGAACATGAAAACTGTTGTTCTCCCAGAACCAGACTTCTTGAACGTTCAAACCCTGATAAACAGCCAGCTTTTCAATGCCACCACTCGTCAGTACTATCTCAACCGCAATATCCGGCGTTTCATTCAAGGCGCCAAAGACATAGTACTCGTCAGGCTCTAGCCCACGCTCAGCGGCTTTCTTCCTGAAGGTTGCTGAGCCGTAGCCGTTGAGGTTAATGTCTGCTTCTTCTGCAAAAGCTTCAATTAATCGAGCGATGATCGACTTAAGTCTTTCGTGTTCAGTCGACGTAGAGGTAAGTTCTAAAACACCCTTCAAGTAGGTCATTCGCAAGGCTGGAAACTGATCCATAAATAAGGTGACCAGAGCATCGTATTGCTCCCAAGTCACGCCTTCTAACCGCAGGTACTGTCCAGCTACAGTCATCATCCAGCGGCTAATTCTACAGGTTCATTGTGAAGCACCATAAATTTCTCTGGCTCTACGGAGACCATGGCATAAGCTTGCCCATCAGTGTCTCTGGAGAACTCGATCTCATAAGCTTCACCATGGCCTAATTCTTCTACAATCGTGCCTACCAACCCGCGTCTGAGCAAAATTTCGCCCTCTTCTAGAAAGCGTGTTGCTTTTATATCCTCTGTAAGCGCAATAAGATCGTTTAGCTTGATATCTGACATACACAAAGTTCCTCCCTCTCTAAATAGGATAAACACTAATTAACCACGGAGCGCTGCGATCGCCTGGCTAACAACTAATATCGCAGTATCAATATCTGCCACGCCTGTATTCTTGCCAAGCCCAAATCTCAAAGTCGCCGCCGCTAGCGACTTTGTACGCCCTAGGGCAGTTATGACATGAGACGGTGTAGCTTTTTGAGAGCTACAGGCTGAGCCAGATGACAGCGCTAGTTCTTTGCGGACTGCCGATAGTAAACTGTTGCCGTTCACACCTTCAATGCTGATGTTGAGATTGTTGGGTAAGCGTTGGGTGAGATGTCCATTTAAATGAACGCCCGGCAAGTCAGAAAGCTGCTGCCAAAGACGATCGCGCAACCCCCCAATCCTCTTCCCTTCACGCTCCATCTCACCTAACGCAATCCGGGTCGCCTCACCAAACCCAACAATCTGCGGCACATACAGCGTCCCCGATCGCACTCCCTTCTCCTGCCCGCCTCCATGCAATTGCGGCGCTAGCTGCACACGCGGATTCTTTCGGCGTACATACAGCGCACCGATGCCCTTTGGTCCGTAGAGTTTGTGCGCCGTCATCGATAGCAGATCGATATGTTGGGTCTGCACGTTTAGCGGAATCTTACCCAAAGCCTGAGCCGCATCTGTGTGGAATATTACGTTGCGATCGCCACACATCCTCCCAATCTCCCCAATCGGCTGCAGCACCCCAATCTCATTATTCGCCGCCATCACCGACACCAAAATCGTATCGGGTCGAAACGCCTGCTCCAACAGTTGTAAATCAATCAGCCCATCGGACTGCACCGGCAGATACGTCACCTCAAACCCAAGCGATTCCAGATACCGGCAAGGTGCTAGCACCGCGCTGTGCTCAGTCTGCACCGTAATGATGTGCTTACCCTCGCTCATATACGATTCAGCGACGCCTTTGATAGCCAAATTATTCGCCTCAGTCGCGCCACTGGTGAAGATAATTTCGGAAGGCTCAGCTGCGATCGCCCCCGCCAAAATCTCCCGCGCCTTCTCTACCCCCGCCTCTGCCTCCCACCCATAAGCATGGCTCAGGCTACTCGGATTGCCAAAATACTCCGTAAAAAAAGGCACCATCGCCGCCATCACCTCAGGCGCAACCGGCGTCGTCGCATTGCAGTCTAAATAAATCGGACGCTTCGGAGCACTCATTCGCTTTCTGCCGCTTCTCCGGGCGTACCACTCAAAATAAACCTGTCGAACACACCAATTGCCCGATAGTTACCAAAGGGCGTTTCCGTATCGTAGGTGCTGAACAAAAATCGATTTTTATAGTCAGTATTCTCTTTAATCAAACCTTGAACTTCGTCCTCAGAGAGTCTGCCACCGCCACTCAGCACTCCCTGACAGGCACTACTGAGCGCCTCACCCACCTTACCTAGCCAGTCAGAAAACTCTTCTGGAGCACACAAAGCTGTCTGAGCTTCTACCGTGACCTGGCTCGACAGGTAAGCCGCATAGTCATCTTCATTCGGATTGGTAAAAAATAATGCGCCGCCCAGAGCAGCCAAAGATACCAACGCCAGGGTCGTGCCAATTTTCATCGGGTTTTAAGCTCGCCTCAAAATAAGCTATCTATACTGTAACCTGGCCAAAAGAACCCTTACTGCGGGCCTTGTGCCGATACGAAAGCCGAATGAAAAGAGGCCACTTTATTATGAACACCCAGTTATGAACACCCAAGCTCACGCCATTCTCAATCTGGCACTGCTAGGCCAAAAGAAAAAGCCACAATGGAACCCGCTGATTATTTGGGGTGCGCTTATTCCCGACCTGGCAATGTTTGTTTTCTTTGGTTGGATGATGGCAAACCAAATCCCGGGAGAGCAAATTTGGGGGGTCGAATACTTTCGTCCCTTCTGGCAAGACGTGTTCGATTTTTTCAACTCTATTCCGCTGGCAATCATGGGCATCGCCGCTGCCCTTTACTGGAAGCGTACCGGCATAGCACTGTTGTTCGGCAGCATTATGCTGCACTGCCTGGAAGACTTGCCCCTGCATGTCGATGATGGGCACAGGCACTTTTGGCCATTTAGTGAGTTTCGCTTCGAGAGCCCAGTGTCTTATTGGGATTTTAATCACTACGGCAATATTGTGGCGCCGCTGGAGCTGCTGCTGGTGCTGGTGCTGAGCTTTTATGTGTTCAAGCGGGTGCGATCGCGCTGGACAAAAGGCCTCGTCGTCGTCTCAAACGTACTGCCGCTACTCATCGGCCTATACTTTGCAACCAACTGAGGGCAGGTTTCTAGCTTTGTGTGCGGCAATTGCCACCAAGGCACATCTGGAAACGCATGGTGCTCGCGATGATAGCCAAAGTGATAGCAGCTGATTAACGATAGAAACTCTGGCCGGTAGTTGCTATTGGCACACAGCGGCGTGCTGTAGGTATCCGGCTGCTCGCGATGCACCAGATAGGTGCCAAAGTAAAACAGCTGCATAGAACTTAGCAAAGACGGAATCGCCCAAAACACCAGTAAATTTGCTTCAGGAATGCCCACAACCCGGTGCAGCCCGTTGTAAATGATGACCAGGCCAATAGACTGCCTGAGCGTCCAATAGCTACGCATGAACCGGAAGTACCACAGAATCGGATGCGTGTTGTGGCCATTGTGAAAGTCAGGATCGCGGTGGCTAGCCGGAAACTGATGGTGGTAGGTATGGGCCTGATACATCTTGTCGTAGGGAATCAGGCCGTAGAAAAATAAACAGACTTCACCTAGCAACCGATTTACCCGGGGGCTGCTGGGGTCAACGCTGCCGTGCATAGAGTCGTGACCCGTCACGAACAGCCCCGTATACAAGAACGTAAACCAGGGAATCAGCAGCAGACAGCCCACTACACCAATTCCCTCCGCGCCAGTTTTGAAGGCAGAAGAAAAGCTGATGGCCCAGGCCGATACTATCGAGAGTGCGATCGCAACACCGCCATGGGGCAATGTTCGTACGGGTTTATATAAAGGAGTTTTCAATAAAAGCTGTCTGATAAAAAATGCCTAAGACGGAACCAAAAATCGACACGGGGACTTTTCTGCAATGAAAAATAACACGCAGAGGTCTACAACGTCAGCCCAGGCTAGGACAGATTCAACGGATCGACGTCGATGGTCAGGCTAATGTCCTTTGGAGGCCGAAGTCGACTAAGGGGCGGCAGGGCACTCCCGGGCGTTAGCTTCAGCAAAATATGCCAGCGATATCGACGAGCAACCCGGTAGATAGGCGCAGGCACAGGACCTAATACGCTGTAGTGCTCAGTGCCTTCACTGCTCATGGCTTCTAGCTTGTGGCCCAGTCTTCCAGCGGCGTTCTCAGTAGGGCGTTCCTCTAGTCCGCTAATGCGCAGCAGAACCAGCCGACCGTAAGGAGGATACTGCAAATCCGCGCGATCGCTCAGCTCCTGCTGCAAAAACTCACCATACTTCCCAGCGGCATCCGGCCTCACCAGCGCCTCAATCGCTGCATGCTCAGGGCTGTAGGTTTGCACAATCACCCGTCCGGGATGTTCTCCTCGTCCGGCCCGTCCGGCCACCTGCGTCATCGTCTGAAATGCCCGCTCACTCGCCCGGTAATCCGGCATAAATAGCAGCCCATCCGCCGCGATCACTCCCACTAGCGTCACCTGGGGCAAATCGATGCCCTTCGTCAGCATTTGTGTACCTACTAGCAAGTCAGCCTCTCCGCTTGCAAATCGAGCTAATAGCGCTCTGTGAGCACCCTTATTGCGCGTAGTGTCGCTATCGAACCGAATACAGCGAGCTTGGGGTAAATATTGAGCCAAATCATTCACGACTCGCTGCGTCCCACTGCCAAAGGTTTTGAGGTAGGGCGACAGGCATTGCGGACACACTTCCGGGTGAGGCTTGCTGTATCCGCAGTAATGGCACTTCAGATGGGCCCTGCCTTCCCTATGGGTCTGATGAAAAGACAGCGAAACATCGCAGTTGGGGCACTCAATCGGCTGACCGCAGCTGCGGCAGGATACAAAGCTACTGTGACCACGACGATGGATAAAAAGAATCCCCTGACCGCCTGTTTCGAGCATTTCTTCCAGCGCTTTTTTCAGCAAGCGGCTGAAGATGGTGCGATTGCCCTCATGAAGCTCCTTACGCATATCAACCAGTTCAACCGGCGGCAAAGACCGCGCATGCACCCGCTGCGGCAAAGCCAAATAATGCAGCGCTCCCCCCAAAAAACGCACCCACGTCTCCAACGACGGCGTCGCCGACCCCAAAACCAGCGGACAGCCCTCCAATTGCGATCGCCACCTAGCCACCTGCCGAGCGTGATAGCAGGGCATCGGCCGATCCTGCTTAAAGCTGCTGTCATGCTCCTCATCGAGAATAATCATCCCCAGATTCGGCAGCGGCGCAAAAACAGCCGATCGGGTCCCAATTATCACCTGAGCGCCCCCCCTCAGCATTTGCCGCCAAGTATCATAGCGTTCGCCTTCGGAAAGGCCGCTGTGGTACACACACACCTGCTGGCCAAACCGACTGCGAAAGCGGTCCGTTAGCTGGGGCGTGAGGCCAATTTCTGGCACCAGCACCAGGGCCGACTTTTGGGCCTGTAGGACGGGTGCGATCGCCTGCAAATACACCTCCGTCTTTCCCGAGCCCGTTACCCCGTGCAGCAGCGCCTCCGCGTACCCCTCTAATTTATGCAGGGTTTCCAGCGCCAGCGCCTGATCGGCTGTCAGCGACTTTGGCTGGTCGGGCTGGGCCGTTGAATGGCTACCCGCTCGCAGAATTTCCCTCGGCTCGATGACCAAAACACCAGCCTCTGCCATCTTCTTGAGCGTTTTACTGGTGGTCTGTAGCTGCTGGAGCGCGTCGCTTAGCCACAGTTCGCCGCCCGCTTGCTGCAGCCCGATTAATATCGCCTGCTGCCTTTGGCTGAGGGGGTCTAACGGCTCACTGCTGGTAAGCAATACGGCCTGCCTTTTTTGGGCGCTCGGCGATCGCGGCGGTGCCAGATAGCTCTCCACCCATCCACACCGCTGTAAAGCGCTAAGCGCTTGCGTGGCGGTGCCCGTTTTACGCGGTGCCTTAATTTGCTGCTTTAAATACTGCCAGCTGTAATCACCTGTCGGTGAGCTTTGTAGGACTTCTATGAGTTTTACAGCCGACCGAGAAAACCCGCGCCCCGTCATCAGCACCGCCATTTTCTCGGCAGATAGCGACTGGCGCAAGCGCACTCTACGTTGTGATTTAGATAACAATCCTGGCGGTAAAGCTGCCTTTAAAACTCGAATAAAAGGTGTCTGATAGTAGTCTGCAACACGGTTTAAAGCAGTCCAATACTCTTTAGTAAATAGAGTCGTATTTATGACGGCTTCGATCGGTTTGATACTGGAGGGGGTTAGTCCCTCAGGGGCGTGGGCCAAAAGGCGGATAGCGATCGCCCCCACTTGCTGAGTGCCAAAAGGCACACTAATAATGTCTCCTTCGCTCACCATAATCTCGGCGGGTATGCGGTAGGTATAAAGCCCTGAAGCGCCCGGAGAGTCTACCAATGCCTCTAACCAGCCCATGGATGAAACTGCCGTGGGCATGCTCATTTCTCTATCACTGAAATCTCTGATTTACGAATATGACCCGCTGTCGAGTAAGGCATGACTAGCTAAATTAATGAGAATCGAAAAAGAATCGTAACAAAAATAATGAAAACCCTGTTAAGTCAGACCTTTCGGAATTCTGTAGCGCTTCAGAAAAACATGTATGTTATCAGACCGCACAATTTCTTAATAAAGCATTGCTATAGTGAGAGCAATCACGGTCATCAAACATTTCTGTATATCGAGCGCATATGTCAACCGCACAAGGTACAGTTTTGCTTAGGCCAACTTGATTAAGGAGTCTCCGAGAACGCTCTAACCTTGAATCTCGTCATGACGTGAATACCCTTCTAAATTATGACAGCCCTCCATAACTCTGAAATCAACCTCTCATCAACGTCTCGGGCTACGGCAGTAGCAGCCGTAACAACAGCGGCCGCTGCTACCAAGGTCGCACTGCTTACCGACGATGATGATGCCGATCTGGGCTTTGGTAAGTCCAATAATATCGCTATTACAGATACCGACACTGACCTTGATAGCAGTGACAAAGACTTGGTCGATGCCGATGAGCTAGCTTCCATCGAAGACGATGCCGACGACGACGATGCTGATGCCCTACAGTACTCGGTGCAGTACTCTGAAAAGGCCACTGCTTCTACGCGCTATCGGAAAGCAGCTAACGACGACGCTGTCGGTGCTTTCTTCAAGGAGATGGCTCGCTATCCGCTCCTGCAAGCCACCGAAGAAATTGAGCTGGCTCGTCAGGTCAGAATTATCCTTGAGGTTGAAAACCGCTCACAGTCGCTACAAGAAGAGCTAACGCGCAAACCAACGATGGCTGAGCTAGCGGTCTCTTTTGACTGTAGTGAAGCTCAGCTCAAGCAGCGCTTGCGTAAGGCCCGCGCGGCTAAGCGGCGGATGATTCGCTCCAACCTGCGCCTGGTGGTTTCCATTGCCAAGCGCTACCTCAACCGGGGCGTTCCCTTCCTCGACCTCATTCAAGAAGGTGCCCTGGGGCTAAATCGCGCCGCCGAAAAGTTCGACCCAGATAAGGGGTATAAGTTTTCGACCTATGCCTACTGGTGGATTCGTCAGGGTATTACCCGCACTATCGCCAATGATGCTCGCACGATTCGCCTGCCTATTCACATCGTCGAGAAGCTCAACAAGCTAAAAAAAGCCAGCCGCGAACTGCGCAAAGAGCTAGAACGCACACCCACCGAGGCTGAAATCGCCGAAGCTTTGGATATTACGCCAGAGCAGCTGCGATCGCTCCAGCAAGTACAGCGCAAATCGCTGTCGCTCAACCACCGGGTCGGCAAAGGCGAAGACACCGAGCTCATGGAACTGCTCGAAGACGGCCACTCCCTCTCTCCCGAATCGCAAATCAGCGAATCGATGATGCGTCAGGAAATCTCCGACGTGCTCACCGAAGTGCTCACCGAGCGAGAAAAGGAAATTATCGCCCTGCGCTACGGCCTCACCACTGGCGAAACCCACACGCTAGAAGAAGTCGGCGGCATTTTTCAGCTATCGCGTGAGCGAGTTCGGCAGATTCAGACTAAGGCCATGAGGAAACTAAGAAGGCCACAGGTCGCTTCCCGGCTGAAGAACTGGCTGAGATAGACTGCGTTAGGTCTCTACTAAAAAGCCTTCTCCAGATCTGGAGAAGGCTTTTTAGTAGAGAAGACTTGTTTGTGGAGTTGGGGGTTGGTTAGTGGCGCGCAGTGCCGACCCATCTCAAACAATCGAAGGCTTATTCTTCTTCGTTCTAAAGGTCACATTCACCCCTTCATTAGTCTGCTGCAACACCAGCAATGGCGTCGGCTTAGCCTTCTGGTCCCATTTCATATTGGCAATTCGCCCTTGCAGCGTTGGCTGCCAAAAGCCTTCCGCATCCTTCGGGTTCAAGAAGTTTTCAATGCATTTCACAATTTCTTGCACCGTATGAGACGTCGCCTGCGCCGGTAGCTTCGTTAGCTGAATTTGAATCCGAAACAGTACCCGCTTGCGCTTGCGCGGATCGTTAGGCGCCATGTACTCCACGTCAAATATTTCATTCACCTGACGGGGCTTGGTGCTGGCAATACCCACCATGCCAGAACTAGCCTGCTGAGGCCTAAGCGCCTCGCTGATGCGCTGTTTAACTTTGACCTTCAGCTGATTGACAATCGCAAAGTTAAACTGCTTTTCCTCCATGCGCATTCGCAAATAATCCAGGTTAAAGTCTCGCGAATGGATCAAATCTGGGTTGCGCTCCATTTTGGTGATGGTGCCGAGCGCTAGTTTGACTCGCTTGTGCAGCTCCTTACTCTTATAGGTTTCAAACTTAAGCTGCTTTTGTAGCTTGCGGGTTTGCAAATACGAATACACACCCAGACCCATAAGCAGCACAAAGAGTCCGCCAGTGCTGTACATCCACAAATTAGTCGGTGTGGGAGGTGTCGGCGCTGTCGGCGCTTCTGCTGGGGTTTGCGCAATTAAAATAGGAGATGTGTTGCCAGTTGACATGGATTGCTGCCAGGGACTGCTGCCAGGGACTGCTGTGGGCAATTGCCTGGTTTCAGAATGCCCACAGCTGATGTCAGAATGGCTAAAGTTGATAAAGGATGCATGGAAGATGACGGGCCAACCACAGGGACTGACCGCCGCAGTGAGCAAAGCCCATTTAAGCCAGATTCGGCTAGTGGCTACAGATATGGATGGAACGTTGACAGCAGACGGTGAATTTACCCCTATGCTGCTAGAAGCTTTTGAATCTTTACGGCATCACAAGATAGAGGTGATGATTGTGACGGGGCGCTCGGCTGGCTGGGTAAGCGCCATTGTGAACTATTTACCCGTAGTGGGTGCGATCGCCGAAAACGGCGGCCTCTACATCGACAAACAGCAGCCAGACCCAATCATCTTGCCCGATATCCCTCGGATGAGTCAGCATCGCGATCGACTCTCCAAAGTTTTCCAAAAGCTCCAACAACGCCATCCGCACCTGAAGCCCTCCCTAGATAACCCCTACCGCATTACAGACTGGACCTTCGATGTTGCAGGCCTTGAGCCAGCAGATATTGACTGGCTACGGGAAACTTGCCAGGCGCAGACCATGGGCTTTACCTACAGCAACGTACAGTGCCATATTCAAGTGCTCAGGCAAAACAAAGCAGCCGGGCTAAAGCGCGTTCTCGCGGCAAAGTTTGACCAGCTTTCAGCAGACGCGGTCCTAACTGTCGGCGATAGTCCCAATGACGAAAGTTTGTTTGACGCCGAACAATTTCCCCATTCTGTCGGCGTTGCCAACGTCGCCCACTATCTGCCACGCCTTGGCCACATGCCAACCTACATTACCAGCGCCGCCGAAGTTCAGGGTTTTGTCGAGCTGACGCGCTATCTAGTAAATTGATCGGCTCAGCAAAAAAATGGCTGTTTCCTACGTGAGCGAACGCGAGAGGAAACAGCCATTTGTCACACATTACACTGACGATAGGTGTGTCTTCTCGGCAGCGTTTCACTTAGTATGCCGGGACTTGTCTCAATAGAAAGGACAGTTTCAAAAAATGAAACTGCCCTGCCGCTTGTCTAGTTTTGGTCGTTATGATTTTTGGTCGTTATGCCTACATACACCCGGGATGAGTCCGCCATTCGTTAAGTAAAGACGTGAGCCAGCGAACGTCACGGCGGCTGAGCATACCGTCGTTGACCGTTAGCTTGTAGCATAGGCAGGCGTTTTGAGTACGGTTGTGATGGGTCAAAATGCGCAGGGCGCTGCCGTCGGGCAGGGCGCTGATATTGTAAATGCACTCGCGCTTAGTATTGACGATGTAAATGGGCGATCGCAGCCAATAGCGATAGGAAACCAGCAAAACGTCAGACTCTATCTGAATTTGTACCTGGCGTAGCAACGATACTTGTAGCTGACGGAGCCCACTGCTCAAAAAGCGCCAGCTATACACACAGCCCACTAAGGCCAGAATTGCCGCAGTCAGCGTCGCCAATCCATCTGTGCTCGCCAGTAGAGTGGCTGAAAGCTCCAGCATATTCAGCAAATACAACGCTGCCCCTAGCAGCATGCTGCCGATGCCCAAAGACACCACCGCCCGCTTAAAAGCAGAAGACTGGATGCCCACCGCCGGAATCGTCAACGCGAGGGCGCGAGGAGACTTTCTAGACTGGATTTTGGTAAAGAAAGGCTGGTACTGCTCAAGCCCCCTTGCCTGACCATTGGTTGTGATCGGCACAGGCGTCAGCTGAGCCTTTTTGGGCTGGCATAGCCGCTGCTTTAGCATCGCCAGCGGCAGGTGATTGAGCGCACCTAACGCCTGCTTGGCAGATGCCGGACGATTGGCCACGCGAGGCTCAATCAACCAGTTAATCCACTGCTGGAAGTTCCCGCTCAAACGGGAGGGGCTACAGGCAAACTGAACCGCATATCCCTTGCGAGGCAGTTCGCCCAGGTGACGCCCCAGCGTGAGATACACCAACGTAGCCCCCAGGCTATAGAGATCGGACGTAAACGCCGCTTGCCCCCCTACCTGCTCTGGCGGCATGTAGCCATAGGTACCTACCAGCGCATCTGGTCGTTGCGCCTGCAGGTATTGCACCGTACCCAGGTTCAGCCAGCTAGCCTGCCCGATCTCAGAATCTAAGGCCACAAGCGAGATGTTACTGGGCTTAATATCGCGATGGACTAATCCTTTGCTGTGGAAGTAAATCAGCCCTTGCAGCAGCTGCTTCGCAATAGACTTAATCTCGGCTTCGCTAAACTCTTTTCCCGACTTGATATATTGCTCCAGGGTCTGACCGCCCTGATGTGTCTGCACCAACACTTGCCCTTTTCCTTCGTCCGTATCCATGCTGAAATCATCAACATACTCAGGGATTGTGGGGTGGCTCAAAGACTTTAGCAGATGAATTTCTCGCTCAAAGCAACAGATATCCCCAGTGGGTGTCTTTTCTTCTACCGTGAGGGACTTGATGACGACGGAGCGCTGACTCTTGAGGTCTCTTGCACGCAGTTGCTGATAGCCGAAAGGTTGACCGATGCTCGATTGAATTTCGTACTGATTGCCAAGGCGCTGTGCAACCGCAGATTGAGAAGGGAAAGTAGCCATTGAAGACAGCTAAAGAAAAAACGTAATTAAATTGTTCCCCAACAAAACTTGATGGGTCTCAGGAATTCAACGGAACTCTGAGAAAGGTACGATGACTTGCAATATGACCGACTGCCGACACCCATCATAAGCTCAAATCTACGTAATTAATTGTGTTGAAATAATGAAGCCGTAAGGCATTCTGGCCTTTCTGCCAATGGTACTGAGTGCTTAGTGCGACAGCTTTTTGTCTGGTTCGTAGCGGTAAATACTGTCAGCAAAAGCACCGTTGCACTAACTACCTGTGCTTCTACCTGTGGTTCTAACTTTTGCTGATTTTGTTCAAAATTCTCTTCGCGCTTAGATAAACAACTCGCCATCGAGTGAGCTGGGGAATATCGGTCGGTGCACTGCGCTGGTAGTCGAAAAAAGCGTTAATATCCTCCAGAATGGTGCATAGTCTGGGAACGAGTTGCTCGCTACGGTAGATCATAAAAAAATCTTCTGATGGTCCACGGTAGCGATCGTGATGCTTTGCGGCCTGTAAAATTCGCTGCACGTCGTAGCCAGTTGCATAGCCGGAAATCTTTTGAGCATTGAAGCCAGGATCTAGATAGTCAGCCAGGGCATGATTGACGCTAGAAAAGACTTGAACACCGCAGGCGAGCGCTTCCATAGGCGGCAACCCAAAGCCCTCGGTGAGTCCATAACGGCCCCAATATTCAGCCGAATCGTAAAGATAGACTTTGCTGCGGTTGAATAACCCAATGAGATCCTCTACATAGCTATCGAGGACAACTACATTGCACTGCTTCTTTAATGCGGGAACAAGCTGTTCTAGCAAGTATTCAGACGATTTTCTGGCCTGCACCAGGACATCGACATCTCTAGGTAAGTGACGATTCTCGAAGTCTTTAGAGATTTGATTAGGCAAATAGTAAATCAGTGAGCTGAGGGCCTTTTCACCCCAGTAGCCCATGCTGTTGCGGCTAACGGTGATGATAGGCACACGGGGAGGAACGCAAAAGCCGTATCCGCTGCTGTGCGCGTGATAAATGGTGGGGCGATCGCCAATCTTCTTCAGCAGCTTGGGCACATCAAACCCCCAGCTCACTACAAAAATGCAGTCCTGGTAGCGGCCATCGGCCAGCACATCCTCTAAAAACGGTGTGCCTTTCTCTCTTTGCCGATAGGTGACCACCTCAGCCTCGCAAATCTGCTGCGCGAGCTTCATCGTATTGAGTTCAGCAGTTAGCCCTCCTGCAAAAAACTGTTTAGTGGTTCCGGGCAGCAGGAATAGGAGCTTTCTCATCGGAAGTGATCGCCTCGCCGTTGGCACTAGAGCATGCACGCTCGCTACTATACTGCGCTTTGCCGTTTTGGTATTCCGCCTTTAGATGCTTGAACGTGTCGAGAAAGGCGTAGGTTGCAGGGGTTAGCAGCGTATCGCGTAGCCAGCTGATCCCGAGCGGGCGGCTAATTTGAAACGGTAGCTCGGCAATCCGAACTTCGTCGGGAACGGGCTGGGCAGCGAGCTCTGGCATGAGGGCAATCCCTAAGCCCTGACGAGTCATGCTAACGATGGTAGAGTCGTTGGCGATTAGGTAGTCCATTGCAATGGGTGGCTGCGCCTGCTTGAGGAGATTGCGAACGCCGTGGCAGCACTCACTCGATGACGTGATTAGTGTCGCCGTGTGCAGATCTTCCCAAGTTAGCCTGTGGGTGGCGGGTGAATAGTTAGGGGGTAGCAAAGCGATAAAGCCGTCTTCGATAATTTGGAAGCTTTCAAAACTGTCGCCAGGTAGCAAAGAGGCCATCGCTAGATCGGCGTGTCCTTCTCGCAGGGCGTCGGTAATGCCCTGCGTGCTTTCAAATTCACTGATGGTGACTTGAACGGTGGGGTGATGTTCGTGGAGGTGCGCGATCGCCCCAGGCAGTACCTCACTCGCCAGACTCCGAAAGGCCGCAATGCGGACCAATCCACCCTTGATACCGCGAGCGCGGGTGGCCTCTTTGCCCATATCGTCGACTAGGGCGAGGGTTTGCAGGGCCTGGTTGTGAATGCGATCGCCCACAGGTGTTAGTGAGGCTCTTTGCCTGCCGCGATGAATCAAAATCACACCCAGTGCATCTTCTAGTGCAGCGATGCTATGGCTTACCGTCGACTGACTGACATCCAGGCGCATAGCAGCTTCACTAAAACTGCCAGTTTCAGCAATGGCAATCAGCGTTCTGAGCTGAGAGAATTTAACTTTTTCACGGAGAGTCTTCGCGGGTTTTCCGGCCATGGCTCGCTTCCGGTGTGCTTGTTGTCAGGCTATCGCGATTCTGATGTCCCGGCACATCTATCTTTTGCATAGCTCCTATAGATAGGGTGCTTTGCCGCTCCAATTCAGGTTGCCTAAGCTGTGGACATGTAGCGAATAGCTGAATGCATTTAGTTATTCGCGCAGCACTTTGCTTTATAGAACGCAGGCCATAGTCTCTAGTTGCGCTGTAAGCAAAATGCAGATTATACAAGAGTTCAGGTACGATTCATGACTCACTCAACCGCACAATCTCGCTCCCAGTTAGAAGTCCTATGGCAGAGAGATGTCGCGCCTCAATCAAACCAGGCAACCCAGTCCGCACCTTCTTTCTCCACAGCTATTCGCCAGCTCGCACAGGAGCTTCTCCTCTTTTTCACAGGCACACAACAGCTGCGCGTATGGACCAAGTCAACAAAGCAGGGCGTCGTCTGGTTTGCGTACGATCCTATTTCCGATCAGCGAATTAGCCACTGCTCAGAGAACGAGCTACGCACATGGCTAGAATCACGTCATCACTGAGATGTCCGTCATAATAGGCATATAGTAATTCGGTAAAGCTATATGTCTAAGACGAAAACGCATCCTATGGGCAAGGTTCTAACCGAGATAACAATCACTAACAGAGCGGACCAATCTGCATCATCAAGGGGATTTATCCCTGCCGAGGAAGTTCGCTCTGTTACTGTACAAAATGCCTTAATCGATACGGGTGCAACGACACTGTGTTTGCCCACAGACGTAATCAAGACGTTGGGATTAGAACTATTGAAAGTAGTGCCAGTCGCAACTGCGAATGGTGTGAGTGAGGCACGTGTTTTTCAAGATGCCAGAATTTCACTCTGCGGTAGGGAAGGTACCTTTGAGTGTCTAGAACTACCTGGAGGAGAAAATGCTTTGATTGGTGTGATTCCCTTGGAGATGCTCGGCTTAGAACCAGATTTGCAGAATCAAGTACTCAGAAAACTCCCATTAGAGATGACCAATACGTATATAACGATTCTTTAGCGCCCAAGCGTCTATGATGGTCACAGCAAAGCTGCGTATTTAGGAGTGACGTGATGTTTGGTTTGGGCGTCCCAGAAATGGTGATTATTGGGGTTGTGGCCGTTTTGGTTTTTGGGCCCAAGCGAATTCCTGAGCTAGGCGGTGCGCTGGGGAAAACCCTACGCGGATTCAAAGAAGAAATGGACAAGCCCAGCGAAGACGACGAGTATTTCGAGGACGAAGAAGAACAGTAGCTGCTCAACAGCAAAGCCTCTATTAAAAAGACGTACGAAGAGAACTCCTTCGTACGTCTTTTTGTTGCCCGGCGATCGCACCCATCGGTCTCTGCGTACGCTGCTTTGGCTTACGAAGAAAACTGAAGCAGTTCTATATATCCAATCGTTGATAGACCTTGCTGAGGTTGCGAAGCTGATAGTCAGGGTTGAAGCACTCGGTGATTTCTTCGGGGGTGAGCTTTTCTTTGACCTGGGGGTCGGACTCGAGCAGCTTTTTGAAGTCGCCGCCGGGGGTGTTCCAGGCCTGATGGGCGTTGGTTTGCACGATGCGGTAGGCATCTTCGCGGCTGATGCCTTTTTCGACCAGGGTGAGCAGAACCCGCTGGCTAAAGACTACGCCGCCATACAGGTTCATGTTGCGCTTCATGTTCTCTGGGTATACCTGAAGCTTTTTGATCAGCTTGGTGGTTTCGACCAGCATGAAGTGGGTAAGGATGCAGCTGTCGGGGAAGATGACGCGCTCGACGGAGCTGTGGGAGATGTCGCGCTCGTGCCAGAGGGCGACGTTTTCAAGCGCAGCGATCGCATTCCCCCTCAATATCCGCGCCATCCCCGTCAGCCGCTCCGACTTAATCGGATTGCGCTTGTGGGGCATCGCCGAAGACCCTTTTTGCCCTTTCGCGAAAAACTCTTCCACTTCCAACACGTCCGTGCGCTGCAGGTTGCGAATTTCTACCGCAAAGCGCTCAATCGATGCGCCCACGCCTGCCAGGGTCATCATGAACTCTGCATGCACATCGCGAGAGATTACCTGGGTAGAAGCTGTATCGGGCTTGAGTCCCAGAATCTGGCAGGTGATTTCCTCGACTTCGGGGTCGATGTTGGCGTAAGTGCCCACCGCGCCGGAAATCTGACCGACGGCGATTTCTTCTTGAATGCGGTTTAGGCGTTCGCGGTGGCGCTGCATTTCGGCCAGCCAGCCAGCTAGCTTGAAGCCAAAGGTCATGGGTTCGGCATGAATCCCGTGAGACCGGCCAATCATGACCGTGTCACGGTGCTCTTGGGCCTTGTAGCGAATCGCCTGAATCAGATTTTCGACGTGGGTTTGAATCAGCTGATGGCTAGCGACAATCTGCAATGAAAGCGCGGTGTCCAGCACGTCAGAGCTGGTCATGCCGACGTGGATGTAGCGGCCCGCATCGCCAACGTATTCATTGACATTGGTCAAAAAGGCAATCACATCGTGATGCACTTCCGCCTCGATTTCGAGGATGCGCTCGACGTCAAATTTGGATTTTTCCTTGATGGTATCCACAGCGTCCTGGGGGATTTTTCCCAGTTTTGCCTGCGCTTCGCAGACTGCAATTTCTACTTGCAACCAAGTTTGAAATTTGTACTCGTCTGTCCACAGTTGGCCCATTTCGGGCAAGGTATACCGTTCTATCAAGGGGTGCGATCGCCTAAAGCAACCGGACCATTTTATCGGCTAAGGGCAATACCGCCCACATTATGTTGCTATTCGTGCACATTTGCAGGCTTTATTTTCCGCAATAGCCCCTTGAAAGCTGGTAGTGAATGGTTAACCGTTAACATCGTCAACGAGCGAAGAACTATGTTGCCTAGCGATCTCTCTGAGTGGATTTGGAGCTCACTACACGCTGCTAATCGCAGTATGCCGTTCATGCTGTGGAATGAATTCCTGGCACTGATTCCCTTCGTGCTAAGCCTGTGGTTGTTTCGACGCAAAGGCACTAGTCTCCGCCGGTTGGGCTGGTGGATAGGCTTAGCGGTATTTGTCGCCTTTTTACCGAATGCACCCTACGTGCTCACGGACATTATTCACATCGTCAAATTTATTCGCGAAGGCACGCCGATGTGGACAGTGGTGCTGGTATTGGTGCCGCAGTATCTAATATTTATGCTGATTGGGGTAGAGGCATACGTCGCGGCGCTGGTAAATATGGGCCACTACCTGACCAAACAGGGCTGGTCACAGTGGGTGCTTCCGGCTGAGCTGCTGCTCCACACGCTCTGTGCAATTGGCATCTACATCGGGCGCTTTCCCCGGTTCAATAGCTGGGACCTTGTAACCGTGCCACACAAAGTGCTGCTGTATACAATTCGCGCACTGCTGAACCCAGAATCGCTTGCAGTGATGATGATTACCGCGCTGATTATTGCAGCAGTGTACTGGCCGATGAAGCAAATGACGCTAGCGATGATGCTGTACGTGCGTTCGGGCGGGGCTCGGCGGTATGGTAGCGGACTGCCCGAACAACAAAACTAGGCGACCAAAGCCAAACTAACAATATTAGGCGCTGGGAGCAGATACAGTTGTCTGTGAGGGCTGAGCGCTGGAGGAGAATGACTGCATCATTCGCCAGAATAGCTTGATGGTGAAGAAGGATAGCGTAGCGATCGCAGCAACCGGAACAATCACGCTGGGAATATGAAACACCGCTAGCGCTAATCCGATGAGAACTAAAAGAAGAATGTGCTTAGTCATGAAGTGGTCCTCCGGGGTTCCGACGGGCTACTCCCTTATGCTAACGAGTGAGCCATGGGATGATCCCCAGACGGCTCAAAGCTTATTAACGCTTAATCTCTTCTGCGGACAACGTAACAGTTGTTTACGCTAGATGTCTTCTGGCTGCATACCAGAGACGACAGGTGCGGTATTACTTAGCTTCAGCTCTGGGTGGTCGCTCTCCGTTTGGCGACAGTTCCACTCGTTTTTAAACAGCAGAACAGGGCGACCATAGCTATCCTTGACTGTCGCTGTATTAAAAATACGTCCAGCCTTCTCGATCGCTGGCCAGCCACCGGTTACCCACCGGGCCACGCTGTAGCCAATCGGCTCTAGCCTTGTGTCCACGTTGTACTCGTTCTTTAGCCGGAACTGCACCACTTCAAATTGCAGCTGACCGACTGCTGCCAAAATCGGATCGCGTTTCGATTCGTCAGCAGAATACATAATCTGCACAGCGCCTTCCTCGCGCAGTTCCGAAACGCCCTTACGGAACTGCTTGAACTTAGAGGGGTTCGGATTCTTGAGATAGGCAAACATCTCCGGGGAGAAGAACGGAATACCCTCATACTCCAGCCGCTCACCTTGGTAAATAGTGTCGCCAATGGAGAACATGCCTGGGTTATTCAGGCCAATCACGTCACCAGGGTAGGCCACTTCTAAAGATTCCCTGCCTTGGCCGAAGAGCTTTTGCGGGTGGGAGAGGCGCACATTTTTGCCAGTACGGGCGTGGTTGACGACCATGTCTTTTTCAAACTTGCCGGAGCACACGCGGATGAAGGCAATGCGATCGCGGTGCCGAGGATCCATATTCGCCTGTAGCTTGAACACGAAACCTGAAAACTCTTCTCGGGTGGGTGGCACTGGGCCAATCGTGCTTTCGTGAGTACCAGGCTCTAGCGCGTAGTCCAAAAAGGCTTCTAAAAACAGCTCTACACCAAAGTTCGTCATGGCGCTGCCAAAAAACACAGGCGTCATCTGCCCGGCATGAACCATTTCCAGGTCCAGCTCTGGTCCAATTTCATCGAGCATTTCCAGCTCTTCAGAAAACTGGTTAAATAGCTCATCGCCGACTAGCTCCTGAATTTTGGGATCGCCCCAGTCGAGTACGTTGTCCTTGGCTTCCTTGCTACCGTGGGCTGTTCGCTCAAACAGGTGAACCTGCCGCTTGCGCCGATCGAACACGCCTTTGAAGCGATCGCCCATGCCAATGGGCCAGTTCACCGCATAGGTGGTCAGCCCTAGCTCCTGCTCGATCTCATCCAATAGCTCCAACGGCTCACGTCCAGGCCGGTCCAGCTTATTGAAGAAGGTGAAAATCGGCATGTCGCGCATTCGGCATACCTCAAACAGCTTACGCGTCTGCGGCTCCAAACCTTTTGCTGCGTCCTCTAGCATCACCGCGTTATCCGCAGCGGCCAGGGTGCGATAGGTGTCTTCACTAAAGTCCTGGTGACCAGGCGTATCTAGCAGATTAATCCAATAATCATCGTAGCTAAATTGCAGCACCGTGGAAGTAATAGAAATACCCCGCTGTTGCTCTAGCGCCATCCAGTCAGAAACCGCGTGACGCTGCGCTCGCCGAGCCTTGACCGAACCCGCCTCGTGAATGGCACCCCCATACAGCAATAGCTTCTCGGTTAGAGTCGTTTTACCCGCGTCGGGGTGAGAGATAATGGCAAAATTGCGTCGTTGTTCAACGGCGGCTGAAATTTCGCTGGGCGATACGAGAGTAGAGGTCATGAATTGGGGAACCAGTGGCTAGGCGCATCTTAGGCACGTCTTTTGGCGCAGCTAGGGAGCGCTCTGACAATTGTAATGCTTTACCTGTTTGACTGGCTCCAGGCAACTGCCAGGTAACTGTTATATGGACGGTGCAGCTTGTAGAATAGGCTACGACACAAAGACGAAGATTCAATCAAGGTGGGCCGTTTGGTTATGCATCGTGTGATGGTTACGCTGCCCGAGGAGATACACGAGCAGCTAAAAACGTTGGCGAAAGCGGAAGGTGTTTCGGTAAGTCACTATATTGCCTATGCGATCGCTCGCCAGGTGGACGCTGTAGAGGGCAGTACGCAATCAGATCCATCTGTAGAAACGATAGACACTCGAAAGCCAGCGAGTACTGGTTTACCATCGCCTAATTCACAGCAGTCACGGAGCGCAACCAGCGTTAACCAGGCTACGACACTAGGAATGAACAACGTCGACGTCGACCACTTATGAGGCAGGCTGCTGTGGCTCTGTACGAGGTTGCACCTGCCGAGGCTTCTTCACTGCGGTCATTACCTTATCGGCAACGGCAACGAAGACATAGGGGCAAGCCATTAAGAAAAGCAGACCCGCTAAATAGATGGCGGCTTCGAGTGGGGTAGGCAGGTAGAAAAGATCAGAGACTGTTGTGTATGCCAGCACAGATGAAATCATAAATGAACCTTGGTGTAGAGAGCTTCTACTGGTTGTGATAACACGGTTTTTTGATGCGGATGCTGGGTTTGTATCGATTCGTATATAGAGAGTTGTCGCGCTGCGTATCAAGCTTGTTACATTGCCTTCAAGGAACGAAACTTAAAAGAATGAAATGAGAATGCTGATCGCCAGTAAGGCTGCAACCACCCACCACGCCTTATTGACCTTTCGCCACCAGGGAAGCCTGTACACTAGCTTACTGCTAGACTCCATCGGTGCATTCACATCTTGATACAACGTGCAGCTCGTCGCGGTTGGGCGTTTAGGAAAATTGCAGCTATTGTCAGCGTCGTAGGCGCAAGTTGCACACAAGTAGGTGTTTGCCTCAGCGCGATATAGCGGCATGCCAGGATGACCGTGAGCTTTGAGCAGGATATTGCAGTGAGGGCAGTGGATTGCTTCAGACGTAATAGTGCGATCGCACTGCGGGCAGGCTGGCATAGTCTTCAGGCGCTGGGAAGCGCTCGTGAATGTGAGTGAAGGTAGCGTGTTTCTCAATTCTAAGAAAATCGCTCAAAAAAGGGAGTGGCTCATACGGTAAACCGCCCGCTGGTGTTGAGGATAGTTTGCCAAAATGAAAAGGTAATCTGCGCGTTTTTGTTTTTTGAGGCAGCGACACGCGCTCACTATGTGGAGATGGCTATGGATAGCTCTAACATGCTCAGGCAGCTACTGATGTTTGGCATTGGGACGACGTCTTTGGTGGCTGAAAGGGTCAAGAAGATGAGCGAGGAGCTAGTCCGCGATGGCAAGCTAGATCCGGACCAGGCTAAGGGCTTTGTGGATGATTTTATGGCTCAGTTTAATATTGACCAGGGCGCATTAGAGAAACAAATGCAGCGTCAGGTTCGCAACATTATGCAAGATTTGGGCGTACCCCGACAGGCCGAAATGGATGAGCTACGCGGCAGGCTAGATCGGCTAGAGCGTCAGGTTCGAGAGCTAGAGAACAAAGACTGGAAAAGCTAAGTTACCTTCATTATTCAGGTCTAGTTGCGATGATCCGTCGTACACTAGGGCCGTTGTAATGTAGTGAATCCTTATTTTGAGGGGCTATCTATTAGGACTATGAGAGAAATATTAATTAGCTTTGGCGTGGTGGCAGCTTGCTGCGCGGTGCTGCTAGTAGCACAGTTCACTGGGGGCGATGGCGAAAGAGCGATCGCCGATAGCGCGAACAATCAGCCTGCCTCGATAGAACAAACAGAAACGCTGGTGGCCCAAGGGAGCGCGAGTGACTTACTAACAGAAACTGAAGGAGAGGCTATGGCTGGTGACGCGAGCGCTGAAGAAAATGTGATGACGACGGATACTGGATTGCAGTATGTGATCATTGCAGAAGGTGATGGCGCACAGCCTCAGACCGGGCAGCGAGTATTTGTGCACTATGTTGGCACGTTGGAAGACGGGACCAAGTTTGATAGCTCGCGCGATCGCGGTCGTCCGTTTGACTTCACCATTAACCGGGGTCAGGTGATTAAAGGTTGGGATGAAGGTGTGCTCGACATGAGAGTAGGCGAGCGTCGCAAGCTCATCATCCCACCCGAGCTAGGCTACGGTGCTAGCGGTGCAGGTGGCGTGATTCCCCCGAACGCCACGCTGATTTTTGATGTGGAGCTGCTGCGAATCGGTAGCTAGTTCTCTCGTCAGAACAAATATAGTGATATAAGAGCGCTCCTGATGCTTTGAAGTATCAGGAGCGTTTCTGCGTAAGTTGATGTAGTATTTGTCCTTCCATCTTGTATTGTTCGTTGAGCAATAGGATGCGTTGGGAAATTTGAGTAGGTATGGTATTGGCTGACTGCTCGGATTATGACGACTCAACGGACTGTGTTGGAAAGGGCGAAGCAGGGAGAGGCAGCAGCGATCGCATCCCTGATGAACCAAACTCTGAAGCAAAAAGGCGTTCAGGTAAAGGTGCGTCAAAGCGGCGGTGCGTATAAGCTACTGGTCGAATCGGCGGCTGAAGCGCCTGAGCAGAAACCAACCGTTCGCTGGATTGTAAAAGGGCTTGATCGGTTAGCGATCACCTCGCTAAAGTCTGTGACCATTTACGGCAAAGCGCACCAAAGCAGCAAGCCAGACTGGCAGCAAAGCATCCAGTTTCCCTTACAGTCATCGCAATCAGCACCTCGTCAATCAGTGGTGCCCGCATCGCCATTCCCTGAGCCTAAGCAAACCGCATCAGCACCCGCAGTCTCTGTAGAAACACCGCTAGATCTAAGTGAGTATTGCTTTACTCGCAATAAGTCATTACTCTCTGGCAGTCTGACGCTACCGTCCAAGCCCGTTATACAGTGCGTTCTTGCCTTTTCAGACCTTACAAATGCTCAGAAGCAAGAAGCCCTGCCTCATATAGATGTGGCATTGCGAAAATCTGCTGCCCCTGAAAGTGACGAGCTGAGCAAAGAAACTAAAAACTGGTTTGACCTGTTGGCGGCGCTAGACGGGCCTGACGTGCGGAAGGGATCGATTTGGCTGAGCCGATACTGCCTGAATCCTTCTGACACAGTAGAACAACTTTCTCCGGCAGAGGTAAAGCCTGATAGTGATGCCGTTGATGAAACAACAGAAGCGGACAATGTTTTGAAGGGGGATGCTGATAGTCAGCCTTCGGATTTTGCGCGTTATTCGGATAGGGGTGGGGTGAAGAGAGATCGCGGTGAGGCTTTTAGCAGTCGTTCTGGAGTGCGATCGTCTACACAGATTGGTGGGAAACCCAAGAACAATGGCCCGCTCGTTTGGATAATTCCAGTAGTGTGGTCGTTTATTTTAATATTTCTGATGTTTCTGGGGATCAACTCCGCTAGTTCGTCTGTTACTGCTGACGCTGCTGCCCCTCAATACTTTCCTGTTTGTAGTACGGCTACTGGCAATCCTCAGCTGTGCACGCTCGCTGTTCAGATGGTGGGGGATGAGGAATTCTTTTCTGCAATGATCGGTGAATCTTCAGCCATGACGCCGGAGATGAAAACTGAAGCTGCTGAGTACTGTGGCGAGTATATTAACTACGAAGCAGGTCTCTTTTCTGAAGTCTCTGATAGGACGCCACCTGTCTTATCTAGTCAGTCGGAAGAGATTTTCCCGGGTGTTTTGTTAACGGATGTCTCCCAAAAAGATGCGACCTCTGGCTCTACGCTTCGACTGGCCTGTATTCACTATGCCTACACCGACGCAGTCGCTGATACCGGTGAAACCTGGGTAGAGGAGATGGCGCTGGATATTATTCCGGCTAACTGGCCAAGTGAGCCCTACGGGGGAAATGTTGCCGTTGCTGCACTGTCGGCGGCAGAAGCGCTAGGTTCGTACGACGGCATTATTAGATTCTTTGCATATCCCTTATTTTCTGCGGTAGGGCTGATGCTAGCCGTTGCAGTCTGTTCTGCATATACGTGCAGGTCTGCGATGGGGCTGTATCAGGCTTCGGCAGTACTGGGAATGTCAGGAATTCTAATTTCTATGCTGCCTGGATTTGGACCTATAACGTGGCTGATCAGGCTGCCGCTACACTTTTTGTCCGTTCGGCTTACTAGTGAGGTAATCGGCGGGTTTAATGTAGATTGGCAGAACAACTATGGCTCGCTAGTGATTGGCACGATTTTGTTGCTGATGATTAGAGGGATTCTGATGTTTTTGCTGTCGTTTGTGCTGTATGCGACTGTTACGGCGATGGTAATTGCACCCAGAATAGCTGCTACGCTCTAGGCTCTATCCCATTAGTCCAAAGTCAGTTGGCTCAGATGAGTAAAAAACTGCCTGGAAGATTAGTCAGCTTTGTCTGACATTAAAGCCCCGTTCAACGCATTTCGTTGAACGGGGCTTTTTTCAGGGAAATTTGAGTAAGCAAGAGTTATTGGCTAACTGCTCAAATGACAACTCAAAACGATATTTTGGAGCAAGCCAGACGGGGAAGTGCGAGCGCAATTGCAGCTCTAATGAACCAAATACTTGAAAAGCGGCACGTAGCGATAAGCGTTCAAAGATGTGATCGCAATTATCATCTGAGTGTCGTCGCTGAACAGCTACCTCAGCAGAAAGAGATTGTAGATTGGATCACTCAAGGATTTGCCAAGTTAAACATTCCGAATGTGCAGCGGATTTTGATTTCTGGACGGTTACAACATGCGTCTGAAGTCTCCTGGCAGCAGAGCATCTGTATAGACAGATTTCTACAGAATCAGCGTGCATCGCAAGCTTTACATCCATTGTCGGAGCTTCGTCAATATTGTTTTATCTCCAACCGCTCACTACTCTCTTACAACTTAGATTTTCCTCCTGAGATAGTCGCGCGAATTGTGCTTTCATTTGTTGCCCTGCCAGAATCTCAACAATTAGCGATCGCGCCACATCTCAAAAGTGTATTAGAAGAGAAAAAAGACAGTACAAATATAGAGAGAATCGACAAAGAAGGCCGAATCTTTGTCCAAAGTGCTTTGAGTTTGAGCGGAAATAATTTGAGGCTTGCAGCGGTTTGGCTAAGTCGCTATTGTGCACAACCAGATGTAACGGCAAAACAGATGATAAAAGTCATCGCTGCTTTTCCTGAAGCATCAGCCGCTATATCTGTGCAAAGAGATGAAACCTTATCTGTATTGCCAACAAATGCAGCGTCACAGGCATTTTCATCACAGGCATCTTCTCCCAAGGTAACGTTTACCGCGTTAAAGCCAAAAGTACATAAAAAAAGATTTAGGACAGAGAGTCCTTGGGCTAGGTGGCTCTTTCCATTTGCATGGTCGTTATGCCTTTTCCTCTCTATTGCGCTTGCGGTAGATACTGCTGAGCACAGCCTTGGTGAAAATCACCTGAAGAATCAACAACACTGTTATAGCGATTCGACCTCTACACGCTGCTTTAGAAAAAAGCCTGAACATTCTTTTTCGTCTATCCAGATGGCTTCAGCAGTAATCAGACACGAGTTTCCTATCTTTGATGCAATCAATACCTTTCCCACTAACGCTGCAGAACCAGCATTTCCGCTTAAGAAAGCGCTAGGTGTCTATGACATATTTATCTCTTTAGGGGCTAGCACACTATTCACAGCAGTCGGGTTGTGGGTCGCCATGGTTATTAACACCTGGTACTCTCTCAATGGGCTTTATCGTACAGCTTCTATTTTGGGTCTGATCGAAGCGATCGCACATAAAATTCCGATCTTTGGGTTTATCGCTGGGTTTGCTATTCATTTAGGTGCGATTGGTCTCGCAAACCTCTGGGTAAAGGACTTTCGGCTGGAATGGACCAGAGGATTCAAGGCACTTATGCAGGGTGCTTTTGTAATTTTCTCAGTCAAGATCGTATTAATTCTTCTTTTGTATGGAGCGATCACCTCGTTTTTGGTTTGATCGCTCTAGTCTCGATTAGAAAGATCCGAGGCTCTGTTCAAGAACTGCGTGTACTCTGGCTGGAACAACAGTTTGACGGTACCGGTAGGACCATTACGATGCTTCGTCAAGATAATCTCAGCGATACCTCGGTCGGGCGTGTCAGGGTCATAATACTCTTCTCGGTACAGCATCATAATCAAATCTGCATCCTGTTCTATGGCTCCAGATTCCCTGAGGTCGGACATCATAGGCCGCTTGTTGGTTCTCGATTCTACCCCGCGACTGAGCTGAGAAAGGGCAATGACTGGCACATTGAGTTCGCGGGCAAGACCTTTGAGCGATCGCGTCATTTTTGACAGTTCCTGCACCCGGTTATCACCCGAACCTTCCATCAGCTGTAAGTAGTCAATCAGTATCAGACCCAGCGCACCCCCCTGTTCTGCCTGCAATCGGCGAGCTTTCGAGCGAATCTCGGTGACGCCAATACCCGGTGTATCGTCGATAAAAATCGGCAGCTCCGACAGCGTATTAATTGCGTGGCCCATCGGGCCCCACTCGTGCTGAGCAATGCGCCCAGTACGCAGGCGACCACTTTCGATTTTAGCCTCGGACGATAACAAGCGATAAATGAGCTGTTGCTTCGACATCTCCAGGCTAAAGATGGCAACAGGCTGTCGGTGTGTGTCGGCGATGTTGCGAGCTACATTAAGTACAAAGCTGGTGTTGTGAACACAAATGTCGTTTGCGACGAAATTATGAGTTTTTGGAATGGTGAGATCGTAAACCTGTTCGTAGCCGACGTCTTCAATTTCAACAATTTCATCCCAATAGATTTCGCTGTTCGCAAGATCTTGCAATGGTTTATGTTCTAAGGTTGTTGCAAGTGCGTTTAGTCGTGGTCTGCTCAGGGCTCGTTTGCCTACATGAATATTACTGCTACTCGCTAGCGCTGCTCGTTTTGCCAAGCCTGTCCAGCTTTCCTGTCCTTTCGCAACTTTGAGCATATCCCAAACTTCGACGGGAATTAGATCTTTGTTTGTGTGATATTTCCTTTTTTCAATCGCTTCTACGACTTGGTTAACATTGGTTTCTTTACTAAAAATCCCGATCTCACTTGCAAAGGTAGAGAGCGCAACTGCATCGGTGATGTCAATTTGCCAGGCGGATCGTCTGGTCTCTTTGTACTTAACCCGTCGGTGCTTCAACGCTGAGATAATACCAAAGCGTAATAGTAGATGCTGAATTTGCCGAGCGAGCTTTTCACAGACTGAAGTATATCCAATCTGAGCCTGGCCGCTAGCGAGCACAGAAGCCCAGCCGTCAGTCGCAAATAACCGGTTCAAGAACAAAGATAGCTGAGCCCTTGGCAACGTAAAGACAACTGCTGGGATTGCTTTATTGTGAGCACTGCATCCCCACAGGCCCAACTCATTTAGCCAGGCTGCTATCGGATTCTTTCCTGTCCATCGAATAGATTCATACCCATTTGGGGCGAGCTGCTCAGGTGTAACTTCTAAGAGTTGGCACAAGGCGAGATAGGTTTCTGGGTCGGGCGCACATTTTCCCTGATGCCACTGTGTCACCAACGAAGGACTAACGCCTAGATGATTCGCGAGTTCTCGATTACTCTTTTGAGTTGACTGTAGTAACAGTGCCAGCTGCTGCCCGAAAGCTCGTCTATGCGGCGTTAGCTCTTCACTATCTGCAACGACGGCTAGTGAAGGGGTCCGAGTTTTCTGGCTATCGTTGATTCTGACTTTGATGGTAGGGAACTGGCAGGCGGCTTCGGTAAAGTCCGTCTGCATGAGTGTGTTGGCATTGGTGAATATCGGTGACGTTCCTGTCAAACCACCATCACCGATAAAGTAAGCGAGTAGCCTAACTTGATGCTCAGGTAGCGCTTGATTACCAAAAACGGAGAGCTTACGGGGAATGGCAATGCGATCGCCTACTCCCAATTCAGATAACGGCTGCCATCCCTTCATAGTCAAATAGGGATGTGTCAACGTTGTTTTGATTTGCCTTCCTAGCCGAGTGGTTACCTGAAACACAGGTTTGAGCCCATCATCGACAAAGGCTGAAGGCTGAGCTTTTTCAAATTGGAAGCGGTCGTTGAGTGTTAAAAGGTTTGCTGCCTTCGCTTTGTAGATGGTTCCTATAGTCGCCACCGAGCCATCAGCTAGCAGAATTTCTGCATCTGCACTTAGGCACTTTCCCATTGCAGGCCTAGCAGCGGCAATGATTAGGTCAGAGCGCTGAAAACCCTGGGTCATGGCGTCTAGGTCGTAGAAGCCGCAGGCCAGGCCTGGGAGAACCATGCCGAGCGATCGCTGCTCAATATCGGTAAACGTATCGGTCAAAATATCAGACGTTTTCGTTAGGCCCTGGGTAGGCCGCTCTTGAGTAATCCCAAACAGCGCCTGCTCGGACTGGTCGAGCACTTCCTCTAGGGGCGTTTCGGTCTCGTAGCCGAGCTGAATAATCTCGCCGCCTGACTGAATCAGCTTACGGCGGGTGTATTTATCCATCACCAGCTTGGCGTACTGGTCAATATTTGCTGCGCTAATAGTGCGATCTACCAGCTGTGCCAAACGGCTTTGGCCACCTACTTTGTCTAGCGTGCCTTTGTCCTTTAGCCAGGAGGCAATGCCCATCAGGTCAGTGGGCAATCCCCTGGCTTGCAGGTCCAGCGCAGCCTGATAGATGGTGCGATGGGCACCAATGTAAAACGCCTCGGGAATGAGGACTTCGGTGACGCGGCCAATGGCTTCAGGGTCAATGAGAACGCCGCCGAGTATAGCTTCTTCCGCCTCGATGTTTTGGGGCGGAAGGCGGTCGATGGCGGGCTTGAAGCGAGGTTCTGAAACCATGGAAAGAGGAGGGAGAAGTGGCTGAACTCAGCCTGTCATCCTTAATATAAAAGGGTAGGGAGCAACTTTGGCTCTCTACCCTAATAAGTTAACGAACAGTACAAATGTTCGCCAGTTTTATGACATTGCTGAGTTAGTCGGGTGCAACGCGAAGGTTAATGGTTGCGGTGACTTCACTGTGGAGTTTGATGTCCACCTTGTACTCGCCCAGCTTGTTAATGTCAGGCAGTGTAATGTCGCGGCGATCGACTTCTTTGCCTGCGTTTGCCTGAATTAGCTCGGCGACTTCAGCAGCCGTTACGGTCCCAAAGATTGCTTCGTCTTCACCGACAGCTTTCTTCACGGTGAACAGGCCGATGGTGTTGAGCGCAGTCTTAGTCGCTTCAGCCTCTTGCTTGATAGCCTCTAGGCGCTGGCGCTCCTTCTCGCGGCGGATTTCTACCTGCTTGAGGACGCCGGGGGTAACGCGGTACGCCAGGCTGCGAGGAATTAGATAATTGCGGGCGTAGCCGGAGGCTACTTCTATCAGGTCACCGGAGTTTCCTAGCTTGTCGATATCCTGGCTGAGGACCAGTTGAGTTCTTTTTTTCGCCATTGCTCTTACTTATTGATTGCTGTGTCGCTTTCCGTCGCAGCGCAGTCTCCTAGATTACTGAATTTGGGGACAAGGTGCAAGCTTCGACTTCGCTCAGCTAACGGACTACTCTGCGAGAAGGCCAAAGGCCTACGACTACGCTCAGCCCTCGATGGTCGCCAGAGCTTGGTCTACGCGCGGTCTTTGAGTTTGCGGATGTGGCCGAATACGGTGATGGGATCCTGACTTTTGGCGATCGCCTGGAGGCTAGGGGTGTCCCAGCGCAAAAAGGGGTTGGTGGCCTTTTCGATGGCCAGCAGTGAGGGAATAGTGGGCTGATTCTGTTGGCGGGCGGTGGTGACTTGGGTGAGGCGCGATCGCAGCGCTTCATTCTCACTATCCACACTCATCGCAAACTTCAGGTTGCTATGAGTGTATTCGTGGGCGCACCATACCCTTGTGTTGTCTGGCAGGGCACGAATTTTGGCTAGGGAGGGCTGCATATCGGCAGGTGTGCCTTCAAAAAGCCTGCCGCAGCCGCCTGCGAATAGGGTGTCGCCGCAGAAAAGGTCGCCGGGTTCTTCGTTGGTAATCGGCGCGAAGTAGTAAGCAATGTGTCCTTTGGTATGACCAGGGACAAATAGAACCTGGCCCGTCCGGTTGGCGAATGTAACGCGATCGCCATCGTTTAAGTCATGCTGTTGGCCGGGAATCCGTCCTTTATCTTTTGCGCCGCCATAGACTTCTGCTGCGGGGAACTGCCTTAGTAGCTCGCGGTTACCACCCACGTGATCGTTGTGATGGTGCGTGTTAAAAATGGCGACTAGCTGAGCACCTAACTCATTCAGCTTGGCGAGAACAGGCGGTGCATCAGCCGGATCGACGACGGCAGCGGTATCGCTTTCAGCGTCGTGCAAAACGAAAATGTAGTTGTCTGAGCGAGCGGGTAGCCGATAGATTTTCATAGTTGGGCAGTGAACTACTATATATAGGAATAGCCACGCTTTTGATAAGCGCATCCTTTGATCAAGAGCAGTCTTTTGTCATGGTACAGTTCAAGCCACCTAAAGCATTATTCTCTGAGGAATCTCCAGAGCGGCTACCGACTGAGCATGACTTACCAGATACTGATGGCCGCCCTGTGGACAACGAACTTCAGCTGCTGATCCCGATTTTGCTGCGGGGCGTTTTGGAAATGGCCTGGAGCGATCGCCAGGACTGGTTCTTTGGTGCCAATATGGGCGTTTATTACGAGCCAAAACAGCCAGCTGTGGGGCCAGATGGATTTTTGTGCCTGGGAGTTCCTCACTACCGAGAAGGCAAAGACTTACGACTCAGCTATGTGGTGTGGCAAGAAAAGGTTATGCCCATATGGGTGCTAGAAATTGTTTCACAAAAGCCAGGCAAAGAGTACGGCGAAAAAATGAAGCTGTACGCAGAGCTTGGCATACTGTATTACACCATCTATAACCCCAAGTATCAAAAGCGAGAAGGTCATCAGACGCTGGAGGTGTATCGGCTGATAGAAGGTGAGTATGTTTTACAGTCAGGTCAGCCAGTGTGGATGCCGGAAGTTGGCCTGGGCATTGGGAGGACAAGGGGGAAAGAAGGCCATTTGCCGACCCGAGAGTGGCTATACTTTTATGATGAAAATGGCCATCAGTATCCAACCAAAGATTTGGTCATTGCTCGACAGAATGAGCAAATAAAGCAAGAAAGCGAAAGAGCCGATCGGGCTGAACAAGTTGCCGAGCAGGAAAGGCAGCGGTTGGAAGATTTGGTGCAGAAGTTGCGCGATCGCAATATTGACCCGGATACCTTGTAACTTATTTCTCAACTGATTCGTAAGAATTACCGGAATACAAAATAACGCTCTTGATGCATAATGCCAGGGCAGTGTGACTTGTGTAACGAGCCTGCTTTAGTAACTCCCGGTGACTACCATGAGCAATGCCTTGGCGCTGAAAACAGAGCAGCTGACTAAGCAATTTGACGACTATGCGGCGGTCAATGGCGTCAGCCTGGAGATACAAGCAGGTGAAGTCTATGGCCTAATCGGGCCGAACGGCGCAGGCAAAACAACGCTAATTCGTCTGCTAGCGCTCGCCGACCAACCAACGACAGGGGATATTTCAATTGATGGCAAGGCGCTGATGCGTGGTCAGGCCAATCCAGATATCAAGCGTAGCCTGGGCTTTTTGCCAGATGATTTTCCGCTGTACAACGACTTGAGTGTGCAGGACTATTTAGAATATTTTGGACAGCTGTATTACCTTGCACCAGCGGATTTGCAGACTCGCATCACCGAGGTGCTCTCGTTGGTGAATCTGGAGAATAAGCGCCATAATCTGGTGAGTTCGCTATCGCGGGGGATGAAGCAACGGCTGAGCTTGGCACGTACAGTCATTCATCGGCCTAAGCTGCTGTTGCTAGATGAGCCTGTATCTGGACTCGACCCGCTAGCGCGTATTGACTATTGCGAAACGATTAAAAGACTTCAGCGAGAGGGCATGACGATTTTGATCTCCTCTCATATCCTGAGCGATTTGGAAGACTTTTGTACCTCTATTGGCATTATGGAGCAGGGCCGACTGGTGGAAAGCGGTCAGATTCAGTCTCTGTATCGGCAAGATATGCAGCGGCTGGCACTGAGCGTATTGGGTGACTTATCTATGAACGGACAGTCGCTGGTCGAGTTCTATTTGCAGGAGCATCCACTGATAGATGCTTACGAGAAAGGGGAGTCGGGGCAGTTCTTACTGTCGTTTACCGGTAATGACGATGATGCGGCGGATTTGCTGGGTGTGCTGGTGAGTGAGGGCATCCGAGTACGAGAGTTTCGCAGTGTGAAAGAGACTCTGCAAGATATTTTCCTGAAGCTAGGACATCAGAAGACTTCTTGAGGGCTCTTTTTGAAGCCTTGAGCTTAAACAATTGCAGCGATCGCATTCTCCACTAAAAACACTTTTCTCTATTCTCTTATGTCTTCTTTTATCAGCCGACTTGGCAATATCAATCCACAAATTTTACGGGAATATCGAGGCCGACTAAAGCCTCGCAGTGTGTTTGCCGCCGTTGGGCTATCTGCACTGTTTCAACTATTGCTGTGCTTTTCGATCACAGATGGGTTTGATCAGGTCTTCCCTGAACGGCTACTGGATATTTGTCAGGCGCTGGCCTGGATTATGCCCTACGCACTGTTTGCGCTGGGCGGATACTATATTGTTGATGACCTGACGAACGAGGCTAAAACGGGCACGCTGAATTTTGTTCGGCTCAGCCCGCGCCCGGCCCGTGAGATTTTGCTAGGCAAGCTGCTGGGCGCACCTGCTTTGCCCCTGTTGCTGGTTGTGAGCGCGGTGCCGCTGTTTGTAATAACAGGTCTGGCGGCGGGCCTTTCTATTTGGCTGCTGCTGAGCTACGGAATCGTGATGGCCTTTGGCACGGTGGCGGTGTATACAGCAGCGCTGGTGGTGGGGTTAGGCAGCGGAACGTCGTCTTTGCTGAAGCAGCGGGGCGTGAGCGCGGTTTCTTTTGCGGGGCTGTGTTTGATTGCGATCGCGCCTGTGTTTATGCTTTGGAATACCTGGTATACCTGGCAGACAGTCGTAACAGGCAGCGCATTATTTCGGTCCTGGGACCCTTTGATTGTGGAATGGTTTTACCTAAATATATCGGGCAATCCGCTGCTGTCTCATTTATTTGTTCTGATCAATTTGGCCATTGTCTCAGGGTTGCTGTGGATGATCGCTGTGCGTAAGTTCAGGGTGCCGCAGTCGACGCTGATTAGTAAGCAGCTGAGCTATGGCATAACGGCCTATGGCAATTTATTAGGGTGGGGCTTTTTGTTGAATCGCGAGCTGATGGATTACGAACGCCCCGGGCTGCTAGTCATGCTGTATGCCTGTAATATCGCGCTGTTTTTCGTGCTGATTTTCGCGCTGGTGCCCACTCGCCAAACGTTGTTGGACTGGGTGAACTATCGAAGGCAGTCAATGATTCAGCGAAATGGACGCAGCAGTGGCTGGTGGCGCAATATGCTGTGGGCCGATGGCAGTCCATCGATCGTGGCGATCGCCATCAACTTCCTCATCATTGCGGCGGTGCTGCTCCCTTTATTAGTTTGGCTCGATAGATTGAATACTGATTTTCAAATAACGGCTGGCGCGATCGCCTTTACCACTATCAGCTTCCTGCTTAGCGCCCTCACCTACGCTGCTATCGTGCAGCTAATCTTTAGCAGTCGGCTGCGGGCACCCCAGGTTTGGGCGGCGGGTATCGTGGCAATTTTAGCGATTGTGCCACCGATTGTATTGCTAACGCTAGGCATCTATCCCGACAGCTATCCTGACAATGGTGGAGGAATTTTATGGACCTTTCTGGGCGTTCCCTTTATTGGCAAAGCGGCTACGTCGGTCACCTGGCTTTCCATCGTCGGTTTGATTGGCCAGCTTTGCTTTCTGGGGTTCGTGCTCGTGCAGATGAACAATCGATTGAAAGGACTAGCGACGCACAGTTACGACACAGCAGCCCTAACCGAACATATCTAATTGTTCCTCTGGTGAAGGCTCCAGAGCAAGATTGGTCATCGGCTCAGATAAAGTTTCTGTTGTTTGTTTTGGTTCAGGTGTCGTAGCGTTTGGCTTCTTTCTTCGCTTTTTCTTCTTTGTTATAGTTTCGGCCTTGGCAGCAGCCTTAGAAATCACATCCGTTTTATTCTCTCTTAGGCCAACCGCAATCTTACTGTGCTGTTCTATCTGACCCATTACTTGCTTGGCTCGGCTGATAACAGAAGGCGGCAATCCCGCCAGTCGTCCAGCCTCAATCCCATAGGACTTATCCGCTCCGCCCGGACGCACCTGATGCAAAAAGATAATTTGATCGGGCATTTCTTTAACCGTCACTTGATAGTTCTCGACATTTGAGAGCAAAGAAGCAAGCTCGTTTAACTCGTGATAGTGCGTAGCAAAGATAGTGCGCGCACCAATATCGCTAGCTAGGTACTCAGCTACAGCCCATGCAATAGAGAGTCCATCAAAGGTTGCTGTTCCTCGGCCAATTTCATCAAGCAACACCAGAGACTGTGGCGTAGCATGGTTGAGAATGTTCGCTGTTTCGTTCATTTCCACCATGAAGGTGGATTGGCCAGTGGCTAGGTCATCGACTGCGCCGACACGGGTGAAGATGCGATCGCACACCCCCAACATCGCCGACTTCGCCGGAACAAAGCTCCCTACCTGCGCCATCAGCTGAACGAGTCCCACCTGCCGCAGGTAGCAGCTTTTGCCACTGGCATTCGGCCCCGTGAGAATAATCAAATCCGGCGTTGTTGCGGGCACCTCGGCATTGACAGTGCCCAGCCCTGTGTCATTCGGCACAAAAAAGCCAGCCGGTAAAGACTGCTCTACCACCGGATGGCGACCATCTTCGATAAATACGGGCCGTCCGCTGACGATTTCGGGGCGAGCATAGCCCTGGTAAATGGCGACTTCTGCTAGGGCGGCCAGCACGTCTGCGGCAGAGACCTTGCTGGCCACCTCACGAATCAAACTGACATGCGCTGCCACCTGATCGCGCAGGCTGATAAAAATGTCATACTCCAGTCGATGAGCTTCTTCATTCAGGCGAACGAGCCTGGCCTCAACGGTTTTCAGCTCGTCGGTGATGTAGCGCTCTTCGTTTGTAAGCGTTTGCTTGCGGGTGTAGTTAGTGGGTGCCAGGTCGGCCTTGCTACGCGAAATGCTGATGTAATAGCCAAAGGCCTTGGTATAGCCTACTTTCAGGTTGGAGATGCCGGTGCGAGTGCGCTCGGTGGTTTCTAGGTTGGCGATCCACTGTTCGTCTGTGGTGATTTGTAGTCGCAGTTCGTCTAGCTGTGCATTGACGCCGGGGCGAATCAGGTTGCCGTCTGTGAGGTAAAGCGGTGGGGTTTCTACTAGGTGCGATCGCAGCACACTCCCTAGCTCATCCAACTCCGGCGGTACATGCTGCAGTTTCACCAAATAAGGCGAACTTGCATGATTCATCAGCGCTGCCAAGTCCGGTAGCTTCGCAAAGGAATCTGCCATTGCCACCAAATCGCGCCCATTCGCAGTCCCCGACCCGGCCCGACCCGCCAAACGCTCCAGATCGTAAATCTGCTTGAGTAGCTGCTGCAATTGCTGACGCAAACTGCCATTGGTTACCAGTTCTTCAATCGTGTCTTGCCGTGCCTGAATGCCTGCAATACTCAGCAGTGGCTGTAGCAGCCAGCGGCGCAAAGCCCGCCCGCCCATGGCCGTCACCGTTTTATCGAGTGCCCACAGCAGCGAGCCCTGGTACACCCCATCTCGGCAAGTCTGAGTGATTTCTAAGTTGCGCCGAGTTTGATGGTCGATGACCAAAAATTCGGTAATGGAGTAGGTCGAGAGCGTTTGTAAAGGGGCCAAGCAGGCCTTTTGAGTATCTTCCAGGTATTCCAGCAGGCCGCCCGCCGCGCGGGTCGCCAGGGAAAGGTGATTGCAGCCGACGCCTTCGAGCGATCGCAGTTTCAAGCTCTCTAGCAGCCGCTGCTTCGCCTCAGTTTGGGTAAACGGCGTCTGGGTACGAAAGGTATAGCAAAACTGCGGCGGCAAACACTCCGGCAGCCGATCAGACTTTTCGCCCGGTCGTAGCAATGCGCCCAAATCCGGCGCATTCGTGGGCACCAAAACCTCAGCAGGCTGCAGCCGCATCAACTCCTGAGCCAGCTGATCCAGATCAGTAGACTGCGTGGTCAAAAACTCGCCCGTAGACACATCTGCGTGGGCCAGTCCCCAGTGCTCTCCAGCAATTACCACCGCTGCTAGGAAGTTATTGCGTCGGGCGCTCAGCATCCCTTCTTCTATCACCGTGCCAGGGGTGATAATGCGCGTCACCTCACGCTTTACTAGGCCTTGCGCCACTGCTGGATCTTCCACTTGGTCGCAAATTGCCACTGCGTAGCCCTTCGCCACCAGTTGCACACAGTAACGCTCTAGCGCGTGGTGAGGAATGCCAGAAAGGGGCACCCGACCAATGGCTTTCCCCGCATCTTTGCTGGTTAAAACTAGCTCCAGCTCCCGGGCGATGGTGATCGCGTCTTGAAAAAAGGTCTCAAAAAAATCGCCGACCCGATACATCAACAGCGCGTAAGGATGCTGATCTTTTACATCGGCGTAGTGACGCATCATCGGCGTCATGTCATCCCGACTAACCTCGCGGTAGTCGGCATAGCGAACGGTGTGCTTCGCAAGGCGTTCGGGAATGCCATGAGTGGGGTCGGCCTTGGCAGACTGCTTGTCGGACTGCTTGTCAGACTGGGCCTGCTTGGGAGGTTTCACAGCTTTGGAGGCGGTCATAGACGCTTCGACGTAAGGACGGGAATGGCAGTGTCTGTCATTTTACACACTAGTCGTGTGGATAATGAGTTTGCGGATAGTCTCCTCAACGGGCTGTAGAGTGAGCTATAGATAAAGACATGCATACTTCTGATACGCTCAAACGCAGACGCTTATCTTCTGTTCTTCAGTCACTGACCCATGCTTATTAACAACCGCTATCAGGTGATTCGCCCACTAGGAGAAGGCGGCTTTGGCCATGCCTACCTGGCCGAAGACACGCAAATGCCCTCCCAGCGCAAATGCGTTATTAAGCAGCTGAAGCCCATTACCACCAGCCCAGAAGTCTATCAGGTCGTGCAAGACCGCTTTCAGCGTGAGGCGGCTATATTAGAACGCTTGGGCGAAAATCACTCACAAATTCCCCGGTTATACGCCTACTTCACTGAAGCACAGAAGTTTTATCTGGTGCAGGAATGGATTGAAGGCGACACGCTTGAAGATATTACGGTGCCGCAGGATGAAAAGGTCGTTGTAGATATTGTGCGATCGCTGCTCCCTGTACTCGACTTCATCCACCAGCAAGGCATTATCCATAGAGATTTGAAGCCCGAAAACATCATTTTGCGTAATGGCACCCGTCAGCCAGTACTCATCGACTTTGGCGCCGTGCGAGAGACTATGGGCACGGTGATGAGTAGCCAAAATCACCCCACCAGCTCGATTGTGATTGGGACGCCAGGCTATATGTCGCCAGAGCAGGCAGCGGGCCGCCCCATTCCGTCGAGCGATTTGTACAGCTTAGGCCTGACGGCTATTTATTTGCTGACCGGGCAGATGCCGCAGATGCTGTCAACCAACATGCAAACCGGTGAACTGGTATGGCAACAGGCTGCTGGGCATGTGAGCCCTCAGCTGGTGGCGATTCTTGACCGGGCGGTGCAGTCTCATCCGCGCGATCGCTACACCAGCGCTGGCGAAATGCTCAATGCACTCTCTATGCTGCCAGGCGGTTCGACACCGTCTGGCGCTGCTATTAATACAAACGCGCCCACCGTTGTGCATTCCAACACACCCATCCAGCCTCCGACCCCAGGCACACCCGAAAGCCAGTTCAAAACCAGAGCCGTCGCCCCTGCTGGGCAAATGCCTGCGTCAACTCACCAACAGACAGCCGCAACGCAGGCTCAGCCAAACGCTAGCTTTGGCCAACAGTCACCTGCTAACAACAATCCTCGTCCTTTACCCTGGTTCAAAACGCTAACGCCTCTAACAGCGGGCTTGCTTGCCGTCCTGGTTGGGACCGCAGCGATAGGTGGCGGACTCATGGTTAGCAGAGCGAATAGAGATACCACCATTGAGCCTATAGCATCCTCTCGCTCGGAGCGAGAATCCAGAGAAGACAACGATAGCGACTCGAAAGATAACGTTTTAGAGAATCTCTCTCTTGGAGATGGAGATTCAACAAAGTCTAGGCAAGACACGCAAGCACAAGAGAACAACACAGCTCCATCAACGAATCGGCCTGAACCTTCCCCAGAATCTTCAGGGGGTTCTTCGAGCGGTCCAAGACCTTCTGAATTCAGTGCAGGTCAGTCGCTGGTTTTGCTGAGTAGTTCTGGTCAAATCGATGTTTACGAATCGCCTTCCTTTGGCTCACGCTCCCCTAGCTACGGTGTTGATGGAGACATTGTTGTCGCCACAGGTGACTCACAGCTTGGCGACGGAACGCCCTGGTATAAAGTGCGATTTGAGTCTGGGGTAGAAGGCTGGGTACCTAGATCGGATGTTGCCAAAGCGGTTTCTACACCGTCTGCGATACAGCCTAATACACCTGAAGACCTGCTAAGCAGGGCGCCAAAGTTCACCACACTTGCGGGTGCACCGAGCGAAAGGGTCAACGTTCGATCTTCTCCTTCCACCTCAGCTAGCTCACCTCACTACGGCGTAGGCGGCGACCCCATTCAGGTAATAGATGCAACCACAGGTTCCGACGGCTACGCCTGGTATCTAGTCGCCTTTGAGTCAGGCGCTGAAGGCTGGGTGCGTTCCGACTTAGTTAACCACCCCTAAGTAACGCATTATCAACTCATTATTCAGAAAGCTATCGGTTGAGTACTGTAGAGAGGATGACAGTGATAGTGGCACTAGCAATTAAGGTAAACGCTAGCTGGACAACCCACTGCGTTGCCTGCTGATAGGTGTCAAACTTATCATTCGAGCGTTCTACTTCAGTTGATAGAGCACTGACCGTATCGGCAAGCGTATCTAATTTTTGTTCAATACGGTCGAGGCGATCGTCAGAGGGTGAAGTAGCCGCTGTCATCATTGAGCCTGTAATGATGACTCCATATTAGCTCATCTCTAGATATATTAGGACTTCGGGTCTTCTTCCTTATATTCGCAGCACTGATGAATTAGCTTGGCGACTAGGCCCGTCCAGCCAGTCTGATGACTCGCACCTACACCTTCGCCGGTGTCACCGTTAAAGTACTCATAAAAGAGAATATGATCTTGCCAATGGGGATCGGTTTGAAACGTATTGTTGTTTCCATATACCGGGCGGCGACCGTTCTCATCTTTCAGGAAGGTGCTGATCATTCTTTCTTCTAGCTTGCTGGCCACATCCCACAGGTTCATGGGCTCGCCTTCGCCAAAGGGACACTGAATCTTGAAGGTGTCACCAAAAAAGCGGTGATAGCGCTGCAACGATTCGATCAATAGATAGTTGGTTGGGAACCATACCGGACCACGCCAGTTGGAGTTGCCGCCAAACAAGCCAATGCTGGATTCTGCGGGCTCGTAGTCCACTCTGTAAGTAGTGCCATTGGCGTCAAAGGTATAAGGATGGTCGGCGTGGAAGCGAGAGAGGGCACGAATGCCTGTAGGGGCAAGGAATTCGTGAGGTTTCAGCATTTTGGCTAGGATGCGCCGGAGTTTGTCAGGGCGAACAACAGACAGCATTCGCCGCTTGTTATCGCCTTCCCCTGTAGTTGTGAGGTTTTTAGAGAGTTTGGGTCTGTTTGCTTCAAACCACTCTAGTCTCTCTTTGAATCCGGGAAGCCGATCCATAAGTTCTGGCTCTAACGTTGTTGTTGCATATAGCGGAATCAGACCGACCAGCGAGCGAATTTTGATGGGGACGCGGGTCATATTTGGCAGATGAATGACGTCATAAAAGAAGCCATCTTCTTCGTCCCATAGCTGGGTGGCATCTTCCGCGTTGCTGTTCATCGCTTCGGAGATATAGATAAAGTGCTCGAAGAATTTGGTTGCCATGTCTTCGTACACCGGATTCTCTAGCGCTAGTTCCAGGGAGATGGAGAGCATGTCCAGACAGTACATGGCCATCCAGCTGGTACCGTCTGCTTGTTCTAGTCGTCCTCCTGTGGGCAGTGGTTTGCTGCGATCAAACACACCAATGTTGTCCAGGCCCAAGAAACCGCCTTCAAAGACGTTGTTGCCTTCGGTGTCTTTGCGATTCACCCACCAGGTGAAGTTCAACAGCAGCTTTTGAAACAGGCGTTCTAAAAAGAGGCGATCGCTCTTCCCCGTAATCTTTCTCTCAATCTTGTACACTCGCCAAGTCGCCCAGGCATGCACGGGCGGATTCACATCGCCGAAGGCCCATTCATAGGCAGGCAGCTGACCGTTTGGATGCATATACCATTCTCGGGTCATGACATCTAGCTGTTGCTTAGCGAACTCTGGGTCAATCATCGCCAGCGAAATACAATGAAAGGCTGTATCCCAGGCGGCAAACCAAGGATATTCCCAGGTATCGGGCATCGAGAGAATATCCTGGCTATCTAGGTGATGCCAGTGACGATTGCGCCCACGCTTACGGTCCTCCGGTGGAGTTAGGGTTTCGGGGTCGCCTTTCAGCCAGGTATTTACGTCGTACAGGTAATATTGTTTGCACCACATCATGCCTGCGAAAGCCTGCCTTTGGACATTGCGCTGATCGTTAGTATGGATAAAAGGAGAGAGTTGATAGTAGAACTTATCGGCTTCTTCTTTTCGAGCGGCAAAGGTTTGGTCGAAGATGTCGCCCAAAGCATTTGGAGAAGAATCCTCCTGTTTGGGATTAGAAGAGAGACATAGTTTAACGGCCTGAGTTTCCCCGGGCGCTATGCTCAGGTGATAGTGCACAGCAGATTTGGTGCCTGTTTGGGCTGGGTTCACAGAATCTGTTTCACCGTTGATAACGTAACGATGAAAGGCATCCTTGACGTAAGGGGAAGGATTGGGCGTGTTGTAGAGTCTCTCTTTGTTGGTTTCGTTTTCTGTAAAAAGAAGAGCGTTGCTATGGCTTGATTCGCCTTGGTCTCCTGCTAAGGATATCCACTGGCTGTCATGGGAACTTTTAGCCCCAACAGATTGTGCGCGCTGGCAGTATAGCCGCGTGTTGGCAAGCTCGGGGTGCTGCGCTTCGATGACATAGGCAGCTTCAGTGGATTGTCCGGCGCTTAGGGTTGGTTTGGGGCTGTCGTCCCAGCTCCAGGTATTGCGGAACCACAGGGTCGGCAGCAGATGCAGCTCGGCGGTATCTGGGCCACGATTGGTTACGGAGATTTTGATGGCGGTGTCGTCGCCGCTGGCTTTGGCATATTCTATGGTGATATCGAAGTAGCGATCGCCTTCAAAAATGCCCGTATCGATCAGCTCATATTCTGGCTGGGTGCGATCGCGCTCCCGGCTCCCTTGCAACAGCTGCTCGTAAGGGTACGCGGCCTGCGGATACTTATACAGCGCCTTCATGTACGAGTGGGTCGGCGTACTGTCCAGATAAAAATAGTATTCCTTGACGTCTTCTGCATGGTTGCCTTCATTGCCCGTCAGGCCAAAGAAGCGCTCTTTTAGAATCGGATCCTGACCATTCCACATCGACAGGGCAAAGCAAAGCAGCTGCCGGTCGTCACTGATGCCCAAAATACCATCTTCGCCCCAGCGATAGGCCCGTAGTCTCGACTGCTCGTGGGTGAAATAATCCCAGGCGCTGCCATATTCGCTGTAGTCCTCACGAACCGTACCCCATTGGCGCTCGCTCAGGTAAGGGCCCCACTTTTTCCAGTCGACCTGCTTTTGCTGATGTTCTAGCAGACGGCGATGCTCTGGTGTGGGGACCTGAGGGCTCTGGTCTTGGGGCGTCTGGGCGGGGCGCGTCATATGTCAGATGCAAAGGGGTATTCATTGACTATAAAGCCAAACTACAGACTTCGCTGCTCAGTCGTCTGGCGAAGTTGGTCAGTGCGGATTTCGCTCAGGCGGCTGAGGCACTGAGCTTCCGCAATGCCGTCTGGGTGATGCTGTGACTCGAAGGTGCAGCTGCGATCGCGATAGTCAATCCAGGCCAGCTGAATATCGACGATATCCTCCTGCCTTTCTGGGCTGAGTACTTCCAGCAGCGCTTGATAGGCCTGATTAAGCTCGGCGTCTGCTGCGGCGTAATCCATCTGAGGCGGTGCCGGTTGCTGCAGCTCGGCGGTGCGTAGCTTGGTGTGATCTTCCAGGCAATTGTTGTAAATGAGTGGCACAATGCTGCCGCCTTCATACTGCTGCCGGGCAAAATTACAGTCTAGATCGCGATACGCTATCCAGGTTTGCTGAGCTGCGCTTAGGGCCTGCTCACCGTCATCAGACACCTGAGCTTGTAGCGATTGATAAGCCAGGGTGCGTTCAGCATCAGCTGCCTGATACCGCTGGTAGGCGCACTGATTCATTGCCTGCTGTGTGTTCGCGTCTTCACAGAGGTCAGGGACGCTTGCGTCTTCACTTGCGCTAGGGATGTCTGCGCTGGGGGACGTTCCTTTTGCCTGATTCGGGCTATCTGGATTGTCAGGGGTTATCGCACTCCCGGGCGCAGAGTCTTCATCCGGGCGAGATGCACTTTCAAGCTCGGGGGAGGATGCTACTCCGCAGGCTGCTGCCGCCAAGAGCAGCGGTAGAACCAGTCCACAGACAGATAATTGTTTCATGGGACGACTTCAGTCAAAGATGGCTGATTCTAGTTCATCGAGTGCTTTTTCTAGCTGGTCATTAACAATTTGAATGTCGAATTCGGCGGCAGCGGCTAGCTCTGTTTTCGATTGCGCTAGGCGCTTGGCGATCGCCCCCTCATCTTCTTGCCCCCGACTGCGAATCCGGGCTTCTAGCGTTTCTACACTGGGCGGTGCAATAAAAATCTGCCTGGCTGCTGGAAAATTCTTACGGACCTGACGGGCTCCCAGCAGCTCAATTTCGAGCAATATTCGCTGACCCTGGGCGATAGCTTCTTCAATCGGTGCTTTGGGCGTCCCGTAGCAATTTCCCGCAAACTCTGCCCATTCCAGCAGCTCACCGGCTTCTACCATTGCCATAAATGCTGCTTTGCTTACAAAGTGATAGTGCTGCCCATTGACTTCTCCATCCCTGGGCTGACGGGTCGTGGCCGAAACCGACACTTTTAGGTTGGGATGACGCGATCGCAGCCGCTGTAACAAGGTGCCCTTACCAACACCACTCGGCCCCGAAACCACAATGAGCTGTCCGGACTCAATCATCTGTGTCGTCGTCGCTCTAGTGTCTGGCGTGATCGTGATAGACGTCGACTGATTAGAAGAAGCGGACGTAGAAATAGAAACCATAGTCTAAGCGTCGGCTGTCGGTAAATCGAATAGAACTGTGGTCATGTAGCGCTCTGCCCACTGCGGACCAAAGGCTTTTTCCAAAACTCGGCGGGTTTTGTCGTTTTGCTGCTGCTGGCGGCAGTAGTAGCGCTGTCTGTCTAAAAACTCTGCTCGCCGGTCGGGCATCGGGGCTCGATTGAGCGCCTGCTGTACATGCACACTCAAGTAGGCCTGTGCCTGCTGCAAAAACTGCTGTTCTTCAGCAGCAGAAATGGGCTTCACAAAGCAGCAAACTTCCGAAAAAATGCGCCTCCCCCACTCTGGTAAATCCCTGGGTTGTTCATAAGCCTGCCCGTCGATTGCGGTCATCGCCTGGGCAATGGCTGTGGTGTAGCTGGCGTTGAGGTGACCGGTCGCCGTGCCCGGTGACAGGTCGACAATGGCTGCACTCACCTGACCGCGCCCGCTCACAATATCGCAGCCAAAAATCGGCAACCCGTACTCAGCTCTGGGGAACATCACACAGTGCAAAATATCCAAATTTTTACCAATGCGGGCCAGCTCCAAGTGCAGCTTGCGAAACTCTGGCGTTTGGTAGCACCGATTTTCAATAATGAGTTTTTCGCCTTCTAGCTTGCCTTCTACGTAGCCCAAATCGTCAGGCAGGTGATAGGGCGACAGGTCCAAGCGCTGCCAGATCCGCTCTATGCCCTCTGCCAGCTGGCGAACAAGGGGATGCTGGTGCTTGCGAATGGACGAGGCAACGACAGAAATCGGCATGTATTTAGCGGTGTAGCCCACCAGAGGCGGCTCAGCAAACAGCAAATGACTAAGTGGACAGGGTGGAGGGAAACGACCTGTGCATAGCCTTAAGCATAGCAGTTTCAGCGATCACATCCCACCTCACATTACGCCTCGCAGTCTACCTCGTGTTCCACTTTTTGAGCATTGGGTTTTGAGTACTGAGTGAGGGCTTTTGAGCACTGAGTGAGGGCCTTGAGCACCACCCCGCTAAAGCCATACAAAAAGTAGATTGTTATCAGGAGCTGCCAGCAGGTATCAAATTATTCCTGACCGGCTATGGCAACCCCAGAAAAGATAAAACACAGGCCAAAAGACACAGGCTAAAAAACAGGCCGAAACATCTCGTGCGTCATCTCAGAATAGCAAGCACGTGTGATGTGTCTTTTACAGTCATTTACCCAGCGCCGCACCCATGATTGCAACTCAGCCAAAATCTCGCCAGATTCTCGGGATCAACCAGCAGGCCTATCAGTCGCTCAGAGCGTCTATGAGCCTCAATCTGCGTCGTCAGTTGCTGATTGCAGTGTGCGATAGTGTGGTGCTTCAAAATCAGCTGGCTAGCCAGCTAGAACAAGATCTCGCTGAAAAAAGCTGGCTAGCAACGCAAGCACGGGGAAGTAGCTCTAGTCTGGCACTCACCAACAGCGGTACGCCGTTGAGTATTTCGCTCAGGCTAGAGCGGCTAATTTTTGATTCAGAAGATGCCCATTTGCCCCGTCAGGTGGCGCATTGGGTGCGGCAGGCTACGCTCTCGGGCAGTACCATTTTGCCCCAGGTGCAGATGCTAGGCATTGAGCAAATGACTCGGCAGCCTGCCATCATTCAAAATCACTTTTTGCGATCGCTCGAACAAATCGAAGCCCTCCTGCCTCGGCTCAACACCAGCTTGCTGGTGTGGGTGCCCTGGCCCTGGCTACGTACCATCCAATCGTCGTCCCCAAACTTTTGGAAATGGCGTAACGGCGTATTTGAATTTGTCAGCGATCCCACACCAACTGTCCCATCACCTGTCTCGTCCTCAGCACTAGAGAACAACCTCGATGCCAACAGGTTTGCAGAGGAAGTGAGCCGATTGGCCAACGGCGCCAGAGAGAATAGCCGTATAGATAGCCATGTCAATAACAGCCCGGACAATCAGCCTGTGGTGGCCAGGGACGATGCTGCAGTCAATGGCGCAGCAGACTCGGCTTATCCCACCATCGATGCAACCCATCAGGTGGTCGCACTCTATGGTGAAACCGACGATAGTGATTTTGGAGACTACGACCAGCCTACGCTAGAGACCGTTGCCATTTGGGATACGGTAGATGTCGATGCAACACCAGTTGATTCGCCCGAGGAAGTTGAGCTAGAAAGCCATGGCTATACCCATCAGACGCTAGCAAAACAGGGACCAGAAGACCAGGGACCAGAAGACCAGGGACCAGAAAACCAGGCGCCAAAAGACCAAGCATTCACCGAGCAGATGCTAGAAGGCCTATCGCCAGAAGACCAGGCCTCTGAAGAAGACGACATATCCCTGCAATGGGGGCAGCTACGCTCTACGCATCATCAGCCTGCACCTGATGCACCCACACAAACAACCGACCAAACAACCGACGAGCAATCATTGGCAGAGTCAGTCCAGGCCGAGGAAGACCAACCACCGCTTGCGGCTGAGTCATCTGTAGAAAGTGCGATTGAAGTTGCCAGTAAGGCGCATCGACAAAGGGCTGCCGACGACTACTTTGAGATTGGCCGAGGGTACCGTAACCGCATTGAAGCAGGCGAGCGTGGACTGAGTACTATTGAACCGGCGATCGCAGCTTATGAAGGGGGGCTCCGTTGCCTCAGCGGTCCTCATCCAGACTGGGGTAGCGGTCTTAATGACCTGGGCACGCTCTACTGGCTCAAGGCACAGCAGCTGAACGATGCGCAGCAAATTGTTGACTGTATGAATCACAGCATAGAGCTGTACGCTGAAGCGCTAACCAAAATAGACCGCGATCAAGATCACGATATGGCTTGTCAGCTGTACAGCAATATGGGTGCGGTATACAGCATGCTAGCAACCATGGTAGAGCCGGTGTATTACTTCCAGCAGGCAGCCGAAGCCTACACCCAGGCACTACCGCTGTGCTCACTGGCTGAAAATCCCGATGAGTATGCCACCTTGCACAACAGCCTGGGCTCTGTGTACTGGAAGCTGTCGCACTACGCACAAGCGCCGGAACAGGTGCAGGAAAGCCTGCGCCAGGCGATCGTAGCCTACCAGCAGGCACTGTCTGGCTATCAGGCTGAAGAACGGCCCCTAGACTACGCAGCGGTACAGAATAATTTGGGGATCACCTACTGGAGCCTGGCTAAGTATATTGAGACAGCTGCCGATTCGGTCACGACCCTGAAGCATGCGATCGCTTCCTACCGCGAGGCCCTGAGCTATCGCACGCCAGACTCTGATCCAGCCGCCTGCGCGATTACCTATAACAATCTGGCACTGGCCTATTGGGATCTCTCTAAAGACGAAACCACGGGCGAAATTACAACAGAAAAGACGATAGATTCAGAGGCCAGGCTCCGCTATCAGCGCAATGCTGTGACTGCCTTTGAAGCCGCCTTGCAAACCTCAGCAGCCGTCGGTTCCCTCAGCCAGATGGACCGTGCGGCTATTTACCACTGTCTTGGCGATGTCCATGCTCAGATGGTCGACAATGCGCCTTCCCAGGCAGAAATAGCCAGCAGCCTGCAAAAGTCTCTTCATAGCTACGTTCAGGCTATTGATGGCATGCCTACCGCCTCACCTGTGTACGAGGCCCGGCTAAATGCAATTGTGGCTAACTTGCGATCGCACCGTCAGCACTTGGGGCTAGCCAGTCAGCAGGCAGCCCTCAACCGAGTCCCGTCAGAGCTAGTCTCTGAGGTTATGCAAGCGCTTTAAGTGCTTCTAGTAGCTGAGCATAGCCGAAGCTCGGTAGCTGAGCATAGCCGAAGCTTGGTAGGGTACAAGAAGTGTTTTTCCTTCTTTCTGCTGCTATGCCCATACTGATTGTCGCTGCAATTGTCATTGCTTTTATTGCGATCGCCTTTGCACTCCAAAACAACACTCCGGTGGAAGTGCACTTACTGGTTCAGCAGTTTGAGATGTCCCTGGCGCTGCTGCTGCTAACGACCCTGGCCATTGGCGTGGTGGTTGGCCTGTTGGTTTTGCTACCGTCGATGATTAAAGGCGGCTGGCGCACCTCGCGGGCCAAGCGTCAGGCGGAGTCTCTGGAAGCACAGCTGGCAGAACGTGAAAGGGCGCTGAATAGCCAGGGGCAGAATGTTGACCGCTTGCGCCAAAGTAATCAGAATTTGCTGCAGGCGCTGGGTGTGATTGATAGCAACACGGGATTGATTTCATCAAAGGTGCTGCCGCAGACGCTAGCGGCGCTGATTAAGCAAATGAAACTGCAGCCAGGCAATGAGCAGTTCGACTCGATTGGGCTGCTGGTGGTAGAAGCGCATCGGAAAGAGCCGCTGGGTGAGGTGGCGACGACCGACCGGCAAAATACGCTGCTTGATGAAGCGATCGCGGCTGTGATTCGTAAAAATGTCACCCTCGACACCTGGCTGTACTGCGATAGCAGTGCCGATGAGGGGGCAGAGTTTATGTGTGTGCTCACCGGGCTCGATAAGTCTGGACTGCGACAGTATGGTGAAACACTAGAAGCGGCGTTAACTAAGGAGCCGCTGAAGCTATCGGATGACTCGGTTGTGGCCGTAGAGGCGAGGGTAGGTGGCGCAGTGGCCGATCGTACGCATCCCACGAATCAGGAACGTCTGATTATCGACAAGGCTCACCAGGCGTTGGCCGAAGCCGGTAAAAGGCAGATGACGTTGCTGAAAGGTAGCCACCCCATCAAAATAATGTCTGTTACTGAATAATGTCTATTTTTAGGTTTCTATGCTTGGCCTTGCCATTCACACCAGTAGTCCTGAGCTTGGCCTGATGCTGCAAAGTATTGACGAGGCAACTGAGCCCGTAAAGCGTCATCAAGTTTGGGAGTTAGGTCGGGAGGTGTCTAGTCATCTGCACGAGAAGATGATTGAGTTTGTGGCACCTCATAGCTGGCAAGACCTCGGATTTATTGCGGTTGCCACCGGGCCGGGCGGGTTCACGGGGACGCGGATTGGGGTAGTGGCGGCTCGAACATTAGCGCAACAGCTAGACTTGCCGCTGTTTGGGGTGTCTTCTTTGGCCGCGATCGCACATCCGCATTCGCATATAGGTAAAGACATCGCCATCTCGATGGCTGCCAAACGAGAAGCGGTATTCGGCGCGGTGTATCGGCCTATAGAAGAAGATCTGAGTGCTGTGCGCTTTGATGAAGTGATGCCAGTAGCAGACTGGGAAAAGATGTTGAACCAGTGGGAGCATCCTGTTACGCAGGTGAGTATACCGGCCAGGACTGGATTGGGGGAGACGGTGAAAGGAGTGATGGGAATTGCGATTGCTCGTTACCGCAAAGGTGATCGGCCTGACTGGTCTACGGTTATGCCCTTTTACGGTCAGCATCCTGTTCATCGATAGCGAGCAAAAGAACTGTTTCTTACGTGGCTACAGTTTCTGTTCTTTTACTAGTGTCAGACTTTCCCAGGCCCCGGCTGCGTCATAGCTGCGAATGAGGCGCTGACGTGTCTGGCTATCTAGCAGCCACCCCACTTCTAAAAAAATCGGCTGGCGCGGCGTGATGTGCACTGGGCAGGTAGATGACGCGCCATCGGGCAGTAGCAATACTTGCACGGGCTGAGCGCTACATTCAAACAAAATGCGATCACCCTCGATATTCCCAGTAGAACAAATAAGCGGGATATTCGCGCCTGGTTTCAGTGTCTGACGAATCTGCGCTGGGCTGAGTTGTTCAATGGTGAGCTGCGTAGTGCTGTGGGCTTCTGGGCGTAAATCGGCATACTGAGTTACCGCTTTGCCCTGCCACGTCCCGATCAGGTCTTTTACACTTAGCTTTGGCCGCTCCGGTGCGCCTGTGCCTTGCAACCCTTCGCGAATCAGCGTCATTGGCTTAAGCTCATTCTTGGCAAATAGCTGCACCAGTCGTAAGCGGCGATCGCCCACAATTAACCCCAACTCCGCCCCAAACTCTGAAAACGGTCCCCACTGCATCGACCCCTGAGAAAACGCACCGCCTTCAAAAAATAGCGTAGCCCGGTTCAGCGAACGATAGTCCAACACCTGAATTTGCGGTGAGCCACTGGTCGGATAGCGTCGCACTTCCTGATGCATCGCTTTCCCATCTTCACCTGGCGTTAGCTCCACCTCTGTACGTACATCCGACAGTATCTCTCCCGTTGGAGAGATTTGCGTAAAAGAGCCACACCAGGTGCCCGTGTTCTGGAGCAGGCGCTGCCATTGGCTGGTCGGTGGTGGAACGGAAGGAGAAGCCATAGAAAATGCGGCCGTGAAGGTTACTGCGTTTGCTGCTGAGAAAGCCAAAGCCTTCTAAACTGTAAAGCGGTGCAGGCCCAACTTCCTCTCTTAACAAATAATGACTTCTAACTCACCTGATGTCGCTACGCTGCCTGGCAAGGACGAAGCCACTGGCCTCGGTACTTTTGGTGGCGTATTTACACCCTCTATCTTGACGATTTTGGGCGTAATTATGTACTTACGCTTTGGTTGGGTTGTGGGTCAGGTAGGCCTAACCCAGACCATGATCATTGTGACGATTGCCACGTCGATTACGTTTTTGACGACGCTTTCGATTAGTGCGATCGCCACCGACAAAGTGGTGCGAGCAGGCGGTGCCTACTACATGATCAGCCGTTCACTTGGCATTGAAACCGGCGGCGCAGTGGGCATTCCGCTGTACTTTGCCCAAGCCCTTTCGGTGGCGCTATACACCATCGGTTTTGCAGAGAGTGTACGGCTGGTGTACCCGGATATTCCACTGCTGCCTGTAGCGCTGGTAACAACCATACTGGTCACGTCGCTGGCCCTGGCTTCGGCAGATATTGCGATCAAGGCGCAGTACGTGATTATGGCAGCGATCGCCCTTTCCCTGGTCGCGCTAATTTTTGGTCACGACGTAGTCCCCGACGCGTCTGATGCAGCTAACTTTGAAACCGTTGAATTTGTTGGTTTTTGGACGGTCTTTGCGGTCTTTTTCCCAGCGGTAACCGGCATTATGGCGGGCGTGAATATGTCAGGTGACCTCAAGGACCCGATTAAATCGATTCCTCGCGGTACGCTGGCTGCCGTGATTGTTGGCTACGTCATTTACATGCTGATTCCCTTCATCCTGACGTCGCGGACGCCGACCGCCTCTCAGGCTTTGCTCAATCCCGACCTGATGGTGATGAAGCGAATTGCCTTTATGGGTCATCTCAAAATTGACTCGATCATTTTGGGGGTGTGGGGTGCGACTCTATCAAGTGCGATCGGCAGTATCTTAGGTGCGCCGCGCATTTTGCAAGCGCTGGCTCGCGACAACATTTTGCCCAGCAGCCTGCGCTGGCTAGGTAAGGGCAATGGGCCGACGGATGACCCTCGCCTAGGGACGCTGTTCACCCTGGGGATTGTGCTGGCGGTGGTGATGATGGGGAGTTTGGATGCGATCGCGCCCGTCCTCTCCATGTTTTTCCTCACTACTTATATGGTGCTGAACGTCGCCGCTGGCCTAGAAGGCTTTTTGCAGAGTCCCTCCTTTCGCCCGACCTTCCGCGTGCACTGGTCACTCTCCTTGCTGGGTGCAATTGGCTGTATCGGCGTCATGTTCCTGATCAATCCCGTCGCGACCATTGCGGCCCTGGTGATCGTGGCGCTCATTTACTTTTGGCTAGAGCGTAGGCAGATCGAAAGCACCTGGGGCGACGTGCGTCAGGGCATTTGGATGACCATTGTGCGGACCGCACTGCTAAATATTGACGACGACGCGGATCCTAAAAACTGGCGACCTCATTTGCTGGTGCTATCGGGCACCCCTACAAAACGCTGGTATCTGATTGAGATGGCCCGCGCATTTACCCACAATCGCGGTCTCATCACCGTCGCCAGCATTTTACCGAGCGGCTCGCGCAGCATTGCTCAGCAAGAGAAAGCTGAGCTCACCCTGCGCGACTTTTTAGACCGCAAGGGCATCCAGGCCTTTGCCAAAATCATCACAGCCGACGATCCCTACACCGGCTCGAAGCAGCTGCTTGAGACCTATGGCATGGGTCCGCTGGTGCCCAATACCGTGCTGCTAGGCGACACAGAAGATCCCTCACCCAATAGCATCGAGCGCTATTGCAAAACCATTCGCATGTGCCACGACGCCAAGCGCAATGTGATCATTTTTCGCGATGAAGTGAGTGCCGAAGAAGCACCCGATGCGCTTTCGCCCCCCCTGTTTGTCCGCGATGAAAAAAAGCGAATAGACGTATGGTGGGGTGGTTTGCAGTCAAATGGTGGCCTGATGCTAATTTTGGCTTATTTGCTGCGGACCAGCTGGCAGTGGCGTGCTGCGGACATTCGCCTGAAGCTGGTGGTGCCGAATCAGGCCGCTGCTGAAGCTGCCGAAGCGAACCTGACTAACCTGACCGATAGTTTACGCATTGGCGCGAAGTCTGAAATTATCTTGGCAGAAGACCGGCCTTTCAACGATATTTTGAAGCAATCGTCCTCCACCGCCGATCTGGTGTTCCTGGGCCTGGCTCTGCCCGATGAAGACATGACTAGCTACTACCAGACGCTGCAAGACCGCATTGCCAACCTGCCGCCCACGGTTCTGGTCCTGGCTTCTGAGAATTTAGACTTCTCAGAAATGTTGCAAAAAGATTAGTCGTCTTCAATATGACCGGCAATTAGGTCATGTGCGGTGATTTGGATGTTTGGGAAAGTGGTGGATGTGATCGCCCTTTCCCCGGTATACAAACTTTCCTGATAGGTTCCCGACTTGAGTGCTAACACCATGACCTGCCCGCGATGCGGATCGATAATCCAATACTCAGGAATCTGCCACCATTCGTACTGCGATCGCTTCCACACGTAATCTCGCAGATAGCTTTCACTAGATGTACTTCCAGGACTAACAATCTCTGCGACGAAAGCAGGTGCCGGTGCTTCTAGAAAAATCGCCTGCTTAGCCTCTTGTAGATGCGTAGGCGTCAGTATCATAATGTCCGGCTTGCGATTCATCCATTTATCACCAACCGGGCGCACCTGAAGATCTTTGTTTCCAGGACAGATGTGACGAATGAATTTTAGGCCTTTAATCTTAAGAACTGCCGCGATGATGGCAGCCGTAATGATTCGATTGAGTTCGCTTTCTGTCGACAACTCTATGACCTCTCCCGTACTAAGCAGCCGATAATTCCTTTCTTCGGAGAGTTCTTCTGCGTCTAAGTATTCCTGAAAAGTTTGGTATCGCTTGACGGTGTAGGTCATGACCTTCGCTATGTATAGACATTTTTAATAAGCACAGGCTCAGTCGTCTATTTGTCCACTAATGAGTGCGTCTACTGTCAATTCTAGTGCAGGAAATACCGCCGACTGAATAACGCTCTCGCCTACGAAGACGGTTTCCTGGTAAGTACCATTGACCAACATCAGCACCGTAACCTTCTCCCGATGTGGATCGATAATCCAGTACTCAGGAATCTGCCACCATTCGTACTGCTGGCGCTTCCACACATAGTCGCGTAAGTAATTCTCACTCGATTCGCCACCTGGACTGACCACTTCTGCTGCAAAGGCAGGTGCCGGCATATCGAAGAAGATCGCCCGTCCGCCAATCTCTAGATGCTCTGGCTTGATAACCATTACGTCTGGCCTACGGTTCACCCACTTATCGCCAACAGGATGCACCTGTAGATCTCTGTCTCCTTTTCGAATGTATCTGAGAAATGAAATGCCTTTGATTTTCTGTAAGGCCTGTATCAGTGCGTATTCGATAATCAGGTTGATTTCATCTTCACCGCCCACTTCTATCGCTTCTCCCGTGCTGAGTAGTCGATAGCGTTTATCGGGAGAGAGTTCTTCATCTTCTAGATATTCTTGAAAGCTTTTATATTTTTTGACGGTATAGGTCATTGAAGCTGGCCTCTATGGGTGAAGCGTTAGGACGAAAGGCGTCAAAACGGAACAATGGATACTTGAATCGTCTTTTTCATTGTATGAAATACTGTGGCCCTTTAGCCCGTATGATCGAAGGTAGTCGTTAGCGGGCCAAAATTTATGCAGTGGGTAGTAAAACAGGTAGGCGTACTCTTGATGGTGCTGGCTGTAGGGTTTGGGCTGACGGCTCAGCCTGCTTTGGCCCAGGCAAATGCGGTGGACTATACGCTGACAAATCAGGCCGGAGGCGATTTTGCCGGTATGGATTTATCTGGCACGTCATTTGCGGCGGCAGATGCCCGCGATGCCAATTTTGAAGGGGCTGATATGAGCGGCACGATTCTGACGAAGGCGACGTTTTTGCGGACGAATCTAAAAGGCGCTGACTTTACGAAGACGTTTGCCGACCGGGTAGCGTTTGATGGGGCAGATATGACAAATGTGGTGTTTATAGAGGCGATCGCTACCAGCTCTTCTTTTGGCAACACCATCATTACCGGCGCTGACTTTTCCGATTCCATCATTGACCGCATTCAGGTCAAGCTAATGTGTAAAAGGGCCGAGGGAACGAATCCGGTGACAGGTGTGGATACGCGTGAAAGTTTGGGTTGCCGTGATTAGTGACTAGCCTGGGCGCTGTTAGAGCGTTAAATAGATGCCAAAAAGCCCGGTGACTAACCTCAGTAGAAGGTATCACCAGGCTTTTGTTTTTCTAGCGTGTTTGAACTATCTAGAAAAGACTTACAGCTTGCGCTCTAGGGTCTCGTTTAGCTGCATCATGGTCGCGTCTAGCTTTTCAGTAGGTGTGGGTTCCGCTTCAACCTCGTCTGCACGCTTCATACGCTCGTAGGCGCGAACGACTAAGAAAAGCACAAAGCCAATCACGATGAAGTTGATGATGGCCGACAGGAATAAGCCGTACTTAATCCCACCTGCGGATAGTGCTGCGATATCTTCAACATTAGCCGCTTTAAGTGCTGGGTTTAGTAGCACAGGCGTAATGATGTCCTCAATAAAGGAAGTGACAACCGCGCCAAATGCAGCGGCCAAAATGACTGCTACAGCCAAGTCGACAACGTTGCCGCGTAGTAAAAATTCTTTAAAATCGTTAGCAAAGCTGCCAACGGAGCCAGTGGCTCTTGCTCTTGCTTGTCGGTTAGCCATGATAAGTACCTCTTAAACGGAGTGGTTTCCTATTGTTACTGGTTGATGAGTCAGTGATCTGATCTATCAACCTGACCTACTCATTAATTTGTGATGAGAGTATTAGGATATGGTCACAGTATCAGTGTTTTCCCGAGCTTCCAAGTGCTTTTGTTACATAAAGCAGTTGAAAACACCTTTACGGTACGAAAATTTAGCTTTTTTTAAAGCGCTGATGCCGAGTGTGCTTAGGCGTTTGGTGGCGTAATCACTGGTTTGAGCTCCAGCGTTGGCTGGTATCGCTTTCCTTTATCTGGGTGGCTCCAGTCGCAGGTGACGTTTTTGTTGGTGGCAATGCGTGGGTTCCAAGGGATGGGTGTGATCGCCCCCGAAGAACTCCACTCAATATCAAATAGTCCATCACCGCGCACCCGACCAATACGGGCCCGCTGAGAAACGTGGTGGTTGGGCGCGACAGCGACAGTTCCACCCGGTGCGGCAAAGGTCTGCCCATAGGTTGCTGCTCTGACTGCCGTTGTATCGACCGATTCGGCAGCTTTTACAGCTTGTGCCCACAGATGCACCATGGTGTAGGCGGTCTCTGTGGGGCTGCCGATCACGCTATCAGGGCCGTACCTAGACTGAAAAGCGTTGACCCACGCTTTATTCTCTGGGGTTTCCAAGGTTTGAAAGTAGGGCCAGGCGGCGTAATGACCTAACAAAAAACTTTTGCCAATCTGAGCGATCTCTGGCTCGCTGAGTCTTACAGACATCACAATGTACTCAAACGCAGAAAGGCCAGCGCTTTTGAGTTCTTTGAAAAAAGCCTGGTTCTGCGTACCCAACAGCGCGTTGAAAATAATGCCGCCTTCGGGGAGCGCCTTTTGAATATCGTCTACCACTGGCATCATGTCTGCTTTGGTGCCTTTACGGAGCGGGACAAACGCTTCTCCAGCGACTTTGCCGCCTTTTTCTTTGATCACTGCTTTGGCAATGTCGTGGGCTGTGCGCTCGTTATTACTCACTAAGAAAAAGGATTTTCCCCGATTGCCGAGCATCCAGTTAAGCGCAGGCTCTATTTGTTGATTGGCGATCGCCCCTGCATAAAAAATATTTTGCTCACACTCCTCTCCCTCATAGGGCCCTGGGTACCAGAGCAGCCGATTCTTGGCCATCACTACCGGCAGCATGGCCTTGCGACTAGCTGTGGTAAATCCGCCAAAAATCACCGCCACGTTGTTCTCGGTAATCAGCTTTTCGGTCTTTTCAGCAAAGGTGGGCCAGTCGGATGCACCGTCCGCTACCACAGGTACCAGCTGCTTGCCCAGCAGGCCACCAGCAGCGTTGATTTCTTCGATCGCCAGTCGCTCAGCATCGACCAGTGGCGCTTCACTCATAGCTAGGGGCCCGCTAAGGGAATGTAGCAGGCCTACTTTAATATCTACCGATTGTTCGGCTTCGGAAGTATCAGCAGTGGCCACTGCGGCTGCATCGGATGACTCGCTGTTACCGGTGGCTCCGCCGCCTAAGGATTTATCGAGCGCAGACAAATCGGGCGAGCAGGCTTTGAGGAAGAAGCTACTGCCACAGGCTGCTACGCCATAGCCTATAAGTTTTCGTCTGCCAAATCTCGTTTGGCCAAATCTCGGTTTGCCAGGTCTTGTTTTGCCAGGTCTCGTCATAGTTGAAGGGTGCCGTACCTGGATGAGGCTTTTGGCAGGGAAGTGAAAACGTTCAGAAATCCTTTCAATACAATACGCCTTTACAATTGATAAATACTTTTTAATGCCTTTTCAAACCGCTGTATCTATGACCACTGTTATTGTCGCGACCGGCAATCCGGGCAAGCTGGCCGAGCTCAAAGACTACCTTCAGGTGCTCGATTGGGAGCTAGCTCTTAAACCTGAAGCGATAGATGTGGAGGAAACGGGAAAGACGTTTATTGAAAATGCCAGGCTCAAGGCGTCGGAAGTGGCGATCGCTACCGGGAAATGGGCGATCGCAGACGACTCCGGCCTGTCAGTTGCAGCATTAGGCGGTGCTCCAGGCGTATACTCCGCCCGCTATGGCGATAGTGATAAGGACCGAATCAATCGGGTCTTGCGCGAGCTGGGAAACGAAACAGACCGACGCGCTGAGTTTGTATGTGCGATCGCCCTTGCGCGCCCTGATGGCACCATCGCACTCGAAACCGAAGGCCGCTGCCCCGGCGCTATTCTCACCGAAGGGCAGGGAGCAGGCGGCTTTGGCTACGATCCCATTTTTTATGTCACTACTCAGGGCAAAACCTTCGCCGAAATGAGCAACACCGAAAAAGAGCGCTACAGCCACCGAGGGATTGCGTTCGATCAGCTCATGCCGAAGCTGAAGGCGCTAGATATGGCGTAGGGCTTACAAAGTCTCTACAAACCCTACAGCTGTACAGACTTTTGGACATAAAGTAGGCGCTTATCAATTTTTTCTAATATTTTGTTCGCATCACTTTCGCGGGTGGGAAGGATACGCCTGACGGGCCGGATAGCCTGTCATGCAGCAGTCTTTGACCTTACGATCCCATGCGCAACTACCTTCGCCTGTTTGTCTTCACGCTAGTCTTGGCACTATCAAGCGGAGCGATCAAACCCTTTAGCTTCCGCTTTGCACAGGCGCTAGCAGCCTGCGTTGCGACCGGAGGCAATCCCCAGCCCCCCGCTGATCCCGCCGATCCGGTAGAAAGCCTCACTTCTAATCAAACGGTCAATTGTGCAGATACCGATACCCAGGGGATCAACGCACCGGGTGCGAGCGGTGTCACGGTCAATGTGCTGAATCCTGATGGCAGCATTTCTGTGACCGATCTCTCTGCTGTGGTGCTAGGCGACGATGCCACCATCACTGTTGAAGGGCCCACCGGCGAAATCAAAACCCAGGGCGATGGTGCTGTAGGAATTGAAGTCCTTGAAGGCGCAACAATTATCATTGAAGGGGCCGTGGCCACCAATGGAGAAAGCTCGGCAGGCGTTTTGGCAGGCAGCGGCGCAACGGTTACGCTTAATGACGATGGCTCGCTGACGACCCAAGGCCAGGATGCGGACGGGATCACGGTAGCGGGCACCTCAGCAGTTAACCTTACAGGCACTTCTACGGTTTCAACGAGTGGCGCTAACGCTAGCGGCGTTGTGCTCGCGGGTGACAATAGTGCCTTAACCATTGGGGAAGAGGCAACAGTCTCTACGACAGGGAGCGCATCTAGTGCGGTTGAGGTGAGTGGTACCAACAGCACTGTAACGGTCAATGGAGCGGTCAGCTCCTCTTCCGGTGAAGCCGCTATTTTGGGAACGGCGGAAAATGCAGAGATTGTTGTAAACGGCGAGGTTACAGCCAGTGGCAGTGCGGATGGTAATGCACCTGCCGAAGAGACTGCCGAAGAGACTACCGAAGAAAGTCCAACAGAAGAGAATCCAACAGAAGAGACCCCGACAGAGGAAACGCCGTCAACAAGCGGCAATACCAACGGCACCAACGGTATTGAAATAACCAGCACGGGCGCGACAGTTACCATCGCCGCCGACGGCTCCGTCAAGATTACGTCCCCAAACGCAGCCGCAATTATTGCTGGGCGCAGTGCAACAGTCAGCGTCAATGGCCAGGTGGCTGCGACGGGCGCGGGTAGCCAGGGCGTTGTGATAGGGGACAATTCGCTACTGACAGTACAAGACCAGGGTGTGGTCAGCACAGCGACTACAGAGTCGCAAGCGGTTTTGGTAGAGTCGGCGGCTGAATCTGCTGAGATTACGGTTGAAAGTGGTGGACGTGTTGAGGGGGGAAGTGGGCAGGCGATCGCCGACCCCGGAGAAACAGAGACAACCGTCACCGTCAACGGCACCGTGTCAGGGAGTTCATCGGCACCTGTCATTGATTTAGGCGGCGGCAAAGACGAAGTCACCATCAACGGCACGGTTCGTTCTACAGGGAGCGGCACCCCTGTCGCGCTCGGTGCAGGCGACGACACGCTCACCCAAAATGCGAGCCAGGGCCTGGAAGGGAGCGGCGTGTTGGCCTCTGGTGGCGACGGCACCGACACCTTAAACCTGAATAACGGCACTGATAACGATTCAGCCCGTTACACCAGCTTCGAGAGTACCAACGTCGGCGTCAATCCGACCAGCGGCACTGGCTCGGTGCTAAACGTTACCGACGATCAGACAGGCAACCAAATCACCGTTCTCCCCAATGGGCAGATGAACGTACGCAGTGGCGGCGCAGTAGATCTGCGCCCAAACACCACTCAGGCGGGTGGAACCACCACCTTCGCAGAGGGTTCAACAGCGAATGTAGAATCACAAAATGTAATTGGTGCTCAGCCGACCCAGACATTTGCCAACACCACCTTTGAGGAGGGAACCCAGGTTAGGGCCAGCTCTGGCTTTATTCGCGGGACCGCGACAAACAACCCTGGTACTGGCAACGGAGAGATTGTGCTTCGCTCAGACTTCACCACCGGGGCCAGAACAGAGAACACGGCGAGCTTTAGCGCGGCCCTGAACGCCTTTGCTGAGAACACCCTGATCTCATCAGAGCAGCGAACTGCCCTGGAAACCCTGATTAGCGAAGCTCGTAACAGCGCAGAAGCAGAAGCAGCCCTCTCCCAGCTCTCAGGTGAAATTCAGGCACAAGCTGCTGCTAGCGGCGTGCAGGCTGCGATGCTGTTTAACAATGTGCTGTTACCTTCGGGGACACGCACCTACAGTCGCCGCGCCCCGATCTCCCTTCGCCCCGAGAAGCAAAACAGACAGCTCCCTGACAATCCGCTGGTTGATACGACGCCATTTAGTAATGGTGTTTGGGTCTCTGGGTTCGGCGGCTCGCTAGATATCGAGACTAATGATGTGTCGACTGGTTTCGACGCAAATACCTATGGCATTGCGGTAGGCTATGACCGCGCGATTGGGCCAAATGGTGACGGATCGGCGGTGTTTGGCTTTGGGACAGGCTACGGCACGACCGATATTAGTGGTCTGCGAGATTCTGCGACGGTAGATACTTTTTCTGTCGGTACTTATATAGAGGGTGCTCGAGGTGCTTTGTCTGGCAATGCAGCAGCTTCTTACAACTCACAAAGCATCAGTGGTTCGGCGGGCGATGGCGATGGCGATGTATTTGTGGCTTCTGCTGAAGGCTTTTATAACCTAATGCCAGACAACAAGCTTACGGCTGGACCGCTGACCAGGGTCGGTGCAGCGTTCGGCAGCTATAGCGGCTTTACAACGCCGAGTAGTACCTTTGGGGCAACTTACGAGAGTGCGGATGTCAGTCAGCTGATGGCTGGACTGGGCGTGCGCGTGGGCGGTCAAAACCAGATTGATATTGGCTTGCTTTCCCTGAATCTAGATTTGTTGTACGAGAGCGCTCTGGGTGACGACACCGTCGAATTTACCGGACAGTTTGCGAACAATCAGGTAAGTGTGGCTGCGCCTTCCGCTAACAGCAGTGGGTTCTTGATTGGCGCTGAAGCGGACTTGGCTTTTTCTGAGCGGGCGTCGGTGGGTGTACGCTATCAGGGTAATTTGGGAGATGACATCAGCTCGCACACCGGAGAGCTACGATTCTCAATCTTGTTCTAGTAGCGGATTGCTATATCGGGCAAGGTATTGTCGCCCTGCGGCTTTCTGTAGCATTGTTATTTACCAGCTCGACTGCTGAGCCGAGAGAAGTGATACAGGCAGGAAAAGTAACTGTTGCAAACCCTGAGCCAGCCATAGTAACAGTCCCCATGCCTGAGATTGTGCGGCATCGTTATCCAGAAATCCGCAGTTTAGGAACTAGTTCTGAAGATGGGCCGAGTTTTGATCGTGCGTCAAGCTAGAATTGACGGGCCCAGATAGCTTGAAAGATTGGGCTTGAAGGATTGGACTTGAGGCATCGGGCTTGAGGCATCGTAGCAGACATGGCAACTATTAACTTCAATACCGCTAACAACACCTTTCGCCAGCTGCTGGGCAACGGACTCACTTACCGGGTGCCTCGCTTTCAGCGTGATTATTCTTGGGGAGTAGATGAGTGGGATGATCTTTGGCAAGATATTGTAGGTCTTTTTGAAGATGACAGCGAACAGGCACATTATCTGGGCTACCTTGTTCTACAATCATCGGATAACAAGCAGTTTGATATTATTGACGGTCAGCAGCGAATGACTACGCTGAGCGTGATGATTTTAGCGGGTCTCTCTTATCTCGAAGATTTGATTAAGCTAGGGTTGGATGCGGACAACAATCGACAACGAAAAGAACAGTTACAAAATAGCTACATTGGCTATTTGGACCCGGTGACGCTGGTTCCCCAATCAAAACTAGAGCTGAACCGTCGTAACAATCGGTTTTATCAGACGTATCTGGTGCCTTTAGAGCGCATTCCCAGCAGAGGTCTAAACTCATCTGAGCATCAGCTTAGGAAGTCGTTTGGCTGGTTCAAAGATCGTATCAAAGTAAGGGTAGGTGATCGCGCTGACAGTGGCAAGGCATTCGCTGAGTTTATTGACACATTGGTAGACAGACTCTTTTTTACTGTCATTACGGTCACTGATGAGTTGAATGCCTTTAAGGTGTTTGAGACGCTAAACGCTCGGGGCGTACGGCTATCTGCGACAGATTTACTTAAAAACTACTTGTTCTCTATTATCAGCACGGACGATATTCATGAGGCCGAGGTACAGGCTCTCGAAGATTTGTGGGAAAGAGTGGTCGGTGTCTTAGGAAGCGAGAGCTTTCCAGAGTTCTTGAGGATCTACTGGAACAGTGGTCATAAATTAGTGCGTAAAACGGATCTTTTCAAAGCTGTTCGGCGCAATGTGACAACGCGAACAGACGCGTTCTCTCTCGTGAGAGATTTTGACTACTATGCAGATGTTTATACGGCATTGAGAGATCCGCAAGATAGTAGATGGAATGTTAAGGAAAAAGCAGCCCTCAACCAGCTCAAGATGTTTGGCGTTCGGCAGCCAATATCGATGCTTTTAGCGACTTATCAGCGTTTTTTTGAGTCTGAGCGGGCCTCTTTTACGCGTATTCTACTCTCTGTGCTGGTCGTTTCTTTTCGCTGTAACGTAATTTTCAGTTTACTAACGTCTGACCAAGAGAAGGTATATAACGACATCGCGCGCAACATTTCTGCGGGAGAGTATGCGGACTATTCATCAATAGAGACGGCCTTGCGGCGAATTTATCCTGATGATGGACAGTTTAAGGGCGCTTTTGTTGAGAAGGAGTTGAGAACAACAACCAGTCGGAATAAGAAAGTTGTTCGCTACCTGTTGTTTGAAATTGAAAAGCAGTGCTCTGGGCAAAAGTTCGATGCCGAGAGCGCTACTTACAATTTGGAGCATATTTTGCCGGAGAACCCGTCTGAAGATTGGAACTATATTGACGAGGCCAAGCAGAGTCGTTTGATTTATCGATTGGGTAATATGACGCCGCTAGAGACTAAGCCGAATAGGGAGATTGGGAATGCCAGCTATGCGGAGAAGAAAGGGATTTTTGAGGAGAGCGATTTTCAGATTACGCGAGCGATTTCGCAGCACTACGACACCTGGGATGAGCACAAAATAGAAAGTCGGCAAAAGCAGCTGGCTAAAATTGCGGCTGGCATATGGCGGATTGACTTTGGGAGCTGACGTAGAGAGGTGACTGAGCAGTGGCGCCACTAACCCAACCCCGACTTCAACGACCTCCGCATGGGCGATGACTACGAAGGCTTCGCCCGAGACGAAGCCCAGCAACTAGGCAAAACCCTGGACGATATCCGCAACTGGCAGCCCCCAGCAAAAAAGAAAGGCAAACGTAAGAAAAAAGCAAAGAAAAGCGAATAGAGTCAACGAATTCAAGCTTTTGCGACACAATAGAATCAGCTACCCCGTCGCCACTCATGGAACCGCTAAACACCATTAAAGATAAACTCATCCAGATAAAACCCTATCTTCAGTATGAGCATCACGTTACAGAACTAGGTATCTTCGGCTCCTACGTACGCGGCGAACAAACCAGTGCAAGTGATGTAGATATCCTTGTGGAATTCGATCCCAGTTACAAACTAGGCCTCATCACATATGGTCAAATTGAAAGCTATATCAGTGACCATGTAGGCATTCCAGTTGATTTAGTAATGAAACGAGCCCTCAAACCTTACATCGGAAAAAGAATTTTAGAAGAGGTTATTTACTTATGGTCCAACGAGACATCCGAGACTATCTCAACGACATCTTGACCCATATTGCCCTGGCAGAAAAGTTTGTAAAAGGCATGAGTTTTGAGGAGTTTCAGACCGATGATAAAACTATTCTTGCCCTTACACGTGCCATAGAAATTGTCGGTGAAGCGACCAAGCAAATTCCCGACGATTTGAGGTTGCTGTATCCCGATATTGTTTGGCAACAAATTGTAGGCATGAGAAATAGACTCGCTCACGCATATTTTGGGATTGACCTTGAGATTGTGTGGAATACCACTCACAAAGAGCTACCAGAACTTAGACCTGCGATCCAAACACTATTAGACAAACTCACGGCTGCTGAAAATGAGCTTGAGAGCTAGCCCGAATTTATTTAGATTGTTCAATCACTCATATTCGGAACTGATGCAAGTCCTAACACTCACAACTGTGATCACTCCTATCGCAGTCCTTATCGACATTCTCGAGCGCGTCCAAAAAGACAACTTCGTGCTCATACGAGATTGAACAGATATGTCTTCGCGTCGACTAGCACCTATTTCACACTACTTAAACGATGGTTCTCTTGACTCCAGCTTGGGTCTCGATACTGGGTTGAAATTTGTGGAGGCTTACTTTCCAAAAGCGCGGAATGAGCTTCTAATTGCAACTGCTTACTTTAGCGTGAAAGCGTATCACATGACGAGGAGATTCATTAAAAAGAGAACGCTAATCAGCGTTCTTATTGGCCCTCACGATCCAGATAGCAAGCGACTACAGCAGGCTGTCATTGATGAGATTCAGCAAGAACTCAGTAGCGTGGACTCAGCACGGCTATATGAAGCCGTTGCTGAGATACACAAGCGCATTCAGTCTGGCCTTTTTCGCATCGCCGATGCTCGTCGAATGAAAAGGCGTTTCCACTGCAAGTTCTACATCATCAATTCTCGGCTGCTATGGCAGGGGTCTGCAAACTTCTCCCCAAATGGGTTGAAGAGCCAATATGAGCAAGCCGCAATCATCAACAAACCTAAGACGGTTAAAGAGTGGACAGTGTGGTTCAAAAGGGAGGCTGCCACTGCGAGAGATTTAAACGCAGAAGTTCTTAAAGTGCTTGAAGATTATCTAGGCATGGCTAGGCCTTTTGACGTGTATCTTAAAGCATTATTTCTACTGCTGAAAGGTAAAGATATACAGCGGCAGCTTAATGCATACACCCCGGTCTACTATCAACAGCGTCTGGCGACTTGTGCGGTACATCAAATCACAAATTTGAGGGGTTCCCTGATGGTCATTGCGACGGGTTTGGGTAAGACAGTTGTAGGGGCAGAAGTGGCAGGAATTTTACATGCAGAGAAGGAAATTCAGCACGTTGTGTTGCTCGCGCCAAACGCGGTACACAGCCTATGGCAAGATCAGCTCGAAGGTCGTGGCGTTTCCTGCCGAATGTACGATTACAAGATTCTGTTTCAACCTACACGAAAACAGAAACGCTACAAAATTTCGCAGCTATTGAAACAGCTAGAGAAGGCAGACGATACAGTGCTGCTGATTATTGACGAGTCTCATGTTTACCGCAATCAACTTTCACAGAGTGCTGGGAAGAAAGGAAGATTGCCGCTTAAAAGAGTAAGTACTGCGACGGAGAAAGGCATGCGCGTACTTCTGCTGACGGGAAGTGCGTATTGCACTAATCGGCAAAACCTCAATAGCCTGCTTAGCCTTTTACCTCACAAAAATCCTAGCCCTCTTTTAGGGATGGACGCCTGGCAGACAGAATCGCATAGAACCTTCATAAACATGCCGCCCGTAGTGGTGTTTGGCTATCCGCATGTCATCGAGATAGCTCGTAGCCGAGGAGACATAGAAGCAGGATATCCGTACGTTGAATATGAAGGGAAGCGTCGCTACATCCCTACAAAAATCGAAACGAAATTTGTAGGTTTTGAAGTGCTGGAAGAAATAGAAATAGCAAATGCTTTTGAGTTGGGCTGCTTCAACCAGAAGAGGCGAAGCCCCTTTGTAGCCTTTGTTGATGATGAGGGTGAAGTTGAAGGGGCTGCGGATAGTATCTTCAATAGTACACTTACCGCGTTGTTGAGTTCTCCCCTTTCCCTACTTAGCTGCATAGAAGACAATCTAAAAACACCAGGCTCTCAGGCAGAGCCGACCCTATTTGAAGAATCAAAAACGAAGGGAGAGCTTAGAGGAAAAACGATTACTTATGAACAGGGCGATATGTTCAATCATTCAGTACCAAAAACCTATGCAAAGAAAGAACATAGTTCAGGAAAAGCATACAACACTGCTTTGAAGCGTGATCCTACTACGAGGTTCAATAGTCTTAACGCAATTCGACAACGCCTAAAAACTCTACGGGCAAAGCCAGACGATAAGGCTCAAAAGCTAATAGAGATTTTACGGTCACAAAACCAGCAAGAATCAATCAAGGCTATTGTATTTGTTGGTCGGCACATCACAGCCAGATATCTGACGAGGGTTCTACGGAATCGGTTGAGGTCGTGCAATATTGTATGCACCATATCCAGAAGCAACAAGCTGAAGTCTTTCTCTGTGCGTAGCAAAATCCTTGAAGATTTTTCGCCTCTATCACACGACTCATCTAACGATGAAGCGATAATCAATATTTTGATCTGCACTGATGCAGATGGCATTGGTGTTAATCTGCAAGATGCCAACGTTGTTGTGAATTACGACCTATTGCCAGGTGCAGATATCCTTGTTCAACGATTAGGCCGGGTACTCAGAGCTACACCGAAGCGCGGTAGGAATATCTACGTTTTTACTTTTGTGCCTACTTGCCTAAATGAACCAGATAAGAAAGGCGTTTTGTACGAGTGCGTACGCGATCGCTACACGCGAATATTTGACAGGCACAGTAAATCTAGCGAAATATTAGAGTCGCCGATTCTACCCATGGGCACACAAAGCAAGACTATTTCCTTAGATAAGAAGATTGACATAGACAAAGGTATGGCGGCTTACGAAACGCTAGCAGCGCACAACAGAAAGGACTCCTTTGCTGCATACATCAGCGATTTGGAAGCGCATAGGCAGGAGGCACAAACGCTGCCTGAGATGCTCCATAGCGCTAGAGAATATGAAGGGAGCGTACGGCAGCTAGTTATGGTTATGCGGCACGGGCAAAACTATCATGCGTTAGTATCCGATCCAGACAGTGGGCAAATCGTGAGCGAAGATCCACTCGACGCGATTAGGCTGCTGGCTTGTGCTCCAGATACGCCTAGGGCGGACGCCTTTTCCATTGATGTACCCAGCATCTTAGAATTAGCGGGTTGCACAATCGTAAAGTGGTGCAGTAACAAAGAGGTCGAAACGGCAGCAGTTGAGCGACTACTGACGCTGTATTTACTGCCTGGGTCCAGGAAATAGGACTAACAGACTGCCAGTTGTGCTAACAAAAAGAAAGGCACACGAACACAATGAAACTTTGCTTTTACGACACGATAAAAAGGTCATCCCCATCTCTTTCAGACTCGATAGAGCGCAGTCGTTTGAAAGAGTAGAACATCCAAATAAATCGGGATGGCGGGATTCGAACCCACGGCCTTTCCGTCCCGAACGGAACGCGCTACCAAGCTGCGCCACATCCCGTTAATTACTTCCGTCAGAATATAGTGAAGCAATTAATGCTTAATTAGGGTATCACAAGGCTTTGGAAGTTAGCATCCAAAATTGACGCAGGCTCAACCAGGGGCCGAATTTCCTGATATGCCCACAGAAACGATGAAGGCTTTATGCAGCCGTCGCATCTATCCGTAAAAAATCAACATGGAACCCCACGTAAATCATCGCTGATACTAGTGCTTTACAGCGTCTATCGGTACACTGCTGTGGTGTGCGATGTCCTTATCTTTTATTCCTTATCTAGCTGACCTATGGCTTCTGTTTCTCCGTCTACTTTTGTTGGCAAGGCAATCAAATTCGGTACGGATGGTTGGCGCGGGGTGATCGCATCTGACTTTACCTTCGACCGGGTGGGCAAGGTCGCCGCGCTAGCCGCACAGGTATTGGAAGAAACCTACGGCAGCAACGGCAGTAAAACGGTGATTGTAGGGTACGACAGGCGATTCTTATCATCCGACTTTGCCCGGTATGCGGCGGAGTCGATTGCGGCGGCGGGATACGAGGTGAAACTGTCGGAATGCTTTGCGCCGACGCCTGCGTTTAGTTGGGCCGCGTTCGACCAAAAGGCGCTAGGGGCGATTGTGATTACCGCGAGCCATAACCCGGCGGTGTATAACGGACTGAAAATTAAGAGTGCACTGGGTGGCTCAGTACCGCCCGAAGTGACCGAAAAAGTAGAAGCGAAACTGGACCAGGCTACGCCAAAGGCAGACAAGGCTGGAAGTATTACCGCATTCGATCCTTGGCCTAGCTACTGCAAGGCGCTGCAATCCATGGTGGATATTGAGGCGATTCGGAAGGCGGTGGATGACGGGAAGCTTACGGTGTTTGCTGAGGTGATGCACGGGGCAGCAGCAACGGGGATTGGGCGGCTGCTAAAGCGGGAGATTAATGAAATTAATAGTGAGGCGGATCCTTTGTTTGAAGGGGGTGCACCGGAGCCCTTGCCGAAGTATATTCCAAAGCTGTTTAAGGCCATTGAGAATAAGACGAACGAAGGCACGACGGTGGGGCTGATTTTTGATGGGGATAGCGATCGCATTGCCGGTATGGACGGTAATGCCAACTTCCTCAGCTCCCAAGTGCTGATTCCGATCCTAATGGAGCACCTTACAAAGCGGCGGAACATGACAGGCGAAGTAGTCAAAACGCTCAGCGGATCTAATCTCTTTTTAGAGCTAGCAAAGCAATATGACTTACCGGTGCATGAGACTCCGATTGGCTACAAGTACATTGCAGACCGGATGCAGGATGCGGATGTGCTGATTGGGGGTGAGGAATCTGGGGGGATTGGCTATGGTCACCATATTCCAGAGCGGGATGCACTATTGTCGGCACTGTATTTGCTGGAGGCGGTGGTGCAGAGTGGAAAAGATTTTGGCGAGCTGAATGAGGCGCTGCGATCGCAGTGCAGCTTTACAGCAGAGTATGACCGAATTGATTTGCCGCTGGCGAGTATGGAGGTAAGGGCGAAGCTGCTAGAAGCGTTGCAGTCGAATACGCCAGAAGAGATTGCAGGTGTGGCGGTGGATAACTGTATTACGGTGGATGGGTATAAGTTTAATTTGATGGATGGAAGCTGGTTGTTGATTCGCTTTAGCGGGACCGAGCCGGTGTTGAGGCTGTATTCTGAGGCGAGGGATATGAGCAGAGTGAAGGAGATTTTAGCCTGGGCGAAGGGATGGGCTGAGTCTGTCTAGGCTGTACGGTTGGCGCGAATAGGTAGCTCTATGAGAAAGGTGGTACCTTTGCCAACAACAGATTCACAAATTAAGCTGCCTTGGTGTCTTTCGGTAATGATTTTATAGCTGATAGAAAGGCCCATGCCGGTGCCTTTGCCAACGTCTTTGGTGGTAAAGAAGGGCTCAAAAATGCGCTGCTGTACGGCTTCAGGGATGCCCGAGCCGTTATCAGCGATCGCAATTTGCACCCGATTATCGTCTACCTGCCGGGTCGATATCGTAATTTGTGGGTTAAAACACTTCTTCTCAGGAACAGATGACGCCAACTGCCTGGAATCAACAGAATTTGGCTGAGACTCGAAGGCATCTATGGCATTGGCAATTATGTTCATAAAGACCTGATTCAGCTGACTGGGGAAGCACTCTATCGGCGGCAGCTCGGCATAGTAATTAACAATGCTGATAGTAGGCCTTTTTGGCGTGGCTGCTAGCCGATGGTTCAGAATAAGTAAAGTGCTATCTATGCCCTCATGTAGGTCTGCTGTTTTTCTATCGGATTCGTCTAGACGAGAGAAATTTCGTAGAGAAAGAACAATCTCGCGAATCCGCTCTGTCCCTATGCGCATAGACTGTAAAAGCTTAGTGGTATCTTCTACGACAAACTCGATATCGATGTCATCAAGTTCTGTTTGTAGCGTCTCATTGGGAGTTGTGTGCTGCGCGTAGAGAGCGATCGCTTCGGTTAAGTCCTGAAAGTAGGCTTCTGCATGCTTCAGGTTGCCGTGGATGAAGTTTACAGGATTATTAATTTCGTGGGCAATCCCGGCCACTAGCTGACCCAGGCCAGACATTTTCTCTGCCTGAATCAGCTGCGATTGAGCCTCATGCAAGTCTTTGACGGTTTCTTCTAGCTGCTCTTTCTGCTGATAAATTTCGCGAGTTCGTAGCTGTACGGTCGATTCCAGGGTTTGGTTATATTTCTCTAGCTTGTTTTGTGCGACTTGTTGTTCTGCAAGTAAGTGCCTGACCGTTCGGATCAGCTTGTTAAGAGACTCGGCAACAACACCCACTTCGTCCTGGGTATAGACAGGTGCCTGCAAGTCAAAGTTCGATTCGTCAGAAACTCGCTGCGCTATCTGGCTCACCGCTTTTAGCGGACGCGCAATCAGCCAGCTGTTGTACAGCGCCAGGGCAACAGCCGCCAGCAAGGACCCCAGCAGGCTCAGGTATGTAATACGAGACTGCAGCTGCGTAGCATCTTCTAATGAGTAACTCGCTTGCAGCACAATATCTTGATTGCGTGCCGATAGCTCTTCTAGCGATAAAGAACAAGATTCGAGCTGGGAGACCGCGTCGCTTCCCATAAAGTCTATAAGCTGGGTTTGGAGATAGCTATTGGAGAGCGCTTCTGCGCGAGCTGGCGCTGGCTGTGCCAGTAGCCATGTTAGTGCTTGCTCGTAGCGAATCCCTACGTCCTGGCAGGTTGTAAGCCATCGATCGATCGCCTGCTGCTGTGTCTGCTGAGATGATAGCTGAGCGATCGCACCGTCTGATGCAGGCAGGCCCAGTTCTACATCACCAGCGTCAGCGGCTAGCTGATCCAACAAATACTGTAGCTGCTCAGCCCGGTTGGTCAGCTGGTAGCCATAGATGATCAGTAGCTCGGGCCGCTTTATGTAGGCCAGCAGCATTCCCTTTGTACTGAGCATCTTCTTTTGAAGTTCGCTTAGCTGCCCGGTTTGCTGATAGGCCGCTTCTAGCTGTCGCTGAGCAGGCTGCTTTACCCGCTTATCAGATATCTTTTGACCGAGCTGAATGCCCATAGTTGCAATCGCGATCGCCAGTACAGAACCTAGCGCTAATCGCAATCGAATATCGGGCTTTAGCAGCGACTTCGGGAAGGAGACTGACGGTATTGTCACGGGTTAGAAGATGTCGTCTGTAGAGGGTTGGGAAGTTTTAAGGCAGCGGAATTTAAGGCATGATGCTGTTAGCTTGCCCGACCGCAAGGGCAAACCTATAGGGTCGGCATCAATTTTTCTTAGCGGGCTATGATGACAAAATCGCGACAGTGGTTTGGCTTTTTATTTTCAGTTACCTTGAGCCTTTGTTTTTTGATTCAGGCTTGTTCACCATCGGTACCTGAAAGCACCAAACTATTGCTAACCGGCTCTAGTACGGTCGCACCGCTAATGACCGCAATTGCCGAGCGCTATCAAATCACGCATCCTAATGTTGTTATCGAGGTGCAAACAGGTGGCTCTAACAAAGGGGTTGAAGATGTTCGCACAGGCGCTAATGATATCGGCATGGCATCAAGAGCTCTCAAACCTGAAGAGCAGGATCTAACCGCCTTCACAGTGGCTCAAGATGGTATTGCGCTAGTCGTACATCAATCCAACCGTATTCAAACGATTACGCCACAGCAAGCTGTTGATATCTATACAGGTAATCTCTCAAATTGGAAAACGCTTGGTGGCGACGATAGTTCTATCACAGTACTCAATAAAACGGCTAATCATGCAACGCTAGAGCTGTTTGCTAAACACTTCAAACTAGAACCTGAGAGTATTGTGGCAGATCGGCTAGTTGGCGATAATACTGAGATGATAGAAACGATTTTAGAAAATCCCAGTGCGATTGGGTACGTTTCTATCGGCGCGGCTGAATACAAAATTGTCAACGGTATTCCGCTCAAGATGATGTCATTAGAAGGCGTTCCAGCAACTGTTCAAAGCGTGAGTAAAGGCGTCTTTCCACTATCGCGTCCGCTAAACTTAATCACGAAAGAAGAGCCCGCTGGCGTTAAAAAAGAATTCATTGACTTTGCGCGATCGCCTGCTGTAGAAGATATCGTTCAAGCTCAGGCTTTCGTCCAGGCACAGCCCTAGCAATCTATGACAATCTAGAGAGTTGCTATGGAATGAGAATTAAATAAATTGACCAAGTTCCAGTTCACGAGGCCCTCACCCCAACCTTTCTCAGACACAATTTAGT
>JBCBBK010000017.1:0-73108 GCA_038531675.1 Cyanobacteria bacterium J06581_3
GCTATCCCCTGATGTACTTGACTTCACCATCGTGACATCTATTTGGCTTTCTCAACTATTTTTCAGCGAACCATGAGATAGATCTAGCTTGTTAGAAAGTTGAGTTCCAACTCTCATAAGTAGAAAGTCCCTGAGCACTTCGGGTGGCTTTGCCGGGGGGACAAATCTGCCAAACAGCGGTGTTAATAATTCGTGGCAGGCATTTTCCCAAAGCATTTGTTGGTTCCCTTTCAAACTAGCGTCCAAAACAACAATTTTCTTCAGCTCAGAGGTTGTCAAGTGCGATATTAGCGTTACTGCTTTGCTGTCAATAGTCGGTAAGCGTTCTCCCTGCAACTTGGCTTGTGCCTCAGCTGACTGAGATTCCTGGCACAGCCAGAGCTTTAGCGACTCAAAACTATAGAGCGATAGCTTTCTATTGAGTGCAAACAGTTCGTCGGCAACGAAGTTCTTGAAAAAGCTAATGATTTGGTCATCTACCTCATAACTTCCTTGTTTATTTAACTGTCCTGGTACGTTCAAAACAGTAATTTTTTTGAGATTGTCTTCTGGCTCGTCCGAGTGAAAAACTAGCTGCAATAAGTCCTCTTTAACCATCAAAAATTTTTCCTTCAAAGCATTTTTAATACCCCCCGGGCCGCTACGCACGGGTATCTGCAATTTGGCACTAAAAAGCCAGCAGCAGCACGATTTATAAGTGAGCTGTAGCACCTCTGCGGGTAAACCTGTTTGATATGGTAGTTTTACTCAGATTCCCAAAGCAAACTATTACACAAACGCCTGAAAAGCCTGTAGGATAAGGAAAGTAGATGGTACTACTCTTTTTGATTTGGGAATTCCCCAAAGTTAACGGCAAAATTGTCGACTTCGTCATATGCCCAGACTGAGCACTAGCCCTAGGGTCAGGTCGCGCATTCGGATACTGCTCAGAAAGATACTGGAGTATTCGGATTTGGGTCGAGCTAATCCAGTGTATCCATCGGACTTATTTGAGTACCGGTGGATAGATGAGCTGACCTTGAATCCCAAACTAGTGATTAAGACAAAGCTCGTTTTTTTGGCTGATTTGATTGCTAGTGAATCGGGAGCTCCTGTTTCTAAGGGACATGTCCGCGAGGTTTTGCTGGTTCTTCAAAAAAAGCTGAACATACTAGAAGACAATCGAATTAAAACTCAGGGCTCAGATATTTGGGAGTTTACGCTGAAGCTTTGGTATACGTCGGCGGAAAAAAATCTTAGTAAATTTGACCAAACTTGGACGCAGTATAAGTCTGCTCAGCAGAATGGCTATGCTCAGGCAACCTCCGATCTTGACCATAAGCTGATAGCGCGATCGCAGCAGAAACAGCCATCTATTTTAAATAATCTGACACTGCGCCCAGATAGCTATTTCATTGATACCCAGGGCCATTTGGCAGATATTTTAGCGGCGCTGGCACAGCCATATACAGATGCCATCATTAGCATAGTAGGGCCCGGCGGTATTGGGAAAACCACATTGGCATTGGAAGTGGCCTATCGCTGCCTGGCCGAGGCGACGCTAGCACAGCAGGTGTCGCAAGTACCTGCTTTCGAGGTGATTGTTTTTGCATCGGCGCAGTCTGAGGAGTTTCTGGGGCCACATTTATCAGAACGGTGGCAAACTGACCGAACGCTCAAGGATATTATTCGCGAAATTTTGAGAACCGTCGATTATGCAGACGGCATGCCCCTAGAGCTTGATGAGCAGATTGAGTATGTTCACGATATTCTCAAAAACTATAAGACGCTGCTGATTTTAGATAATTTGGAAACGACGGAGAATCCTAGACGACTGCTGTCTTTTGTGCGATCGCTGCCCCAAAGTGTGAAAGTCATTCTCACTAGCCGCACCCGGTTCGGCGTCGGCAAAACGATTTCTTTGGATTACCTACCGCCAGAGTCGAGCTTTTCGCTGATTAGGCACCAGGCGAAAAAGAAGCTCGTTCGGCTCAAGGTGTCTGAAACCCAAGAGATATATCGCCTGAGTGGTGGTCTGCCGCTGGCGATGTCCTATAGCATCGGCTACTTAGCGGTGTACAGTAAGCTGCCCAAGTTAGGCGTGGCAAAGCGGTCTCAGGTGCCTAGCGAAATGGCGCGCTACTGTGTTGAGGCATCGCTAGATCAGCTAGAAGATAAATCAGCCTATCGACTGTTGATGTCAGCGACCTTATTCACAGGAAAATTTTCTGCCCAGGCTGCTGCCTATGTTGCTGACCTGTCGTCTGATGCAAAAGATATTAGTCAGGAACTGTCTAGCCTCTATCGTCTTTCGCTCGTTAATAAGCTCAATGAAACGTACTATTCGCTGCACTCTCTTACTCAAGAGTTTATTCAGTCCAAGCTAAATGAGAATGACGACTTCAAAAAGTTCGCACAGCAACGCTGGGTAAACTGGTATTTGCAACTGCTTGCACCCCTGGCGAACGACTGGCTGGACTGGCAGGACTACAGCGAACTAGATCCGGAATGGAATAATGTTCGAGCATTGGTGAACTGGTGTATTGAACAGAAAAAGTACGAAGTTTTTCAACAGCTATGGCAGGGATTACGAGGCTACACGTTGATCCGTGGTTACTGGGATGAGCGTCAAGAATGGATGGATGCTTTGTTAGCAATGGCGCACCAAAGAAAAGATCAGCGAGTACTTGCTGAAGCACGCTTTTACCAGGGCCAAACATTAGCACATGTGGACGAAACCGATTCTGAGGGCATTGCACTTCAAATGCTCAAGGACTTTTGGGGTAATTCACAGAGTTCTGACTCAGAACTCAAATTTGGAGTGCTAATGTATATCGCGGCGCTGTATACACAGCAAAATCAGCTAGAGGAAGCAGAGTACTGGCTCCAAAAAAAGAGTGAAATTTGTAATGCATCAGGTTCTGATCAGACAATTCAGCAATGCGCATTTCGCTATAGTCTAGGTAATATTTCTCTGCAAAAAAGCAATTATCATGAAGCGGAAAACCTGTATCGAGAAGCTATACAGCTTGCAGATCTGGCTCATTGGAAAAGGATCAGTACGTACGGTAAAGCATGGCTCACTGTTGCATTACTAAAGCAAAATAAGCTAGCGGAAGCAGAAACCTGTATTACGCTTTCTCTAGAAGCTGCAAAACGACACAGCGATAAACGTTCTATTGCTAAGTGCTATCACATCTCAGCTTTACTATCTGAGCAAAGCGGTGATATTGAAATGTTTTGTCACTGGGCGAGCCTAGCAGAAGAAGAGTTCAAGAAACTGAGTATTACAACGGCTGCTAAACAAATGAGGCACTGGGTGGAAAATAAGCGTTCGCATGAATAGGACTGTTATAGTTTGCTTTGGGCTTTTCGACCTGTCACTGTAAATAATGCAAATCCTGCCCAAACATGCGGACTATCTAGCAGTTTCTGGACGTCTTTTTGTGCCTGTGTTCTCAATGCTGACAACTCACTTTCACTATCTTTGTAAGAGCCACCGAAAGACAACATTCCAAAAAAATTGGCAAGCCCGAGCCGATCGCTGTCAACGATAGAGACGTCAGTTTTAACTTGTGAAAAATTGGCTGACTTGAGGTAATGTCCCAACTTTCGACCAACCCAAGGATCTCCGCCCTGTGCTATCTGCTTTTCTATGAGCTTACGCTCAAGATCTGAAGAACTCTTAGGCTCTGGGTACAGACCAGTCCAAGCTTTGTCAATATCTAAAATACACAGCAGTCCTCCAGGCTTTAGAACTTTCAAGATACTGGAAAGAGCCTCAAGTGGACTACTGAGATGTTGAAATAGAAGTCGTGCATAGACAATATCAAATGTTGATTCAGGAAAAGGTAAGGCAGAAGCTTCTCCTTTCTGAAAGTTAAGATTGCTTTGTAGCTTATCTATATTGCTTTCTTGATTTTTGGTGAAATAAACTTGCTCACCTCTTTCCAACAAATCCTGACTAATATCAATTCCTGTGACCTGTCCAGGGTAAACATATTGGGCAATTTCTTGGGTGATGACACCAGAACCACATCCGACATCAAGGACTCGATTGCCTGAAGAAAATCCCACTGATGACCAGATTTGACGCTCTATATCAAGTAAGCCAGTAGCTTGTCTGTAAAGTCTCTCAAGCTCCTCAACTTGAGTCGAAACCTGAAAGTCATCGTAACGGTAGGAGCCACCCTTATTATTCATAAAATCCTTATCGATAGCGTTTTCTCTGTCGCAAGAAAAGGAAGAGAATTATCTCTTCCTTTCTCTTTTCGATTCTCGAATTCATCTATCTACATAGGGATCTCCCATATAAACAGATGAATCGAGTGATTGTTGCAGGCTTACTTCAACGCAGCTTCAATGTTTTCCATAACAAGAGAAACAGTGGGTCGTTGCATAGAGTTGTCTGCACTTTGCTGAATCCAAACAAAACATGCGCCAGCCTTTTCGGTCTTTTGAGCAGTAGCAGTAGTAATTGAGTTGTTCATTTTGTAGATCTCCATATTTAGGCGGTAAAGAAGTTTTGCCTATGCCCAAAACTTAGATGGCGATCGCCGCTCGAATCAAATTTATGCTGAAGTCACTACATTCCAGTCACAACAAGCTACAGAGCCAGAGGAAACCTAATCAACTTCAGGAATTCCTGAAGCAATTTTGGCAAACTGTTACCGTATTAGATGAATTAGCTCATTCAAAAGCAGCTCTTTTACCTGCGTTGACAACGGTATGCCTCAGCTGAACAAAAGCGAAACAGTGCGAAAGCGATCGCGCCATCTCCTCCAAAAACTCATCGCCTTCGCCAACCACGAGCTCATCGACTACGATCACCTCGAAGGCAAAATCCGCGTTCGCTGGAGCGACCTGGAAACTAAAACCCCCAAGCTGATTGTCAAAACAGAAATTCGCTTCCTGGCGGCCCTGGTATCGCCCACACCAGATGCCAAAACCAAAGAACATATCAAGCAAGACCTGCGTACGCTCAAGGACTTCGTCGGTTGCCTGGAAGATAATCGCGATCGCACTCAGGGCACCGGACTCTGGCACTTCACCCTAAAGCTATGGCATCGCTCCGTAGAGGATAACCTCAACGCCTTCGACACCCTTTGGCAACAAAAAAAGGCCCTGAGTCCCAGACCTGCAAAGACCCAGGTAAAGCCAAAGCCCCCAATCGACGAGCCACCGACTCAGGCCCCTATCCCAAAACCGACCTCTCTCGAGGAGTTATCGCCCCATCACAACTTACCTGCCCGTGACTACGGCACTTACATTGGCCGACAGCACATCATTCAGCAGCTGCACACCCTTCTATTGCCCGATCATCCTGTTGCGCGAATTAGCCTGACCGGAATCGGGGGCATTGGAAAAACTGCCCTTGCCTTGGAAACGGCACACCACTACATTGGCGACCATGCTCGCCTCGCTACAGCAAAGGACATCGCCGCTTTTTCTGCGCTCATTTTTGTTTCTGCCAAAACCCAACGGCTAACACCACAGGGCATTCTACCCACCTACCGATACAGCCGGACACTGCTGGATATTTTTCGGGCGATCGCCCAAACTCTAAAGCGCCCCGACCTCCTCACCGTTGACTTCGACCATCAGCTCACCAATATCTACAATCTGCTTGCGCACCAGCGCACATTACTCATCATCGACAACCTCGAAGCACTCGCTCAAAAAGATCAGCAAACCGTCCTGGCTTTCCTATACGAGCTGCCCACGACGGTCAAAGCAATTGTCACCAGCCGCACCCACATTACCCTTGATGCCGTTATCCCACTAACCGCGCTTAGCAAACCAGAGTCCACAGCGTTTATTGCTCACCAGGTATCGCTCAAAGCGATCGCAATTACACCGCAGGCCACCGAGCAGCTGTACCAGCATACCGGCGGCGTTCCGGCAGCAATGGTGTACGCACTGGGTCAGGTAGCAGCGGGTTACAACATACCCCAAGTGTTACCTCGCATTACCCTACAAGCGAGCGACTACTGCAAATACTATCTAAAGGGCACAGTCGATTCTTTGGCAGCTCGGCCTGCACACCGCGTACTGAATGCACTGGCACTTTTCCCCTCAGCGGCCTATGCAACCGCTATTAGCGAAGTTGCCGAACTCACAGAGTCAGACGTTTCAGAGAGTCTTGCTCAGCTTCAACAATTCGCCTTTATTCATCCCACAACAACCCAAAATGGTCTGTCTTTTTCTATGCTGCCGCTGACCAGAGAGTATATCCTTTCGCAGCTGCCAGCGAATAAAGAACAATCCGCCAGAATTCGGTGGTCCAGGTGGTATCAGCACTGGCTAGCATCTTACCGAAAGCTCAACTGGCGCGAATGGCACGACTATTCTCCTATTGATGACTGCTGGGAGCATGTGCAGAGCGTTGTAGAGTGGTGCATCGCGACCGATCGCTATCAGGATTTTGGCGAGCTGTGGCAGGGGCTTAGAGGCTACACGCACCTGCGTGGCTACTGGCATGAGCGGCTTACCTGGTTGGAATGGTGGTTAAAAGTCGCTCAGCAAAAGCAAGATGCGCTTTGTACGATACAGGCCCTCAGAGATCTGAGCTGGAGTTTGACGCTAATGGGTGGGCCCGAGCAGTTTGCGCAGGCAAAAAGATATTTAGATCAGGCCTGGGACCAGCGTCATCACACGGGCCTTGCCTTTCAACAGGACCTTGCTACTGAAATAGCCGTGCTGTATCTATTTCAAAATCAATGTACTCAGGTCCGGCACTGGCTAACAAAGGCCCACAAGCTGCTAGCGAAGGCAGACCTGCTTCCTACCGACGTCATTCTGAGACAGCGGCGACTGGACTACTACACCGCGCAGCTGCACTATCGTCAGGCAGAATACGCCAAAGCTAGAGAGCTTTACGAGACGTTGCTATCCGAGGTCAGATCGGACGATATAACGGACTTTGAACAGGCGGAGGTTTACATTCTGAATTGGCTGGTTGATATTGCTTTGCAGGAAGCAAATGTCACTGCTGCTCAAAATCTGTTGGCCCAAAGCTGGCCAATGATTGAGCGCAGGCAGGATATGCGATCGCAGGCCTTTCACCAGCGATCGCAAGCCCAGCTAGAAAAGCTCAAAGGCGATTTACCCAGCTCTCAAAGCTGGAGCCAACGGGCAAAAGCCAGCTTTGAAAGCCTGGGCATGTACACCCAGGCAAAAGAGATGCAGGCCTGGATAGACGCTGCCAACTAGCCTGATGCGTCAGAGTAGTCCGCAGGCAGCAGCATCGCTCAGCGGGGCCGCTTCAGTGCCAAAGTGTTGACTCAGTAACGTCTGGGTATCGGAAAATGCACGTTCGATACTGTCAAATGTCGCCGCTTTTTTGAGTGCCGTAGCGCTACTGTGATGAATGATGCGCCCACAAAAGCGATCGCAGGTCTGAATATATTGCGCGGTATTTTGCAGAATATCTGCTTCCCAAACGCAGTCCACATCAGCGGTGGGTACAAGCGGTAAGTTTGAAGGCTGCGCAGCAACAAATAAAAACATCAGATACTCATCAATGGCACGCTCTGCTTTATTCAGCGTCCAGTGATAGCGTTCTATTAGGGCGCTGGCCAAGTCGGCTCGCCGATCGGTTTCAAACAAAGTGCAGAGAGCCTGGTACGAGAGCGTTTGGTCCGTGCGAGATAGGGATAAACAAGTTGAGTGTAAGAGCGTTGAGTGTGAGCTATTCACGGCTTACTCCAAGTAGTGAGAAAGGGCAAAAAAGCGCACTGGCCAGTGTTGCTTCATACCCTAAGCATCCAGGATTAGCCGCTTGGCGATGCCCTCACATTTCACCTCAGTTTTCACCCCACTTCCCTTGTGAGAATGCTTTTATCTTGCGCCTCTTAAACTCTGCCAAAGTGAGCTTCCATCAGCTGTTGCGTATCTAAAAACGCACTGTCTAATTCGGCCTTTTCGGCCTCGTCTTTCATGCCAAAATAAGGCCAGTGGTCCATGAAGCTGCCAAACAGGCGATCGCAATCTTCCCGATACTTAGTAGTGTCCAAAATATGCGCATGCCATACCTGATCAACCTCCCATGACGGCACAATCCGCTGCTGCGGATAATGTTTCGATAAAAACAAGAATCTACGATACTGCTCGATTGCTTTAGTCGCTCGCTCTAGTGTCCAGGGCTCTCCATCATCCGGATGCATTAGCTTGAAAGCAATCGGGCCAAAATCGGTAGCCGATAGCGCTGCCAGAAATTTAGGATCTACACTGGTTTTTTGAGGCAGAGTTTCCCCATTTGCCGACGCTTCTTTCAGCTCATTTTGCTCAACTACGCTTTGCTGCATTTCTAAAAATTCTCAAATACTGCTGTAGCCTCTATTCGTATCAGGAAGATGTTTCCCTAAGCGAGCTACCGTTGAGTAAGCACTTAGCAAAAGGCAAAACACTCATCATGCGTCCGTTTCAAAGGTCGATGAAACGACTAATGAGTGGTCTAACATGGGAAATTCCTGAACTTATAGTCAGCCAGAGCAATAGCCTTTTTTGCTAGGCTAAAGGCAAACGAATTTAGCTCACACAACATATTTTTGTGACCCTGATGGTTGGACGTCGCTTCGTCTCAGATAGATACATCAATCCGCTGACAGACTTTGGCTTCAAGCGTATTTTTGGCACCGAGCCAAATAAGGCTTTGCTGATTGATTTCTTGAATGTGGTGCTACCCGCAGAGCACAAAATCAGCGATCTAAGCTATCGCAATAGTGAAAATGTCGGTAATAACGTACTCGATCGAAAAGCGATTTTTGATCTGTACTGCCAAAGTGAACGCGGTGAACGTTTCATTGTAGAGATCCAGAAAGCTAAGCAAAATTTTTTCAAAGATAGAAGCGTTTACTATTCATCTTTTCCTATTCAAGAGCAAGCGATAAAAGGCGAGTCCTGGAATTATCAGCTAGCGCCAGTCTATACCGTTGGTATTCTAGACTTTATCTTCGACGACCATAAAGACGACGAAACGCTGCTGCACATCGTGGAACTCAAAGATCAGCAATGCAGAGTTTTCTACGACAAGCTGAAGTTTATCTACTTAGAGCTACCAAAATTTAAAAAGTCCTTGGAAGAATTAGAGAGTCATTTTGACAAATGGCTGTACCTACTAAGGCACTTATCCCGCCTAGACGATCCGCCAGAACTACTACAAGAAAGTACCTTTATGCAGCTTTTCGAGATCGCGGAGATAGCTAACTTTTCGCCAGCAGAACAAGGCGCCTACGAAGACAGCCTAAAGTACTACCGCGATCTGAATAACGTCGTAGACACTTCCAGGCAAGAGGGCCGAGAGGAGGGCCGAGAGGAAGGCCGAGAGGAGGGTGCAACCCGTATCACTGTCCGGTTGCTAGAGAAACGATTTGGACAGATGCCAGAAAGTGTCCTTAGTGCCATTCGGTCATTGTCGGTAGAAGAATCAGAGGCGCTGGTCGAAGCGCAGATAGACTTTGATAGCTTCAGTGACCTAGAGAAGTGGCTACGAAGAGAGGCTTGAGGACGCTTCTGCACGTACCTTTTCTTTGCAAAATGCCAGGAAATCGTAGTCTTGCGCGTACCACTTCGACAGGTTTTCCTGTGCCTTGGGGCTTAGTGATGTTTCTAAATGAATCGGATTTTCATTTGCTTTGCCGCTGTTACGCTCAGGCAATGCGAGCGTCTTAGGCAAATTCAGCAGCTGTTTTAGCCGCTCAAAATCTGTGGCTAGGGTCTCTTGAAAACCAACTAATAGGCAGTCAGAAAATCGGCTTTCAAAATAGTCTTTAGAGACAAACCAGTCAGCATAAAACGTGTTGACATGTTCAATAGACACCATTGCCGATTCTGCGGCCAGGCGAGTGGCCTCATCGGTCGAAAAGATGGCTTCAGCCAGCTGATTTGCGGTATCAAACCGCTTGAGCGCAGCAGTTTCTGCCTCAACTTTGTTGTGCTTCCAGTAGCCGCGTCCTGTTTTCTTATGGTTGAAGGCGCTGACAAAGCGCTTCGCCGGATCTCTCAAAAAAAAGAAGAACTGATCGCCGACCGGAATATCCTTAAGGCGGCAGCTATGACCTCGCAGGTGAATTCGGTGTGAGCTGGTTTGAGAGACGTTTTCTAGTGCGCTTTTTACAGCGCTCCCGCCGGTCTTAGGAATGTGCAAAAAATTGGCAATTTTTCCACCAGATAGGCGATACAGCCGCAGCTCAAGCTTGCTTTTGAGTATGCGCGATCGCACAGACATCGTCTCTGTCCACGATTTTTTGGGCTTGTTTAGCTGCGTTAACTCCCTATCGGCTAAGGCCACCAGCTTTTCCTCCTATCAACCAATCATTCGTAGACTATAGCGTGAGTCACTTCACTGCGATACAGTGCTCTAACCTAAAACAAGATACGGCCCTAACACAGCCTGTGTATATGAAGTTTGGCCTGAGACAAGACACTAAGACAAAATGCGGCCTGCTGCGCCACCTACTGAGGCCGGTAAGCCCAGCACAATCGCACTGCTGAGCCATTCCTGCCAGGGGTCGTTACCCGTCAGCTGCTGAAAGAAAACCAGCATAAGCGTAGAAGCAGCCAGCACGACCAAGTAAGCCACCAGCGTTTCAGTCAGCGGACTTAGCAGTAGTCCTCGCTGAGCTCGCTCCAACCGGTTGGTAAAGCCTGACGCAAATACAATCATGTACGAAATGAGCAGCGAAGCCACCATCACCAAAATCAGCCAGAGCGGGGGTAAATCTGCGGCGATTAGCGAGATTTCTTCGGTGGGTGCAATGCTAAAGGCAATGACAATTGCGCCGATTAGCGTGGCATCGATATCTACCAGCGTATCGCCCAGGGCACTGCCAATGCTATTGCTCAGCGTCACAGCGGCTGAGGGGAGCAAAGAGGCGTCAGATTCCAACTTGCGGCGAATACTTGAGCGCCGGGCCAGGGTAGAGCGGGCTAAGGTAACGCCCATGGAGAAAGGGACGCCCTCAAAAATGAGCTTGCCCAGGGATTCAGAAAGGGGCGTTTCGAGCGTGATACGCCGTAAAAGGAAAAGTGCGATCGCCGCGCAAAAAATGCCAATTCCCAGCGCTTCAATGCTTTCTAAGACTGTTTCTATGGGGCGAATAGTGAGTGATCGCCGAAACCCTTCTATCTGTGTTAGCAACAGCACCACCACAAAAGTTGCACCCTGTACTGCCAGAAGCCGTAGCGCATTGGTCGACGAGCCAATTGCCCACACTTCTACCGTATACAGCAGCGGAATTCCAAATAGGAAGCTGCCCGACGCGCCGCGCAAAATAGCTTGCCATTCTTCTTTCCACATCGCCTTAGAACCCGCAGCGTCAGCTTGCTGACGTACCCATCCACCAAATGGTTGACGATGATCTAAATCACTCATAGGTCAGGCTTCGCTTATATTGGGAGGGACTAGGGCTAGCTTTAGGGTTGTCACGTTTGTACATTAACCTCTCGATAATTTGTTGGCCAGCTTGCGTTTGAGGGTAGTTTAAGCCCATGGTGGGACAAGTTTTATTGATGCGTTTAATGCTTTCCCCATATTCAACTTAGTCAAGCTGCTCTATAGTCGAAGAGCTCTATATTTGTAGCCAAATGTACAAAATATGCTGACAAAGTACTTTTGACGCAGTAATTTGTTAACCCAGGTATTCTGCCACAGGCTACACCGGAGAGATTTGTATGGTAATCGTAAGCAACCCAATCAAAGCTCAAGCTAAAACCTGGCTGACTGTTATTTTGTGCGGCTCTATGTTGGCGGGCTGTACGCCTGCTAGCTTGGTCGAACAGGGCATAGAGCGAGACTTGCCTAAGTATGTTGGTCCGGCGGAAAGCTACGACGTAGATATTGAAGGGCTAGATATTTCCAAAGGCAGTGCTCAGAGTGTGAAGGCTGTCGGTGAGAGGGTGCGCCCGGAAGGGGCTCCGGTGATAGATAGACTGGTCCTTGATTTGAGTGATGTCGTTTACGACAGACAGGCCGAAAGACTCACTCAGGTGGGCGGTGCCCGGCTCACAGCAGTGATTAAAACACCTGACCTGGCCGAATTTTTAAAGACCTATCGAAACGTGCGTGAAGCCGAGGTCATTTTACAATCGCCAGACAAGGCCACCCTGCGCATTCGTCCTCAGGTCGGTGACTACTCTGTGCCGCCGGGAATTACGGTGGACGTGACGGGTGAACTGCAGGGCGAGGGCACTCAGCTGCGGTTTGAGGTGACTGATGTCAGTGCGGCTGGAATTAATATTAGTGCGATCGCTGCCCAAAGACTCTCTAATGCCATCAATCCCCTGGCTGATCTGGCCGATCTCCCTATTGCGGTCAACATCACCTCTGTCATCGTGGCCGGTGAAACTATTGGATTAGAAGTTGTGGGCGATCCGGCTAGCTTCGAGTTTTGATAGTGAACGATTTAATAGATGTTTTGCCACAGGCGCTTATGACCTCCGGGCAAAATGCTCTAACAGCAGCCGGTGAATGAAAATATAGCCACCGCCCACTTTTTGCAGGAAGATGCGCTCAGCCGCGTAGTCTAAAAAGCGAGCGTAGTTCCAGGGAATGCGACCTTGTAACCACAGCACTAGCCGCAACACGCCATGCTTGGCACAGGCTTCCCCGCCGCCTAGCGCCAGACCAAACGAAAGTCCTGCGCTCGCCCAAAATAAGCTGGAAGTACTGTTCTCAAAGAGTAGTGATGTCAGCACTGGAGCAATGGTCGATACCAGCGCTATCAAGATCGCGTTTTTGGCAGACTGACGGATTCCCTGATTGGGTTTGGTCACAGCCGTAATGCGCGAGCCACTGAGCCCACGAATGACGCCGTAGGTCGCCCCCAGTACAGTTCCAAACGACAGCCCAATCGTGCTGATGTAGGCAAAACAGCCAGGAATAGGCAAACAGTAATTCGGGCTAAAAACGGCAACAAACCCTACCTTAAGTGCCCAGCCAATCAGCGGACCCAGCGTCAGCCCTAACAAAAAAGAACGCCGTGCTTTTTTCCACGACCACTGGAGCTTTTCTGCAGGCACAATCCGATAGACCCCAAAAATTCGAGCCGCCATCAGACAGCCGACCACCAGTGCCAGCGGCAGCGCTCTACGGTTCATGACGTGCCAGCCAATGGCAGTCGCCACGAGCAAAAAACAGCTAAAAATCAGTACAACATACAGCCCTCGCTGCCACCGGGCGTTTAGCCAGTTGATCTGCATTCTCTCGATCAAAAAGACCGTTTGGGATGTCTGGGTCAAGGTCAGAGCCAGCTCGTGCAGCCACCTTAGTGTCTGCTCTTTGCTGTAGGGGCTACGACTGTTTTGCCGACTGTCTCTGCGTTGAAACATGCGGTCAATATAGGCTGAAAATAGCTGATCGATGTAATTTTCACCTGAGGTGATTTCCGAAGTGAGCGCTGGAATTTGACTGGCGCTTACGCCCTGGTAGGTGAGCGCCATAATGTTCAAAATCAGGGGAGAGCGAGCCAGCTCGAACAGTGACTGACTACTTTGTAGTAACGATCGCAATCCCGAAAAGCCCGTATCTGCCCTGTTCAAATACTGCCAGATTTGCTGGTCAGTGAGCGATCGCACATACACCGCACTCTGCAAGCCCAGCTGCACTTCCAACGCCTCATAGTCACGAATACGACAGCACACCACCAGCTCTGGGCCGTAGTCCTGGTGAAACCGATTAATCGCCATTGCGCAGCTGCTTTGCCGATCAGCGCGTACTTCATCGAGCCCGTCTAGCAACAGCAACAGCTGCTGCTCGGCTACCCACACTTGGCCGATACTTTTAGGAATCTGATATTTGCTGTTTAGCTCAGTGACCAGCCACTGGTCGATAGGCTCTCCCGTCCACGAAGAGAGATTAAAAATAGCGGGAATTCGGTCGCTTTCTGTGCTTTGGGATGTGCTTTGGGATGTGCTTCGAGACGCACTCTGCCGTAGTAGATCGCGAGCTAAGCTCAGGAGCGTTGTAGTTTTACCCGCGCCGGGCTCTCCTAAAATGAGTAGCGATCGCCCCTCACCCATCTGTTGAAAAAGATCATAAATTCGAGTACTTGCCTTCAGCGGTTGCGCGGCCTGCTGGTCTGTTTTCCAGGTAATGTTCCACGGTAGGGCGATCGCTTCCGATCGTTCTTCTAGCCCCAGCGTCAGCAGCACCTGACCATGCAGAGACTGTTCCAAAACGCCCTGAATCCAGAACCGATTAACTTTGTTCAACAAAGCCTGCTTGTTACGCTCGGCAGTCGCAGAATAAACAGTCTGAACAGTGACTTCTTCCGGCAGTTTAGTGACCGGGAACGCGTCCTGTACAACAGCGCTAGGTGGCATGGTTTCCTGCTCGATCGCTGGCTTACTAACCGGAGGAAAAGTGGTTTTGTCTGTGCTTGAGCCACTTTTTATGATTTGCGGTGCTGGTGGCAGCGACTGAAGGGCACTTGCTGCATCTGTAAACCTATCTGCTGGGTTAGTTGCGATTAACCGAGTGATAAAGTCTCTTAGTACATTACCTGTATGCTCACTATCTATTGGCAGCCGAACGTTTCCGGTTTGCGGGTCGATAGGCTGCTGCTCGGGTGAGCGACCTGTGAGCGCATAAAGTGCGATCATGCCTACCGCGTACAAGTCGCTGGCCAAACATGGACGCCCCGCTTGCTGCTCGGGAGCGATGTAGCCAGGAGAGCCGATGGAAATGGTACTAAGTGCCGTGCCCGCTGAAAGCCTCTTGACCGCGCCAAAATCAATTAGCACCAGCTTTTGATCTGTAGAACGGCGGATGATGTTAGCGGGCTTGATATCTCGGTGGATTACCCCTTGCTGGTGCACAAATGCCAGTGTTGTGAGTAAATCGCGTAGCAGGCTGCTGGCGTACTGGTCAGTTTGTCCTTTGTCAGTTGACACAGCTTCCGCTAGCTCTACAGCTAGATTGTCACCAGGAATGTAGTCTTGAACCAGATAAAATTCGCCCGCTTGTTCAAAATGGGCCAGTAGCGCTGGGATTTGAGGATGGGTGCCAAGCTGATAAAGCGTTTGCGCTTCCAGCTCAAAAAGGCGCTGAGCTGTTTTGAGCGCTGTGGGCGTAAATCCCTGAGGTGAAAACTGCTTGATGACACACAGAGGATTGCCTGGCAGGTAGCGATCGCACGCCAAAAACGTTTTGCCAAAACCACCTTGTGCCAGTGGGCGATTGACTTGATAGCGTTCTGCCAGTATCACGAGCGTCAGAAGTCAGTCCGTAGTAATTAGCGAGTATCCATATGTCCGTACAACTACAGACAAAGCAAGTTCCAACGAGCCGATTAGGCTGTATGATGATGGTCCGGATAGGTTTTGCCTATCTTACACGTGAAACCTCACGATCCAACCGAATGCTGTAATGAGTGCGATTGTGCGAGAAGTTGTGTGCAAACCTACTTCTTGCCTTGGGACCAGCCTCACATTGCGACCAATCCTTACCAAATGACGCTTCAAAGCATTAGCTACAAAGCCTCAGTAAGCTACAGGACGACAGGCAATTTTAGGGCTAACGTATCGCTTCAGTTAACCCTGATAAAACACTACCTGACAAAACACTAGTTCATATTCGTCAGTTCGCCTGCTTCCTTTAATTTTTTAGGGAGGTTTTGAAAGGCGAGCACCTATTTCCTTCTTCCTCCCTGGCTGCCAGGTGCTTTTTTCCATGTCTGCTTCCGTACAATCTTTTGAAGATCTTTCACTGAGCACGCCCCTTTTAAAGGCGCTTGACGACGCTGGCTATGAAACGCCAACGCCCATTCAGGCCAAAACCATTCCGCCGATTTTGCAAGGCCAAGACATTATTGGTCAGGCCCAAACCGGCACGGGCAAAACCGCCGCTTTTGCGCTGCCCGTGCTCGATCATATCGACATTAGTAACAACCATCCGCAGGCGCTGGTGCTTGCACCAACACGAGAGCTGGCTATTCAGGTGGCAGAAGCGTTTCAGGGCTATGCCGCTCATATGAAAGGTTTCCATGTGCTGCCTATTTACGGCGGGCAAAGCTATCAAATTCAGCTGCGGCAGCTGAGAAGGGCTGCTCACGTGGTGGTGGGTACACCAGGCCGAGTGATCGATCATATGAAACGCGGCACGCTGAAGCTCGATAGCCTGAAATTTTTGGTGCTAGATGAAGCCGATGAAATGCTGCGCATGGGCTTTATTGACGATGTGGAATGGGTGATCTCTCAAACGCCTGAGGCGCGTCAGGTGGCGCTGTTTTCTGCGACGATGCCCAATGTCATTCGCAAAATCGCCCAGAAGTATCTGAAAGATCCCGTTGAGATATCAATCAAAAATCAGTCTAGAACAGCGGATACCATTCGCCAGCGCTACTGGACCGTTGGCGGCTATCACAAGCTCGATGCGCTCACTCGCATCTTAGAAGTCGAAGAATTTGACGGCATGATTGTGTTTGTACGCACAAAGGTCGCGACTGTAGAGCTATCGGAAAAGCTAGAAGCCAGAGGCTACAATACAGCTCCCCTTAGTGGTGATGTGCCCCAAAATCAGCGAGAGCGCACGGTCGACCGGCTCAAGAGCGGCAAGCTAGATATTTTAGTGGCGACTGATGTCGCGGCCAGAGGTCTGGATGTGGATCGCATTAGCCATGTGATTAATTACGATATGCCCTACGATCCGGAGGCTTATGTACACCGGATTGGGCGTACGGGCCGCGCGGGCCGTGAGGGCGAGGCCATTTTGTTTGTGACGCCACGCGAAAAGCGGATGCTCAATACCCTGGAGCGCTCTACCAAGCAAAAGATTGCGCAGATGGAGATGCCCTCTACCGACGTGGTGAACGACCAGCGGATTGCTCGCTTTAAGCAAAAGATCACCGACACGCTCGCTGAAGAAGATTCGCAGTTTTTTGTGAAAATATTGGAGCAGTACGAGCAGGAGTACGACGTGCCTGCTATTGAGATCGCGGGCGCGCTGGCGCAGCTGTTGCAGGGCGATGAGCCCCTGCTGCTAGAGGAGAAAGCCAAGCCTAGAAGAGGTGATGCGGGTACGGGCGCGGCCAATAGCAGCGTAGGTATGGAACGCTTTCGGGTGGAAGTGGGCAAGGCGCACCAGGTGAAGCCAGGGCATATTGTGGGGGCGATCGCCAACGAAACCGGCCTAGCCAACAAGTACATTGGTCGCATTGCCATTTACGACGACTACAGCACGGTGGATTTGCCCGTGGGCATTCCCAAAGAGACCTTTGCCCTGCTGAAGCGGGTGCAGGTATTGGGCCATCCGATGAACATCTCCAGCATGGGCAAAACGCGGACCGATACTGACTGGCAGTCGGGTAAGCCCAAGCGTCAGCGGCGCGGTCGTAGCGGTCCTCCGTTCAAGAAGCGTCGCCGTAAGGATGGGGCAAATGTGGGTCGACCTGCCAATGTTGACGTGGGTCGTCCGGTTAAGGCCTCGAAATAATCTCCAGTCAACAACTTCATAGGGTTTTGGGTACGCTCTAATCAAGCGTTTTTGAACTATGTCTGGTGACATATCCTCCCACCCTATGCCTCGTACTGTTGCAAGTCTGAAACCACTGTTAGCAGGATTGTGTTCGCTCAGCTTATCTGCTGGTCTGGTGAGTACACCTGCGGCTGCCCAACAGATTGCTCCACGCTTTGGTATAGACCTTAGCACCCCACGTAACGGTGACGATGGCCGTGTTTTTGGTCAGGTCAGCGCCTTTTTCCCGATCTCGCAAACGCTACAGAACAATCTGACATTTATCAGCACCTCCGGGCGGTTAAACACTGCCGGGAACTTTGGCGGCTCGGTGTCGCTCGGTCACCGGCTCGCGCTCAATGAGCGCACAATTCTGGGTGGCTACCTGGCTTACGATGCCCGCGATACCGGTAGGCAAACCTTCTCTCAGGTAGGCCTCGGCGCAGAATTATTAGGAGAGAATTGGAATGCTAGCGTTAATGGCTATGTTCCAGTGGGTACTACTCGCGCTCTGGTAGAAGGTGCTGCCGGAACGGGGCAGGCAACCAGCGCCTTTTTCCAGGGGAATCAGCTGCTATTGAACACCATTGGCCTGCAAGAATTTGAATCGGCGCTGGGCGGTGTAGATGTTGGTGTGGGTGTAAAACTAGGAGACTTTGGTGAGTATGGCAACCTGTGGGGAACAGGGACAGCCTATTATCTGGCAGATACGCTGGGCGGCAGCTTTCAGCTTGATCATCGGCTAGCCGATCGGTTTCGGTTTGGCGCGGGTGTACAGAGCGACAGCATTTTTGGTACTCAGGCGTTTTTGTCTGTAGGGATGAGGGTTGGTGGTGCGAGCGCAGGCACAGAGTCTGAAGATACAAGGTCTTGGGCGCAGGTGGCTGGGCGAGATATTCGGCGCAATAGTAGCGTTGTCGTGCGATCGCAAACACAGGGCAGTGGCACAGGTACCGCCGTAGCGGCAATTAATCCCAGCACTGGCCAAGCCTACCGCATTCAACATGTTGTGCCAGATTCTGCGATGGCCAATCAAGGCGACGGTACGCCAGAAAACCCCTTTACAACATTGGGAACTGGCAGCGCGGATCCCAGCAATACTGCGCTGCGCGGAACAGGCGCTGGAGACGTTGTGTACGTACGCGCAGGCGATAGCCGCACAAATAACCTCAGCCGTTTCACCGTCTCATCTGGGGTTCAGGTATATTCTGACGCTGCTGCTGCTACGCTAAACACCCAGCTCGGTGAAGTTACTTTACCCGGTTCTGGAACAGGCCTCAGGCCGCTGGTAGATGGAAATAACAACAATGCTATTACCCTTGCTGGTAACAATATTTTGGTCTCTGGGTTCGAGACTACAAATGCTTCGATTGGGATTGTTGCTGACGGTGCTAACGGAGCCGTTATTCAAAACAACATAACCAACAATAGTACAAACGGTGGTTTACTGGTGAGATCATCCGATAATGTGACGGTTCAAAACAACATCGTCAACAACAACTCAGAGTTTGGTATTGCCGTAGTCGGACTGACTAATGCAACTGTTCAGGGCAATCAGCTAGCGAATAATCAAACTTTGGACTTTACCTCTCCTTTTTCTGCACCAGCGGGCCTGGTTTTGACGCAGGTCACTGGCACAGTAATTATTTCTGAAAATACAGTTGAAGGCACCGCAATAGGACCAACGCCAGCATCTGGCGTCCTTGCCGGAACTGACGCGCTAGAGGGCCAAGGGATTGGGTTAGTGAATACCTCTGGTACCGTAGATTTGACCATCGAAAACAATACTGTAAGTCGCAATCAAGGAGATGGGGTCGTGATTGGGCTAGCAGCTAGCGCTGAGGCGAGTGTGGTGATTATCGACAACACGATCGAAGGTAATGGTGGTACCAATCCGCTGAGGGGAGATGGTATTAAGATCGCTGGGGAAGACAACAGCACGATTACCCAGCTCCGAATTGAAGATAATCGCGTTAATAACAATATCGACGATGGCATTGACGTCAGCCTCAATCAGGTGCGGCCTACCTCAGCGACTATCAGCAATGCGATCATTCGCAATAATACGGTGAACGGCAGCGTTAACGGACAAGGCATTATTCTCCGCACTAATCAAAGCGGCAGTATGCAGATCTCTGTGGAAGACAATACGATTAATAACAACGGCAGTGATGGTCTACTGGCTCAGAGTGAGGGTAGCTCCCAGCTTTGTTTGGCGCTGACAGGAAATACCAGTAATGATGGCTTTCAGCTGAGTGAGGGTGGGTCGAGCACTTTCACGGTAGTAGATTTGGGTGCACTCTCTACAATTAATTCAGGGACCTTAAGCTTCAATCCTGAGATTGCTGACTTTGATTCAGTCGGTAGCATCAATGCTTGTCCTAATGCGCCTGGTCCGGTGGTACCGTAGCTGCGTATGAAGCAAGATACGGATAACAAAGCCCTTCTGAAGAAATTTCAGAAGGGCTTTGTTTTGCGATTAAGTCGGCGCTTTCAGCTGTTTAGAAGCCCGCATCGCGGAAGGACTGATATGCGTTATCGGGATGGTACAGGTGGCACTGGCTAGCAATAGACCACATGAAGGGGAGTGTGAACTTGCGCTCGATGATGTGCTCGCCCCAGTTTTCCTTCAGGTTGGCGTGAACCTTGCGCAGGTTGTAAGAAGGGATGCCGGTTGAAACATGGTGCGGCACATGCACATTGATATCGTGGCAAAGGAACTCGACCCAGCGAGGATAGGTGCAGTGTACGGTGCCCGCCAGCTGAGCGCTGCCCGCATTCCATTCAGCTGCTGACTCAAACTGAATTTCGGGGATGGTGTGGTGCACGATGGTGAAAGTGCTCATCCAGAAGTGGTAGCCCAACCAGGGCATTAGCCAGAACTTAACGAAGCCCCAGATGCCTGCCTTGGCAATCAGGATCGGGAAAAAGATAGCTGCGCCTACAATCACAAAAGACATGGAGAAGGCAGCTTTGGCGCGATCGCGTTCCTTAAAATTCCTCAGATCAAAGTGCAAGAGCGCCCAGTGACCGATAGACCCAAAAAACCACAGGTAGCTACGAATGCTGCGCTGCAAGAACCTCATCACCGGGCCGTACGACTGGAACTCATCGACGGTGACGGGTCTCCAGGCATTGTCTTCTTCCATCTTATTGGTGTGCAGATGGTGATGGTCGTGTAGTAAGCGCCAGCAATGGAAAGGATAAATCAGCGGCAAAAACGCAATATGACCTACCAGGTCGTTTACCCAGCGTCGCTTGGCAAAAGAGCGGTGCCCTGCGTCATGTCCAATCACAAAAAAACCGGTAAGCGCGGTACCGGTAAAAAACCATGTAATAGGAAGTAAAAACTGAGGAAGGAAAATAATGCCACAGTAGCCGATAATCGTAGCCGTTATACTAATCGCAACGTGCTTCCAGGCCTTGGCGGAATCTTTCTCAAAGTAAGCTCTAGGAATGCTTCTAACAATTTCTTTAAGCTGTAGCGGTGCATCTTTCGGAGACGCGCTGGTCGTAGAGAACCTTTCTATCGTGGCAGTCAAAAGTCAACACTCCGTGGAAAATCGAATAAGCACCTCTTCTGTCAAGCACTATCTGAAGTACTGTGGCCTTGCAATAAGCTAGCTGAAATATGAGAAGAAATACTTTAGAAACCTTAACACTTATACCATTTTGATGTCGGCCTCGGGACAGAGGTCATACTCAATCTCTTCTGATGATCGAATACCGGTGCGATCGCCCCAAATGTTTGGCAGGCGTTTACCAGTTTTTTGCCATAGGATAATAGCAACGCTTCACCCATCTGCTCATGAGCCTGATCACGTTCCAATCCGTTTACAAAGATTTCGGTATCAAAGAGGTCCTGCGCGATGGTTCATTCAGCATTGAGCTAGACGATAAGGTTGGCGTGATTGGCGTGAACGGCTCGGGCAAGTCTACCCTGCTGAAGATGATGGGCGGCCTAGAGCCCATCGATAAAGGGCAGCGCCTGACCAAGTCTGGCGCCAGGCTAGTTTACTTGCCACAGCAGCCAGATATTGACGAAGATTTAACCGTGCTCGATCAGGTATTTGCTGACTGCGGCGAGCAGATGCAGATGGTGAGGGAGTACGAAGCACTCTCCCACAAAATGTCTCACGCTGACGGTAAGGAATTAGAAAAGCTGATGAACCGACTGGCGGTTGTCGGCGAGCAGATGGAAACCTCCGGTGCTTGGGAGCTAGAAACTAATGCCAAAATAATTCTGAGCAAGCTGGGAATTGAAGATTTTGAGGCGCGGGTGGGCGATCTTTCTGGGGGATACCGGAAGCGCATTGCCCTGGCGACGGCGCTGATGAGCGATCCTGACCTGCTCCTAATGGACGAGCCAACGAACCACCTGGATGCCGAATCGGTGGAATGGCTGCAAGATTATCTGGGCCAGTTTCGCGGTGCGCTGGTGCTGATTACGCACGATCGTTACTTTCTAGACAACGTTACCAACCGCATCATCGAAATTGATCGGGCTGACCTGTATACCTACGCAGGCAATTACGAGTACTACATCGAAAAAAAAGCCGAGCAGGAAGCGTCTGCCGCGAGCTCGCAGCAGAAGTTCAAAGGTATGCTGCGGCGCGAGTTGGCCTGGCTGCGTCAGGGACCCAAAGCGCGTAGCACCAAGCAAAATGCGCGAATCCAGCGCATTGACGACATGAAGGAGAAAACCTTCAAAGCAGCCCAGGGCAAAGTGGACATTGACACTGCCGGGCGGCGCATTGGCAAAAAAGTGATTGAGCTAGAAGGGGTAACCAAGGCGTTTGGTGGTAGAACGCTGATCAAAGACTTTACCTACGAATTTACCGCGAGCGATCGCATTGGCATCATCGGCGGCAACGGTGCAGGCAAGTCTACACTCATGAACATTATCACCGGCAAGCTAGCGCCCGACGCAGGCACTGTCGATATTGGCCAGACCATCCACATCGGCTACTTTAACCAGCACTCCGAAGAACTACTCGAAGCCCGTGACGAAAATCAGCGAGTCATGGATTATCTGAAGGAAGAAGGCTCATTTGTCACCACCGCCGACGGCAGCCAAATTAGCGTGTCACAAATGCTAGAGCGTTTCCTGTTTACTAGCAATCAGCAGTACACGCCCATTCACAAACTCTCTGGCGGCGAGAAGCGCCGATTGTTTTTGCTGCGCGTTTTACTCAGTGCGCCCAATGTTCTGATTCTTGACGAGCCTACAAATGATTTGGATGTGCAGACCCTCACCGTTCTAGAAGACTATCTGGAAAGCTTTACCGGCTGTGTGATTACGGTGTCTCACGACCGCTATTTTCTAGACCGTACGGTGAAAAACATTTTCGCGCTAGAACCCGGCGGTAACATTCGGCGCTACCCCGGCAGCTATTCGGTCTATCTTGCTACCAAAAAGAAAGAGGACGCCGCCCAGAAGTCGTCGCAAACATCACCAGCTCAGTCAAAAACAGACAAGCAGAAGACTGCTAAGCCTTCTCATAACTCAAAGAAAGTTTCTAGCAAAGAGAAAAGAGAACATGCCGCTTTAGAAACTAAAATTCCTCAGCTAGAGGCAAAGAAAGAGAAGCTGGAGAAATTGCTGTATCCTACGCCGCCTAGCGATTATGAGGAGCTCCAAAAACTGTCTGAGGCGATCGCCGTGATCGCCGCTGAAATTGATACGGCCACCGAACGGTGGATGGAACTAGCCGAGCTGATTTCGTAATTCCTGATTTCGTAATTCCTGATTTCGTAATTCTAAGTACTATGGGCGTTGTAACAGGTTTAAAGATAGGTGAAGTATCCAGGCAAACGGGCGTTGCTGTTGGTGCGATCCGTTACTACGAAAGTCTGGGTTTGCTAACGTGCCAACGCGGCGACAATGGCTATCGCTATTACTCATCTGAAGCCCTGCAGCAGGTTCACTTTGTCAAAAAAGCCCAGTCCCTCGGTTTTTCGCTAGAAGAGATTGGCGAAATCCTTCATATTCATCGGCAGGGCAATGTTCCTTGCCAGCGAGTACAATCTATCTTGCAAGAGAAAATTGACCAGCTAGAAGCTCAGATTCGAGACATGAGCTCATTCAAGCAGGGCTTGGAACGCTACAGAGATAGCTGGACAATGGCAAACACCCCGCTTGAGGCTGGAAACATTTGTCCGTTGATCGAAATGGTCTCCCTATAACGTCTTTAGCAGCGCCGGTATGTTACCCAGGCGAATGTTCCTCAAATCCAGGTGACGTCAAAGTTGTACGTTCTCTAAGACAAAAAGCATAACATTCGTAAAGTCTGTGTAAAGGACTGATAGGGATGATCTAGCAGACTTCCCAAGACTAGGTAGAATACTAGGGATGAATTAACATATCCTTTAGATTTCATCTCTGCCATACCTATGGATGCTGACTACAGACGACATGTTGAAGAATTCGATCTAGAGCGTTACTGGCTTGTTCTCAAGCGCCGCTGGGTGCCAGCAACGGTTGTTTTTCTTTTGTGTGTGGCAGGTGCTCTTGCCGCCGCCTTGTCAAGGGAAAATCTATACAGATCGCGCGGCAGCCTTTTACTAGAGGTAGACCGCTCGGTTTCTCTGACAGGCGTTGGGGAAGATATCAGTTCGCTCGAGCCTGTGGGTCGAATCGAACCGATCGAGAATGAAGCCTCCCTGGCCAGATCTTCTGCTGTTTTGACTGAGGTGATTGATGAGCTTCAGCTCAAGGACGATGAAGATGAGCTGGTGTCTCCTCAATTGCTCAGAGAGAACCTGAGTATCTTCCCTGAAGCAGGGACAGACCTTCTAAATGTTACTTACACATCAGAAAGTCCTCAGCTGTCTGCGAATGTCGTGAACCAGCTGATGACTAGCTATGTTGCTCGTAACATTGCGCGTAACCGTGCCAGAGCAACTGCAGCACGTGAGTTTGTAGAAAATCAGCTGCCAATAGCAGAAGCAAACCTGAAGGAAGCCGCTGAAAGCCTGCGTCTGTTCTATCTTGAGAATCGGATCGTCAATGTGGAGAGTAGATCTAACTCCATACTGCAGACGCTAGATAATCTGGACAATCAGGCAAATACGTTAGAGTTTCAGCTAGCTGATATGACCATGAGCATCGCAGAAGCTCAGCAGCTTTTGGGTCTTTCGGCAACTCAAGCCAGGGAAATTGAGTCCCTAAGCAACTCAACGGCTGTTCAAGATACCTTGGCAGAGCTGGTTGATATTCAAACCGAAATTGCAAAACAACAAAACGTCTACACTGAGCTACACCCGCAAATTACGACTTTGAGGCAAACGGAAGCTTCCCTTCAGTCTTTGTTGAATCGAAGAGTTTCTGAAGTACTTGCCCCAGGCTCAAGCTTGGGCTCGCGGTCTGCCTTAGAGCTAGGTGACTTGCAGATGAGTGAGCTCGACAGCCAGCTTACAGCAGAGCTAGTCAATGCTGAAATCAGACGATTGAGCTTGATAGGACAGCTCGAAAGTATAAATGCAAAACGACAGCAGCTCTTGGGCGACTCAGCTAATTTGCCTACATTAGAGCTTCAGCAACGAGAGCTACAGCAAGCGTTAGACATCGCAACTAGAAACTACGATGCCCTAGAACAGCGACTACAGGCGTCCCAATTAGCCGAAAATCAAGTCCTGGCTACTGTGAGTATTGTTGAAGAAGCTAACGTTCCTCGTATGTCTGTAGATAATGACCTTCCAAAGCTCATGGCACTGGGCATTTTGGCTGGCGCGTTTCTAGGGACGGCGCTAGCGTTTGGGCTAGACCTGCTCGATAAGTCGGTCAAAACAGTTAAAGATGGAAGCGCGCTCTTTAATTATCCTGTTTTGGGGGTAATTCCAAGGTACAGCACGCCCGGTGGTATTTTTAATCGCGCTTTGGCTTCTGATGGCGGCGAAGGCTATTCTCCTCGCATTATTGCAAATAGCTCGGTCAAACCTATGGCGGCAGCAGCTTATCAGATGCTGCAATCTAATCTGGCCTTTATGTCCTACGGAAAGGTCGGTAAAAAGACGCGATCGCAGGTTGTCACTATCACAAGTTCTGTTGCCCAAGAAGGTAAATCAGAGGTTTGTGCAAATTTGGCAGCAGTCATGGCCCAGACAGGCAAACGAGTGCTCCTTGTTGATGCAGACATGCGATCGCCTTCTCAGCACCATCTCTGGAATGCAGGTAATAGTGCTGGGCTCAGTAATATTCTGTTTGGAGAAACTGACTTGCCCGTGGATCGCCACAGAATTAATGAAAATCTGTCGCTACTGACAGCTGGCACAATGCCCTCTAACCCAACCTCTCTACTCAGTCCGGAGAGAGTGAAGTATCTCATTGAGGCTCTCTCAAAGCAGTACGACTACATTATTATCGATACTCCCCCCATTGCTGCTGGTGGAGATGCTGCAATGATGGGTGAAGCTTCCGACGGTACTTTACTGGTCTTCCGTCCCAGATGGGTCGATTCAGCCAATGCTTTCTTTGCCAAGTCTTTCCTGAAACGCGCTAGGACGAGAGTGCTGGGTATGGTCGCGAACAATGTTAATTTGAAGGTCGAGCACCACGAGTATGTCGCACCGATAAAGGGCAGCGTTTATCCTTACGATCAGGATCTCTTCCCTGAAGAGATCCACGCTAATGGCAATGGCTTAGTCGGTAGTTCCACGGTGACATCGGCAGCCTCTAGAAATGGCAAGTAATCGCGATCGCCTGCGGTTACCTGTCACTTACGCGTGGGACATAGCTCCTCCTACCAATATCTTCTCTACTTCTCTCTCGAAAAAGTCTTAGCAGGTTGCTTCTACATCACTATAAATATGTATGCCTTTTCTCTGTTGTTAGCAATGTTGCTAACCGTGCCGACGCTTGTCCTTGCCATTGAAACAACGGCAGCGTCCTACTTAAAGCGAAGTCAACCCAACACAGAGACCTTTCAAGAAGATATTTCGATAGCAGTCTTAGTGCCTGCTCATAACGAGGCACAGGGTATTGCCTCTGTTTTAGACGGCATTCTTGGTCAGTTAAGAGCGCAAGACCAGTTGATAGTCGTTGCTGATAATTGCACGGATGAAACAGCTGCGTTCGCGAGAGCGATGGGTGCTACGGTGCTTGAGCGTCATAACCCCCACGAAAGGGGCAAAGGCTATGCACTAGATTTCGGGCTGAAGGCGCTCTCGGCAAATCCACCAGATGCCATCGTGATTATGGATGCGGATTGCCAGGTGCAATCCGGCTCGCTGCCACAACTGGCAGCCTGGTCTGTTCATACGGGGGCTCCTACGCAGGCTATTTATCTATTTGAAACGCCCGATTCACCCACTTCAAAGGCACTGATTTCTGCTTTTGCTATTAAGGTGAAAAACTGGGTAAGGCCTTTAGGTCTCTCTCAATTGGGGCTACCTAGTCTGTTGTTTGGGACCGGAATGGCGTTTCCCTGGCATGTTCTGAGCTCAGTCAATCTGGCCAGCTCGCACATTGTAGAAGATATGAAGTTGAGCTTGGATTTAGCGATCGCTGGCTATCCAGCTTTGCTTTCTCGCTCGGTTGTGGTTACGGGGAAACTACCCCAGGCAGCATCAGCCGCTACCAGCCAAAGAACCCGCTGGGAACATGGCCATCTCCAGGTCATCAAAAAATACGCGCCTCGCCTACTGTGGGAATCAATCAAGCAGCGTCGTATAGGCCTGTTGGCCCTTAGCCTTGAGCTGATTGTTCCACCTTTATCCCTACTGGTGTTGCTGTGGGTTGTTGCCTTCATCTCTGTGTCGATTATTGGCTTGATAAAGGCCTTTTGGCTACCACCGGTGATTTTGGGAACCGCAGGTGGCCTGCTGGTGTACGCTATTGCCACTGCCTGGTTTAACTTTGCACGTAACGATCTTCCGCTGAGCCGTTTGCTGACAGCTGTGGGATACGTCCTATGGAAAATTCCGCTTTACTTCAAGTTTTTAGTCTCTCCTCAGTCTGCCTGGGTCAGAACAGAAAGAGACAACGTAGGCGCTGATATCGATCCTACAAAGCCTGTACCCTAAGGGGGCTATAGCTATTGAGTCAGCAGCTGTTATTGCGTTAGCTTTTGTCGAAGCAGCAGCCATATAAAAGGGAGATCATCTAAGATATATCGCTTCCATAAGCGGCGTGGTTCAATCATGAGTCGCCATAGCCACTCTAGGCCCAATTCGCTGAGCCATTGTGGCGCCCTACGTTTACTGCCTGCTTCAAAATCGACAGTTGCACCCACACCCATTAAAATATCTACGCCTGGCAGATGATCACAATGCTTGGCGATCCATTTTTCCTGCTTGGGTGTCCCCAAACAAACAACTACTACATTAGCGCCGGACTGACGAATGAGGTTTAACAGCCTCTCGTTCTCGGTTGGATCTTGCTCAAATTCAAAAGAAGGAGAGTGGGCTCCAACAACGATTTCTCGACCAATGCGGTCATTGATATTTTCTTGCGCTTTTTGTGGAACGCCATGAGCACCCCCGAGGATGAAGATTTTGATAGCCTCATTGCTTTTGTGATAGTCGCAAAAAATAGGGAAAAAATCAGAGCCAGAGATCTTTTCCTTGAGAGGCGTCTTCAAAAATTTAGCTGCGTACATCAAAATCTGACTATCGCAGACTCTAAAGTCCGCCTTTTTGTAAGCAGCCGCAAATGAAGGATCCTTGCGAAGCTTCATAACATGATCCACATTAGGTGTAAAAACCACCCCTCGATCTAGCTGCTGTAGCAACTCATGAGCAGACAGGTTATCGATAGATACACCGAGAATGCTAACTTTATTCGGCAGGCGACATTGACGCTTGTGTCGGTGAGATGTCAATGCAGATGCTGGCCTTCTATGGCCCGAAAGCTCTTTGAGGTTCATAGTTTAAGAATCATATGTTTTGTATTAAAACCCGTCGGACTAATCCGCACTGACCGTGTAGTAGGTATTAATATCAAAAGGCGACAGTGAGAGTCATGTATCCATAGCCATATCTGTAACTGTATACCCGTAACTGTGCCGATCTGCCTTTCTGTAGGCCATGTATGACTAACAGGTGCAGCAGATGGTTCCAGATAACAGAAAAACTGTGAATAAGCTATCTTCTCTATTAAGCTATTTTTCCTACATTGAGTGCACCTGCGCTGTGTCTTCGATCATGATTATCCGAGAAAGTTAAGTAACACGCACTACAATACGACTCGCCTTGTAGCTGTAACAGAGAGCGAAACGACAGGCTGCGATTACCAGAAGAAACAAGGATGCGAGACCTTATCTATATCCTGTACGTTTCATTCTATGGCACCACTAGCGTTATGGCATCACTAAGAGCATTGGCTAGGTAGTAGATGACTGTTTTCAACAGCCTAGGGTGCCTACCATCCTCCCGTGGCTAGGTACTATTAACCTGAAGCCAGTAAATCCGTGTAGGCAATGTTCGCATAATACAGTACTGCCACGTGCTCCATTTACGCAGTGTGTCCAGATACTTAGTGTGCACACTAAGCACAGACGCGATTTTATCTTGAAGGTATCGTATTTGGCTGGGTCAGTATTTAGGTATTCAGCAAAAGGTATGGGGCTTCCGTGTTGGTCTAATGCGGTTGCGCGTAAAATCTGTGTTGTCCGCCTAGGTTTTACTTTGACTGCAATTAATCTTAAGTGGAGGTGTCGTAAGGGCTTCAAGCTTTCTTGATGACCGCGTCTCAGGCGATCTACATAGAACCTTTGTAATAATTCATAAAACTATTACGATTGGTCTAGTCATTGTTACTGTCCGCCATGCAAAAATGTCACCAGCAAGCACTATTATTGAGCTGCTTAGGAGCTAGGGGTAACGATTTAGGGCCATACCAAGTCAACAGCGTATTAATAATCAACACAGGTTTACTAGCTCTTATAGTAGGAACAAGTTTCACTTGACCGACAGTTTGTTAGTCAGCGATTCGATAGTCTTTGATAGTTGAACAGTTTGAGTAACGTCATACTGTAGGTCAAAGACTCATTCCTTCTATTTTACTTCTATCTTAGATTTGGCTTCTATCTTAGAGCTGGTGAATATTCTAGGTCTCTAAGGGGCTGTTGTTGCCTATCAGCTAGACGCTTGCCTCTTCAACAATCAGAGTTATGGTGGTCTTGCAGAAAACCTCTTTGTAAGGCCGATTTTCTAGTGGCTGTTTGTTGAGTGCAGGTTGTCGGGCATAGCAGCAAGCGCTCTCAATTTCCGGCATCACTATTTCCGGCACTATTATTTCCAGCACCACTGGTGGTTTCTTAAAAGGAGGTTTTCTACGAAGAAAGAAAGTTCTGTTGTGGAGCTAATTTCTGTCGAGCCAATTTCTGTAGCGCTAATTTCTGTAGAGCCAATTCCTTTTGGGGCTGACTGTTCCTTTGGGTGAGCTACCCGCTTATATGTGGACGTAATGAGAATTCAATATTAATTCAGAAAAAGATTTTCCTATGGTTTCAATCACAGATACTTTTGCCGTAGAACAAGAAGGCTATCTTGTTTTTGATCTGGCTTTGGAGGAAGCACTTCCCTTTGGGCAGTCGGTAACAGTTGCCATAGAAGCTAGAGAAGGCACAGCCACACAGGGACCGAGCCAGCTTTTTGATGCCGACCAGCCAGCGCCTTTTGACTTTGCAGATAAAGAGTTTGAGTTCAGCCTAGATGAGGGTACGACCTGGATCGCTGCTGAAAAGGGCAATCAAGTTACATTTGGGTTTGGTTTAGTGGGCCTAAAGGTTAGGCTGCCTATTAACGACGATGCCCTTAACGAAGGGCCTATTCCTGAAACCGTTGAGCTGCGAGTTACAGATGTAGTAATAGGCAGTGCCGATTTAGGCGATTTAACCGATATAGGCATTGGCTCAATCATCGATGATGATGTGCCCGTACTACCAAAAGTTGCTATCTCTGATGTAACTGTTACAGAGGGAGAAGACAGCTACGCAGTTTTGGATGTCAAGCTGTCTTCATCTGTTGGAGAGCGAACTGTTCTTAAGCTGGAAACAGGTGGGGGCGAAGCGCAACCTGGTCGCAAGGAAGACATTGGGAGCCTAGACAGCTTGGGTAACCCCATTGACTACGCTAGTGATGAGGTTGAAGTTAGCTACGACCAAGGCAATACCTGGGAGAGAGCCCCTGCTAACCAGATAGAAATTCCAAAGGGAACTGTTGACTTAACCCAGGTACGGATTGCAATAGGCGATGATGATGTCATCGAGCCGGATGAATCATTTGATGTGAGCGTTGCCACCGTTGTTGCAGGCAGCGTAGATGCTGCTGTGGCTTCTGCAACCGTTACAATCGTGGATGATGACACTGCTCTACCGCCTTTTATTCAGACGTTTCAGGCTGAAGACGCGGTGCTTGTGGGTGCGGTCGTGAAGCCGGGCCGGGAGGCTGAGGGCCGTGGCTATGTGGACTATATAAATTCGTCTGGAGACTATGCTGAATGGACAGTAGATGTTCCAAAAACAGGCGTATACGAGCTCTCTTGGCGATACCAGAATGGGTCTAGCAATCGGCCTCTGGCATTAGACGTCAATGGCAGTATGCTCAATCCTAATGTCGATTTTTTAAATACGGGTGGCTGGACTAAGCGTGATTGGGCTTCTGTTTCTCAATCTGTTGCGCTCGAAGCAGGATCTAACACCATACGACTGAGTGCAACAGGTCAGAGTGGTGCAAATTTTGATTCTATGACGGTTAGCAATATCGACAGCAGTCTGCTGGCTGTCGCGCCTACGGAGGCGCCTACAAGCCTGGCATCCCTTGAGCCAGAAGGCGCTGATGCGATCGCCCAGCGAGACGACATCACAGGCCTGAGCGTGACGGCAGATGCGTTTTCGATTGAGGCCGCTGATCCATTAGCTGAGCCATTAGCTGACTCATTATTGGCTGCTCCGGCACCGACTGCTCGGTCATTTGCGAGTCGGTCACTTGCCAGTCAGCCGTTAGCTATGAGAAGCACAGCGCTGCCTGTTCAGCCGATCGCCGCGCAGTCTTTGGCCATACAGTCGACAGCGGCGAGCCCAGAATCGTTTGCTGTAGAAGCAGCAACAGCGTCTGCCTTTGATACAACGCTTCAGGCAGAAGATGCCTTAGTGTCTGGCCCTGATATCAACACGGGAAGAGGCTCTGAAGGGACTGGCTATGTCGACTATAGAAACAGTGCTGGAGACTTTATCGAGTGGACCGTCGATGCGCCTACTGCCGGTGCCTATGAGCTTTCCTGGCGATATCAGAACGGCTCTAGCAACCGTCCTCTGGCGCTAGAGGTTAACGGTAATGCTGCAAATCCTGGCGTTGACTTTCCCAATACCGGCGGCTGGAACCGCGACAGCTGGGATTTTGTGTCTCAAGCTGTCACTCTCGACGCGGGGCCTAACACTATCCGGTTAACCGCAATTGGTCAAAGCGGTGCGAACTTCGACTACATGCGCGTTGTTGCTGCTGGTTCCGACGTTATTATTTCCGACGCCACGGCAACAGAAGGTGTTGATGATTATTTGGTGTTTGATGTCAGTTTGAGCGTGGCTAGTGAAGATATCGTTACGCTTGAGTTGGCGGCGGTTGACGGTACGGCGAAAGGGGGGCTGATAGCTGAGTTCCCCCTCGACCCGACAGGCGATCCGGTAGACTACGCCAACGCAGAATTTGAAGTTGAAGTCATCACCGATGGCGTCGCTACCTGGCAGGCCGCTACCAATGGCACAGAGGTTACCTTCGCCGCTGGTGAGACCGAACGTAAGGTTCGCCTTGCCATCAATGACGATGGAGCATCTGAAAGCACTGTCCCTGAAACTCTGCAGCTGACGGTGAACAGCGTCCTGGCAGGCGATGTCAGAAGCTTCAGTGACACGGGTACCGGCTCGATTGTAGATGACGAGCTACCGGCCCCTGATGTACTCATTTCTGACGCTACTGCAACAGAGGGCATTGATGACTACTTGTTGTTTGATGTCAGCTTGAGTGTGCCCAGTGATGAACCAATCACTGTAGCGCTCACAGCGATGGATGGTACCGCTAAAGGGGGTGCGATCGCTGACTTTCCCCTTGACCTGGCCGGTGACCCGGTAGACTATGCCAAGACAGAATTTGAAGTAAGCATAGACGGTGGCGCTACCTGGACAGCGACTGCGAATGGAGAGGTGACCTTTGCAGCAGGCATTACCGAACGTAAGGTTCGATTAGCCATTAACGACGATGAGGCGTCTGAAAATGATGTTGAAAGCCTACAGCTGTTCAGCAGCATTGTTTCAGGCGAGGTGGGGAGTACCACAGATACGGGCACTGGCTCGATTGTAGATAACGAGCTACCAGCCCCCGATGTACTGATCTCTGATGCTAGTGCAACAGAAGGCACCGATGACTACTTGGTGTTCAACATCAGTTTAAGTGCGGCTAGTGGAGAGGATATCGGCCTCGATTTGGTGGCGGCTAACGGTACGGCTAAGGGAGGTGCGATCGCTGACTTTCCCCTCGACCTAGCAGGCGACCCCGTAGACTATGCCAACGTAGAATTTGAAGTCGAAGTCATCACCGATGGCGTCGCTACCTGGCAGGCCGCTACCAATGGCACAGAAATTACCTTCGCCGCTGGCGAGATTGAGCGCAGGGTCCGATTAGCCATTAACGACGACCAGGCGCCTGAAGGTGCGGTCGCTGAAACCCTACAGCTTTCGGTAGGCGGTGTTACCGAAGGTGAGGTTGGCGACATCACTGCTGTCGGCACCGGCTTGATTATCGACGACGAAATCATCGATCCGGGTACCGTTTTTGACGTTACTCTCCAGGCTGAAGATGCCGTCGTAGCTGGCCCTGACATTGGCACAGGGCGAGGCTCCGAAGGCACCGGCTATGTTGACTACAGGAACAGCTCTGGAGATTACATTGAGTGGACGGTAAACGCTCCCAGCGCAGGTGCTTACGAGCTTTCTTGGCGATACCAGAATGGCTCTAGCAACCGTCCTTTAGCGCTAGATATTAATGGCAATACGGTGAGTCCTAGCGTTGACTTTCCGAACACTGGCGGCTGGAATGCCAGCGATTGGACCCTTGTTTCTCAGGCGGTTAGCCTTGACGCCGGACCGAACACCATTCGATTAACGGCCATCGGTCAGAGCGGCGCTAACTTCGACTATATGAATGTGGTTGCCATTGGCACCGACGTGCTCATTTCTGATGCGATTGCCACAGAAGGCACGGATGACTATTTGGTGTTTGATGTCAGCCTGAGTGCGGCCAGTGATGAGGCGATTACGCTGGACTTGGCGGCGGTAGACGGCACGGCCAAAGGGGGGGCGATCGCCGACTTCCCTCTTGATCCGACTGGCGACCCGGTAGATTACGCCAACGCAGAATTTGAAGTGAGCGCAGACGGAGGTGCTACCTGGACAGCGGCTACCAATGGTACAGAAGTTACCTTCATCGCTGGCGAGATTGAGCGCAGGGTTCGACTGGCTATCAACGACGATGAGGCTTCTGAAAGTGCTGTTGCTGAGACCTTGCAGCTGACGGTAGCCAGTGTACTTGCAGGCGATGTCAGAAGCTTTGATAACACGGGTACCGGCTCAATTGCAGACAACGAGCTACCGGCCCCTGATGTACTGATTTCTGATGCTAGTGCAACAGAGGGCACCGATGATTATTTAGTGTTTGACGTCAGCTTGAGTGCGGCGAGTGATGAAGTGATTGGCGTGGATTTGACCACGATTGATGGTACGGCTAAGGGGGGTGCGATCGCTGATTTCAACATCGATCCGTTCGGCGACCCCGTAGACTATGCCAACGCAGAATTTGAGGTCAGCACCGACGGTGGCGTTACCTGGCAGGCTGCTACGAATGGCACAGAGGTTACCTTCGCCGCTGGTGAAACCGAGCGTAAGGTTCGATTGCTGATCAACGACGATCAGGTCGCTGAAGGTGCGGTCGCCGAAAGCCTGCAGCTTGCGGTCAGCGGCATTACCGCAGGCGAAGTTGGCAGCACCGCAGATGCCGGAAACGGCCAGATTATAGATAACGAAATTCCAGATCCTGGGACGCCGCCAATTTCCACGTTGCCTGGACCCGCTATTCGGGTCGAAGGCAATGTCAACTTCTCGTTTGATGGTCAAGACGGTGGCCTGCTAGACGGGGATGTGGACGATATTGGCTTCACCATGGTGGATCCTGCCTCTAACCCAGGCAATCCTAATCCAGTTGGCGGTATAGTCGGCTACTGGGCCGAAAAATTGGACGTCACCGATGGTGTGCTCAAAATTGATGGGACCAGAGGACTCCAGGCGAGGGGCAGCAACAACCTGGATAACGCTTTGGGCATTGGCCTGAACGTGCCCAGCCAGGATTTGACCCTCAAAACGACCCTGGTTGACCTACCGGCAGCAGGGGGCGGGTTTGCTCAAGGGGGCCTTTGGTTTGGACAAGCCACTCAGGGCGGCAGCGGTACCAGCGAAGACAATTACATTAAGCTGGTCGCCATTTCACCCACTGCTGGCGACTATCAACTGCAAGCGTTGATAGAAGAAGCTGGCCAGATCACCAAAACAATCAACCTAGACATTCCAGACGATGTTGCGTCTGTAGACCTACAGCTGGCTTTAGATGTAGAGACGCGCACGGTTCGAGCGTCTTACGCATTGCCAGACGGCACGCTGCAGACTTTAACGAACTTTACCGGCGTACCGGATGCGTGGTTTAGCTTTGACCAGGCTGGGCTTGATCCGAATATTGCAACCCGCAGCTTTGGTGGCGTGCTGGCCTCTCGTCGTTTTTCAAGCAGTGAGCAGGTGTTCAGCTTTGAGGATTTCTCTGCGACTGAAGGGCCCCTAGATTTTTCGGGACCCGGAACCCCTGATCCTGATCCCGATCCAGACCCTGATCCAGATACAGAGCCAGACCAAGACCTCTCTGGAGACTTTTCGTTTGATAAGTGGCAAATTCCGCTGGGCCAAACGACCGCGATGGCGCTGGGCCCAGACGGACGGCTTTATGTTGCGACCATCTTTGGAACCATTAAAGCTTTCGACATCGATCCAGAAACGCGCACCTTCACAGAAGAGACGATTCAAACGATCAAAACGGACGAAGGGGGCAATCGGCTGACGCTAGGCATCGCGGTTGATCCAGAATCCACGCCTGATAACGTCATTTTGTGGGTCGGGCACTCGGACGGTTCTATTAGAAACGGTGCTATCAACTCTGGTAAGGTCTCTAGACTTTCGGGCCCTAACTTCAGTCAGAAGGACGATGTTGTTATGGGGCTACCAAGAGCGATCGCCAACCATGCCCTCAACAATATCGATTTTGGCCCAGACGGCAATCTTTACCTTTGGTATGGCGGCAATACAGGCGCTGGGTCTGCCAATACCGAGCCGACAGAATTTGGCGATCGCCCCGAGCAAAACCTGGCTGCAGCCCTCTTAAAAGTAGATGTTCAAAGTTGGAAAGCAGATCCAGCTGGCTTTGAAAGCGATGCTTCATCCCCGATTGGCGAATTCCTCGACGAATTCTACGCTCGCAAGGCCCAAGAGCTGGGCCGGGAGTATACAGAAGTCACCGTCTTTGCAACCGGCTTGCGGAACACCTACGACGGTGTATTCCACAGCAACGGCAACATCTATGCCCCTGACAACGGTTTGGGCGCCATTGGGACTACTCCACCCGTCCCCAGACTAGGCGACCCGACCGACCGATCAATCACCACTTTGTTTGGAGAGGTCCCTGTCGATAACCCCGGCGTTCAAACCGATCCATTAAACCTGATTGTAGAAGGTGGTTACTACGGCCATCCCAACCCCTACAGGGATGAAGTCGTCTTCAAAGACGGCTCATTCCAGGGCTTTAGCAACGCAGATGGCGACCCAACCAACGATATCCCAGCAGGTCATCCCGAATACACGCCTCCTTTCCTTACCCTAGGCACCAACCAGTCGGCCAACGGCATTATCGAATATACCGCCGACAACTTCTTTGGACAGCTACAAGGTGATTTGCTCATCACGAGCTTCTCTAAAGGCGACAACATTATTCGAGTTCAGCTAACAGAAGATGGACTGGCTCCTGTTGGCTTAGAATCGCTAATCGGCGGCTTCGTTGACCCGCTGCCGATCGCCATGGGTCAAAACGGGACCGACTTAGAAGGTCTATTGTTTGTTGGTGAATTTAACGGCGGTGGCATCACTGTCCTGGAATCGTTGGGCACCTGGCGAGATGATTTGCCCAGCTTGCCAAATGCTGCTGGCGTTTTGGATGCAGGCAGCGCAGTCATCGGTGACCAGCTTTATCTGGTAGGCGGCAAAACGGACACCGGGCCTATTAGCGACGTTTACGTTTACACACCAGGCGATCCGATTGATGCAACCGACGACACCTGGACGACGCTGCCTTCAATCTTACCTGGCACTGCCGTAGAAAATCCGGCGGTCGTAGCTTACGATGGCAAGCTCTACACCTTTGGTGGGTCAACTGGGCCATTCTCTGGCGCAGTGAGCAACGCGGCTGTGTACGACCCTGCGACCGCCTTGTGGACGGCGCTTGCGGACATGCCAACTGCGCGGGGCGGGGCCCAAGCGGCTGTCTTAAATGACAAAATTTACGTGATTGGTGGATTAGATGCAGATGGGGCTTCTGTTGCTACCGCAGAGGCGTTTGACCCGGTCACCGGTGAATGGCTAAGCGGCGCTGCTGATCCGGCTGATTTGCAAATCAGACGAGACAATGCCGGGATTGCTGTTGTAGAAGACAAGCTTCACGTTTTTGGCGGTCGTACCCGAGAGCTGGATGGGACGACGCCGGACGGTGGATTAACCAGTATGGAAATTTACGATCCATCGACCGACCAGTGGACGTTTGGGGCTTCCCTATTGAATGGTCGTCGGACAATGGCAGTCGGCACTATCAGTGGTCGCATTCAGGCCATCGGCGGCGAAGGAAATACTTCACTAGATATCAGTGAAGAATACGTTCCTTCACTGGGCGCCTGGAGAACGCTACCTGCGATCGCCACCGGTCGCCACGGTGCTGGTTTTGGCACCATTGACGGCGTTGTTTATGTCGTTGGAGGTAGCCCGGAACCTGGCAGCACCTTTACCGATGTGACCGAGGCGTTTACGTTCTAAATACTGAGCGCCTGTGAGGGTGCAATTGAACATGTGATAAAAGGCGTGATTGAGACCCATAGAAGGCTCAATTGAGCCTTTTTTACACGTCAAAAGGAGATATTTTTTGAATTGTGATGACAGATTGTGGCGCTAAGCGGAGGAACATTCTATCGATGTTGACGTCTTTATTTGTAAGAAGAAGAAAGCCCTAGATGAAGCCGGACTGATTTTTCTGACTATGTTCAGCAATCCATACCTTGGGTTTGCAAGAGCCCTAGGCTTGCCTTTTATTACTGTTATCTAAGCCCTACTGCGATAAAATACGGATGTATTGGAATATAATACTTCCAGACATGAATTCGATAAGTTACCGTGAGCTTAGTGCTCATGTTGTCTTTTTATCGAGTTGCATGCTAAGCCCCATGCAAAATGCGTTACGGCACAGACCTTAATCTAAGCTTCCAGATTCTAGGTAACTCAGACAAAATTTGCTGTGGAAAATTCTGCCATTTTGACGCACATGACCCTAACCGACTTTTTTGACCGCATCTACATCCTGAATTTGCCTTACAGAGCCGATCGACGTGAGGCTGCCATCAAAGAACTACGGGATGTAAGCATCCATTTAGAAGCGGGAAAGGTGGAAGTTTTTCCGGCCATTAAACCTGAAACTATTGAGCCTTTTCATAAGCTGGGCTCTAAGGGTTGCTTCTTGAGCGTTTTGAAAATGCTTAAGCAGTCGCGAGCACAGGGCGGCGGTCATGTACTTATTTTTCAAGACGATATTCAGTTCCCTCCCTTCTTTAAGAAAGAGATTGGCAGTCTGTTGAAGCAGCTGGATGAACAGCCCTGGGACATTGCTCAGTTTGGATATCTCAGCATAGAGTCTGTTGACCCCGCAGAGGTGAACGTTCCATTTGGCACCTGGAAAGACATGCCAAATATCGCGATTGGGGCACATTTTTTTGCGGTCAATGGCCAATCACTCGACCGCTATATTCAGTTTTTGGAAGGTCTTTTGACCCGTCCAAGGGACCATGCCCAGGGCGGTCCTATGCCGATAGATGGAACATTTGCTGTTTTTCGTCAGCTGAACCCTGATGTTGTAAGGCTAATTGCGATGCCTAGTTTTGGCGATCAGCGCAGTTCTCGCAGTGATATCACCCCAAGGTGGTTTGATAAAATTCCCCTTGTGTCTACGCTGGCTGAACTCTGTCGATAAAAGTCACACAAGAGAATCAGAAATGAAATAGTACAAGAGAAAGGATGAAAGAACAGCCGCTGGCCAGCATCTTAATTAACAACTACAACTACGAAACATTTTTGTCTGTTTCTATAGATAGTGCGCTTGCCCAGAGCTATCAGGCTTTGGAAGTGGTTGTGGTAGATGATGGGTCTAAAGATAGCTCCAGGCAAGTGATAGAGCGTTATGGCGATCGCATTGTTCCTGTTCTAAAGACCAACGGTGGTCAGGCCTCTGCCTTTAATGCAGGATTCGCGGCCTGCAAAGGTGACGTCGTTTTCTTTTTAGATGCCGATGACTACTTTCAACCGGATAAGGTAGAAAAAGTTATGGAATCACTGGGCGAGCATCCAACAGCTCAGTGGTTTTTTCATGAGCTAGAAGATGTTGATCGTGCCTGCAATACGCTCACGGTTGACCGTTCAAAGCTGACGGGGCCAGATGCTGTTCAGTCATTTCAACCTGTTATCCAACAGGGCGGCGTACTGCCCTACATGCCCGCAACTTCAGGCCTTGTCTTTCGCCGGGCGCTTTTGTCAAAAATATTGCCGATGCCTGAGGTTTTTAGAATATCAGCGGATTCTTACCTTCGACTGGCCGCCCTGACGCTGGGTGCTGGCATCACCAGTGCTAAGCCTCTGGCCACCCATCGCATTCATGGGTCTAACCTGTATGAGTTCAGAACCGATGTCGACGCTCTAGAGGCCAAAGTCGATATCAAAAGCGCTTACTATCTGGCCCAAAACTTCCCCAAGACCCGCGCCTTTTGCAATCGATTATTTTTTCATGCCCTTGGCAAGCTAATGGCCCTTGAAGGGAGCAAAGCAACCTGGATGTTTGCGGACGTACAGCAGTACGTACAGTCACTATCGCGCCTGGAGTGGATTCAGTCTTTTCCGCGCTTGGGAATCAATTTTCTAAAGACGCGTGTGCAGGCTGCGTCTGTTCAAGACTGATGTTGCTTTTTGATTTTGTCTTTAGCTGACTGCTCCAGCGATTTCTTTTGGCCGTTTGCTTACTCTCCTTTATCCTTTAATTCCATATGAATATTGCCATTGTAGGCTGCGGCTTTGTAGCAGACTACTACCTTTCCACCTTGCCTAACTACCCACACCTGAATTTAATGGGCGTGATGGATCGACTGCCAGAGCGATCGCAACACTTTTCTGACTATCACAAAGTGCCTAAATACGATTCTCTATCAGCTTTGCTGGGAGATCCTGCTGTTGATATTGTGCTCAATTTGACCAATCCCAGCAGTCACTTTGAAGTCTCCAAGGCAGCTTTGGAAGCGGGGAAGCATGTGTACACAGAAAAACCGCTTTCTACTGACTTTGCCGAAGCCTGTGAGCTGGTCAGCCTTGCTGAAAACAGCGGCCTCCAAATTGTCTCCGCACCCTGCAACGTGCTCAGCGAAACAGCGCAGACCCTGTGGAAGGCCCTCAGAGAGCAGGTGATTGGCAAAGTTAGGCTGGTTTATGCCGAGATGGACGATGGTATGGTGCACCAAATGGCCTACCAGAAATGGATCAGCCAATCGGGCATTCCCTGGCCCTACAAAGACGAATTTGAAGTGGGCTGCACCCTTGAGCATGCAGGCTACTACGTCAGCTGGCTGGTGGCGTTTTTTGGCCCGGCGAAAAGCGTCAGCGCTTTTTCGAGCTGTTTGATTCAAGATAAGCAAACGGATATGCCCTTGGATGTGGATGCACCTGATTTTTCGGTTGCCTGCATCCAGTTTGAATCTGGTGTGGTTGCCCGGTTGACCTGCGGAATTGTGGCACCCCACGACCACCAGCTCCGCATTATTGGCGATGAAGGCCTGCTGTATACAAAAGACTGCTGGTACTACCGGTCGCCTGTTTATAGTCGTCGTCGCCTGACTATTCGCCGTAAAACGTTTATTAGCCCTCTCAAGAAAAAGTATTCACTCGTGAGTCCAGGCCGCACCCAGCTAGGCTCTCGGGGATCTCAAGAAATGGATTTTTGTCGTGGGGTGGTGGAATTGGCGGATGCTGTCACGGCGCAGCGGCCCTGCTGCTTATCCTCTCGATTTTCTTTGCATGTCAATGAAATTGTCTTAGCGATTCAAAATGCGTCAACAGACAATCAGACCTATCACATGACAACTCAGTTTGACCCTATTCAACCAATGCCCTGGGCCGCTTGATATTGAGCTGTAAGCAACGTCCAGAATTGCTATATGTTGTTCTTAGGGGTTTTGTTAGGGTCTAGGAAGATTGAAGTATGCATGTTTTAGTCACAGGCGCGCGGGGATTTTTGGGTCGCTACGTGGTAGCTGCACTGATTAAATCAGGGCACCAGGTGCGAGGCGTCAGTCGCCGGGTGGTACCTGATGATTTGCCTGGTGAGGCGTCAAGCACTGACCAGGGTTTTCCTAACTTGAGCTGGGTCCAGGCCGACTTGACGGCTGCTGGCGAAGCTTTGGCCCCGATACTACAAGATATTGACGCAGTTGTTCATTTGGCTGCCGCCATGTCAGGAGATTTCGAGACTCAGCGGGTCAATACCGTTGTAGCGACGGAAAACCTTTTGGCTGCGATGCAGCTAAAAGGCATTGCTCGACTGGTGGCTGTGAGCAGCTTTTCAGTGTACGACTACCAGGCAGTTGCCGTCGGTACAGTTTTAGACGAGACGTCGCCTTTGGACTCCAGGTCTGGTCAGTGCAGTACGTATACTCAGATGAAGCTATTGCAAGAAGATGCTGTGCGAGTTTTTGAAGCGGCTGGTGGACAGATTACCCTCGTCAGACCAGGTATGATTTACGATAGGGAGCACCTTTTCAATGCCTTTTTAGGGACGCGTTTACCAGGAAACCTATGGGTTCGCATTGGACGTTCTGCTCAGCTGCCCATGGCTTATGCGGGTCACTGCGCTGAGGTCATTATCCAGAGCCTGGATAACGAGAATGCCGTGGGACAGGTGCTTAACGTGGTTGACGATGATCTACCCGATCAAGAAACCTATACAAGACTGTTTACGGCAACCCAGGAAAAAAGAATGGGTACTTTGGTGATTCCCTGGCGCTTGATGGATGCCTTGAGCAGCGGCGTATGGCGGCTTCATCAGTGGCTATCGATTCCGGTTAGGTTGCCTGGGCTCCTGGTGCCTGCGTCTCTTCATGCCAGGTGCAAGCCTATACAATACAGCAACAGCAAGGTTAAGCAGCTTTTGAACTGGACGCCTACCTATGACTTAGCGCGGGCGATCGCGCTTAGCCCCCCGCCGCTCCAGCCAGTCTCCCATTCCCAAACCGTCGAATCAGTTGAGAGTTAAACCATGCGCGCTGCTTACTTTACCGGGCTTTATCCACGGGCCACAGATACCTTTATTCAAATAGAGGTCACCGGGCTAAGAGCGCTGGGCGTAGAGGTTGACACATTTTCTGTGCGTGAACCCGGTGATGAGCATATTGTTGGCCCAGAGCAGTCAACGGAAAAAGCACAAACTTTCTACTTACTCTCTGCTAGCCCGCTGGCGTTTTTGACTGTGCATGTTTGGCTGCTGGTGCGATCGCCCTTACGCTACCTGCGCGGGCTAAAGCTGGCGTTAAGTACTAGTCAGCCTGGCATCAAAGGGCTCATTTATCAGCTCATTTATTTCATCGAAGCCGGTCTGCTAGCCCGTGAAATTTGCAAACGTCAAATCTCTCACTTGCACAACCACATTGCCAACTCAAACTGCACCGTTGCCATGCTCGCCTCAGCGCTAGGCGGGTTTAGCTTTAGCTTTACCATGCACGGTCCCCACATCTTCTTTGAGCCCATGCGCTGGCGACTAGATGAAAAAATCCGCCGGGCAAAGTTCGTCGCCTGCATCAGCTATTTCTGCCGCAGTCAGGGGATGATATTTGTCAGGCCAGAGCACTGGGAAAAGATGCCCATTATCCGATGCGGGGTTAACTTAGACCTGTTTCAGCCAACTGCCTACGAGCAGCAGAAAGGAAACCGCTTACTCTATGTAGGACGCTTAGCCGTTGAAAAAGGCCTACCCGTCGTATTAGAGAGCTTAAAAGACCTGGCAGCCAAATATCCAGATATTACGCTCACAATCATTGGTGATGGGGCCGACAGACATTTTTTAGAAGACTTAACCGAGCAGATGGCCCTTACCGATCATGTTGAGTTTGTTGGTTACCAATCTCAATCATCGGTGCGAGACTACCTGAGTCAAACAGATATTTTTGTGCTTCCTAGCTTTGCAGAAGGCATTCCAGTCGTTTTAATGGAATCGATGGCCATGGGCGTTCCGGTTGTGGCCACGCAAATTGCCGGTATTAGTGAGCTGGTTGAATCTGGGAAAAACGGCTACCTGGTACCCCCTGGCAACAGCCCTGCACTGACGGCCGCTGTCGATCGGCTCATCAATGACCCTGACCTTAGGGCCACACTGGGCAAAGCAGGCCGTCAAAAAGTTGAACAACATTTCAACATTGCCCACTCACTGACCGATCTCAAGGCCTGGCTCACAAGTTAGGGCATGGTTTTTGGGTAAGCCGTGACATTCTGCAGCTCACCATGAGCCATAGCAGACATTTCCTATTGATATCTTTATCTGGTAAAGGCTTATCTATAAAAAAATATCGTTTTACAAATAATACAATACTAAAAGTTATAGCAGCTAGCCAATGGTTCCGAAACTCTCATTAAAGAAGCGTGCTTTATCTGGTTCTCTATGGACGGTATTGGGATATGGAACTCAGCAAGCGCTGAGGTTTGCAGGCAATGTTGTTTTAACCCGCTTACTAGAGCCCGAGCTATTTGGACTTATGGCGCTCATGACCTCACTGAGAATCGGCCTGGAGCTGTTCTCTGATGTCGGCTTGGGTCACAATATTATTCAAAATGAAAAGGGAAACGATCCGCTTTTCTATAACACCGCATGGACCGTCCAAATCATTAGGGGATTTGTCCTATGGGGTATCAGCTTGCTACTAGTACTGCCTATCGCCTCTTTCTATCAAGAAGAAAGGCTTTTATTCTTATTTCCTATTGTTGGATTTACAACCGTAATAGACGGCCTTGTTTCTACATCAGGCCTGCTCCTTAAAAAGGACATGAGAGTTGGCCTGGTAACGCTCAATAAGCTGGGGGCTCAGATTATTAGCTTGTTGGTGATGATTACTTGGGCCAAATTAGATCCTAGTTATTGGGCACTGATTGCTGGAACATTGTGCTCGGCGGGCGCAAATCTGTTTATTTCACACGTTCTCTTACCTGGGCCTCCTAATCGTCTCTGCTGGGATAAGGCGTCCGTAAAGGAGATTTTTGGGTTTGGGAAATGGATATTTGTCGCTACAGCGCTATTTTTTCTGGCGGATCAAGCGGATCGCCTGACCCTGGCCAAACTGTTCTCTCTCGAGACGGTAGGCGTGTACGTTATTGCCTATACGCTTGCGAATATGCCCAGACAAATGCTGAATCAAATGAGCTCGCAAGTCATTTTTCCAGCGTTTACTAAGCGAAAGTCGCTGCCTAGAAAAGAGCTGAAAACCAAAATTCGCTCTGCTAGGAGACAGTTCCTGATAGTGGTAGCTTTGGGGCTGGCCCTCATTTCCGCCTTTGGAGATTTTTTCATTACGCTCCTCTATGATGCTAGGTACGAAAATGCTGCCTGGATGTTTTCCATCCTATGTTTTGGCGTTTGGTTTTCAATATTGACCAACATCAGTATCAATGCACTCTTAGCATTTGGTAAGCCCGCCTACAACGCCTACGCCTATGCTTCTAGGCTAGCGGTGCTTTCAGCTGGTATCTATTGGGGAAGTCAGCTGTTTGGTCTGGTTGGTTTTGTGTGTGCCGTTTCTATCAGTGATTTGGGTGCCTACTTGGGCATTCAGTATGGTTTGCACCGCGAAAAAATTGCTTTTCCCAAGCAGGACCTATTGGCAACAGGCCTGTTTGTTCTTTTCACAGCTGTCTTTCTGTGGATTAGATGGCTTGCAGGTTGGGGCCTACCTTTGGAATTTCCGCTTACCACGTTGTAGCATTGCTACAGGTTGCTCGGGTTCTCTCGGTTTAGCGTAAATACCATCGTAATGAATAGGACCCAAAAGATATTAGCGAGTCTCGTGAGAAAACTTTCAGTGTAATTACTCAGTATCAGCAGGTTGAGAAAAACAATAGGCCATTGATAGGCAGCTTTCCCTTTGTTGAGATACGATAGTCTCCAGGCTTTGGCATATGCGATTATAAAAGCCACGACAAAGAAAAATAATCCTACCAGACCAACATCCAAAACGAGGTCTATAAAACCATTGTGGGCATGGGCTGGAACGTGGAATGCGGCCTGCTCAATTCCACCTGGCAGAGAGGGACTGCTCCAAAACATCCCTCGACCGTAACCGAGTATGGGACTGTTCGGTATTTTATAGTCAATCAAAAAATCCCAGATTAGGGTACGTGCCGTTAAGGTGGGATCTCGGCCCAAACTCGTCATAATCGGATTCCAGGCGTTGATTATGAAGAGGACGAAGCCGCCGCCGACAAACAGCGATAGCATCGACAAGAAAACGCTGCGTATGCCTCTCCAATGAAAGCTGCGAAACACCAGCGTGATAATCACCGCAGCCATTGACAGTACTAACCCCGTGGCAGAATTAGCCAGGATAATCGCGCCGATACAGCACGCGAATAAAGACCACTTTAATACCTGCTTTTGTTTGGCATATACTGCCGCATTAAAGAGTACCGCCGCTGTCAATACCATGTAGGCACTAAAATCGTTTTTATGCGAATAGATGCCCTTCCAGGCACCTGGGTGTGTAGAGTTTAGCGGTTCGAAGGCTAAGCCCGGACTAACGAAGGCGAGTAAAATAGAGAGAAAAATAGAGATGCTCAAAGCCCACATGACTGCTTTGAACTGCTCTGTGACGGTAAAGTTGGTTGCAAGGTAAAGGCCAAAGCAGACCGTAGGTAGCACCTCAGCGCGGACGCCGGTAAATACGACGGCTGGATTTTCTGCCCAGGTAAAGGACGCTGCCATGAGAAGAATGAGCCCCCAGACCCATCCCCCCCGAAGGATAGTTTTTAGACTGCCCCGCCACCTTTGCAGCAGCATGATGAAGGAGCCAATAAAAACAGTGTATCTGACGAAAGAAACGGCTAATTCTGATAGCTGATTGCCGATTCCCGTATCAAATGCGCGTTCAAGGAACGTGGATACGCCGTTGAAAAACATCAGTCCTATGACTGCAAATACCATTTCGTTCCGGCTAGCTTTGGCTTCATCCATATCTTTTGCTTTCATCTGAAGCGTTACTGTTCTCAGGTCTATACATCTCAGGTCTAGACAAACTAATTCATACTTTAGTCAACAATATTACCAACTGCTTGAACGGAGTAGTTAAAAGATTTGGTATGGATTGAATGACAGCTGGTTTTTAAGCCGGATTGAAGGTGTCCTGTCACTTTAATTCACGTCGGAAAGCCTGGCTTCATCCCAAAAATGCTCTATGGTGCTGCCTTTGAGTACACGGGCAGCTATTGCCTGATAGTTGGGGTCTAAGCTTTTTTTCCAGCTGTTGGCGATCGCCTGCGCATCTTTAGAAAGCTTCCCCCAAACAGAGGTAGAAAGCCCGCTCATAATAGCGGTTTCAATATCAGCATTCCAATCCAGATTACAGTGCCGGTACAGGCGCTTTGCATAGCTGATAGGGTCTGTTATCAGCTGTTCATAGGTAATGAACATATAGTTGTCATAGTGTTTTCCCGACTCAAAAATGGCTTCATTATTGTATCGCCAAAACCAGGCAACCGCTTCTATTAGCTCCATCTTGTCAATGTTGCCAAAAACATCCTGCCACTGGGGCTCTAGTGCAACAGCCGTTTTCAAAATACCCTTATAAAGTTGTTCTTCCTGTGCCAATTCTGGCTCGCTAAGTTCAGAGAAAAAACGCTTTATTCCAGAATTAAGCTGTCCACCTGGATGCCTGGCCAAATGAACAACCGGCACCTGAGGACGTTCTTGCAACAGCCAGCGCGTGTACCAGGCTCGAAAATCGTTGATTTTGAAGATGGCATAGGACTGCTCGAGCTGCCGCTGACTGCCAATCCACCAGGGCATGTGCCACTCACCCTGTCGCAAGCTAGGGAGAAAAAGCTTGAGCGCCGTCCGAATTTTAGGCCGAACAGGCCAGTAAGCGACACCCAAACGCTGCGACAGTGGATAAACATGATGCTTGGAGAATTTTATGCGGTGATCGCGCTCTCCCATGTGCGTTCCTGTCCACGTTGTGAAATGCTCCCAACGCTCGGCCATCTCATTGGGGTCTGCCTGCAACGTTTGAGCAGCTGGCAAATTGTGGAAAGGGGAGCTCACAATGTCGTGAGGCTCGTTTCGACAGTGCGTCTTGGGGCTGGCATCTAGCATGCTAAGTAACCAGTTCGTGCCAGAGCGGCCATTCCCGATTATCAGCGCATATTTTTGAGGCATGTAATTTGTATCCTTGAGGGTGATGCGGCGTGAGCGTACCGACAGACTTGGCTGATGACTTCGCGGACAATCTCTTTTACAAAGAGGCTGTGGTGTGGACTAGTTGTTCAGATCGCTTTGTTCAGATCGCTTTGTTCAGATCGTGAGACTTAGCGCGTAAGACGCCTTGCAAAAAGTCTGAATACTGATGGCCAATCGCCTGCCAGGTAAAGCGTTTTTCAATCAGGGCCCTACGCGCTTCAATGTCTTTTTCAGATTGTTGAGTGAGTGCCCGGTGAATGCCTGCAGTTGTTTCTTCTGCTCGGGTGCTATCTACCAGTATGCTAGTGTCTTCCAAAATCCAGCGAGTAACGTCTCGGTCATGGGCGACAATAGGCAGTCCAGAAGAGAGCGCCTCCAGGTAAACATTGCCGAAGGGTTCATCCATGCTCATATGCAAGAACACATCAGCTGCTTTGTATACATCAGGCATTTGTTCGTAGGGTAGCTGCATAAGATGCATCCGCCCAGGCATTAGCTTTTCACCTAGTGCGACGACCTTGTCGCGCTCTGGGCCATCGCCGCAAATTGCTAGATGCAGGTCAGGAATTTGGGCGGCGGCTTTGATTCCTTCTAACACTCGCTTGGACGAAATTAGGGCGCTTACCATCAAGGCGACAGGTGCATCAGCTGGTAAATCGAGCGACGGGCGATCGCCCTCACCCGGTGAAAATCGACTGGCATCAACCCCATTGGGAATGAGCACGGCATTCCACAGGGACTGATTTCGCTCAAAATACTCCTGATTGGTACAGACCAAGCCATCGCAGCCAAACCGAGCATACTCACTTTTATTACTTTGGGCTGGGTGGTCTCCGTTTTGAGTAATGTACACATGGGTTGGGTGGTTACGTCCTCGCCGTAGCCACCAGTTGACAAACGGGTAGCTACAAGTGAGGGTAACGTCAAACTGCTTTGGATTGTAGTTAGTCGTTAAATTAAATAGAAAGGAAAATTCTTCGTAAGCGTATTCGTCTCGGAGAATTGGAAGGTTGGGCCAACGCTCGAACTGTTCTCGGTGGAGACTGTGGGTGTGAATGAAATGGTAGGGCTCGCCCTTACGGCTTTGCCCTGAGCCGAATAGCGTTACATCGTTATTCTCTATTTTGGCAAGCTCACGACCAATGGCTTCTAGCGCAACTTCAGCACCCCGCTGCACTCGGTGTAGTCCTGGTGAAACAATTGCAATTCTCATGCCGTGAAAGCTCTAAAATAGGGCGCTCTTCAAACCTATATTTGTCAAGTATCAGATGTCAACTTGCTCGCCTGGCATCGAAAGCTTTTGACTGGTTGTGTGGGACGCGTCTAAAGGGTGACCTTTCCCCCTGACAAAGTCAACCGCCTAGTGACTGCTGTGTAGAACAGTCACCAGGCGGAAAAAGAGCCCGGCTCAGATAACCGGCTTATAAGGGACTAGCCGAACTGGGAAGCGAGGCTTTGTACCTGATCGCTCGTCAGTGCGTCGTTGAAAATGTGGGCTTCATCAATTGCGCCGATCAGCCCATTGCGATCAGAGAAACTACCGTCACGGAAACGAGTGCTGCCGGTAATGCTGCCTAGCCCAATGCCGTCACCATGTGACCACAGCTGAGACCCTCTGCCTGTACCGATTTTCTCACCATCTAGATAGGCTGTTATTGCATTACTTTTTACGGATTCAGTACCTTCTAACACCAGTGCAATATGATGCCACTCCCCTGCAAAAATCTGGTCAGTAGAGATCCAGGTACCTCGCCAACCACTTTCTGAAGCAGGGTAATTCCATCCCCCCAGATGCAGACCATCTTTATCCAGGTAAGCGTTGAGCCCTCTGGTCGCCCCCCCTTCTTCGTAGATGACTTGTCTTTGATTTCTGTTGTTGGTAGGAAGTTGATCTGACTTGAACCACATTGAAATTGAGCGTTGGGCATGCATTCCCAAGTTGATGTCATTTGAATTGGGTACGCTGACCTTACCTGTTCCATCAAGGTGAAGGGCATTTCCACCGACGCCGATATCCCAATCAACGCCACTATTGCTCAATTTAGCTGAATTATCTCTGCCCTCGGTAGAGATATCGTTGATGACCTTTCCACTGCTGGCATTAAAATTATAGCTGGCTACCGGAGATAGCTCGCTAAGCGATGGCTGCATTGTGTCAATGGGGGTCAGTGGCAACGGGTCGACAGGATCTGGCGTGATAGGGTCGACAGGATCTGGCGTGACTACTGGGGCTGTCGTAACTGGCGTAACTATAGGTTCAGATACAACCATAGGACTTCGGTCCAGCTCGAACTTGCTTTCAGGAAGTTCGACACGAGTAGGCCCCCCGATGCTATTAGGATTGAGTTCTCCTAAATAAGGTGCGTCGTTTGTCCACCAGCTTTCTTTAAAGGTGACAATGAATGGGTACTTTTTGACTTCTCCGGTGACGCGATCAGAAAAATACTCCTCTACGACGGTGGCGTGAGTCCCATCAGGTAGTGTGTAGTATCCCTGGCTGGCTAGATGTCGAACGGCTTCATAGTCATAGGCCAGCTTGTCGTTGCCAAAGGGGGCTTCGATTTTGCCCAGGGAATCTGTTTTTACGCCTTTGATGCTGACATAATCTGAGCCGCCAGTGATGGAAACTTCAAAGTCGCTTTCATCAGAAACCTGAAATGATAAAGTTCCAGGATTTAAATCGGCTTTTGTAAGCAGGCTCTTGTCGCTAAATTCTATGTTCTGTGTATCGGCTTTGTTGTTTTTAAGCTCTAGATCGATCCAAATCAGCTGTTTATCATCAAGGGCTTGAATGCCGCCCTGCTCTGGGCGTAAAACGGCAACGCCTTTTTCAAAGCCATCGATAGACATATTGTCGAAGACTATTTCTTGAGAATTTTTTTGTAGAAACAGTCCCTGGTTGTTCCAGGCTCTTGCGCTCTCGCTGCCAATGAGGTCAAAGTCTTTAAGTGTGTAATGGGAGGTGTACTCTAGCGCGGTGCCTCTTTCTACTTCCCACCCTTTAAACCCATCAAGGACGGAGCGTAGGTCGTTTCCCTGTTTTGGAAAATTCTTGACAACATGCAGACCTGCACCAGAAGCGAATACCTCGTTGTCTTTGAACCCTTGAATAGGCGGATTGTCAACGGGTATGCTCGATTCTGAGCCAGATTCAAAGTCTTTTATTAGACCGGGCGTGGGCAAGGCGTTGATATCAGGGCCAATCAGGTCAGCCCCCCGGTGGAAGTAAAACATGCCTGCCTTGCGGCTACCGGCAGCGACATTGCCTTCGTTTTCTACCAGGCGGCCTTGAAACCAAAAGCCAATTCCTGTCCGGGCAAAGTCGTGGTTACCTACGCCTTGTTTTTCGTTGTAGTCACTGATCCCAGGCCCTGTTTTAATCGAGATATTGTTGCGAAAAGCGCCTGTTTCATTGCCGCTTTCGGTAACAAAGGCACCGCCACTTATGTCGTAGGCAACATTTTCTTCCAGGATGGCACTACTGTCGTGAACGACAAATCCCCAGCCGGGTGAGCCATCGACGACATTGCCGACCAATACAGCCGGGTCTCTGTCTGTCCCAACCCGGTGTATGTGGGCTGCATAACGACCAGGAATGTTTGTTCTTTCCCCGGGTATAGGGTCTCCGTTATGGTCTAGAACGCGCTTGGGGAAGTCTCCAGAGGTCAGCTTGAAATTATCTAACGGCTTGGTTTTATCTGTTCGGCCTAGGTCTTTGAATTCAGCGTAGCGAATGTCTACATCGTCTGAATGCATGAACATCGCATGACCGCGCTGGCGAGTGGGCAGCTGGTCGCCGTTTTCGCTGGCAATGACGATATTACGACTCTGGTTGGCGACGTAGGCTTTGAGGTCGCTACGGGGAGTATCGTGGTCGAATGCCAGGGATTGTTCTAGCGTGATTTGCTTGCCGTTGATAGATTTGATGGTGACTTCTTCATCTTGGCTGGCGGCTTCCCAGGCTGCACCGGTTTTATCGGCGGCAAAGCGGGTGCCGGTTAGGACTAAGCGATCGCCTACTTTCCAATTGATTGGGGTCTCTTGCAATACAAGGGTGCGATCGCCCGCCATGGGATCTTTGGCCAGCTTGAGATGAGACGTTTTGGCCTGTCCGTGTATTTGTACATCACCGTGAGAGATCAGGCCCCGGCTGAACTGACCCGGATCCCAATTCAGATCGAGTGGGCCGTTGTCAGCAATCAAAATTTCTGTTTTTACACCCGCTTTAACAGGGTCATCTTTGGTGCCAATCTCTAACTTCCCTTTTGGTGCGATTACTAAGGTATCGACGACCATTGTGGTGTCTTTATTAGTAGAGAATGTGAGCTCACCATGAACCCCCACCGTAAAGAGCCTGGCATTGCTTTTGCTGTCGTAGTTGACTGAAAAGTCTTCTCCAATGAGAACTTTGGCATTGTCTCCAGGGACCTTCCCACCCACCCAGGTGTTAGGGTCAAACCAAGAGCCACTTTGCTTAGCGATATGAGTTGAATGTCCTGAAATTAAGGCTGTGAGCTGATTGTGCTCTGACTGCTTGTCAGGATCGCTGTGCATGGCGTGCCCGTCCATGCTGTGCATATTGCCTGCTGCTACCACTGATTGTGTCATAGAAAATGAAGTGTCGAAAAAGTGAGCCGGTGTAAATGCTTTACGAATCCTTTCATCTCTCTTTACCTCTGCTTTACAATTGAAAGCCTAGAGATGTCTGGATACGGTATTGAGCATAAATTGCCCGTGATTCACATTCGGAGCAACAAAAAGCACGCGCAAGGGCTCTTTTTTCAGTACTTCTACCACGCCTTACTTAAAGACTTAAAGCGTTTCAGGTTTCACTGTATGTAGGTTTTGTCGACAAGTCTCTTTTAGAATCAATGTTAGCGTTTGAACCCTTTTATTCATAAGGGATTGGAGGGGTTTCGGTGATGTCGGTAATACTAGCGATTACTTAGCTTTTGTGTATGAGTGCTTGATGAAGTAAGGTTTGTTGGATCAATTAAAGTTAGATAGGTCTCTTGTTGTAGAGTAGTTCCTGGTAGCAGGATTGAGAGATTCATGCTGATGAATGTGGAAAATGTCGCTATTGCTGATATTGATATTTTTGTTATGTTCAATATTTTTGTTATGTTCAGTATTTTTTAGCAGAAGAAAAATTAAGTGCCTCCAAAAGCTCTACAGGCTTTTGGAGGCACTTAGCTTCTTTGGTTTCCTGACAGAATCTCCTGTTGGGAGATTAGTCGATTAGCTCACCGCTGATTTGCAGCTGGTGTAGCCGTTGGTAGAGTCCGCCCGTGTCGAGTAGTTCCTGGTGGCTCCCGACCTGACTAATGCGTCCCTGATCGAGCACAACGATTTTGTCAGCGTCGCGGACGGTGCTTAGGCGGTGAGCGATGATGACTAGTGTACGCGTGCCAAAGAGCGATCGCATTGCCACCTGAATCGCCCGCTCTGACTCATAGTCCAGGCTAGAGGTCGCCTCATCAAACACCAGCACATCTGGATCCACAATTAGCGCCCTGGCAATGCCAATTCGCTGCCGCTGTCCACCCGACAGGCGTACCCCTCGTTCACCCACAGTGGTGAAGTAGCCCTTCGACAGCTGCTGAATAAAATCGTGAGCCTGAGCAATTTTGCAGGCCGTCTTGATCTCCTCAAAGCTGGCGTCAGGATTACCATAAAGCAGGTTCTCCATCAGCGTTCCATTAAAGATATCTACTTCCTGATGCACAATGGCTAGTCGCTTACGGTAGCTGCTGACATCTAACTGTCGAATATCTTTACCGTCGATCAAGATATTGCCGCTGTCTGGGTCGAAATAGCGAAACAACAGTTTTACTAACGTTGATTTTCCAGAGCCGGAGCGGCCTACCAGGGCCACCGTTCTACGGGGTTCTATCAACAAATTGATGTTGTCAAGCACCGGATTGTCGGCACTGTAGCCAAATGTCAACTGCTGAAAGTGCACTTTCCCTGTGAACTGATAGCTGGGTGCATGGGGAAGTAGTGCGCCCGCATCGCGCCCAGGAGGCAGCGCCGTAAACTCACGAAACCGGGCCATTGGTGCGTAGCGACGAGCAACCATCTCTGCCAGGTCGCAGATGGGGTCGACTTCGGCATAGGCCATGCTAGCTACCGTCAGCGTGGTGATGAAGTGCCCAATCGAGATTCTGTTGTTGACCGTTAGCCACAGGCTACAGGCCAGGACCAGGAACATACAGATTTGCACGACCGTCCGCTGAATCGAGGCCAGGATGGTATAGCCCTTATGGATGCGGTAATCGAGTACCTTGAATTCGCGATCCAGGCGTTGGGTTTGCTTTTTCAATTCTGTTAGTTCATTACCAAAGGCTTTGACTGTTTTGATATTGGTGATAATTTCAGAATTGCGGCTGTCGGTATTCTCCATATACTTATCCAGCTTTTCTTCCTTGGCAGAAAGCTCCTTTAGGCCAAAAAAGCTGTGGAGTAAAATGCCTGCGACCGAAAGTAAGACGAGTAATGCAATTCGCCAGTCAATTAGGGCAATGAGGATAAACACACCCAAAATACGAATGAGTTTGGGGATGAGCATGGCTACTAACCCTGGATAGGTCCAGGTAAAGTTGGCCAGTCCCTTTGCCACCCTGGCTGCAATCCGGCCAGGATTGTTTTCGTCGTAATATTCCAGCGGCAGTGTAAGGATCTTTTTCAGCGCAGATTCGGCATGGTCACGACGAGCACGAAAGGCCGTGTCCCAGCTGAACCAGCCGCCAATTGCGGGTTGAAGTGGAGATAGTAGTATCGATAGAAGGCCGACTAGGACAACGAGTGTCCATAGAGAGAATTGGGCAGATGGGGTTTGGTTGAAGGCGATCGCAATTCGATCAATCAGCCGTTGCAACACGCCATCTACAGACTGCTGCGAGATGATGTTGAGAATCTGCCCGGTTGCGTAGGGCACAAATAGATCGATTATCTGGAAGATGCTGATAATACCGGCGCTAAAAATCGTGATTCGCCAGTAGTCTCGGTAGTAGCCCAAGACATTGAGAAACTTTTGCATGGGTAAAAAGAGAAGTATGTTCGGTCGGTTTTACGAGATTGTTTTTGGCAACAAAAGCTGTCAGCGTTAAGAAGTGCTGTTGAACAGAAATCTAACTATTGGCCTAACAATTACTGTGAAAATAGCTTGAATAGACTTTTCAGCTCAACAGTTCAACGTTCTGCTACATGGTTAAGGATATTTGCTGGCTGGTGGCTCGCAGTGCCGACCCACCCCGTCGCTACGCGCCACCCCTCCTGGGAGGAGTACCCGCAGGGGGAGATGGGTCGGCCCGTGTCGCCACTAGCCAACAAACACCAAATACGCACTCTGATATCTAAAGTGGTATCTCAAGCGCTGAAATAGAATCGCAATAAACTGCTACGTCAAGAGAATACAAAGGTCCAGGAAACCCAGAACCTACGCTGCTTCTCGCCACGCGATCGCTGCAATCTATTCTCTGTCAAGACAAACAATTAGAGGAATATGTTCGCTGTTTAAGCTGTGTAGCCAGTAGGGAAAGTAATAAAAAACATGGTCGGACCTCCTAAATATTTCTGGAAAAGCGGATGCTAGGGCGCAGCTTACGAGCCTCAAGTTCCACGACAAAGAGGGTAGCAGCGCTATATCTTGTAAAGGGTCTAGCAGTAAATCGGATGGATAAGGAGCTTAATCATCTTTTCTCTCTGACGCTGTCAGAGTCGTCTTTTTTTAGTGGGTCAGCCTAGCAATACTAACGACAGAAATTGGATTGTGCAACCGTTTTGAACAATTTCTTATTTTACGTAGAGAGAATTTTGGGAAACCCTATCAGGTGTGAGCCGCTCAGTGATGAGCTCGCATGCAAGAAGACGATACTTGATAGAATTTGGGAAGACTGTACTGGGTAAGTTTGTGACCAAAGAGACCGTAGACGGCGTATCGGATTGGTTTGAGCCACTGTATGTCGAGGCAGATGGTGATACCGCTCGGGTGCCGTGGGCATTGCCAGGAGCCGTGCCGTATCTGACAGACTGGCTGAAGAAGAACGAGGTTGATGGAACTGGCTGCTCTGCTGTGGTAGTTGGCTGTGGGCTGGGTGATGATGCAGAAGCGCTCGCAGCGGCAGGGTTTGACGTGACGGCGTTTGATGTTTCGCAAAGTGCGATCGCTTGGGCCCAAAAACGCTTTCCAGACTCAGCCGTGAACTATGTAGTTGCCGATCTATTCCAGCTGCCAGAGAGCTGGCTGGGGTCTTTCGATTTGGTTTTTGACTTTCGCACAATTCAGGCCCTGCCTATCGACGTACGACAGCAAGTGATAGAGGATATCGCCTCGCTGGTAAAGCCAGGTGGCATGGCGTTAATAATGACTTACATTCGCCCAGACAATCAGCCTTGTGACGGGCCGCCGTGGCCGCTATCGCTCAGTGAACTCAGCCACTTTGAGACAGTAGGCTTGCAGACAGAGCACAAAGAGACCTTTCGGAATAAGGACAGCCGGTTTCCGGGTCGTATTCAAGTCCAGTACCGTGCTCCTGAACTGAGAATCAAATAGCATTTGGCGAGGGGTGCCTGAACGGTCATAGCAGATGAAAGGCGCGTTGTAGATAAAGCGGTATCCTATTACATATTTTATGATACGGAGTATCGACCATGCCCTGGGTATACGATCCGCATTCGGGTGGCGTAAAAATTCCTGCGAGCCTAAAAGAACCGATTAAGCAGCGTATATTATCCTATGCAGAAGAGCACTATGCAGGCAAGTACAATCGGATTGATGTGCGCTTTCGCAGTCACTTTTGCTATATCGATGCGTATACGGAGCCTTTTGTCTCGGAGGAAAACTTTGACGAGAAATTGTATGGCTGCACGAGGGAAGAGCGAATTGAGTTTTTAAGAGGGGTGCCGATTCATCTTTGCCGCTTGCGCTACAAGGGTGATATGGAAAAATGGGTCATGGCCTTTTACACTTACAGCAACAACAAATACGAGCCTTCTATGTTCAGAAACGGGACTTTTTTTGGTACGCCAGAAGAGGCTTTTGAATGCTCAGCCATGTATCTGCAGTAGTCGCGATTGATAGAATATTCGAACCTGGTATGTGAGATTTTGAAGAGTACGAAGACATATCAATCTTGTCTGCATCCCCCTAGCGCTGAATGAGACTCAAGTGATTCGTGTCGAAAATGTATATTGGAACTGTGAGTTGGCATGGACCGCTATTCTCAACTAAGAGACACCTAAGTTGGGCTGCTTCAACATCCAAACGAGAACACCTAAAATCTGGTCGACGGGTGGAAGTGAATAATCGATTGAGTCAATAGAGACGGTATCTTGCTGCAAGTATAAAAAGCGCCAGAGCACGCCATTGGTGACTACGCCATAGATTTTATCAATTGATTGTCCCTGCTCTTGGTTGAATCGCTGTGCGGCTACCATTTCTGCAACGCACTGACCGAGCCCGCCTGCGATGTCAGACTTTTTAGCTTCTACTAGCACGACGACAGGTGCTTCGATACTGAGGATTTCGGATGATTTGCTAACGAGAAAGTCGCAGACACCGTTTAATCCAGATGATTCGTCTACAGTGAAGTCTTCTCCTGAAAAAATGCTGACTTCTTGGTTCAGGAGACGCCGAGTTTCGATCAATATGGGAGAAATGATCAGTTCTGATCGCGCTTTTTCACTCCCTACGGAGGCGAGCGGTAGTGTTTGCCCAAGGTAGTCGCTGAGTCTTTCTGAGGGGACAACCGGCGGGATGTGCAAGAACAGTCGTTTGCCCTCAACGGTTTTTAATCCAAACGCCTTTTTAACGCTGGTAATGGTTTTAAAGTAGCTATAAGGCATGGCCCCTTTTGGAAAAACACAGGTCGTTTGTATAGCCGTATGATAATGCATTGTCTGTGTAGACGAAGCCCATAGCAATTTGTAGCAGTGAGGACGACAGAAATTGGAAAACGGAATTGAATTTGTGATTGAGGGGAGCGGGGCGACTGAGGCGGCTGAGGTGCTGCTGGCAATGGATGGGGTGAGTGGAGAGGTTGAGACGGATGATGAAGTGACTAGGGATGGCGGGTTAACGGCTGTTGCTACGATTGTAGGAATTGTGGGTGGGACGGTGGCGCTGGCAGAGCAGATTCGGCAGTGGTATGTGGCGTATAAAAAGAGACAGGATCAACAGACGATTGAGAAAGTGTTGATTATTACGCCGAAGGGTCGCTTTTTGTTGGAGAATGCTACGGTTGAGCAAATTTCTAAGGCGCTTGAGCCGCTGGCTAAGTAACGGATGCAACCCGCGATGCAGATTCTCCATATTGACTTGCGATCTGTTGATGATGGCTATGCTGACCTGCGATACGGTTGGGAGAATTTGAATGCGTTTGAGTCGCGGCGGTTGCCGCTGGCGCAGATTCAAGATCTGATAGATGAGATGGAGCGGGACTATTATGTGGCGCGGCCTGAGGACTATGTGCGGACGGGGAATCGGCTGTATGCGTGGTTGGATGGGAGCGATCGCTGGTTAGCTCAATTATTAGAAGGCGCTAGGGCGGGGGTGGTGTTGGCGATCGCAACCACAGAACGCTTGGCTCATTTGCCCTGGGAGGTGCTGCACGATGGTAGTAGCTTTTTAGTGGCGCGGCCTTTTCCGGTGGTGGTGCCGGTACGGTGGGAGGCCGGACGAACCGGTGAGGCGCTGAGCTGGCAGGAAGGTAAGCCACCGAATCGGCCTTTGCAGGCGCTGTTTATGGCGACGTCGCCAGCGGGGGTGACGCCTGTGCTGGATTTTGAGGCGGAGGAGGGGCGGATTCTGGCGGCGACTAAGCGGCAGCCGATGACGCTGAGGGTAGAGGAGAGTGGCTGCTTGGCGGAGCTAGAAAATTTGCTGGCTTCCTATGAGGCAGGACATTTTGATGTGGTGCATTTGACGGGGCACGCGCTGCTGGGCGCAGAGGGGCCACTGTTTATAACGGAGAGTGAGACGGGGGCGCGGGTGGATGCGTCGCCGCAGGAGATTGCGGCGGCGCTTCAGTTTCGGTTTCCGGCGCTGATGTTTTTGTCGGGCTGTCGGACGGGGCAAAGCGGGCGAGGCGGTGAGGTGCCTTCGATGGCGGCGGCGCTGCTGGGTTATGGCGCGGGGGCGGTGCTGGGCTGGGGGCGTCCGGTGCTGGATACGGATGGAATTTTGGCGGCGGAGAAGCTGTATGCGGCGCTGGCGGCGGCGAAGACGCTACCGGAGGCGCTGGCGAAGACGTATCAGGCGATGATTGCAGCGGAGGCGCGGGACTGGCATTTGCTGCGGCTGTATGTGCGAGGGGTGCTGCCGCAGGGTTTGGTGACGCCGAAGAGTACGCCGGGGCGGGCGCTGGAGGGGTCTGCTTCGATGGCGACTGAGTTTTTGGATGCGCAGGAAAATGTGAAGGTACCGACGCGGGAGAGCTTTGTAGGGCGGCGTAGGCCGTTGCAGAATTGCCTGCGGGCGTTGCAGGAGCGGGCGGTACCGGGGGTGCTGCTGTATGGCATGGGTGGGCTGGGTAAAAGCAGCCTAGCGGCGCGGATTTGCGATCGGCTGGATGGGTTTGAGCGGGTGGTTTGGTTTGGCCGGTTGGATGAGGCGGAGCTGGTTAATCGGCTGGGGGACTATGTGGGGCGGGAGGCGCGGCTGCGGCTGCAAGATCCGCAGGAGGATTTGAAGTATCGGCTGCGAGATTTGTTTGCGGTGGATGGGGGGCCGGTGTTTTTGCTGGTGCTGGATGACTTTGAAGTGAATTTGGAGGGGGCAGATTTTCGGCTTGAGGTGGAGGTTGCTAAGGTGCTGGGTGCGCTGCTGTGGGCGCTGGAAAAGGCGGGGCGGGGGCATAAGGTGCTGATGACCTGTCGGTATGATTTTGAGTTTTCGGGGATGGTGGGGTTTTATAAGCAGCCTTTGGCGGGACTGAAGGATGCGGATTTGCAGAAGAAGTGTGCGCAGCTTAAGACGTTTGAGCGGGGGAGTGGGGTAGAGAAGGGGATAAGGGATAGGGCGTTGGGGTTGGCGGATGGGAATCCGAGACTGTTGGAGTGGTTGGACAGGGTGATGCAGGCGCAGGCGGTTGATTTGGCGGGGCTGCTGGATACGCTGAAAGGTGAGCGGCGGATAGAGCTACGGGAGGAGGTGATGGCGGCGGCGCTGCTGGCGCAGGTGGATGAGCCGATGCGGAAGATGTTGGGGCGGGCGAGGGTGTATGAGCTGCCGGTGCTGGGAGAAGCGATTGTGGCGGTGTGTGAGGATGTGGTGGATGTAAAGCGGTTGATTGGGCGGGCGGTGTCGTTGGGTCTATTGGAGCAGAGTCCAGATGGGGCGTTGCGAGTGCCTAGAGTGCTGCCGTTGACGGTAGTGGAAGATGATGGGCTGGTGGCCAGGGCGGCGGCGGTCTTGTATCGGATTTGGTGGGAGGAAGCGGAGAGTTCTAGCGAGGCACAGAGGCTAGAGATTCATCGGCTGGCGCTTCTAGGAAAGAAAAAAGTGATTGTGAGCGACGTTACCACGTCTCTGACGGCCCAATGGAACGCATCAAGTCGCTTTAGAGAAACTGCCCAGCTATGCGAGAAAGTGCTTACATTAACTTCTGATCACCGCATTCTTTACAATTTTGCCAGGGCACAGAAAGAACTTGGACACGTCGTATCTGCCGCTGAGCAGTGTAACAAAGCTTTAGAAATTTGTTCTGAGGAAGATGAAACATGGAAAGCTATCCTCCACCAAATAGCAGCACTCAAATCACAAAAAGGGGATGTAGAGGATGCGATCAAGCTCTACAAAGAGTCCTTAGCGATATCTCAACAGATTGATGACGCACAAGGTAAAGCTGCCACCTTGCACCAAATAGCGTGCCTCAAAGTACAAAAAGGGGATGTAGAGGATGCGATCAAGCTCTATGAGGAGTCTTTGGTGATTAAAGAACAGAATGGCAATGTACGAGGCGCAGCCAATACTCTGCACCAGATAGCAGTAATCAAAGCACAACAGGGGAACGCAGAGGGCGCGATTACGCTCTATGAGAAGTCTTTAGCGATAGAGGAACGGATTGATAATCCACAAGGTAAAGCCGCTACTCTGCACTGCTTAGCAATACTCAAAGCGCGACAGGGCGACACAGAAGGTGCGACCACTCTTTATAAGAAGTCTTTAGCGATAAAAGAACAGATTGGCGATGCGCGAGGTAAAGCCGCTACTCTGCACTGCTTAGCAATACTCAAAGCGCGACAGGGCGACACAGAGGGTGCGACCACTCTATATAAGAAGTCTTTAGCGATAGCTGAAAAGAGTGACGACGCGCAAGGCAGAGCTGCTAACCTGCATCAGATAGCAGGGCTCAAAGAGCAACAGGGGGACGTAGAGGGCGCGATCACACTCTACGAAGAGTCCTTGAGAATACAAGAACAGCTTGGCAACGCGCAAGGCAAAGCCACTACCCTCGCGATGCTAGGCCAGCTACTCTCTGAAAAAAAAGGCGACATCAAAACCGCCATTTCCTATCTACAAGAATCCCTTACTACCCTGCAAAGAATCGGTTCGCCCAGCGCTCAATCCGTACAAGACATGATTGACCGCATTACGAGCGGCGGCGAGTAACCTAGAAAGCCAAGAGATGAACCTTAGCCGCTCAGACACTAGGGCCGAAATTGCTCCATTAGCCAAGCCCCAACCTGCGACTGATATAGCTTTCTGCTCTTTCGCAATGCTTCCTCTAATACATCTAATTCAAATCCTGGCAGCACCAAAGAAGTCCTAATCTTTTGACTTCCCTGGTCTGCAATCTTAAAAGCAGACGCTTCAGCCTTTTTCACATCCACGACCCAATACTCACCAAAATTCAGTTCTTCGTACAGCAACCGCTTACTGCCCAAGTCATCAATCAAAGAAGTATCACTAACCTCAACCGATAAAGCAGGGGTCGGAAAAGTATCGAGACTCGCAAAATCCGTTGCTGTAGAAATCTCACTCACATTATCGTGAACATAGGCCGACAAATTAGGCTGACATGCCGTAAGCCCTACCTTCCGATAGGAGCCGCGACTGGCCATTCGCATCGGTACCGATTTTAAGATACAAAACAGACTAATTGCAGTGCTCACCATCGCATGGTCGCTAGCGTGGACAAACCCGACAGGCAAGTTCTCAAATCTGCCATACCCAAGATGGTAATAGCCCTTTGCCTTCTCCAAAGCGGGAGCTTCCGACTGGCTCACAAAAGTGTCCCAGTCCATTTCAACCCAGCAATCTGTAGGAACCATTGCTTTCCCTAACTATCCACCGTAGCTTCTGGCATGGTAACCTTCTGCGTCTGCTTACTCCGCTTCCGCTTATAAAACTGAGACGCCGCAATTCCAAAGCTATACAGCATTCCAGCATTACTGCTAGCGCCAACCGCCGCGCCGACCAAAGGTATCAACTCCACCGCACCCAGCCCCGCCTTCATCGCGGTAGAAGTGCCCGCCGAAAGCGTGAAAACAGTCAGCGCCTCACCCTTGCGAGCCGGGTCAGAAATGTCAAAATCGTAAGCAGCGGCAATGCGATACAGCATCTCTGACTGAAGCGCCGAGACAGCTGCCAAATCTACCGCAAACAGGCCCAGCGCAATCGGTGGAATGATATTTGTCGCAAGGCCAATACCGCCTGCCTTAAGCGTAGCGTCAACAATAATATGGTGCGCTAGTTCTTCTGGCGAGTCATTTGGGTGCTTTTTCTTTAGCTTCAGCACATCTTCGAGGGCACTGGCTTTATCCACTCGGCCCAAGGCACTCTTCATCCAGCCTAGCCCTGGCACCTTCGCCACATAGTCGACGGCTGGGTTCTCTGCAATGGGATTGAGCGTGTCGCCCACTGTTTTGGTCGTTTGTTCCAGGGCGGTATGTGCAGAGTCTGCCGCCGCTTCGCCAATGAAAGCGCCCGCTTGTGTTGCAGACTTAGAGACTTTGTTGAATATTTGCGTGCCCACCGCAGACACCATGCCGCCTAGCTGCTCTGCCTGGGAGAATGCCTGAGTGAGATGTGATGGCAGCTGATCGCGAAGGTTTGTCATAGGAAGGAATTGTTATAGCAACACGTCCTCTTAAAATATCGATTAAATGCAGTTTTCGGTAATACCCTCGGGTAGAGAGTCGCCTCTGCTTTTAGAGAGGTGGCTAACGCCTGCGGCGACGCTTCGCGAACGGCTCCGCTCAGCCACCGATTCGGCTCCGCTCAGCCACCGTGTGCGAAAAATTTACGCTAAATGCCTATGGTTGACTGAGGCGACATAGATGTACATTCTTTCTCAGCTGACCGCCTATACGTTCGTAAAACCGGATACCCGCCGCGTTGTTTACATCCACGGTCCAGTCGATACGACCACAGTTATTTTGCTTAGCCGTGTCACGCAGCGCCTGAATTAGCTGCACACCAATCGATTGATTACGATGCCCCTCGCGCACAAACAAATCGTCGAGCCAAAGCCCTGGCTGTGCCAGAAATGTGGAGTATATGAAGTGATAGCTGGCAAACCCTAGCGGCAGACCAGAATATTCTGAGGCCTGGGTCGATGCTGATTTTGCTAACAGCACGTAACCCATAGGGCGCTCAGAGAACAACGTTGCTTCCAGCTTTTCAGCAGTCGCTTTTACACTCTGCGGGCAGCCATCAAAGTCAGCTTTAAGGCGGATGAGCGTCAGTAAGTTTGGGATGTCTGAGGTATTAGCAAGGCGAACGGAGATAGGCATTGAAGTCAGCGGTCGAAAGGATAAGTACTTGTGAGTTCAACGCTAAGTGCGATCGCCCCCAACCCACAACGTACAGCCTTGATACCATGTATCGATAGCATCGATAGCTATGTAAGCCATCTCGGTGTCTACTGATAGAAGGTCATATACAAGCGCTCCTACATTCCCGCTTCCTATGTCGAAACAGAAAGAACCTGCCATTAAAAATTCGCAGCTGATGGCTTTGGTTGCGGTTGCACAGCAAAGAAGCTTTAGTGGCGCAGCTTTGCAGCTGGGGCTAGCGCAGTCTACGGTGAGTCATGCGATCGCTACCCTAGAATCCGATCTGGGCACCGTGCTGTTACTCCGAGGCCGTTCTGGCGCAGTATTTACCCCCGTTGGCACACAAATATGCGAGCGAGCAAAGACCGTGCTCGAACTACTCGGTGAGATTAAACAAACGGCCAATCGGGCTAAGGAGCTGGATACGGGGCGCGTACGGGTGGCGACTGTACGGACGGTTGCTACTCATGTTTTGCCGGAGGCGATCGCCAAGTTCAAAGCCCTCCACCCGGCACTCACCGTCCACATCGCCGAATACGACATCTACGCCGAGGTCGAGAACGCCGTCCGAGAAGGCTACGCCGACCTGGGCTGTACGCTCCTACCCGCCTCATCAGATTTTCAAACCTGGGAGCTCTTTCGAGATGAATTTGTTGCACTGCTACCGCCCGGCAAAGACACAGGCCCACTCACCTGGGATCAGCTCACCAGCTATTCTCGCGTGGCCAATCAACGCTCCAGCGTTCACAACACCCTGGTAGAAGATCATCTGGCAAAGTTCGGCCACTCTTCTCCCATCGACTACGCTGTTCGAGAAGATTCTACACTGATGGGCCTGGTCACTCAGGGATTAGGTATAACAATACTCTCACGCCTGGAAGCTGAGCCTGTTCCACCTGGCGTGAGAGTAAAGTCGTTGCCCGAACCCCTGGAGAGAGTGATGGGCGTTGCTATTTTGGAAAACGCAGTTTTGCCCCGTGCGGTTTTCGCTTTGTTAGATGTTATGCGAAGTGCTTAGAGCAGATCACACCCTAAACTCTAGCACCCCAAATCAACAAATCTTCCAGGCTCGTAAAGATTTCTCCAGCGACTGTCTTAATATGCAAAGCCTCTCCCTTTACAATCAGGCTCTGAATGCGGTACCAGCTACCCCGTCGCAAAACGATGATGCTTGCTCTAGAGAGCTTGGCCGTAAGCGCACTGTTCGGGCAGGATCCAGGACGAGCCTTGCCGTGCCACGTCTCCCACAGTTCCATAGCGCTAGTATGAAAAATCTGACTGTCTTCTGGAATCGCACGATGCTGAAAATGGCAGGTTCCGTTGGTTCGTTGCCCAACCGGGAAAAAGCTGTTCTCTACTAGCATATGCCGAACGACTTCCCAGTAGTCAGAGCCTTGATCAACAATGGCCGTCAGTTTATCTTTGACCTGTTTGACGCTGACAATAGTCCCGTTCTTTCTGGACGTTAGCGTTGTTTGTCCTTCTCCGGAACTGACAACTAAGTTAGCAGTAGATAAGAAGATAGGCTCACCTTCAATAAAGGCTTTGCTAAAGGTTTTGATGAGGGCGATGTCTTCAGCAGGGAGGGTGGTTGCCTGAGCATTAAGAGAAAGCTCGTTAGCTGGAATACTGTTTGCGTCTTCTTGCTGTGACAGGTCCGCAATGGGGGTTGTCTGTGACTCAATAGCTCTAAAAATAAATAGGCTTCCTGTAATACGTCCTGATGCATCTCGAAGAGAGGTCGCGCTCCCCTCAATGGGTGTAAACGCCTGTGACTCGGTTACCAGGTGAGTATCGGGCGATAGCAGAATAGTCTTTCCTCTGCTAAGCACGTGCCGCACAATGGAGCGGACGCTTTCGGCTTCGCTAGCTGATAGCCGATCGGTTTGCTGAATTTTCTTTTGAAAGCTCAGAATATTTTTGACGGGCTGGTTTATTGCCTTATGTAGGGAGGTGCCTGTCATCTCTTCGGCTAGCGCATTCATGAAGACAATATCGCCTTCCGAATCTGTTGCGACGACTGCCTCATTCAGGCACTGAAAGGCATTTGCATACCAGTGCTCACTCGCTTTTACCGCCTGAGCTTTCCGGTGCTGGTTCAGGGCTACTTCTACGGCAATACCCAATGCTTTCTCGTCGAAGGGCTTGAGCAAATAGGCGTGTGGATTTGTGCTTTGAGCGGATTGGAATGTGCTGCTGTCAGCATTGGCTGTCAGATAAATGATCGGCAGCTGAAAATCGGATTTGATAACTTCGGAGACCTGAATGCCGTTCATGTCTCCTTTCAAGTGAATATCCATCAGGACGAGATGGGGCCTATTCTCTTTTATCTTCATCAAGGCGGCATCGCCGGATGCGGCTACGCCGGTAACCACGTAGCCCAGTCTGGATAGACTTCTCTTGATGTCGAGCGCGATAATGCTTTCATCTTCGACAACCATGATTTTGGTTGCAGTTGCTGTAATGGTTGTCGTCATGTTTGCGGTTTTCATAGGTAGGTTCTCTCTATAATGTTTTGGTTAGTGTATGAACCGATAATTTATCGCTTTGCCGGGGATAGTTCTTAATCCTCTACTTCAACTTTCGCTTAAGGGGGAGGATACCTGTTTCACATTTGTTGGCCAGTAGCTACGTGGGCCGACCCACCTCCCCCTACGGGTACTCCTCCCAGGAGGAGATCTTTATCAGGCTACGATGCTTAGATATATGCCTCCTAGCCTAGAGTAAATCCCCTCTTGGGAGGGGTGCCCGCAGGGTGGGGTGGGTCGGCACTGCGGGCTACTAACCAACAAATGACTGTGCGCTAACAGTAACTCAAAAAAACGGGCTGGGAATGAAGCCACCCTAACTTGCCTGAAGCGCCGTTAATTCAAAACAAGTCCCTCCATTGCTACAGATTGCGATCGTGCCGCCCAGCTGTTGCGTCAGACTCGTCACGAGCTGAAGCCCCAACGTTTCCGTATTTTGAATATCGATGGTGTCTGGTAATCCAATGCCGTTATCCTCATAGCGTATACAAAAAAGGTTCTGGTCGGTTTGTCTCGCTTCGATAGTGATGGAATTTTCTCGATGACTCGGGTGACCAGAAGAAAATGCATATTTCAGCGAGTTAGAAACGAGTTCATTGATAATCAATCCGCAGGAGACGGCTGTGTCTGTTACCAGGGAAATATCGTCCGCCTGGATAGTCAGATGAACATCGGTCTTGCCAACTTCGTAAGACCGCAGCAAGTTCTCTGAGAGACTTTGGATATAGTCCCTTAAACTAATTCTGCCTAAATCGTCAGACTGATATAGCTTCTCGTGGATGAGTGCCATTAAATGCACCCGGTTCTGACTCTCTTTGAAGATATCGAGTACTCGCTGGTCTGTAATCGAGTCAGACTGCAAGTTCAGCAGGCTGGTGATGATTTGCAGGTTGTTTTTTACCCGATGGTGAACTTCTTTTAAGAGGGCTTCTTTCTCCTTTAGCGACGCTCTGATTTTGGCTTCTGCCTGGCGGCGTTTCACAATGTCTTGCAGTCGGAACACCCGCTGCCGCAAAAGCGCCCAGTGAATGGGTTTGGCGATGTAGTCAGTTGCGCCGACGGCGAATATTCGATCGATCGAGGCCGGGTCGTCCAGGCTGGTGATCATTAATACTGGTGGGGCTTCGTTTTCTGGGCGCGATCGCAGTTCCACACAGCAGCCAAATCCATCTATCTCCGGCATCATGGCATCCATCAGCACAATATCTGGCTGCTGTTGTTCACACAGCTCCAGACACTCCCTACCATTGCGTGCTTCAATCACGCGAAAGTTCTCTTTTTGCATCGCCGCGCGTAACAAGAGGCGAGCCGTGGGCTCGTCATCTGCAATGAGTACGAGTGGTGAGGTGTCAATCGCTGGTGAGCGGGACGCGGTGTGTAGCTCCTCTGGTGTTGCCCTTAGTTCTGTAGCAGTCTGTGTCATAGGGTTATTGATTAAGCGTTTTTATAGTTTTGAATGGCAAGCTGAACGTTGTTATACTCGGTGGCTATTTGCTGTGTGATAGTGTTACTGACCATGTCACGCCCTTCTCTGCCCGCATGCTCTACGAACTGACAAATCTGAAAAAGACGCATTGCGCCGATACAGCTACTGAGCGACTTCAGCGCGTGAGCGGTTTGTATAAGGGTTTGCTTCTCTGCTTGCTGCAGGGCGATTTCTAACTCGTGTATACGACTGGGCGCATCTGCTAAAAAGCTATTGCAGACTTCAATTAAGAAAGATCGGCTAGTGCCAATGCTCTCTAAGTTTGTCGTATCTAGCGTTGGCACAGTGCTAGGAAGTGTGATCTCGCTGACAGTATTTTCGCGATACATAGACAGTTACCCTGGTCTTTACTGCTGCAAAATTATCCAGAATTTATATTGATTTATGCTCTCTTCTTAAAAATCCCATATTTGTTCTAAAGGTGCTCAGTGGTTATCCGGAACAAGTCGCTGAGCCTGTTCGATACTCTGCTGGGTGCGATCGCCTACAGTCGTCCGCTGGCCTCATGATGCGCTCCGCCAGGCCTCTTCGAAGACACCTCTTCCAAGATATCTACTCAAAGACATTTACTCAAAGACATCTATTCAAAAACAACAGTCTCGTAATGTTCTACCGTTGGGAACGGATTATAGTAGTGGTGCTCAAACTGACAGGTCTGCTCTGGTAGAACATCGAGGATGGCAACTTCTAAAATTACGTTAGCCCTTAGGTGTTAAATCGCGCTCTGCATCCTTTTACCCTGTCAGGATTTTATCCGTATAGCAAGTATCAAAAAACTTGTGGATTCGGTTGAATGTAAATGTATATCTAAGTAGATTAGACTGAGAGCATCCTGATAGTCTGACTTGCTGCATGGCCTAAAATATCGGCTCTGCTGTACTCCCCTCTCCGTTCGCCTTTAGCCATTTGCCCACGTATCCCCGGCCATGAATTTCTCTTCCGGTGATTACTATCGTCTGCTTCGAGTACCGCGCACTGCCAGTCATCAGGAGATCAAAGTTGCCTTTCGCCGCCTGGCTCGCCAGTATCACCCCGACCTCCATCCCAAACGGCCCAACGCAGCAGCCAATTTTTCCGCTATCAGAGAAGCCTACGAGGTGCTGATTGATCCGGTCAGACGCCAATACTATGACGAGCAGATAGCTCGCGCTGATCAGGCTGCCGATTCCTTTTTGGGCTCTAGCGCAGACTACACACGCAACCGCGAGCCTCAGACGCCTGCCGACTTTTACATTAGGGGTATCCGCAGCGCGATCTCCCGGCGCTACTCAGCCGCTATCAAAGACTACTCCAAGGCCATTACCCTCAACCCAGATTTTGCCGAGGCCTACTTGCGCCGGGCCGAAATTCGCTACCTGATTGGCGACGATTCTCAGGTACTTGCCGACTGTCAGCAGGCGATCGCCCTCGACCCCACCGAAGCGAAAACTTACTACTACCAGGGAATGGCTCGCTACCGGCTGGGCTACGTGCAGAGTGCGATCGCTGCTTTTTCTGATGCTATTCGCTGCGATGGGGAAGATGCTCGCCATCACAACTGGCGCGGCATTGCCCATCAGGACCTGCATGAAACCAAAAATGCTGCTGTCGACTATCGCCGCGCTGCCCAGCTCTACCGCGCTCAGGGTGATATCGCCAGATACCGAGAGATTCAGCAAAAACTCAAAGCCCTAGGAACTGCTGGCCAAACCTGGTGGCAAAAGCTCGGCAGCCGATGCTTTCCCTGGCGCAGACAAGCCCGGTCGCCAGGAAACTCGTCTTCTTCCCAATTCAAAAAGTCTCCGTTTCGACAGTCTGCAGCAGGTAAGTTTTCTGCAAACCAGCCTTCGGCTAGCAGCGCCTCAGCCCGTAAATCATCACCCTTCAAATCCAAAACATACTGGGCACCTGGCGTTAGCTCTAGGCCTACTCCGAAAGCGCCTGTCGCGCCGCCGCCAAGAACCGGACTGATTAACTTGCTGAGACTGCTGAGTAACCCTGCCGGTGAAATTGTGCCATTTTACGTCCATCTGCCGCCTGGAAAACGTGCCACGGTCGGCTATGGGCTAGCTGTACTGGCTAACCTGTGTTTCGTTTTGGGCGCTAGTCAGCTTTTACCCACCAGCACCTGGTACCTGGCGTCTATTCTTTGGATTTCTGGTGGACTGGCTTTTGTGGCTATGGTGTTTGTGCTGTCTATGCTGCGGCTATGCTTACGCATACGTGGTCCCTGGGCAGCTGATATTTTTATTTTGGGTGCGACCCTGATTCCCCTGGGGCTGCTAGCGATCGCAGGCATGCTTATTGCCATGGCGACTCAGTCACTGGCGACCCCCTGGGATCGGCTGCTCACAGCCGGGGGCGGGCTGCTAGCGATTCTGTGGGCGTTATCCCACGCGTCTATGGCCTTGCAGAAGGGCCTGCTCGAGCTACATGACTTCTCAGAAGCAATGGCAGCCTGGCTGACGCCTATGCTCCTTGCGATTGGCCTGAGTACAGGGATGCTTACTTGGTTGTTCATATAGCCGCTTGCCCAGCCTAAACAAAAGCTCTGATGAGATTTGTGTATGTAGAAGCAAAGAGAAAGGGGGAGAGAGGGGCTGTACGGATATTGGACAATAAAAAACGCCAAGTAACTTAACACAATCGGGAAAGATAGAGGCGGTGCCCTTTTTCTACTTTTAAAACAAATCAGCAGCCATGGCTCAGTCTCAGGCGAGTAATGTTTTTCTATCTCTATCCCAACACAGTCAGGGTAGGCTAGCTGAACGCATCGAAGATCTCTCTATTCCTGACTTTATTGCGTTTTTGGAGCGCACAACTCAAGAATTCAAGCAGTTCTTGAAGGTAATCGATTTAATTAACAATCGATCCCTAGAGCCGATGCTGGACGAGCTGCTACAGATTTTTACGCTCAAAATCGGTCAGATTTTGCAGGCAGAACGCACCACAATTTTCGTGGTAGATGAAGACCGCCGCGAGCTATATTCCAAAATTGCTCAGGGGACAGGACAGGGAACCGGCTCTGAGAGTCTGGAAATTCGCCTGCCGATAGATCAGGGAATTGCTGGCTATGTGGCGATGACGGGTAAGGGGGTTAACATTCCAGATGCCTATGCCGATACGCGCTTCAGCGATGCGACCGATCGGCAAACGGGCTATCGTACGCGCAATATTTTGTGCATGCCAGTGATGAGTAGCGATCGCAAAGTTGTTGCGGTTGCTCAGCTGCTGAATAAATTGGGTACTGCGCCCTTTTCATCCGAAGATGAAGCCCGCTTTGCCCGCTTCGCCCCTTCCATTGGCATCTTGCTAGAAACCTGTCAGTCCTTTTATCTGGCTGCGCGTAATCAAAAGGGCGTCGCGGCCCTGCTCAAAGCGATCTCCTCGATGGAGCAAAGCCTGAACTTAGCGGTGACCTTACAATCGGTCATGGCGGCTGCCCGCGAACTGATGCAGGCCGATCGCAGTACCCTATGGCTACTGGACGAAACGCGCACAGAGCTGTGGTCCCAGGTAGCCAGTGCCGATGGCCAAACCCTAATAGATTTGCGGCTACCGGCGGATAAAGGCATCGTTGGCTTCGTGGCTGAAACGGCTGAAACGCTCAACATTCCCGATGCCTATGCTGACGATCGCTTTGACGCGTCTTCAGACCAAAAAACGGGCTACCGTACGCGCAATATTTTGTGTATGCCCGTGTTTAATTCCAGCAGTCAGCTAATTGGTGTCAGCCAGCTAATTAACAAAAAGCAGGGCCAGTTTTCTCGCCTGGATGAGTCTTTTATGCGGGCGTTCAATACTCAAGCGGGGATCGCGCTAGAAAATGCCCAGCTGTTTCAACAGATTTCCCAGGAGAAACAGTACCAGAAGGACATGCTAGAGAGCCTGTCTGATGCGGTTATTTCAACGGACATGGTGGGTCGGATTGTCACCATTAATGAAGCGGCGCTAAAGCTGTTGGGTGCGCCAGTAGGTGAGCTGAGTCGCTGGGAAGCTGCGGGTATGGATGAAGGGGAAGAGCAGCGGGTGAATGGAGCGATCGCTATCCAGTGGCAATCCCAGCTGATTGGTCGCTATTTGTGGGATGTTGTCCCCCTTGAACGCTTACGCCAGCGCCTGGAAGATAGCCTGCACAACGGGGCCAGACACTATGTGCCCGAACAGTCTTTGACGGTCTCTGTCGCTACTGTGTCCCAGCCGGTGAGTGAGCATAGCCAAAGTGCGCTAGCTGAGCACAGCCGTCGTCCAGAAAATTGCGTGGTCGTTGTGCCAGATGTAGAAGGCTATCTCCTGTGGGGATCAGACGAGTGCGACGTGCAGGCGAGCCAGGTAATGGGCTGGAATCGCAGTATTAACTTAACGGTGAGTCCGCTAAGCTCACCCCATGGCGGCGTACGAGGCGGACTTGTCGTACTAGAAGACATCAGTCAGGAAAAGCGGATGAAGACAACGCTGTATAGGTACATGACGCCGAGCGTGGCCGACAGAGTAATGGCCCTGGGTGAAGATGTGCTAATGGTGGGTGAGCGTAAGGATGTCACCGTGCTGTTTTCGGATATTCGCGGCTACACGACGCTGACCGAAAAGCTAGAGGCTGCTCAGGTAGTGTCTATGCTTAATGAGTATTTTGAAACGATGGTGGAATCGGTGTTCCATTGCGAGGGGACACTCGATAAGTTTATTGGCGATGCGCTAATGGCGGTGTTTGGTGCGCCGCTACCGCTAGACAATCATGCCTGGTCGGCGGTGCGCTCGGCGCTAGATATGCGGCGGCGCCTGGTGGTGTTTAATGCGGATCGGTTGAAAAAGGGTCAGCCGGAGCTGAAGATTGGCATTGGCCTGAGTTCGGGTGAGGTGGTGTCGGGCAATATTGGCTCCCAACGCAAAATGGAGTATACCGTAATTGGTGATGGGGTCAATTTGAGTTCGCGCCTGGAGAGTATTACTAAGCAGTATGGCTGCGATATTGTGCTTAGTGAGCACACTTACGAGCTGTGTAAAGAGAGGGTTTGGGTCAGAGAGCTAGACCTGATTCGAGTGAAAGGAAAGCTAGAGCCGGTGAAAATTTATGAGCTGATTGGCGATCGCACCCAGCCTCTCCCGATCAAAACAAAGACGTTTCTAGATCTATATACCCAGGGCCGCGAGGCTTACAAAGCGATGTCTTTTGACATGGCTATTTCTCTCTTTCGCCTGGCTCAGGCTTTGCAGCCTAATGACAAAGCGATTGAGCTACACCTTTCCAGGGCGCAGATGTATTTGCTAAAGCCACCCGCACCAGACTGGGACGGTGTCCATGTGATGACTATGAAGTAATAAGTCAAAGTAACAAGTCAAAGGGATGGTCAAGACAGACGACCATCCCTTTTGAATGAGAACACTTTCACTTTTTTGCTTATACTTTGTTGCTTGTTGACCAGGAAAGCAACAAAGTATAAGTTTTCTACAGGTGTAGAGGCTCTAACTACACAAAGCTACTCACATCTATGTCAGTTACATCACTGACTGTTGCAATGTGCTGACCGTTGTTGAAGATCTTGGAATCACCGTTCGAATTTGAAGCGGTTATTTGATTAAGAGAAAGGCCGCTACCGAGTTGAATAACGTCGATACCTACCTCAAAGTCAGTAATGGTATCAAACCCTGCTCCGGATGAAATTATAAACGTATCACGGCCTTCACCACCCGTCAGCGTATCTTTGCCGTTACCGCCATTCAAGATGTCATCATCCGCACCTCCAAACAGCTTATCTCTACCATCGCCGCCAGTGAGGATATCGTTACCGCTGTCGCCCTTCAATTCATCGTTGCCAGTACCCCCAAACAGCTGGTCATTGCCATTCCCGCCAAACAGTTTGTCGTTATCCGCATCACCCTTCAGGATGTCGATGCCATCACCGCCATAGAGTCTGTCATTGCCGTCGCCGCCGTTCAGCTCATCATTGCCGTTTTCACCATACAGTCTGTCGTTGCCCGCGCCGCCAAATAGTTTGTCATCATTCTCGCCTCCCATCAGGATGTCGAGCCCGGCGCCGCCATATAGCCTGTCGTTGCCATCGCCGCCGTACAGCTTATCTTGGCCATCTTCGCCAA
>JBCBBK010000017.1:73207-161082 GCA_038531675.1 Cyanobacteria bacterium J06581_3
AATAGTTTGTCGTTACCTTTCCCGCCATATAGCTTGTCGTCATCATTGCCGCCATACAGCTCGTCAATGCCGTCGCCACCATATAGCCTGTCGTTGCCATCGCCGCCGTACAGCTTATCTTGGCCATCTTCGCCAAATAGTTTGTCGTTACCTTTCCCGCCATATAGCTTGTCGTCATCATTGCCGCCATACAGCTCGTCAATGCCGTCGCCGCCATATAGCTGATCGTTGCCGTCGCCCCCGCCTAGTCTGTCGTTGCCGTTCTCGCCATATAGCTGATCGTTACCTGCGCCGCCATTCATCGTGTCGTCGTCGTCGCCACCGAACATTTCGTCGCGGCCATCACCGCCAGACATTTTGTCGTTACCTGCGCCGCCTCGCATCTCGTCGTTGCCCGTGGTGCCAATTATTGTGTCGTTACCTGCGCCGCCATTTAGGTCTTTATCTTTAGTTGTAGAGTCAGTAGACATTAGTATTTTTTAGTTGAAAGGTTAATTGAAGTGTTGTTGGAAATATCGCTGTCAGGTAGATTCCCTCTGCTCTTTATGCGTCGCCCTTTATAAAAAGTAAGCGCGCTGAGGCTGTAGACAAGGATAGAAAACCTGGTCAATGGCAGTCGTTAGCTGCATTAGTCGATATAGTTTCGACTTAGCAACAAATTTAGTTTGAAGCTAATTTGTTGTTTCAGGGGTAAAGCTTCCATGATGAAAGCTGCCAGATTGTGATTGAAATATGAGGCCGTCTTCTCTATGTCTCTCTGTGGCTGTTATCGTACAAGGCCCATTCTCTTCCTTTACAAGAGTTTTCTGTTGTACAGAAACACTTCGGGTTAAGCCTGGCAAGAGCGTTTCTAACCAGACCTTGTCAAAAACTTCAGCATAGATACCATTCGCGATAGATAGCTGCTTGTCTTTTACCTCGACAATTCCTGAACGCACCAGCGTATGTTGCTCAGCTTGCAGATAAGGCTGTGCGTAGACCGAGAGGCTCCCCCTCGATAAAATTTGTAGGTACAGAATCAGCAGCGTATCCCGGTTCTCAAAGCCTAAAAGCACTTGTTCAATGGCTAGAAGATGTTCTGCGGCGTCATTGTTTCTCCAGCGCTTAATGATCTTTTGCCTGACAATCTCGTCGACAACATTGGCATCTTCTGCCTCAATAATCTGAGCCGAATACTGCCCAAGGTAGCGATAAATTAGCCTTGTAAGGAAGGGCTGACGGCCTGTCCACCATACTGTTCTAGAAAGAATGCGTCCGATTAGCGATGGTTCACTGACCTTTATGGAGAGAATATAGTCGGTATCGGCTGACGCGATTAATCCCGTTGGATGATAGGGCTCTGCTTTCATTGGTTATAAAGAGGGACGTTGTGTATGGTGCGTCGCCGCTGCTAAGTTCAAATCTGTTACGTTCAATGTATATTTTTATATAGCACCCTCTTTGCGAAGCGTACCATAGGTAAAATTCGACTTCTACCGCATGTTACTACCCCAGCTGTGTATAAATTATTCAGCCAGCGTTGGCCTAAACGATCGCCCTAGAGCGTGTTATACAATCAGCTGCCAGAACAGCAGCGTCAGCCCCAAAACCATGCCGTGCTGGGGAAGAAGCCTAGACCAGGGCTGTCGACCAATTTTTTGAGTCAACATGAGGCTGAGTAGCGCGCCTAGTAGTAGTGCCACCCCCTGTAAAAAGGCAATGACCGCAGGATGTGCCTGAAAGCTAAAATCAGCAAGATTGCCTAAAATTGCTAGGGCATGAGTATTGTCAGAAATGCCTGGGATAGCGCTGAGTGTTGCTTTGAATACGGGTAAAATCTGCCCTGCTTCTGAAAGTCCCATTAATAAATAGTGTGCCAGGCTAGCCAGCAACAGGAGCGGCAGGTAGCCATAAGCCAGTTCCAGAAAGCCACGATTGGGACCTGTTCTGTGTACTTGCTGAGCAGAGAATTTGGAAAATAGTTGGCTAAGGCTGGTGCGTAGGCGATCGCACCCCCATACCAACACGCTGGGCAGCAACAGCGTAACCGTTGCCGCGATCACATGCCCCCCAAAGCTACTTAGCATGGCAGCATCGCCAAACAGCAGCGTCGTCAGCTGAGGTAACCGATGCAGCAGTACCGCGCCCAGCAGTAATAACAGCAAGGCCACTTCATAGCCGCTAGTCGTGTGCGATGTCCACAGCGCTACGCCCGGCGGACGCAGGTTAAGTGCAACGGACTGGTGCGGACAGGCCTTTAGGCAGGTCATGCACAGCACACAGTTGCGATTATCGCTTAGCTGCGCCGGATGAGAATATACCGGACACCCTGCGGTCTTTTGCCCTTCGCCTTCTGCGGGGCCGCCTTTGTAGCAGTGATAGGTGTTGCAGGCTGCCGAACAAATGCCTTGCTGCGCGCGCAGCTCTACCATCGATAGCTTGGCAAACAGTCCGTTCATGCCCCCAATAGGACACAGGTACCGGCACCAAAAACGTCGCTCAAACAGAACGGAACACACCACCGCCCCAGCCGTGATGATTAGCAATAGCCACCCCGAAAGATAGGCCGTATTCTCCAAATTCCACAGCTCTTCCCATAGCAAAATCAGCACAAAGCCGCCATACAAAATCCACCCACCCCAGCGTTCTGCCCATGCTCTGGGCCAGCCCTGTAGCTTTCGTGGCCACACTATTAGCGACAGCTTTTGCGCTACCTCGCCGTAAATCATAAACGGACAAACCGCACACCACAGCCGACCCACAAAAGGAAAGCCAATCAGCACCAAAGGCCACCACCAGGCCCAAAAAAAGTTGAGCGCAAAGTTGCCGTCACGGGTTTGCGGTCCCCAAAACAAAACGGCAACAACAATGGGATAAAACCACAGCGTAAAGCCGTAGTTAATGCGGGTTGGCCACCAGGGACTGAGTAAAAACTGACGCAGCTGAGGGTAGCCCTTCAACAGATTGAAGCGAAAGCGCCGCTGAGGACTCTCTGTCGCCCAAAAGACTTCCTCTGTCAGCATGGTCGTAGATTGCTTAGCCGTTTCTTCTTCATTAGCCATGGATTGAAGGACCGCCCGCTTTACCATGGTCTCTAGCTCGGTCAGATTACCTGGAAAATCGTAGCTTTGCAGTCGCCTCAGCGCGGCGGGCTCCAGCCGACGTTTGCACAGGCCGCGCGCGCGACAAAACAGCTGAGAGAAGTAATTGACCTGTGCTTCAATATCGGCCTTACGCACTCGTAACGGCGGGACCTTGATCTTTTTGATCGGGCAGTTAGAGACCTCTGGCCAAACCTTTTCTGAAATCATCAAAATCCAGGCAGGGCTATGCTTTGTTTGTGGATTTTCACTGTTTTGATGCCCTGTCTGATAAGTCCCTGTTTTTATGAGTTCTAGCACTGTGGGCTTCAGCTCGCTGCCCAGGTCTTGAATATTGTTGAGAACCAGGGTTCCTGCTCCTAACCACTCTAGTAGTCCTGGATGATCGGCACTGCGCCCAAAGAGATCTTGCGATCGCAGCTTTTCACAGTTCACCTGAATAATCGGGTTCGCTTTATTCGACGAGCCAAAGTGAATCAACGCTGCCAGATTATCTTTATTCAGCCCTGGCTCCCCAAAAATCAGCACAGGCTGATGTCTGATCTGTTCCGACCCGTTATCCCATTCACTATCAGGCTCGTTCCGCGTTACTTCTCGGATATCTTGCCGGAGCCGGCTGGCGTACCGGCTACTGCCCACTACTCCACGCTTTACCCGAGTCACTAAGTAGGGCCGAAGCGCCTGCTGACGTTCTTTTTCGTAGGCAAGCTGCGCAGAAACGGCTTCGATTTGGCCAGTAAGTGGCTGTGATGAGTGATCGCGTGTGTTGTCAGCGGAGAGATTAGCTTCGGCCATAGTCTAATCGAGTCTAAGCGGCATACTCGCACAAAGGGTGTTAGCCCATGGTCTCACTATACTTACAACGCAAATGTTGAGATACTTAGCGCTGTTCTCTTCCCTGCTGTTTGTGATGACAACTGACTTGATTTGCCTATTGATTCTGTCGCTGTGGTCGATTCCGCTCAATCATATGCCAGCCTTGGGCCGTGCTTCTGAAGCTGGGCTAGAGTGGGCTGCAAGCAACCGAGAGAAAGCGGTAAAAGGGCCGGTGTGGGTGGGCAGAGCTGACCGCGCTCAGCGTAATCATCACGACAATTTGGCGATGATTGCGGCGGTGATTTTGATTGCGCAGGTGACGGGCCAGGCAAATGGGATAACAGCGATCGCTGCTATGGCAATTTTGGGCTGCCGGGTGCTACACGGCGTGGCTTACATAGCCGGGATTACGTTGGTGCGATCGCTCGCCTATTTCGGCTCAATCATTGGCGTTGGGGTAATCGCCTGGCAGGTCTTTATCTAAACAGCTGCTGAGCTAGAATCGATAGTCCATGCTGAAGTATATGAACACATCCTGCGGACTATCGCCCGCTTCATCGAGCTCTACCAACGGCACACCCACATCAAACCGGGCCTGCACATCCTCTACAACATTGGCAATCAGCCCGACACCTGTGCCCAACAGAAATCGCTGGTCGCTTGTATTCACGCCCTGGTTCCAAATCAGCGCAGTATCGATAAAAGGCGCAATCTGAACGGCTGGAGAGCCATCTTCGTTTCGTAATACCGTCGCTCTATCTTCTATGGATGCGCGAAAGCCATTGTCTCCAAAGCGTGCATTCTGGCTGTAGCCTCGAACGGAGCTAGGCCCGCCAACGATGAACTGATCTGCGCCTAGCAGGCTTTCCGACGCGAGCTGTAAGCTTGCCTGCATGAGTAGTAAGTTGTCGCGACTGATGACTTGGGCCCTTTGCACTTGGCCTAGCCAGCTGAAAAATTGCCCATCTGCCTGACCGCTGGGCCGGGTGGTGGCATCGAATAGGCCTGTGCCGATGTTGAATTGCGATCGCAGCCCCCAAGCGCCAGATCTATCTCGCTTCAGATAGTCTTGACCAAACTGAATCACGCTGGTGCGCGTAGAGTCGATCACTACGTCACTGATGAGTGTTTCACCTGTACGGTGGCGCAAGCCTAGCGACAGGGCAAGCTCTTCATTGGGCTTGCGAATTAACGGCTGCCGGTAGGTGAGCTCGTATGTATTGGACGATCCTTCTACGCCCAGGCTGGCTAGCGCCGGGTCGATAAGCTCAAACGAGCTGGGTAAATATCGGGCTTGCAGGGTGCCGTTCATCGCATTGAGTGGCAGCGTGTAGGTCAAGCCGTAGGTGTTAGAACCGCCGGTCGTGGTGCGGAAGGCGGAGGCCGACAGGCGATCGCCCAGGCCCAAAATGTTGTTGTAGTTCGCTTCAACACCCATGCGGGCTACGCCTACGCTCGGTGGAGAGTTGGTATCGAACACGGCTCGCCCCGAAAAGGCAGGTGCTTCGAGCACCCGTACAATCAGCTGACTCTGGCCTTCGCCTGTGCCTGCTCGCAGGCTCGCTTCAATGCGCTCTACCAGTGGATCGGCACGCAGTAGCTGTAGCTGCGATTCTAAGGCCACTTGACTGAGCGGCTGGCGGTTGGCCAAGTTGACGCGATCGCGCACATAATCTGCCAGGCGATCGGTCCCTTCCACCCGAATCGACTCCAGTGAGCCTTCCACGACGCGCACCTGTACCACACCGTCTACAATCGTCTGCTCACTGAGTACCGCTCGCGATGTAATATAGCCCGACTCCAAATACAGCTGAGTAATCTCGTCAGCCATCTGTCGCAGCTCGCGAATGCCTAGACTGCGCCCCTCGTAATCTGCCAAAATCGGCGCAAAATCCGCGTCGTTGAACACTGTGCTGCCAACCACCTGAACATCGTTCACTAGCACTTCACCGTTACTAGGGGCAGGCGTTGGGGGGTCAGTTGCTGGCTCGCTTTCCGGTAGTACTGGCTCATCTTCTGGCAGCGGAATCAGCTCATCTTCTGGCTCAACATTCTCACCAGCGGGCGTATTTTGAGCCAGCTCAGCCGTTTGCCTTAGCCTCTGGCGTTTTAAAACCTGGCGCTCAGCTGCCGTATTGTTCGACCGTTGACCAGAGCCTGTGAACCTGGGCGGCTGCGCAGAAAAAACTGGCTCATGAAGCCAGGATGCTGCCGTAGCTGATTCGCTAGCGGTTGGGCTAGCGGCCTCTAGCGATTCTGTATCAACCAGTTTTAAAGTATCTAAAGCAAGTAGGTCCGCTGCTAAACCGGGCTGAGTTGCCACGATGCTACTGCTGCCCACAAGGCCCAACACTGCCAGTGTTTGTGTGAGCTGATTATTTTTTATCTGCATCAACCAATCAGCGACTAAAGTTCCGTACTAAGCATAGATACCCAAAAAGTACCTGTGCAGGGTTAACCTGCACAGTCCTCAGTAAAGGTACCCACTTTAGTTGATAAGACCAACACAAATTGAAACACTGAACCTGCACAACTTCCCTCAAAAGAGACAAGCTTTATCGCCCAAAAAAAGATAATACTACCTACGAGACAATTGCTGGAAACGTCTGCTACAAAAGCAGGCTGTTCAGAAAATCAACTCAAAAGCTCAAAGAAATAAAAAGGAAATTAGCAATATGGCTGCTAGCACCCCACTGACCGGAATCGCCCTCATCGACTGTGCCAAAGCAAATGCCGCTCAGGGTGTGACCACCGCAGCCAACCTATGCGGCTACAAAGATAACGTCGCTGACTTTCAGCAGGCACTGAAAAAAGCAGGAGAAGACATGGGCGTCACCCTCACCGAGCTAGAAGATTTGATCACTGACCAGGCTGTGGCCAAGCGCCAAAATGTGATGGAAGTGGCTCCGGATTCGCCGCAGAATTTGTAAGTCGTCTTTAGCTTGGATGTAATGTCCTTTATTTCCCCATTCCTGGAATTAGGCTATTTCCCCATTCCTGGAATTAGGCTAGTTGTGATCCGTTTCACGACTCTGTTAGCGATGTCAGCATAGCTCACTTCACCGGCTAATATTTGTCCCAGTCGCTTTGTTGCGGTGGGCCGCTTAATGCCTACCCGGTAGCCAATTTTGGGCACTCGAAAATACACCTTGGCAATCCGCTGTGCCCATTGCATGTCTGCGCCCCAGTTCTCATGAATGGTTTGGGTGTAGTTGGTTAGAGCATTTTGAGCGTCTCGCGGATCGCTACTAAGTGCCAGGTTAAGCGCCTTAGCTGCTTCAACGCCGCTGTACATCGCTGGGCGAATCCCTTCTGCGGTTAAGGGATCTACAATGGCGGCTGCTTCGCCGACGAGTAGAGCCTGGGTGGTATGTAGGGTTTGATTGCCGTCCCACAGCTTTAGTGGATGGGTGTGAAAGCTGCCTTGCTGAGCGCTAACACCAAAGGCAGGTGCGTACTTACTTAGCAGCTTTTCTGGCGCTTTTACTGAGCCCCCAATAAAGCTGCTGACACCCAGGGAATAGCCTTGGCGCTTCGGAAAACTCCACAGGCAGCCGTTTTTTACCATCCCAAATTCAAAGTTGAAAGCGCCTGCTTCTACTGGTGTATCTGTGCTTATCTCCAGGGTTCCGGCTTCGCGGAGCGTATGTTCACGAAAACCCAACCAGCTGGCCATGGGACCCTTTGCACCGTCTGCTGCGATCAGGTAGCGTGCAGTTAATGGCTCACTGTTAGCTACCTGCACTTGCCAGTGGCTAGCGTTCTGAAACTGGATGCCGGTTACTGCTGTGCGATCGCGCACCTCAGCCCCCGCCTTCTGCGCTTGCTCAATCAAAAACTGATCAAACACCTCACGCCTGACGCTCCAAATCGGCTCTGTTGGCAGCTCCCCATTAACCTCGTCACCCAAGTTCCAGGTGTAGCGCACCCGAGTTATCTGGCTATCAATCGCTGGCGAAAAGTCAAAATCGAACCAGTCGGCAACGCTAGGCGATACCGCGCCCGTACAAACCTTGTATCTGGGCAGTGCGGCTTTTTCTAGCAGCAGCACAGACCGTCCGGCTTTGGCCAGATGGTAGGCAGCCGAACTGCCGCCCGGCCCGCCGCCGACAATAATGCAGTCGAACATAGGAGTTAATTTGTCGGAGTTAATTTGTTGGGGACGCTACACTAAACGGTCTGAATCGCCTTTTCTTTATCTGCTAGCGCGTCGTCAATTTGCTTGGTGTACTTATCTGTTAGCTTCTGAACTTCGTCCTGCATATCGCGGGACTCATCTTCAGAAATATCGCCCTCTTTTTCTTTCCTTTTGGCCAGGTCGATACCGTCGCGGCGAACATTACGCACCGATACGCGGCCTTCTTCGGCATACTTGCCCGCTAGCTTGGCAAATTCCTGACGACGCTCTGTGGTCAGTGGCGGAATATTCAGGCGAATTAAGCTACCGTCACTGTTGGGCACTAGGCCTACGTCCGACATAGAAATAGCCTTTTCGATCAGTTGTACCGAGCTAGGGTCGAAGGCCTGAATCATCAACGTGCTAGCGTCAGGGGTTGAGATGTTGGCCAGTGACTTAAGGCTGGTGGGGCTGCCGTAGTAGTCCACCATAATTTTATCTAGCAGTGAGGCGCTCGCACGACCGGTGCGAATGGTGTTAAAGGCACGTTTGGTCGATTCAACGGCCTTTTGCATAGCCGCTTCTACTTCACCTAGGTCAGCTAACTTCACAGGACTCTCCTACAATTGTTCCAATCGGTTCACCCATCATGGCCCGGTTGATATTACCTCTTACAGAGAGGTTAAACACCATGATCGGGATGTTGTTATCTTTGCACAGCGCAATGGCTGTCGCATCCATTACCTTAAGATCTTCGGATAATACGTGGCTATAGGTCAATGATTGATAGCGCCTGGCCTCTGGATTTTGGGCCGGGTCACTGTCATAAACGCCGTCTACTTTGGTTGCTTTGAACACGACTTCTGCGCTAATTTCGGCGGCCCTGAGCGCGGCGGTGGTATCGGTGGTAAAGAACGGATTGCCAGACCCACCGCCAAAAATGACGACCCGGCCTTTTTCGAGATGACGAATTGCTTTGCGGCGAATGTAGGGTTCGGCTAGCTCCTGCATAGAAATCGCCGTCTGTACGCGGGTGGGTACATCAATGCGCTCTAGGGCATCTTGCAGGGTCATTGCGTTCATGATGGTTGCGATCATGCCGATATAGTCGGCAGTAGCCCGGTCCATGCCCGCCGAAGCCCCTTTGACACCGCGAAAGATGTTGCCGCCACCGACGACAATGGCTAGCTGAATGCCTTTGCGGGTGACCTCGGCAATTTCCTGGGCGATCGCATCTACAATCGCCGGATCAATTCCGTAGGCCAAAGACCCCATCAGGGCTTCACCGCTTAGTTTTAACAATACTCGCTGGTAGGGTTTACCCATGCGTGATCTATAGTGAGTTGATTAGTTGAGTCAGTAATTTCTACATCAAGATAGCAGCGAAAGTGCCTGGGCGATACCCTAGCGATACCCTCAGCGGCTGCGAATATCGTTTTTTCAATGGGCCAATGGTGCCGCTTTCTGTGCCTCCTTTATTTTTTCAATCGCCTTCTTTATTATTGCAATCTGCGGTTGTAACGCTCTGGCTGTTGGTGGTTGGTGGCGTTTCTGAAGGGGCCAGGCGCTATGGATACGGCCCAGAGATTACGCGTAAAATTGTCCACATCGGAGCTGGACAGGTTATTTTGATTGCCTGGTGGCTGTCGGTGCCTGCCTGGGCTGGAATTGCGGCGTCTGTCTTTTTTAGCGGGGTGGCGCTGCTGTCTTACCGGCTACCGCTATTGCCGGGTATTAATGGAATTGGTCGTCAGAGCTGGGGAACGTTTTTTTACGCTGTGAGCATTGGTGTATTGGTGGCCTGGTTCTGGCCGCTGGCGCTGCCGCACTATGCGGTGATTGGCATTTTGACGATGACCTGGGGTGATGGACTGGCCGCGTTGATCGGCCAGCGCTATGGGCAGCATCCCTATCAGGTATGGGGAGAGAAGAAAAGCTGGGAAGGCAGTGCGACCATGTTGCTAGTTAGCTACTGCGTATGCGCAGGGGTGCTGCTGGCGGTGCAGGGGCCCGTGCTGGCGACCTGGCTGGTGGCTATGGTAAGTGCGGCGATCGCCACCATCCTCGAATCCATATCAAAATACGGTATCGACAACCTCAGCGTGCCCATTGCTGCCGCTGCCGTTTGTTACGGCGCTCAGCTGTTGCTCTGATAGTTCTCCAATACTTCTTCTAATATTTTTTTGGGCATGTTGCCAGCATTGTGCTGAGCGTTTTACAGAGATCTAAACCTTAAAGTTTGATGCTCAAAATCTTTTAGAGTGCAATCTCACCGGTTTCGCCTGTGCGAATACGAACAGCATTGTCAACAGAAGAAACAAAGATTTTGCCGTCCCCAATAGACCCTGTTGCTGCCGCTTTTGCAATGGTTTCTAGAATCACATTCAGGCGTTCGTCACTGACTACTAGCACTAGCCTTTTCTTGGTCAAAAACTCTACGGTGTAAGAAATACCTCTGTAGGTACTTGTCTGGCCCTTTTGCCGCCCAAATCCTCTAACATCTTCGAGCGTCATACCCGTTGCGCCAATTTCCACTAGAGCATTTTTGACGTCTTGCAGCTTTTCGGGGCGGACAATTGCTTCAACTCTTTTCATACCGATAGACCTAAATGTAGCAGCAGTTACCGAGAACAGATGTAATTGTTGCAGCTGTCTGTATTTATTCGCAACTGCTAGAGACATCTGTACACGAAAAGTCTCAATCTAAGGCTATGTATGTCTAGATAAAAACTGCATCTGCACGGCTTTGCACTGCTGTCGTAGCTGCTGTAGCAGCAGCGCTGCGCCGTTAATATTGCCGTTACGGGCCCGTTGCTCTAGCTGGTTGGCGGTAGCGGCGAGGGCCCTGGCACCCACATTAGCGCTAGCACCCTGAAGCGAATGGGCGGCCTCTTCGATGGCTTGTGAGTTGGATAGAGCGATCGCCCTATCTAGCTTTCCTAAACTACTTTCGGCATCTTGTAAAAAAATAGTGAGCAGCTCTATTTCAAAGTCACTATCTTCACCAGCAAGCTGCCTAAGCTGCTGCCAGTCAAAATCTCGCGAGGAGAGGGTCTGCCTTGTCAACATGTGAGATTTTCCTAACGGTAACGTTCGCTATTAAAGTTGGTGATACTTTCAGAATCAACCTAACTTGTTAGGTATCGCTTTGGGGACACTGCTCGATTGACAACCGCCTTCATAGTGATCTCTGTCACAGTGACCGCTATTAAGTGGTTGGAACTGGGCACCTCAATCCACAGGTCGTCTATTCATCAACTTTAATTGCACCCGCTAATCACACGTTACCCAGTCATCCAAATGCTGAGGTAGGGACCATCTATCTTCATTTTAGCTTCATAAATGATTAAACAAAATGTGGTTTTTCAGCTCTTAACGGCGTAGCTTTGCCGTTCTGTGGATAGGACCCTTTGTAATCATTGATTTTTGCTATGCAGCTCTATAAGCGATAAATACAGGTCATATACCAAGAAATACCGCAGAGTCATGCTGAATTAATAGTGAATTGACAGTGAATTGGCTTTCTACCTAGCTAATGCTAGTTGTGTGCTCTTTATCCTAATTGGGTGCGTAGGTTTATGAAGCGTCTTTGGTTTAGTCGCTTTTTTGGTCACCCATACACCAGGTCACCAGAGCCAGCAGCCCACCCCACAGAAGCCATTGTGGCCAGTGAAGCCATCCCCACAGGACCCCTGGAAAGGCGTCCATACTATTGGACAGCAAAAACGCCATGACTATGACTAGCAGCAAGCTGATTAGGCTCATTTTTTCTACCTTCTATCTTCCTTACCTTTTATCCACTGAGCGTTAGCGCTAATTGATAACTAGTGTGTGTTTCTGTAAATTGTTCTGTCAATTGAGACTTTGTTTTATAGCGGTGGCTAAAAATAAAGCCTAGTGAGCAAATGTCGAATGCATCTGTGTGTTTGCGCCGGACGTTTGCGATGGGCATTGACGCCCGATATTAACCTCTTTGCAGGCCCCTTCCCAATGCCGCTTTACAAACAGAAAACTGTCTCTAGAGAACAAGAAACCCAGGAGCGCATTTTGAAAGCGGCGCAGAAGCTGTTTGCCAGACGAGGCTATGGTGGCACCACGACTCGGGACTTGGCGGAAGCTGCTGGAGTCGCTGAAGGAACGTTGTTTCGCCACTTTGAAAATAAGAAAGCAATTTTAATTGAAGTCGCGACGCGCGGCTGGACGGAAATACTTACCGATTTACTCACTGAGCTGAGTGAGATGGCGAGCTATAAGGCGGTGGCCCAGGTGATGCGTAAGCGGATGCTGAGCTTGAATGCGAATACAGACATGCTGCGGGTGTGCTTTATGGAAGCGCAGTTTCATCCGGAGTTGCGCGATCGCATCCAATCAGAAGTCATCGACAAAATGACTGACGTGGCCGAAGCCTTTTTTCAAACTGCGATGGACCGGGGCGTATACCGCCAGATGAATCCCAAAGTCGTCGCCCGCATTTTTCTAGGCATGTTCACTGTCTCCGGCTTCAGCCAGTCCACCATGAGTGACACCGGCAGCTCGCCTAATGACATGAAGGAAATGGCTGAGACGTTGGCTGATATCTTTTTGAATGGTGTGCTAGAGCCGCAGGGTTGAGCAGGCGAAGCCAAATCTGAAGTGCTGAGCGGGCAGTTTGCCGAATCGTCTGTATGATGGCTTTTGAATAGTAGGTCTTGATTTTAAGAGACGTCATGGTTTCAAACGCCCTACAGCTTACGCAGCAATTTAGGCAGGTATATCGCAACCTGGGCCTTTTCCCACTTTTTGGTGCGGAAAAGATTGATGCTTTTTTGGTGCCTTATGGTCAGTCGGCGCTGGGTAAGCTGCGTCGTGAGATTTCATATTCTTCTGACAATGCCAAGCTCATTTTTACAGGGCATCGGGGTAGCGGTAAGTCTACGCTGCTAGGTCAGCTGGCACGACAGCTACGTGAGCAGCAAAATCTCTTTGTAGTTGGCTTTTCGATTGCTGACATGGTGGAGATGTCTGATGTAAATCATGTCAATATTTTGTACTCTGTCGCAGTGCGATTGATGGAGAAGGCGGGCGAAAAGAATGTTCCTGTTCCAGAAGAGACTCGAGAGAAGCTTCTAGGGTGGTTTACGAAGACAAGATCCGCCACTTACAACCAGCAAATTCAGGAACAGCTTTCGATAGGGGCAAACCTGTTCGATTTTTTTACTGGAAAGCTTCAGACCGAAAAAGCTTTTCGAGAAGAGATCAAAGAAACTTACCAGAATAGTGTCTCTGACCTAGCCAGTCAGATTGACCGCATTGCAGCAGCTATACAGAGCGTTACGCAGCAGGAAGTGTTAGTCATTATCGATGACTTAGACAAGCTAGATTTGCCGATTGTGCGGTCTGTTTTTCAAGAGAACATTAACTCGCTATATCTGCCAAATATCAGAATTGTGTTTACGATTCCTATCGCGGTAATTAGAGAGACAAGACTGATATCTACAATCAGAGGCCGTAGTGAAGTAATTCAGCTGCCGGTTACAAAGTTTTTTCATAGGGAAGAGGCGCATCAGCCTGACGCCAGTCCGATTGAGGGCAGTGTGGAGATGCTGGAAGCTGTTTTAGCTAAGCGTATCCCGGCTGAGCTGATAGAGCCAGACGCTGCGCGAGAGTTGGTACTGCTAAGCGGTGGTGTGCTAAGAGAGATGGTGAGGTTAGGTCAAGAGTGCTGTCGTGAGAGCTTGCTGGTGCTAGATATGGAGCCAGAGCGGACAGCGGTAAAAATAGATAGAGACATCTTACAGAAGGCAGCAAGAAACTTACGGATTGAGTTTGCCAGGCCGCTGGGCCGTAATCTGCTGGATATTCTAAAAACAACCTACGAGAACTTTAAGCCAGAGGATGCCAATAGCGAGGACTTTTTGGAGCTGCTGCACGGGTTGTATGTGGTGGAATATGAGAATGATGAGCTTTGGTATGATTTGCATCCACTGGTCAAGGATTTGTTGCGGCGCCAGGACTTGATTTGAAATGACTGAAGCGAGTGAGCAGATTAGTCGGAACTGGGACGCTCAGAATGAAGAGGCTTTGCGAAAGCTAATTCTTACTGTTGAGGCGAATTCTCAGAGCTTGGAGCTGTTGATTGCGGTGTGTGATGACCGCAACTTGCAGGCGAGGATGATTGAGCAGTATGAGGCGGCGCTGCGGGAGAAGGGAATTGCGCCGTTTCGGGTGCGGCTGAATCCGAAGGAGCCGAGTATGCGCAGGAGTGTGGCGGCGCTGTTAGCAGCGGAGCCTCGGCTGCAGAGCGGGGAGCCTGCGGTGGTGACGGTGCTGAATGCGGAGGCGTTGCTGGGGGTGACACTGGGGGAGGAGAAGTCTGAGGTGGAGCGGTTTTTCTTTTCTTTGCAGTGGACGCGGGAGGCACTGCTGCGGTTTGAGTTTGCGGTGGTGCTGTGGGTGCCGGATAGGATTGCGACGGAGATAGGACGGCGTGCGCCGGATTTTTGGAGCTGGCGGGGTGGGGTGTTTGAGTTTGTTGCGGAAGCAGGGACAGGTGGTGCGAATGCAGCTCAGTCTGTGAATACTGTTGCTCTTGATAGAATAGAGGATCAACAAAACGGAAGATCTGTTGAAGAATTGTTAGAACAGGTGAGTGCGTTAGAAGAGACCGCGCCTGAAAGTGCGCTGTTAATCACGCTGTATAACGATCTGGGAAAGGCGCACCAGGGGCGCTACAAGTATGGCGAGGCGCTGGTGTGGTATGAGAAGGCGCTGGCATTGGCAGAGAGAAAGGAAAATCTGGAAGGGCAGGCGAGGTCGCTGCGGAATGTAGGGGATTCTTTGCGGTTTAGTGGGCGACCTGCGGATTCGATTCGGTATTATCAGCAGCAGTTAGAGATAGTGCGGGAGACTGGCGATCGCCAAGGCGAATCAGCTTCTCTCGGCAATCTGGGCAATGCGTACGATTCACTGGGCCAGTATCAGCGGGCCATCGACTTTCACCAGCAGTCATTAGAAATTAAGCGAGAGATCGGCGCTCGCCAAGGTGAAGCATCTTCTCTCGGTAATCTGGGCAATGCGTACTATTCACTGGGCCAGTATCAGCGGGCCATCGACTTTCACCAGCAAGACTTAGAGATAGTGCGCGAGATAGGCAATCGCCAAGGCGAAGCAGCTTCTCTTGGCAATCTGGGCAATGCGTACTATTCACTGGGCCAGTATCAGCGGGCTATCGACTTTCACCAGCAGTCATTAGAAATTGAGCGTGAGATAGGCAATCGCCAAGGCGAAGCAGCTTCTCTCGGTGGTCTGGGCAATGCGTACTATTCACTGGGTCAGTATCAGCGCGCCATCGACTTTTACCAGCAGCAACTGGAGATAGCACGCGAGATAGGCGATCGCCGAGGCGAAGCCAACTCCCAATTCAATACTGGCCTTGCCCTCCTCAAGCTCAACCAAGAAGAAGCTGCCCGCATCGCCTTCAAAGAAGCTCGACAGCTCTTTGCATCAATGGACCTCTCCGAAATGGTGGAAAGATGCGACGGAGAACTTAACTCACTCGCTGAGTCAACGTAGAGCGCCACCTAAAAACCGACAAGCGGCAGTGCAAAACTAATCAGCTGCGCAGAAAAATCATTGCGGAGTGCTGCGGAACAATTTTCCCACGGTGCGAAATGTATGCTGAATGGTGCAGAACGATTTTGCTATGAAGCAGAATTGATGCCTAATGATTCAAAATAATTTTCTCATAGGCCGAAATGTATGCTAAACGGTGCGGAACGATCCAATCCGGACGACCATAGATGCCTGCCAGCAGCTCGTCTACTCGAAAGCCTTGCTCTATCGACTCCCAATAAACAAAGGCCTTACAGGGCAGAAATTGCAACGGTTAGATGTAATTTCTGCCCGTGATTATATAATTGTATGACTACGTAATTACTGCTTTTTCCATAGCTACGACAGCATTCAATTTGTTCACAAGAGCTTACTGTGATGAAAACAAAAGAGCTGATTTTACAAGAAATGGAAGCTGTTCCAGAGCCAATTTTGGCTGAGGTACTAGACTTCTTAAAGTTTTTGAAGGCTAAACGCAATCAGCTAGATAAGCAGGTGACTGTCGTATCGGCTTCTGGAGAGGAAAAGGTGTCACTAGCTGAGTTAGCTATGCAAGACCCTGAAGTAGCCAAGTATCTGACAGTTGTGCCTATGCCCGTTCAGCAAATGTGCGACGAGTTAAAGCAAGCATTAACTGATGGAGGCTACATATCACGTGAGGAAATCATTGCCCTTGTACAAGATGTGAAACAGGAAATGCTGGCAGAACGCGAAACCCAACAAACAGCGAACCATGCCTGAGCGTATCTTTTTGGATACAAATGTCTATATCGTAGGCGTCGCCGATAGGGAAAGCATTGAGTGGAAAATTCTAGAGTGGTTGGGGTTTGATGGCAGCCAACCTCCACAGGCTGAAGTCGTTGTATCAACGGAGATATGCAACCTCGAACCCGCCGCTATTTGTAGTGATGTCGACAGGTAAGAAAGTCTATTTTCGCATTGCCGATTCGGTATACGAACCTGTCCTCTAGCGTCACTCGCCGACTCCAAATATCAGCTCCTAAATACTTTAGAGGCTCTGGCTTACCTGTTCCAGTGAAAGGGTGGGTCAGACACTCATCTATAAATTTCCAGACCTTGTCGTAAGCGGATGGATTTGTTCGTGCTAGGAACTTCAGATCTTCTCTGAATTCTGGTTCAAAAACCGGATATCTTTTGGGGGTGTCCTGTTTCTTCTCAATCTGGCCCTTCTGAGCTTGGGATGACTTCGACGGTATTTTCTTCTTTTTCTTGCTCACAATAGCGCCGTAGTGTCTCTAGTTCTTGTTTCACGTCAGTATCTTCTGCACTGAGTGAGTCCAAATCTCGTTGCTGCGATCTTTCTAATGCGGTGAACAGTCTTTGTGCGTTTTTGGGCGATCGCAATAAATGCACCGTCTCAACCAAGCTGTTCAGTTCAGCCTCAGCAATAATGGCCGCATTCGGCGCATCCTTCCGCTTCACAATCACGACAGAACTATCCTGGGCAACCTCATCCAGAATTTGAAAAAATTCCTTGCGAGCATTGGTTGCTGATTCTATTTTGCTAATGATCATAGCTGTACAGGAAACAGGTACAGGTTAAAGGTAGCATAGAGCGCGATCGCCCCTCACCAAACCGCACAGATGCCGATACAATGAGGACTTGCAAACACTCCCTTACCCTCAGTCAATGGCCGCAAATAAGTCCAAAAACTCACCGAACCCTGACGACAGCAGCGATTCTGGCATCGAAGGCATTCGTGCCGCTCGCCTGCAAAAGGTAGAGGACTTAAAACAAGCAGGCCAAATTCCCTACGCCTACAGCTGGGACATCACCCACCCCATCGCCGACCTGCAGGCCAAATTCGCCGAGCTAGAAGCAGGCGTTGAGGAAGATTTTGCCGTTTCCATCGCTGGACGCATCATGGCACGGCGCGTCTTCGGCAAGCTGGCTTTCTTCACCGTGCAAGACGAAACCGGCACCATACAGCTGTATCTGGAAAAGAAAACGATCCAGGCCGAAATGGGCGAAGCCGACGAGCAGGCTTTCAATCACCTGAAGCAGCTCACAGATGCGGGCGATATCATCGGTGCGAAAGGGACCATCAAGCGTACTGACAAAGGCGAGCTGTCGGTAAAGGTGCAGCAGTACGCCATGCTTACGAAGTCACTGCTGCCACTCCCCGACAAATTCCACGGCCTGACTGACGTTTCCAAACGTTACCGGCAGCGCTACGTAGACCTGATTGTGAATCCGGAAGTGCGCGATACCTTTCGCAAGCGATCGCAAATCACTGCCGCCATCCGCCGCCACCTAAACGACCTAGGCTACCTGGAAGTAGAAACTCCAGTACTCCAGTCGGAACCCGGTGGCGCAGAGGCACGGCCTTTTGTGACCTATCACAACACTATGGACATGCAGCTGTATCTGCGGATTGCCACAGAGCTGCACCTAAAGCGGATGGTTGTTGGCGGCTTCGAGAAAGTGTTTGAACTCGGTCGCATTTTCCGTAATGAGGGCGTCTCTACCCGGCATAATCCAGAATTTACCTCGATTGAGATGTACCAGGCGTACGGTGACTATCAGGACATGATGGAACTTACCGAAACCATGATTGAAAAGATTGTCGAAGAGGTAGCGGGTGGCGGCAACAGCGTGATGTATCAGGGTGAAGAGATTAGCTTTGCTAAGCCCTGGAAGCGGATAACCATGCACAATGCGGTAAAAGAGAAAACGGGCGTTGATTTCGCACAGTTTGATGACTTGGCAGCGGCAAAGGCAGCGGCAAAAGAAGCTGGTATTGGCGACATAGATGATTGTGAGAGTATTGGCCACATATTAAACGAAGCGTTTGAACAGAAGGTGGAAACAACACTTTTGCAGCCGACGTTTATTACCGACTATCCGGTAGAAATCTCTCCGCTTTCTAAGCCTCATCGTAGCAAACCGGGGCTAGTAGAGAGATTTGAGCTGTTCATTGTGGGAAGAGAGACCGCTAATGGGTTCTCGGAGTTGACTGACCCGGTAGATCAGCGTGAGCGGCTGGAGCTGCAGGCGGCGAAGAAAGAAGCAGGTGATTTGGAAGCCTGTAGTGTGGATGAGGACTTTATTACGGCGCTGGAGTACGGCATGCCGCCAACGGTAGGCATGGGTATTGGTATTGACCGGCTGGTAATGGTGTTGACAGATTCACCCAGTATTCGTGATGTGATTGCGTTTCCGCTGTTAAAGCCTGAAAAGAGCGATCCTGAATAGGACGGCTGGGCTGTGATTTCGATAGAGACAGGTGTCATCGGCTCAATGGGTGCAGTAACCTACAGAGAGGTGACGAGTAGCTTGCTTGTATGGAATTTGTCAGTATCAGCGACCTGACCTGGACGATTGCGGTCTTTTTGGCCTTTGGTTTTTCGGTGTGTTTGCACGAGTTTGGCCATGCCATTGTCGCGTATTGGGGTGGTGATCGCTCTGTAAAGGAAAAAGGCTACCTCACCCTAAACCCGCTGCGCTACACTCATCCCACTTACAGCATCGTGTTACCGGCAATTTTCCTGATGATGGGCGGACTGCCCTTGCCAGGGGCGGCTGTGTATATCAATCATGGAGCGCTCAGAGGGCCACAGTGGAAAAGTGCGGTGTCGGCAGCGGGGCCTTTGGCGACTGCGCTGGTGGGGATTTTGGTGGCGATCGCTATCAACCAACTCCCCTCACAAACCCCATTCGACCCCCTTCGTCAAAACGATCTGCTGTTTCAGGGTATGGCGCTACTGCTGACGCTGGAGATCGCTGGTTTTTGCCTAAACATGATGCCAATACCGGGATTAGACGGCTACGGCATCATTGAACCCTGGCTCCCACAAAGCTGGCAGCAAAAGCTACGCAAGTATGCACAATACGGCGTGTGGGTACTGTTCGCTGCCTTTTGGCTATCGCCCAATTTCAATAGAGGGTTTTGGGCAGTTGTTCATTTTATGGTGCAGCTGTGCGGTGTATCTCCGGATGTAACGGTACTAGGTTTTATTCGCTTTCAGCAGGCTGCCCGGTTCTTATTTTTTGGCTTGCTGATGCTATGGATTGGCTATGCCCAATGGAAAAAGCGACAGCCTGAAATAGAAACAACAGAAGATCTGACAATCGATCATTCTCTTCAGACGTCTCAAGATTCACAAGAAGAGACATAAAGTCATCGCAGGCGTTGAATGATCACAACAGCAAAGATTTAATGCTGAACCAGACAAAAGAGTAGAGCGTGTGTACTAATATGGGTGTGTACCGCTGCGACGACTTTGACCATGGCAAAGCTACTGCTGATTGAAAGCCCAGGTAAGCTAAAAAAGCTCAGTCAGATACTGGGTCCGGGCTGGATTGTAAAGGCTAGTATGGGTCACATTCGTGAGCTAACCAATGAGGGAGAAGATTCGCTAGGCTTTGATTTGGAAGGCGATCGCATTCACTGCAAATACGCCCCCCGCGACGCCCGCGCCAAAAAGACCATTGCTAACCTACGTCAGGCCGTCAAGCAAGCCGACACCGTATATATTGCCACCGACCCTGACCGTGAGGGGGAAACGATTGGCTGGCACCTTCAGCAAGCGCTGCGGTTAAAATCGCCTTACCGAGTCACCTACAGCGAGATTACGCCCGCCGCTGTCCGTAAAGCCGTTGCGAATCCGGGTAGGCTCGACGATGCGCTGGTAGCCGCTGGTCGTGCCCGTGACTGTTTGGACAAGCTAGTAGGCTACAAGGGGAGTCGCCATGTAGTGTGGCCGCTGAATAACGGTGCAAAGTCTATGGGCCGAGTGCAGAGCGCGGCACTGCACTTGCTGTGTCAGCGCGAGCGAGAGATTTTGAAGTTTACGCCCCAGGACTACTGGAGTGTGTCGGTCACTTACGAAGAGGGGTTCAAGGCGTTTTATAAGCGCAGTCCTAATGCGACTCGTCCGAAGAAGGGGGCTGATGAGTCTGGAGACGACGCGACTCAGAAAAGTAAGGATAAGAAAGCTGGCTCAGAATCTGAGCGCGTGAGTTCGCAAGCAGAAGCCGATAGACTCGTTGCGATCGCCCGCACCACCCCACACACCGTCCTCACCATCCAGTCCAAACAAAAGCGCCAATCACCGCCCCCGCCCTTTATCACCTCTACCCTGCAACAGTCGGCAGGCACCAAGCTCCGCTTCACCCCCGACCAAACCATGAAAGTCGCCCAGTCTCTGTACGAGGGCGGCCACATCACCTACATGCGCACCGATTCCGTCACCCTTTCTGCACCCTTCTGCGCAGAGGTAAAGGCCTACTTGAGCCAGCACGATCCTACGAATGTGCCTAAAAAAGCAGCTAAGCATAGGGCCGTCAAAGGCGCACAGGCTGCCCACGAGGCGATTCGTCCCACTGACGTGACGCTCACTCCCCAACAGCTACAGAACGCCCTAACCGGAGATGCCGCAAAGCTATACGACCTAATTTGGCGGCGAGCGGTTGCCTCCCAGTGCTGCGCGGCTATTTTGCAGAAAACGCGCGTTGTCACTCAGGCGGGTGAAACCTACTGGGAAGCTAGAGGGCAGGTGATTGAGTTTGCTGGATACACCCGCTATTGGAACAACATTAGCGCCGACTCACAGCTGCCTGTGCTGCAACAGAATCAGCTGCTACAGCTGAAGCAAGCCGACAGCGAAAAGAAACAGACTCAGCCACCGCCACGCTATACCGAACCCAAGCTGGTACAGCTAATGGAGCGTAAAGGCATTGGTCGTCCTAGCACCTACGCGCCGACGATTAAAACATTGCGATCGCGTACCTACGCGCATCTATTGAAAGGAAAGCTACAGCCCACATCGCTTGGGTTGGCGCTAGATTCAGCGCTGGAGATGCTGCTGCCAGACTTGATTCAGCCGGAATTTACTGCGCAGATGGAGGCGGAACTGGATGCGATCGCCGCTGGCAAAAAAGAGTGGCAAAGCTACCTCACCGGCTGGCATCAGTCATACTTTGCACCGGCCATTGCTCAAGCTAAGGTTACACTCACCAACGAACAGATGAAAGCCCTGCGAGCCGGTTCTACCTTTGCAGCAGCAGCTCAGTCAAGTCGTAAATCAGTGGCCAGTCCTGCAGGCAATAGCTTGCCTGCAAAGAAAGCGACTGGCCGCAAAACAGGCGCAGCGAAAAAGTCAGTTAGTAGCTCAGAGAAGAAAACGACCCGTAAACACTCGAAGAAGGGTGCGATCGCCTGTCCTCGGTGCCAGCAGCCTCTAAGCAAAATCCCTTCAAAGTCCAAAAAGCTCAAAGCCAATCACTTTCTAAAGTGTGAGCAGCCAAGTTGTGACACCGTCATGTTCTGGAATCCGCAGAAGAAAAGCTACGAATTGCCCTACGCCAAGCGCACAGTAGATCCTTCAGCATTTACCAATCATCCTTGTCCCAGCTGTGGTGCGTTGCTGATTCAACATCACTATCAAAAGGACGGACAAGACAAAGTGATGCTGCGCTGTTCAATTCTAGAGAACCGCAAGAACAAGTGTAAGGAAATCGCTTTTTTCAAGACCCGCGAAGGGGCCTTTTGGTCGCCGAAATTTGGCGTACTGCAAACGGTTGAACAGAAAATTGGTGATCGCCGAGCGCCTGTAAAAAAGGCTGTAAAGAAAGCACCCCTCAAACGTTAAAAAACAAAGTAGCCTCACAAAAGGAGGCTCTAATTCAGGCTATGCTTAGGTTACACGTCGTTTAGACAGTATTGATACCTATTTCTATGGAGCCACTGCCTGATTTTCCTGCTCCGGACAGTTCTTCGGGCTGGCTTCCAAAATTAAGAAAAGAGATTTGGATTTTAGTCTCTGGCCAGCTGCTGCTGTACATCGGTCAGGGCTTTACGCTGGTGTATGCCTCCATCTTTTTTGTCAATCAGCTGGGCTTTTCGCCTACCCAGGTAGGCTTGGCGCTTAGCAGCTCTGGCTTTGCTGGAATTTTTGGTCGATTTTTTGCGGGTTGTGCGGTCGACTCTCGCTGGCTGGGCCGTAAGGGGACGCTGCTGCTGGCTTCGGTTTTGTGTGCGATCGCCTGCGTCTGCCTCGCCTTTGCCAGCACCTTCTTACTGCTCGTTATTGGCAATTTACTTCTGGGATTGGGCATTAGCCTGTACTGGCCCGCCACGCTGGCTGTCATTACCGATCTCAGCACAGATGAAAACCGTTCGGAGGCCTTTGCCCTTAGTCAGCTATCAAACAATTTGGGGCTGGGGCTGGGCGCATTGCTGGCCGGACAGTACATGGCCATGTCTGGGAGCTACCGGGCGCTGTTTTTGGCTAAAGGGGCGGTGTACTTGCTGTTTGCAGGGGTGATTTGGTGGGCGATCGCTGAAACCCGCCAGCACGAGACCACCCTGCGTCAGGTCGCTGCAAACTGGGGGCTGGCGCTGCGCGATAGAGCTTTGGTCATTTTTCTGTTAGCCAATACTTTTTTTGCCATCTACGGCGCACAAATTAGCAGTACGCTACCGCTGTATTTGGCCAACTTTGTCCCCGCAGGCAATACTCCCTTTGGCTTTTCAGAACAGCTCATTAGCTACTTGTTCTTTTGGCATGCACTCATCAAAATCATTGGTCAGCTGCCCATCACCCGTTGGGTGAAGCAAATCGACCATGTGTCTGTTCTCGTCATGACCTTAGTAATGTGGGGACTAAGCGCGCTCCTCTTCTGGCTGGTCGGTACTGTAGCTGCCTATGGTTTAACCACCGCGATGTGCGGTTTTTTCTTAATCGGTTTGGCCGAAATCCTGTATGGTCCAGCGGCGAGCGCGTTAACGAGCGATCTGGCCCCAAGCGACCAGCGTGGTATCTACTTTTCATTAGAATCAGAATGCTGGGCAGTGGGCTTTTTAATTGGTCCAGCGTTGGGAGGTTGGGCATTGGATCATCCATTACAAGGCGGTGCAAATCTTTGGCTAGTATTGGTGGCGAGTACGGCGTTGCCGGGGGCAATTCTGATGTACTTACGACAGCTGCTCTCACCTGAGGAGGTTACACCATGACCAGCGAGCAAACCCCACCCTTCAGTCATTGCCGCAGTGTGATGGCTATTGGTGCCTTTGCAGGCATTTTTTTGGGTGTGACAGGCTGTGGCTACTCAGCCGCCAATGAAGTTACCTATCAGCCCAAAACGGTGACTATCCTAGGTCAGCTTTCAGCGGAAGATCAGCCTAAGTTTGAAGCCGCAATGGTCCCTTTCGAAGAAGAGACTGGCATTGATGTAATTTATGAATCGTCCGATAACTTCAACAGCCTGCTTCGAATGCGAATCACTTCGTTTAACAAGCCAGATTTAGTGTTGTTGCCGCAGCCTGGTCTGATGGTAGAGCTGGCAGACGCTGGGCATTTGGTTCCGCTAACTCAGTTTATGAATGCCTCTTCAGTTAAGTCGGCCTATTCTGATAGCTGGCTTGAGCTGGGGGCCGTAGAGGATGAACTCTATGGTCTATGGTTCAGAATTTCGGTGCAAAGCTTGATATGGTATCGGCCAACTGCCTTCGAAGCGAAGGGGTACGATATTCCCAATACCTGGAGCAAGCTGACCGCACTGAGCAATCAGATAGCTGCCGACGGCGAAACGCCCTGGTGCATCGGGCTCGAAAACGGTGCTGCCAGTGGGCAAACGGGTACTGATTGGATCGAAGAATTTCTGCTACGAACATCTGGACCAGAGGTATACAGTCAGTGGATCGATCATCGCATTCCCTTCAACTCACCGCAGGTACTCAACGCATTTAACGAGTTTGGTAAGTTGGTTCAAAATGAAGAGATCGTCAGTGGAGGCGCTAAGGGCGCGATCACCACTTCCGAAAGCGAAGCCGCACTGGGCATATTCAACAATCCACCTGATTGTTACTTACATCGGCAAGGTAACCCTATCTCTTCTGTCTTCCCAGAAGGTAAAATCCCCAGAGTCGATTACGATGCCTTTCCATTCCCCAGCATCGACCCTAAGTTTGGCTCGCCCTTGTTGGTATCCGGCGAGTTGATGGTCATGTTCAATCAAACGCCCGAGTCAGAAGCGCTGATGAATTATTTGCTAACGCCTGTTCCCCACGAAACCTGGGCAAAGCTTGGCGGCTTCCTTTCCCCCCACCGAGAAGTGGCATTAGAAGCCTATCCGGATCTAGTGACTCAAAATATTTCACAGATTCTCTCCGATGCCGATGGTGTTCGCTTTGATGCTTCGGACCTGATGCCGGGCTATGTCGGCACCGATATTTTTTGGTCAGGTGTGATGGAGTTTGTAGAGGGTAAGCCCGCTGCAGAGGTAGTCAAAGAGATTGATCAGAGCTGGCCGTAGTGTCTTGTTAAAGCCTACTCTCTACTCCCTAACCCCCTACCTCAGCAACAAATTCATTTAGCAGTGCTTTCTGAAAACTCTCTAGCTCAGGGGCTGCTGGAATTGCTTTTTGGCTGACCATAAATTCGGCAGAATCTTTTAGCACCTGGGCAAAATCGCCAGGGGCACCGGGCGTTCCCAAATAAGCCGCAGTAGATTGTTGCTGGGCGTCGATCCAAACCAGCTCATTCATTACTGCCAAGCTAGTTTCAGGGGAAATTTTTAGCTCTTTTGCAGCCAAGGCAGCGGCTTCTTCAGGCTGCGTCTGGTAAAGGTGAACGGCTGCATCCAAAATTTCGATGTAACTAGTTAAGAAGGTGGGGTAGCTGGCTGCGAAATCCTGGCGAACCACGCCGACATCGGCGGTAATAATCCCTTCGCTAGAAAGAGATTTTGCCGTAGTTAGCACATTGCCCTCCGCCAAAATCATGCTACCTAAAGTCGGTTGCCAAACAAAGCCGCCGTCAATGATGCCGCGCTTCCAGGCGGTCAGCATTTCTGCGGGCTGCATGTCTAGAACGGTTACGGTGGTTTGCTCGATGTTTGCCTGTTTAAGTGCCGCTAGCAAACTGAAGTGCGAGGTAGAGCCAAAAGGTACACCAATTTTTTTCCCTTCCAGATCTGTAACAGATTTAATGCCGGAGGCTTTGGTAACGACCAGGGCTTCGTTGTCGCCAATAATATTGTGGATTAGATAAACTTGATAGGGTAAGCCCTGGGCAATTCCTGTCGAGACAGGCACCGACCCGACCAGGCCAATGTCTATGTCATTTTCTATCATGGCAACGCTAACGCGATAGCCAGAGCTGTAGGGAATCCACCTGACTTTGACATCGGGAAACGTCTTTTCAACTATGCCCATGCTCTTCGCGATGAGTTCGGCATTGGGCACTGCCTGGTAACCAATACGAAATTCTTCTGGAAACGGGGCAGTGGTGCTGGGCGAGGTTGCGCTACAGGCTGTAAATGAAAGTATCAAAATGCAGCTGAGGATAGCCAGCACCAGTGGGTATGCCGATCTGAAAAAGTGTTTTAATCTAAAGGTGTGTGCTGTTGAATACATGGTTACTAAAAGCTGTTGTTTAAAGCTCGCCCAAGTATTTTGTACACACCTGACGAAAATCGTCCCCACGCACCTCAAAGTTAGCGTACTGATCGAAGCTGGCGCAGGCAGGCGAGAGCAAGACTGTTTTAATGGTTTGATCTCTGCAGATGTCGGCGCTTCTAGCGACGGCTCGGTCAATGGTTTGAACAATCTCGTATTGAGTGTAGCCAGCTTCGTCCAGCCGCTTTGAAAAGGGCTCGGCAGCATCGCCAACTAGTAAAACAACCGCTGCTTTGTCTTTTATTTGTGCTATCCAGGCAGTGTCGTCGCCGTCTTTGGACGCGCCTCCGGCAATCAAAACGGTAGGGCTGGCCACCGAGCGTAGGCCGACTTCTGCCGCATCGTAATTTGTTGCTTTGCTGTCGTTAATGAAGTCTACGCCTCGCCAGGTGCAAATGTGCTCTAACCGGTGGGAAACGCCGGGAAAGCTGGCGACGCCCTGGGCGATCGCACTGGCCTCAATCCCCGCCAGCCGCGCCGCTGTCACCGCCAGCAGCAAATTCTGCAAATTATGCTCACCGACCATTCGCAGGGCTTTTGTCTCTACAATTTTCTCTCCTTTATGAATCACCCAGCCGTCTTCTACATAGGTTTCAATCGGTAATTCCGATCCTTTCCCATCGATACGCGTCCAGTGGTGGCGATGGGTCAGATGATCGGCAGATTTGCTTTGCAACGTCGTATCGTCGCCGTTGATAATCACGGCTCCAGCTCGCTTTAGCAGTGAAGATTTGATTGCGTAGTAATTCTCGACGGTTTTGTGGCGGCTGAGGTGGTCGGGGGTAAAGGTGGTCCAGATGCCGATGGTCGGTGCCAGGGAGGCCGCTGCCTCGATTTGATAGCTGCTGAGCTCGGCAATTACCCAGTCAGGAGCGTCAGTGAGTGCCAATTCGCAGGCTGCGTAGCCAATGTTACCGCAGGCAGGTGCATTTAGCCCGGCGGCTTTGAAAATCGCGGCTACAAGTGCAGTGGTGGTGGTTTTGCCATTAGTACCAGTAATCCCTAGCCACGGACGGTCTCGTAGGGCTCGCCAGGCCAGCTCCATTTCACCAATCGTTTCTATGCCGAGTTCACGAGCCGTGACCAGCGCAGGTGCGTCCCAGGGTACGCCCGGACTGACGACTAGCAGGTCGAGCCCTTCGTCTTTGGCGATCGCCGCATCGAAGGCATAGTTAAGCTTGACGGTAATGCCTTCGTCAGTGAGCCGGGTGGCGTCGGACTGGTGGCGTTGCGCCGCGCCGCGATCGCTCAAGGTAACACTGTATCCTTGTATGGCTAGCACTCGGGCGGCGGCAATGCCAGAGCGGCCAAGGCCAATGACGTGGGCTGTTTTCATGGAAAGTCTCGTCGAGTCTCGTGAAGCGTGAAATGCTAAGTCGAAATTGTATCAGGCTCTGAGAAAGCTCAATACGTTACTTCATTCTTCACAGGCTTAACTCTTTACTATTTCACCAAAGTCGGCCAGCACGCGCGCATGGTTTCGCAGTAGTCCCAACAGGTTCAGTCGGTTCTTTCGCACGGCCTCGTTTTCTGCCATTACCATCACGCTGTTTTCGCCGTCGAAGAAGTTTGCCACCGTCGGCGCGGCTTTTTCCAGCCCGGCAATGAGCTTGCTATAGTCTCGCTCAGTCTGAGCGGCCTGGGTCTGCGGCAGTAGCGTTTGCAGGCTATCGTAAAAGGCCTGCTCGGTCGGCTGCTCGAAGAGGGTAGAATCGACAATTCCTGATGGGTCGAGTACGTCGGTGGCCAGGTCGCCCTTTGCCGCTAGCTTGGCGGCACGGTTCACGGTTTCGTAAAGGGTGGCGAGGCGACCATCGTTACGGATGGCCTGTAGGAAGGTAGCGCGATCGCGGACATCTAGTAAATCTGTCAACGCCCGTGCCTGATAGTCCGCGTCCTGGCCGAACACCGCGTTCACTAGGTCATAGTCAATCTCTTCACCGTCTTGCAGCAGCGTCCGAACGCGCTGGGCAAAGAAGTCTGTGAGTTGACCGGTTAGTTCTGCCGCGTCTACGCCCTCACGTCCCGAGGCAAAGTCATTGACCACCTGGTTTAGAACGGTCTGTAGCTTCAGTGGTAGGCCAGCGTCCCACACGATTGTCACAATGGCATTGGCCGCTCGGCGTAGCGCGAAGGGATCGCTAGAGCCTTTGGGCAGTTTGCCGATGCTGAAAATGCTCACCAGGGTGTCGAGCCTGTCAGCAATGCCGACGACTTGGCCGGTGAGGGTTTGCGGGAGGCGATCGCCCGCCCCTTTCGGCAAGTAATGCTCATAAATTCCTTCGGCAACGGCCTGGGACTCACCGCTGTTGGCCGCATACTTCTGCCCAATGTAACCCTGCAATTCTGGGAACTCACCTACCATCTGAGTAACCAAATCTGCCTTACACAGCAGCGCCGCGCGGGCGATATCTTTCCGCTGCGCCGCACTCACACCCAGTTGATCGCACAGCAGCCCCGCCACCTGCTCAATTCGGCTCACCTTTTCACGCACAGACCCCAGCGACGCCTCAAAGGTGACCGCTTCGAGCCGGGGTAAATAGTCTGCCAGCGCCTGCTTTTGATCAGCGGCAAAGAAAAACTGACCGTCGGCCAGGCGAGCGCGAATCACCCGTTCGTTACCCTGCGTAATCAGCTCAGACTTAGCCGGATCGCCATTAGAAACCGTGATGAAGTAGGGCAACAGCTCGTCCGAATCTTTTGCCTGGGTCACTGGGAAATAGCGCTGATGGCTTTCCATTTCAGTAATAGTGACTTGGGGCGGTAGCTCCAGAAACTCTTCGTCAAACTGACCGATGACCGTAGTCGGCCACTCTACCAAATCAACCACCTCTGCCAGCAGTTCATCGTCCACCATCGCATGCCCTTGCACCGAGTTAGCAACCTCGACCACCTGGCTCAGAATGGTTTCCTTACGTTTGGCCGGATCGACAGAAACATAGGCCTTTTCTAGGGCCGGTACGTAGTCTGTTGCGGTTTTAAGGGTCACTGAATCAGGGTGTAGGACGCGGTGGCCGGCGGTGGTGCGATCGCTCACACACACCTCCGACCCATTCTCTAGCGTCATAGGCAGTAGCTCACCATCTAGCAGCGTTACCAGTGAGCGAATGGGCCGAGGAAAGCGCAAATCCCCATCACCCCAGCGCATAAACCGATTGCCTTCCAGGCCCAGCACCCAGTTTGGAATCATCTCTTGCAATAGCTCGGTCGTGGCCCGCCCTGGGATCTTGTGCTGTACAAACACAAACTCGCCTTTACCCGTATCGCGAATTTCTAGCTCGTCTACGCTGACGCCTTTGGATGCCGCAAAGCCGGTAGCTGCTTTGGTGGGCTTACCGTCTTTGAAGGCGGCTTTGGCCGGGGGGCCTTTGGCTTCTTCTTCGCGGTCGGGCTGGCGATCGCCCAGCCCCTTAATCAACATCGCCAACCGACGCGGCGTCCCATAAAATTCAATGCCGTCGTTATCCAAAAACTGCTCTTTCAGCTCAGCGGGAACTTTGGTTTTCCATTGAGCAAGCGCCTCGCTAACAAAGCTGGCTGGAAGCTCTTCGGTGCCGACTTCGAGTAGGAAGGTTGCCATGGGAATCAAGGAGTTTGGGTAAACAGCTGAAGAAAAACCTCTACATTATTACAGACCGCTGCCCAGCTGAATCAGACCCGCAACCTTAAACTATGGCTTAAACTATGGGTTGATAACTTTTTGATCCCCTACTTATTCCTTTGTCTATGTCTGTCTACGTCGTTTTATTCAACGCTCGCACTGAGAATGAAGGCATTCACTCTCTGCAAATGGACGCCCGGCAGCTGGTGCTGATGTTTGAGGTAGAGGATGACGCCACCCGCTTCGCCATCATGCTAGAAGCTCAGGATTTCCCCCCTGCTTCTGTAGAGGCCTTTGACCAGGAGGAAATTGAGGAATTTTGTGAGAGTGCGGGCTACGAGGCTGTGCTGGTAGAAGAGGGGACGCTGCTGACGCCGCCAGAGAACATGGTAGAAGAAACGCTATGGGATCCAGATGCGGACCCCAATGAGATCGCGCGGGCCAGGCTAGAGGAAATGGCGAAAAAGGGAATGCCCAATAATGCCGAGACGTCTAAAGGCAGTCTGCAAGATGCGTCTTCTAATGAGATGGATCGGATTCGAGCCCAGCTAGAAAAACTACTGTGACATAGCCAAATGGACATAGCCAAATGACTGATATGAAAGACCGTGGGCATCTGCTGACCGAACAAAACAATCCCAACAGCCAGAATTTAGACGAGCTGTCTACGCTGGAGATGGTGGATGTTTTTAATAAAGAAGATCAGAAGACTGTAGATGCGATCGCTCAGTCTAGAACCCACCTTGCCCAGGCAATCAACCTCGCCGCCGCCTCTCTCCGCGAAGGCGGCAGACTTTTCTATGTCGGTGCAGGCACCAGCGGTCGCCTAGGCGTACTCGACGCCGCAGAATGTCCGCCCACCTTCTGCACCCCACCCGAAATGGTGCAGGGCATCTTAGCCGGTGGCGCAGCCGCCCTCCTACGCAGCTCTGAAGCGTTAGAAGATGAAGAAGAATCCGGCGCAAAAGCCATCATCGATCACAAAGTCACCAAGCGCGACGTGGTGGTAGGCATCACCGCTGGTGGTACGACTCCTTATGTGCACGGCGCACTGGGTGCTGCAAAGCAATGTGGTGCCGACACTATTTTCATTGCCTGCGTTCCTGCTGATCAGGTTCCGGTAGAAGCAGACGTTGATATTCGCCTGATTGTTGGGCCGGAGGTATTGGCGGGCTCGACTCGGCTGAAAGCGGGCACCGTCACCAAGCTAGCGCTGAATATCCTTTCGACTGGCGTGATGGTGAAGCTGGGCAAAGTGTACGGCAATCGCATGGTAGATGTGGCGGTGACCAACACCAAGTTACGCGACAGAGCCATTCGCATTTTGAGAGATCTGACAGATTTGGACCGTGAAAGGGCTGGAGAGCTGCTTGATAAAAGTGACCTGCAGGTGAAGGTAGCCCTGGTGATGCATTTGTCTGGGCTGGAGAAAGGACAGGCGGAAGAGGCGTTGGCGGCAGCTGATGGGAACCTGAGAGTTGCTCTGGGATAAGGTACAGCCGTAGAATGTCGTCAGGGAACAAGTGCAAGGATAAGCTGTCGTTTTCAAAGCCGATGGAGAGTTGTGTAGATGAGTCTTACTATTCCAATTTCACCAGAGCTTGAGCAGCAGTTGCACAAAGTGGCCGAGGCGGTTGGAATATCTCCTGAGACTTATATTGTGAAGCTGATCCAGAGTAGTCTTTCAGAGCAGTCTGCAGTGTTATCAGCTACAGAGCAGCTTTCACAGGATGAAGTATTGCTCAGTAATATGGTCAAAACTATTGTAGACGTAGTTAATCCTGAGAAAATAATCTTATTTGGGTCGCGTGCAAAAGGTACAGCTAGAGAAAATTCTGATTACGATTTTTTAGTAATTGATGCTGAGACGTTTAGTGCAAAACATAGTCGTCGTAAAACTGCTGGTAAAATTTGGCGAGCTTTAGCACCCTTCAAAGTGTCTGCCGATATCGTCATGTACAACATTGAAGAAGTAGAACGGTGGAAAAATAGCCAAAATCATGTCATTTTTCACGCGTTAAATGAGGGACAAATTCTCTATGAGCGACCTTGAAAAAGCGAAAATTCTTTTACAGGTTGCGAAGAGAGACCTTTCAACAATCTCTGGCATGTTGGATTCTGAGACTTTTGCTGCGGCCAACTGCTCCACCGTACTTTCCATACTTTGTCGCGTCGCCTCCGTTTGCTTCACCGCCGCCGATGCCTGCTGCGAACTCGTCAAAAGTTGTTCTACGGCACTGCCCAGCCGCTTGACCCGGCTCATCGTTTCATCCAGGCCATTCTTAACAGGCTTTCCTTACTGACCTTCCCACACTGCTCTAAACTTCGCTGCTGTCTCTTCTGGGTTTCCCGCTACTGGAAACAACAACACGCTTTTTACCTCTTCACTATTCGCCAGTGTTTCTAGCCGGTTAAACTGATTGTCAGAAATAGCAATACCCGCATGCTGCTGCACATAGTCCATTTCTACATCAAAGTTGTCGTCGTTATACACCTGAATAAAGGCGCGATCAACATTCCAGTTCGCCCAGTCGGCATCAAAGTAGCGTTTGCCCCAGTATGGATTGTGATGACACACGTCAAAGTTGATTTTCGGATTTTCGGATTTAACCGCCAAGCGCAGCCCCAACATAAAGCTCGTCAGCTGCGACGTCCGATCCTCCTCGCCCGGCAGCTCTTCGTGATACCCCACGTAGTCATCCCACTGCACCGCGTCAATGGTGGGATATTTCCGCGCAAATTCAGCCGAGATTTCTGTAAAGTATTTCACCACATCTGGGTTTTCTACGTCCAAAATGTAGTGATCTACGCTCGGATAGGTCTTATCAATACCCGGCACAAACCAACCCTTGCGGGTCGCAACCTCAAAAATTGGGCTGTTTTTGTCAAGCTTAATACCCTTTTCAAAGTAGGCGTGAATCTGCATTCCCTGCTTGTCGGCCTCATCGAGCATCCAGTCTAGCCACGGGTCTTCAAACAAATTGGGGCAGCTCGCCATGCCAAATGTTTTCTGCATTACCTCACTGGGGTACATGGTGCAGCCATTGCCCCACACGCCGTGAATGATGGTGTTAATGCCCTGAGACTTGTAGTAGCGAACGCGCGCTCGAATGGTTTGTTCACTGGCTCGGTTAGTCACCTGGTACCGGCTAAGGTAAATGCCTCGAATTTCCTTGGCTTGCCAGGCGGCGGGTAAAGTTGGTTCTGTACTAGCGGGTGATGGTGGTGGCGGTGGTGGTGCTACCTCAATGTTTTGATTAGGGGTGGGGGATGCGATCGCCCCCGAATCCAATCCTGCCGAATCCGTTATAAGCACCTCAACCGGCTCATCAGGAATACCCGCAGGCAGCACCACCGGCTCAAATATAGGCACTTCTTCTGAGTTCTCTTCTTCAAACAAGCTTTTCAGGGCAGCAACCAGGTCACCATCTCTAGCCGTTTCTATATCAATCCGATGCAGCCGAGGAAACAGCCACCAAAGCCCAGCCACTGAGCCAACTAACATCAGCAAAAGCAAAATGCCACAGCCGCAGCCAGAGTCTTCTTTCTTCTTTAACTTTTTCCCTTTCGCAGCAGCCATAGCAGCAACTAATATCGCGACATCAAAAGCGCGGTCACAACTAGCGACTTCACTATCCGCCTAATCAATTCCGCACGATATCAGAGTTCCCCTGATTACTACATCACCGACTTAGCGATCTGGCGGTGCACTTAGTCAGCAGATTTTTGAACAACTTGCCGAATATATTTGAGTTGTAGTGAATACCTGTGCTAGCTCACCATGACAATCAACAGATAGTGTAGTAGCGCCCACCTTGAGCTTACTGTCCTGTGATGGTTGCGTTCACCCGTCTGGCCGCTTCTACCGGATTCCCAGAATTAGGGAAAATAAGCACGCTTTTGATATTCGGGTTACTAAGGATATCGCCCAGTCGATGCAGCTGATTGTCAGAAATAGCAACACCAGCACTCTGCTCAATGTAGCCCAGCTCATCGTAAAAGTTGGCATCGTTATAGGCTTGAATAAAGGCTCTATCAACGCCCCAGTTCTGCCAGTCAGCGGCAAAGTAACGTGCGCCCCAATAGGGATTATGATGGCAAATATCGAAGCTGACATTGGGGTTTACCGCCTTCATCCCCGTCCGCATACGCTGAACAAAGCTTGTTAGCTGAGCAGTGCGATCTACGTTGCCACCTAGCCCGGCGTAGTAGCCCAAATAGTCATCCCACTGCACCGCGTCAATGGTTGGATAGCGCTGCACAAACTCAGCCAAAATCTGTTCAAAAAACTGACTGACCTGAGGATTTTCGACATCTAGCACGTAGTGATCAACAGAAGCATAGGTTCTATCAATACCTGGAACAAACCAGTTATTAGCCTGCGCGATAGGAAATATCGGACTGTCTACATCTAGCTTAATGCCCTTTTCAAAGTAAGCATGGACCTGCATCCCATGGGCATGGGCTTCGTCAATTAGCCAGTCGAGCCACTGATCTTGAAAGTTGTTAGGGCAACTCTCCTTGCCAAATGTTTGATACATCACGTTGCTTTTGTACATGGGGCAGCCGTTGCCCCACACGCCATGAATAATTGTGTTAATGCCCTGCTGTTTGTAATAGCGTACTCGGTTGCGAATAATGGCTTCGGTTGCGTTATTCGTAATTCGATAGCGGCTCATATAGATGCCACGAATCTCCTTGGATTCCCAGGCTTCTCTCCATGTTGTGGTGGCCTGTGTCAGCTGAGGGAGATCATTCTGTTGTTCCAAGCCAGATAGGGGTAGAAAGAGATCGGTATCGACGTTGATGATTGCTGAAGAATTGTGTGTTGTGGGAAGTGAGTCGGCAGCGATCGCTGATGGCAACAAAAAGTGAGTAAGCGAAAACCGTTCGGCAGATGAAGGCTGAAATAGCTGTTTTGACTGCTGTGTTAGTAGTTGATTTTTGGATTGATTTTTGGAAGAAGGGATGCTCAAAGCAATCAGTCCGGTTGTCGCAATTAGCGCAGAAAGTGCAAGACTTCCGCGCTTCAAAATCTGGTATGAAGAGAGCATGTAAGCAAAAAAATAACACAGCAAATCTACCCGTTAGCCTGCCCACCTGCTATGGCGGCAAAACGAGTCCATGTGCCGTGTAATTATTGAAATGCCCGGAAAATAGTGACAGTCCGTCTAAGCGTTTATTCCCTGGACGGAAGCTGTTGTATTTTTTGAAAGCAATCTTCTTTTCACTAGAATGATGCTTCTAGAACATAATCCATTGCTGAGAGAAAGAGATCGTTTTGCATGCGCTCAGGCAAATCTCCATGTCCCGCATTGCTAACCTCTTCGTAGTGATAGTCAATATCGTGTTGATCCAGCGTATCCAGAGCGCTATGCATAGAGCCACGATTGCCATCGTAGCCACCCATCACCATAAAATAGCGAAAGTTACTCTCTGCTAGTAGCTGTGCATTCTCCGCATCCCGATAAGTAGACATACTGCCCATGACAATCGCACCGCTAAACAGTCCAGGGTTACGCAAGCTCAATGTCCAACTCAGGTCTCCGCCCAAAGAGAATCCGCCAACGACCATATTGTTCAGGTCTACATTATACTTCGCTGCAATCGGGTCAAGATCCTGCTGCACATAGGCTTCGTATTCGTTAACCAATGACTCCCAGCCATATCCAGACCAGTTGGCAGAACTTCCCTGCCCAGGCGGCATGATAATCACAAAAGCGTTGTCTTCAGCGCTGCCGGAGTATCTTTTCTGGTATGCGTCGTAGATACCCCAGTTGAACATGTGTAGAGCCGTGCGATCGGTATAGGGCATTAGCACCAGCGCTGGGTACTGACGGCTAGCATCGTAGCCAGGGGGCAAAATAACCGTAGTGCCATCGGCTTCGGTGATCTCGGTGATTTCTGTCGTGCCAATGTTGCCCCGTGCCGCAGAATTGACGGCTGTGCTGTCATCATCCAATGGAATCTCGACGGCTGTTTTTGTAGCCTGAGTTGCCACCCGACTCGCCAAAGGATGAATCGCTGGGGTTAAGGGCTTTGCAAAACTCGTTGTCTGCACGCCACCAAGCAGACATAAGCCTACACTGCTGATCCAGAAGGCTTGCTTGGCTACTTTTTTCGCAGATTGCTGACCCTTTGCACCCATGACCTTCACCAAAATGACCATTACCAAAATACAGTGTCACTCAACATCAACAGGCGCTGCTGTTGGGTGAGTGTACTTAAATAAGCTGGTCTAGGTTAGCCGACTGTTCTGTAACTGTAAAGAGTCAGCGCTGCAGACATCGGAGGGTTGTCAGCTTACCTGAGACCTTTGAATGTGAGACGATGACTGTATTTTCACTGATTGATCTATAGGGTCTGTGCCAAAAAACGCTCAACAAAATGTAGCGCTAGCTGATTGCTGACACCTGAAAATATTTTGTCGAAGGCGTGTTCTGCCCACGGAATCTTTACCCAAACAGCGGTTTGTCCCGACTGGAGGAGCTGATCATAAAGGTGCTTGCCGTATTTAGCCTCAACAATATGATCGCGGCCACCGTATATCAGCAATGTAGGTGGTAGCGTGCTGGGCGCGGCTGAGGTGACATAGGTAATGGGTGAAGCTTCCCTGTAAGCGTCTGGGCGTTCTGCTGGCGTACCGTCTAGCAGGGCAATCAGAACTTGCCGCACATCTAAAGGATCAGGCTTGGGTGGATTGGCATAACCATCGGTCAAATCTACCGGGCCGTAGTAGTTCACGATGCTTTTGATGGTGCTTGCGACGGGGTTATCTGTTTGAAATCCCGCTAGCATCGCTAGGTGAGCACCGGCGGACCAACCGACCATACCAATGCGATCGCGATCTATCTCGTAGTCATCAGCATGCTCGCTCACAAAAGACAGCGCTGTTCTAACATCCTCCAGCTGTGCTGGAAACTGATAGTCAGGCGTTAGCCGATACTCTGGGGCCACCACCACATATCCTCTCGCCGCCAGGAACTGGCCAAACGCCTCATTCTCGGATGAATCGCCTGTTCGCCAGCCGCCACCATATAGCATCACCACCGCTGGATGATGGTCAGATGCGCCTCCCTCAGCCTGAACATCTGCAACCCGGGCCTCCGCAGGCTGAGAAATGGCAGGCTGATAGATATCCATGGCTAGCTCAACCCCATCGGCGATCACAAACGGAACCTGAGATTGATGACGCACCCCCTTTGACGAAAACCCAAAAAAGAAAGCTGACCAGCTAAAAGATGCACGCTGCCCAGATAAATGGTGTCCAGATGCACGGTGCCCAGATAAACGAGCACTTGGGAACGCGTTTACCATAGAGCGATTTGCCCTAGACACCGCCATCGTCTGCTGTAGCAAAGGTAGGCTGCTCAGCAGTAGGGAGACTAGCAAAACAACCCTCAGAAGCCGTGGGAGAAACCGCGATGGAGCGCGAAACACCCAAAGCGAAATAGCAAACACAATCATGCTCGCACCGCCTAAAATCGGACTGACTTCGGGCGCGCCAACGGCCAGCTGTAGCCAAAAAAAATTGAGTGGTGGGAGCACAATCCAACTACTCAAAAATAAAAGCCCCAGTGCCGTCAATCCACATAGCCATTGAGTAAGCAATCTCATTAGTCTTTAACCACTCTTGTCAATTGATTTAGCACCAGGATCGCCAGAGTCTAAACAGGTTCAAATAATCCTTCTACAGGAACTATACTCGCTCAACAGGCGTCATCTGTGTTTGAGCTGGCACACGTACACCACGTTTGCACCCTACTCGAGAGGCATTCTGCCTGAGAGAAGCGATCGCGGCGACTTTCTGAGAATTTATATTGTATAAATTTACGATTTTTCTCACGTTTTCGCTCACCTCTCTGTCTTTTCATTTAGCCCCCAACCCACTAAATTTTTAGAGCTATCCTAGGCTTTCACACCCTGTTGCCAGCTATATGCCCCAGAGCCTAATTATCAATTTAGTCACTCAGTCGCCTGTTGCAGACAAACACTTGCAAGGTCACTCTCTTCAGCAGCTGTTTTTTACCCTGGTGAGCGTTGTCGATCCGGAGCTCGGGCATGTTTTGCAGCGCGACCCCACAAATTCCTCCTACAGTCTGAGTGCTCTACAGCTGACTTCACCCAAGCTGCATTCGTCTGAGTCCAGCAGTACTGACATTAGTGCTGTTTCACAGGTTTATCCTATAAGCCAGCCTGTGTCAGCGTTTCAAAAAACGTTGGAAGAAAAAAGAAAGGCAGCCGCAAGTTTAGAAAAAAGAACGTTGCAATTTTCCCATTCACATGCGATCGCGGCGAACACAAGCTGCTGGTGGCGAATCTCTTTTCTAGATGATGCACTCTTTGGACACTTGAGCTTTTTATGGAATCAACTTCCGGGCGAAGTATTTTTCCTGGGAGATGCGAGTGTTCGACTTTTGGATGTATCGCTTGAGTGCAGCAACCATTCAAGCTGGGTGTCAAGCTGTAGCTACCGAGACCTGTACGAACAGGCCTCCGCCTACAATCGCAATATTCATTTGCATTTTGTAACTCCAACTACGTTCGAAGAAGGCGGTTACACGTCCCCACTTCCTACCGTTGAAGCTGTTTTTCAGTCCCTTAGGAAATACTGGAATCGCTACAGTGGTCTGGTGTTTGCTCCCAGCCTTGCCAATAGCATTGTGCCGACAAATTTCGATATCAAAACTCAACCAGTGCACAACATTCTGCAGAGTTCTCTACAAACGTTGATTGCCTGTACGGGCCGCATTAGTTTCCGCGTTGGCGGCCATGGCGATCCGCTGATTACGCAGCGCCTGAACGCGCTCGCAAACTTTACTCAGTACTGCCCCATTGGCACCAACACTCAGTATGGTATGGGTGTTATTAAAAGAGTCAACAGCCTGGAGCTGCGCCAAGGATCCGCAAAAGCACCCGCTGAAAATCAGCAATGGTAGACTAGAACACTGTCCTATTCAACAGAGCATCCCGATGAGTATTGAGCAGCTGATTGTGCCCGAAAGGCAGGACCTTGGTGGTTTTAGCGTGCACCGCAGCTTACCTCACCCTACCTGTCAGATGGTGGGACCGTTTATCTTTTTTGACCATCTAGGACCGGTCGTATTTCCGCCGGGTGAGGGGGTAGATGTTAGGCCGCATCCCCACATCAATTTGGCAACGGTAACCTACCTGTACGAAGGTAGCCTACTACATCGCGATAGCTTGGGTGTAGTACAAGAAATTTTGCCCGGCGAAGTGAACTGGATGACCGCTGGTAAAGGCGTGGTTCATTCTGAGCGATCGCCTGCTGCCTTTCGAGACAAAAAAGCAACACTACATGCCATTCAAACCTGGATTGCGCTGCCCGAAGAAGATGAAGACGTCGAACCAGATTTTACTCACTACGGCGCAGATGCTTTACCCTGCTGGATTGAAACGGGAACCTCTGCTGTGCTAATTGCTGGCGACTATCAGTCCTACCGTTCTCCGGTAAAAACTTTTTCACCCATGCTGTACTTATCGCTGTCGTTCACTCCTAACAGCCGCTTTCAGCTTTTGCCTAATTTATTACAAGCAGGGGAACAAGATGCAGAAGTGCGATCGCAAGAAAGAGCCGCCTATAGTCTGACGTCCGGTCTACGGCTAAACGGCGAGCCGCTGCCGCCCCGCCAATTAGCCGTACTATCCTCAGAAGACACCGTAGCGCTTACCGCAGATAAAGATGCTGAAGATGTTCGCTGCATTGTCATTGGCGGGGCTCCACTCGGCGTGCGCTACAAATACTGGAACTTTGTTTCAAGCCGGGCAGCGCGAATTGCTCAGGCTAAAAAGGACTGGCGCGCAGGTCAGTTTCCGCAGGTTCCTAATGAAAATGAGTTTATTCCGCTGCCAGATGACGCAGCAGACAAACTGTAGGTGTTTGATATCTTTTGAACCTATAAAATTAGTTAGTCGATGACCTCTAAATCTTGGGGTTGGGCCTTTGCAGCAATGTCTGCGGTAACGCTTCTTACAAGCTGTGCTACCCAGCCCGACTTTGAATCGGTATATACCGTGATAACCCATGGACAGACCTACCCTGGCGTCGGTAGGTATCGTGGAATACTCCGTAGACGATCCGTTCGAGTCAAAAAGCAACACCTTTCGCGGCGTTCTAGTCAAAGACTTACTTGAAGTATGGCAAGTGCCAGATGGTACTGAATTTATTCTGCTATCAGTACTTTTAGTCCTCTCCATAGGGATAAGCGGTCAAAAGCTAAAACAGCAGATTCAGCGACAGACAGACCTCCTCGAAGATGAGCTCGTAATTGATATGCACGAGTACAGCCAGCTTCAGAGAGAGCTGCTGCGTCTCAAAATCTTTATTGCCTCAATGGGTAAAGAGACTACTGCTCAAACCGAGAACTCACAGGTCGAGAACTCACAGACAGAGATTCTACAGCTACAGATAGATACGGACCTAGATGCAGAACAGCTTGTTTTTCATGTTGACTGAGTACAAAGTCGGATTACAATTTTTCAGGCTGGGCGATCGCAACGCAGTCTGTCACCTTCCAGAGAAGCAGCAGCCCCTGATGAAATGAAGGCTCTTTTAGAGCGCTGGATTCCGATCAAGAGAAATGTGTTGCAACTCTTAGGTGACTCAGCGTCTCCTCTGCTCAAACAAACGATTTCAGAAATGCTGATGAGGCGCTGTATGAGGCAAAGGCAAAAGGCCGGAAACAGTCCTGCCAGCGTGTATTCAATCTAGAAAGGCTGACTGAGTGGCAGGGGCGGCGATCGCGACTTTAACCGATAACCTCAGGGCAAGCTATTGTTGAGCGGCGGCGGCGGGCGCTTCGATCGGCGTACCGTTTAATGGAATAGTCGCAGCGCGATCGCATAGTCCAAAGTGTGCATGCCAGCGAGACGGAAAATCTGGATCGATAAAGGCTATTTCGAACCGTCCCCAGTGATAAGTCGGCTCACCATCTGCGCCTTCTCTGTAGGTATCACAGCGTATAGACGAAGTCTCCTGGGTCCAATAGCCGGTGTATTCTCCTCGCCCGGTATAAACCCCTGCTAGTCCATCAATAAAGATAGTGCCTTCGTTTTCTTCGCCATAGGTCCAGATGGCAGTTTCGTTACGCTCAGCTTGATAGACAACGTCGTACTCTTCAGTTGTCCATACCTCGTCAGCGTAGGCCTCCGGTATACTAGTCATACCAGCACCAATCAGCGTTAATGCAAGTAATATTTTTTTCATAAGTTGTCCCTGGCTCACGGTGTGATTACAAGCCCAAGCGCATGGATACTCTACTGGTCTACGTTCTAGAGCTATGATTAAACTTTACCAGTATGTGTCATAGCGAGTAGCCTATAAAGTATATGCATCCAGAGGCCTCAACATCGGATTCATTAGACAGCTCAGTCCATAATTCTATAGATAAATTGCCAGTAGTAGAAACGCCTTACTCTATCGTATTGGGTGCTCTGTTCATCACAGGCGGATTTCTTGCAAATACTGTACAGGGTGCCCTAGGAAAAATCGCACAGGAAACCATGGCGCCTGGTCAGTTCCTATGGATACTTCTGCTCATTGCACTTGCCGTTCTACTACCTACAACTTATTGGTCCAATAAGCAAGAAAATGATGCCAAAAACCTGATTAATACTTTAGAAAGAGACAACCTGTTTTTTCTTTTAGGTAGAGCAGTTTTTGGCTTATGTGGGTTCTATCTGTTCATATGGGCAGCAGGGCTTGGTAGCCTGGTTGATGCCACTGTCTTACTCAATACAACTCCAGTCTTTATTCCAGTTATTGGTGTACTAGTACTGAACAAACAAATCTCAGGGAAACTTTGGCTGGCGATCGCACTCGGCTTTATTGGTCTACTCTTAGTTGTGCAGCCTGACGCAAGCCTATTACAAAACCCTGCTAACCTGATCGGACTAGGTGCGGGACTATCAGCTGCCGTAGAATTCCTTATCGTTCGTCACCTTAGTCAAACCCTATCACCTTCACAGCAAACGATTTCCTACCTCCTACTTGCCAGTGTTTTAATAGCGCCCATAGCGCTATATCAGTGGCAGCCGCTAACGATTCGTCAGCTCGAAATCATTGCAGCAGCAGCCGGCTCTTTCTTAGTCTTTCAACTATTGTTAGTCAAGGCGTATAGCCTAGCTGAGCCGCATCAAATAGGCGTCTTTCAGTACAGCAGCGTTATTTTCGCAGCGCTTATTGATTGGTTATTATTTACTGAATTTCCCAATAGAACTACCCTACTTGGAATTGTGTTAATTTCCGTGGGAGGTGTCCTGTCTATTTATCTAGAAAGAACCCCTGAACAAATATCTTAATACGTCCTTGCATTTCAGAATTTTCTTCCTTCTATCACATCAGTCAGATACATTCTGAAATGTAGGAATTGTCACAGTAAACTCCGTGCCGTTAGGCTCTAGGCGACAGCAAGTGAGACTGCCATGGTGCTTCTCAGAGATGATCTCATGGCTAATAGACATTCCCAAACCGGTTCCTTTCCCAACAGCTTTAGTGGTGAAGAAAGGATCAAATATTTTCTCTAACAACGCTTCAGGAATGCCAGGACCATTGTCTCGAATGCATATGCTAACTTTGTCATCATCTACAGGTCTTGTGAAAATTTCTATAGTAGGACGCCAGTTTTCTTCATTATTGTTATCAAAAAACTCCTCTAGTGCATCAATTGCGTTGCTCAAAATATTCATATAAACCTGATTGAGCTGACCCGGATAGCACTTTACCTTTGGCAGATCGCTATAGCTTTTCTCAACTGATATTGGGAATGGCATATTTGGACTTTTCAACCGGCTATTCAAAATCAAGAGAGTGCTATCAATGCCCTCATGGATATCAACATCTTTGACTTCTGCCTCGTCTAATCTTGAAAAAATCCGTAAGCTAAGCACGATATCGCGGATGCGATCTGTTCCTACCTGCATAGAGTTCAAGAGCTTCGGCAAATCTTCGGTCAAAAAGACGACATCAATATCTTCTCGTTTGCTCTTGATCGCGTCTACAGGGTCGGGATAATGCTGCTCATAGAGGTTAAACAACGACAATAGATCGTCTGCATAGCCGCTAGCATGGTCTATATTGCCGTGAATAAAATTAACAGGGTTATTGATCTCATGAGCTATTCCAGCAACGAGCTGACCAAGTGCCGATAGCTTTTCCTGTTGTATCAGTTGAACTTGCGTCTTCTTAACAGTTTTCAAGGCTTCTGAAAGGTCACGAGTACGTTCTTCTACACGTTCTTCCAGCTGATGATTGAGGTTTTCTAAGGCTTGGTTAGCCTCAACCAACTTAGCTTCTGCTGTCTGTCGCTGTTCTATTTCTCCTTTGAGTAAATGGTTCTGCTCTTGTAGCGTTCTCGCCAAGTTTTGTACTTGAAGATGAACCCTAACCCTGGCTAGCACCTCCTCATGTTGAAAAGGCTTGGTGATATAATCAATTGCCCCCAAAGACAGCCCTTTTACTTTATTTTGTGCATCTGAAAGAGCTGTCATAAAGACAACTGGAATGTTGTAGGTATCTGGGTTTTCTTTTAATCTTCGACAGGTCTCAAACCCATCGATACCTGGCATCATCACATCTAGCAAGATTAGCTCAGGAGGATGATAATTTATCTGTTCTAAAGCGCTTTCTCCATCAATCGCAACCGCTACTTGAAACCCTTCTTGAATCAAGGATTCAGACAGAACTTCTAAATTTGTTGGGTTGTCATCAACGATTAGAATACCTTGGGGCTCTTTTTGTGAGAGCATTTCTTCACCTTCACTGAATATATTACGGATCTTGAACTAGGTAATTATGGCCGCAAAGAGCGTGAGCTTATACTGTAGACAGACTATCGACTAAGCTATTGGCATCGAACTTTGATAAAACACCGTTGTCGAATGAAGCCCCTTCGATAACATCACCCAGGTATCTAAACCCCTTCATACGAGGCCATTGCTTCTGAGCGTTCTTTGCTAGTTGAAAAAATAGTGGCAATATAAAAGTATTATCAGCTGTATGGATTGCTCCGTTAGTTGTATCTAGCATGCCTTGAAAATTTAAGTCGGTCAGCTGCTTTGAATATAGGTATCGCCAGTGTTCAGCAGGGAAAGCATAGAACGACAGTAACTTATCTCTTTCGCTAGTCAAACATTCAGCCGCCTCATAATATTTTACCTGATAGGCTTCAATGAACTCATCAAGCGTTTGGTTCGCGTCTTCTTTTGTTTCTGAGCGATAGACCTCCCAGAGTTCATCTTTTGCTTTGTCACGTAATTTCTTGGGAAGCTTCTTTAGCACATCTGCTATCTTACTATTCCAGCATTGTTGTTGTCTTATAGTTGGGAATATCTCAGAAAAAGCACTCCAAACTTCTGAGCCTCCATCACTGACTGCTAGCTGAATACCTTCTTGAAGGTTTCGTTTTTTGAGCCCAAGCAATAGTGAATGCCAACCTGTTGTGGGTGACTGTTCTATCACCATACCTAGCAGTTCTCTGTAGCCATCGGCGCTTACACCTGTTGCAGAAAAGAGATGTCGATTAGGTGCAGCACCACCATTGATACAAAGACTATCTATCCAAAGGTATGCGTATCGTTTTCGACTAAGCGATTGCTCATTCCAATTCTGATATTCTTCTTGCCACTTTGCCTTTGTCTGCTCAGTCTTTATTTGCTCAATAGATGAAGGCGATAGCTCGATGGTTTCTGCCGCTAAAACCTCTGCTAGCCTTGCGCTCAAACTCTCCGTAGCAACTCCATTGAAACATAGCCAAACGAGAATTTTTTCCATGCTCTGGCTTGTTTTTAACTCTTCGGGTAGTGGCGGTAAATCATTCTTTTGGCTGTGACTAGTACGCTTAGAAGGGTCTGGTAAAGGTCCGAGAGAATTTTCAATATTTAATAAAGAAGGTCCTGCAGGGCTTGTTTCAGCAGTAGGTTGCTGCTGAGAATATTGACTCATTAGGTCATTCAGCTCTACCGCTACGGTCCTCGCAATAATTTTTCGTGCACTCTGACGAACCACACTCGTCAAGTCTTCATTAAAATTATCTCCTAGTTCTGGAATCTGAAAGTGGGCTGCTTGATCGTAAAAGTCACTGTAGTCCACATTATGTGCAGCTGTCTGTGCGTGGCTATTTGTCTTGGCGGTAGCCATATCAGAAGCAGCAGTTTCCAAAAGAGCCTTCTTTTGTTGCTTCTCGAGTAAACTTCCTTTGGGACCGAATACTCTTCCACGGACTACCAAACACATGATAGAAGTCGGCAACAAGAACAGCTCAAATGGATACGCAACCGCAGCATAAGTAGGAGACGCGCTTGCTAAGACGACGTATAGGTTGATTGTATTAGCAAGCCAAAAAACGCTCCAGGCAAGGGGGTCTTCGCTGGTGGGTTTGAAGTATGTTTTTCTGAGGGTGGGCGCGATCGCAATTAAATCGATCATGATCAGCATTGTCAAGGCAACAATCGGTCCAGAGATCCACCACAGCAAAAGGCTGACTGCAGCACCACCTAAACAGTAACGTTCAAAGCTGCCAAACTCGTTACGTCCATACTTCACAGACAAAATAGCTGTGACTGTAGGTCCAATAAAATAGCTCAGCGGAACCCATATGGCCTCTCTGTTACCTGCTACATAGTAGCTAGCAAGTAAAATGCCACCCATAATACTCCAGATCCACCAGGTAGCCGGATTGGGCAGTGTTTTACGCCTTACAATAGACATCAGGTAAGGGATGTATCCTAAGAAAGCAAGAACCCCTGCTACCTTGCCAAGATCAGTCAACAAATCTGTCACGTTTTCAATTCCTTTTGGAGCAAGCTATATGAACGATGTTTATGTTTAAGAAAAAGCTAGATAGTATCTACTGCTGTGAAACTATCGGCTTTGCCACGTCTTGCATGAATCCACATCTGGAGAAGTAGCTAAGGTAGGTTTCCAGTAGATTTGAATCAGCTGGGGGACAGTCATACGACATACCTTCTAGGACTCTGAGGGTGTTTTTGCAGTCAAATCGATCATTCCCACCTAACCAAAGTTCCAAACAAGTTTTCTTGTCGTTTGGATCATCGCTTCGAATCGTTGCCGCTAGTGGGGAAAGCGCATTAGGCTTTGTCCGCAGTTCTGATTGCCACTCAGCATAAGAAACCTTGTCCATAGCGTAACCATAGTCTTTCATTGTATTAACAATTGCACTAAACGGCATAGGCTGTGGATTTACCACATGGAAAGTTCTTCCAATAGCCTGTGGCTGCATTGATATGGATATGATTGTCTTGCTGGCATAGTCAACCGGAGTCATATCGATCATCAAGTCGAGCTCGGGTGCTTGCTGTAAGTCTTCTAAACTCTTTAGCAAGCGGCAAAGAATATCCGACGTATTAGAGTAGCCACTCTGGCTATGCCCCGTTACCATGCCTGGACGATATATGCACACAGGTAATCCCCTGTGGGCAGCTCGCCTCATCATTTGCTCTGCTACCCATTTACTTTGAGCATAGCCCCCTACAATTCCACTTCCTTGGGCCAGATCAGCGTCTTCAAAAAACTCACGAGTGCCTGTACTCGCAAGTGATTCAAAAACATCCAACGTAGAAAGGTAATGCACAGGCTTCGTACGGTTAGTGCTAGCCAACTTCAAAATTTCGTGACTACCCTGCACATTTGTCGGATAAAGGGCCGCGTAAGGATAAAGCAGATTGACGTTTGCGCCCCCATGATAGATCACTTCAACACAGGTCGATAAGTACGTCCACTGGCTATCGTCTAGCCCAAGTTGTGGCTGTGATAAATCTCCGACTACTGGAATGATTCGAGTCGCTAGCGGTATAAGGTCGGGACGAGATAAAGCTATCACGCTTCGTAGCTTTTCGTGTGCGTGCGTGAGGTCATCGGCACGCACCAGGCAGTAAATATCTGCCTGTGTCTGCTCTAATAGCTCACTCAAGATAAAAGATCCTAGAAACCCAGTCGCACCTGTTAGAAATACATTTTTAACGGGTACAGGGGAAGGCATGTAGGTATCTACAATCTGAACATTCTCATCAACAACAACTTCCGCTTGAAGCTGTTGCAAGTCCATATGATCTGTAGGTCTTACCCTGTTTGAGTGGATTCGCTGAATTACACCTGCTAGTCCAGCAATCGTTGGAATACTAAAAAACTCTAACAGCTGAACAACAACCTTATAGTCTTTTTCGACTTGTGCAATCAGCTGGGTCGTTTGAAGTGAATCGCCACCCAACTCAAAGAAGTTGTCGTTCACACCAATTTCTGAGATGCTGAGAACAGCTGACCACATTTTAGCGAGCCTTTGTTCGAGAGGCGTGAGCGGTGGAATGAATACCTCATTGAGTGCTGGCCGATCTGCGCTAGGCGAAGGTAACGCTCGGCGATCAATTTTACCGTTCGGGGTCAGTGGTAGTACGTCGATTAGAGTAAACGCGGACGGTACCATGTAGCTAGGAAGCTTGTTTTGTAGGTAAGAGCGTAACCGGGGCATTAGCTTGTAGCTATGACTACGCAATTTGGATTCTGTCTTGCCGTCCTTGTGTGGTACAACGTATGCAACAAGTCGCTTGTTACCAGGTGTCTCTTCCCAGGCCAGCACTATTGCTTGCTGCACAGAAGAATGCTGCTCTAGCACAGATTCAATTTCACTGAGCTCAATTCGAAAACCCCTAATCTTTTCTTGACGGTCAATTCTATCTAGAAACTCTATGTGACCATCTTTACGGTAGCGAACTCTGTCACCTGTTTTGTACAGACGGATACGGCCTATCTCAGGATGCTCTACAAATATAAATCGTTCGGCAGTAAGTTCTGGTCTGTTTAGGTAGGACCGAGCGAGCCCTTTACCCGCGATGAACAGCTCTCCAGCCACACCAAATTCTACAGGCCGAAGTTCATCATCTAAAATGTATGCTTGAACGTTGTCAATGGGCTGTCCGATGGGTAGGACACGGCTGTTACTAACGTCTACTGCGTTAGGCCCGGCCAAATCGCACAGCGTTGAGCCAACAGTTGCTTCAGTTGGCCCGTAAGCATTGATCAATCGAACTTCTCTTGGTGCGTGCTCTTTCCAAACGGATAACCACTGAGGAATTGCCCGCTCGCTACCAATGACAACCAGTCGAACACAGCTAGGAATCTGTACCTGAGACAGTTCTCCACAAAGCTTGTGCCAAAACGCAGTGGGCAGATTGAGTATACTTATGTTCCAGGCTTGGCAGGTTTTAAGAAATGTTGGGATAGAACGCAGCATTTCTTGGGAGCGCAGGATTAGCGTCGCTCCTTGAACCAGGGTAATAAAAATTTCTTCTACAGCAACATCGAAACTGATAGATGCAAACTGCAACACCCGATCCTCAGCAGTCACCTGATATTTGTGACGCATAGAACCCACAAAATTAGATAGTGAGCCATGTTCAATAAGCACTCCTTTTGGCTTTCCTGTTGAGCCAGAGGTATAGATGACGTAAGCCAGATTATTTTGAGAGATAGGAACTTCTAGGTTTTTGACGCACTCTTGCGATATATGCTGCTTGTCTGCGTCTATACATACTGCCGTTACAACAGTGTCAGAGAAATTTCCTAGTAGTTTTTTCTGAGTGATGAGTACAGGGATTTGAGAATCTTCGACCATAAGATCGATTCGTTCTCTTGGGTAGCTAGGATCGAGCGGAACATAGGCACCTCCAGCTTTCAGCACTGCTAACATCGATATGACCATATGATAGGAGCGCTCTACACAGATGCCTACTAACGTTTCTGGTCGAACGCCTAGCGCTTGTATATGCCTAGCCAGCTGATTAGCCTGTTCGTTAACCTCCTGGTAGCTTAGCTGCTGTGTACCATCAATAACAGCGACAGTATTTGGTCTGTGAGCTGCTGTGAGTTCAAACCACTGATGAACACATTGAGGTGTGGTGCGACTGTTCTGAAAATTCATATGATGTAGCAGGTAAAGCTAAGAGACTATAAGAGAAGAAAGCGTAAGTGCCGAAGTCATGAGCGACTGTGGATGTTAAGTAATTGCTAGTTTACGAGGCACTAATTATTATGTGGAGCACAAGCTATATTGAACAGAGCACGAGGTAATTTCTCTATCCCCAACACTATTGAATCGTAGATATTCTGTAGTACAAATCTAGCTATTGTAAAATAGCTTTAAGCAGTAGTTCCTTACTGTATAAATTATGCCCACTTGAAGCCTTGCGTGATATCTTCTAACTTTATTTTATACGAGATTATTCTGTTGGAGATATCGATGATGACCTGCTGTAGTGCCGATGTAGTGCCGATTTAAATTAGTTCCCACACAATATTTTAGAAGCCCTCTGTAGGTCCTCTTATATTTTTGAGGTTATCCAGTATTAACTCAGTAAAACTATTGACATCTTTTGCTTCGTCTTTAAGTCTGACGGTTCTTCATCTCGTGAGAAGATATTGATTATTCAGTTTGTGTCCAGTATAAATACTGGCTTTTCTGCGATAAAGCCTGCAATAAAAACTTAGAGTTGCTTGAACCAATGTTCTGTGTGTTCGTGCTATTACAGCGGGCATTCTTAATATGAAAAGATTTATTAGTGATACTTGGGCATATGACACTACTGTTGGGTAATAGAGATAAGTCTAAAAAGCATCCTACTCGCCAAGTGCCTCTTAGACTTATGGTTGTGCTTCCCTTTGTAGTACAAGTTTGTGCTGCGGTAGGGTTAACCGGCTATTTATCACTACGCAATGGGCAAAGGGCCGTTAATCAACTTGCAGAAGGCCTCAGATCTGAGGCCAGTAGTCGTATTGATCAGCATTTAGATAATTATCTGGTGACAGCGCGACAGGTGACAAAAACTAATGGCGCTGCTTTTGATCTAGGATTATTAGACCCACAGGAATTAGAAGAAATAGGAGAATACTTCTGGAATCAGATGCAGTGGTTTCCGGTAGGCTATTTGCTGTACGGGTCAACGGATGGTGAAATGGCCTCGGCAGGCTACTACTTTGAAGATGGGAGTATCTCTATTCATGAAGTATCGCCTGAGTTAAAGGGTAATCATCATTTATATACGTACAATACTGACGAGAATGGCAAAAGAACAGACCTGGCTGAAGAGCTTGAGGACCATTCGTCTTTTGTAGAAGAAGGTTGGTTCGCGGAAGCTATTGGAACTGGGGATCTGGTTTGGACGCCTATCTATCAGTGGGAGACCGCGCCTTACACTTTGTCCGTAGCAATCGCCAGGCCTGTGTATGACGAAGTAGGAAACGTTATAGGTAGTGTTGCAACAGAACAGCCGCTTTCTAAGATTGATGAGTTCTTGAGAACTTTAGAAGTGAGCCCTTCTAGTAAAACTTTTATCATGGAGCGAGACGGCTCATTGGTTGCAAGTTCTAGTGAGCAATCGTCTTACATGTTGGTTGATGGTAAGCCACAACGCCTGAAGGCAGTAGATAGTGATGATACAACCATTAGCGCTGCTGCAACGCATGTCATTGATAAAGTCGAGGATCTGAACGTTCTTACAGCTTCTAAAAGCTTTGATTTTTGGTTGGAAGATGAACATCAGTTTTTGCATATTACACCCTGGAAAGATGAAGCTGGACTAGATTGGCTAGTAGTGGTGGTAGTTCCAGAATCAGATTTTATGGGGCAAATTGCCGAAAACACTCGTACGACGGTAGCGTTGTGTGGGTTAGCGCTGTTAGTAGCTATTGCGTTTGGATTTTACACATCTCGATGGATAACACAGCCTATTTTACAGTTGAGTAGTGCTTCTGAGTCCATTGCTGCTGGACATCTTGACCAAAAAGTAGAACGTTCTAGGGTCCATGAGCTTGATACTCTCGCTAGTGCATTTAATCAAATGACCCGGCAGCTGCGAGAATCGTTTACTGCACTGGCAACCAGTAATGAGGAGCTAGAAAAAAGGGTAGAGCAACGTACAACAGAGCTGAAGGCTGCCAAAGATTCTGCTGAAGTTGCAAACAGCGCCAAGAGTGAGTTTCTGGCCAATATGAGCCATGAGTTGCGCACACCGCTTAATGGCATTTTGGGTTATGCGCAGATCTTGTTGCGGTCTAAGACGCTGTCTGAGAAAGATCAAAAAGGTGCAGGTATTATTAATCAGTGTGGCTCTCATCTACTGACACTGATTAATGACATTCTAGACCTTTCTAAAATTGAGGCCCAAAAAATGGAGCTGCACTCAGCCGAGTTCCATTTACCGTCGTTTTTGCAGGGTGTGGCTGAAATTTGTAGAATCAAAGCAGAACAGAAACGAATTGAGTTTGTGTATGAAGCCGAGGCTGATTTACCTATTGGTATTGATGCTGATGAAAAGCGACTGCGTCAAGTCCTGATCAATTTATTGGGTAATGCGATCAAATTTACAGATGAAGGTTATGTGAAATTTGTTGTGAAGGCGCATCGACTGGAGCCAGAGACAGCATCATCGCAAACGACCTATAAACTGCGTTTTCAAATTGAAGATACGGGTGTTGGTATGACGCCTGAGCAGCTGGAAACAATATTCTTACCATTTGAGCAAGTTGGTAGCATTCGTAAGAAGTCTGAAGGGACTGGACTAGGTCTCGCGATTACTCACAAAATAGTGAGCATGATGGGTACAACGTTAGAACTGACCAGTGAACTCAACAAGGGAAGTATGTTCTGGTTTGATATAGAAGTACCTGAAGCTCATGACTGGGTAGCTTCTTCTATAACGTCTCAGAATGGGAAGATAATTGGCTTTTTAGGTTCTAAAAAAACAATATTAGTGGCTGACGATAGATGGGAAAATCGATCTGTTCTGACAAATTTGCTAGAGCCTATCGGGTTTAATATGATAATTGCTGAAAATGGACAAGAAGGGTTGGAGAAAGCGCTTGAGTGCTGTCCGGATTTACTGATTACTGACATTTCGATGTCGTTGCTAGATGGGTATGAGCTGATGACGAAGCTACGCTCCTCAGACGATGACAAGCTAAGCTCTATTCCAATTATTGTCTCTTCGGCAAGTGTTTTTGAGGCGGATAGATACAAGAGCTTTGAGGCTGGTGCTAATGAATTTGTCGCTAAACCAGTACAGGCTGAAGCTCTGATGGGGGCTTTGCAGCGCCAGCTTGACCTAGAGTGGGTATATGAGTCGAATAATGAGTGTGTACGGCCCGAGAACTCATCTTCTGTAGAAACTACAGAAATTGTTTTGCCTTCTAAAGAAGATATCTCGAAACTTTATGATTTGAGTCGTAGAGGACTTGTTCCTATGCTGGTGAAAGAAGTTGAGGCGATCCGAGAGACGCAGCCAAAATGCGAGGGTTTTACACAACCGCTGCTGAAGTATGCGAAGGGCTTTCAGCTAAAACAAATTCGAGAATTTTTAGAGCAGTACATAGATAGTGATGCCGATAAGTAGGCTATAAAAAATGGAAAAAATCTGCGATGTCAGCTAGTTTCTCACAGCTGACATCGCAGGGACTAACCGTCATAGGAAGATTCATGCAGGGGTTTTATCATTCCTGATGTCAGAACAATTAATTTTGCTAGATTTCTGCAAAGGACCCTCTGTAAGCTTGACTGCTTGACGGATACAGAGGCGGTTGAGTGCACTGAGCACGGCATGGAAAGAGGCTGTGACGATATCTTGATAGATGCCTACGCCAAAACTATTGCCAAGGTTGGTAGATATTTCTATGAGGGCGATCGCTTCGCTGGTACTGTGATTGCCTAACGATCGCTCTTCATAGTGATGGACCTGTATATGGCCAAAGCAGTTTAATAGTTTCGCAGTAGACAGCGACCGGACGAAAGCATTGATAGGACCACTACCAACAGCCGCAACATTAAACGCTGCACCGTGATACTGCAAGTTTGAGTGAATGCGTATTTGATTAGAGTCCACACCATTTGGCAGCTGAAAGGATTGATAAGATAGGCGGCTGAGTGGCGAAGTGGGCTGATGATATTCCTTACAGAACAGATCCCAGATGGTTGTGGCCTCAATCTCTTTCCCGGATATTTCTACCGCATTCTGAACGATATGAGAAAGTTCTATTTGCAATTTTCTGGGTAGTGACAATCCGTAATCGCGCTCTAGGAGAAACGCAATGCCGCCTTTCCCCGACTGACTGTTAACGCGTACGACAGATTCGTAAGAGCGGCCAACATCTGCGGGATCCATTGGCAAGTAGGGAACAGCCCATAAGTCAGCGGGCCGGCGAGTCGCAAATCCTTTTTTGATAGCATCTTGATGGGAGCCGGAGAAAGCAGTAAATACTAGCTTGCCAGCGTATGGATGTCGAGGATGAACAGGCAATTGTGTGCAGTCTTCTGCAACCTGCACGACATTATCTATTTTAGAAAAGTCTAGACCTGGAGAGATGCCTTGAGTATAGAGGTTCATCGCGAGGGTGACGATATCTACATTGCCAGTTCGCTCTCCATTACCGAATAGACAGCCTTCTACCCTGTCGGCACCTGCCATTTGTGCAAGCTCTGCTGCCGCAACGCTGCAGCCACGATCGTTATGAGGGTGGATACACAACATGATCGCATCGCGATAGGCAAGATTGCGGTGCATCCACTCTACCTGGTCAGCGAAAACATTTGGCGTAGAAACTTCTACGCTGGCAGGTAGATTAATGATGGCCTTTGCGCTTGGCGTAGGCTGCCAGATATTAAGTACTGCGTTGCAAATTTCCTTTGCGAAGGGTAGTTCTGTAGAGGTGAATACCTCTGGTGAATACTGAAATCGCCAATTAGTTTGAGGATGCTTGGCAGCGAGGCTTTTGATGAGTTTTGCTGCTTCTGTCGCAAGCTGGATGGTGCCTGGTTTGTCAAGGTTGAAAACAACCTTTCGAAAAACAGGGGCGGTTGCGTTGTACATATGTATGATCGCTTTGTTTGCACCTTGAAGTGCTGTGAAGGTGCGATGAATCAGTGCCTCGCGAGCGGGAGTCAGGACTTGAATAGTAACGTCAGCGGGAATTAGGTTTTGTTCTATGAGGTGACGAACAAAGTCAAATTCTGTTTGAGAGGCTGCTGGAAAGCCGATTTCAATTTCCTTGAATCCAATATCTACGAGCGTGCGGAATAGTCGCAGCTTGCGAGTGATATTCATAGGTTCGATGAGTGCCTGATTGCCGTCTCGTAGATCGGTGCTTAGCCAGGCTGGAGCTCGGGTAATGGTGCGGCTGGGCCAGCTACGGTTGGGCAATTCAATAGGTGTGAAAGCGGTGTATTTGGCAGTAGGTTGATTTAACATGAGAATGCTTGGGGAATTGCTTTGAGGGTTGCATAAATTGTTGATATGGCGAGAAAAGAACGTCAGGACTGTCAGGGTGCCAGGGTTGAGCCCTACAGCCCAAGGTCAGTCGTTGCGTTGGCTGTAATAAAGCGTTGTTCATGATTTTGTTGAAGATGGGTTAGTTGAAGATGGCTTATCAGAAGAGGAGAAAGTTTCGCGGTTACAAATTTGTAGTGCGTCGTTCTCTATGAAGCCCCATTACAAAGACTGGAGGTCTGAGACAAAATGTTCAGACTCTTGTTAGACAAGCAGGCCAAGTGCGTGAGCTCGTGACTATTTCTTAGACCTGAGGCTACCGAAGTAGCACATATATAAAGAAATAGTAGAAGCAAGAGGCCGGTCCTCTAAGACTAATCCTCTACAGCTCATCTCCAGAAAATTGTTGAACCTTCTGCTGAGCGATGCTCGGCGTAGCTCATGGAGAATTATTTTTGTTGCTTGCAGCCTTTGGCGATTGGAGATAATTGAGGTTTTCAGATATTATGCGCGCCCGCGCAGCAGCCTCTCAGAAAAACTGAGGCTGAATGTTTGTGAAGTGTGGATTTGGACGCTCATAGGAATATAAAAGTCTGTGCTTTTGACTTTTGCTGGTGTAAACCTAACGTAGGGGACACTAACGTAAAAGGCATAGAGCCGTCAAGGTGCACCCACATGCTTTTGGGCAAGGATAAATACCACGTAGTGCATTAAAAATAATTTTCGATGCTATTGGTGTCATTGAAAGTAGTGTCATGGAAGGTGTCTTCATGCTATGCATGAATTAAATGCGATATATGCATAGCTAGACGCTGCAGGCATGACTAGATGATGTAAAAATAATTGTATGAAATGTATGCAGCTGACAGTTCAGGCTGGTGGCTGAATTGTATATATATTTCTATGATTTATACGATGATTTGTGTTGCTGAGTCAGTTGCTACCTGCTTTGTTTGCAAGGATTTTTTAATTTTCTTGTTCCTATGCACGAATATCTCCTGAGTGAGTAATATATATTTCTAAAAATCCATTATTTGTTATGGTTTGAAGTATGCTGGTGCAATGCATTAACGTGATACGCTGAGCCCCAGTGTGTCGGGTCAAAGTGTGCTAGACACCGCATCGAGAAAGCTGTGACAGTGCATTTACCGCTTAGAAATAGTCATGCACAGTGGCCGTGAGGGTTGAGTGTTAGGCGTAGCAGCAGTTGATGCTAATAGCTTTGATGGTTGCCACTGCTACCTTTGATCCGGTTGCTGTCTTCTAATGTGTATAGCTGAAAGAGGCTGCTTTCGTAGCAGATGAGGGGGAGAGATGTGGATTTAGACGACGCGCTGAGATGGGTAGACACAGCGGTATCGACCCATACAGGTCATGCGCTACGAGAGCCAGAGATTGTTATTTTGAGAGGGACTTGGCGAGGACTTACTTATGAGCAGATGGCCAGTGATTCTGAATACAGCACTAATTACCTGATGCGAGATGTTGCGCCTAAGCTGTGGAAGCTGCTTTCCAGTGTGTTCGACCGCTCTGTTGGTAAGACTAACTTTCGCGTTGCGTTGGAAGCTTATGCATCAGCGAATCCTGCTCTGGCAGCTGAAATGCTGTTGAGCCAGGGGGCAGCTACGCCAGATATAGGTCGACTGTTGTCCACGCAGTTACTAGCTTCCGCGCAGGCAGCTGCGCCACTTAGGACGCCTGTTGCAGGGGATGGGGAAAGCGGTGGCGACAGCGTGCGTAAGCAGGGGGAAGCTTCCCATGGTTGGTTGAGCGATGCTGACGATAATTGGCGCGCTACAGGTGCGTCTTTGCTGTCGGCTACTTCCATTTTGCCAGGTACGATGTATGGCTACCAGACCTCGCTAGGGAAAGTCAATCGTTGGCTAGATGAGGCTGCGAGGACTGACGGTCAAAGTCGGTTAATTGGAATATGGGGCTTGCGTGGCGCAGGGAAGACACTATTGGTGGAGACGGCTGTCTCCGAGAGGGGTAATCGCTTTGAAGGTGTGGTATGGCGATCGCTCCATGACCGTCCCAGCCTGACGGACTTAAGCCTTAGCATTTTGTCTAGTTTGGGTATGACGGTGCCTGGTGCACAAGCAACCGACCAGCTTCTATCTATCTTGTCTAATTGTGCTTTGCTAGTTGTGCTAGAGGGCGTTGAGGCTATTTTGAATGCTGGTAGTCTGGCGGGTGATTATCCGGCGACGCATCAGGCTTATATATCATTTTTTCAGTCTGTGATTAGCACCCGTAGCTGTGTAATTTTAACGGGCATTGAAGGGCCGAATGACTTGGTGTTTCAGGGTGGCTATGGCGGCAATCAGTCTGTACGATCGCTGACACTATCTGGCTTAGATACGGCAGCGGCTACCCACTTGCTAGAGGCTGAAAGGCTCGAAGCCCCAGAGCAGTGGGCAGAACTGATTGCTAGGTATCAAGGGCATCCCCTTGCGCTTAAATCTGCTGCCAGGGTGATTAGAGAAATTTTCAATGGCAGAGTAGACGCTTTTTTAAGTCAGTCTTCCGTCTTATTCAATGGAATCTTTCGGCTGTTGTCGCCTTCCTTTGAACGACTTTCTGTCCCTGAGCTAAATGTCATTTACTGGCTAGCCAGCTACGACGTTCCGCTTTCGCTGGCTGAACTGCAAGAGACGCTGCCACTTTCGCTTAGACCTGCAGAACTAATATCGGCACTTGATTCTTTGAAGCAGCGGTCGTTACTACTGGTCAAAATAGACGTCGAGCCGCCGACATTTTACTTGCCAGCGCTGGTAAAAGCTTATGCAGTTCATCAGTTTATGGGTCAGTTTAGTGCCCCAAGCAGCCCCTTGAATACTGCCTCTGGCAATGCAGCTTTTCAATCCAGGCCTGTAGGTTCCGGGCGAATGGCTACTTACGTTCCCCTCGATCAGGTCATTAACCTGAGCCCTGTTGAGCCCAGGCCGGTTCAGCTCAGTAACTGGTTTGAGGGTCAGTTCGACAGCGACTGGCAACCGCTGGACTGGCTGTTTGAATCATCGAGTCGACCTGCGATGCGACTGCGTAGTGCCTATCATTTAAGAGATGAAACCTACGTTAAAAGATGCAAGATGATCGCGTTCAATCAGCTTCCGAAAGCTGTTCAGGAGGACATTTCAAAAGACTATCAGCGCAGTGGCGCAGTTTTGTTGGTTGCTGTTCACCAAGACGCTGAATCGCTTTATAAAGTATGTGTACAGGCTCAGCCGGCCAAAGGTGATAGCGTGTTACCTGAGCGGCTAGCGCTTAAGTTGCTAGACGCTCAACAAAATACGCTGGCCACTGTGATCGCTGAGGAAAGCGATAGCTTTATTCAGCTACCTTATTTCCGAGGGGGGGCTACAGAGGCTTTTGAAATTGAACTGTCGCTGGGTGATCAGACCCACACTGAAATGTTTGTCATCTAAATGATTTTCGTCTAGGTGATTTCTATCTAAGTGACAAAATGAACAATGACGTAATGAAGAAAGTCATTCTCAATTTGGGCACTGGCACGCTGGCGAAGGGGTGCGAGACGGTCATTGGCGAAATTTTGGAAGAGGGACAGCCCTACCCGGTACGATTTACCGCTCAGCTGCCACCGGCACCTGAGCTTGGACGCCTTCAACAGCAGTGGCAGCAGCTGTACTATCAGCGCAATCAGGATCAGGTTTTTCGCATTCACTTACTCGATACAGAGGGCTTTCGCTACTCTGAGTCTGATTTTGGCAAAACGTCGCAGGCGCTGGCTCAGCAGCTCAATCGCTGGCTGACCTCGGAAGCGTTTCGCCCGATCGATCAGATGCTGCGCACTGAGCTAGAGCGCTCAGATGATGTGCAGCTGATTTTGGAGGCAAGCGATCCCCAAATTCGTCGGCTGCCCTGGCATCTATGGCAGCTTTGTGAGGACTATCCCAATGTAGAACTGACCTTTAGTGCCAGTGACTGGCGCACCCTTCCTGAAACACTTCCCAATACATCAAAAACAAAAATACTCGCGACCTTTGGTAACAGCGAAGGCCTGGATTTGGCAGCTGATTTGGCAGCTTTGAATCAGCTGCCAGATACTAAACTCACTGTCCTAGAATCTCCTGAACTTAACCAGCTGCACGAGTCTCTTTGGCAGCCTTCAGGATGGGATATTTTCTTTTTTGCAGGTCATAGCCAGACCCAGGACGATACAGGTGTAATTGATCTTAACCACAAAGACAGGCTGACGATTGATCAAATCAAGCATGCGTTAGGAAAAGCGATCGCCAATGGTCTCAAAATCGCTATTTTTAACTCCTGTGATGGGTTAGGACTTGCTCAGCAGCTCTCGGCACTGCAAATTCCTTACATTGTAGTTATGCGAGAGCCGGTCCCCGATCGTATCGCCCAGCAATTTTTGCACTACTTGCTTACTGCCTTTGCCGGGGGGATTCCTTTTCATTTGGCGGTTAAAGAGGCCCGTAGGCGGCTCTCTGGACTCGACAACGACATTCCTTGCGCTAGCTGGCTACCGATTATTTGGCAAAACCCCACGGCTCCGCCTATCTACTGGGAAGACTTTCAGGCGAAACGTGCTCGTCAGCGTGCCCTTGAGCGTAAGGGCTGGCTATCCCCTGCGCTTAAAGGCGCGGTGAGTGCCAGTGCCGTTGTGGTGATTCGGCTGCTGGGGTTGCTAGAACCCTTTGAGTTACCTTTGTACGACCATTTGATGCGGCGACGGCCCGCTGAACCTATAGACAGCCGCGTTGTTGTTGTTGAGATTACCCAGGATGCTACTAGTGAGTATGGCTATCCGCTGCCTGACGAGGCCCTCACTACGCTAGTTGAAAAGCTGATTGCTGCCGAGCCACTTGCCATTGGCCTCGACCTGCACCGACCCAAGGCACTATCGGTGAGTCGTCAATCTTTCAGCAGCTTGACGATTACTGAGAGTTCGTCAATTACTGAGGGCTTGGTCGTTACTCAAAGCGCTTCCAACGTTAACGAGCCAGAAAGTCTTTCGCTCAGCGCTTACGATCGATTTTTGCAGCAGGTAGAAAATACGCCGACTTTGTTTTTGGTGTGTGCCTATGGCAGTAGCGACGAAAACTACCGGGCGCCTTTGGGTCTTTCGGAGGCGTTGCGTATTGATCAAGTCGGCTTTAGCGATCTGCCAACAGATGGGTTTAGTCCGGGTGGAACTGCTGTTCGTGGTGATGTCTCTGCTCAGGGCAGTACGGCTGTGGCAGGCAACAAAGTTCGGCGGCATATACTAACCTACGACCCGAGCCTGTCCCAGACGCCTTCTCACTGTATTACGCCTTACAGCTTGAGTTTTCACTTGGCTTACGAGTACTTGCTGTTCAAAAATGTTTCGCCGCTAGATTTGACAGAACAACAGCATTGGCAATTTGGTGATGCAGTATTTAAACCCCTATCTACGCGATTTGGCGGATATCAGAGTTTGCTAGGGCCGACCGACCAGGTTGTTTTGAACTACCGAGCAAATCAGCCAGCCGGGAAAGTCACGCTAGACCAAATTCTGACGGATGACTTTGACCCAGCGATTCTGCGCGATCGCGTTGTTATGGTGGGCTACACTGCGCCTGTATCAAAAGATTATTTTGAAACGCCCTATGGACCGATGCCGGGTATTTGGATTCATGCCCATATGGTAAGCCAGCTGATCAGCGCTCCGCTGGACAATCGTCCGATAATTCATGTGCTGCCACAGTGGCGTAGCTGGCAGTGGGGCGATGTGCTATGGATTGTGATGTGGAGCGGCGGCGCTGCCTGTATCGGCTGGTGTATAAACCGGCGATCGCTTTGGACAATTAGCACGGTGGGTGCAGTGGCAGTGCTATATGTTGTTTGCTGGGGAGCGATGATTTTCGGTTTGTGGTTACCAATGCTACCCACTGCTTTGGCAATACTGGTTGCGACTAGCTGGGTCAGGCTTAGCCAGGAAGCTTCAGCCCCATTGCTTAACCAAAAAAGTTAACTATCGAGATCAAATACCCATAACTAAGTTCAGGATGCTTTGTGACTATTCCGCTATGATTGAGAAGATTTAGCGAGATGCGTGGGTGCGAGTAGTTTGTCCGAGGGAGACGCTAGAGTGGATGAAGTCAAGATGAATCTGTTGACTAGAAACGCGATAGGCGGAGAATAGCTTGGAAGATATTCGGTCCTGTTTTATTGGTTTTGAGGCTATGAAACGCACAAATACTATGCTGGTCAGTTTTGTACCGCTCATGCGTATCCTGGCGAAGCCTGCGCGGCTGATTTTCGCTGTCATGGTGCTGGCGACGCTCGCTAGTGCTGCATCGGCGGCGCCGTCGCCTTCAGAATCATTCCCTTCAGCGCCAGAGCATAAGCAATCACGTCCTCGCCGATCTAGGCGCCGACCGGCTGTGCCGAATCGTCCGCCTCCGAACCGAGTGCAGCCCGGCGGCGGCTTAGATGTTAGCGTTCAGGCTTGCTCGCCTGAGAGCCGTCCGCTAACGGCAATTGTTCCGGTCGAAAATCCTGTTTTTACGGCGGTCGCCCACCCCACCTTTCTATTCTATTTCCCAGATGATCCAGCGGCTGTGAACTATGCTGAGTTTATCTTGCTTAGTGCGGATGAGAAAGAAGAGATATACACGACCCGGTTTACGCCTACTGCGCCTGGGATTGCCAGTGTGTCGCTACCGGCCACTGCCGAAAAAGCATTAGAAGTTGGCCAATCCTACCACTGGTATTTGAATGTGCACTGTCATACTACGTCTGGTGTCCCTTCTGTGAACGGCTGGGTGCAGCGGGTCGCAGATGGTGAGCAAATAGTACAAAGTCCTGATTCGCAAATGCCTAGACTATGGTACGACCAGGTTGCCCGAACGGCCGCCCTTCTGACGGGGTCGCAGTCTGTTATTTCAGCTACGGCGGTAGCAGGCAGCGATCCGCAGAGTCAGTGGAATGCTTTACTGTCTGCGGCAGGCCTAGGTGACCTGATAGAAATTCCGGTTGTTGGTGATGTTGTTGTTGAACCGGATAGCAGTAACTCGGCTGGGCTGTCTGTTACAGAAGGGCTGTGAGCCTAGCGGAAAATAGACGAGAAAGGTAGGCGAGATTGTGAGCTGTTTGTCGCTTTATGCGGATGGTTTAATGCTCGTGTCTTCTTCATCTCCGGCGCCCATTAGCTCGGCTAATAGCTGTGTTTCTGGAAAAGCTTCTAGCACGAGTACCTTGACCATCATGGTGAGGGGTAGGGCCAGGAAAGCGCCGATGGGACCGAGAATCCAGGTCCAAACAATGACGGCTAGAAAGGTTACCAGGGCAGAAAGATCGATTCCTTTTGAGAGGTAACGGGGCGCTATGACAATATCTAAAAAGTTGTTGATAACAATGTAGATGATGCCAAAGATGATGGCCTTCCAAAGTCCCAAGGTCAAGAACGCCAGCAATAGCGGCGGCGCGAGGGCAATGTAAAAGCCTACATTGGGCACAAAGTTGAACAGGAAAGAGAGAATTCCCCACAGTACGGCGAAGTCTACGCCCATAATCCACATCAGAATAATCTGGGCGATCGCGGCCAATGCGCCCAGCCAGCTTTTAATCAGCAAATAGGTGCTCATACTACTGGCAAAGTTGCTGAACCGCCGCAGCGCAGGCGAGCCGGTCCCCAATCCCTGGTGTAGCTGATGGCTAAAGGTAGGTGCACTTGCCAGCATGTACATGAACACCAGCAACATTAGCCCAGCATCGGAGAAGATGCCCAGCAGCGCCGTGACTAAAGAAGACAGCGTTTGGAAAATTCTCTCAGGCTGGAACCACTGCAATCCTCGAATGTCGTCGGCGGTAACGCCCTGCGCGATCGCCCACTGCCACAGCGCGGTGACCTGGGTTTCGATTTGATCTACATAGGTGGGTAAATCGTCTGTTAGCTGGTTAAGCGACACCACAAAAAAGAGCAGTGAGCATGTTCCGATGAGTAGCACTAGCAAGAGCACCAGCGTGTAGGCTAGCCAGCCAGGTAGTCCGCGACGCTTTAGCCAGGACATTACTGGGCTGGTGACCAGCGTGATAAACAAAGACAGCAAAATCGGGCTAAGCAGACTTGAAACAGACCTGAGCCCTGCCACAATTAGCACGATGCTGGCCAGGCCAGCCAGTAGCGGTAGAATACTCGAGGGGCGCGGACCAGGGTGATTGCTTTTAGAAAATATTTTAGAAGGTATGCTCATAGCCAGTTACCCACCAGTACGTAAGGGGCCCAGTAGTAGGGGGCCGGGTAGCCCGATTCACTCAACAACATCTTTTGAGCTTTCTGCAAAGCCTGAGCCTTTGTCAAGCCACTGTCTAGACCCTGGTAGAAGCTATCCATAAGCGCTGTATTGGCACCGTCGTCTGCCCGCCATAGGGTAGAGAGCGTGCTACGAGTACCGGCCCTGACCGCGATTCCGGCTAGCCCCAGGACGGCTCTGCGATCGCCCTGCGCTGTTGCACAGGCGCTGAGTACCAGTAGCTCTAGCGGTTCTGCTCGCCGCTGGGTGGCGGCCTGGACCAAGTTGCTAAGCTCATTGGCGGTAATACCCTCTTGATAGGCGACTAGGAAGGTTTCGCCAGGGCTAGAGCTAAAGACCCCGTGGGTTTTCCAGTGAATTGCTGAGTAGGTTTCATTTTCTAGCTGCTGCTCGATATTAGACTGGGTAAAGTCTTCGTCGATGAGTGGCTTGGCAACGGTGAACGCCTCGGGAATTTGGTTGAGTTCGGCCTGAATGAGCTCGATGGGAGGAAAGGTTCGCCCGCGTACCGTTTGTGGCAAACCAATGCCACCTCTAAGCACTTTTAGCTGGGCTGGTGTGGCCCGTGGGGTAAACAGGTCGAGCTGGGGGGCGATCGCGATGGCATAGTCTTTTTCTACCAGATACTGCTCACCGTCGTACAGCACGCCCATGGGAACATTTCGCAGCGGCCCGTCGGGTACAAACACCAGTGTTTGAAGCTGCGGATTATCGTTCAAAATAGGGATAATCGGCTCAATCAGCCAGCTGTAAAGTGCCTGCGCATCTGTTAAGACCGCTGGCGTTTTTCCCGGTAAGGTCAGATTATTCCGTAGCGTTTCAAGCGTACTTTCTACCGTTCGCTGGGATACGAGCGTAGTGCGTAGCGTGAGTGGCTGACCGGGAACATCGACGATGATGGCTAACTGACTGGGCAAAATGATGGGATGGAGCGTCATGGCCGCTGGGTCACTGCCAGCTGCGCTCAAGCTGACCAGCTGAGATAAATTACAGCCCAAGAAGTTTTCTAACTCGGTTAGCTGTAGGGCATCGGCGGTTTGTACGGCTAGCTGTAGGGCTTGCTGGCTTGGTTGAGCGCCTGCCGGTACCGAATGGAGCAACAGAGAAATGAATTCGCGGTATACCGGCTCGACATTGTCACGAAACGAGAACTGTACCTGTGGATCGACCAAGAGCAGGTTTTGACGAACTGCTGCTAGAGAGCTAAGCGCCTGCTGATAGGCCACAATGGCTGCCTGGTTTTGGGCTGTATTTTCCTGTGCTATGGACGTTTGTTCAGCAGGCAGGGCGTTTGCAGACTTGCTGGCCATTGCCTGGGTGGGCGATCGCTGATAGAGGCGCGCTAGCTGCCACTCCCACAGGTAAGCCACTTCTGGTCGCTTTTTACCTTCTAGTAATGACAGCGCCTGCTGGGTAAGGGTAATCGCGTCGGTTGTTTGGCCCCTAAGCTCGTAGGTAAGCCCCAGCTCACCCAGGACAGAGGATTCTAGGACTGGATTGCCGAGTGCCCTTGCCTGCTGCAATCCGGTTGTTAGAAGTGCTATGAGACGGGTTTGAGACTGTGGTGGATTTCCAGATGGCTGCGTGGTTCCGGCACCTTCGCTTTTCTCCTGCCATTCTTTTTTCATACAGGCTGGCGTTGTCGTTGGGGCCTGCAAGCAGTTTAGGCTGTGAGCATAGCTAATGTAGGCCTCTACCGTGCTACGGCTTAGCGGTAGCGCGCTCAAGTTAATCCGTGAGCTGAGTGCGATCGCACTTTCTAGTTCGCCAATTTCGATCAGGTAGCTCAGCCGATTGAGCTGGGCCTGAATCGGGACTAGGCGGTTGGAATGGCGCGTATCTGTCGTTTGCTCGGCAGCGGTGTAGTGGTCGATTGCCTGCTGTGCGTAGTCGTTTGCGGCGTTGCTTTGACCAATGGCGATCGCCCGGTGACTGAGTGCTCGCAAGGTATGGCCTAGCTCTAGCTCGATGTCTGAGCGCAGGGTGCTGCCAGATAATGAGGATTCTGGTACGACGCCCTTTAGCACGAGGGCTTTGGAGAGGACGCTTTGCGCCGACTGTAGTTCGCCGACCTGACGGAGGGCTTTGCCCAGCTTTTTGGCAACCGTGAGCTGAATGCCGACCGGTAATGTGACGATTTGCTCGCTGAGCTGATGGAGCCGTCCAACGGCCTGGGCATTGAAACCTAGTTCTTGATAGGCGATTGCCTGATTGACCTGGGAGAGTATCAGACCCAGCTGAGCGGGCTCCTCAGCAGTGCCAATTGTACTGCTGTTGGCACTGCTGGTCGCGCTGGCCGCTTTGCGATAATGAGCTTCTGCCTGTTGCCAGGTTTCTAGCGCGACCTGGGTTTGGCCTTGATGCCACTGGCTTTGGCCCTGGGTATTGCGTAAGCGGGCTGACACCTCCCAATAGGTGGGGCTAGGGTCCGCCCAAGATTGAATCACCGCTAGGCCTTCTTCTAGGGCTATCTGTGCCTGGTTCAGCTCACCTATTTGCCGGTAAGCGGTCGCTAAATTACTCAGCACGTATGCCCGTATCAGTGCCTGGTCGTCAGTGGCGTCATCTAGCTGGGTGAGGGCGGCTTGCCAGTGGGCGATCGCCTGTGCAGTTTGCCCTTGGTCAAAGGCCGTTACCCCAGCTGCAATATCGCTCAACTCTGCGTCTGCATCAGCGGCAACCACATCGGTGGCAACTAACAGCGGCGACACGACAGAGGTTTCTGAAGGCGGCGGGGCAGACGGTAGCGCGGCGATCGCCTGCCGTCCTAAAGGCACCGCGCCCCCTAGCCAGATAGTTAATAGCCAGCTGCCTAAAAATAGCCACAAGCGCCGGCGCGCCCATTGGCGCAGTAATCCTGATGGCATTCGCTTTCTGAAAACTGCCCATTTCGGCATCATGTGTTCTGCTTAAGTTTGGTAATTTTACTGTGAATACTGCAGCCGTTAGCTTACTTTTTATCACTACAATGCTTGTGCAATGGTCCTCTGTGACTGCTCCCTTGCGACTGTAACTGCTGCGACTATGACCGCCAGCTGAGGCAGCGATCGCTCGCATACTCATCCGCCGCGAGCAAAACAACATCGCCACTGCCATCTACTGTCCATCCCTGTGCTTCTGTAATTGATGAGCCTGCCGATTCAGCCTGCTGGGCACCATTGCCATTTTCTGTCGCCGTGCCTACTACCGAACGCAATGAACTGGGCACTGACACATCTGGCAAACTACCTCGGCTGTTGAGAACGCCATAGGGCGAGGCGCCTACGCCGCCTCGTCCGGTTTGTACAAACCGCCCTGCCCCGCCGGTCGTATTGCAGCCTTGGGCAACCTGTTCAATTTCGACGGGCTCCGGCAGCAGCGAAGGTTCTTCGGGGACTTCGCTATCGACGGCGTCTACGCGCGTTTCTCCGGCGACCCCGAATTCTGAGCTAGCGGTAATGTCGCTAAATGCTGTGAGTGCAGGCCTAGGTTCTATGCCCAGTACGCTGCGGGCGGTGATGCTTACCTGGCCACCATCGCCTAACACTGCATTGGCGGTAATGTCGCTATTGTCTTCGGGTGTGGTGACCACAAAGCCAGTTGGTGAATTGATGGTGACGTTACCACCTGTGGAGTTGCCGCCCGCATCTGCTGCAATCAGGCTTTCGCCGCTGAGGGCTAATACATCTGTTGTATTGATGGTGATATTGCCGCGATCACCCGCTGCTGTACTGGCATTGAGCACTGCTCCACTTTCTAAACGAACCTCACTAGCATTAATTTCTAAATTACCTGCGCTGCCCTGACCCGGCGGAAAAGGTCCTGGAAGACTCGAAAAATTGCTGACACTGAACGTACCGCCCTCACTCACCCGCAGCGTGTCTGTGTTCACTGTCAAATTTCCACCATCACCCACACCGTTAATAGCGCTTGTAAAAACACCACTTCTGGCGATGTTTGGAAGAACACCTGAGACAAATACCTCGTCGCTAGTAATCACCAAATTTCCTGCGCTGCCAGAACCCGAGGTCCCAGTACTCACCTGAGCAATATCCACTACAGAAAGCCGATCGATGTCGAGCGTTATGTCGCCGCCATTACCTGTAGATCCTGGAACAGTCGTCGTTGTAACAACGCTAGGCCCTGAATTGGAAACGCCAGAGATTTCTGCCGATTGGGCGGTAATTGCTATCGATCCACCTGCTGCTGCACCCTCTGTAACACTGGCGATCGCACCACCTTCTCTGACTAGCAGTTGGCCAGCATCGACTGTAATACCGCCGCCCTGGCGAACAGAGGCAGCTCCAGAGTTCGTCTCGATAGAGCTTGGCAGTGATGCTGTCACAAAGGAACCTGTGTCTATGTCAAATATTTCTATCGGCCTGCTGACGCCAAGTATACTGACCGTCTGACGTGCATCAATATCAATTGTGCCGGATGCTCCCGGACTGCCTAGAGCGCGCGTATCAATGGTTGCACCTTGCTCTATGGTCAAACTACCCGTGTCGATATTAATGAATCCGGCATTTCCTGTCGCGATCGCTGTTGTTGCTGAAAACAGTCCACTGACGCCAATCGTACCAATCTCTCGAAGTGTGAGATTTTCTTTCACATCGATATTAATTTCACCTGCATTACCGCTACCAAACGTATTGGCACCTATCTGTGCACCATTTTCTATGGTCAAATTTTGAGCGCTCACATTAATGCGGCCACCGGGTCCGGCGGCCCCTGGACCCACGTCCGCAGCAAGGTAGCTAAAAATGAGCGGCAATCCCATGGGATCTGGCGCGTCCGGCGGATTCGTAATTAAAATCAAGTCGGTTGCGGCAATATCGAGCAGACCGCCGTCGCTAGACATAACTGGTTGGCTTCCTGGCAGTGCTAGCGTTTCTGCCAAAATGCCCGAGCCGCCGGCGACGGTGATATTGCGTCCTCGCAAAGAGATAGCCCCAGCGCGACCAGCACTAACATCTAGCGATGCCCTGTCATCAAGCGTGATATCGGAGAAAGCAGCGACCTGGGTGTAGTCGAGATTGCCTGTGGGATTATCGGTAGTCCGCCGCTCTGGCCGGAAGAAAACATTGCCAGATTCAATGCTAGCGATCGCAATTTGCCCACCTAGCGCGGCCACATTTCCGCCCGATAGAGAAACGCCACTGCCAATAATGGCAATATCATTGCCCGGCTGAACAGCGACCTCCGTGAAGGGTGGAAACGGTAATGGTGTCGGCTGAGACGTTTGAAACCGCCGCTCAACAAACTGAGGATCATTAAACAGGAAGCGGTTTCCGTTGCCTGCTATATCGATAGAGCCAGTTTGTGAACCAGGTAAGAAGCCCAGCCCAATTGGCGTACTGACGGTGAGTAAAGACGCCGATGCCGTATCACTACTGCCACTGGCGAGTGTAACCCCACCATCGAATAAAATTTTACTTGCAGTGCTGGCGGTAAACGAACCCCCAATAGCCAGCACCGCCTCGCCCCCAAACCGGATGCCGCCAGGGTTAACTACAAACACGTTTGCATTCGACCCGGTACTTGTCTGTAGCAGACCATTAATGAAAGATTCGCCCCCTGTGACCCTGACGATAATGTCACTTACCCCTGGATCGACAAATAATACCGACTGCGGCCCCACCTGGCCCGGCGAAAACTCATCGAAGCTGTGAAACAGTAAATTACCTGCATCATTGCGTTGTCCGCCCTCAATTTGGCAGGTTGCTACCCTGCAGCTATCTGTGAGTGAGCCATTGACCAACGTAGCGAAACTGCCGTCACCGCTGACTTGCGCTGTTGCTTTTCCTGGATTTAAGGCCACATCTGTTCCTACAAGGGCACTTGCTCCTAAGCCGACATACCAGACATTACCTATTAAGTCGGGCCTTAAACGGGTTAACAAATCGGACATAGAAAGCTATTCAATAATTTTGCTGATTCGTTGTTGATGCACCGCCGCAAATCCTATGGTCGACATACTGTACTGATCAGAAATTTACGTAGTCACAGACAAATTTTTAGTCGACTTATATACATAAACAGTAATGGATGTCGATTGCTTTACATTTTCTTCACATAAATGACATTGCTTACAGAAGTAAAGCTACATCGGCTGTGAGAACGATATTGACAAATTATCAAGCCAAAAAACCTGAATTTATCCTAACCATACATACGTAGGCTCCGTATTTGCGAGCAATTGCCGCCTATTATCTACCTTGGGTGCTTATCGATACAAAGAATGTTGCTTTTTATATATTTGCCTGTGCAGGCCTTCTGTATTAGGCTGACCATCGTTCTTTCTTGTTGTTCGTCACATCCTTTTGTTTGATATCCCTTTCATGGTTAAGTCGTTTTGCTGTTTTAACGCTACGTTGCCAGTTGCATTGGTTTTATCTGTACCACTGGTTGCAGTATCACAATCTTCTGCCTGGGCCCTTAGCTTTCGGTTCAACTTTGATGGCAATGCTTCTGATGAGTTTCAGTCTGCCGTACGTGACGCAGGCGAAACCTGGTCGTCGCTACTGAAAGATGATGTAGTTGTTGATTTGTATATTCGCTACACTGACCTATCGGCTATAGGTGGCGATATCTTAGGGGGCGCCCAGCCTGGCAAGACCAAGGTCGACTATGCCGAGTACGTGAACGCGGCCTTTAAAGATGTTGTGTCGAGTGATGACTATTTTGGGGTTAATAGCCTACAGCTAAATGCTAGCGGCAAACAGCAGGTGCAGCAGGCAAAGTGGGAAAACACAAATCTGTATAGCAATGCTGGCTTAAGTGAACAGAACTTTTCTTTCTTGTCAGATAAAAGGTTTAGTAATCCAAATTCAGGCGCTGATGGCCCGTCCCAAGGCAATAGCTCGCCTCCCAGTGGGATTTATTGGCGAGAAGGTTATTCCTATGACGGTCACTACTACCCTGCTTACTACATCAGGCTTGAAGAGGGTGAGTATAAGAGCTATTACGAGAACGTAGATGAAGAGTATGAGGCTATAGACGACTACTACAGAAACTATCAGCGTAGCTACGAAGGTTCAGGGCATAGCCAGCCCAGCAGCCAAACGTCGGAAGGCTATGTAGATGACAATAACAGCAACAACAACAGAAATGTCTCGCTTACCAAAGCGCAGGCTAAGGCATTAGGCCTTTTGAGCCCACAGGAAAGCGGCTTGGACGGTGTTATTAGCATCAACAGTAGCGTGAACTGGGACTTGGACCAGGATGATGGCATTGACCGTGACAAGTACGATGTTGCTACGGTGCTTCAACACGAGATTGGTCACATTTTGGGGCTGGTAAGTGGGGTAGATGCGCTAGATTATCTCTACAGCAGTGGGGGGGCTGATGATGCCAACCTAGACGATAGTAGCGGGTTCAGCTATCTTACACCGATGGATTTCTATCGCTACACTGCTGAGAGTGCGGACTTGGACGTAGCAGATCTAACCTTGGGTGGTGATGGCAAATACTTCTCTCTGGATGGAGGAAAGAGCATTGTTCGTGACCAGTATGGGCGGGCTGCCGACTTCTCTACAGGTAGTGCAGCGGTTGGCGGTGACGGATACCAGGGAAGTCATTGGAAAGAAGGCAACGACTATCCCCTAGGCGTGTTGAACCCAACTTTAAAAAAAGGGCGGGCAAATTCTATCTCGGCCTTGGACCTGACCTTGCTAGACGTGGTGGGCTGGGACTTGGAAAATAGCACCGAGAAGAAAGCTTCTGCGCTTGGCATAGACTGGCGAGGCGTGCAAGGCGACATGGCTACTCAAAAACAACAAGTCATTGATGAAACGGTTTCTAGATGGGCGGATGAGATTCCTGCACTAAGGGCTGCTATTCAAGATTCCTCGGTAGCGGTAGATATACGGTTTAACGAGCAAGTGCAAGAAGCGCTTTATGCCTTATCTGATATTTTGAAGCAAGGCGGTAAGGACGACGCTGACTATCAAAGAGCAGTCTCCCAGTTCTATGTAGACGTGTATGAATATGCTTCGCAGCGCGATAGACAAATTGAGTCTGTACCCTATGAGATTTATAACATTGATTTGAACGTTCGACAGTGGCTGGAGCTGCCGACAGAGCAGCTGTCAGACAGGATGCGTACTGCTGAGATAATAGAAATCAACCGCCTTTCGAATATTGTCAAAGCCGAGCCCTATGAGCAGCGACAGATATTAGAAGTAAAGCTAAGAGACGCTGTCGCACCTTTTGCGGATGAGCCTATCCAACTTGTGCAAGACCTACTAGACGAGAGCGGTCCGTCAAACCCAATTGGGTTTGGGAGTACCAAAAAGTGGTGGTTCTTCTATCAGCGAGAGGGGGATGAATACTATTACGATGATGCACCCATAGCCTATTATTCGGAGATGGCCTTTCAACGAACAGGTGAATCGGTCGAAAACGGTGTAAGTGCTGCTGTAGCGCCATCGGAGGTGCCTGCTGTTGGTGGGATTCAGCCCATTTCTGGCTCGGCACTTTCACTCTCTGCGTTTGATACTAAGCTTGAGAATTCAATTGGAAGCAACAATCCGAAGGATATTCCTGAACCTTCTACGGTGCTGGGGCTCTTTGGTATTGCGGTACTAGGTGCGGCGGGCTGTAAGCGAAAGCGAGGTTAAGGTTTAATCTACTTCTTTTAGCTCTGTTTTAGCACTGGCTAGTTTCAGTACTGGCTAGTTTTAGCACTATCTAGAGTGACGGCTCAACAAACCCTTTTTCTTTCAGTAGTCTCTCTATCTTTGCGTGGTGTGTGGCTTCCCAATCCTTTAGGCTCAGGGCTGCGTCTTTGTCTGTTCTATTTTTTGCGATTTTCCAGATCTCTTCTAGGCGATCGCCTGGCACTACTGCAATTCCCTCCTCATCGGCAATAACCATATCACCTGGAAATACACTTACCCCACCACAGCTGATCGGCACCTGAAGCTCTCCTAGGGTCTCTTTGACGCCGGGCTTAGGAATACAGCCTTTGGCAAACACTGGAAAACGGGCCTCGCGGACTTCGGCGATATCGCGAATTGCGCCATCAATGACAAAGCCAGCGATGCCTTTTGTCTGGGCGATCGCACACACATTTCCCCCGCTCATGGCGTAGTCGCTACTGCCCGCTTCCACCACAATTACCGACCCGCGCGCGGCCCGATAAATTGCTGCATGCAGCATCAAGTTATCCCCTGGTGCGCATCGCACCGTATAGGCAGGTCCGGCGATTCTAGGCACTTGCGGCCATAGCTCACGAATGCCGATATCCACAAATTGCGATCTTGGTAAGCCGTCTGCATAGGCTGTCGGAGAAATTTCACGATAGCGAGAATAGTCGGACATATGGCAATTTTTATTTTTTACTTCGCTTATCACATGACCAAAGGGTACGCCCTTCGCTTTTGGAGGGCAAGACGGCGGCTATAGCAACAGCCCGGCAATACAGGCAGTGGTAAAGCAGGCTAGCGTCCCAGCGATCATGGCCCTAAAGCCAATTCTGGCGAGATCGCTTTGCCGACTGGGCGCGATGCCACCGATGCCACCAATTTGAATACCGATAGATCCGATATTGGCGAAGCCACATAGGGCATAGGTGGCAATAATGACAGCCCGTTCGGAGAGGGCTTTGGTCTCGCTCAGGGCTTGTAAATCGAGATAGGCTATAAATTCATTGAGAATTGTTTTTTTGCCCAGTAGTGTGCCGACCTCGTTGCAGTCGGCCCAGGGGACGCCCATTAACCAAGCCACGGGCGAGAGTAGGACGGCCAGTATGCTTTCGAGGGAGAGCGCTTCCATCCCAGCTAGCATCCCGAGCCAGCCGATCAAGGCATTCACCGCAGCTAGAACGCCTAAAAATGCAATGATCACCGCGCCTACGTTTAGCGCTAGCCGCAACCCGTCTAGTGCGCCTGTGGCGATCGCATCAATCCCATTCGCATTTACTTTCTCTACCGTTAGCTTCACCTCTCCTTTGGTTGGTGAGTCCTCCGTTTCAGGAAACATAATTTTTGACATGGCCAGTGCTGCTGGAGCGGACATGACCGAGGCTGCAATCAGGTGTTCTGCCGGAATTCCAAATGACACGTAGGCTGCCAGCACGCCGCCTGCGACTGTCGCAAAGCCACCGGTCATAACCGCATGTAGCTCTGACATTGTCATGGTTTCAATGTAAGGCTTAATGAGCAGCGGTGCTTCGGTTTGCCCCACAAAAATATTGCCTGCAGCGGAAAGGGTTTCAGAGCCAGAGGTTTTCATAGTGCGGACCATGATACGAGCGATCGCGCCGACCAGCCACTGTAACAGCCCATAGTGATACAGCACGCTAATGACTGCCGAGAAAAAGACAATCGTCGGCAGTACCTTAAACGCAAAGAAAAAATCCTGAAAATTTTCCCCAAACACAAAGGCTGCGCCCGCGTCGGAGAAGTCTAAAAACTTGCTGACCATCAGGCCTAGCCATTCAAATATCGCAAAGCCTGGCGTCGTTCGCAAAATCAGCAGGGCAAACAGCAGCTGTAGGGCAAATCCCCAGAGGACCGGCTGCCAACGAACGGAGCGGCGATCTGTCGATATAACGTAGGCAAGCCCTATAAAAACACCTAACCCCAGCAGTGCACTCAATCTTTCCACAGGTTTCGTACTACCCCAATCTTTTCACAAGCGTCATTCACAAATGATACGCCCAGTTGATACGTGCAGTCAGATTCGTTGAGGTTGTGATCTGTTTTTGTAACGAAGAGGCCGCTACTTTTTAGCTTCGAGCTTGTACGATAACGGTGCGAATATCTGCCAGCAGCTGATCGATGTCAACTGGCTTCTTGATGAGCCCATTAGCGCCCAGCTCAGTGACCTCTGACTCGTGTACTTCGTCATAGGCTGTCACCAGCAAGATGGGAACATCAGCTGTTTTTGGATTTTTACGGATATGCTTTGTGACCTCGTAGCCAGTCATATCCGGCATCATTACGTCCAGTAAAATCAGATCGGGTAGGTTATTGGATATTTTATCGAGCGCGGCTGCGCCACTGTTGACACAGGTTAGGTTGTAGTCCGCTTCTTCTAAAATAGCCTGCATTAAGAATAGGTTGTCTGGATGATCGTCTACAGCCAGAATGTCAATGGCTCCTGAACTCTCAGCATGACCTTGATGATTTTGGATTGAAAGCTTGTTAGAAATCATAAGTAATTGCAGCGTTAGTGAAGCTCTTGTACATTCGTGCTTACCTGCTTCTACAATAAACACGCTTTCTTTGGCCAAGCTCTACAGTTAGAGCCTCTATGTATGCTGCCTGAGATGAAAAATAAGATGGAGCGACAGCTTACGGATACGTCAAGTACATAAGAAAGCTTAAACTCCCAGACAGTACTTACGGCATTTCTTAAAATACCAAAATAAACCCCAAACCTTTCTCTAGCCTCAGGTATAGACTCCACTGTCGGACGAGAGAGATCCCAGCTATTTAGTTCTAACTATTGAGTTTTATTTGTGTCAGTATCTGGTAGAAACACCAACATAATCAATAGAATCAATAAAATCAATAGAGGTAGAAGCAGAAGCAATATGAGGACTTGAGAGTGATCGTAAGTTGTTGTATGCCTTCGAATAGATTTCTATCGGTTGTTCGAAATAGATCTCTCGCAAGGAAGAACACTTTTCTAATTGACGGCTTATATTGTGTATTGGCGAATACATTTGCATGTTTGGCTTACCCCAGACAAAGTCACGCCTACGTAAAAGGACAAATAACAACAATGAACACTCACAACATAGAAGAGAACAAAAACACCCCGAAAATGGCTGCGCTAAAGCTGCTTGCCGCTGCGTCTTTGTTTGTGCTCCCAGCCTGTACTACGACAACTACGCCCAGTGAAGAAGCCAACGTTACCACTGACGAGCTAGTGGACGAAACGGCTAGCTACGTGGGTGAAGAAGTCACTATTCGCGCTGATGTGGAAGCGACTGTTGATGATTCTTCTTTCCTGATTGCTGACGATGATTACTTTGATGGCGAAGGTATCCTGGTGATTAACGCAACGACTGAACCCTTTGTTATTCCTGATGTGGGTGATACTGATATTCAGGTGACTGGCACGGTTGAAACATTTGCAATGACTACCGTTGCCGAGGCTTATAACCTTACGCTTGACCCCGAACTTTACGCGGAGTACGAAGCCAAGCCCGTGATTATTGCGCAGTCTTTGGCGCTGGCGCCTGATGTCGGTGAAGTTGCGGCTAACCCAGATCTGTACTTCAACAAGCGGATCGCCATCGAAGGCGAAGTGGAAGATGTGCTAGAAGGTGGTCTGTTCACAATGGATGAGGATAACCTGTTTGCCGACGAAGATTTGCTGGTCATTCCTGACCAGGGTGCGCAGGCTGCTGTAGATGGAGAAACCATTACGGTCACAGGTGTTTTGCGCCCCTACGTGAAAGCTGAGTTTGAAGCTGACTACGACCTGCAGTGGGATTTAGATGTAGAAAAGACTATCGAAGCTGAGTACGAGCAAAAGCCTGTATTCGTTGCAGACAGTGTTTATCCATCTGCTATTTGAGCTGGCTATTTGAGCTTGATGCCAAGCTATCTGATACAGATGAAACGATAGCTCGATAGCCTGAGTTAAGTTATCCGAGCAGCATTAAACGCTTACAAGCGTTTAATGCTGCTCGGATTTTTAGCATTTACCTTTAGGCCATTTGCCTTCCTACAGAGATGAACTCACTTCCAAAGGTAGAGAATTGAGGGGCAGTAGCTCTGCTATTGTCTACTTTTAGATAAGGCATTTGCCTTACATTAGGATTCCAGAAAGCATTTTATTTTAGGGTTTGAATTTCGTGGGCGAGTCTATTTCCTTATCAGCGGCTACCGAGAAGCTGAACAGCATGGTACAAGGTGCGGTTGCACTACTGCCTAATTTCATCATTGGGATTGTTGTATTTTCTATTTTTTGGATATTGGGTAAGGTGATTCGCGGCTTTGTGCGTAAGCAAACGCGCGATCGCGAAACGGCGAATATCGGCCTTGTCTTTGGCCGTCTGGCACAGGGCGCTCTGGTTATTCTGGGTTTTCTGATTGCTGCAACAATTATTTTTCCCAGTTTCGCGCCTGCTGATATTTTTGCTGCTCTGGGTGTGGGGGGTGTCGCCATTGGTTTTGCTTTCAAAGATATTCTGCAAAACTTCTTGGCTGGTATATTAATTTTGCTCACTGAGCCCTTTACCCTAGATGATCAGATTATCTTTGGCGATTACGAAGGCACGGTAGAACAAATTCAAACCAGAGCGACTTCTATCCGTACCTATGACGGTCGCCGGGTGGTGATTCCCAATGCGGAGCTGTTTACTAACGCGGTGATGGTGAATACTGCCTACGATCGCCGCCGCTTGCAGTACGACATTGGTATTGGCTATGGAGACGACATTGCCAAGGCGAAAGAGATTATTTTGAGAGTTCTGGGCGATCGCGATGACGTCCTAAAAGATCCTAGCCCCGAAGCGCTGGTTGTTGATCTGGCAGGTAGTAGCATCAACATTCGCGCTCGCTGGTGGATCGAGCCGCCGCGCCGTGCTGACTATATGGCCGCAATGGACTGGGTGCTTGAAAACGTGTGCAATGAGCTGGTTGCAGCGGGTATAGATTTACCTTTCCCGACTCAGCAAATTCTATTTCACGATCAGACTGAAGAGACTGACGGCGATAGAGCGAACCAGAGAGAAGGCTGGCCCGTAGTGCCTGATAGCACCCCGCCTAGACCACTGAGCGCGGCTCGCGCGGTGCTTACCATGGCAAAGAGTCAGCGTGACTAGGGCTGAGATACAACATATCTATTAACCGATGGCAAATAGGCTGCAAAATTTCCAAACTTGGCTACTCGAAAATCGGTTTTTTCGGGTTGCTAGGTTTGCGAAGGATCCTAAATACAAGCCTGCACCTGAAGAAGCGCTTGCTCAGCTGCCAGATGAGATTGCCGAAGAGCTGATGAATGCATTGAATGATTTGCCAGTTGCTGTTAAGGAAGAGTCGGCAATCCTAGAGGAGCTGGGCCGGGCGATCGCCCGCTGGAAAGATCGACCTAGAGTGAGTCAAAACTCTATTGTTTTGCTTATGGATCCGGTCTCTTCTGTTTCACGCATCTTAACAACATGCTTAATTAAGCTGCGCAAGCAGCATGATGACGCAACCTTGTCTGTTAATTTACTTGACTGGGTAGAACGGCCAGCTGACGCTAAAGGTATCAAAGAACAGATCGAGCAGGGATTTGGAATCGATGTTGATGCCAAAGATAGCCATGACTATCGCCTGTCAACAGAGAAGAAGTCACATGCGAACATCTCTGTTTCGAGTAGGGTTGCTTCAGAAGATGAAGAAAAAAAGGATAGCCCAGTTGGAGCAAAAGAGCTGATGGTGATTCCTAATCTATCTTGGTGTTTCTTGCGCAGCGTTAGCGGCCTAGACGGCCTAGACTATATTCAGGATTTGCTTCCCAGTAACCACAGGAGATTTTGGGTGATGGGTAGCGGTATTGTTGGTTGGGAGTATCTTAAATCTACGCTTAAGTTTCATGCGTACTGTGGTGATACTTTTCGCATACCTGCCCTCTCAGGAGAGGACCTACAGAGCTGGCTAGCGCCTGTGGTTGCTCAGTTTGACATTTACTTTTTAGATACCACGCTGCCCCACCGTCTGCAAAATATTGACGACATTCTGACTATAGATATTTCTGCTGATAAGCCAATGGAGGCGCTCTCGGAAATTACTCAGGAAGTGAGCGCTACGGTGCAGGCTTCTGTGAATGCTGTCAAAGACGAATTGGTCAATAACGATGATGATGAGCGCGAAGATAGCAGCTCAGAAAGGCAGTACTTTCAACGTCTGGCAGAATTATCAGATGGCGTAAGCACAGTGGCACTTCAGCTATTCATCAAGTCTTTGCGCTACAAGGAAGTTGAAGTCAAAACAGAAAGACCGAAGACAGATGGCTCGAATACAAATAATACTCAGCCAAAGGTTTTAATTAAGGACAATGACAATGCAGTGGCTGATGCTTCTCATAAATCAGCAACAAAAGCAGTTCAGGAGAGTGCGGTTAGTCACACCGACAGGTCGTATGCAGCGCTCAGCGGTAAAGTAGGATTTCGTAAGGAGCACAGAGTCATTGCGATTACGCCAAAGCTACCTCCGTTACCAGAGCTGAGCCAGAGCGATTTGTATCTGCTGTATTCTTTGATACTTCATGGTGATTTGACGATCGGGGCACTGGCCGAGAGTCTGGGCGATGCGCCTAATGTGGTGAACAACCAGGTGCAGCTGCTGAGGAATGAGGGCGTTATAGAACAGAAGGGGAGCGTGCTGAAAGCAAATCCTGCCCATTACCCACAGCTGCGAAGAGAGCTGGACAAAAATAACTTTATTATTGAGGTGCCTCAATAGAGACAGCGCTTATATGCCTTACCTGCATGCTTTTAGTCACGGCTTTTTTAATCTGAGCCTCTCGAATGTGGATGCCGTGTGTGCATATGTTTGGGTGAGAGTCACTGATGCTAGGTGGTCTACGGTGATTCTAGCCCAGAGCACCGGTGATGCAGCGGGAGAGGCTGCCAGTGATACTGTAGACCAAACAAAGCAGCTTCTTTCAAAGATTACCGGACAGAAAATTTTACGGGCTTTGATAATACTGACGATTGCCTACGGCATCATCAAATTTGTTGACTGGATTGTTATTTCATTCTCTGAGAAAGTTGCCCGCTACAACCGGCTACGGATTAAACAGTTTCAGCCCTTTGTGCGAACGCTGGTGATGACGGTGACAATCATCTTGTTGATGAATCTGTTCTTAAATTTATCTAGAGAGAATGTGCTTGCGGTTACAGGTACTGTCGCAGTAGCCCTGGGCTTTGCATTTAAAGACTATGCCAGCTCTATTATTGCGGGTATTGTAGGGCTATTCGAGGCGCCCTATCGAGTGGGCGATCGCATCGAAATTGACGATGAATACGGCGAAGTTATCAGCTACGGCTTGCGCGGTATCCGGCTGCGCACTCCCAGCGACAATATTGTCACTGTGCCCCACGGTCATATTTGGACTAACTCGGTATCAAATGCCAATATGGGCGAGCTAGAAGCCCAGGTCGTAACAAAATTCTATCTGGCTCATGAAGCTAACCCAGAGCACGTAGAGAATATTCTTTACCGCGTTGCTCATACCAGCAAGTACACTCACCTAAAACTACCCATTACCGTCGTGATGTCCGAACACAGTTGGGGTAGTTTGTTCAAGCTACGGTCTTACCCGCTCGATGCTCGCGATGAGTTTGAATATGCGACTGATTTGACCGTTCGGGCAAAGAAGGAGTTTAATAAGCACAAGCTGCCCTATCCAAAGCGGTTTGACCTGGAAAACAAGGATTGACTTCGGCTTCGCTCAGTCACCGGGGCTTCGGCTTCGCTCAGTCACCGGGACTTCGGCTTTGCTCAGTTACCGGGGCTTCGGCTTCGCTCAGCTACTGGGAGATGCTTATGACTTGAGCTCGACTTTTAGTCCGGGGAGTCCCTGTAGCTTTTCGAGGGGATTGAACTCTCCTGCCTGAGGGGTCATGAGCGTTAGGCCATTGGGGATGCAAATGACTTCAATGGGCGTTTCTCCAACAATCTCACCGTCTACGACTACTTTTTGAACGGGGTCCGTGATGATTTTGACAGCAGAGCAGCGGAAATAGCCAACGTCTTCGCGTTTAGTAGAGCGTTTGTTGAGGGCAGATTGGAACAGGCTATAGGAAGCCGCGATCGCCTTACCGGTTCCTTCAGGTGCAAAAATAGTGACATCTAACAGACCGTCGTAAGGCAGCACATCGGAAGGTCCCTGTGCGAGTACAGACGTTGCGGGGGCTACATTTGCCACTGTAAGGCCGGAGGCTTCAACGGTGATAATTTTATCTTTTGTCTCTAGCTGAGCGGTAAAAACCTCTAGCTCTTGTACCTGCTGAAATGCTGAGAGAATGTATGCCGCCGTCCCGAGCTTGTTTTTTAGCTGACGGTTGGCATTGGAAATTACGTCAGCTTCTAGGCCGATGCCTGCTAGTAGCATGAGGGGCTTACCATTGCAGGCTGCAATGTCTACCTGATGGGGAATGCCTTCCATAATGGTTTGGCAGGCTAGCGAAATATTGTCTGAAATGCCAAAGGCTGCGGCGATCGCATTTGCCGTTCCTCGCGGGACTATTCCCAACGTTGCCTGAGTGTTTACCAGGGCGCCAGCAACCGTCGAAACGGTGCCATCTCCACCCGAGGCAACAACACAATCTGCGCCCGCTGCGATCACTTCTTTTGCCAGCGCCCTAGCGGGCTTCTCAGGTGTAGTCTTCAAGACAGTCAGCCCGGTATGGGCGCCAATTTCCTGCTGAATGACGGCGAGCTCTTCTTCTGAATTGCCTTGCCCAGAAACCGGGTTGAAAATAAGATAAACGTTCTTAAACACAGATGTTACGGCCCTTAACCTTATGTTTAAGTTTACAGGCTGAGCAAGGTTTGGACCCCCACCTTAGGGCTAAACTTCTTGAGCCTCTGCCCCATTATTTTCTGTGTCTTGAGGTTCAGCTTCAGCGCTGGTAAGCGACTGGTAGTCGTTGTATTTTTCCTGATCGAAGTGATACACCGTACGAATAGGATAAGGAATGCTGATGTCGGCGGCGTCGCAAGCCTGCTTCAGGGCCATCATTACTTGGGTCTTCACTCGCCGTACGCTTTTTTGTTCTGAGTTTGTCCAGTAACGCACCATCAGATCAATCGAACTATCCCCAAAGCTGACGATATCTACTTCTACCGCAGGCGTAGATCTAATTTCTTCAATCGAATTTGCCGCCTCGTACAGCGTTTTGATGGCATCTTGCAAAGGCGTATTGTAATCAACCCCAATGGCTAGGTCCGTCCTTCGCTGTGGCTTTCCGGTCATGACCTGGATAGGGCTCATAAAAACAACAGAGTTGGGGATAACGACCAGCTCGCCGCGATAGGTGCGAATTTGAGTCGACCGCAAGGCAATCTCTGAAACAGTGCCCTCATAGCCATCTATAATTATTTGGTCGCCCAGGGAAAATGGCTCTTGCAGCAGTAAAAGAACGCCTGATAAAAAGTTCTTGAAAATATCTTGAAAGGCAAAACCAATGGCGACAGAACCTAGTCCTAGCAACGCGACGAGATCGCCAAAATTCACCCCTGGAAAAGCAATAATGCTGGCAAGCAAAATACCTGCTACCCAGGTGCCTACATAGCTCGTTTGCACCAGAAGCGTCTGTAGCGAAAGGCTTTTTAGCGTTCTAGAGCCCAGTTTGGTTATGCCTCTGCGCACTAGCCGAGCTATCGTTCGAGTCAGCAGCACAACAATAATGGCCAAAACAATCTTCGGCAACACAGAAATTGTCTGTGCAACAAACTCTGCTGAGTCGGTCTGAACTTTTTCGAAAATAGATTTTATATAGTCTGAATTCATAACAGCCTCTCTATCAAATTGCTACACCCCGGGCAGATTGCCACACCACAGGTGAGACACCACAAACAGATGCTACAGACAAGATACTACGGAGATACCGCAGAGATATCGCAAAGCCACCACACCATGTCATGGTGTAGTGGCTCTAGCTGTGTCCAAAAAGCTGCCGTTATGCAATGGTCATTCAGCGCACTCTACCGGGACTTTCACTGGGACTTTTACCAGACACGGTCGCCCTTTTCATCTACCCGTGCCTGCCGAATCACATCAGAGATTTCCTCTGCATCTTTCACGTGGTGAAGCGTCTCTTTGTTACCCTCTTCGCCTTCCACAGTGAAGTAAGTGGGCACCTCAACCGGATTGCCAAGGGCATCCTCGTAGGCAACGGCTGTTTTATTGCCCTTTTCTTCTGCTGACGCGTCTGGTGATGCTTCCTTATCGCCGGGGTTAATATGGGCGGTATTAGCCTCGTTAGGCTCTCTTGGATCGGTGTTATCAGTAGTCATATGGCCTATGCCTCCTCCCACAGTTGACGAACTTTACCAGGCATAAATTCTGCAACTTCAGAGACCTTTTCAACAGGCAGCTCTTCTTTTGTTGCGCTGAATACAGCTTTTACCACTGTTTGGGGACCTGTAGACTTGGGCAAACCGCCTTCTTTTTCAACTCGGAAGAAGAAAGTATCGTCGTCAAACTTAAGCTTAGGACGTATTTTGCTTAAGAAGCGAACGAGTGGGTTAGAATCCTTCCACAATTCGGCAATCTCCTCCTGGGCTGCCTTTTTGTCTGTGTGGACAGCTTCCGCATGTAGCTCGCTAGCCACATCCTCTACGCTCTCTTGGCTCATCAGGTCACGCATAGTGCGAAACACGATTTCTGTGAGGTCACGAGCATCATAGATGCTGGAGATGTTGCCCTTGAGCATGACCTTCTTCAAAAAGTCCATATCCTTCGTTGCAATGGGCACACTTGGTCCCGATTGCAGAGACTCTGGTGGGTTCTTCGTCATTTTTTCTAGCAGCTCTTTCCCATCAGGGGTAATCACCACCTCTTTCAGCTCCACCGCGTCGGGCAAAGGGTTAGGACCGCTGTTTGCATAGGCGTCTCCCTCAAAACTAGCCCGGATATATCCCTTTTGATTGAGGTAATCAAGGTGGGCGAGCAGCTCAGTACGATCGGTATTACGACCTGCAAAGTCTGTTGCATTCAAGCTTAGCGTTGAGGGCTTGGCAGAATCAGGGCGATCACCCAGCTTCTGCAACAGAATATACGCAATATCCTCTTTTATTTCTATTGTCATAAAATCTCCAACAATTGATACGAGAGCGGTAGACTACCTAATGTGCTGTGTGAGATTGTCTGCCAAATGATGACAACAGCCTGACACAGCCCTCGCTGCCGCATGAGCTTACACACACAACGGTAAGTCCTGGCAGCAAGATACTCGCTCACTCTCAAGATGGAAATTGTCAGTAAGCGTTAAATCTTTCGATATATCCTTTTGATGTGGCACTTTGCTACAGCGCATGCACTTCACCTTTTCAAAATATGTACCCTTTGGAAGTGCGACTGTGCGAGGTGCTGAGTTCTTTTTATCTAACTTCTTTTTATCTACTTCTTTACTTTTGGAATGGCCTCTGGGTTACGCACAGTCGGCGTTTGGGAAAGAATAACGATGATGCCCGTGCGCGCTGTATCTAATGTTGCATCGCTCAGTAGGTCAAGCACCTGAACGTCAAGAATTGATTCGATCAGTACCTTGATTTGTGGCTGAATGGCCTCATTGAGATCGGCGCGAACCTTTTCGGCAAGTTCTGAACTCCCTTCTTCCACCAGCAGCTGCTCTGGCTGTGTAATGGAATTTTCTAAAATAATGGCCAGTTTAGTATCAAACAGCTGGCAAGTTACTTTGCTTGGCTGGTGCCCCAGGTGCTGCTTATAAAGCGCCTGCATTTTTTGTGAAATGGTCCGTTCTATCTGGCCAACGGTCTGTTTGCCGGTAGAATCTGGTGGAGTGGGCGTGGGCTGTTGTTGAGTCATAATTGTTAGCTCTTGCGTAGCAGATTCTTTCGCTGGTGATTGCTTTCGCGAATAATCCCATCAGTAATCCGTGGAAAGCAGCGAAGGGTGGTTAGTTTCGATAATCCTAATACCTTTTTACTTTCTCTATGGAAAAACCTCATAAAGAAATTAAGATGCACTATGTCTGATATCAATACGTCTGATGTCAATACTGAAGATATAGATGCAGATACTAGAGTCTATACATATAGATAGAATATGCGGATCGAGTACTGCGTCATACTTGCTGTTGCAGTGAATAAAATAAAATTAGGAAAGCGTGTATGAAAGTATTCAGTCAGCATCATCGGCAGCTTAAGTCCGCTGTGGTACGCATTGCTTGTTTGTTGCTAGCGACTCTGACCGTGTGGGGAGGTGCTATGGTGCCTACAGCGGTGGCTGATTCTGTTGGCGTAGGTTCGCAGAAAGCAGCAGCTATCATGCGTGAACGTGCGGCAAATGAGTTTGAGCGCATGGGCGCTAGCAAGGTAGGCGATGTAGTTGAAGATATGCTTGAAAGCGCTGCTAAGAACTCACCGGAGCTAGACGGTGCTCAATTAGAAAACGCTGCTCGAAAGACGAAAAGCAAGATAGAGCGAGATGTCAGACGCACCAAAAGAGGTGCTTCAGAACTAGGTGACAAGATAGAGAATGCTGCTGAAAATGCAGCAGATTCTGTGAAAGACGCTCTTGACTAGCTAAAAAGTTTTCAGCTTTCAATCATTAGTTACTTTATTTACCTCTTAGGAGAAAACATCCATGAAACAATTTTTTGACAAAGCAACAGCGCTCTTGACTGGGATCAAGCCCTTTGCGATCGCCGCGATGTGTGCTCTTGTGTTGTTTGCAACGGCAACCCCTGCGCTAGCATTTGGCGGTAGTAACTCTCAGCCAGAGAAAGGTCTAGAGCAGTTGGATGGCGTTCAGGAGAAGTCTGAAGAGGCTATTTCGACCAGTTCTAGTAAGATGAAGGGCGAAAATGTTGCGAAAGATGCTCAGAAAGGGCTGAATGGCGTTCAAGGCGCTGCGAACAAAGGTGACATGGTCAGCCCCGACGAAGCTAATGGCAACACCATTGAAGGTAAAATTGAAAACGCCCTTGAAGAAGTCTCACCATAGAGTATAAGAATCGTACTCTGCACTACTGACATCGTGTTCTAGATTGAATGTAATTTACGCTCTTGAGCAAGCTTTTTATTCCTTGGCTTGGTCTTACAAGCTGCTTGTCTTTTGGTAAGTGACTTATAAGCAACAGAACAAAGAAAAAATGAGTCAAGCAGGTGTCCTAACAGTTTTTTAGGGCACCTGTTTTTATTGTGATAGGCCGTATATTTTCGTTTTACTAAAGCCTACTACAGATTTATTCATAGCTTAATTCGCGATCGCAGCTCTGGCTGACCTGTGAATTCTTCTGTTGGTAGGTGAAACAAATCACCTGCTACTTTATCTTCATAAATATCTTTTTCTTCTCTAGCTGATGATATCAACAAGGTTTTGTAGTCTTTCTTACCAAAGGCAACACAGCTAATTTTGGGCGTCGGTAGCTCGATACGCAACACTTCTTCCCCAGCTGGGCTATAGCGATACACCGCGCTCCCATTCCATTGCGCTGACCAAATGTAGCCATCAGTATCCACTGTTAACCCATCTGGAACCCCTTGATCTATCGGCGTTTTTATTAGGGGCTGCTGATTGCTCAAAGCGCCTGTTGCTCGGTCGTAGTCAAAGCGAAAGATGGTGTGCTGATCAGAATCAGTGAGGTAAAAGTAGCGGTAGTCCAGGCTAAAGCCCATGCCGTTGGGCACCTGCAAACCCTGAACAAGGTCGTGTATCGATCCGTCGGTGTCGATCCGGTATAGTCTGCCCTGCTTTTCGTTGGTTGCCATGATGCCAGAGAAAACTCTGCCTTCAGGATCGGCGATCGCATCGTTAAGCTGATAGCGAAAAACTCTTCCCTCGGGAATATCTGTCCAGTAAATCCGCTCGTGCTGACTGTGCCACAGAGGATTTTCTGCATTGTGATGATGACAGTTGACCAGTACTGTAGGCAGAAAATTCGTCATAGATATATCTCCCTTAACACATTGTTGTTCCGTATCTTCTGGTTTGTACCTTTCGACCTGCATAGCTACAGGCTTGTACGTGCAGACACAACGTTCAAATATTACTCGCAAAATACCGCTTGGGACTATGCCTGAGTGCGTGTTTCAGCGTATTACGCTAATATATATGAAGTTTTGTAATCAAGCACGAGATCCTAAAAGAACGCCTACAGCTATGACTGTAACCACCTCCGCCTCAGACACTTGCTCGAATACCCTGGGTACACCCAGGCCGCTGACAAAAGTGATATTGCTATCAGTTGCGACTGGCCTGCTGTATTACGGCTTTTATAAGTGGGCGATTCAGGATGAGCTAAAGGCTCATGGTGAGCGAGTGTGGTCGGGCGCGGTGTGCATCATTCCATTTGTGGTGGGTGTAGCGGCTCCCCTACTACTGGCTGCCTTTGATCCAGACGTTCCTGCAGGGTTTGCTCGCTTCGCCGGGCTGGGAGTAGCGTGGATTTACATTGTGCAGTTTCGGCTATACCGGGAAATCAACCGGCTATATGTGGCACAGGGCTGGAGCCCACCGCTAACCTGCTGGTGGATTATTGTGCCAGGGTTAAATCTGACAGTAGGACTCAGGCAAATTCACTTTTTGAGTGAATACTGGGCGCGGCTGGGCAATACACCAGTCCCTGATCCAATCGCCGACAGACTTCCTTTTCTGTCTGCCAATGGCTAATATCCATTTGCGCTTATGAGTTTAGGCAGCGCTGTGGTAGACGCTACGTTGCCAGCACGCCAGCTTGTGGCAGGCTCTACGTAGGGTTGTTCTAGAGTATTGGTAGTTAGCGTTGTTCGATCCGCCATATTTTTTGTCTCAAAAGGGTTACTGCTTTAAAGTAATCAAAGTTTTCTGGCTCCACAGTCTACTTCACGCTTTGTTTTACTTCGCTTTCTACTGATTCCTGTTTGCGAATAAGACCCGTAATCAGCGCTAGCCCAAATACCCCTAGCAAAGCAAGTATCAGCGCAATCTTCCCACCTGAAAACAGGCCTGCTCCCAACGCCACAATTGGTGGTGTAGAAATCGCAATGCTAAGTATGAGCGCCGGTAAAAACTTACGCCAAGGGGCCTTGGCTAAGCCAACGCCATAGGCCACAAAGTCAAAAAAGCCAGACATTAGAAAGGCCGTCATCAGAAATATATTGCGCTCTAAGTGCTTACGGCTAAAACTGTCAACACGGCTCATAAACGGATCGCCCACGAGCCTACGCACAAAAGGACGTCCAAACCGAGACGCAAGCCAAAAGCTCAGGGAGCAAGACAAAAAGTCTGCAAGGCATACCAGTAGCAGCGCTTCCTTGAATCCCAACAGGCTACCGGCCAATATAGAATAAGCTGTACCAGGCAGTGCCGGAATAACAACGCTAGAAAAGCGCAGAAGGAATAGGCCAATGGGTGCCCATACGCCTAGCTGCTGTACAAATACCTCAATCTCTGGTTTGCCAATCCCCATCTGCCTGAGTACCAGTAAGGGAATAAGCGCGAGCCCAATCAGCAGAAAGAATCCCCATGACTTTTTGATAAACCGGGTCGAAGCATCCCATGGCGTACTATTAGATGTGTCGCTAGACCGTTTACCCATAGCCGTACCCTCAAACAGGAGTCACTCTCAACCAATCTATAGTATCTATTTTTAGGACCTCGAAAAAGCCCTAAGACCAGCTAGAAGACCAGCTAGCCTCGGTTGCTCTGCCTTAATCTTTCTAGCTTGTTTTTTTGGTCAGTCAGATAGGCCAATAACATTTCTGTCAGCGGTGTAATATTTAATCCGCTGTATTGGGCGAAATTTGGCATAAAATAGCTAAATAGAACGGGCAAGCCCCAGTACAGCAATTACCCATGAAGCTTTTTTCCATCATTCTTTCTACCACTTTTTTTCTTATTTCTTGCTCTGGTACGCCAGAGACAGCAAAGACAGACACTAGTGTTTCAGACACTGCTGAAGTCCTAGAAGAAGCAGAAGAGGTTGCCTCTGAAGATAGTGGTGAAGAGAAGGCGGATGAAGAAGCAAGTGATATAGAAGGTGTAGACCAGAAAAATGTAAAGCTTGTAGTTAGCAATCAGAAAACCGTTGGTCAAATTGTTGTTGAATCGGTTGCTACTGCCAGAGACGGCTGGGTTTCTATACACAGAAGTCAGGAAAACGGTGGCATTCAGCTGCCAGATAGTATCGGAGAGGCGCGGGTAGATTCTGGAAATAGTGAAGGGATTATTGTAGACCTGTGGGAAGCGCCCGAAGTAGGTGAAAAGCTGTGGGTGCTGTTGCATATTGATTCGGGCGAGCGGGGCAAGTATGAATTTCCGGGCGAAGACCCTGCTGTGACAAAAGACGGCAAGACGATGGCCCGTTCTTTTGTTGTAGAAGGGGATGGTGAAGAGGGAAAAGAGGATGAGTAGGATAAAAGGGAACATGTTGCGATAAGCCGGTCTTGTTAGCGTGAGTAATGCTGGCGACCCAGAACATTAATAAAATTGAATGGACAGAGTATAGCCTGCTATTAGCTGTCATAATGCGGGTGCAGTGAATAACTGAGATGGTAGATTGTTATTTACATGTGTGCGGGTATAGCTCAGTGGTAGAGCGTTTGCTTCCCAAGCAAAATGTCGTGGGTTCGAATCCCATTACCCGCTTCCTCCCGAAACCCCTTGAAACTGTTGAGTTTCAAGGGGTTTCGCTTTTTGGCAGTGTGGCTGTTTTCCACAGAAATGTTCATTACTACAAACGTACGTTGGACGTTTTTAGGTGGTTTTAGACCTATAACTGGGGTAAAACTGGGGTAAATTTTAGTAGTACTAAATCTCAGTACAGGACAAAAGCTTGCATGGTAGGCAGGAAGGGAGTTTCATAAGTTAACCACAACTCCATGAAACTCCCATGTTCGAGCTTAATACCTTACGTACAAAATTACAGCCCTATCTAGGTTGGCACGGTGCCCGTACGCTGTTCGTTGCGGCCTTTCTGATTGCCTTGTTTCGAGTTAAAACAGTCAACCTCAGTGAGCTAGCGACTGCTTTTCCGGGTCGAGCTAAACCATAGTCCAGTTCAAACGCTCGAAAGAATCGCTGTTGGCGTTTGTAGTGTGACTCTGG
>JBCBBK010000018.1:0-30771 GCA_038531675.1 Cyanobacteria bacterium J06581_3
AGGAATCACACAACATGCCAATTCTATCGACTTATCCTTGAAAAAGAAAGCGACAGTTATTTATGAGCCATTCCTAACATGACCCTTTGTCAACAGATCCGTCTATCGTTTAAGGCTTACTGTGTGTTCAAGAGATTATGAAGAATTAGACCACCGAGGAATATTTATTGACACAGCGGCTGATCCTACCGAATCAGTTGCCAAACCGCACAGCTGATTGTACGCGGATGAGAGAGACTCTAACGGTATCTGATCATACGTTTCTGTTGACATTTGTCGAGGCGTTTGAGCACCGACATATCCCTGCAAGGCTGGAACAGCAACAACCCCAATCCCTACAGATGGTAGCGTTAGTCTACGCTTTCGTTTGCTTTTCCAGTTCAATATTCCTTGAAACCCCTGCCCAAACTCTATCTGCCTTTCTGAAAGCACCTCTGAATATCCGTTATGCTCATACGCTTTTTCCGCTCGCTCTCCCCCTTGGTGTCCATTCGCAACAATGCCAATTGTGTTAATCTTACTAAGCATTGATATTGCATTGTTCAAATCATCTTGAGTAATGTGATCCAACCGACTGACTATAATAGAAGCCTTACATAAAGACGCGAGCTGTAGACCATCAACCAGTCCTAAAATAGCAGGTGCATCCATAATCACAAGATCGTAGATTGCCTCAGCTTTCTTCAAGAACCTCCTTATTTGCAGAGAGCTCAGCAGCCTTACCGGATCTTCAGGCACCGGTCCAGCAGGTAGCACGTGGATTTGAGTATCTGGGAGTGATAGAGGAACAGGCGATACTTGTATTCTGTCAATTTGGGTAACGCTTGGCCTCAGCTGTGTCGACAACCCGTGCTCATTAGATAAGCCAAAGTACTTATGTAATGACGGTCGGCGAAAATTTGCATCGACCAGCAAAACTCGTTGATGTGATCGCGCGGCACTCAGCGCCAACCCCACCGCCAGTATAGTCTTACCCTCTCCTGCCAAGGCAGAGGTAATCATTAGTGAAGACAATGGCTGAGCATTCGTCAGCTGAATAGTCTTATAGATCAAATCAACTGCATCGCGAAAAGGCTGCCACTGGCTCATCGGAAATACGTTAGCAGGAGAATGCCCCACTTCTGGCATCGCCGGTAGCACTCGTATTTTCCCCCCAGGCATTTCTGGAATGACACCCAGTAACGGTAAAGCAGTCTGTTTCTCGAGCTCATCAGAGGTTCTTACAACCCGATCAATCGCCTCTCGGCAAAAGGCCAGCGCTCCACCTACAAAGAGTCCTGCGACAGCGCCCAGTAGAATATTCTGCTTTGGCTGCGGTCCAATTTTTTCACCTGGCTTAGGCGCTTCGACAATATCCCAGCTAAATCCGCCCTGCGCCAGCTCATTGCTCAGCTCCTGCCGCAGGGCTAGCAGTCGTTCTAGTGATTGTCGCTGTGTCTCCACATCAGGCTGCAAACGGTTATACTCTGCAATCAAATTTGGAAACTCATTCAGCTCAGCTCGTAGCTTTTGTATCGCTTGATCCAAGCCAGTCTGCCGTGCGGCTAAACTCTGCAAACGTACTTGAGCCCGCACCAGATCAGCCACCAAGCTAAGATCTATTTCACTCAGCTGCCCTTCCGTCAACAAATCCGATTCACTAAGGTTGATCTGACTCGGCGTTCCACCCAGCACCCGTGCGACTTCCTCCTGCAGCAGCGCAATTTTTCCCTCTCTCTGACTTCTTAAATCTTGTACGCCTGGATCCGCCTCAGCATAGAGTGCTAGTCGTTCCTCTAAAGCTAATTCTGCCTCTTGCAGTTCATTCAAGAGCTGCTGATAGCGCGATGACTGACTCAGCCGCGAAGATATCAAAGCCGCTTCGGGATCCGCAGACAGCTGATCTCTCAGCGCATTATATTCAGCGCGAACGTCGAAATACTGACTGTCAACATCAATTTTAGTTTGCTCAACCTCTCGAAGAGAACTATCAACCGCGATTGCTTGTTGTTCAGGATTAATCAGATTCTCTGTCTCACGAAACTGCTTCAGAGCCTGACGAGATACGTTCAGATCTCCTCGAATACTGTCAATCTGCTGATTGACCAGTGCTAGCCCTCGCTGAAGGCGCTGCTCCTGTTCCTTTTCGTTGTAGTCTAAGTAAACATTTCCTAACGCGTCTAAAAATAGCTTTGTCTCGGCAGGATCTGCAGATTCAAATCCCGCCTCAAAAATTCGTGTCTCCGTACCATCTTCGATAATTTGAGAGAGCGTTAGACTACTTTGAAAAGTATCAATGCAGTCAGATTGAGTGTCCGCCTCTCTGCATAATTCAGGATACTCTTCCAGCAGTTGCTCAATGGCTTGTGCAACAAACGTATCGCTTCTCATCAAGTTTAGCTGCGTCGCATAGTCTGTTTGAGACAAAGACGGCGCGTTATCTTGATCTCCTGTAATATCAACTGTCTGCTGATAGTTGGGCGCTACTAGTAGCTGCATCGAGCTCTGGTACACCGGCTTTTCTCTAAGGGTCAATACGATCGCGGCCGCAACTGCTATAGCGATCGCCCCACCAAACCAGACAAACCGCCGTAGTAATATGCTCAAAAGCTGTCCATATCCAAAATCCGGTTCATCAACAACCGCAGGAACTTGGGTATTCAGCATATATCTGCACCTTTATTAAATATTGCATTTACCTCGTCAGAGCAAGCATCGTCGCATTCACAAGAGCTATCTGTAGCTTCTAGATGGCTCTGATAAAAATCATCAATAATACTCGTCGCCTTCTTAAAGAAGATATCTTCTGTAAAATTATTAAGGACGTGTTCTCGAATCTTGCTATAGTCCCAATCAATAGTGAGCGATTCTAGCAAAGCCTGATACAGCGACTCTGGAGACTGCCGGGAGAAAAATACCCCTGTTTCTCTTGGAACTTGCGTGTCGAGCACCCCACCCGCGCCATAGGAGATAACGGGGGTGCCGCTGACATTCGCTTCCACAGGAACAAGTCCATAATCTTCCAGAGCCACAACAATTACAGCCTTCGCTCGCGACATCAAATGACTACGCTCCTCGTCACTCACATACCCAAGAAACGAAATGTTTGACAGCGCCATCGCCTCTAGCCTCTCCTTCTCTGGCCCATTTCCTATAATTATCAGTGGCCACCCCAGCCAGTTGAAAGCTTCCACCACAACATCTATCCGCTTGTAGCCTAACAAGCGAGATGAAATTAAGTAAAAATCATCCTTTTTATCTGAAAACTTAAATCGAGAGCTATCGATAGGGTAGTTAACGGTAATTGCCGGTCGCCTGTACGTTTCCTGAATGCGTGCTGCCACAGTCGTCGAGTTAGAGATATACAGATCTGGATTTTTTGAATGCTTTAAATCGAGCTGCTTAAGCTTTTGAAAAATCGGTTGAATAATCGGAAGCAAAAACTTGTAATTTTTGTACCGGTCTATATAGGTATGTGTATCCCACAAAAATCGAGTAACGTTGTGGCAAAAGCAAATGTGGCAAGCGTCGGGCCGCTTTATCACTGACTTTGCAAAGCTCGTCGTACTGCTAATAATTAGGTCATACTGCTGTAAATCCAGCGCCTGAAACGCCGAAAAATACAAGGGAGCAAGCAAGCGGAAATATTGACTTGCACCAGGGATTGACTGTAACCAAGTGGTGTGGACTTGCCTGTTACCCATATCAACTGTGTTTCTAGGGTTGTAAAGAGACGTATATATATCAGCCTCAGGAAATCGCTTACACAGCAATTCAAATACTCGCTCTGCGCCTCCTCTCTGAGTGAGGTAGTCGTGAACTAAGGCAATCTTCATAAATCTGTCAGCCTTCGAATATACAATTTGCTTGTCATCTCATCATCAAGAAACCAGAAGGATCCAGTCATACTACTCACTTGCGCTAGTGCACAGTACAACAAATAAAGGTTAAATCTGCGCATTATTCAGTGAATTGCACAGACGTAACAACAGCCTTGTATTTTTAATAGAAACCTTTAAAGTCAAACTTTCAAGGCCGTATTGGCGGTTTCTTAAAGATATAATCCTCGAAATTTTTGATCTCGATACACCCTTACAATCCGAATATATTCAGAATCCTCAAAGCATCTCCGATAGGTGAAAATATGGCTCTTACCGTATCGCCTGTTCTAGCTAAGCCAGAACGTCGCACAATAATAGTGTCATTGGGGCGCAAAGAGGGATTTTCCTGTTCGCTGATTCCTTGAGCAAAATCGATCTCAATTTCCTGCTCAGAGGCTGTCCCATCATGATTTAGCCGAATCAGATTGACGGTGCCCGTTCTTGCCCTGTTATTAAATCCCCCCGCAGCCAAAATTGCCTGATTGAGCGGGGTATTGGGCGGCACAAGAATGCTGCCCGGTGCTTCTACTTCTCCAACGACGTTAACAGAAATCTGATCGGGCGAGAAACTTGCAGTCGCCAGTTCTGCGATTTCGCCTGCATCAAGCGCCACTGCCTTTGGAATGGTAATGCGATCACCATCTTGTAATCGTATATCCTCGCCGAGGTCGCCTTCTTTTAACAAAGCCCAGAGGTCTATTTCAATCGATTGAGATCGAAACCGTTCACCACTCGTCACGCCCTGAAAAGATTCGTTTACTGCTGATGCAGTTGGGATGGGTGACAGACGCCGCTGCACCTTAACTTGGCGAATATCTGCTAGCTGTGTGATCCCGCCTGCTAGCTCGATAGCACCTGTTAATGTCGGAACACCTTCTGAGGGGTCGTCTGTTCCATCAATAGAAATTTGATATGCGCCAGGCCGGTTGACTTCGCCAGCGATCGCTATCTGAATAGGACGAACCTCCAACACGCTTAGCGTAACTCGAGGACGCCTGACAAAAGGCTCTAAACTTTTCTCCACTAGGATGGCGGCTTGCTGTAGAGAAAGTCCTTCTACCACTATCGAACCGGCCACCGGAAGATTCAAAGTCCCTCCCGACAATACTCTAAACTCACCCCCGTAGTCAGGAATGTTGAAGATCTCAACCCTTACAGAGTCTCCAACCCCCAAGAGATAGCCCTCTCCCCTAAAAGAAGCACTATCACTAGTCGGCACTAAGGTAGCTGGGTCAGCGGTAGCCGGGTCAGCCGGGCTTAATGTAGGCAAGAGTTCTTCCCCTCTGGGGATAGACTGAGCAACTGCTGAATCACAGCTTGCAACGCAGCCCAATGGCATTGTTGTGCTCAAAGCAGCCCAAACAAGTCTATTCGCAAGCAACTTTTTCTTTCCCGGCATAAGTTCTAGTTGAAAATTAATTGCAAAGTCGTGGCTCAACTGAAAGAAGTACAGAAACCTCCTTCACTTAACCAGGAGGGCTATCATCAAACTAACGCCGCTGGTGCACGAATGATTAGGCAGCGAGTTCACAACTGAGCAAGGTTCTGTAATAGCTATTCAACCTCTATTTTTGATACGTCAAGAGAGCACTAATATGATATGAGAGTTTGGGATATAAAGATGCGGCCCGTTTCCAACATAATTCCTATACAGACACAGAAACCCGGAACAATTCAGATTAATATCATGCCTTTTGCGATATTAGCGGGCTGGTTCAAAACGAAGTGACACTTTAGACTGACGACTATGCCGTCTCAGGACATATCGCCATTCTACCGCTCTGTGCGGTCGCCAACATGCATCCAGCTCTCTATATCGCAGCCAGCCTATCCTCCCGATGTTTGCAAAGACATTGGCATTCAAGTACTGTCGCGCTCACAGCCCATCAGCCACTTAGCCTCAACGCACTAGATGAGTCGAAAGTTCGTCTACCAATGGGGCGATAAAGCACAGCAAGCTCTGGATGAATCATTTGCGCCATCCCAAGGTGATGACGATGTTTTATTTCATCTGCCAATGACCAAGAACTGGCTGTATCAGTTTATTCTGGGCTTAGAACTGAGCTGCCATTGCTCCTATCGTGGCGTGGTGGAACTTTTTCGTGCTCCATTCGATACGTCAATCAGTATGAGCACTGTCCACAACCGGCTACAAGCGACTGCTGAGCAAGAGGCTGAACAACCAATCGCAAGACCTTTCTGGGATTGATATGGCCTTCACGATGAGATGTTTCAGTCGGATAAACCCTTACTGGTAGGTGTAGACGCCGCGTCCACCGACTGCTATCTTCTGGGAAGTCGTAGACCATAGAGATGAAGCCAGCTGAGGCTGTTATCTGCTGGATGTGATAGAGCAAGGCTTTGCCCCGGACTATCCGATTTCTGATGGCGGCAGTGGTTTGTGGGTTGGTCAGAAAGCGGTGATGCTAGAGTTTTCCTGTCATGGAGACGTGTTTCACATCCAGCAACAGTTTGAGCAAATTGCCAATAGTCTGGCTCGCCGGGTGCAAGAGGGCAAAACACGGCTGATGAGAGAGGCTCAGCTAATGGGCAAGACGAGCCTGAAGGATACTGTGGAGTAGCGGCCAGTCATCCAGCAGTTTCAATTACAATAACGAGAGCAGGCACTCGTCTCTCTAGCCCTAGATGTCAAAACGCTTGCCGGTGTCGTTGACCGGAAGCTGGCCGACATTGCCGACTACTTTAAGCTCCCGCTGCAGACCTGGTGGGAGGCCTGCCTGCTGTACCGGAAACATGAAACCTCGAACGCCTACTGGGAACGGTGGAACTTGCTAGATAGCTAGCTATCTAGCAAGTTCCACGGCGTGATGGACGCGGCAGGCAAAGCGCTCGAAGAAACGCCAAGAGCTAGCTCTATGGTGGAGAACCTCAATTCAAGGCTACGAAATTACTTTTTCCTACGACGCAGCCTCAGTGACGACTACCTGAGCTTATTTCAATTTTTCTTAAATCAACGCTGTTTCATGAGATTGATGAAGCCAGAACGGGTGGGAAAAAGTCCCAAGCCGTTGCTGACGGGTAAGGCTCATCCACATTTGCTAGAGCTGCTGGGTTTCCAAGCGGTTCCAAAGAGCGTAGAGACTGACAAGGTCAGCGAGCTGGATCACCATCAACGATGGTCTACTTTGGGCTGCGAATGTTACCTAAAATTGGCCAAAAACGAACCATCCCATTATTTCTTTTTGCTGGGTGGATTCAAGGCACTGTCGAGGATTTCGCGGGCTTCTTCGGCATCGTCTTTGGCGTCGCGATATTTCAAATTTGTCTGGGCAAATGTTTTTAGCGTCTTAAAGCCACTATTAAGCTCCTCAATTTGCTCTTCTTCAATGAAGTCGTCTGTAAAGAGTAGGTCGATTAGCTCACGAACCTTCAGCGCGTCTTCGCGGGAGCCCTGCACTTTAACCTTTAGCTTCGCGAGCTGACTGAGAATTTGTACTGCATCGACAACTGCGTTCTCTTCGGCAGAGGGTTCGGTTTTGGGCTCTTTCACTTCGATAAATTCCTTGGGGTTGAAGCCGTCGTCAAGTTCGGTCGGTAGCTCGCCATCGTCCATTAGGGCCATTAGCTGGTCCATGGCCTTTTCTCGGGCCTTATTGGAGTCCCGGCCTGGCACATCTATAAGGACTTCTGGACTTTGAGCAAGGGTATATTGAACCATGATTCCGCTTAGTATTTTTGTACCATTATATTAGCGTTATTCTGTAACGCAATGGCGCTAAAGATGACGTTAAAAAACTGGCAACCGGCTAAACGCAAGCGAAAAGCCGCCATGGTGATACTTAGTACGCCTTTTTGTCCTTCTATGCAAGCCTTTTGTCAGTGTTTGTCTGAAAAAGAGTAGAAATACTCACTGGATGTGACATTCTGCAGCATGTGTAACGGTATACAGACATCTATATTTGCGTAGCTTGCGATGAAATCACTTAGTTCGACTGGGATAAAACGATAAACTCGCTAAGTATATATGCGTGGTTTGAATCGCCAGCCTGTGAATAATTCGTTCGTAAATTTCTTGAATCCTAAGCTGTGTATGCACCTGACCTTGGCCCAAACTCGGTCGTTGAGGTTAGGTGCTGCTATGGGCATAAACCTACTTGCTGTAGCCCTAGCACCTTCAGCTCAGGCTCAAACGCCAAGTGGTGAGAATTTGCTGGACTATTTGCGACAGGACTATTTGCGACAGGACTATCTACGACAGTCAGAAGAGGGTGAGCATTCGCTGGGAGCTGATGGGATGGCTGAAGCCGCTATCGTATCTTCCTTTCCTTCTTTAGGCAGCGCCGTTTTTGACGCTCAGCTGGCAGGCTACCTGACCTATGTAGACACCTACGGGACGCCCGATATTTTGATTGTGGGTAGCTCGCGGGCGTTGCAGGGCATTGACCCAGAAGCCCTGCGCTACCGGTTGACGGGCCAGGGCTATGCAGACTTACGGGTGTACAACTTCAGCGTCAACGGGGCGACGGCACAGGTGGTGAACTTTATCCTGGGTGAGCTGCTGCCCGGTGAGTTGCCCCGGGTGATTGTGTGGGGCGATGGGTCGCGGGCGTTTAATGATGGTAGGCGCGATCGCACCTGGGAAAGTGTGACAGCTTCGGCGGGTTACCAGGCACTTTTGCGTGGCGAAACGCCTGCCTTAGCTATGGCAAATGAGCCAGGTGCAAATGAGCCAGGTATAGATGAAATGTCAATCCATGAAATATTCGCTGGTGCGGGCAGCTCATCAGAAATGAACACATCTGATTCGGCGGTAGAAAGGGCTGCGTCGTTGGTGTCACTTGATGGGGAGGCTACTTTGAATGCGTTGGGCTTTTCTGCGGTGAGCGATCGCTTTAACCCCACCACCTACTATCAGCAGTTTCCAAAAGTGAACGGCCAGTTTGACGGGGCCTACTCTCCTTTTTCCTTAGAAGGCGTGCAGACAGTGGCCCTAGCCGAGGCGGCAGCCGCAGTACGCCGCCGGAATGCTCAGCTGATTTTTGTAAATCTGCCCTTGAGCGATAGCTATTTGGATGATGTTCGGCTGTATTACGAAGCTCAGTTTCAGCAGTTTTTGCAAACGCAGAGCACACAACATGGCTTTGAAGTCGTCGATTTGCTAACCCAGTGGCAAGACCAGCCAAGCCTATTTGCAGATCCTAGCCATATAAATCAGCATGGCGCAGCCGAAATCGCGCTGCAGCTGGCCCGTGATTCCCATCTGCTGGGGGCGCTTAGTTTAGCTATTGATACGCCAGCAGCTGTAGAATCGCCCTCCGAGCCTAGTGTCCCTGGTGAGCCCCCTACGACGAATTACTCAACGCTAGAACAGCTGCTAGAGGGCTTGCCGACATCGACTCGCTAAAGGCAAAACTGTCTCATAGGACACAGCATCATCTTTTTAAGGCTTCTAGTATTGCTAGCAACACTTTAGAAAGCCTTTGGTGCTCCTTCGACGCCAGCGTGCTAACCTCACCGGCTTACTAAAGCGACATCTTACCCAAAATTTCTCTTTTGGGCCTCTATAAAAACGTCAATAAACCCCTATATAGATCCAACATTTAACCATTCATGGAACCTCTGAGTTCGGCTACTCGCCGGACTCTTTTTTTTGGAAGCTGTTGTATCCACCGATCCAATTTTTTACAGAAGCTTCTATGCCTTCCTGTCGCTCGTGAATGTATCCAAAGAACCAGCAGACTCTTCCATAAGAACAAGGTGCCAAAACCTTGCAGCGTCTTTACTAAAGGCACGATAGAACTTTTGTGATTGAGGAAAGAGATGGCTGTTCGTTATTTTTCGTTAGTTGTTGGACTTATTTATTTGGTATTTGGGATCTCGGGCGTTTTACCCAGCTTTGTAGACCCGATTGCGGTAGCGCCCTCTATCATGTCGGAAGTTGGCGTGACCGACGGTCTAGGCTATCTGTATGGCTTGTTTCCTGTTAATACATTTGAGTCAATGATTTATGTCGTAATTGGTCTGGGTGGACTGGCCGGGTTCGCCGGGACCGAAGTGTTTGCGCGGCTGTATGCAGATACGTTGGCTGTATGGTTGGGTCTGTTTGGGCTGCTAGGTCTGATTCCAATTGCCAATACTTTCTTTGGGCTGATTCCGCTGTATGGCAATGATGTGTATTTGCATTTGGGGACGGCTGCGATCGCTGCTTACTTCGGCTTCGTTCTAGATAAGGGCCGCCCGAACCGTGACCCTTCTGTACCCGATTCATTGAAGCCTGAGCCATTAACTCGCACACCCTTACGCTCTGATTCGTAGACGCTGATTCGCATACTTCAAACTTAGAGGTTGTACGAATCTGCTATCGATACGAACCAAAAGGCACCGAGCCAAGAGGAGGCTTGGTGCTTTTCGATTGATTTTCTTCTCATTAACCATAGAATTACGAGTCAGTACCGCGCCGCTTGCACAATCCTATGTGTTTCTAGAGACCCACTAGAGATTGTCTCAACGAATGCCATGACGAGGTCAGTATCCAAGTTGACTAAGCAAGGCTACGTGATTTCACGTAACATTTACGCCATATTCTTGATAATGACGTAATAATAGAGTACGTTTTACGCCTAATCTGCGACCAGATAAGTAGATAAACAGTAAAAAGTTTGTAACGATGGGCTGCTCTATCTATCTAAATTCTATCTATCCAAATATGAATAGGAAGTAGTTTACAAAGGCATGTCTCGACTTAATGCATCCTCGACAATGAGCTTGCTGAGGAAATTTGTTTGTGACCATCAAAGCAAGTTTGCTCAGTACATCTATGCTTGTAGTAATAAGCATAAGAAGGTAAGAGAAATTGTCGTGCTGCTGACTGCAGTTGAAGACGCATTGAGCCTCAAAGCGCTGATTCAAGAGTTAGAGGAAGCGATCGCAGACTTAGAGCAATACGCTTATTCTCAGTTCGATGAGATGTTCGGCGACAGCTTTAGCTACATGTCTGATTACTTTATCAGCGACTCTGCATACAAGCCTAGAGCATGTATAAAGGTCATCACAGAAGAGGGCGTGGCGCCTCTGGTAAGGAGACCTGAACCATTTGCGTTTATTGAGGGGCTAAGCGCTGCACCTAGCGAAAACTCTGCATTTGATGACATCATGGGAGAACCTATCACACACTACATGTGCAATGACATTCCAAAACAGCTGAGCTTAGGGCACTACAAAAACAATAGGGTCGACATGGACCTATTTCGCGAGATGCTCAAGCAGTATCCAGAGGGGCACATGCCAGATGAAGATTGGAAAAAGTGTTGGAAGAAAGTCCATTTAATCGTCGAAAATCGTGAGGAAGTATTACCCCCTTTAGAGCCCCCCATAGAGATGTGCTACCGCTCCACACTGGTCGTCCCAATGTCTTTGGTAACTAAGGAGCTCAGTGAAGATTTTATCGATCAGTTTGAAATCTCAGCAGATGCAGGGACGGCGGTCTTTGGCTTTTTATGTTTCGATCATCCCGAAGCAGGTTTTTTCGAGGCCGAAGACATCGATTTTGGCTACGTATTAGCAGATCTGCTATCGCTTTATATTATTCAGCAACTTATGTACACTGATTACTCGTCAGTTTATAGAACGGCTCAGTTAGCGGTCGCAAAGTATGCATCCGCTTGATTTGTGCCCATCTATTAAGTAGGAATTTAGCTTGTGGACACGCCAGAAGTAATACCCAACGTTTCTAAAAGCTCCAGCTCCTCAGCAGGGCAAAATGTCTACGCAGAGACTGCACAGGTATTTTTTGGTAGACGTCGATACTTTTTGCTGCACACTGCTAATCAAAAAAAGTTTACGAGGTTCTTAGAATTTAAGGGTCATGGATGGGTTGAAAACAAGCAAAAGTACTGGACGTACGATAGCCTGTCTGCCCTAATAAATGAAAGCAGCAGGAGGAGTATCAATGAAAAAGTACCCGAGGCTGCTCTTTCCAATACTTTTTATGAAGTGCAACACTCTAACATGCACTTTAGTGAAGTGGCTGAGGTTTCTGAAAGAGACTCTGAGCTACTTAGAAGAATTGCGCACATTAAGAAAAGCGAACTCTCAAGCAAAAACCATGAATTAGACGTGAAAGAATCGCCTGAAATAGAAAAATACAAGAAGCTGTCAGAGTCTGGTAAGACCGCAATTGCGTTGGCCACTGGTGGAGCTTCTTTAGGCGCAATCTTGGGTGGTATTCCAGGTGCCGTGCTGGGAGGTGCAATAGGCGGTTTTATAACCTTCTCTAGCAATCGTCATAGCAAGCACAAAAGAGGTTGATTTGCCTGGTCTAAATCCGCAGCTTTTGCTTGTGCTCGCGATCTCTCTTGGGATAACTGGATACCACTTTTACTATGCAAAACGCTTACGAAAATGTGAACAGCTTGAGTTAGTCAATTTTGTAGTTCTTACGTTGGCTGTTGCCGCGATTGTAAGCTCCATCAAGCTAATTATTCTAGCCTGTACCTCTGGGGAGCTAGAAGAAATTTTATCCACGGACGGCACTGTTTCTCTTTTCTTGGGTGCTGTTGCCGTGATCTGGATATCCTGTGTTGAGATTTTCAAGCTGTTTGAGAAGTAAGTTGTTTGTTCCATTTAGTGCACATCATGCAATACTTTGACGCTTACTCGTCTGTAATTTTAGGTGCCAAACACTTCAGAAAGGGGTTACTTTAAGCTAATACAAAAGTCACACGCTTCACTATGGAAAACTTCTACTCGACCTTGCTCGACCAAGCTGGCCGTAAACCTTTTGAACTGCCAGGAGCCTATCCTCACTACAATCCCGACAGGCCCGGTCAAGTAGAACATATCGCGCTAGATTTGGCCTTCGATATTCCGAACAAAAGCTACAGCGGCACCTGCAAGGTCACGATTATGCCGGTGATAGACGGTGTAGACAGCTTGACTATGGATGCGGTAGACCTCAGCATCCATTCTGTAAAAATGGGTAGGGCCAAGCAAAACTTTGAGTACGACGGTGAGCAGATAAAAGTAAAGCTAAAGACACCGACGACAGCTGGCAAAGCCTTTACGCTAACGATTGACTACGCGGTAGAAAATCCCCAGCGTGGCATTTATTTTGTCGGTCCCGACGAGCATTACCCGGACAAGCCTACTCAGGTGTGGACCCAGGGAGAAGATGAGGACTCTCGCTTTTGGTTTCCGTGCTTTGACTATCCCGGGCAGCTAGCGACCTCAGAAATTAGAGCTAAAGTCCCGAAAAAGTTTAAAGTCGTCTCCAATGGCGAGCTGATTGCCACCGAGGCTGCGGGCAGCGACAAAATCTATCACTGGAAGCTAGAGAAGGTTCACCCTAGCTATCTGATGACGCTGGCTATCGGTGAGTTTGATGAAATCAATGACCAGTGGAACGGCAAGCCGGTTAACTATTTCTTTGAAAAAGGGCGTAAGGCAGAAGCGAAGCTGACCATGGGCAAGACGCCAAAAATGCTGGCGGCGCTGAGCAAATGGTTTGGCTACGAATATCCTTTCTCTAAATATGATCAGGTCTGCGTGACCGATTTCATTTTTGGTGGCATGGAAAACACCACCACCACCCTACTAACCGACCGCTGCATGATCGACAAGCGGGCAGCGATCGACAATACTCGCGCCCAAACGCTGGTCGCACACGAGTTAGCCCACCAGTGGTTCGGCGATCTGGTAGTGATCAATCACTGGTCGCAGGCCTGGGTAAAAGAAGGCGCCGCGACCTATTCGGAAGTGCTGTGGGTAGAAGATACTCTGGGTCAAGATGAGGCGTTTTACTATCACTTAAACCACGCCCGCGCGTATCTAAATGAAGATAAAAGTCGCTATCGCCGACCGCTGGTGACCCATATCTATCGGGAAGCAATTGAGCTGTACGATCGCCATATTTATGAAAAGGGCTCTTGTGTGTATCACATGATTCGCATGGCGCTAGGAGACGCACTGTTTACCAAGTCGCTGGCAACGCTGCTGAATGACAACGCCCACAGCACCGTGGAAACCATTGACCTGTTGCGAGCGATTGATAAGGCGACAGGGCGAAACTTGCGCTATTTGTTCGATCAATATGTGTACAGAGGCGGCCATCCCGACTACAAGGTCGGCTACAGCTGGGATAGCGACAGCAACCTAGCGAAGATTACGGTCACGCAGACACAGGTGGAAGACGGTAAATCTCAGGTGCAAGAGGGGCTGTTTGACCTGAAGGTACCGATTGGATTTGGCTATGTAAAAGACAATCAGAAAAAGGCTGAAGATTCTGAGCTAAAGGTTGTGAAGGTGCGCGTACACGAACGCGAACAGGCACTGTATTTCCCATTGGAAAGGAAGCCCGACTTTATTAGCTTTGATGTGGGGAATCACTTTTTGAAAACGGTGGAGCTGACCTATCCGGTAGCTGAGCTAAAGGCTCAGTTGAAGTATGACCCTGATCCTATTTCCAGGCTTTACGCAGCAGAGGCGCTAGCAAAGAAAGGTAGCCTGGAAGCGGTGAGCGCGCTAGAGGCGTCCTTACATAGCGATCCGTTCTGGGCAGTGCGGGCAGAAGTGGCTGAGCAGCTTGGGTCGGTACAGCTCGCTCAGGCTGAGGCGGCTTTGATAAAGGGAATAGAGGATAAGCATCCGAAGGTGCGCCGCGCGGTGGTAAGTGCCCTGGGCAGTGTGAAGACAGCGGATAGCTATAAAGCGCTGAAGTCGGTAGTTGAAAAGGGCGATGAGAGCTATTACGTAGAGTCGGCGGCGGTGCGATCGCTCGGCAAGGTAGGCACAGCAACAATAGAAGGCAAAGACAAGGAAAAGAAAACCCTGAAGCTGCTGGGCACTGTGCTCAAGGAACGCGCGGGCTGGAATGAACTGGTTCGCAGTGGGGCGATCGCTGGCCTTAGCCAGTTCAAAACCTCCGAAGCCGCCCTCGACTTACTGCTGCCCTACACCGAGCTAGGGGTACCCCAACCGCTCAGACTGGCCGCTATTCGGGCACTAGGCGCGATCTCTACAAGTCAGGAGAAAATAGCCATTGATCGCATCCTAGAAAGATTGGAAACCCTTTCTCGGGAAGATTTCTTTTTGACGCAGGTGGCCACTGTTGCAGCACTATCACAAATGGACGTGCAAGGCGCCATCTCGATTTTACGAGGATTGGCAACCCACAGTCCCGATGGTCGGGTGAAGCGACGGGCCGATGAGGCGGCTCAGAAGGTGCAGAAGAAGATTGGATCCGACGCGGCCCTGGTAGAGTTACGTCAGACAATAGAAGACATGCAGCAGGTGAATAAGGAGCTGAAGAGCCGCTTAGAAACGCTAGAAGCGAAGTCCAAGGAGGCAAAATCGAAGGCTTGATCTTCCGCTATCCTGGATTTAAGTACTGAGCGGAAACGCTTGCCCGATAGTTGTAGATTGTCTATATGACTGCTGCCTGATGTAGGTAGCCATGCCGCCCTTTATCTTTAGAGAATGAGCACTCAAAAGATTCTCAATAATCGATTTGAGCTGGAGAAGCAGCTGAGCTGTACAGAATTTCGTACAGTTTATTTGGGATGCGATCGCCAGCAACAGCGTCAGCCCTGTGTGATTACTGGAATCAATTATTCTCAGAAGGATATGGGCGATCGCCTGATGCGCGAAGCCAAAATGCTACAGCAGTTGGGCCAGTCTCCCCAGGTGCCTCAGGTGTTGTCTTTTTTTCATCAGGTGGCGGCTAGTCAAAGCGTTTCTGGTCAAGTGCTATCCGGGCAGGGCGGTGCTAACTCTGCTAAAAATGCAAGTCAATCCCACGTCTTCTATCTTGTTCAAGAGCAAGTCGTGGGTCATCCCCTCAGCCAAGAAATTAAACCCGGAAAGCAGCTCAGCGAAAGCTACGTAACCAAGCTGCTCAAAGATGTGCTGGTAGCGCTCTCGGCTTTGCACAGAAGGGCTGCTGTTCACCAAAACATACATCCGCAGCACCTGATTCGGCAGTCGTCTGATGGGCAAATTTTTCTAACCCAGTTCGGCGGACTCTCACGGCTGTCGAGAAGCGAGATTGGCACAGACGGACGGCTACAGGTAAAAGTGCCCGTCAGCCCTCACCCCTACCTTGCCCCCGAGCAAATGAAGGGTGACTATGCCGATGCCCCCAGGCCCGCGAGTGATTTGTATGCGCTGGGCCTGATAGCCATAGAAGCGCTCACCGGCAAGCCCAACTATGAGCTGACCTATGATCCCAATCGCGGCCTGCTGTGGCGAGAAGGCATTGAGGTGAGCTTACCCATTGCCGAATTTATTGACCGGCTGGTTCGACATCGCTGGGAAGATCGCTTTGCCGATGCAACCGCAGCGCTCGATACCCTGGGGCAGGTGGGCCACTATCAAAAGATTGCCGAAGACAGTCGCTTTGCAACGGCACTAGCTGCCCCCGGTGGGAGAAAACGACCTGCTAACTCTACTGGCCTCGGCCAATCTTACCGACGCACCTGGTTTGGCACCTCTTCTGGGTCTACTTCTATTAGCAAGCTCTACCCACCGCCTAACCCTCGTTTGATCAAGTTTTTCATCGGGAGTTTGGCCCTGGTTTTCGCGATGGGCATTGGTGTCAAAGCCTATCAATGGGGGCAATATCGCCTGGCCCAGGTGCCTCAAAACTGGCAGGACTGGCGATCGCCTTCAGCTGATGACGATGGCTATCCGCAAGCCAAAGCCAATGAACTGACCCCCTTGCTACAAGATGGCAGTATTACGCTTAGGCCTGCTGCTGCTGAGGCTTACTGGGAAATGTTTTCGGCGGCTCAGGCGGCGGATATTGAGCTGTTTGTGCTGGCGGGATACGCTGAAAAAGCGCCGGTTGAAACGGTGGATGATGACTATGGGACGGGGTATGCGATCGCTATCGGCGGCAGTGAGCAATCCCAAGACTGGCAAACTAGTTTTGCCGAGTCCAGCGCCTTTAGATGGCTTCAAGACAATGCAAGTAGCCATGGCTTCGAGCTATCAGTTCAGGAGAAAGGCCTACTAGGCACGACTTCGCCAGAACCCTGGCACTGGCGGTATGTGGGCGATCAAACCGCAAAAAATATCTTCAATCTATAACTCAAACTATAAAAAGTTCACACAACAGACCAGGCAAATTTAATATTTCAGTGATATTCTCCATGCATATTTCCGTACACTCATTGTAAATATGAAACGTTCTCGTTCCTGATAGCGCGCCACCCCTTCTTTCATGCAACCCAACCGCTCACAACAGCATTTAACGGCCTATTACAAAACAACGCTAGGTATCTTTTTCCTGGTGGGCGGCTTGCTGATCGCGCTTTATAGTTTTTGGATAGTCTTTCAGGGGAATAGCAGTCTCTTTTTACCCGCTATTCTGGGCTTGGTGATAGCGGCATTCGGTGCCTGTTGTTTGAAACGACCTTGTTTTTTGCTAGAGCCTCGCCAGCTAACGGTGTACAACCTGCTAGGGCTAGCGACAAAGCGCTATACCTTCGACTCCTGGGATGTTGTCAAGGCAGACAGTCGACGCATCTATATCGATAACAACGGCATTACGATCAAGGTCTCGGTGATGCCCTGGCTGGTAAATACAGAAGACTGGATCGCAATGCGAAAGCTGTTGTAGCTTCGACTTCGCTCAGCTACCAGGCAGGGCTGATACCGAGTCCTACATACGAACCCTGAGCGAAATCGTAGGCTACCTTCTTGCAGGATAAGTTGCCGATAGGAACCGGCAACTTATCCTGAGACTTGCGTAATAGGGCTTAAGCCTTTGGCGCTGTCGCCAAGAACTTCTCCAGCTCGCTCAGCTTATCCGCATCAATCTTGGTCTGCATAGGGCAGAACTTCGGTCCACACATAGAACAGAACTCCGCCGTCTTATAGATATCCGCAGGCAGTGTTTCATCGTGATACTCACGGGCCCGCTCCGGATCTAACGACAGCTCGAACTGCTTATTCCAGTCAAAGTTATAGCGCGCTCGCGACAGCTCGTCGTCTCTGTCACGAGCGCCAGGGCGATGACGGGCAATATCAGCAGCGTGGGCAGCGATTTTGTAGGCGATTAGGCCATTGCGCACGTCTTCAGCATCGGGCAGGCCCAAATGCTCTTTTGGGGTGACGTAGCAAAGCATAGCCGTACCGTGCCAGCCAGCCATCGCCGCACCAATCGCAGAGGTAATGTGGTCATAGCCTGGGGCAATATCGGTCACTAGCGGACCCAGCACATAAAAAGGTGCTTCAGAGCATTCTTCCATCTGCTTTTTCACGTTCATTTCAATCTGATCGAGGGGCACATGACCAGGCCCTTCCACCATCACCTGTACGTCGTGCTTCCAAGCGCGGCGAGTAAGATCTCCCAGGGTCTTTAGCTCTGCGAACTGGGCATCGTCCGAGGCGTCATGCTGACAGCCAGGGCGCAATGAATCTCCTAAGCTAAAGGACACGTCATAGCGCTTGAAGATTTCGATGATGTCATCGTAGTGAGTAAATAGTGGGTTTTGCTTGTGGTGGTGCAGCATCCACTGGGCCATAATGCCGCCGCCACGAGAGACGATACCTGTCAGGCGATCTTTTACCAAAGGTAGATGCTCAATTAAAATGCCTGCATGAATGGTCATGTAGTCCACGCCCTGCTGAGCGTGCTTTTCGATGATGTGCAAAAAGTCTTGCGCGTCCAGATTTTCGATGCTGCCGTGGACGCTTTCTAGAGCCTGATAGATCGGGACGGTGCCAATTGGAATCGGTGAGTTATTGATCACCGCAGTACGAATTTCATCGAGGTTGCCACCGCCCGTTGATAGATCCATTAGCGTATCTGCGCCGTACTTTACGGCTAGTCGCAGCTTGTCGATTTCCTCATTGATGTCAGAAGAGTTGGGAGATGCGCCGATATTGGCGTTGACTTTGCACTTGCTGGCAATGCCGATGGCCATTGGTTCTAGATTGGGGTGGTTGATGTTCGCCGGGATGATCATGCGACCCCGAGCCACTTCGTCTTTGATCAGCTCTACGGGCAGGTTCTCTCGCCGCGCGACGTAGTCCATCTCTTCAGTAATTACGCCCTGACGCGCGTAATACATTTGTGAGACGTTGGCCTGGCCTTTGCGTTTGGCAATCCAGCTGGCGCGCAGAGGCGTAACGCCTCTTTGGCTGGTTGTTGCAGAGGTGTTGTTGATAGCGCTCGCATGCGCTGCGGCAGCTGTTTTATCGGGGGCTTGATTTGCTGATTTGGTGTTTGTGGTGGTTCTATCAGAAGCTTGAGTCATGGGTAGAAGATCCTCGTTAGCTATAGGGTTTGATGTGCTGCAAGGCGCTGTAGTCAAAAGCGGCGATTTGCTCGTGTCGAAAGGTGGTGTCGATATAGCACCAAAGAAAGGTGATCAGTGTCGACGTGACGAGGGCGGCGGCGAAGCTGTTGAGCAAATCGCCGCCGCCAGGAATGTTTACCAGTGGCGCAAATTCGGGCGTGGGGAAGAACAGAGCTCCCACGAAAATGCCAATTGCTGAACTGCAAAAGGCGTTGGCCGCTGACTGGTAGCGTCTGTAAAAACTGAAGATGATGGGAACAAGGAGCCCAGCGCAAAAGAGATCGGCGATAAAGAACAGATAGAGAACGCTGAACTTTTGGGCGGCGATCGCCACCGCTAATGCCCCCACGACCACCGTCAAAATCCGAGATATTAACAGCACCTGATTCGGCTGATTGGTCAGGCGTAGCAAGTCAACAGTGAAAACAGCGCTAATGCCATTTAGCAAAGTATCCAGGCTACTCATAACCAGTGCGACGGCAAGTAGAACGACCGCACCAGGCAGCCAGCCAGGAATCGGCAGGACCTGTAACAGCTCAAAAAATGCCGTCGCGCCCGTGAGTTCATTGCCAGCCGCCACTAGCCCTAGCAGCCCAGAAAGGAATATCAAAGGCAAAATGACCAGCGAAGAACCCAAAAAAGAACGCCGCACAGTCTGGTCATCGCGGCAGGCAAAAACGCGCTGCCAGTTACCCTGGTTAAACAGCTCCGCCGCCACAATCGCGATAATCAGCGTCGCGCCAAACCTGAGCCCGCCAATGTTACCCAGCGATAGCATCTCTGGCAGTTTTTCGGCGACCGGAGCAAAGGCGGGGCCGATACCCCCAAGCAGCACTAGCGTGATTACAAAGCAAATCAGCAGCAATGGCACAATCAGCGCGAACTGAAAGGCATCAGTCAGGATAGTGACCTTTAGTCCACCGTAGGCGGTGTACAAGAAGACGGCTGTGATGACGACGATGGCCGTCGTGAGCACAGGAACACCAGCGACTATTTCGAGGGTTTGGGCGATCGCCGTCAGCTCTGCCGATAAGTACACAAACATGTACAGCAGCATCACCAGCACCGTCAGCCAGTACATCGCCTGACCCCAAATATTTTTCTGCGGAGTCTGGATTGAGCGATCGCCCAAAGCATTTGCCAAAGCATTTGTCTGAGCCCCAAACCGGTGCCGCACATACTCATTGAGCGAGTGCCCCCAGGGCATGACCTGTCGCAGCCGAGGCCCCACAAACACAAACATAAAGACCGCCGCCGCCGAGCCCAGGCAATATCCCAAGACAGCGGCAATTCCACCATAGCCAGGTGCAGAACCTGCTTCGACTGGGCTAAATAAAATCCACGCGCCGAGTGCTGAGGCCGTGACCGTCGCCAGCGCCATGGGGCCGCCCACCTGGTTGCGGCTCACCATATAATCTTCTAGGTCGATAGCCTTGCGCCCAGCTTGCGAAATGCCGATTAGGGCAAAGGTCGCAGCGCTTACCAGTAATACAACCAAGCTCACACCCATCTTCGAAGCTCCTGGGTGAAGCGATCCATAATTCTATTCATGCTTTCCTCCGCTGGCATTATCCAGACTCAGGTTCAGAGGGTATATTCTCAGCCTTGTAACAAGGCACCCCTAGCGGTTGATTGAAATACTAGCACCTCATTTGTGAATTTCAAGCGGCGTTAACAATTTGATGGATGCCTGTAAACATTTGCTGCTCTTCTGCATCTTGAAAGCTAGGAGGCTACAGCGTTTAGAAGCTGCTCAAGCCCAAAGTTTTGCTTGATGCAGTCGATGTCAATCGAGCGGCCACCGGACCATACCTGGACGGTGGATAGCTGTGCGTCAGTCGGCCTTGGCGCTGCTTTGAGTTGGCCGTCTTCCCATAGTTCCATCTTCAGCAAATCGACTGGTACTAGAAGCCTAGAACCATTGTTAAGCGAGACCTCAAAGCACCGCCCCTCGCCCTTGTAGTGAACCTCTTCAATCAATGTTGTGATGGGTCTAGTGGTAGCCATTAGGCGATCGCCTCTCAAAATCCCAAGCTTCATTAATCTGCTCAAGCGTATCAGCAGGTCGTGCTTACTCAAATGTCCGACAAAGATGCTTTGTGCATACAGGCGTTCATACCTCATAATGAAAAGGTTTTATTTTTGGTATATCGATACCTCCTGTCGCCATGCGTAGCCTTTATTGCGGTCAACTCCGAGCTGAGCATATTGAAAAGACGGTCACGCTCTATGGTTGGGTTGATCGCTATCGAGACCATGGTGGGGTGGTGTTTTTGGATGTGCGCGATCGCACTGGCACCGTACAAGTCGTTAGCGACCCTGAGCGCACCCCAGCTTCTTACCCAGTGGCCGAAGAAGCCCGTAACGAGTACGTAGTAAAGGTAGTGGGTCGGGTTACGCAGCGCCCGAAAGAATCGCTGAACGATAAGCTGCCAACGGGAAAAGTTGAGATTTATGCCGACGAGCTGACGATTCTAAATGCCGTTCGCAAGCAGCTGCCCTTTCAGGTATCTACCGCAGAAGAAGAAAATGTTCGCGAAGACCTGCGGCTAAAGTATCGGTATCTGGATTTAAGGCGCGATCGCATGGCCCGCAACATGCGCCTGCGTCACGACACTATCAAAGCTATCCGCCGCTTCCTAGAAGACACCGAAGACTTCATCGAAATCGAAACGCCCATTCTGACGCGCTCTACGCCCGAAGGTGCTCGTGACTTTATTTTGCCTTCCCGCGTCAACGAAGGCGACTGGTTTGCACTGCCGCAGTCACCTCAGCTGTTTAAGCAAATTTTGATGGTATCGGGCATGGACCGCTACTACCAGATTGCTCGCTGCTTCCGAGACGAAGACTTACGCGCCGACCGCCAGCCAGAATTCACTCAGCTCGATATGGAAATGAGCTTTATGGGTGAAGAGGAGATTTTGGATCTCAACGAGCGACTGATAGCTCACGTATTTAAAGCTGTAAAGGAAATAGACATTCCAACGCCGTTCCCTCGACTCACCTATGCCGACGCCATGGCCCGTTACGGTAGCGACAAGCCAGATACTCGCTACGACCTGGAGCTAGTAGATGTTTCCGACATCGTGAAAGACTCTGGCTTCAAAGTTTTCTCTGGTGCGGTGAAGAATGGCGGACAGGTGAAGGTACTGCCGATTCCAAACGGCAATGATGCGATCTCCAATGTGCGAATCAAGCCGAAGGGCGATCTGTTTAAGGTGGCAACTGATGCAGGAGCGCGTGGTGTCGCCTACATTCGAGTACGCGAAGGCGGTGAGATCGATACGATTGGTGCAATTAAGGACAACCTGACAGCCGAGCAAAAGCAGACTTTGCTGGAAAGAACGGGCGCACAGCCGGGGCATTTGTTGCTGTTTGCGGCGGGTGATAATGCGACTGTAAACGCGACACTGGATAAACTGCGGCAGGCGATCGCCAAAGAACTAAACCTAATTGACGAGAGCAAAACCAATCTGCTGTGGATTACCGAGTTCCCTATGTTCGAGTGGAACGCCGACGAAAATCGCCACGAGGCGCTGCACCATCCATTCACCGCACCCCACCCAGACGACACTGACGACCTCACTACGGCTAGAGCCGTGGCCTACGACATTGTGTACAACGGCTACGAAATTGGCGGTGGCAGCTTGCGAATTTATCAGCCAGAGGTGCAAGCGAAAGTGTTTGAAACCATTGGCCTGTCGGACGCGGAAGCAAACGATAAGTTTGGCTTTTTGTTGGAGGCGTTTGAGTATGGCACGCCGCCCCATGGTGGGATTGCTTACGGGCTAGATAGATTGGTGATGTTGCTGGCGGGTGAGCAGTCGATTCGCGAGGCGATCGCCTTCCCCAAAACCCAGCAGGCCCGCGATTTACTTACCAACGCCCCCTCTACTGTCGATAAAAAGCAGCTGGAAGAGCTCAGCGTAGCGTCCACCTATCGCCCCAAAAAAGAAGATAAAAACGCTAAAACAAAGTAAGTCACTGCTTGCCCCTTTCGTTCCATGTTCACCGCGCTGATTCTTTTTGTCGGGTTACTACCAGCAGGAATTTCCCTGTTCGTTGCCTGGCTAATTCGTGAGCCCTTTGAAAACGAGATTCGTATGGCCGCTGAGACTGTGTCCAGCGATCGCCTACGCGGTGTCACCCGCAGACCTCGTCATCCAGACGAGCACTACGTCGAGGGCATGGGGCTAGTGATCGGTGATATTACCTGTCAGCTCAACGCGCGATCACCCTATATTCGCTGCGCGGCGAATCCCTTTGGCCCCTGTAAGGGCTGTCGCGAATATGAAGGCCGCGAGTACGACTAGCTGCTTGCTGTAGTAATTCGCACGATGAGCTTATCTACCTCAGATTCGAGGGTGAGATAGTGTACGCAGGCCCTCAAACAATTAGGCGATAGCAGCGTACGAACGTAGATTTTTTCTGTCTCCAGCTGCTTTGCCAAGACGCTATGCCGCTCGAATGTTGGCTGGCCATCAGCATCCAAAAGCTGAAAAGACACGAGTCCGGAGGGCGGTGGCGCATCTTTTAGTAGGCAACGAACGTGTGATAATTCGCGTAACCCCATCCATAATCGCTCGCTCAAGGCGCAGATCCGGTCATATCGTTCCTGACTAGTCCCCCACGACTCTTGAACGGCCATGGCTTGACGTAGTGAACCCCAAAGGCTGTAGTCGGAGGTGGCGACTTCAAACTTTTTGCCTCCTTTCTCCCATCCAGTTGGGTTCGCCGTTGCATCTACTTCTACACCTCGCCAGCCCACATAAGTCGGCACAATCTCTTCAAACACTTCGGATCGCACGTACAGTGCGCCTAGTCCAGCAGGCCCGCCCCACCACTTGTGGCCTGTAAATGCGTAGAAGTCTACGCCAGTTTCGGGTAAGCGCCAGCTGGGTTGGTCTAGGGGAAGCGACCCAACGGATTGGGCAGCGTCTACCAGCAGTCGGGTGTGGGGTGCGTTGTTGTGGCAAAGATTTGCGATCGCACCCATCGGCAACAGCTGCCCGGTATTCCACAGCACATGACTCACAATCACCAGTCGCGTTTCTGGTCGCAGTCCTTGTTTAATAATCTGGGCGGGGTCTGCGCCAGTCAGCCAATTCGATAGTGGGCAGGTACTTACCGTTGTTCCATAGCGTCTGCATAGTTCTCGCACCGCTGCGACAACACCAGGATGCTCACAGTCGCCCATCAAAATGTGGTCACCTGTTTGCCAGGGCAATCCCCACAGCGGAATGTTGCACCCGACGGTCACATTTTCGGTGAGTGTAATCGTGTCGGGTGTTGTGCCCAGGGCATTAGCGATCGCCCCTCGAATCAACCGCGCTTCTTCCACAATCCACTCGTATACGTCAGCCGAGAAAGGACCTTTAGTCTGGATGGTTTGTTGGCCCTGGGCTAGCGCAGCGATCGCACTATCGGCCATCGGCCCCTGACCGCCGTAATTAAAGTACTGCTTACCGATCAACGATGAAAACTGCTGTCGATGCTGTGTCAGCTTTTCCACGACTGATGTACTGGCTATATTTTCTGGAATAGTGTTGTTCACGTTTATACTCACTTAGTACGCTTCAAGACGTTCTGATGTCCCCATCTTGTGTATGGCTTTTCGCAAAGCTCTAAACAGAGCGCTGACACTACCTAGTAGCTTATTACTTCTTGCCCTCACTAGCTGTGGCCAGCCCGCGTCCCAATGCCAACAGCTCATCACCCTCATCAACGACTCACAACCCTTTGCCCAAGACTATGAGCAGTCTATTAATACGTCCTTAGGAAAGGTATCTAGCGCACAGAACTTACCAGAGCTAAAAGCTGCCGCCTCAGACTACATGGGCACCGTACAAGATGCCAGTGTTGGGAGTAGCAACCTGGCGCGCTCACTCAGTGAGCTATCTATTACCGACGAGCAGCTGAGTAGCTACCGCGATCGCTACGTTGCTGTCGCCACGCAGTGGAGCAATGCCCTCGTCAGCGCCCGAGAGGCCATGCAGCTGCTGGCAGAAGCCGACTCCGAAGAAGCCTTTCAACGCGAATTCGACCGATTTCAGGCCAAGACAAACAGTGCATATAGTCTTTTACAGTCTGTTGATAACGAAGAATCGCAGCTGATAGAAGGTATTAATAGCTATTGTCAGCAGGAGGCTTCTTAGATGTTATTTATTTTGCTCGTGGTCGTTATCGTTTTGGTTGTGCTGTTCGTTTTGCTTTAGCCCCGTCTTGCTTTTAACCCAATCAAAGCCTTCGTTTTTCCTTTTCCTTTGCCGCTATGACTTTTTTGCAGCTGATTGACCAAGCCCCTCATCAAACCTTGGAGATTAACGGGGCCGAGGGCGGTCCGCTCACTGGCGTGATTACGGTTCCTGGCGATAAGTCTATTTCGCATCGGGCGCTGATGTTGGGCGCGATCGCCCAAGGCACCACCCACATCAAAGGCTTGTTACTCGGTGAAGATCCTCGCAGTACGGCGGCTTGCTTTAGCGCCATGGGTGCCAAGGTATCCGGGCTCGAAGATGAGTGGGTCACGGTAGAAGGGACAGGCGGCGAGCTGCAAGAGCCGGATGATGTGCTAGATGCGGGGAATTCGGGCACAACGCTGAGGCTGATGCTCGGGCTATTGGCCGCTATGCCCGGAAAGTTTTTTGCGGTGACGGGGGATGGGTCGTTGCGATCGCGCCCTATGAAAAGAGTAATCGCACCGCTGACCCAAATGGGCGCAGTCATCGCAGGTAAAGCAGACAATACCCTGGCTCCACTAGGTGTACAAGGACAGCAGCTCATTCCCTTCCACTATCACTCCCCCATCGCCTCGGCCCAGGTGAAATCCTGCTTACTGCTCGCAGGACTTGCGGTAGACGGCGATACAACTGTGACCGAACCGAGCCTCTCACGAGACCACAGCGAACGCATGCTCAAGGCTTTTGGGGCCAAGCTTTCCATCGATGCTACGACACATAGCGTGACGCTGCACGGCCCAGCGAAACTTACAGGGCAAACCGTCATCGTCCCTGGTGACATCAGCTCCGCCGCATTCTGGCTAGTTGCAGCAGCCATCACCCCAGGGTCGAATTTACTGATTGAAAACGTGGGCGTAAACCCTACGCGAACAGGTGTGCTCGACGCGCTGGCTGCAATGAACGCTGATATTACGCTGGAAAATAAGCGAGACGTTACCGGTGAGCCGGTTGCCGACTTGCGTGTTCGCCACAGTCAGCTGAAAGGCTGTCACATCGGGGGGGACTTGATTCCACGTCTGATTGATGAAGTTCCCATTCTGGCAGTAGCCGCTCTGTTTGCGGAAGGGACGACAAAGATTACCGAGGCCGCTGAACTGCGGGTCAAAGAGAGCGACAGGCTAGCCGTGATGGCGGCTGCACTTACCAAGCTGGGCGGTGATGTGGTGGAATATCCAGAAGGGATGGAAATTACAGGGTCGGGCCAGGCTACAGAACTTACAGCCGCTGAGCTAGATAGTTATACAGACCATCGAATTGCCATGGCACTAGCGATCGCAGCCACCCGAGCCCCAGCCAAAACCAGCATCAAACGGGCTGAAGCAGCGGCAGTGTCTTACCCCACTTTTGTCTCTACCTTACAAACCGCCGCGACTTCCTAGCGTTTATTCGCGATATCTTTTGCATAACCATTCTCTCGTCAGATCTCTAACGACCTGTGCGAACAGGTCTGTGCTCTCGGGCATCCTAAGATCAAGCCACGAACTTTACCGTTTTTGCTTGCTTCTTCACTATCCGACTCCTTGGGATTACCCAAGAGTGCGAGGGCTAAGAAACCTTACATGCGAAAGATATTAGTTATAGAAACTCCTAGCCCAAGTCGCAGTGAACTTGTCAGCCACTTGCTGTCTGAGGATTTTCTGGTAAACACTGCGGATGATGGACCTTCTGGGATTCAGGCAGGCAGAAAACACAGGCCCGATGTCATTTTGTGTAGCTGGGAGTTACAGGCTCCTGGCGGCAACGGGCTCAATGGCCATCAGGTGCTAGAAGCCATTCGCCACGATGACGAGCTTCAGCTGACGCCTTTTATCTTGATGACGAATGACGATGGGCGATCGCACACCCGCAGAGCCATGGAACTCGGTGCAGATGACTGCCTGATACGACCTATATCACCGGCTGAAGTCTCCAACACCATCGAAGCGAGAATCAAAAGGCTTACCGATACCAGCGAGCTTTATGTTAATACCCTGCGTAACACCGCCGAGCAGCTCAACCGCCTTTCCCATTACGACAGCCTGACAGACCTGCCCAACTATCGACTGCTGCACCAGCGCTTGAGTCAGGCAATTACAGCCGCTCATAACAGTCAGCAAACCCTGGCATTTATGTCTATTAGCCTGGACCGACTGCGGCTGGTGAACACCGTGATGGGCTATCCGGCTGGCGACGAGCTGCTCAAGGCCGCATCGATGCGATTGCAGGCCTGCTTGCCACCAGGTGCCACACTAGCCCGGCTTACCGCCAACCAGTTTGCTGTTTTCTTACCCAATCTGGAGCGGGCACAGCAAGCCAGAGAAACCGCAGAAAATTTGATGGACGCCCTCAGCCGTCCCTTCTCTCTGCCGGGGCAGGAAATTTTTGTAACGACTAGTATTGGCGTTGCGTTTCTACTTCACCAAAGCGAAGATCTCTACAGTCTGCTGCGTCAGGCCGATGCCGCCCTGGAATTTGCAAAAAAGCAAAAGAGCAATCATTGCCAGTTCTATCGATCTGATATGCCTGTGGTGTTTAGCGATCAAATTGCGCTAGAAACGTGGCTACGTTATGCCTTAGAACGCAGTGAATTTGAAGTGTACTATCAGCCTCAGCTGAACCTGAATAGTGGCAGAATTGAAGGCAGTGAGGCGCTTATTCGCTGGCATCACCCAGAACACGGCTATATTTCACCGGCCAAGTTTGTGCCCCTCGCTGAAGACACTGGCCTAATTGTGCCGATCGGTCAGTGGGTACTGGAAACAGCCTGCGTTCAGGCCAAACGATGGCTTCAGCAAAACTGGGGCATGAAGTATGTGTCTATCAATCTCTCTAGCGTTCAGTTCAATCAAACCGACCTAATCGACACCGTTAAAAATACGCTAGCCAACAGTGGCTTGGCACCTGAAAATTTGGAGTTAGAAATTACTGAAACAGCGCTGATGCAAGATGCTGAATCTGCGATTGAAACGCTTAATGAACTTAAAGCACTGGGCATTCGCCTGGCGATTGACGATTTTGGTACCGGCTATTCGTCTTTAAGCTACCTAAAGCAGCTGCCCATCGACACGCTCAAAATCGATAACTGCTTTGTTCGTGGGGCAACCCACGATCCTAAGAATCAGGCTATTTTACAGTCCACCATTGAGCTAGCTCATCGTTTGAACTTGAAGGTGGTTGCGGAAGGTGTCGAGAATCAGGCAGAACAAGATCTGCTTGCTCAGTACGATTGCGACTATTTGCAGGGGTACTGGGTAGGGCGGCCTATGCCGCCAGAGTCAATGGCAAAAGCCATGACTACATCAGCCGTAGCCGCGCGTGCGACAGCAGAGGCAGATACACGGAACGATGTAGAAACAAATTCCGAAGAAGAGCGTGCTATTCATTTACCCGCTGCCTCACACACAAGGCAGCTAGCAGGCTCTTCTTCAGTTGTGTAAAGCAAGGTTGCAGAAGCTACAGAGCAACGGTACGAGGCATTATGTATAGGCAAATACGCCTTAACCATTTTAAAACCGCATCCAATTGGGTGCGGTTTTCTATTTTTCAGTGATTTCTCCCTACCTTTGGGTTTATTTTTCAATCTCATCTATCAATGTTCTTTCATGGCTTCTTCTTACAGGAACGTAAAAACCGCTGTTGTAGCGCTTTGCATTTAATTTTATCAATGGTTTTCATAGGCTTCAAAACTTTATTTCAGTATCCAAGTGACAAATAGCACCGTAATTACCCCAGGGTGCATGGGAATATTAAACACACAATCATCTAACGGTTTTTTCCCAAGGCCGCACCCTCCCATGATGAAACAGCTAAACAACTGGTTTGACACACTCAATACGTACGCTGACATGAGCCCTGATCTGGCGATTCGCCGCGAGGTGAATCAATGGACAAAGTCTAGAGGGCGTCGCTCTTTGAGCCTTTCTGAGTGGAGTCGTTTATTCTCTTCTTCCCCTGATGACCAGGAGGTTATGACGTTTGTATATCAGCGATTTAGTCAGTACTCTGGGTTGGACTTTGGTCGCATTCGCCCAACCGATAGGCTTCACGCCGATTTGAACTTGGCCCTAGTGTGCTGGTTCGACTGGGTGATGGTTTTCTGTGACGACTTTGAAGAGCATTTTCATATTGATATTAGCGATCGCTTCGATGAAGACGATTTTGAAACCATTGGTGGCCTGGTTGGTTACCTGAGTGATCAGGTGATGCTGTCACAGCCCCAGGGAAGTCAGAGCAAGCCATCTCACCTGCGCCTAGTGAAGTCATCTGCCGACGTGGCTTAGTAGACTTGTTACCTGATGTCGTATTACTTAAAAATCCCTTACGTTTAGGCGATCGCCCCTCCAACAGTTTGCTAGTCTTTAATGGAGCAACCTATTGTTTGAGCGAATCGATTTGAGCGAATCGCAGCCGTAGTTTAGGGAATTTGTAGTAAGGACTCAATGCCAAGAACTCAAAAGAACGACAACTTCATTGATAAGTCATTTACGGTCATGGCTGACATGATCTTGAAAATGCTACCGGCGAAGCAACAGGCCAAAGAAGCCTTTGCCTACTACCGCGATGGCATGTCTGCCCAGGCCGATGGCGAATATGCAGAAGCGCTCGACAACTACAAAGAAGCATTGACCCTAGAAGAAGATCCTTACGATAAGAGCTACATCCTCTACAACATGGGGCTCATCGAGGCGAGTAACGGTAAACATCAAAAGGCGCTAGAGCTATACGAAGAAGCCATAGAGCTAAACCCAAGGCTGATTCAGGCGCTAAATAATACAGCAGTGATTTATCATTATCAGGGCGAGCAGGCTGAGGCCTCTGGTGATAAAAGCGAAGCTGACTCTCTGTATGATGAAGCAGCCCGCTACTGGATGGAAGCGATTCGGATTGCACCGAATAACTACATCGAGGCCCAGAACTGGCTGAAGGTCACTGGTCGGATGAAACTGGATATGATTTAACCCACCCCCAATGCCTGATAACAAGCCTGATAACAAGTCTGACAATAAAACTGGCCAAACATCTGAGCACGCCATTGACATTGAACAAGTGCGCAAAGTTGCAATATTAGCCAGGTTAGAGCTAAGCGATGCGGAGCAAGCGCAGTTTACCGATCAGCTCAACAACATTTTGGAGTATGTGCAGCAGCTGGATGAGCTGGATACGACTGATGTGCCGCCAACGACTCGGGCAATTGAGGTGAGTAATATTACGCGCGCCGACCGGCTTGAAGTATTCGCGGAGCGCGAGGCAATTCTCGAAAGCGCACCCGAGCGTGAGGAAGACTTCTTTAAAGTGCCGAAGATCATGGGTGCTGAGTAGACAAGGCTCTATAAAATCTGGTGTATGAAAATCTAGCGTATGAAAAAGGAGCAAGCTGCACTGTAATGGCTTGCTCCTTTCAATGTTTATCGCTGGCTTGGTTGTGACTTCGAC